>CAVONH010000017.1:0-70981 GCA_963697245.1 uncultured Gammaproteobacteria bacterium | reverse complement strand
GGAACGGCGATGAACCTGATCATTGCCGGCATACTGTCGATGGCGTTCGTCGGAATCGCCGGCTTGTTCGATACCTCCTGAGGCGCCGCCACGATGACCAGCTATCTCCTGCCACTGGCCCTAATCGTCGCACTCTGCGGGGCCTCCGGCCGTGTTCCAGCTCTGGCTCGAGAAGCACGACCCGGACGCCCGGCGGCGTTCCACGAAGTGCGGCGCGTGCGGCCGCAAGGACGACGTGCGCCGACCCGCGGAAGCAGTAAACCCCCGACACGAATTCGAGCCGATCCGGGCCGGAGCTAATCCCGGTGCGGACGATCCCCGGTGCACCACAAAAAGCGGCGGATACCGAAGTACCCGCCGCATCGGGTTCGCAATACATGTCGGTATTGCTTGAGGGAGACGTTTGCAGCCCAGTGATCGACAATTGACTATCCACCCGCTTGTCGGAAACGCGCTCAGTTGCAGCGCTCGTACGCATCGGCTACGTCATTTGAGGGTCATTGTCCGATGCGCGCGCGGGCGCGGCCATAGAAGCCCGTCAGGGCAAAGTCAAAATCGGGTTAAAAGCCCACGGGAACCGGGCTCAGCTGGTCAGGCGGTAGCCGAATCCCTTGATGTTCTCGATCGGATCGCCGATGTCGGCGGACCGGTAGAGCTTGCCGCGCAGCAGATGGATGTATTGCTTCACATCGTTGGCCGCCGCGCGGTCGCTGTCGGGCCAGAGGTGCGCGATGATCTCGTCACTGGAGAAGACGCGCCCCGGCTCGCTCGCCAGCAACCTCAGGAGCTTGTACTCCTTCGGGGACAGGGACAGGAACGAATCGCCGACGGTCACGGTCTTGCTGCGATCGTCGATGTGGATGCGGCCGACGTCGAAACCGGTGACCTTCTCCTGCGGATCCAGTCTGCGCAGAACGGCCTGCACGCGCGCATCGAGTTCACGAACGTCGAATGGCTTGGTCAGGTAGTCGTCTGCGCCCATGGCGAGACCCTTGACCACATCCTCGGTGTCGTCGAGCGCCGTCAGAAGCACGACCGGAACCGACGAGGACGCACGGATGGCCTGCAGCACGGCCCAGCCATCGATTCTCGGCAGGCCCACGTCCAGCAGCACGAGTTCCGGCAACGCGGCGTTGAAGGCTTTCAGACCCTCGACGCCGTCCGCTGCCGCGCTGACCGTGTGGCCCTTGGCCTCGAAATAGGCGCGCAACAACTCCTGGATCGGCATATCGTCTTCGATCAGAAGTACCCTCATTGTCCCCCTCCGGCTCGCGCGACCCCGTCTGCACTCGCCTACCTTCATTCTGCAACTGCACCATCGCCGATTCAACGGCGGTGATTGCCGGCGGCTGGCCGGCGTCGATGTCGCGCCGGTAAGTACCCATGCACTGTTCGAGCGTTCGTGCCGCCCGGCTGATGCCCGGGCAGCCGAAGGTACTGCCAGAACCTTTGAGCTGGTGCACCCGGTGACTCACGATCTCGTACCGCTTCGCATCGCGCGGCGCATCCAGCCACGCCGCCACATCGTCCTCAACTGCGCGCACCTGCTCCGGCAGTTGCTCGACGAAGTTCGCCGACAATCGCGCCAGTTCCATCGCAACCAGTTCATCCGGCGTCGTCATGATCGCCACTCCGGTACCGTTGCCATATCTCTCCGACCCGATCGGACAGCGCCATCGGATCGAAGGGTTTGACGATCACGTCGAGCACGCCCAGCCGCCGGTAATGCGCCATATCCCCTGCCTGCACCTTGGCCGTAATGAATACTGCCGGCGCACTCGCTGCGCTCTCGCGCTTGCGCAATTGCCGCAACGTCGAGGGACCGTCCACCTCCGGCATCATGACGTCGAGCAGCAACAGGTCCGGGCCAAAATCGTCGACCACTCTCAGCGCGTCGGCGCAGGACTCGCAAGCGGCAACGGTATACTCGCCGACCAACTCGAGCGACATGCTGACGATCTTGCGGATATCCGTGTCGTCCTCGACGTACAGTATCCTCTGCAAGGACCCGACCAACACGCCAGCTACCTCGCCGATGCCTGCAGGCCGGTGCTGGCAACGATACGTTCGCCGCCTGCTTCGACCGTCCAGTGCGGCTGCATCTTCGGCAGTTCGAAGTAAAAGCACGTGCGAACTCCAGGCTCCGAATCGAAGCCGATGCGGCCGCCCAGCCTGTCGATGATGGCTTTCGAGATACTGAGACCGAGACCCGTGCCGCCGCGCCGGCGCCGGTCCGTTGCGTCGGCCTGAGCGAATTTCTTGAAAACCTCGCCGCGGAATGATTTGGGAATCCCGGGGCCACAGTCGGTGACGCAGATACGCCAGTATCCGTCTTTGCTGACAGTCGTTACTTCTATCGTGCCACCCCCAGGCGAGTGTTTGGCCGCGTTCGAGAGCAGGTTGGCAAGCACCTGCATGAGGCGGTCCTTGTCGCCGAGCACGCGCGCATCGTCCGGGCCCGGGTCCATGTCGATCTGCACGCCGAACTGCTTCGCGTACTCCTGGTTCGCCTCGACGGCACTGGCCACCAGCTCAGCGACATTCACTGACCGCAGGTGGAATTTCATCTTCTCTGACTCGATCTTGGCGATTGCGAGAATGTCATCGATCAGTCGCAAGAGCCGATGGCTGTTGCCCTTGGCGATCCTGATCAACTCCGCCGACTTCTCCGGCGACGCGGATGCGACACCGCTGTCGAGCAATCCCAGCGAGCCGTGTATCGAAGTTAACGGCGTTCTCAACTCATGACTCACGGAAGCGATGAACTCGTCCTTCATGCGTTCCGAGGCTTTCAATTCGCTGATGTCGAAGGTCACGCCGACGTAGTGCGTAACTTTGCCGCTGACATCCCTGACTGCGTTGATATTGAGCCATTGCGTGTAGGCTTCGCCGTTCTTCCTGCGATTAATGATCTCACCCTGCCATTGCCCCGTCTCCGCGATGGAATCCCACATCTGCAGGTAGAATTCCCGCGACTGCAGTCCGGACTGCAGAATCCTCGGATTCTGCCCGATGACTTCGTCCGCCGCGAAGCCCGTAATGGCGGTAAATGCCGGATTCGTGGACTGCAGGCGCCCGGCGCTGTCCGTGATCATGATGCCTTCGCTGGTATTCTCGAAGACGGTCGCCGCCAGCTGCAGGCGCTTCTGCGCACGCTTGCGCTCGGTTACATCCCTCGCAATGTGCACGATGAGAGGCCGGCCGCCCACGTTGATCGCCGTACCTTCCAGTTCCATGGAAAACTCCGAACCGTCCTGGCGCAGGCCGGTATTTTCGAACACCTTGCCCGCCAGCGGCGACTCGGGCCGAAAATCCGCCGCGTTGTATAGCTCACGGCTTCCGGATTGAATGAGGCTGCGGAAGTTTCGCCCCACGACCGCCTCGGAGGAATAGCCGAACATCTTCTCTGCCGGGCGGTTCATCGACTCGATGCCTCCTTGATCGTCGACGATTACGATCCCGTCCACAACATTGTTGACGATCGCGTTGAGGCGTTCGGAGCCGGAGCGCAGCGCCTCGCCCTGTGTCCCGGTCCTGCGCAACAGCGCGAGGCTCAATGCCGAACTGACCAGCGCGACGATCACGATGAGATAAAGGCTGCCGACCCCGGCGCGTCTCGCCGCGTCGAGATCGAGCAACCTCTGATCGAGCATCTGGTCCATCGCCGCGATAACTTCGAGACCCGACTGGAAAGCCTGGTCCATACGCGCCATGGTCGTCGCCGCCTCGGTCTCCGCTGCACTGACCAGGGCCGGGTCTGCACCTGCGAGACGCTGCATTTCGCGCTCTTCAGCGAGGTCCAGCACACGCCACGCGAGTGTTTCCACTTCACGCGCGGCCGCGTCCATGCCCCGGGAGTGCTCGCCGAGATCCAGCGTTGAGTGCTCGTGTATGTCGAGGCGGCCGCGCGCCTGCCGGTACTCCTGCAGGTAGCGGCCCAGCGCCTTCACCTGGGCATCGACCTCGTAGTTCTCGAGCACATCGTTGCCGGGGCGGCTAAGATTGCGCCACGGGTCGAACAGCGCATGAACGTCCTTGTCCATCGCGGTCACGTCGTTGGATTCCGCCCAGTTGCTCTGGATGCTGAACAGCAGGTTGAAGGTCCAGACGAAGAACGCCAGGATGAGTAGCCCTGCTATTGCGTAAGCAAGGTTGTGGCGTTCATTCCTGATCATTTACCCCGTTCTCCGGGAAATGTCCCGAAGCCTTGATTTGCACCCACTACCCCTATCCTCGAGTGTAGTCGATCCGGGCGCAATCCTGCCGTACGAAGGTACAGTTTTCGGCCGGCATGTCGGCCAGTAAGGCCCGCGATCCAGCCTCAGCCCGGCGTCCGCTCTGCTCGCCCCGCGATTCGGCGGGTAGTGCCGTTGAACAGGAAAACGTGCGCCGGCAACAGTGCATACCAGTAGAGGAGACCCCATACCCCCGCCGGATGCCAGTGCGCCCGCATGTGAATCTGCCGCCGGTCGCCTGCATCACGAATCGTGAATTCCAGCACGCCGAAACCGGGGCCCTTCATCTCCATCAGCAGTGTCAGGCGCTTGTTCGGCTCCAGCGCGATGACGCGCCAGGCATCGATCACGTCGCCGACGCGGAGTTCCTGCGGATCGCGTCGACGGCGTCGAAAGCTCGGCCCGCCGACGATCCAGTCCAGCGCTCGCCGTAACCACCAGAGGTAATAACCGTAGAAAAAGTCGCCATCGTTGCCGATGCGGCAAATTACATCCCAGATACTGGCGGCCGTCGCTGGCGTTTCCGCGCTGCCGTCCGCCTGCTTCGAATAGAAGCTGTATTGCGGTCGAAAATCCTCGCAGGCATAGGACCCGTCGACCCAGTGTGCCGGTACCGCGTGCCGGCGTTCCGCCTCGAGCGCCTTGCGCGCCGCAGCCTCGAAACCGAGCAGTTCCTGCGGGATGAGCGCTGCGAGCCGATTGTCTTCAGCGATGACGTCCTGCGACAGCCCGTCTATGAGCGCTCGCGCAACCGGGGTCGGCACCGACGTCACGAGACGCAGCCAGTACGAAGACAGGCGTGGCGTCAGGACCGGCACCGGTATGATGAGCGGCCGTTTGCCCACCAGTGCGCCGTACTGGCGCATGATCTCGGCATACGTCAGCACATCGGGCCCTGCTACGTCGTAGGTCTCGCCGGCCGTTTCCTCGAATCCGGGCACCTCCGCGAGGTAACGCAGCAGGTTGCCGAGCGCGATCGGTGTGGAACGCGAAAACACCCAGCGCGGCGTCACCATGACCGGCAGGTGGTTGACCAGGTCCCGGATTACCTCCCAGGCCGCGGAACCCGGCCCGATGATCATGCCGGCGCGAATTTCGGTGACCGGCACGCGGCCGTCCCTGAGAATGTCGCCGGTTTCCGCGCGCGACTGCAGGTGCGTGGACCGGGCCTGTTTCGGAATCAGTCCACCCAGGTACACGATACGGCGCACGCGCTGGCGCGCTGCGGCTTCGGCAAAATTGCGCGCGGCCCTGGCGTCGAGTTCCGGAAACTCTTTCCCCGCGGCCATGGAGTGCACCAGGTAGTAGGCCGTGTCGACTCCTGAGAGCGCCGCGTCGAGCGTGTCCGGCTGCAACGCATCGGCCTCACACAACTCGACGCCCGTCCAGCCGCGCCCTTCCAGCACTTCGATCGTGCGTGACGACGCACGCACGGTTCTGCCCTGGTCGCGCAGAAACGGCGTCAGGTTGCTGCCAATGTATCCGCTGGCGCCAAATACCAGATCGAGTTTCGGTTCTTCGCTGGGCACGGCTGCTGCAAATAATAAACCATACTACAGGATCGAAGCCTTGTAGCAGCCCAGCCCCGGTCCCTGTGGAAAGCCACGATAGCGGCATCGCCAGCCTTGCCCTAGCGTTGAACCAGGACCCCTTGAGGATCGTCCCATGAGCGTTAAGCCCTCCATATTGTTGCCGATAGCCCTGACCTGCATCGCCCTTACCGGCTGCGAACGCCAGGTGACTTTCACGGCAGACGTGCAACCCATCCTCGACAACTACTGCGTCAGCTGCCATTCCGGCGCGGGTGAAGGCGAAGCCGCAAGCGGGTTCGCCGTCGATGACTACCAATCCGTGATGCAGGGAACGAAGTTCGGCAAAGTCGTGGTACCCGGCAGCCCGATGTCCAGTTCGCTGTACCTGGTCGTTACCGAGAAGGTCGACCCGAAGATCCACATGCCGCCACACCACGACGAGTCGCTGGCTGAAGGCAGGGGCTTCGCGTTGTCCCGAACGAACATCGAGACCATCGGCACCTGGATCGAACAGGGCGCGAAAAACAACTGACGATCGTCCGGCCGCGCGTGGCCGGCGCGCGGCCTTCTCGAGCTCGACGCAACAAAAAACGACCGCCGCGTTTTCGATACGGGCTCCAGGCCGCATTGGCGGCTCTGCTCGTTCAATCCGTAGGCTGCGCCCGCGGCGTGGCATACACTATCGCGGCCAATCTCCAGCGTCGGCTATGCAATGGATTTCACCCTTTACTGGTTCATGTTCCCGGTTTCGATCCTGGTCGCCACCTGCGCGATGCTCAGCGGCATCGGCGGCGCGGCTCTTTTCACCCCGATCTTTATTCTCGTGTTTCCGCTTGCTGGGGCCGGAGTACGTACTCGGCTCGACCATCGCGGCGATAGCAACGGCGCTGATCACGCAGACCTTCGGCTTCCTCTCGGGCTTCATCGGCTACTACCGCCGCAAGCTGATCGATTACCGCCTGGCCGCAAGGATCGTCGTGGTTTCGGTGCCGGTGGCGATTGCCGGCGCCCTCACTGCCGGGGTCGTGCACGATAGCGTGCTGCTGGCAAGCTATGCGCTCCTGGTTGCCATCCTGTCGGTCGTCATGTGGCGCAACCGGCCACCGGCAACGGCCGCGGCGGTCGCAATGAAAGATGCCGGGTGGCGCACGATCGTCGACTCGAAGGGCCATACCTACGCCTACGACGTACCGCGGCTCGGGGCGGGCAGCAACGTGTTGACCGCTACCGGCGCCTTCCTGACCGGCATGGTCTCGGTAGGCATCGGTGAAGTGACGATCTCGCAGCTCACGCGCAAGGGCCTGCCCATCGCCGTCGCCGCCGCAACCTCGGTGATGGTGGTGATCACGACAGTGGTATTCGCATCGACAACGCTGTTCGCGCAGATGATCAATAGCGGCGGATGGAGCGCCGTGCCCTGGAACCTGCTGTGCTATGACATCCCGGGCGTGTTGATCGGCGGACAGATAGGACCGCGCCTGCAGGGCCGCGTGTCGCCGCACACGATGCGCAGGGCGATCAGCGTGCTGTTCGTCCTGCTTTCTGTCGCGATGCTGTTCGTGGCGTTCCGCAAGCTCGGAGCGGTTTGATAGCCGTCTTCATGGTGTACGTGCGCCCAGTGCCTCGAGAGCATCTGCCGTACCCGGATCGACGCGGATGCGTTCGTCACGTTTCAGCATCTCGATCAGGGCCCAGCCGGCCGATTCCTCTCCATCGAGGAACAGCTGCTCGAGCCAACGCGCCGCCTGCTGATTATCAAATGTCGCGTACAGTTCGGCGACATAGTAATCGATATGCCACGAGGATCGTTCCTGGGCGCGCAGTGCTGCCGATACCGATTCGAGAGCCGGAACCAGCCGGTCGACCTTAATTGCATCGCATCCGGTCGACTGATAGACACTGACCACGTTGGACATGGCCTGCGAAACCTCGATGGCAAGTTCCCGCCCAGTAACGTCCGCAAGCCGTGAATACAGAAGCTCATCCGGGCCCGCGCCGGTAGCGCACCACAAATACAGCTTCTGCAACCTCGCTCGAAATGCTTCGTTCGGTGACTCGGCAATCACCCTGTCGAGCAGCGCTACGGCCGGCGCGATCTGTCCCCTTTCGAGGTAAAGCTGTGCCATGCCGCTTGCCGCCCTGGGCGAGACATAGTCTCGTGCCAGCGCCAGACGGTACACGCGCTCTTCATCCGACCAGGTGCCGGCTTTCGCATGCGCGACAAACACGGCTCCGACGAGATACACCACCGCAATCCCCGTCGCGTAAGGCTGTGGAATGCGTCGCAGAATCCAATAGGCGGCAAGAACGAAGGCCAGGTACAGGCCTACGGACGGCAGGTAGTTTCGATGCTCGAAATAAAGCTCCAGCGGAAATACCGAGCTTTCCAACATATGTCCGGCAAGAAAAAACGCGAGTCCGAATGCAATGATGCCGATCGTCTCGTCGGCGCGATAACGAACTACAAAAACGACCAGGCCTGTGAGTCCGGCAATCGCCGACGCCGTCGCAGGCGGCGAAAAAAGTCCGGTCGATAGCGGGATGCCGTCCTGGTATAGGCCGATGGCGGATGTAGTGGGAACGATCAGTTGCCCTATGTACATCCAGAGTATTCGCGCCTGCGTGAGCACGCGCTCCTCAAGCGTAAATGTGCGATCGCTGTAATCCATCAGGCTGATGCCCGGTAGGAAACCGATCAGTAGTGCGACGAGCAACAGCGACGCCGCCACGATTGTGGCAATACCGGCCTTTTTTCCGAGCCACTTCGGTAGATCGGGGAAAAGGAATAGCTCGACGAGAACGATGAATACCGGGATTAGCACCGCGTTCTCCTTGGACGCGTACGCCAGGATGCTGAACGCACCGACGCCAGCAGCCAGCGCCACCCGCGTTGCGTCTGGCGTCGCAGGCGCCGAAGCTTCACCGCGGAATCTAACGTACACGATTAACGCAGCGAGCGAAAACAAGGTCGCCAACTGATTCATTCTTTGCACGGCGTACAGAACGCCACTGACGTTGACAGCCGATATCAGCCAAATCATGGCTACCGCAGCGGCAAGCAAACGGCCCTGATCGCGATACCGTGTTCTCTTCAAAAGCATAGCCACGAATAAATACACCAGCATCGCATTGACGACATGGATAACGACATTCGTCATCTTGATCGTATACGGATCGACCCCGTCGCTAACGACGATATTCAGATAGAAACTGAGTTGGGGAATGATGCGACCGTATTTTCGAGCGAAACCCAGGTCTTCCAACTCGACTTCGGCACCGTGTTCGCGGTAAATCTGCTCCAATTGGTAGAGCTTGGTTGAATCGAGGTAAAGACCACCAGACAATCCCGGCGCATAAACCACGCCGGCGAGCAGTGCGACGAGCAACAGACCGGATAGTCTGGCTATCCGAGGGCTATTTTGCAGGGAAAATTGGATAACGCGCACCGTGACGAAGTTCAAAATCCCGGCAACGCACGGCCGCCAGGCTAATACACCGTCACAAGGATACCAGTTGAATATCGGTCAGGAGACGGACCTCCGTCTCACTCTTGCAAGCATACATATCTCGGTCCTTCTCAGAACTTCTCCGGACGCAGGACTCGCACATCGCTCTCGAAAAGTATCATCGCGTAGTCGTTGTAGTAGTGGTCGCGCAGGCTGGTAGCGATGCGCTGTGCGACTTCCTCATTGCACACCACCTCGATGCGGACGTTGCTGCTCGACGACCAGCCCGCATCGCGAATTCCGCGGTGGCCGGAGCCCCTGGCATTCGTGACCGTGTAACCGGTGGCGCCGAGCTTCTCGAGGTGCTCGCAGAGCTCCACCTCGAGTATCGCCTCGGTAACAATGGTAATCAGTTTTCGGCTGTCGTCCGGCACGGCTTCACCCTCCCCACTGATGCAGCGCTGTGGCTATCGAGTAATAGATCGGTATTCCCACGAATATATTGAACGGGAACGTTACACCGAGTGACGCGGTGAGCGACAGCGAGGGATTTGCTTCGGGCACCGCAATGCGAATGGCTGCGGGCGCCGCAATGTAGGACGCGCTGCCGGTCAGCACGGCCAACAAGGTGGTGCCGCCGACCGAGAGGCCCATGGCCCAGCCGGCACAAGCGCCGATAGCGGCGAGCGGCAGCGGCGCCAGCACACCGAAAACGATCAGCGGCAGGCCTTTGCTGCGCAGCGCCTGGGCCTGCCCGGCGGCGATCAGCCCCATTTCCAGCAGGAACAGCGCGAGCACGCCCTTGAAGAGGTCAAAGAACAGCGGTTCGAGCGGCTGCACCCCGGCGGGGCCCGCGGCCCAGCCAATCGCGAGTCCGCCGACGAGCAGTACGATGCTCTTGCCCAGCAGGATCTCGTGCAGCAACTTGCCCCAGGACTGGCCACTGCTCAGGCCGCGCGCCAGCAGGATGCCGACGATAATCGCGGGCACCTCCAGCAGGACGAGGAACAGCGGCAGCTGTGAATCATAGGACACGTTGCGCTCAGTGAGGAACGCCACGCCCACCGCGAAGGTGGCGACGCTCACCGAACCGTAATGTGCCGCGAGCGACGCAGAATCTGCCCTGCTGAATCGTGCGACGCCGCGCAGCACCGGGAAGACCAGCAGCGGCAGGATGAACCCGATCGCCAGGACTCCGGCAGCCTGCGGCAACACCCCGGCGAGCGGAGAACGCGCCAGCTCGACACCGCCCTTGAGGCCAATCGTGATCAGCAACAAGGTGCTCAGGAGGTCGTAGATAGCCGGCGGTATCCTGAGATCGGACTTCGCCAGCCCCGCTACGAGCCCGAGGACGAAAAACAGGATGACCGGGTCCACGCTCATTCTTTTCTCAGTGCTTCACGAATCTGCCGGATCTCGGCGGTCAGCGCCCGGATCTGGCGGGATAGTACTTCACGCTCCTCATGTGCCGCCAGCGCTTCGGCCTTCACGTGCTCGTTCGTCTCGACCTGCATCGTCTGCATCGAGTTGACGATCAGTGCGATAAACAGGTTCAGCACGGCAAAACTGGTGACGATGATGAACGGCACGAAGAACAGCCATGCGTGGGGGTGCTGTTCCATGACAGGAGCACCGGTGCGCGAGGCGCCAGCGCGCCGGTGCCGCGATTCAACTCTCGGTGACCTCCGTGAGGCCGGCCCCGGCCCGCCACCGGTGCCGCAGCTGCGACTTCTTCAGGCTCCGCCGCACAGCGCGCTTGGCCTTGCGCACCGAGACGATTACGGCCGCGCGAAGCTGCGCGCGGGCAATCTCGGTGGCGATGACCTGGCGGTTGCGCAGGCGGACCCGGATCAGGGCCTGCTTGTCGATGCCGCCCTTGGGGCCGTTGATGTCTTTCAGAAAGGCGTCGACCGATACGACCTGCTCTTCGAACCGCTGCAGTGCCGATTGGATCTGTTCGCGCACGAACGACTCCGTGCCCGAATCGCCTCGAATGCCTTGGGTGCTGACATTGATATTCATGGTCCTCTCCTCTTTCACGTGTCCAAGCCTACCGTGAAATTCATATCGATCCAGTCGAACTATTCGATAGAATACTTCGGTATTCTCGATGTTTCGAAAACCGTATCCGAGCGGGGGAAGACAAGCCTGTGCGTCATTTGAATTACAGCCACCTGCAGTACTTCTGGACCGTCGCACGGGAAGGCAGCATCGCCAGGGCGTCCTCGGTTCTGCACCTGACCCCGCAGACGATCAGCGGCCAGCTGAAGCTGCTCGACGAGGCCGTCGGCCAGCCGCTCTTTAACCGGGTCGGCCGCCGGCTGGTGCTGTCCGAGACCGGGCGGGTCGTGTTCCAGTATGCCGACGAGATCTTCTCGGTCGGCGCCGAGCTTGCCAATGTGGTGCGCGGCAACCGGCTCAATGCGCCGACGACGCTGAACGTCGGGGTCGTCAGCTCCATGCCGAAGCTGATCGCGGAGCGCATCATCGCACCGGCGCTGACGGGGGAACACCGGGTCCGCGTCCGCTGCCAGGAATCGTCTCTCGAAAACCTCCTGTCGGAGCTCGCAATACACAGGATCGACATCGTGTTATCCGATCAGCCGGTGCCCGATGGCCTCAGCCTCAAGGCCTACAATCATCGGCTGGGCGGCAGCGGCATGTCATTTTTCGCGCAGCGCAGGCACGCACGACGCTACCGCAACCGTTTTCCCGAAAGCCTGCAGGATGCTCCGATGTTGTTGCCGTCGCAGAATTCCGCGCTGCGCCGCCGCCTCGACGACTGGTTCGAAACCCACGACCTGTCACCGCGCGTCGCGGGCGAGTTCGACGACAGCGCGCTCATGAAGGCGTTCGGCGAAGCCGGTGCGGGCCTGTTTGCCGCATCCACCGCGATCGAGGAGGAAATCTGCAGGATGTACCGGATGGCGGTCGTTGGCCGGACCGACGAAATCGAGGAGCGCTTCTACGCGATTTCGCCTGAGCGGCGCCTGAAGCATCCCTCGGTGCTGCTGATCACCAACACGGCATGCGCGGACCTGTTCACGGCGCGCTGAAAGTGCCTGCGCCGGCTACATCCAGATGTCGCGCTGCAGGATGACCTCGGACAGCCGTGTTATGGCCTCGACCAGCGCCGCGTCCCTGAGCGTCGGCGGCGAGCGGTCCTCGCGGTCGTTTTTCTCCCGAATCACCTGCCATCGTGCAACCATGGCGTCCACCGACGCCTCCATCTTCGACTTCAGCTTGCGCTCCACCTCGTCGAGCGGCCACTGCTGGTTCTCGAGATTCTGCACCCACTCGAAATAGCTGACCACGACGCCGCCGCCGTTGGCGACGATATCCGGCAGGACGACGATGCCTCTTTGCTGCAATACCTCGTCTGCCTCGGGCGTTACCGGTGCATTCGCCGCCTCCACGACAAGCCGCGCCTTTACGTCCGCCGCGTTGTCCTTCCGAACCTGGCACTCGAGCGCGGCCGGGATCAGTATGTCGCAGTCGCAGGCGAGCAGGTCCTCGTTGGTGATCGTTTTTGTCTCCGGCAGACCGACGACGCTGCCGTGTTCGGCCTTGTGTGCCAGCACGTCCCGCGGGTCGAGACCCGCATCGTCGGCAACACCACCCTGCGAATCGGACACGCATACGATCGTCGCCCCGGCTTCATGGAACAACTGCATGCTGTGCGCGCCCACGTTGCCGAGCCCCTGGATCGCGACGCGGGCGCCGGCAAGACTGTCCAGTCCGTCGACGATCCGGTGCTCGAGGAAGCGCTCCGTTGCGTTCAGGCAGCCGCGCCCGGTCGCAGAGTCGCGGCCGAGCGACCCGCCCAGCCGCAGCGGCTTGCCCGTGACGACGGCCCGGTTGTTCTGCCCCCGGTGGAACACGTCGAAGGTGTCGTAGATCCACGCCATGGTCTGCTCGTTGGTGTAGACGTCGGGTGCCGGGATATCCGTGTGCGGCCCGATCGCATCACCCAGCTCGATCACGAAACGGCGCGTGATGCGCCGGAGTTCGGCGCGGCTCAGTTCCTTGGGATTGCAGACCACACCGCCCTTGGCGCCACCGAACGGAAGATCGGCCAACGCCGTCTTCCAGGTCATCAGCGCGGCCAGCGCGGCTACTTCGTGCTCGGTCACGTCCGGGTGGTAGCGAATGCCACCTTTGCCCGGCCCACGCGACGAGTTGTGCAACACCCTGAAGCCGTGAAACGTCCGCACGGAATCGTCGTCCATGTGAATAGGGAAACGCACGTGCACGGTGCGCTTTGGCGTTACCAGGTAATCGATGAGCCCGGACTTCAGTTCGTCGATCCAGGACAGGGCGCGATCGAACTGCCGTTGCGCGATGACATAGAGGTCGAGGCCATTGTCGGCCCCCCCGGCGTCGCTCATGGGGTCCCTCCTCTGCAGGAACAGGCCTGCCGACCATCATGACATTTCCGCCCCCGCATCGCGCTACGTAGAATCGCTTACGGGATACCGTCAGGATCTGCGCCGCCGCCGCGTCGGCGACATCAACGGGCCGTCATTGCCGGCGGCTCTTTATGTGCTCCACGTGCTCGATCAGCGTATCGACCGTCTCTTTCAGGAGATCCAGTTCCTCCAGCGTCAGCTGGTCGAGTTCCTCCAGGCTGTACTCGATGGATTCGATGATCTGGTCGGGCGGGCGTTGCACCGGCCGCATGAAATACGCGGTTACCGTGCTCACGATGATGCCGAAGAACAGGACCGAACCGATGATGATCCAGGTGCCGCCGATCAGTTTGGCCGTGCCCGAGACCGGGGTGTCGGCGATGCCTGCGGTCGACAGTGCCGCGATGCCCCAGTAGAGGGCATCGCCAAGGGACCGAATGGAACTGTCCGCGGCGCCGCGCTCCACGGCAAACAGGGCTGTTGCGAAAACCAGCCACAGGAATGCCAGCAAGCCGGTCATCTGCAGGAACAGCGTCCGGTTGATGATCTCCGCGATGAACTTTCGAAATCTCTTTCCCAACATCAGCAAAAACCTCGAGAAAGACGTTGGGCGCAAGTGCCAGCGCCCAGGGGATCCTGACGGCGCACAGAAATGTCGCGTCGGCAATTCGCGTGCATTCCAATGCTAATGCATAATCCGGGCGCTGTCGTCGTGGAAAGTGCGCACTATGATCCTGGTTTCATTCCTGTTCTTCACGGGCCTCGTGGCAGCAATTACCTGGTGGCTGACACGCAAGGACGACCACGAAACCAGTGAGGGATACTTCCTTGCCGGCCGCAGCCTGACCTGGCCGCTTATCGCCGGCTCGCTGCTGCTCACCAATTTGTCGACGGAGCAGATGGTCGGCCTGAACGGCGCAGCCTTCACCTACGGCTTCTCGGTCATGGTGTGGGAGGTTGTCGCCGTGCTGGCGCTTGTCGCCGCGGCGCTGTTCTTCCTGCCGAGGTTTCTCAAGAGCGGCGTATCGACGGTCCCGGAGTACCTCGAGATACGCTTCGACCACCAGACCCGGCTGATCACCGACTTCATCTTTCTCATTGCCTACGCGGTGATTCTGCTGCCGATCATCCTCTACACCGGCGCGACGGGCCTGATCGGCATCCTCGACGTGCAGGGCATGCTGGGGCTGCAGTCGCACCAGCAGACGCTGTGGGTCATCGTCTGGCTCGTCGGCATCATCGGCTCGCTGTATGCCCTGTTCGGCGGTCTCAGGACCGTGGCCGTGTCGGACCTGCTGAACGGCATCGGACTCCTGGCCGGCGGGCTGATGATCACCTGGTTCGGTCTCAAGACGCTCGGCGACGGCAGCTTCGTCGAGGGGCTTGCCGCGCTCGGCCGCGGCAACGAGGACCGCTTCAATTCCATCGGCGGCGCGGACAGCTCGGTGCCCATCGGCACCGTATTCAGCGGCGTCCTGCTGCTGCACCTGTTCTACTGGACCACGAACCAGCAGATCATCCAGCGGACTTTCGGTGCCAGCTCGCTCGCCGAGGGCCAGAAAGGCGTGCTGGCGACCGGGTTCCTGAAACTCTTCGGCCCGATGTACCTCGTGATTCCGGGCATGATCGCGTTCGCGATGTTCGCCGGCCAGGACGTCCGTGCCGACCATTCCTACGGACTGCTGGTCAACAAGGTCCTGCCGACGGCCTATGCCGGTTTCTTCGCCGCGGCGATGATGGGCGCAATCCTGTCCAGCTTCAATTCGGCACTGAACAGCACCTGCACCCTGTTCAGCCTGGGGCTGTACCGCAACCTCATCAACAGGAACGCCAGCAACGAACAGGTGGTGCGCTCGGGCAAGGTCTTCGGCTGGGCGATCGCGATCTTCTCGATGACGCTCGCGCCGCTCCTGGCCGGCCAGGAAAGCATCTTCTCGTACCTGCAGAAGATGAACGGCATCTACTTCATACCGATCTTCTCAGTGGTACTGGTGGGCATGCTCACGCGGCGCGTGCCGCCCAAAGCGGCCAAGCTCGCGCTCGTCTCGGGATTCGTCGTGATCGCCGCAGGCTACTTCGTGCCGCCTTTGGCGCTCATCGTCGACTCGCTGCACGAATTCCACTTTCTCGGCCTCGTGTTCGCCTACCTGGTGCTGCTGATGCTGGTCATCGGGGAGCTCTCACCGCTCGACGAAGAGTGGCAGCAGATCGACGTGCAAGCGGTCGACATGACGCCATGGGCGCATGCGCGCAAGCTGGGTGCAATCCTCGTGCTCCTGGTGCTCGCGATCTACGTCCTATTCGCCGACCTGTCGGTGCTCGCGTGAGCCTTGTCGACGCGCCGCGGCCGGCACGTTAGACCATCGGCTAACAGCGTCCCATGCGCCCCGGAATCTGGGGTACCCTTGCTGACAGGGGAATATAACGATAACGGAGGGGTTCACGATGGCGTTCACGGCGGACATTGGCAAGTTCGAATTCGGTGAAGCATACAAATCCGCCTTTGCAGGCAAACGGGTCCTGATCACGGGCTCCGGCAAGGACGGAGGCATCGGCCAGGCGCTGGCGCTGGCAGCCGCCGCGAACGGCGCGGACTCGGTCGGGGTTCACTTCCACAGCAGCTACCGGGACGGTTTCGACCTCGTCGACGCCATTCGCGAGCGGGGCGTCAACGCTTTTGCCCTGCAGGCCGACGTAACGAGCCTGTCGGATCTCTGGGCCTCGCGCAGCTACATCATCGAGCAGATGGGCGGCAAGAGCCCGGACGTCATCGTCTGCAATTCCGGCCTTTCCGAAGGAGGCTACCGCTTCGGCCGCGCGCTGCCGGAAATCGAGGGCGAGAGCCGCGCGGAACGCCGCGTGCGGGTACGGCAGTCCTTCATGGACAACCTGCGCGAGTCGCGCCTCGTCATGGACACGAAGATACAGGGCTTCGTCTCGTGGACGCACCTGTGGGCGGGCGAAGCGGTCTATCACAAGACGCCGCTGCAACTGCTTTACGTGTCGTCGATGCAGGCGATCGAGCCGGGCATCGCCGTTCCCGGCTACGTCGTCGCCAACTGGGCGGTACTGCGGCTGCCGGAGATCCTGCGCGTCAACCTCGGCAGGGAGTCGGAGATGGTCAGCTCCTGCTGCATCATGTTCCCGTTCATCCGCACCGGCATGACCGAGGCCTACGCCGACAACCCGAAGGTGTTCGGCCGCTGGCAGTCGCGCATGCTGGAAACCCACGAGGCGGCGCACAGCGTGGCACAGCTGCTGACGCAACCGGCCGGGGAACTCAATCTCGGCAACTTCAAGCTCAAGGTCAGCGGCGAACCGGACGACCTGAAGCTGGCGTGGACCCGAATCCGCCTCGAGGTCGAGGAAGACGAGCTCAACTGGGGCCCGTAGCGCTCCCGGGCCGTTGCGACGGTCACGAATGACCCCGCCAGCCCCCGCCGTGGCGGGGGCTGCGTCCTTGACTCGGCGTGCGGAATTCCTATACTTATTGCTATCTGTAAGTGCGCTTTTAACTATGCACATCCATTCGAAGTTCCTTCAGAAGTTTCTTCCGTAGTACCTCGTCCGGTCATACATACGTACTAGCAACACTTCCAGGCAGACCGGCCCTCGGACAGGGCTGTTTTTAACGATCTATCAGGAAATACACTATGTCTACCACTACAGGTACTGTGAAATGGTTCAATGAAGCCAAGGGTTTTGGTTTCATCGCACAGGAGAACGGCCCCGACGTATTCGCGCACTTCAGCGCAATCCAGGGTGACGGCTTCAAGACTCTCGTCGAGGGTCAGAAGGTCCAGTTCGAGATCACCCAGGGCCAGAAGGGACCTCAGGCGTCGAACATCGTCGCCCTTTGATCTCGCACACCGCATGAACCAGGAAGGGCCCCGATGGGGCCCTTTCTATTGGTGCCGCGGGCCCCTGGCCCTGGCGGCAACAGCAGAAACAGAACTATTTGGAGCGTTTATATGAGCCAAGCGAAATCCGGCGACACCGTACAAATTCACTACACCGGCACTCTCGACGACGGCACCCAGTTCGACTCGTCACAGGGCCGCGAGCCCCTCGAGTTCGAGGTCGGCAGCGGCCAGGTCATCCCCGGCTTCGACAAGGCGGTCGAAGGAATGGCGGTCGGCGACAACAAGAGCGTGCGGTTGGAGGCCGACGAAGCCTACGGCCCGCACCATGAACAGCTCGTCCAGCAGGTCGACCGCAGCCTGCTGCCGGACGACCTGAACCCGGAGGCCGGAATGGCCCTGCAGAGCAGCAGCCCCGACGGCCAGGTAACGCAATTCGTGGTGACCGACGTGTCGGACGAGAGCATCACCGTCGACGCCAATCACCCGCTTGCCGGCCAGGCGCTCAGCTTCGACATCGAGCTGGTCGACATCAAGTAAGCCGGTATCGCGGGCCCAGGCCCGCTCCTACCGTATCGAAACAGACCGTGGGAGCGCTTCTCGAAGCGCGATCGGCCCAAGCTCGCGCCTGCAGCGGTGATACACATTATCCGCCGCTGTTTACCGTGGCTTCCGCCTCGAACAACTCCTCCAGGAGCCTGTGCCATTCGGCATACTTCTCATCGACCCAGCTCTCGAGCTCGTCGATACGGGCTTCCATTGCTTCGACGACGGGGCCGACCTCGTTATCGAACGCGATGGCCAGCCGGTCCTGCTCCTGTGCGGTCACCCGGTCCCACTTGTAGTTGTCGTACAGGTCCCTGATCGCCTCATAGCTGCCGCGCGTCGCAGCCGATGCCGTTTGCTCGGCACGGCGCGCATTCTGCTGCTCGTATTCGAGCGATTTGCGCCGGTATTCACGCCACAAGGCATAGGTCGACGCGATCTCTTTGTGCAGCTCGCGGAACTTCGCGTCGACAGTGTCGGTAATGACGTATTCGGTGAGCCGTATCCGTTCTATCCTGTCGAGCATGGGATCGTTGCGCGCCGGCAGGCGGCGCAGTGAATACATCCCCTGCTCGTCCGCTTCGAGGTACTCGTCGAAGGCGGATGGCGCCAGTTCCGTTGCGTAACGCAACAACGAAATCTCGGCGATGCGCAACAACGCAGCCTCATCGAGCTGCTGCCGTGCCTCGCGCAACGCCCCTGCGATCTCGTCGTACAGCGGCTGGAAAGGCGACGCGGTCTCCGGGGCGCCCGTATCGGATTGCTGCGCCACCAGGCTCGCGGCGAAACTGCGGTCGAACCAGAGTCGGCCGCTTGCATCGGCTGCCCGCATGCGCAATTCGAGGCGCTCGCCATCCGAGTGCACAATCGAGCCGCTTATCGAGACCTCGGCCGCAGGATCCGGCTCGCTCACGACCCTGACGGCGCCCCACTGGCCGGTGTCGACGAGAGTCTCGCGCAGCACGAACGGCAGGAACCTGGACTCGATGTCGCGAATTCGCGGGAAGATTTTCAGGTCGCGATGCAGCGCGCGGTCGGCCGGCACACCGGGATCCAGCACGGCAATCGAGACATTGAGCGCGCCGGGATCGCGCGAATCAGCCACGGACGTCAATGGCAGCAGGAGGCCGAACACCAGCAGCAGTGGTAAGCGTGACCTTCCGATCACAGCTCGATCTCGCCGGTGCTGCAGACGCGCTTCATGCTCAGCGTCTCGATGCAGTTGAAGTCGGGCGGCAAGCGCTCGAATCGCCTGTAGAAGCGGCTCAGCGTGAACGGCACGCGGGCGGCACTGGACGACACGGTGGTAACCACGCGGAGCTGCTGCCGGTCCGCGGAAACGGTGAAACGGTGGGTGACCTGCAGCCCATCCGGCAAGATCAGGTGGGATACCAGCTGGTCGCCGTCCCAACCGCAGATCTCGGTGCCGTAAACGCTCTCCGTGCCCTTGGCGACACCGTCGTAAAAGGCGCACAGCAGCGAGAAGTCGTCCTTGCGATCGACCGTGATTTCCTGGTCGTTCTGGGAGACCGTCAGCACCTGCGGCCGGGTAATGAGTTCGGCCAGGCGCGCGAGCGCCTGGATCGACTCCATGTCCCTCGATGACGGCTGCACTGGGCCGGGGCGCGTCGTGTAGGCGCGGTCTGCCGACGTTCGGCTCAGGTAGTAGTAGATGTCACGCAGCACCTGGTTGACGTCGTCGCCACGCGAGTAGTCGCGCTCCCACGAGCCGCTGAAATCCGCCGGCATTTCGCCATCGACGCGCATCATGTGCTCGTCGATGACGGGCCGTGCAGGCGTGCAGGACACCATTGCCACGCACCACGCAACGATATGGAAACTTCGCAGCATGACTATTTCGAGTATCGGACTCCGGTTTTGTTCGGCGCCAATACTCTCATTAATTATTGCGCGGCGACACGCCCCTGTCCGCCACGACGCTTGCCGCCTTTGGCCCGCGGTCGCCGCTTGGACCCGCTTTTCTGCTTGCCGGGTGCGCGCTGCGCGCGCCCCTGCGAGACCGGCTCGGCCTTGATACGCGGATCCGGCTCGTAGCCGGAAATCGTCTCCCGGCCGATCTTTCTCTGCAGCAGCTTTTCGATATCGGCGAGCAACTTGTGCTCGTCGATGCAGACCAGCGATACCGCGTGACCCTCGTTACCGGCGCGGGCCGTACGGCCGATCCGGTGGACGTAGTCCTCCGGCACGTGCGGCAGCTCGTAGTTGACGACATGCGGCAGGCGCTCGATGTCGAGTCCGCGTGCAGCGACGTCGGTCGCCACCAGGACGCGCACCTTGCCCTGCTTGAAATCCCTCAGGGCCTTGACGCGGGCTGCCTGGGACTTGTTGCCGTGGATCGCTGCGGAATTGAGACCATCGGCCTCGAGCTGCGCGGCCAGCCGGTTCGCGCCGTGCTTGGTCCGCGTGAAAACCAGCACTTGTTGCCAGTTTTCCGCGCCAATCTTGTGCGACAGGAGTTCCCGCTTGCGGCTGCGATCGACAGGATAGATGACCTGCTTCACGCCCTCCGCAGGACGACCATTGACCGCCACCTGGATTTCCTTTGGCGATTGCAGCAGGTCGGCCGCGAGGCGGCGGATTTCCGCCGAGAACGTCGCCGAGAACAGCAGATTTTGCCGGGCCTCGGGCAGCGCCTTCAATATCTTGCGGATGTCGCGGATGAAGCCCATGTCGAGCATGCGGTCCGCTTCATCGAGCACCAGCACCTCGATGGCATCCAGCTTGATGGTGCCTTGCTGCATGTGGTCGAGCAGCCTGCCGGGTGTTGCGACCACGACGTCGACGCCCTTGCGCAGGTTGGCGATCTGCGTATTGATGCTGACACCGCCGTAGATGACCGCCGTACGAAACGGCAGGAAACGACCGTAGTCGCGAACACTTTCCGCGACCTGCGCCGCCAGTTCCCGCGTGGGAACCAGCACCAGCGCACGAATCCGCCGCCGGTTGACGCTGCCCTGCTGGAGCCGCTGCAGCAGCGGCAATGTGAAGCCGGCCGTCTTGCCGGTGCCCGTCTGGGCACCCGCGAGAACGTCTTGACCGGCGAGAATGGGGGGAATGGCTTGCTGCTGGATCGGGGTCGCGTTGGCGTAGCCCTGTTCTTCGACCGCACGCAGCAGTTCGGCCGTGAGGCCAAGTTGATTGAATAACACTGGATATGATTCTCTGAATCCGCCCGACACGATGGCAGCTTTACGCCGCGAAAGTTTCGATCCAGGCAGGAATTCCGGGTTAGCTCCGGACATCGCAGGAGTGCGGCGCGGAGGCAATGGCGCAGACCGATGTGCGCCAGGACGGAGCGGACTATAACAGACCGGCAGACAAAAGAAAGGAATCATTTTGCAGCCAAAACAGCAGCGGCCGGCGCGGTGGTGCCATGCGACAAGCCGCGACCCGCACGGTAAAGTAACGTCATGCCGGCACCGCCCGACAATCTCGAGCCCTCGAACCTCGCGCTTTTCCTGGACGTCGACGGGACGCTGCTCGACATCGAGGATCATCCCGCCGGCGTGCAGGCGGACCCGGGCCTCGTGGCGTTGCTGGCGCACCTGTCCGCCCGACTCGACGGCGCGCTGTCGTTGATCAGCGGCCGCCCCGTCGCTGACATCGACCGGATATTTGCGCCGGCCAGGTTTGCCGCGGCCGGTGCCCACGGGGCCGAGATGCGGCTGCATCCGGACGATCCGGTCTCCGTCACCGAGTGGTCGCTGCCGACACCGATCCTCGAAGAGATACGAACGTTCGCGGCAGAGGACCCGGGCCTGCTGCTCGAGGAGAAACGCGGCGGCGTATCCCTGCACTATCGGCGTGCACCGCAGCTCGAGAAGGACTGCACCGAGTTCGTGCATCGGCTGTTGCCGGAGATCGAGACGGACTTTCGCCTGATAGCCGGTAAAATGGTTTTCGAGTTCGCACCGAAAGCCCACCACAAAGGTGCGGCAATCAGCGAGATGATGCAGCGTGACCCGTTCACCGGCCGCCGCGCCGTGTTTGTCGGCGACGACGTCACGGACGAAGACGGCTTTCGCACCGCGAACGCGCTCCGCGGAATCACGATTCGCGTCGGCGGCAATCGCGACAGCGAGGCCGAATACTCCTTGCCGGACGTCGCGGCTGTGCGCAGCTGGCTCGAGTCGATCGATCGACGTTTATCGCACTAACGCAAACGAGGGAGAGAGCTACTTGTCCAGTCTGAACATCGGTTTGATCGGCAACTGCCAGGTGGCGTCGTTCATCGACGAACGCGCCACCATGGTGTGGTCGTGCATGCCACAATTTGATTCCGACCCGGTCTTCTGCCGGCTGCTGCGAGACGACGGTGGAACCGACCTGCCCGGTTTCTTCGAAGTAGAGCTCATCAATTTCTCGCACAGCGAACAGGCCTACCAGACGAATACCGCGATCCTCGACACGATCCTGTATGACACCAACGGCGGCGCCGTGCGCATCACGGATGTAGCGCCCCGCTACGAGTACGTCGGGCGCATGTTCACGCCGATGATGCTGCTCAGGCGCATCCTGCCGGAAAGCGGTGCGCCGCGCATCAGGATCCGACTGCGGCCGGCGCGGGACTACGGCGCAAAAGCATGCGCGTCGACGCACGGCAGCAACCACATCAGCTACGTGTGTTCCGACACCACGCTGCGGTTGACCACCGACGCGTCGCTGACGCACGTGATCGAGGAGAACGCTTTCGTGCTCGACCGCGCGCTGCACCTCATCCTCGGTCCCAACGAGACCATCCCGGAGTCCTGCGCAGATGCCTTCCACACTCACTTCCGCTCGACCCGCGACTACTGGCAGGCGTGGTCGCGGGGCCTGTCGATCCCGTTCGAATGGCAGGAGGCGGTCATTCGCGCAGCGATCACCCTCAAGCTCTGCACCTTCGAGGACACGGGCGCCGTCGTTGCGGCCCTGACGACCTCGATTCCGGAAGCGGCGAACAGCGGGCGCAACTGGGACTACCGGTTCTGCTGGCTGCGCGACAGCTATTTCGTCGTGCAGGCGCTGAATCGCCTCGGCACGACGGTCACGATGGAGCGCTACCTGGCCTACATCATGAACATCGCGGCAGAAGCGGGCGACGAAGAACTCAAACCGCTGTACGGAATCTCCGGCCGCTCCGACACGGACGAGCAAATTGTCGAGAGCTTGTCCGGCTACCAGGGAATGCCGCCGGTCCGGCGCGGCAACCAGGCGTACGAACAGGTGCAGCACGACGTCTATGGCGCCGTGGTCCTTGCTGCTACGCAGTTCTTCTTCGACAGCCGATTGATCAAGTCCGGCACCCTCGCCGAATTCAAGCGCCTCGAGGCACTCGGCCGATGGGCGCGCGAAAAGTACGACAAACCGGACGCCGGCCTGTGGGAGTACCGGGGACGACAGCGCGTACACACATTCTCCAGCATCATGTGCTGGGCGGCCTGCGATCGCCTGGCGAAGATCGCCAGCAAGCTCGGTGAAGACGACCGTGCCGCCTATTGGCGCAAGACGGCGGATGAAATCCGCGCCGACGTTATCGAACAGGCCTGGGATCCGGAGCAGCAGTCGTTTACCGAAAGTTTCGGCCGGCCGGAGATGGATGCCAGCCTGTTGACGATGCACGACCTCGGATTCATCGATGCGGACGACCCGCGCTTCGTTTCCACGGTCGAATGCATCGGCCGGCACCTCCTGAGGGGCAAACACATGTTCCGTTACATCGCAGCCGACGATTTCGGCGAACCGGAAAACGCATTCAACATCTGCACCTTCTGGTATATCGATGCGCTTGCCAGCATCGGGCGGATCGAGGAAGCGCGTGAACTGTTCGAGAACATGCTGGAGCTCCGGAATCCGCTCGGGCTGTTGTCCGAAGACATCGATCCGGACACCGGGGCGTTGTGGGGCAACTTCCCGCAGACCTACAGCATGGCGGGCATCATCAACGCGGCGGTCCGCCTGAGCCGCTCCTGGCAGGAATCCCTGTAGCACGGGTATGCAATCATGACCGAGTCATCCGACAGACGCCTGATCATCGTTTCGAATCGCGTGGCGATGCCGAAAAAGAATGGCGCCGCGGCCGGCGGCCTTGCCGTCGGGATCCTTGCCGCGCTGAAAGACCAGGGCGGCGTGTGGTTCGGATGGAGCGGCAAGCTGACGGAGAAGTCCGACTCGGAGGTAGAAATCGCTCGCAGAGATAATGTCGAGTACGCGACAATCGCGCTGAACGAGTCCGATTTCGAGCACTACTATAACGGCTACAGCAACCGCGTGCTTTGGCCGGTTTGTCACTATCTTCTCGACTTTCTGCGTTACGAAACCGAAGATTTCGACGCGTACCTTCGCGTCAATTCACTGTTTGCCCGCAAGCTCGCCTCGCTGCTGCAGCCCGACGACATCATCTGGGTGCACGATTACCACCTGATCCCGCTGGCGGCGGAATTGCGCAGCGCCGGGATAGACAATCCCATCGGGTTCTTCCTGCACGTTCCGTTCCCGGCCATCGAGGCGTTACGCGCGGCGCCCGGTTACGAGTACCTGCTGCGGTCGTTGTTCGCCTACGACGTACTGGGCTTTCATACCGAGCGCGACCTCAGGGCATTCAAGACATGCCTGGAGGAACCCATCGTGGACGCGAAGATCGTTTCCGACAACACGATCGAGCTCTCCGGAGGCACCCTGGTCGCCGACGTTTTTCCGATCGGTGTCGACGTAGCCGAAATCCAGGCGCTATCGGCCGAGGCGAATACGACGAAGCCGGTGCGCAAGATGGTCAAGAGCCTCGACGGGCGCGACCTGATCATCGGCGTCGACCGGCTCGACTACAGCAAGGGCCTGCACCAGAGATTCCTCTCCTACGAGCGCCTGCTGGAAAAATACCCGAATACGCAGAACAACGTCACGTTGATGCAGATTGCCCCGCCCACCCGTGTGGGTGTTCGTGCATACGATGAGATCCGTTGGGAGCTGGAACAGGACTCCGGGCGCATCAACGGCCGTTTCGCCTCGTCGGACTGGGTGCCGATTCGCTATCTGAACAAGGGCATCAGCCGCAAGCCGTTGATGGGATTTTTCCGCAACGCGAACGTGGGCCTCGTGACGCCCGTGCGCGACGGCATGAACCTGGTGGCCAAGGAATACGTGGTGGCACAGGACCCCGACGACCCCGGCATGCTGGTGCTGTCGAGCCTCGCCGGCGCGGCCTGCGAACTCACCGACGCCATGATCGTGAATCCTTACGATCGCGACAGCGTCGCCGACGGCATTGCGACCGCAATCACGATGTCGCTGGACGAACGGCGGGAGAGGCATGCGTCAATGATGCGCATTCTCGAGAAGAACGACATCACGGCATGGCGAACGCGTTTCGTAAATGCGCTGCTGGGTCAATCCTGATTCACGGTGATGATGATCTTGCCGCGCGCACGACCTGATTCGGAATAACGCAGCGCATCCGGAACCTGTTCGAGTGAGTATCGCCGGTCGATGACGGGCTTGACTTCGCCTTTCTCCATCAGGTCGGCAAGCATCGCCAGGTCCCCGGAATCCAGCTGCGCCAGTATCAGGGCGATTTCCTTCTCGAAGAACGGGGATAGCAGCATCGCCTGCAGCGGCCCTTTCAATGGCTCGACCCAGTCGCCCTTGCCGCCACCGACCAGGACCAGGGTCCCGTTCGGCGTCAGGACGTCGAGGTTACGGCGTATCGAATGATTGCCGACCATGTCCACGACCAGGTCGTAGCGGTGCCCGCTCTTGGTGTAGTCCTCCTGCTTGTAATCGAACACGTGATCGGCACCGATCGAACGCACCATCTCGACATTGCGCGTGCTACAGACGCCGGTTACCTCGGCGCCGAATGCTTTCGCGATCTGCACCGCGAACGTACCGACGCCGCCCGATGCGCCGTTGATGAGCACTTTCTGGCCCGCCTCCAGGCGCCCCTTGTCGCGCAGGGCCTGCAGCGCGGTGAGCGCCGCGATGGGCACCGATGCTGCCTCCTCGAAGCTCACGTTGGCGGGTTTCAGGGCGACTGCGCCGGACTCGCGAACCAGGACATACTCGGCGAAGGCGCCGTTCGCTCCGCCGAACACCTCGTCACCCGGCTGGTAGGCGGTGACCGAATCCCCGACCGCTACCACGGTGCCGGCGAAATCGACCCCGAGCCGCGTATCGGCGGGCGTTCCGATGCCCGACATCAGGCGCATGAAATACGGCGCGCCGCGCATGTAATGCCAGTCCAGTGGATTCACGGAGGCCGCGTGTACCTTGACGAGCACCTGGTTGGCCGCGGGTTCGGGGCGTTCGACGGCCGCGAACTCGAGCACGTCCGGAGAGCCGTAACACCGGTAGCTGATCGCCTGCATCGTCTGCGCGCCCTCGGCGACGCCTGGCGCGGGCTCGCACGCGGCGCTGTAGCTCAATACGACTGCGAGGGACGCGGTTGCCGCGACCAGCAGGACAAGCAGTGCCACTCCAATCTTGTAACGCAATTTCATCGGGCCATCCTGTTACTCGGCTTGCTGGCAGGCAGCGTGCTCTCGGCGAAAAGGTCTGCAACAATAGTCGCCCGGCAGATCATTGTCGAGGCTGCGAAACGGGCGAGGCATGTTACGCGAACTGGATGAAGCCGCGAGAGCGCTGGTTGCGCCCCGCGTCGTACTATTCGACTGGCACGCAACACTGGTCGATACGCTCGACGCGATGTACCACGCCGTGGACGACGTGCTCCCCCGGTTCCCCGAACTCGGCCTCATGGAGGCCCTCATCTCCCACGAGCAGGCCAAGACACCGGAAGATGCGCGTCTCGTCGATTACGTCCGCGAACACCGGCAGCTGCATCCCAAGATCAAGGCGGAACGCAGGATCTCCCGCACCGACATTTTCGAAGTACTCTTCGGCAACGACGAGGACGCCAAGCACGTTGCGCACGACGCGTTCAATGCAGCCTACCGAAATCACTACGGCGACGTGCAGCCACTCGAAGGCGGGGAACTCGATCTGCTCATCGAGATGAACGCCTTCGACGTCAGGCTCGGAATTCTCACGAACCGCGACCGCGAGTTCTTCGAGCGCGAGTTTGCGCTCGTCGACGACGGTGCGTGGCTGGACCTGTTCGAAACGACGGTCTGCGGCGACGACAGCGGTCGCCGCAAACCCAATCCCGATCCCATATTCAAGGCGCTTGCGAACCTCGGCGTTCCTGCCGCGCCCAATTGCTGGTACGTCGGCGACAGCACGACGGACGTCATCTCGGCGAAGCGTGCGGGCATCACGTCGGTGTTCTTCAACGGCACCGGCTGGGATCACGCCTGGATCAACAAGATTTTTCCGGGTACCGCCGCGCATCCCTACCAGCCCGATGCGATCGTCGACGATTTCACCGAGTTCAAATGGCTCGTCGAGGAGTGCCTCGAGGTCGGCCACGACTGGCCCGGCGCGTGACCCTCGCATTCCGCCCCTGGACGGCATCTGCGTGTCGCCGGCAGCCGTCGAACTCAGCCACGGCGTAGACCGGACGACGGCGGCCCGGCAGGCATCCGATCACCTGCCGGTGGTCTGCGACGTCTTCCTGCCCAGACCGGCGACGACTGCCGGTAATTCCGCGAGGGAGTCGATGCGGTAGTCGGCACGATGCGGTTCGGCGGGTTCGGGGCCGTAGCCGAAAGTCACGAACGTGACGTCCACTCCGGTCGCATGCGCCATCATCACGTCGATGGCCGAGTCGCCCACCATGAGCGTTTCCCCCGCTGTAACGTCGAGCCGCTGCAGCGTTGTACGTAGCGGCAGCGGGTCCGGCTTGTTACGCGGCAGGGTATCGCCCCCAATGACGACGTCGAAGTGATCGGCGATGCCGAGTCCGGCGAGCACCTGCCGCGTTATCGCCTCGGGCTTGTTGGTGCAGATCGCCTGGGTCACGCCCGCTTCGCTCAGTGTGCCGAGCACTTCACGAGCGCCGGGGAACAGGCGCGTCGATGCGGTCGCAGCGTCGGAATAGATTTCCATAAAGCGCTTGACCAGGGCGCCCAGCAGGCGCTCGTCCGGCGTCACGTCGTGCGCCGCCAGCCCGCGCCGTATGAGCATCGGCACGCCCTCCCCGATCATGTCGCGGATGCGATCGTCGTCGAGCGCGGGCAGGTCCTGCTCGGCGAGCAGCCGGTTCAACGACGACGCAATATCCGCCGCGGAATCGACCAGCGTGCCGTCAAGATCCCAGACGACCGCGGCAATACCGGGTTTTCGTCCCGCCACGCTCAGGCGACTTCAGGCAGCTGTTGCCGCCAGTTCGGGTAAAGCCTGTCCGCGTCGTGCGGGAAGCTCTCGAAGGCTCGCGCGAACTCGCGGTGTTGTTTCGCGAATTCGACCGGATCCGCGCCCTCCTTCCAGCACTGCTCCGCCTGCCTGAGCGACGTCGCGCCGGCGGCCGGTCCGTCGACGTGGCCGTAGCTGCCGCCGCCGGCAGTCAGTATCAGGTTCGAGTGCCCGAGATTGTCGAGGAAACCGGGGATGCGCAGCGCGTTCATGCCACCCGAGATGATCGGCGTCGTCGGGTTCATGCCGAGCCACTCCTGGTGGTAGTAGGGACCATCCGCGCTGTCTCGCTGGATCATGTGAGCGATGTTCGTGTCGCCGGCTTCGCCTTCCATCTTACCGAAACTCATGGTGCCGACGTGGATGCCGGACGCGCCCTGCAGGCGTGACATCTTGCCGAGCACGAACGCGGTGTAGCCGCGCTTTGCCTGCGGGGACGTCACCGCGCCGTGGCCCGCACGATGGTAATGGAGGTACTGCTGCGGGAAGCGCCGGCGCGCGGTCGTAATCGCCGCCGGGCCGCCGACGTAGCCGTCGATCAGGAACGCGACGTGGTTGGCGTTCTCCGCGAAGGTCTCGAGAACGTACTCGCCGCGGGCGATGATCTCGAACGGGTCGTCCGCCGTGATGTTCGCCGAGAACAGCTTCGCCTGCCCGGTCTCGTCCTGCGCCCTGCGCATGGCATCCGCAACCAGCGGGATGGTCTCTTTCATGGGCGCGAACAGCTGGTTGCCCTGCGGCTCGTCGTTCTTGATGAAGTCGCCGCCGAGCCAGAACTCGTAGGCTGCATCGGCGAAGGGTTTCGGCCGCAAACCCAGTTTCGGTTTGATGATCGTCCCGACGATGAAGCCGCCATCCTTCACCGGCCGCCCGAGTACCCGCCAGAGGTCGCTGATCGTCGTGGCCGGGCCGTCATAAAGTCGCAACATCTCGTCGGGCACGTGGAAGTCGTGCATCTTGGCGTATTCGACGTCGCCCATGCCCTGGTTGTTGCCTATCGCCAGGGTCAGGAACGACACGATCATCGTGCGGCCATCGGTGATATTGCGGTCGAAAAGCTCGTTCGGGTACGCGATCTTCATGAGCTCCTCGGCCTCGTTCGTCTCGTAGACGATCGCGTCGACGCCGCGCGTGAAGTCGTCAGTCGTCGATACCGACACGTTCGTCCCGGTAGAGGATTCGGCGGCGAAGTGTGCCGCGGTCTCGGTGTAACCGTAGCCCGCCTTCGGCTTCATCTTGTACGCGCACAGTACGTGCTTGCCGGCGGCGATCAGGTCCTCTTCTTTGAGGTCGAAATTCACGTAACGGTCGGATTGATCCATTGTTCGGTCTCCTTACGGGTTCGGATATCTGGTTTCAGTGCCTGCCATACATCTCAGGCTGCGCGACGTTTGCGCTCGACCATCTTCATGATCAACGGCGTCAGCACCAGCTGCATGGCGAGGTCCTGCTTGCCTCCCGGTATCACGATGGAATTGGCCCGCGACATGAAGCTGTCCGGGATCATCGTCAGGAGGTAAGAAAAGTTGATGCCATGGGGATTGGCGAAGCGAATGACGACCATCGACTCGTCGGCCGTCGGTATCCACTCCGCGATCGCCGGGTTCGAGGTATCGACCGTCGGTATGCGCTGGAAGTTGACGTTCGTCTTGCTGAACTGCGGACAGATGTAACTGATGTAGTCCGGCATACGCCTGAGGATCGTGTCCATGATCGTGTCTTGCGTATAGCCGCGCTGGAAACGGTCGCGGTGAAGTTTCTGTATCCACTCCAGGTTGATAACCGGCGTAACGCCTATCGTCAGATCGGCATACTGCGCAATATTCACGTCGTCGGTTACGACCGCGCCGTGCAGCCCTTCGTAGAACAGCAGGTCGACGTCCTCCGGCGTCTCTTCCCAGTCCGTGAACGTGCCCGGGTCCGCGCCATAGCACTGGGCCTCACTGGCGTCGTGGATGTAATGCCTTGTCGTTGTCCTGCCGGTCTCGCCGAATTCGCGAAACGTCTCCTCCAGCCGCTTCAGCAGGTTTGCGGCAGGTCCGAAGTGGCTGAAGTGGTTGTTGCCTTTTTCGGCCTCTTCCTGCATGACGCGCTTCATGCCGGCGCGGTCGTAGGCGTGAAAGGCGTCGCCTTCGATGTAGGTCGCGTTGATTCCTTCGCGCCGGAAGATCTGATCGAAGGTGTGCTTTACCGATGTGGTACCCGCTCCGGACGAACCGGTGACGGAAATTATGGGATGTGCTATCGACATGGTTGTCTCCGCCTGGCGTTCGAACTCAGGTTCTGAAAAGGCCTTGTTCGGCGAACAGTTCTGACCTGGCCGCCGTCATGTTCTTGCCGGCGTAGTAGTCCTCGATGCGCCGGATCTCCCTGCGCGAACCGAATATCAACGGGATGCGCTGATGGAACTCACGGGGCTGTACCTCGAGAATGCGCTGCTCGCCGGTGGTCGCGTAGCCGTCGGCCTGCTCGACGAGCATGGCAATCGGATTGGCCTCGTACAGCAGTCGCAAGCGGCCGCGCTCGTAGCCTTCGCGCTTGTCACGCGGGTACAGGAACACGCCGCCGCGATGCAGGATACGATGGGCTTCGGCTACCAGCGATGCGATCCAGCGCATGTTGTAATTTGCGCGCGGCACTCCCGGATCGCCGGCGATGCAGTCGTCGAAGTACGCGCGCACCGCGCGCTCCCAGTGGCGGGCGTTGGAGGCGTTGACGGCGAATTCGGTGGTGGTCTCGGGGATCCTGGTCGCCGTCCGCGTGTGGCGAAACTCCTTGTTCATCGGGTCCATCGTGAACATCTCGGTACCCTTGCCGAGCGAAAACACGAGCTTGGTGTGTGGCCCGTAGATGCAATAGCCTGCCGCGAGCTGCGCAGTACCGGGCTGCAGGAACACGTCTTCCGGGGATGCGTCCGGTCCGGGGTTGGGCAGGATGCTGAATATCGTGCCGATCGGCGCGTTGGTTTCGATATTCGACGATCCGTCGAGGGGATCGACGGCGACGGCTAGCGGTCGCGTGCGGTCCAGCTCGATCGGAGTGTCATGCTCCTCGGAAAGGATCCAGGCAGCGGGTGATTCTTCCAGTGCCGCAATGATGTAATCGTGCGCGATGACGTCGAGCTTCTTCTGCACGTCGCCGTCGGCGTTGATGTTCTGCGCCGCGGCCAGGTCGCCGGCCAGCGGTCCGCAGGCGACGATCATCGAGATTTTCTTCAGCGCGGACCGCAGCTGGCGGCAGAGCTGCAGCACCGCCCGGCCCATTTCGTCTTCGCGTTGTTCTTTTTCTAGATAGTCCTCGAAGGTCTGGAATGTCGGCATGTCGTTACCCCGGAGTTCGACCCCGACCGGCGGCGCCGGATCGGAGTGCTGTTACGAAGATGCTAGCCAGCGCCGGGCGGCGATGGCATACGCATAGGTATGGGTAGTGCTCTGAAATACGGGTGGTAAAAAAACCACCCTTTCGGGTAGGCCGGTGTTCTGTCAGGACTTCAGGTAGATGGCGATCGCCTGGCTGCGATTGCTGACACCGAGCTTCTCGTAGACGTTGCGGAGGTGGAACTTCACGGTGTTGGGCGTCACGCCCTGGGCCAGGGCAATTTCCTTGGTGGTCTGCCCGGTCGCCGCGGCGGCGAGCACCTCCATTTCGCGGTGCGTCAGCGTGGTGAGCGGGTTCAGGTTGAGCCGTCGCACGTCCACGAACGGGAACACCATGTGACCGGCCGCCACGGAGGCGACCGTGTCGAGCAGGCAGTCCGTCTCTTCCCGTTTGGAGACATACGCGGCAGCGCCGTGCGCCATCGCGAGAATCGGAATATTCTCGTCGTCCGAGCCTGTATAGATGACGATGCGCGGCGCATCGGGCCTGCCGCGCAACTGGTCGAGGATGTATTTCCCCCTGCCCGGCTCGATCACCCAACCCGATATCGCCACATCGAGCGGCTGGTCGTCCAGCGAGGCAAGCAGCGCCTTGCCATCGTTGCAGACGGTGACCAGGTCGAATCGCTCGTCGTTCTCGAACAGGTGCCGCAGGCCGGCGCGCACCAGCGGGCTCTTGTCGGCGATGCCGACGCGTACGGTCGAGTTTCTTCGTTGCGCCTGCTTGGGCATTTACCGCGGCCACGGTGTTACATCGGTGGCTGAAGTATAGACACCACGGCATCGATCCGCATGCCGCACAAGGCTAATGTGTCCCCGTTCCCTGGCCATTGCTCCACTCGATAGCGCCTTTGCTTCGCAGCCGCAGCACCCGGTCGATCAGGGTGCGGTCGAGGCACGGCTTCTGGACGACACCAACCTGATCCGAGCTCTGCGCCGCTTCGATCAGTTCCGGAGACGATGTACCGACGAGCATCAGCACCGGAATCTCGACGTGCAATTCCCGCAGTTCCCGGAGCAATGCCGGACCGCTGAGCCCCGGAAGATCTGCCTCGGTGATCAGGCAGCAGTTGCACCCGCGGCGCGGCAACCAGCGCCGGAGAAAAGATTCGGCATCCGGGTAGGACAGGACCTCGATTCCGTAGGTGCCCAGCAGCGTCATCAGGCCATCCGCAATCGCCTGATCCGAATCCACGACGTGGACAATGAAGTTCTCGCGCTTCACGAGACGCTGATCGAACCTGTATGCCCCAGGAGAAAACAGTATGGGCCCGGTCCCCGAAACCGCGATATTGGGGTTATCTCTTAGCGTCTTGCGGCTATCACTCGCAATGCAGCGCGGCAAGCCATCAGCCCACGGCGTGGTGCTCCATGTCGATTTTTATTCGCACGAGCTGCGCCAGCGTTCTTACGCCAAGCTTCTTCATCACCTGCCCGCGATGAACTTCGACGGTCCGCTCGCTGATGCCCAGGTCTGCGGCGATCACCTTGTTCATCCGGCCGTCCGCCACGCGATCGAAGACTTCCAGTTCCCGGTCCGACAACGAAGACAGCTTTTCCGCAAGTTCCTCGCGGTCAAGCGCTCTCCTGTATGCATCCGCGTCGATGCTGAGTGCTTCGTTGATGCGCTCCAGGAGGTCGTGTTCCCGGAATGGCTTGCGAATGAAGTCGAGCGCTCCGCGCCGCATTGCCTCGACAGCCATAGGAATATCGCCGTGGCCGGTGATGAAGATAATCGGGAGCGTGGAGCCCAGCTCCTGCAGCTTCTTCTGCAGGTCCAGCCCGGTCATGCGCGGCATCCGGATGTCCAGCACCAGGCAGCCACGCTTGTTGTCGTCGTAGGCGTCCAGGAAGTCCCCGCCACACTCGTACAGCTCACAAGGCTGACCGACGGTTTCCAGCAGAAGACTCAAGCCGTCGCGCACTCCTTCGTCGTCATCGACGATAAAAACCGTCTGCTCATTGCTCATGTTGCGTTTCTCTCTCGACCGCGGGCAGCGTGAACCAGAACGTCGTGCCGCCGCCGTCATTGTTGCGGAAACCAATGCTGCCGCCGTGTGCCCTTACGATCGCCTGGCTGATGGAAAGGCCCATACCCATTCCCGACGTCTTGGTCGTCGAGAAGGGCGTAAAAAGCTTGTCGGCACGGTCCTCCGGCACACCGCATCCCCTGTCGCTCACGGAAATCTCGATCTGGCCGTCGCCGCACTCGCGGGTTCGAATGACGATGGATCGCTCGTCGTCATCCGTCGCAATCATCGCTTCCATGCCGTTGCGCAACAGGTTGAGCGCCACCTGCTGGATCTGCACGCCGTCGACCGAAACCGGGGCGAGATCCGCACCTCTTTCGAACTCGATCTGGATGTCGTAGATCCGCGCCTCGGATTCCGCGAGTTTCACGGCGGTGTCGATCAGCTCGTTGCAATCGACGACGTTCCTGACGCCTTCGCCCTGCCGCGCCATCGTCTGCATGCGTTCCACGACCTCGCTCGCTCGCAGCGCGTGTTCGTTCAGCTTGTGACAGACCTCGTCCATGCGCTCGAACTTGCCGCTGTCCACGAGACGCCGGCCGGCCTGCGCGAACAACGATATGGCGGTGAGCGGTTGGTTGATCTCGTGCGCGATGCCGGCCGCCATTTCCCCGAGGGTGCTCAGCCTTGCGACGTGTGCGATGCGGGCGCGGTGCTGGCGCGCTTCTTCCTCGGCCATCCTTCGTTCGGTGATATCGTGGCTTTCGGTGACGAGGAATTCGATCTCGCCGTCTTCTTCCATGATCGGGCGCACCGAGAAGTCCAGGGTCGCCAGCTGCCCGTCCGCCCGCGGGCGCGAGGCTTCGAACCTGACGGTCTCACCCCTTGCGGCGGCCTGGATCGCCTCGTGCATGCGCCGCTGCATCTCGGGCGAATGACTCCACCACGGGAGCTCCCAGTAGAGACGACCGGTTACGGATTCACCCTGCACTCCGCCGAATTCGCGCGACTTGCGGTTGGCCTCGAGCACCCTGCCCTCGACGCTGAGTATCCCGGACAGCTGGTGCCGCTGTTCGAAAACCGCGCGAAAACGCCGCTCAACGGCCTTGCGCGATTCCTCCGCCGTCTTCTGGTCGGAGATGTCGCGCATGATCCCGGCGAAACAACGCTCGCCGTCGAGGACGACTTCGCTGGCGGCCAGGTAGACCGGGAACCCGGTGCCGTCTTTGCGCTGCGCCGGCACCTCGCGTCCCGCGCCGCAAATGGTGCCGGTGCCGGTTTCCACGTAGTCCCTGATGTAACCGGAATGCTTGCCGCGATACGACTCGGGCATCAGGACATTGATGTCCTCGCCGATCAACTCGCTGGCTTCGTAGCCGAACATCTTCTCCGCTGCGCGATTGACCGTTTCGATTCGCCCGCGGGCATCGAGCGTAATGATGCCTTCGGCGGCCGTCGCAACGATCGCTTTCGAATACGCTTCGGATCGCAGCAGCGCCGCCTCCTGCTTACGGTGCTCGAGCTCCGCGGACACCCTCACTGCGGCCAGTGACACCAGTGCGCTGGCCATTTCCGGATCGTGCAGCGGCCGGGCGCCGAATACGCAGATTTGCCCGATCTTCTCGCCTTCGCGGTTGACTATCGGGCTGCCCACAAAACTCTCGCAGCCGTAGCCGATGCTCTTCCGGTCCAGCGTGTAACGCCTCCCCAGCTCGCAATCGACGACCTGGACGCCATGACTCATGACGGCGGCACACGGCGTGCCGCTCAGGGCATATTCGCGCACGGGCCCGGGCTGGCCCTCCTCCCACGACGCGACGGTGCGGGACATGCCCGGATCGAAATTCTCAGTTACATAGGCGCGTTTGGCGCCGAGGATCGCGGTGAGGGCGGACAGCAGCTTGTAAAGCAGCTCCTCGGTGGTTGCTCCGGGGGCAATGGCCGCGAGCTCGCGAACCAGCTCCGACGGACTCCGTGCGCCGACGGTCGGTTGCGAGCCTGTACCCTGGCGACCTGCTATGTGACTGCTGATGACGGCGGACCCCGGAACGTGAAGGCTGTCGCCAAGATACTACCGGCCCGGCTTCCGCCGCCAAATCTCGGTAAGCCACAGGGGCCTAGGTGCTGACACGTACCCCGGCGATTCACTCGATATGGTCGGGTGATACCAGGACCCCGTCCTCGTCGCAATAGACCCATTCACCCGGCCGGAAGCAGATCCCGCCGAGATGCAGCTCCACGTCCACCTCACCCTCGCCGTTCTTATCACTCTTGGCGGGATTGACCCCCAGGGCCTTGACGCCTATGTCGATATCGGCAATCTCGGCCGAATCGCGAATCGCGCCGTTGATCACGACGCCCGCCCAGCCATTGTCTCGCGCTCTCGCGGCAAGCAAGTCGCCCATGAGCGCTCGCGCCGTTGAGGCCTCGCCGTCGACGACAATGACGCCGCCGTCGCCCGGCTCATTGAGGAGCTGCCGGAACAGCACGTTGTCGTGGAAGCATTTGACGGTGCGAATCCTGCCGAAAAAGCGTTTGCGTGCACCAAAATCCCGAAACTGGGTGGCACACGTCTCGCAGGACGCCTCGAAGTCGTCGTAAAGATCGGTCGTCGGTCGCATAGGATTGCTCCCTGTTCGTTGATCGTTATCCTGTCAGCGCGTTTTCCGCGCAATGATGAAGACTACGGCTTTGTCGGGCTGCCAAGCATGCTCGATCTCGAAGCCAGCGATCGAGAGACCCTCCTCCAGCTCGTTCCTGGTGAAATATCCGCACGAGCGGAAATACGCCGAGCCACCGGCCGACGGGCTCGACAAAGCGGAACCATCGCATGTTGTCACCGAGACACACGGTATTACTCACGAAGATACCGCCCGCTTTGAGCATGTCATGAATGCGGGCGATGGCGGCTTCCCTGTCTTCGATGAGATGCAGCAGGCTCAGCGCCAGCACGGCATCGACGGATTCGCTCGCCACGTCGAGATCCTCGAGGGCCAGGACCTCGAAGGTCACGTTATCCACGCCCGCAGACCTCGCTTTGTCTTTGGCGATATCGATCATCCTGTCCGAGATGTCCGTGGCGCGGATGTGCCGGACGTGCGGTGCGTGGGCGATCGCCGTCGATCCCGTGCCGCAGCCGATTTCCAGCACCTCCATGTCCGGACGGAAGTACTCGCGGGTGGTCGCGAGCTTGCGCTGGTAGGCGGCTTCGTTGCCGACGGGCTTTTTCGCATATCGCTTCGCGATCCGGTCCCAGAATTTCTTCGATCGTGCCATAGCTCATCCCGTTTGCGGCCCGCGAGCCGGATTGCAGCAGACGCAATCTTGCCCGAAAAACCCGCCAAGTCCGAGCCTCGGCCCCGCGTGGTCTGAGCGGCCGCGAAACGCATGCGCCGCTCCGGGATCGAGATGCGCCAGCCGTTCGGCGAGGTCTGCCCACTTCCCCGAAATGCGACTTAAGCGTTTGAATCGCCGGCCTAATTCTGGCACTGTCGGCTCGCGATGACCGGTCTGCCTAAAATCAACGAAGGTGCCCGCAAGGCGATTCTTGTGCTCGTCAGCGTGGCCGTTTTCGGCGCGGGCGCGCCGGCAATCAAGGTTCATGCACACGACGATGCCGCCTTCGGACATGGCCACGATGCGCATGGACATTCCCACAGCCCGTTCGGGACGCCGGCGTCAGACGATGGCGATGAGCCGGATTCGGCAGACGATGGCGCGCTGCACGCTCACGCGGACGGCTGCGTCGCCGTCGGCCTGACCTCCGCGGTTGACCGCGAGGTTTCGATCCCTGCCGACGGCTGCCGCTATATGCCGCGGCCCGCTACCCGGCCGCCCGACAAGGCCTTCCACCCTCCGTACCGACCTCCGATCGCCTAGAGTTTCGGCCGCCGACGTGCGGCCCGGTTGCGGCTGTGCCGCATTAGCTCATTGATCCGGAGAATACGTTGTTTCGTACATTGACTCTGTGGCTGCTACTGGCCACGTCGCCGACATACGCCCAGGGTGCTCCGCAGGCCGTGCCGGCCCTGACACTGCCCGAAGCGGCGGCGCGAGTATTGCAGCAGAACCCGCGTCTGCACTCGGCGCAGTTCGCACGGCAGGCCGCTGCGACGCATGCCGAAGACGCCGCGCTTAAACCGCAGTGGTCGGTCGGACTCGAGGTGGAGAACTTCCTCGGGACAGGATCGCTGTCCGGCCTCGATGGCAGCGAGACCACACTGAGCCTCGCGCGGATATTCCAGTCGCCCGACAAGCGCGACGCTCGCGTCGCCGACGGCAACCGCTTACGGCGATGGCATCGCCAACGAACTCGAGTCGGAACGCCTGGACCTGCTGGCCACGCTTGCGGAGAGATTCGTCGACGTCGTGCATCGGCAGGAACATGCCCGTCTTGCAGCCGAGTCTGTCGAGGTCTGGCAGGCGGCAAGGGAACTGGCCGCCGCACGGGAACGTGCAGGCGCGGCGCCGGCCGTCGATCGGCTGCGCACGGAGATTCGCGTTGCCGACGCGAAGCTCGCCGAGGAAGGCGCGGAACACGAACTCCATGCAGTTCGCAGACTGCTCGCATCGACCTGGGGCAGCGACACCGCAGACTTCGGCCGCGCGCAAGCGTCCTCTATGCCGCCTGCACGAGTTGCCGACCTACGAAGAGTTGGCCGTCGCGGGTCATCGAGAACCCCGACCTGCTTCGTTTCGCAACCGAACAGCGTCTCCGGGAGTCCGAAGCCCGCCTGGCGGCGGCCCGGCAGCGGCCCGACTGGCGCGTATCGGCCGGCGTGCGTCACCTGGAGGGCATCGGGGAGCAGGCGCTGGTCTTCGGCGTTTTGGTCCCGCTGGGCTCGGAATCGAGGGCAGCCCCTGCGACGAAACGAGCAGAAGCACTGGGTCGTGAGTCCACGCTGCGTCAAGAGGCCGCGGAGCTGGAGGCCCGGGCGGTCCTCTTCGACCTCTACGAGACAGTTCGGCACACCGTGAGTACCGTCGAGGTCTTCGATACTGAAATACTGCCCAGGGCGCGCGAAATCAGAAACGAGATCGAACGCGGCTACAGCGTTGGCCGGTTCTCGCATACCGCGCTCGTCAACGCGCAAGCCGAATTGCTCGCAGCCGCGTCGGCACGGCTGGACGCCTGTGCCGATCACCATCGCCTGCTCGTCTCGATCGAGCGCCTTACCGGTGGCGAACCGGTCACGATTGTCATCGATACCCGAGGTGTCGCCATGAAATTCGACTCGCTCCCACATTTCCGCTTCCTTGTCGCGCCGCTGGCCGCACTGATTCTCGTGGCCGGCTGCGATGCACCGCAATCCTCGCACGGCGATCATGGCCACGCGGCGGCTGGCGAGGAAGACTTCGAACGCGGACCGCATAACGGGAGGATGCTCCGCGACGGCGACTTCGCACTCGAAATCACGATATTCGAGACCGGCGTCCCGCCCGAGTTTCGCGTCTATCCGTACCGCGACGGCATGCCGTCGACCCGCACGGCGTGGACCTGGCCATCGAACTCGGGCGCCTCGGCGGCCGCGTCGATCGCTTCGAATTCGAGCCGCAGGGCGACTTGCTGCGCGGCGATGGCGTCGTGCTGGAGCCGCATTCCTTCGATGTCATGGTGAACGCGAGTTCCGGTGGCCGTGACTATGAATGGACGTACGATTCCTACGAGGGCCGCACCCGGATCGACGCCCAGGTAGCAGACGCCATGGGCATCGGGGTCGCCGTTGCCGGCCCCGCCAGCATTCGTGAAACGATCACCGTGCAGGGAACGCTGAACCCGGATCCCGATGCCGTAACGGAAGTGCGCGGCCGCTTTTCCGGCCTCGTGCAGTCGCTCTCGAAAGTCCGTCGGGGACACCGTCCGCGAAGGCGAGCAACTGGCACGCATCCAGTCCAACGAGAGCCTGCAGAGCTACACGATCACCGCGCCGGTGTCCGGCACCGTCATCGAGCGCCACGCCAGCGTCGGCAGCATGGCGACCGACGATCCGATATACGTCATCGCCGACACGACACGGCTGGTAGCCGACCTGCAAGGTCTTTTCCCGCGACCTCGGCCGGGTCGAGGTGGGCCAGGCGGTCACGGTAACGAACCTGGACGGCGACGCTGAAACGGACACGGTCGTCGACCGGATCTTGCCGACCGTGGACCCCGGCAGCCGGGCGGCCACGGTGCGCACGCTCGTCGACAACACGGACGCACGATGGCGGCCCGGGCAGTTCGTTCGCGGCGTCATCACGGTAGCGGCGACGGACGTGCCGCTCGCCGTCCGGGAAAGCGGGCTGCAGGCGTTTCGCGATTTCACCGTCGTCTATGCGCGGGTTGGCGACACCTACGAAGTGCGAATGCTGGAACTCGGGCGATGCGCGATGCAGAAAACGTCGAGGTTCTCGGCGGGCTGGAACCGGGAACCGAGTACGTGACCGGCAACAGCTACCTCATCAAGGCCGACATCGAGAAGTCCGGCGCAAGCCACGACCACTAGCGGGGGACGCTTGTGCTGCAAACAATCATCGACATCGCATTACGACGGCGCGTACTGATACTGACGCTGAGCGTCCTGGTTGCGGGGCTGGGTATCTATAACTTCCAGAACCTGCTGATCGACGCCGTGCCCGATATCACCAACGTCCAGGTGCAGATCGGCACGGAGGCACCGGGGTACTCGCCGCTCGAAGTCGAAAATCGAATCACCTTCCCCATCGAAACGGCGATGGCCGGGATGCCACACCTGGACTACACCCGCTCGATCTCGCGCTACGGCCTGTCGCAGGTAACGGCCGTTTTCGAAGACGGCACCGACATCTATCTTGCGCGGCAGCTCGTGAATGAACGGCTCGCACAGGTGAGGTCGCAGTTGCCCGAAGGCATCGAGCCGGAACCCGGACCGATTGCGACCGGCCTCGGCGAGATATTCATGTACACGGTTTCGTCGGCACCCGGGTGCGGAACACGACCCGATGTACCTGCGCGAGGTGCAGGACTGGATCATACGGCCCCAGTTGCGAATGACGCCTGGCGTCGTCGAGGTCAATACGGTCGGCGGCTATACGCGGCAGTTCGTAGTCGCACCCGTACCGGCAAAGCTGCTCGCCTACGAGTTGTCGCTCGAGCAACTGGCAGAAGCGCTCGAGGCAAACAACGAAAACGTGGGTGCAGGCTACATCGAACGCTCCGGAAGCCAGTTACTGGTGCGCTCCCCGGGCCAGGCACAGGGCAGCGAGGACCTTGCCGACATCGTCGTCGCACAACGCGGCGGCGTGCCGGTCCGCGTAAGCGACGTCGCATCGGTCGACATCGGTTTCGAATTGCGCAACGGGGCCGCGATGCAGGATGGCCGCGAGGTCGTCCTCGGTACCGTTTTCATGCTGATCGGCGAGAACAGCCGCATCGTGGCGCATGCGGTGGAGGAAAAGCTCGCGGAGATCCAGTCGACGTTGCCCGAGGGTATCGTTGCCGAAACGCTCTACAGCCGTTCGTACCTCGTCGACGAGACCATCGGTACCGTTACCGAAAACCTCGTTGGCCGGCGCGTTGCTCGTCATCGTCATCTTGTTCGCAATGCTGGGCAATTGGCGCGGGGCACTCGTGACGGCGGCTGTCATTCCCCTGTCCATGCTGATGACCGTCACCGGCATGGTCGAGCTCGGCGTATCCGGCAACCTCATGAGCCTCGGCGCGCTCGATTTCGGTCTTGATCGTCGACGGCGCCGTCATCATCGTCGAGAACTGTCTGCGCCGCCTCGCCATTGCCCAGCGGGAGCGCGGCGATCGCCTGCCGCTCCTCGAGCGCCTTGCGGTTACCCGTGCTGCAACCCGGGAAGTGCTGCGACCCAGCGTATTCGGCATCGCGATCATCCTGATCGTCTACCTGCCGATCCTGACGCTGACGGGCGTCGAGGGAAAAATGTTCCGCCCGATGGCGCTGACGGTCAGTGGCGCCCTGCTCGCCGCACTGATCCTGTCGGTGACGTTCGTACCGGCGGCGGTTGCAATATTCGTGTCCGGCAAGGTCAAGCAGCGCGAGAACTGGCTGATGTCGGCCGCGCACAAGGCCTACCGGCCGGTTCTCGAACTGGCGCTGCGGGCCCGCTACCTGGTTGTGTATCGGCGCCGTTTTGCTCCTGCTCGGCGCAGGCCTGCTCGCGGCGCGTCTCGGCTCCGAATTCCTGCCGACACTCGACGAGGGCGACGTCGCCATGCATGCGCTTGCGCATACCCGGCACCAGCCTCACACAGGCGCTCTCGATGCAAACGGAACTCGAAGCGAGGATTGCCGAACTGCCCGAAGTCCGTCACGTCTTCTCGAAGGTCGGCACGCCCGACATCGCGACCGACCCGATGCCGCCGTCTGTTGCGGACACCTATGTGATCATGAAACCACGCTCTGAATGGTCTGATCCGCGCAAGCCGAAAGCGGCGCTGGTCGCCGAGATGGAAGCCGTGGCGGAGCAGGTTCCCGGGAGCCGCTACGAGTTCATACAGCCGATCCAGATGCGCTTCAACGAACTCATCGCGGGCGTGCGCTCCGAAGTCGCCGTCAAGATCTACGGAGATGACCTCGACACGCTGACCGAGCTGGGGCACCGGACCGAGGATCTGCTCGAGTCCATTGCCGGTAACGCCGACGTGCAGGCCGAACAGATTACGGGCCTGCCGATGTTGACCGTAACCCCCGACCGCGAGCGGCTCGCACGCTATGGACTGAACGTGGGCGACGTCCAGGCCACGCTGGCCACAGCCGTCGGCGGTCGAAAAGCCGGTCAGATTTTCGAGGGCGATCGCCGTTTCGACGTCGTCGTTCGGCTGCACGACGATTACCGGCAGGACGTCGAATCGCTGCGGCGGCTGCCGGTCATGACGCCGGACGGCACCGGGCTGCCGCTGATGGAAGTTGCGAATGTCGAGATCGTCATTGCCCCGAACCAGATCAGCCGTGAGAACGGTAAGCGCCGAATCGTCGTCACAGCCAACGTGCGTGGCCGTGACCTGGGATCGTTCATCGACGAGTTGCGTGACGCATTTGCGGGCGTGTCGATCTGCCGGCGGGGTACTGGGTGGAATACGGCGGCACGTTCGAGCAGCTGCAGTCGGCGAGCCAACGGCTGGCGATCGTCGTGCCGCTCGCGTTGCTGCTCATCTTCTCGCTGCTGTACGCGGCTTTCGGCTCCGCGCGGGACTCACTGATCGTATTCAGTGGCGTACCGCTGGCCCTCACGGGTGGCGTCCTGAGCCTGTGGCTGCGTGACATGCCGTTCTCCATCAGCGCCGCGGTCGGCTTTATCGCACTGTCCGGCGTCGCCGTCCTCAATGGCGTGGTCATGCTGACATTCATCCGCGACCTGCGGGAACAGGGCAAAGCCCATCGATCTGGCCATACTCGAGGGCGCCATGGTCCGGCTGCGACCGGTCCTGATGACGGCGCTGGTGGCAAGCCTCGGTTTCGTGCCGATGGCGGTGAATGTCGGCATCGGCGCGGAGGTCCAGCGGCCACTGGCGACCGTCGTGGTTGGCGGTATCATCTCGTCAACGCTGCTTACGCTGGTCGTCCTCCCGGCGCTCTATCGGATCGCTGGCAGGAAAGCACGCGACAGCTTCGACGACGGACGAGCCGCCTGGCTGATAGCGAGGGCCAAGACCATGCACACCCAAGACACCGGGCGCTGGCAGCACGATCACGTATTCGCGCAGGACCGCGTGCGGCCCGGCGAGAAACGCACGCTGATCGTCGTCGGCATCACTGCGGTGATGATGGTCGTCGAAATCGCCGCCGGGCTCGTCTACGGCTCGATGGCGCTGCTCGCGGACGGCCTGCACATGGCCTCGCACGCCGCGGCACTCGGCATCGCCTTTCTCGCCTACGTCGTCGCCCGCCGGCTGGCCGCCGACGAGCGTTTTTCTTTCGGTACCGGCAAGCTCAACAGCCTCGCCGGTTTCGCCAGTGCGGTCCTGCTGCTTGGTTTCGCGGTGATCATGGTGACGGAAAGCACCTCGCGCTTCATAGATCCGGTCGCGATCTCCTACGACCAGGCACTGGTCGTCGCCGTCATCGGGCTGGCCGTCAACGCAGCCAGCGCCTGGATCTTCGCGGCCACGCCGCACGATCACCACGATCACCATGAACATGGTCACGCGCATCACCACGATCACAACCTTCGAGCCGCCTACCTGCACGTGCTCGCCGATGCGCTCACCTCGCTGCTCGCGATCGTCGCCCTGCTCGCCGCCAAGTTCTACGGCGCGAACTGGCTGGACCCTTTCATGGGCATCGTGGGCGCAGCGCTCGTCTCGCGCTGGTCGTACGGGCTCATCAGGGAATCGGCGAGAGTGCTCCTCGACCGCCAGGCCGACGACGAAAAGGTCGCCGCCATCAGGAACTCGCTCGAAAGCGACTCCGGCGACCGCGTCACGGACCTGCACTGCTGGAGCATCGGGCCGGGCATATTTGCCGCGGCCATCGCCGTCGTCAGCGACAACCCGAAATCGCCGGACGACTACCGTTCGCGAATTCCGGCACAGCTCGGTATCGTCCACGTGACAGTGGAGGTTCACCGCTGCAAGGACCATTGAGGCACTCGATCAGCCGGACCGCTCGCTGTTCGGCACCTTTTTCCCCCTCCCATAAAAAAACGGCGGCGCATTGAGCGCCGCCGTTCTTGTGTTGCTGGCTTTTCAGCCCGTCGCAATCAACGGCTTGCTACAGCCGTACCCTTTGCGGGCTGTGCGACGTCGAAACGGTCGAGCATCATGACCTTGTTCCATGCGTTGACAAAGTCGTTCACGAACTTCTCCTCGCCGCCACTGGTTGCATAGACTTCGGCAATCGCGCGCAGTTCGGCATGCGACCCGAATACGAGGTCAACCGGCGTAGCGGTCCACTTGAGCTTGCCGCTCGCACGGTCGTGACCCTCGTAGATGCCCTCTTCCTTCTCCGACTTCTTCCAGACGGTCTCCATGCTGAGGAGATTCACGAAGAAATCGTTGCTCAGCGTGCCCGGCTGATCGGTGAACAGTCCGTGCTTGTTGGCTTTGCCGGAATTGGCGCCGAGGGTGCGCATGCCACCGACCAGCGCCGTCATTTCAGGCACGGTCAGGGTCAGCGTGTCCGCCTTGTCGACCATCATATCGATCGGCGACCGGTAGTTGCCTTCACCGTAGTAATTGCGGAAAGCGTCTGCTTTCGGGCGCAGCACTTCGAATGACGCGATGTCGGTCTGCTCCTGCGTGGCATCCGTGCGGCCCGGCGTGAAGGGGATCTGCACATCGTGGCCGGCCTTCTTCGCGGCGTGCGCAACGGCAGCGTCGCCAGCGAGTACGATCATGTCGGCCATCGACACCTTCTTGCCGCCCTTCTGCGCGCGGTTGAACTCCCGCTGGATGCGGCCGAGCACGTTGAGGACGTCTTCGAGCTCATCCGGGTTGTTCACGTCCCAGCTCACCTGCGGTGCGAGGCGAATGCGTGCGCCGTTGGCGCCGCCGCGCATGTCAGTGCCGCGGAACGTGGAAGCCGACGCCCAGGCCGTACGGATCAGCGCCGGAATGCTCAGACCGGAGTCGAGCACCTCGTTCTTGAGCGCGGTGACGTCGTTCTGGTCGATGAGCGTGTGGTCGACCGGCGGAACCGGGTCCTGCCAGATCAGCACCTCTCCGGGTCCTCCGATGTAACGGCTGCGCGGGCCCATGTCGCGGTGCGTCAGCTTGAACCATGCCCGGGCGAATGCGTCTTCGAATTGCTCCGGGTTGTCGAGGAAGCGTTTCGAGATCTTGCCGTACGCCGGGTCGAAGCGCAGCGACAGGTCCGTCGTCAACATGACCGGTGCATTACGCTTGCCGGGAATGTGCGCATCCGGAACCATGTTGGCCGCGTCCGGGTTCTTGGGGATCCACTGGGTCGCGCCGGCCGGGCTCTTGGTCTGCACCCACTCGAAGGCGAACAGGTTCTGCAGGTAATTCATGCTCCACTGGGTCGGCGTTACGGTCCATGCGCCTTCGAGGCCGCTGGTGACCGTGTCTTCGGCGTTGCCTTTGCCGCACTTGTTGGTCCAGCCGAAGCCCTGCTCCTCGACACCGGCGGCGGCGGGCTCAGGGCCTGTGCAGTCGCCGGGCTTGTGGGCACCGTGCATCTTTCCGAGGGTATGGCCGCCCGCGATGAGCGCGACGGTCTCTTCATCGTTCATGGCCATGCGGCCGAAGGTCTCGCGAATGTCGTGCGCCGCCAGGACGGGGTCCGGGTTGCCGTTCGGGCCTTCCGGGTTAACGTAGATCAGGCCCATCTGCACCGCGGCGAGCGGCTTTGCGAGTTCACGGTCGCCTTCATAGCGCTCGTCCGCGAGCCACTCTTTCTCGGGACCCCAGTAGACGAGGTCGGCTTCCCAGTCGTCCACGCGGCCGCCCGCGAAACCGAAGGTCTCGAAGCCCATGTCCTCAAACGCGACGTTACCCGCCAGCACCATCAGGTCGGCCCAGGAGAGGCTGTTGCCGTATTTCTGCTTCACGGGCCAGAGCAGGCGGCGGGCCTTGTCGAGGTTGGCGTTATCGGGCCAGCTGGCCAGGGGATCGAAGCGCTGCTGACCGCCGTCGGCGCCACCGCGACCATCGAGCGTCCGGTACGTGCCCGCGCTGTGCCAGGCCATCCGGATGAACAAACCGCCGTAGTGACCCCAGTCGGCCGGCCACCAGTCCTGCGAGGTGGTCATCACATCCGTGATGTCTTTCTTCACGGCATCGAGGTCCAGCGCCGCGAATGCCTCGGCGTAGTTGAAGTCTTCGCCGAGCGGGTTGGAGGTAGCACCGTGATCACGGAGCGGGCTCAGATCGACCTGGTCAGGCCACCAGAATTTGTTTGGCTTCGCCATGCCTTCTGCATTGGCGAAATCCGATGCCACCATCGGCGACATCGCTACCGCCAGCGCGGTAAGTATCGGTATCGTTCTTTTGAGCATTGCTTTACTCCCTTAGGGAAACAGACGTAGCGTCCACGCGATACATTAAATCGCATAATCATGGCTTTAGTGATTGAATTATTCGATCACAATGCGCTACGAAATCGATGGGGGACTGCACTTCGTCACTTGCACCTTGCGCTCGAATACGTGAAGAACTACGCGGCCTGGGTCGAGCGCAGGTCGGCGGTCGCAGCACGCAAGCTACGCCACCGGTGGGCAGATTGGAATAAGGGGTTACCCAAGCCGCGCCGTCGGCGCGGTGGCAGCTTGCCCCGGACATCGACTGTCCGGGGTGCCTGCCGCTATACCCTCAGTCGGTCGGATTGAGGAGCGGTTCCTCGGTTGCCGAGTGCAGCGCCTGCTGCCCCGCCTCGAGGCGCTCGATGGTCGCAACCATCTCCTCGCAGGAACGGTACTCGATGCGATCCCGGCGCTCGACGTGAGACACGCCGCTCCCCTGCTTTTCCAGCGTCAGGGTCACACGGTCCCGCGGCGACAGGCTGACCGGCATACTTTGCGGGGGCGAGCTGTGGAGTTCGACGCGGTAACTGCCTTCGGGCAGGTACAGGGTCCTGCCGGAGCCCAGCGAGCCGCTGGCTATCTCCGTGCTGCCCTTGTAGACGCTGTAAGAGGTGGCGACGGTTTCCGCCAGCGCCGCCTTGAGTTCTTCGGCGCTGCCCGCGGTGACATAGCGTCCGCCGGATGCATAGGCGATGGACTGCAGGCTGGCGGAGTCTTCGTCCGCGACGTTGCCGAGACCGAAGCCGATCACGTGCACGACGATGCCCTGGTCACGCAGTTCACGCGCTGCCTGCACGGGGTCGCCGCCACAGCTTTCGATGCCGTCGGTCACCAGCACCACGGCCCGTTCGTCCTGCCGCCCGCCGAAATCCCGGCTCGCCTGCTTGAGGGCATAGGCGATCGGCGTCTGACCGAGCGGCCGAAGGCCCTCGATCGCCGCACGGATCGGCCCGCGGTTTGCGTCGGAGAACGGCACGAGCAGGGTGGAATCGGCGCAGTCGGCGCTCTCGCTCGGGCTTGTGCTCCCGTAGGCGCGCAGCGCGAGATCGAGGTCTTCGGGGAACCAGTAGGAGACGTCCCACAGGATCTCCTTCGCGACCGACATCTTGGGTTCGCCATCCATGCGGCCCCACATGCTGCGGGACGCATCGACGACGATCTGGACGGACTTGTCCTCTAGCGACACGACGTCCCGGCCCGCTTTCACAGCGGCGACATCGAGAGCCGCACAACTCGCATCGCGAACGCTGACGTTGATGGACGTTTCCTGCGTGCGGCCGTCGATGCTGGTCGCAAATGCGACGATCTGGTTGTCGCCGGTCGCTAACGGAACGCTGCCGATGAATGTCCCGCCGGCAAGCCTGGCAGGAATCGGTGCAGAGCCGTTAACGCTGAGCGTCACCGTGTCGACGCCGGTCGTACGCAGATCGAGGAACGCCTGCGGCAGCATCGACGGATCTTCGACCCGCACCAGGCTGCCGCCGGTCGCCCAGGAAATCTCGTCGAGAATCTCCGTGCCCTTCCTGTTCGAGCCAAGCAGCAGCGTCTGGATAGTGACGCCCTGCCCGTGCGCCTCGACGGCCGCGGCGTGTGCCTGGCGGCGATTCGACTGGCCGTCCGTGAACAGCATGATCACGCGCGACGAATTCGGGCGCCCGTGCGTCTTGAGTTCCCTCAGTGCCGCCTTGATGCCGGCGGCGAGATTCGTGCTGCCGGAGCGCGGCATGTCACGCAGTGCCTGCGCGGCCAGCTTGCGGTCCGACGTCATCGGCTGCACGAGTTCGCCGCGGGCATCGAAGCCCACGACGCCGATCTTGATATCGCTGCGGGGCGAGAGGCTTTCGACAAGCCCGATGGCGCCGGCCGAGCGGTAGTCCTTCGGATCCGTGCTGCGCAGGCTCGTCGACGTATCCATGACGAACATCATGTCGAGGTACTTCACGCCGCCGATCGTGGACGCGACGCCCTCGACCTCGATGACCTTCTCGCCGGAGTTGGCGACGAAGTCCGCCGACGGCGACTGGATTTCAATCTCCAGGCCGTTCGGGCTTACCGCCCCGCTTTCGGTCTGCTGGCCCGTTGCGCCGGAGGCGGCGAAGCACGCCAGGATTGCGGCGAGGATGGCTGATTTGTTTCTCATGGCGTTACCTGCTCACGATTGCGCGCGCCGAAGCGGCGCGCGTGTTGTTGCCCAAGCCCGGACAGGATAAGGCACCGAAGGGAACATAATCTGGGACCTGCGACACACTTTGGGTATAGGATTCCGGGACTTATGGACGATCCCGGCGTCGATTCAAGCGTACTCAGGGGGGGCTGGCGAACACCGCTGGTGGTGATTGCGGCCGGCTGCCTGATCGCCCTGCTCGGCTTCGGCGCGCGCTCCGCCTACGGCCTGCTGCTCGAACCGATGACCAGTGCACGCGGCTGGGGCCGCGAGACCTTCGCGGTTGCGCTCGCGATCCAGAACCTGGTGTGGGGTTTTGGCGTGCCGTTCGCAAGCATGCTGGCGGACCGCTACGGGCCATCCCGCGTGCTCGCGGCCGGGGCGGTCGTCTACGCCGCCGGCACCGCGGGCATGGCGACCGCGACGACCGGCGTCGCCCTGACGCTCTTCGGCGGAGTACTGACCGGCCTCGGCATCGCACTGACCTCGTTCTCGATCGCGTTGGCGGCGATGGCCAGGGTCGTCGAACCCGGGCGCCAGTCGCTGGTCCTCGGCATCGGCACGTCCGCCGGGTCGTTCGGCCAGGTGATCTTCTCGCCGCTCAGCCAGCTGGTGATCGCGGAATACGGCTGGGACTCGGCGCTGTTCCTCCTCGCCGCGTCGGTACTATTTATCGTGCCGCTCGCGTTCGTGTTGCCGGGCAGCGCCGCGGTGAGTGGCGAGACGAAGATCGAGCAGCGCCTCGGCGAGGCGATACTCGAAGCCATCCGGCATCGCGGCTATGTGCTGCTGACGCTCGGCTTTTTCGTGTGCGGCTTTCACGTCGCGTTCATCACTGTCCACTTCCCTGCCTACGTGAAGGATCTCGGGCTCGCGCCGGAAGTCGGCGCTTACGCGATAGCGATCATCGGCCTGTGCAATATCGTGGGTGCTTTCCTGTCCGGGCTCGCCGGCCAGCGCTGGCCGAAGAAGAACGGCCTGGTCTTCATCTACTCGCTGCGTGCGGTCGCGATCGCGAGCTTGCTGCTTGCCGACAAGACGGCGTCGGCCATCTACCTGTTTGCCGCGGTGATGGGCTTCCTCTGGCTGTCGACCGTGCCCCTTACCTCCGGGATCGTGGCGCAGGTGTTCGGCCTGCGCTTCATGGCGACGCTGTTCGGCATCGTGTTCCTGAGCCACCAGCTCGGCAGTTTCCTCGGCGTCTGGCTGGGGGGCTTTCTCTACGATCGGACCGGAACTTATGATGTCGTATGGTGGACCGGCGTCGCGCTGTCCGTGATCGCGGCGCTGGTCCACGTGCCGATCAATGAACGGCCACTGCAGCGCGTGTATTCTGAAGCGACCCGCACCTGACGGCGCATGGAGTAACAGGGAGAGTGTCTATGAGCGAAGCAATTGCCATCACGCACAGCGAATCCGCCTCGAGGGGACGCTACGAGGCCCGCGTCGAGAAGCGCGACGGCGTTGGCGAGCTGACCTACTCACGCCCGTCGCCGACGAAGGTGATCGCCGATCACACGGGCGTCGACGACAGCCTGCGCGGCACCGGCGTCGGCCTGGCGCTGGTCGAGCGGCTCGTCGCAGATGCGCGTCGCGACGGCTATACGATCGTGCCGCTATGCCCGTTTGTCGCCGCGCAATTCAGGCGCCACCCGGACTGGTCCGACGTGATGGACGGCTGAGCCGAAGCGACTTACTTCATTACAGATATCGAATCGCGAACGTTCGATTCGGGTGACACGCGGAAATCGTGTCGAGATGCCGGCGCACGGATCCGTTCGGCCGGAGGCCGGCATTCGAAGGGTCCCCCGCCGTATATCTCGCCCGCCAGAGGTAGTTTACATAATACGGTGCAACCATTTCGGGCCAATGGTCGTGTAACAGTCAGACAGTGGACGTTTGCGAACCTGGATCACGACCCATCATCAATTGCCGAATGGAATCGTTTATTGTGACTGGCCTTTTACGAAAGATATTTGCGTTGCGGAAGTCCAACGTACGCGAACGGAACGCCCGGGTCCTGGTTGCGGGCAGGTTCGTAACGATGACTGGCCCGCAATTGCGCCGCTACCGGGAGCTCAGACGGGCAAAAGTATCGGGCTAATCGCGCGTGTTCTGCTGCCCTTGTCGGAACACGACCCGAGGCAGTCTCAGGTCCCCTTCCCCATGGCTTCGGCGCCGCGCATGATCATGCGCAACTGGATGATGGCGTCTTCGATGCCCCGATCACGGTCCTCCTCCGGCGTGTCGAGCAGTGCAATCCCGGTGGTAAACAGAATGGCAACCGCGGAAGTAGCGGCGAGCTGCGGGTGGCTCAACGGCACACCTCTCTGCCCGGCATCCCAGACCAGGAAGTCCGCGAGGTCGACCGACATCGTGACAAACAGCTTCTTCGCCGCCTTGCGAAAGGCCGACTCGCGGGCCAGGCTCTCCTGCAGGATCATCCGCGACACGCCCTGGTTGCTGAATATGTAATCGAAGAGCGTCTCCACGGAGGCCCTGATCACCGACTGGCCTTCCGAGGCCTGCTCGCGAACCCGGTGCATCAGGGTCAGGAGGCCCGCGCCGTGTTCCTCGATGAGCGCCAGGCCCAGCCCTTCCATGTCGTGGAAATGGCGGTAGAACGACGTCGGGGCAATGCCGGCGAGCTTGGCGACCTCGCGCAGGCTCAGCGTATCGAAACTCCGGCCCGAAGCGAGCTGTGCGGTCGCCGCGTCCATGAGCTTTTGCCGGGTTTCCTCTTTTTGTTGTTTTCTCGAGACCTTCAAGCCAGGGCTCCTCGCAGCGCCGATCGGCTCTTTTGAGAGCCACTCGATTGCATCCTAGCAGACCTGTGGTACAGTTGTGCGTACAAGTGTACGCTGAAATTGGAGAGAGCCGGTATGACCACCTACAAAGCACCCTTGCGCGACATGCAGTTTGTGATGCAGGACCTGCTGAACTTCGAAAAGCATTACCAGTCGTTGCCCGACTGCGGCGAGGTCAACCAGGAGTTGATCGACGCAATACTCGGCGAGGCCAGCAAATTCTCCGAGGAAGTCGTAGCCCCGCTCAACGCCGTGGGCGACGAGGCCGGCTGCGAAATGCTCGACAACGGCGAGGTCCGTACCCCGCCCGGCTTCAAGGAGGCTTACCAGCAATACGTGGAAGGCGGCTGGCCGTCGCTGGACCAGCCCTCCCGCTACGGCGGCCAGGACCTGCCCCTGTCGATCGGCATGACCATTCGCGAGATGGCCGGGACGGCGAACTGGTCCTGGGCGATGTATTCCGGGCTTTCCCATGGCGCAATGGAGACCATCGCCGCGCACGGCTCCGAAGAACAGAAAGCGATGTTCATGGAGCCACTGGTCAGCGGCCGCTGGACGGGCACCATGTGCCTGACCGAGGCGCACTGCGGCACGGATCTCGGGCTCCTGAAAACCAAAGCCGAGCCTGCCGCAGACGGCACTTACCGCATTACCGGTTCAAAACTGTTCGTCTCGTCGGGCGAACACGATCTCGCCGAGAACATCGTGCACATCGTGCTGGCGCGCCTGCCCGACTCGCCGCCCGGAACGAAAGGTATATCCCTGTTCATCGTGCCCAAGTTCGTTCCCGGCGAGGACGGCTCGATCGGCGAACGTAACAACGTGAGATGCGGCGCTCTCGAGCGCAAGATGGGCATCCACGGCAACTCGACCTGCCTCCTGAACTTCGACGGCGCAACCGGGTACCTGGTCGGGGAGGAGAACAAGGGCCTGAACTACATGTTCACCTTCATGAACTTTGCCCGGCTCGGCACCGGCCTGCAGGGGCTCGCGCATTCGGAGTTCGCTTTCCAGAACTCTCTCGCCTACGCCCGCGACCGCCTGCAGATGCGTTCGCTGTCGGGACCCAAGAACCCCGCCGGACCCGCGGACCCGATCATCGTGCACCCGGATGTGAGGCGCATGTTGCTGACGCAAAAGGCCTTCGCCGAAGGCGGACGCGCGCTGATCTACTTTGCCAGCACCCAGGGCGACATCCTGACCAAGTCCGCGGATCCCGAAGCCCGGGAACTCGCCAACCACGTCCTCAGCTTCCTGACGCCCATCATCAAGGCCTTCCTGACGGAAACCGGCTTTGAAAGCGCGAACCTCGGCTTGCAGTGCTTTGGGGGGCACGGCTACATCAATGAATGGGGCGTGGAACAGAACGTGCGGGACGCCCGGATCAGCATGCTCTACGAGGGCACGACGGGCATCCAGGCACTCGACCTCCTCGGCCGCAAGGTGCTGGGCACGCGCGGCAAGGCGCTGGCGCCGGTAACGGGCTTCATCCTGGACTTCTGCAAACGATCCCGCAGCCGCAAGGAACTCAGGCCTTACCTGAAGACGCTGGTCCGGCTCACCAAGCAGTGGCAGTCGCTGACTCGCAAGATCGGCTTTGCCGCCATGCGCGACCGTGATGCCGTGGGCGCCGCGTCGGTGGACTACATCATGTTCTCCGGCTACGTGTTGCTCGGCGTTGCGTGGGCCGCCAGTGCGCGGGCTGCTTACTGGAGGCTCGAGCAAGGCACGTCGGAGGAGGCGTTCTACCGCGCGAAGATCCGGACCGCCGAGTTCTATTTCGCCAAGATACTGCCGCGGACCACGTCCCTGCTGGAGACGATGTCGGCAGGTCCTGAGTCGCTCATGAAGATGGATGAAAACGAGTTCATGTTCTAGGCGAGCCTGATCAAAGACTGAAGAGGACAACAATGATTTATTCGGGAAAGGCGATAACCGTCCAGGCAAGAAGCGACGGTATCGCGGAACTCTGCTTCGACCTGCAAGATGAATCCGTCAACAAGTTCAATGCGTTGACGATCGGCGAACTGAAGGATGCAACGGCAGCCATTGCGGCCGATTCGTCGCTCAAGGGCGTGATCGTCACGAGCGGCAAACCGGTCTTCATCGTCGGCGCCGATATCATGGAATTCGGCGCGTTATTCGGCGCGAGCGAAGACGAGATAGCGGACAGGATTTTCAGGATAAACCTCGACGTCTTCAATGCCTTCGAGGACCTGCCGATACCCACCGTGGCCGCCATCAACGGCATCGCCCTCGGCGGCGGACTCGAGATGGGGCTCGTCTGCGATTACCGGGTCATGTCGGAAACCGCACGGATCGGGCTGCCGGAAACCAAGCTGGGCATCATCCCCGGCTACGGCGGCACGACGCGCCTGCCGCGCCTGATTGGCGCCGACAACGCGATCGAGTGGATTGCTTCGGGCAAGGAGCAGAAGGCCGGCGAGGCACTGCGGTGCGGCGCGGTCGATGCGGTCGTTGCACCCGAGTTGCTGGGCGAAGCTGCGACGTCGCTGCTGCAGCAGTGCATCGACGGCAAGCTCGACTACGCAGCGAAACGGCGCGAGAAACAGGAACCGCTGAAGCTCAACAAGATCGAGGCCACGATGGTCTTCGAGACGTCCAAAGCCTTCGTCGCGGGCCAGGCCGGACCTCACTACCCGGCACCGATTACCGCCATCAAGGTCATGGAGAAAGCGGCCAGGATGGGCCGGGACGACGCCCTGCGCGAGGAAGCCAGGGGCATCGCAAAAATGGCCGGGACGCTGGCGGCGAAGAACCTGATTGGCCTGTTTCTCAGTGACCAGTTGCTTGCGAAGAGCGGCAAGAACCTGGCGAAAAAGGCCGGCAAGGTGGAGCGCGCTGCCGTGCTCGGCGCGGGGATCATGGGCGGCGGAATCGCCTACCAGTCCGCGCTGAAGGGCACGCCGATCGTCATGAAGGACATTGCACAGGCCGGCATCGACCTCGGCCTGTCGGAAGCCGGCAAGCTTCTCTCAAAACAGGTCGAGCGAGGCCGGATGTCCGTTGCCGAAATGGCCGGCGTCCTCAACAAGATCCAGCCGTCACTCAGCTACGACGGTTTCGACAATGTCGATGTCGTCGTCGAGGCGGTCGTGGAAAACCCGAAAGTGAAACACGCCGTCCTGACGGAAACCGAATCAAAAATTCGCGACGACGCGGTTCTTGCATCCAATACGTCGACCATTTCGATTACCCATCTCGCCGAGCCCCTGAAGCGCCCCGAAAACTTCTGCGGCATGCACTTTTTCAACCCGGTGCACAGGATGCCGCTCGTCGAGGTGATCCGGGGCGAGAAGACGGGCGAGGACGCCATTGCCAGGACGGTCGCTTACGCTCTCGCCATGGGCAAGAAGCCGATCGTGGTCAATGATTGCCCGGGATTTCTCGTTAACCGCATCCTGTCGCCCTACATCGGTGCTTTCATGGGGCTGGTACGGCGCGGCGTCGATTTCGTGACGATCGACCGCGCGATGGAGCGCTTCGGCTGGCCGATGGGGCCCGCCTACCTGTGCGACGTCGTGGGCATCGACACCGGCGTGCACGCCGGCGCCGTCATGGCGGAAGGTTTCCCGGACCGCATGAAGTACGACTTCAAGACCTGCCACGACGTGATGTTCGAGAACGAGCGCTTCGGCCAGAAGAATGGCCGCGGATACTACGCGTACGAGGCCGACAAGAAAGGCCGCCCGAAGAAGATGGTGGACGACGAGGTTGCGGCACTGCTCGCGCCGGTCATTGACGGCAGCGAAACGCTCGACGACGAGGCGATCGTGGACTCGATGATGATTCCCGATGTGCCTCGAGGCCGTGCGTTGCCTGGAAGACGGCATCGCGGCATCCGCCACCGACGTCGACCTGGCCCTGATTTACGGAATCGGTTTTCCGCCATTCCGGGGCGGCGCGCTGCACTACATCGACGACGTCGGCATCGACAAATTCGTCGCCAGGGCCGACGAGCTTGCGGCGGCAGCAGGGCCGCTGAAAGCCATGTATGTGCCCACTGAGAAACTGCGTGAGATGGCCGCCAATGGCGACGCCTTCTTCGGATTAGCTGCGAGCGGGAGTAAATAAATGAGCCTGAATCCGAGAGATGCGGTAATCGTAGATTTCGCACGTACCCCGATGGGCCGGTCCAAGAACGGTTGTTTCCGCCACACCCGCGCGGACGACATGTCAGCGGCGCTGATCAACGGCCTGTTTGCGCGCAACCCCAAGCTTGATCCCGCCGACGTGGAAGATGTCCTGTGGGGCTGCGTCAACCAGACCCTCGAGCAGGGCGTCAACGTCGCCCGCATGGCGGCGTTGCTGTCGGTGATCCCGCACGAGGTGCCCGGCCAGACGGTCAATCGCCTCTGCGGCTCGTCCATGTCGGCATTGCACAGCGCCGTGCAGGCGATCATGACGGGGAACGGCGACATGTTCGTGGTCGGCGGCGTGGAGCACCTGGGCCACATCCCCATGACCCACGGTATCGATATCAATCCCGCCTTGTCCAAGCATGCAGCCAAAGCCGCGGGCTCCATGGGCCTGACCGCGGAGTTGCTGGGCAGGATGCACGGCATCACGCGCGAGGCGCAGGACGAATTTTCCGCCCGTTCGCACCAACGTGCTCACCAGGCAACCGTGGACGGAAAATTCGCCGGGGAGATCATCCCGATCGAGGGCCACGACGCCAACGGTTTCAAAGTGCTGGTGGAACAGGACGAGACCATTCGTCCGGATACGACCGTCGAAGGGCTTGCTCAACTCAAACCGGTGTTTCGATCCGAAGAACGGCACGGTCACGGCGGGCAGTTCTTCGCAGGTAACAGACGGCGCATCATGCATGATTGTCTTGTCGGCGGAACGTGCACAGGCGCTGGGCGTGGAGCCGATGGCACGCGTTCGCGCGATGGCCGTCGCCGGCGTCGACCCGTCCATCATGGGCTACGGGCCGGTTCCCTCGACACACAAGGCGCTGAAACGCGCCGGGTTGAGCATGTCCGACATCGATCACGTGGAGCTGAACGAGGCGTTCGCGGCACAGGCACTGCCGGTGCTGAAGGATCTCGGTCTCCTGGATGTGCTGGACGAGAAGGTCAACCTGAATGGCGGCGCCATTGCGCTCGGGCACCCGTTCGGCTGCTCCGGGGCGCGCATCACCGGTACCCTGCTGAACGTCATGCGACAGAACGAAGGCAGCCTGGGCGTTGCCACGATGTGCATCGGACTGGGACAGGGCATCACGACGGTTGTCGAGCGCGTTTAGTCAAGCCACTATCGGCCCTGATCACCACTCATTTTTGCCTCGCGGAGCCCGAGATGCGTCCAATTGCATTGCTGTCAGCACTCATGATCCTGCCCTGCATTGCCCATGCCGACCTGAGTTCGTTTACGACCGGCCCGGTGATCGAGGGGTACGGCCCGGTAGCCGATATCGGTGTCACCCTGCCCGTCCCGGAAGATGCCGTGTTCCGGCACAGCTTCGATGTCGCCGAACGCGCAGACGATGGCGAACTCAACCGCACGCTGGTCTCGGCCGCGCGCTTCATCAACATGCATGCGAGGGCCGGTGTTGACGCAGACAGCATCAAGGTTGCCGTCGTGGTGCACGGGACAGCCGTCCATGACGTATCGAAGAAGGCTGCAGGCAACGCCGGGCTGGTCGCGGCCCTGATTGATCACGGAGTACGGATCATCGTCTGCGGCCAGAGCGCCGCGTACTACGCCGTGACCACGGACGACCTCCTGCCTGGCGTGGAGATGGCACTTTCCGCCATGACGGCACATGCCCTTTTGCAGCAGCAGGACTACTCGATAAACCCATTCTGAGGGGCACCGCACACCGCATCCGCGGTCGTGAATCGGCGCGACCAGCGCCATCCTGTCGGGGTAGCGCAAGTTCGCTTGCAGCTCTATTTCAGGCGGTGGAAATTCTCCGGCCGAACATTGCACGGATGATGCGCCGCAATGCGCACGGGAAATACGGCGTCATGAACCTGTTGCTCGACTGGCACGCGATTTTCGACGGAATATCTGAAACTTCGACCCGACTTCGTTACCGTGTTTGAGCTTATGAAGTGATACGCACGGCCAGATTTGCAATCAAAGTACAGGAAGAGGATAAAGGGAGATTGCACTGTGATGAACTTGCCGGTGCCGCTTACCACCGCCGTTCGGCGCCGACAAATCGTGGAGGAGCGAAATAATGAGTAGCGTACAGCCAATCAGCGAACCCAAATACGGTTTGAAGAAGAAGTATGAGAATTACATCGGAGGTCAGTGGGTAGCGCCAGCGGACGGCGAGTACTTTGAGAACATTTCACCGGTCAATGGCAAGACAATGACCATGGTCCCGCGATCGCAAGCGGCGGATATTGAACGCGCGCTCGATGCGGCGCATGAGGCAGCGCCCGCATGGGGCAAGACCTCGGTTACCGAACGCAGTTCGATACTGATGAAAATTGCCGATCGAATGGAAGAAAACCTCGAGATGCTGGCAACCGTGGAAACCTGGGATAACGGCAAGGCCATTCGCGAGACGATGGCGGCCGACCTGCCGCTGGCTATCGATCACTTCCGGTACTTCGCGGGCGTTATCCGGGCAGAAGCCGGTGAGGTGAGCAATATTGACGCCAATACTGTGACGATGGAGGTTCATGAGCCGCTGGGAGTCGTGGGCCAGATCATACCGTGGAACTTCCCGATACTGATGGCAACCTGGAAGCTGGCGCCCGCATTGGCCGCCGGCAACTGCGTGGTCCTGAAGCCGGCCGAACAGACCCCGGCGTCTATTCTCGTACTCGCAGAGCTGATCGCAGACCTGTTGCCGCCGGGCGTCCTCAATATCGTCAACGGCTTCGGTCCGGAAGCCGGCAAACCCCTCGCCAGCTCACCGAGAATCGGCAAGATCGCATTTACCGGTGAGACCACGACCGGGCGACTGATCATGCAGTACGCCTCCGAGAACATCATTCCCGTTACCCTCGAACTGGGCGGCAAGTCGCCGAACATTTTTTTCGAAAGTGTCGCCGCGAAGAACGATGAGTTTCTCAACAAGGCTATCGAGGGCTTTGTGATGTTCGCGCTGAACCAGGGCGAGGTTTGCACCTGCCCGTCGAGGGCGCTCATCCAGGAGTCCATCTACGACCAGTTCATGGACATGGCGCTTGATCGCGTTGCTGCAATCAAGATGGGCAGCCCTTTGGACACTTCGACGATGATGGGTGCGCAGGCGTCGAACGATCAGTTCGAGAAGATCTGCAATTACCTGGATATCGGCCGCGCGGAAGGTGCCGAGGTGCTGGCGGGCGGCAAACCCGCCCGAGTCGATGAATTCCCGGATGGCTATTACATCGAGCCGACCGTCTTTTTGGGCAATAACAAGATGCGGGTATTCCAAGAGGAGATATTCGGCCCGGTGGTCAGCGTCACGACCTTCAAAGACGAAGACGAAGCCATGGAAATCGCCAATGACACACTCTATGGCCTGGGTTCGGGCGTCTGGTCACGGGACGTGCACCAGGTTCACCAGTTCGCCGGCGGCATCGAGGCCGGGCGTGTCTGGGTGAATTGTTATCACCTGTATCCGGCGCACGCGTCATTCGGCGGCTACAAGCAGTCGGGCATTGGTCGCGAAACCCACAAGATGATGCTCGATCACTACCGTCATACCAAGAATATCCTGACGTCCTATGACAAGAACGCGATGGGATTTTTCTGAGTAACGGCATGTACGCACGCGTTGACGTGACTGACGAAGCCCGTCGGGTCATCGACCAGTTGCGGGAGGCACATGGGCCATTGATGTTCCATCAAAGCGGCGGTTGCTGCGATGGTTCGTCACCCATGTGCTTCCAGGACGGTGAATTTCGGGTTGGTGGCAGCGACGTTCTGATTGGTGAGATCCATGGTTGTCGCTTCTACATATCCAAAAGCCAGTTCAAGCATTGGCAGGACACACATCTGACAATTGATGTCACACCCGGCCGGGGCGCGAGCTTCTCTCTCGAAATACCACTCGGGGTGCGCTTCGTAACCAAGTCGCGACTGTTCACCGAGGAAGAGAAACAGGATCTTGTGCCGGTTAGCAGTGGTTCCAGCTAGGTAATGCAAAAGCGCCCCCTCACGGGGGCGTTTTCTTATTTGGCGCGCCCGGAGAGATTGATTCGGATCGGCTGGTGCCGATCCTCACCCCTGCGGGGCGCCTGCGGCGTCCAAAACGCTCACGCGTTTTGTCGAACAGCAGTCCTCATCTTCATCCAGAACACACCAAAAGAAAAAGGGCCCCCGATGGGGACCCTTTGTCTTTTGGCGCGCCCGGAGAGATTGATTCGGGCCTACGGCCCTCACCCGTCAAGCGGGCGCTCGCTCACTTCGTTCGCTGCGCGTCTGTCGGCCGACTACGTCGGCCTCGGCGCGAACTGCAGCCCTTCGGGCTGCTGAGTTCGAATTCTATGGGCGCAAAAACAAAAAGGCCCCATAAAGGGGCCTTTTCATTTTTTGGCGCGCCCGGAGAGATTCGAACTCCCGACCGCTCGGTTCGTAGCCGAGTACTCTATCCAGCTGAGCTACGGGCGCATTGTCTGGTTTCGCGCGCCGAGGCGCGCTCCTACAGGGACGTTTCGTGCCCCTGCAGCTCGCGGGCAGTCCGCGAGGGCCGCACATATTACTGTCCCGGGATGCTGCCGTAAAGGCCGAATCCCCGTTAATCCACGGCGCCACCGGGCCCGCGGTGGCCTGCCGGCAGCGAGAAGAACTGCAGTTCTTCGAGTTCGCCCCCCAATTTGCTCTGCGCGCCGGCCGGTTCGGCCCTGAGGCGCTCCACCCAGCGTGCCGCCTCGGTCATGTAGTGGTCGTAGAGCTGCTCCCTGAGCTGCAGCGACAGGATCGCGGGCTCGCCCTCGTTCCGGGTCAGGGCCTCGTCCAGCGAGAATTCAGGCAGTTTCACGGCCGCATCGCGATGCTCCCAGGACCCGGTGCAGAGATCGAAATCGTACAGTCCCAGGAACACGTGGCCGTGCCGGGCAATGAAGGACACAGCCCCGATCACGTAGTCTGCTTCGGCATCGTCCATTGCCCAATGCATGCCGATCCGGCACCAGCCGGGCTTCATCCCGCAATAGCCGTCCTGGACCGCGTGGCGATAGCGCTCGGACGTCGCGTCATCGATCCCGAGCAGGCGGTGACCGTAGGGTCCCGCGCAGGAGCAGCCGGCGCGCGACTGGATGCCGAACAGGTCGTTGAGCAGCGCCGTGACGAACTTGTGGTGCAGGTATTTGCCGTCCGGCGACTTGATGTTGAACGAGATGATGCCGACGCGGCGTTCCGGGTCCGGGTTGCCCAGGATCTCGATGCCGTCCTCGGCCCGCCAGCGCTCCATCGCGCGCGTCGTGAATTCGTGCTCGCGGCGCTGGATCGTGTCCACGCCGACCCGGTCCTTGATCTGGAACACCAGCGCCGCCTTCATCGTCTGCAGGACGCCGGGCGTACCGGCCTTCTCGCGTTCCTCGATGTCCTTGATGAAGTCCTGGTCCGTCTTGCTCACGTAGTCGACCGTTCCGCCCGCGCCGACGCTCGGCGGCAGCTCGCCGTGATAGATGCGCTTGTTGAACACCAGCACGCCGCTCGATCCCGGCCCGCCGAGGAACTTGTGCGGCGAAATGAAGACCGCATCGATGCTCGGGTCGTCGCCCTCGTTGTCCGGCGGCGGATTCATGTCGATCTCGACGTACGGCGCGCAGGCGGCGAAGTCGAAGCACGCCATGACACCGTACTTGTGCAGCAAGGTTGCGACGGCCTTGACGTCGGTCTTGATGCCGGTGACGTTGGATGCCGCCGAGAACGAGCCTATGCGCAGCCGTCCCTGGTATTTCGGATCCTGCAGCAGCTCTTCGAGATGCCCGAGGTCCACCTGCCCGGTCGCATCCAGGCGCACCTCGATGGTGGTCGCGAGCGACGTACGCCACATGATCTCGTTGGAGTGATGTTCGTAGGGCCCGACGAAGACGACGGGGCCTTTTTCATTGAAGGTCCTGCGGAAGCACGCGCTGTCGATCTCGCAGTCGGGCGAGTCCATGACGTCGAACAGCTGCTGGCGGGTCGCCGGGGGAAGCGCCACGCCGACGATCTGCTGCAGCTTCTCGATGGCACCGGTCGCACCGGTGCCGACCGCCACGATGCGGCCGTCCGGGCCCGCATTGACCGAGTCCTTGATCGCCGTCTCGGCCTCATGCAGCAGCTGCGTCATGCTGCGGCCGGTGATGTCGTCCTCGGTGTGCGTGTTTGCATAGACGCGCTGCAGGCTCTGCAAATACGACTCCACGAAGCGCAGGCAGCGGCCGGAAGCCGTGTAGTCGCAATACACCATCAGGCGCTCGCCGAACGGCGTCTCGAAGGTCGAGTCGACGCCGACGATCTGTTGCCGCAGGTACGCGGGATCGAGTCGTTCTTTGCTCTGCATGAGCCGAATTTTACCTGACCCGGGCTGACGCCGGGCGCTTTTATGGGCAGGGCACTCGCCCTACTCCTCCGGGGTTTTGACCGCTTCCTCGATCGAAGCCGAGATCTTGCCGGGCACGTTTACGTTAGCCGTGAACGCGCGATAGCCCGAATCCCAGAAGTAGAGCTGCATGCGCCACATCTGGCCGTACTGATAAACGCGTGTCTTGCCGGCTTCACGCACGACAAGGAGGTCCGTCGGCAGCGCGGCGACATGATCCACCCCGGGGTACGGCGCATTGTCGGTCTTGTCCTTGCCGCGAAAACTCGAGTTGATGTGCACCATGCGGTTTTCGATGTACGGGTTGGTTAACCCGATGTAGACCGCGTCGTCGCGGACGGGGATCCGGGTGACGATCTCCCAGCCGTACGGGAACGTCTCGTCGGAGATCTCGCCCGCTTCGAGCCTGGCGACCACGCGTTCGACGACGGCATCGAAATTCTCGGCCGTGTCCTCTTCGATCAGCGACTGGCTCTTATCCCAGGTGCGGAACTTGGTCATCATCCGCGCCGGGCCGTCGCCCTTGTACTTGTTGTAGTGCTTTTCCTTGCGGATCGGTTCGGCCTGCTCACTAACCGCCTCGCCGGGTACCGCTGAGACGAGCCCCCGCAGTTCGTCAGCGGCGCTGCGCGCTGCAGAAACGAGTTTGTCGTAATTCGGCGAATCGGCGTAATACACCATCGCATGCGCAACCGGGTTCGCCATGTTGACGACCGTCTTCTGCTCATCGCCCCAGGTGAAGACGGCAACGCGCAGGACCTGCGCGGACACCGTGCGCGGTTCCTCCGCGCGGGCTGCATCGATGTACCGGCGTGAAGTGAATACGAAGACCTTCGCCTGCTGCGCGTCATCGGGCACGCGCACATCGAGCGAGCCGTGAAGCTTCAGCGAAGAGCCGGCGGCTGCCGCCTCGATTGCGGCAGTCGTCTCGGCAAACGAGGCATCGGAACGATAGATCGTCTCGAAGATGCCGACCTCGTCCTCGGCCAGCGCTGGCAGTGCAAACAGCACTGCCAGCGCGGTTACCGCCAATTTCCTCACGACTACCGGCCGGAGCCGAACCGGTAGGAAACCTCAAACTCGATCTGGCTCATTTTGAGCTCGATCGTCTGCGTCTGGTCGAACAAGCTGGGTCCCGTAACCGAGTTTTCCGGCGCGTACATGAACGAGAAATTCCATTCGCCGCCACGATCAGGCCTGTGCGTGAGGCCGAACGTAATGTGTTGCTCCATAACGCCCGGGGCAAGGATGTTGAACAACACATCGGCCGCCTGGATCGGCTGCTCGCCATAGCTGTAGCCGAAGCGCCAGATGTTGTTCTCACTGGATGCCCATTCGAAGCCGAGCTTATAGGTCGTCATATCCTCCCAGCCGAAACCGGCACCGCCGCCGCCGCCGAGGCAGGCCTCGGTATCAGTACCGCCGAAAGGCAGCAGCGGGCAACCGAACATGTTCAGCATCGGGTTGGCGATGGATTTGATGTCGCTGTAGGTCGTGTGATCGACGTCGAAGTTGATGCGCAGCGCGTCGGTGGCAACGAACGAGACACCAGCCTTGATGCTCGACGGAATGTCGAAGCCGCCCGCCTCTGCGAACAGGTCCGAGTAATCGTCAAACTCGCTCATGGACATCTCGGACTGGTAAGCGAGGCCCAGGCTGAAAGTATCCGTGAGGCCCCACCAGATGCCGCCAGCGAAACCCCAGCCGTATGACATGTCGTGGCCGTTATTGCTAAGCGACGTGACCTGGCCGAAGTCGCCGGTCGTCGCCAGCGTCTTCGTGATTACCTGGAATGTCTGTACGCCGTTCGCTTCGAACATCTGCACCGCCAAAACGGGGCCGACGCCCCAGGCGAAGTTGTCGCCGACCATCGCCGAGTAATTCAGCGCGATGAATGCCTGCGACAGGTCAACGCCGGCCTTGCCAGCGCAGTAGGGACCCGGGCCCGTCGCCGGGGGCTCGCCCGCCTGCGGGTTGCCGCCGCACAGGTACGACGTGGCAAATGAGTTGGCATCGTCCCAGTCCGTGTTCATGCCGCCACGACCATAGAACGCCGCAGTGATGTTGCTGTCGTTTTGCAGGCTCCAGTTCTTGGCGACGTAGGGGATCGGGAAATACTCGCTGCCGCTGTCGATCTCCCCCGGGTTGATCGTGTGCGATGGGAAGAACACGCCGCCACCGATGTCGACCAGGTTGCCGTTCAGCTGGCTCGGTCCGGCAACGTAGCTGCGCCTCGGACTGAATATCGACAGGCCGGCTTCCCACTGGTCACTCACGAATACGCCGAGCGCCGGATTGCTTGCCGACATGATCGCGCCCATGTCGGCATTCGAGCCGACGCCTGTGCCTCCCATGCCTTTCGACTGCGTGCCGACGCCGTGCGTGAAGTAGCCGTTCGTCGCAAAGGCCGAACCGCTCGACACCAATAACACCGCGGCGGCCAATCCGCCTGCAGCGCTTCTGAAACTAACATTCATTGCTTTCTCCTTAACCAGACGGGCCGGGTGGCCCGCGCCGTTTCTCGAGGTCCGCGCGCCCCCGCACGCACACCGGTTTCTTAATCCTTGTTGGCACGCGCCCCGCAGAACAGCTCGTGCAGGGTTTCCATGACCTTGGTCGCCTCGTCACCGGCCAGCGAATAGAACACCGACTGGGCGCTCTTGCGCGCCGAGACGATCTTCTCGCGGCGCAGTACCGCGAGGTGCTGCGACAGCGCCGACTGGCTCAGGCCCAGAACGCTCTGCAGCTCGCTGACCGTCTTCTCGCCTTCGGAAAGCTGGCAGAGAATAATCAGCCGCCATTCGTTGGCCATCGCCTTCAACAGATCGCAGGCGTGCGACGCCATGTCGTGGAGTTCCGTCAGCTCCCTGAAGTCGTCCGGCGCCACCTTTTCCTGCGGGTCATTCATCGTTGCGTCCCTCTCGAGCCGGTGCTACTCGCAACCGGCGAATCCTTCGGAATCCATCTTCGCCTCGTACGGCGCGGCGACGTCGCTCCCGAGCACCAGTGATCCCTTGACGCTGTCCCAGTCTTCCGGCTTCAGGATGACGAGCCAGCCTGCTGCGTACGGATCGTCGTTCGCGAGGCTCGGATTCGCCATGAGGTCTTCATTGACCGCCACCACCTCGCCGCCAGCGGCCGACTTCGCGGGACCGACCCATTTGCCGGATTCGAGCGTGCCGCAGGACTTGCCGGGCCTCACCGAGCGGCCGACCTTCTTCGGCGTATAGGCGACCAGCTTGCCCGCCATGGCGGTTGCCACCGTGGTCATGCCGATCTTGACGTTGCCATCACCCTGTTCCTGGAACCAGATGTGATTGTCCACGTCGTACAAAAGTTCGTCAGGCAGATTACATCCACGTACAGACGGCATCGCTATGCCTCCTTTATCGTCAGTGTCTCGGCTTCGGCGCCCGTTCGGATCGGCCGCGATGAACAGCAAAAATCGCCCAGCTGGGCGACCTGCAACTTACCGCTTATGAACAAGAACAGATGATTGGATACCATTCCCATCATCTGCAGACGATCAGTAATTTCCGCAGCATCCGGCTGCAGCTTGATCAGGTTGTAGTGATAGGCCACTTCCCTGCAGGTCTCCCGGCAGGCGTTAAAACTGGGATCGCCCTTCGCACCCTGGCGGTGCAGCGCGAGTAGGCGAAATCCCTCGCGTTCGTCGCGGGTAGGTTCGCCGCCGTGGGCCGTAACCCAGTGCTCGATAACTTCCTCCGCGAGCGCGAGCAGGTCTCGCGCGCCGGCCTGCGGGTCGGGGTCGACAGCGGCCTTCGCGATCGCCACCTCGATGTCCGCCAGCGGCCTCATGCCAGGCCCTTCTCCTTCAGGAAGCGCATGGAGTCGGAGATGTTCTCGTGTACACCGACCTTGCGTGGTTTGAGCCCCAGCGCCATGCCGAGGAGCTGCGTGAAATACAGTATCTTGATGTCCACCTTTTCGCCGAGCGCTTTCTCTGCCCGGATCTGGTGCATCTCGAGCCCGGAGTGGCAGGTGGGGCACTCGGTCGCGATGACGTCAGCACCAGCCATTTTCGCAGTCTTCAGGATGTTGAGTACGAGCTTGGTTGATGTATCACTGTCGGAGAGCGTGTGTGCTCCGCCGCAACATGCCGTTTTCAACGGGAAGTCGACGTTTTCTGCACCAGCGGCCGCGAGCAGGTCGTCCATGAAGTGAGGCTTCGAGGTCGACTCGCTGCCCGGACCCTGGTCTTTCTCGGGGAAGATGTGGCGTGGGCGCGTGTACATGCAGCCGTAGTAATTCGCGACCTTGATACCCGACAGCGAATTCTTGACACGCTCCCGGAGCCCGTCTTCGCCGATCGCTTCCTTGATCCAGTCGAGCGCATGAATGGTCTCGACCTGGCCGGATTCGTAAGTCTTGTGACCGGCTTTCTTCGACAGCTTGTCGACAACCTCCACCGACTCCTCGTCGTTGGCGAGATCGTACTCGGCTTTCTTCAGGTTGTGGTAGCAGCCGTTGCAGGGCGCCATGACGACATCCATGTCCATCTCGTTCGCCGCCACCGACATCACGCGCGACGACAGGTAGGTCTGCAGCTTCGGGTCGACGTTCTTGACTTCCATCGCCCCGCAGCAGTTCCAGTTCTTGACCTCGACGAGGTCGAGCCCGAGCGCCTTGCCGACCGCCTTGGTCGAACGGTTGTAAGAATGGCCGGATCCCTCGAGCGCGCAGCCCGGGTAATAGGCAACCTTCTTGTATTTTTCCTTCGTGCTCATGAATCTCGGTTCCTCAGGCGGCAACGTCCTGTTCCGTACGTTTTGCGAGTGACGCCAGGTTCAGCGCTTCGTGACGTTTCTCATGCTGCTCGTCGATGTACTCCTGCATGGCCTTCGAGGCCGCACCCCAGTTGCTGGTGCGCGGTGCGACGAAGGTGGCCATGCCCATGCGCGTCAGCATGCCGATCGGCAGGTGGCGCAGCATGCGTTTGACCATCTCGATCATCCAGTCCTGGACCAGTGCCTGCCCGGTACGCTGGAAGAAGCGGCGCATCGTGCGGCTCTCCTCGATCTTGCCGGTCTTTAGTATCTGTTCCGTGAATACCTCGTCGAAATGCATCGACGGCGACTTCGGCGTATGGCCCTTGAGCTCGAGCCAGTGCGACGTCGCTTTCATCACGCCTTCGGGAAATACGTCGCGCGGGCAGGCATAGGTGCACTTGTTGCAGGATACGCACTGCCAGATGATGTCCTTGTCACGCAGCAGCTCGGACTCCATGCCCACGCGAATCAGGTAGATCCAGTAGCGCGGATTGAAGTCCGGGTTGATCGCGTTCACGGTGCACGAGTTCGTGCACGAACCGCACTGCCAGCAGCGGTGGATATACTCGCCGCCGGGCAGCGCCGCGATCTCGTCCTGCAGCGCCTCGTTGTAATCGGTTACGACGCGCGCCTCGATGAAGGTGCTCCAGTGACCCGACACGTCGACGCCGTCGATCACCAGCTCGTCGTGGGTTTTCAGGTTCTCCGGACGGATCAGTGATTTTTCATGAATTGGCATTCGTTTTCGCCTGGGTCAGGAGTGGGGTGTCATCGATGACGAAGGCCTCGCCGTCGATCGATTTGAGACGAGTGCGGCCGCTGCCGGGCCGTACCCCGTCAAGACCGAGCAGCCGGCGCGTGTGTTGCATCGGGTCTTCCGGCGCCGAGAAGTCGGTGCGCAGGAAGCTGCCACCCTGCTCACAGATGTACTGCGCGTAAACTTGCGCGCAGAGGATATCGACGTACTGCAGGATGTCGCGGAAGAAGCCGTTTTCGCTCATGAACTGGCTGAGTTCCTCGCGCAGCATCAGGTAGGTGCCATAGCCGTCACCGACCGGGATGGTGATGTGATCGACGTCGTCGCCGTGCCATATCTCGCGCAGCACGCCGGTATTGGCCTTCGCATCCCACACCCAGCGGTTCATCAGTGGGTAGCGTTCGGGTTCGGCGTTGTGCATCACCTCGGTGGCGAGATCGCGCACCCAGCGGTGTTTCTTGTCGTTCGGAAAGCGCTCGCAGAACGACTCGATGCGTGCGTCCACCGGCTCTGCGTCGTCGAACAGGCTCCCGAGCCCCTCGCGGACACCGGCGAAGGCTTCTTCGTTCAACCACGGACCGATACGCCGGCGTACCGTCGCCATGAAGGTGCAGAGGCCCATGAAAGCCTCGAGTTCGAGGTTCTCGACGTCGTCCAGCGCCTGCTGGAACATCGAGCTCTTGAGCTTGATCGCATCGACGTAACGCTCGATGCCGCCGTGTTCCTCGGCGCCACTGACCATGACCCGGATGCCGGCGCGCAGGGCGTCGCCGGACAGCTCGAGCACGGGGCGCTCGATGTCTGCGGGCTTGATTGCGGAGATCGACGCCATGCGGTCTTCAGGCCGTCTTGCCGATCGATGCCTTGAGTCCCGAGAGCACCGACATGGCAGCCGCGTGTCCCTGGGCGATCGAGTCGTCGATGGTTTCAGGGCCGGTTGCCGCGCCCGCGACGTAGACGCCCGGCCGCGACGTCTCGCCCATCGCACCGTAGCGATTGCCGGCGCCGATGTGGCCGTGCGTCTCGAGGTCCACGCCGAAGATCTCCGAGATCGTCGGGTTGTCGACGTTCGGATCCATGCCGATGGCGTGCACGACCAGGTCGAACGGAATCGTGATGGGCCGCTTCACGAGCGTGTCCTCGCCCTTGACGATGAGTTTCTCGCCGTCCGACGTCACTTCCGCGATACGCGCCTTGATGTACTTGACCTTGAACTCTTCCTGGCTGCGCCAGTAGTACTTCGTCTCGTACAGACCGAAGGTGCGGATGTCCATGTAGTAGATGTAGACATGGCAGTCCGGCAGTTCTTCGCGGATTTCCATCGCGATGTTCGACGATACGGTGCAGCAGATCTTCGAGCACCACTCGCGGCCGATCTGGCGGTCGCGCGAACCGACGCACAGCAGGATCGCTACGCGCTGCGGCTTGCGACCGTCCGACGGGCAGCGCACGCCCTGCCCCGACGAGATCATCTGCTCGACCTGTGTCGTCGTGACGACGTCGGGGAAGGTGCCGAAGCCCCATTCCGGCTTGTTGACGGAATCGAAGTGGGTGAATCCACTACAGAGTATTGCAGCCTCTACATCCACGGTGTCGCCGTTCGAAAGACGCGCGTGAAAGTCGCCGGGAGTGCCGTCGAATTCCGCCACCGTCGTATTGGTTATCGCGGTAACCAGGTCATCGTCCTCGACGCGCTTGACCATGCCGCCAATCGCATCCTTCGCCCATTCGCCGGTCGGCACGAGCTTGGCGTAACCGGACAGGATCGGCGCGCCGCCGAGCTTGTCTTCCTTCTCGACGATCACACTTTGTTTGCCCACGGTCGCAAGGCTGTGGGCGGCAGCGAGCCCGGCGGGACCACCGCCGAGAATCAGTACGGGTTTGCTCATTTCAGTCGCTCTACGGGTTTGAACCCGGGGCCGGACGTGATCATCTTGCGCGGGTCATAGAGCGTCTCGCCCTTCCCGGCCTCCACGTCCTTCAGGTAAGCCTCGAATTCGGCCTTCTTCTGCTCCCAGTCGATGCCCAGCTTCTCCATCAACGTCTCCGTCGACGAAGCGTGCCAGTGCGACTGGACGATCTTGTAGGGGTGCGCGCCGCACACGAGTGCCGCGAACTGGCAGTCCGCCAGCACCGGCAGGTCCACGGCCTTGCCGGCCGCGGCGCCGATCCACTGGTTCTTGTCCAGCGTCGTGATGCATCCGGTATCGTGGCCGACCATCATGTCCGCGTGCGCCTCTTCCTGCGCCACGCGAATCTTGCGATCGATGGCGAAGGAACGCGTGAACTCGCGCTCGGAAATGATGTGGCGGAAACCGAAGCCGCAGCAGTCGTACCAGGTGCGGTAGTCGATGACCTGGGCGCCCAGCGCCTCGAGCACGCCGGTCGTTACGGCGACGCGGTTGCCGCCGAGGATCTTGTCGTCGTAGATCGCATCCTCGGGCACCATCTTGTAGACGTGGCAGGCCGGGTGGACCGTCGCGCGGATGTGGCTGCAGTCGATTACCTGCCGTTTCGCGATCTCGTCGCGCATAACGTGCAGCCACTCGGAGTAGTGCACGACTTCTTCGGGGATCAGCAGCTTGCCGTCGACGAGCCGTCCGAGCTTGCCGAGAATCTTCTTGACGCGCTCACGCAGCTTCGCGGAATGGATCAGGTAGCCGCGCACTTCCTTGTAGTTGCCGAACGAGGTACCGCAATGCACGAGCGGGTAGTAGTAGCCCTCGGGCAGGCCCTGGGACTTGGCCGACACGTAGGCCTGGTGGAAATTGCGCAGGAAGACCGCCGCGAGGCTCTCGATGTTGCCGATACCGGAGCCGTGGTAGTTCCAGGCGGTGCACGACGTCTGGTCCGTCTCGTCCAGGTAGTCGATGTCCATCTGGTTCATCAGCCACAGCAGCGACGCCGGGTAACCCGGAATGTTGCCGCACTGGCCGCATGACTTGTGGTGCCACAGCTGCGTGGTCGGCACTTTCTTGTCCCAGCCGTACAGCGTCTTGACGATAACGGGCTTGTGCTCGTCGGTGACGCGATGCACGAGGATCTCGCCGTCCTTCTCGAGCTCCCACATCGCATCGCGCACGTCCTCGACGCGATCCTTGTTCGTCAGCATCGAGCGTCGGTTGACGATCTGGTCAACCCAGACGGTCGCTACGTGCGCCTCTTCCTTGCTCAGGTTGGCGTCCTGCCACTCCGGGCCATGACCCGTGAATCGTTCCCCACCGTTACCGTTGCCAGTCGTCATCGTATACGTCCCCTAGATCCGTATCAGTCGTCGTCCTGCTCGTCGAGCCAGTCTTCATAGTCATCA
>CAVONH010000016.1:0-81477 GCA_963697245.1 uncultured Gammaproteobacteria bacterium | reverse complement strand
CGCAGCCCGAAAGCGATGGAGACGCGGTCGAAGGTGTTGTCCGCAAACGGCAGCGATTCGGCGTCGACCTGAGCCAGCTCGACGTCGCCCGCGATACCCGCGTCGACGAGCCTGCGGCGGCCGTATTCGAGCATCGCCGCGTTGATGTCGGCCAGCACCACCCGGCCGCGCGGGCCGACGATGCGGCGAACTCGCGCGCGAGGTCGCCGGTGCCGCCGGCGAGATCGAGGATCACCTGTCCGCGCGCGCATTGCGCTGCTGGACGGTGTAGCGCTTCCAGAGCCGGTGCATGCCGGCGGACATCAGGTCGTTCATGATGTCGTAACGGCTGGCTACGGAGTCGAAGACCCCTTTTACGAGGTCGGCTTTGTCGTCGACAGGAACGTCTTTATAGCCGAAATGCGTGGTCATCGGCGGATTCGTCGTGGCTGTCCGTTCGGGGCGCCATGGCGGGATATCGTTACTGTTTTTCGCGAGCATACCCTGCTGCCTCGAGCCGGTCGAGGTAACGCTGCCAGTTCGCCGCCATGTCCCGGCCCAGGTCGTAGAGGTATTGCCAGTTGTAGAGCCCGCTGTCGTGGCCGTCATCGAACACGAGGCGCACCGCGTAGTGCCCGACCGGCTGGATATCGACGATGGCGACATTCTCCTTGCCGTGCTGCAGCGTCTCCTGGCCGGGGCCGTGGCCACGCACCTCCGCGCTCGGCGAATGCACCCGGCAGGTACTCGAAGGTGTAGTCGAACTCGCTGCCGTCGTCGAAGCTGACGACCAGCAGGCGCGGTTCTTTCCTGAGACGAATTTCGGTCGGGTTGGCCATCGTGAGAGTCCTATGCAAACTGTAGGAGCGGGCCTCGGCCCGCGATCGCGGTTCGAACCGCTCCTACAGGAAGTTGATCAGAGAATATACCGGCTGAGGTCTTCGTCCTTCGACAGCTCGGCGAGGTGCTCGTCGACGTAGCCGGCGTTGATCTGCACGTGCGTGCCGCTCTTGTCGGATGCCTCGAACGATACCGTCTCGAGCAGTCGCTCCATGACCGTGTGCAGCCGGCGCGCACCGATGTTCTCGGTGTTTTCGTTGACCTGGTAAGCGACCTCGGCGAGACGGCGTACGCCGCTCTCGGTAAATTCGAGCTGCACGTCCTCGGTGCCGAGCAGGGCGCTGTACTGCAGGGTCAGCGACGCATCGGGTTCGGTCAGGATTCGCACGAAGTCGTCAGTCGTCAGCGACTTCAGTTCGACGCGGATCGGGAAACGACCCTGGAGTTCCGGGATCAGGTCCGACGGCTTGGACACGTGGAAAGCACCGGACGCGATGAACAGGATGTGATCGGTCCTGACCATGCCGTACTTGGTATTGACCGGTGGAGCCTTCGACCAGCGGCAGCAGGTCGCGCTGCACACCCTCGCGGAAACGTCGACCACCTGGGTTCCGGAGCGCCTGTGTCGACCTTGTCGAGTTCGTCGAGAAAGACGATGCCGTGTTGTTCGACGGCCTCGAGCGCCCGTGCCTTGAGTTCCTCCTCGTCGACCATCTTCGCGGCCTCTTCGTCGGTCAGCTGCTTAGCGCGTCTTTGATCTTGAGCTTGCGGGTGCGGCGGCGATTGCCGCCGAGGTTCTGGAACATGCCCTGCAGCTGACTGGTCATCTCCTCCATGCCGGGCGGCGCCATGATCTCGATGCCGATCGGAATTGCCTTGACCTCGATCTCGATCTCGCGGTCGTCGAGCTTGCCCTCGCGAAGCATCTTGCGGAATTTCTGACGCGTGTCGCTGTCCGGCGCCGCGGGTTCGCTGTCCGGCGCTGAACCCCATGCTCGGCGAGGGCGATGGCAGCAGTGCGTCCAGCACGCGCTCTCTCCGCCGCATCCTCGCGCGATGCCGGACCCGGACATGGCGTCCTCGCGGGTCATCTTGATCGCAACGTCCATGAGATCGCGAATGATGCTGTCGACTTCGCGGCCGACGTAGCCGACCTCCGTGAACTTGGTCGCCTCGACCTTGATGAACGGCGCTTTCGCCAGCTGCGCAAGCGCGGCGTCGAGATTTCCGTCTTGCCGACGCCGGTCGGGCCGATCATCAGAATGTTCTTGGGCGTTATCTCGCTGCGCAGCGGCTCGTCCACCTGGACGCGGCGCCAGCGATTCCTGAGCGCGATCGCAACGGCGCGCTTGGCTTCGTCCTGTCCGACGATGTGCTTGTCCAGTTCCTGGACGATCTCGCGGGGTCATCTGTGACATCAGCCCAGGGCTCCTCCACGACCACGTTGCGGTTGGTGTAGACGCAGATCTCGGCGGCGATCTGCAAGCGCCTTCTCGACGATCTCGCGAGCGTCGAGCTCGGTGTTCTGCAACAGCGCCTTCGCCGCCGCCTGCGCGAACGGGCCGCCGGAGCCGATGGCCATCAGGTCGTCTTCAGGCTCGATGACGTCGCCGTTACCGGAGATGATCAGCGAGGCGTCCTCGTTCGCCACGCACAGCAGGGCTTCGAGACGGCGTAGCCGCCGGTCCGTGCGCCAGTCCTTGGCCAGTTCGATCGCAGCCCGGGTCAGGTTGCCGTATTGCTCGAGCTTGGCCTCGAACAGCTCGAACAGCGTGAACGCGTCCGCGGTGCCGCCGGCGAAGCCGGCGATGACCTTGCCGCCGGCCAGCAGCCGTACCTTGCGGGCGTTGCCCTTCATGATGGTGTTACCCATGCTGACCTGTCCGTCACCGGCCATCGCGACCTTGCCATTACGGCGCACCGAGACGATGGTTGTCCCACGAAACTGTTCCATGATGCGGTTCCTGAGCGATTGCCCGGCCGGGCGGGCGGTGTTGTGCGCGGCTATGGCTTGTTTTTGGCCCGCGCGCGCGGATGCGTTTTGTCGTATATCTGGGCGAGGTGTTGGAAGTCAAGGTGAGTATAGACCTGGGTCGTGGAGATGTTCGCGTGTCCCAGGAGCTCCTGCACGCCCCGCAGATCGTGGCTCGACTCGAGCAGGTGGGTGGCGAAAGGAATGCCGGAAAAGGTGCGGGTAGACACGGGTATCGATGCCCTGGCGCCGCGCCCAGTGGTCCACGCGGGCCTGGATGCTGCGGCGGCTCAGGCGTGAACCCCGCTGGCTCACGAACAGCGCCCGTTCTTCGGCGGCCGCCATCGAGCCCCGCGACCGGTGCCATCGCGACAGCGCGTCGATTGCCCGCGAGCCGACCGGCACGATGCGGTCCTTGCTGCCCTTGCCGGTGACATGGACAGTCGCATCGTGCATGTGGACGTCGCCGAGATCGAGGCCGGCGAGCTCCGCGAGGCGCAGACCTGACGAATAGAGCAGCTCGAGGATCGCCCTGTCCCGATCGACCAGCGGCCCGTCCCCGGGTATGTCGAGGAGCCGGGCCATACGGTCGGCGTCGAGGTTCTCCGGCAGGCGCTTCGGCCCGCGTGGCGCCGAGACGGATTGCACCGGGTTGCGCCTGACGTGTTTCTCCCTCACCAGGTAGCGAAAGAAGGTGCGCGCCGCCGACAGGCGCCGCTGGATACTGCGCGGCGACAGGCCGCGGCGGAAGCAGGTTGCCGAGTAGCTTCGCAGGTGTTCGCTGTCGAGGTCGGCCCAGGCGCACAGGCCGCTCCGGTCACACCAACCCTGCAGGTCAACGAGGTCCCGTCGGTAGTGCTTGCAGGTTTCCGGCGAAAGCCGGCGCTCGTACTCGAGGTGTCGGATGAAGGCGTCGATCCGGTCGGCTTCGGCGGCGTCCACGTGCCCGTGTCAGTAGCGCTTCAGGGCGCCGGATATCAGGTCGCTGACGCGCGCCAGGAAGTCGATGCTCATACCCGGGTGGAAACGGTTCGCGTCGACGCTGCCGATGGCCAGGAAGCCGATACTTGCCTCGCTGCCCAGCGGCACGAGGGCCACCGAGCCGATGTCCTCGGCATCGGAGCGGAACAGGAACCTGCGCTGCGCATCGCGGACCCGGCCGCAACGGGGGCTGCTGCCCTTGAGGAAGGTGGCGAACGGCCGCAGCGTGTCGTCGTCCCGCTGGATAGGGCGGAAGAAGCGGCCGGCATCGACGTCGTCGAAGCTGTCCGGGTTGCCGAACAGCACGAGCACGGCCTGGTCGGCACCAAAGCCGGAGCGCACCGCCTCTTCGACGGCTGCCACGGTGGCGTTGAGACTGTCGGCTGCCAGCAAGTGGATGCTGAGCTGGTGGATCTTGGCGGCGAGGACGTCGTTGTCGCGAGCCACCTGGATGAGCTCCCGGAGCTGACGCTCGAGCCTGACTTCCTTCTGCCGCAGCATGGATACCTGGCGTTCGACGAGTGAGACCGTGCCACCGGTCTCGTGCGGGACTCGCAGCTTGCTCAGCAGTTTCGGGTTGCGCTCGAAAAAGTCGGGATGTGCCGCCAGGTACCCGCTGACCGCCTCTTCGGTCGGCTCTTCGTCAGCGTACTCCCGCTTCGCTTGTGTGCTCATAAATCGATCTTTCCCTCGCTGATTAACTCGGCGTTCCCGGTCAGCCAGACCGGCTCGGCATCGCCGCGCCAGCTTACCACGAGTTGCCCGCCCGGCAGACTCACGGTGACCGTGTCGTCCAGCTGTCCGAGACGCTGCCCCGCAACGACCGCGGCGCAGGCGCCGGTGCCGCAGGCCAGCGTTTCCCCCACGCCTCTCTCGTAGACCCGCAGGTCGATGGCCTTGCGGCCGCGGATCGCCATGAACCCGACGTTGGCACGCTCGGGAAAGCGTTCGTGGCGCTCGATGATCGGGCCAAGGCGCGCAACGTCCGCCGAGCCGGTATCGGGCACCTGCATCACGCAGTGCGGGTTGCCCATGGACAACGCCGACACGTCGTAGTCGGCGCCGTCGACGAACAGCAGGTAGCGGTCGGCTTTGCCATCGGCGATGAACGGCACCTGCGACGGCTCGAACTCCGGCACTCCCATGCTGACCGTGATTCGCCCGTCCGGCTCGATGCGTGCTTCGACCATGCCCGCCGGGCTCTCGAGTTCCAGCACCCCGTTGTCGCCGGACTCGCGCGCGAGCATCCACGCCACGCAGCGGACGCCGTTGCCGCACTGTTCGACCTCGGAGCCGTCCGCATTGAATATGCGATAGCCGGCGTCGGGCCCGTCCTCGTGCGGCGCAGTCACCCACATGAGTTGGTCGAAACCGGGCCCGGTCGATGCATCGGCGAGGCGCCGCAGCGTGTCGACGCCAGGCGGTTCCACGTCATGCTTGCGGGCGTCGACAACGAGTATCCGGTTACCGGCGCCATGCATTATCAAATAGTCGAGTTCCACGTTATCTCTGATGGACTTTTTCGGCCTCTGCCTGTAGTTTACATAACCCCTCGTTATGCCCGATAACAAACCGGTTTCGAACAGCTTTTGGGGAGAATAATGCGGCACATAATGGTTCTGAATGCGAAGGGTGGCTGCGGCAAGAGCACACTCGCAACGAATATTGCATCTTACTTTGCCACAGAAGGCGCGGCCGTCGCGCTCGCCGATTACGACCCGCAGCGGTCGGGTCTCGACTGGCTGGCACGGCGCCCGGCCGACCGCCCCGAAATCGTCGGTGTGGCGGCTTACGAAGACGGCTTCCGGCGGCTGCCAAGGACCGCGGACGTCGTCGTCGTCGATGCGCCGGCGCGCTCCCACGGCAAGGAACTGACCGACCTGGTCAACCATGCCGAGACCATCATCGTGCCGGTGCTGCCATCGACGATCGACATGCAGGCTTCCACGAAATTCATCGAAGAACTCAGGAGCGTCGGCAAGATTCAGCGCAAGCAGGCCAAAATCGGCGCCGTCGCGAATCGCGTCCGTGACAACACGCTGATCTGGGGCGATCTCGACGAGTACCTGACCAAGGCGCGGGTTCCCTACATCGCCGCGTTGCGCGAGGCGCAGAACTACGTGCGTGCGTACACGCGCGGTCTCGGCATTTTCGAGCTGCCCGAGTATCTCGCCTGGCCGGACTGGGAAGAGTGGGAGCCGCTGACGGCCTGGCTCAGGAGCAAGCGAAGTCAGCCCTGAGCGGTTCGACCCGCCGAGCGCGGGCTCGGGGTGCTTCTTCGCGGTCTGCGCGCTGCGCGCGCTTCAGGCCTCGCGAAGCAAGCTGAATCGCGCGACGAGCCGCGCTCTAAGTCCGTTCACGGATTCTTCCGCCAGGCTGGCGGCGATGCCGTCAGCGGGGTTGGCATATTTCGGGGTAACGCCGAGCACCTTGCGCATTTTCGTCGTATCCACGACGCGCGATTCCCTGAGGAACGAGAGCCGCATCGGCGAGAAGGTCTGTTGCGCTTCCGTAAGGCTGATGGCCGGGGGCGGTGGCAGCTCCGCCTGCCGCGCGACCTCGCCGCTAAACCAGCTGCCGGAGCGGTGGTCGCCGTCGCCGACGTTGTAGATTCCATCGGGCACATCGGACGAAAGGGCTGCGATACAGCAGCTCGCGAGATCGTCGACGTGGATGCGGTTGCCCGGGTTCGCGTCCTCCTCCCGCAGCACCGGCATCGCGTCACGAAGCCCCTGGGTCCCGAGCCGCCCCGGACCGTAGATGCCCGGCACCCGCAGCACCACGGCTGTCGTGCTGCGCCCCGTGCACCATTCCGCAAGCAGCCGTTCGGCGGCGAGACGGCGCTCCGTGCGTGCGGACTCGGGACGAGGCTCGGTTTTCTCGTCGACGCGTTCGCCGTCACGATTGCCGTACACGCCGGTCGTGCTGAGGTAGACGATCCGTGCCGGCGGGTGTGGCAGCAGCGCCAGGAATCTCGCGAGCCTGGGGTCTCCCGGCTGGTCGGAAGCGGGCGGCACGGAGTAGATGACCGCGTACTGCTCCGGCAACGCGATACGCAGGCGCTCGTCACGGTCGAGGTCCAGCCGCTCATCACCAGCCCGGGAGCGCCCGAGGGCGACGGCGTCCGGCAGCCGACGGAGTACGCGCGCGCCCGTGTAGCCGGCGCCGACGAACAGCGTGATCACCTGCGTGCCGGCTTGAGATGCGGAATGGCGGTCTTGGGAGACCCGGCGACGAGGCCCAGGCCTTCGCGGAACGCATCGGCGGCGGCATCGCCTTCCCCGAGCCGGTTCAACAACTGGCCGTAGTCCTGGTAGGCCTCCGGCGTCGGCCGCAGCGAGATGACGGTTTCGAGGTAGCTGCGCGCCTTGCCCCAGAGTTCGTTACGCAGGCACAGGCGCGCCGCGGTAAGCAACAGGTCGGGGTCTTCCGGGTGACTGGCCAGCCAGCCCTCGGCCCGCTTCAGCTGCTTCGATGCATCGGGCCCTTCGACGAGGCCGAACAGTCGCGCCAGCGGACCGCGCCATTCCTTTTTCAGCGCCGCCGCCAGTTCCTTCTCGGCCTGTTCGTGCTTGCCGATCCTGATCAGCGCGGAGAAGTAGGCGTCCAGCAGTTCGAGATCGGAACGCAGGTTCCGCGGCACGTTTTTCCAGGCAGCCTGGACCGCGTCGCCGTCCTCCGCCCGATCAAGATGCTCGCGATGTACGCGGACGGTCCACGTGCGGATGGCGTCAGCGGTGATGCGTCCCTGCGCTTTCAGGCGCGGCAGCAGCTGTCCCAGGCTGTCCCAGTCCTCGAGCTGGTAATACAGCTTGCCGAGCAGGCCGAGCGCGTAGTTGTGATCACGCGAGTTCTCCTCGATACGCCGCAGCGTCGCCAGCGCCTGCTCGTACTGGTTGCGGTCGAGCTGCAGCTCGGCCTGCGTCAACAGCACCGCGTTCGTGGCGGCGGGCGTGTTTTCGTAAGCCAGCTTGAGCCATTCGTCGCGCCGCTGGTCGTTGCCCTGCAGGTGTGCTGCGCGCGCAGCCTGCAGGTAGTTGAGTAACGGCGCATCGCTGGTGCCGGCGGCCCGCGCCAGCAGTTTCTCGCCGCGCGCGAAGTTGCCCTCGGCAACCTCGATCATGCCGCGCGTCAGCTTCTGCCCGGCCCGGCCGGCGCGGTAGCGGCCGGCGGCCTCGCCGATCAGGCGGGGCGCGATGATGATCTTGCGGACCGCCCAGACGGCCACCACCAGCACGACGGCGATGCCGAGCAGAACGGGCACCGACATCTCCACGAGGTAGCCGCGGAAGTTGATGGCCACGTAGCCCGGGTCCTGCAACAGGAAATGCGCCGCGAATGCGAAAACGAGAGTCGCAATGACGACGATGATGCTGAACTTCATTGCGCGGTCTCGGACAGCACCCGGAACTGGCGAATCAGTCGCAGCGATTCGGAGATGTCGGGTGCCTTGACCGCGACCATGCTGTCACGGATTTCGGCGATCGTGTCACGCACGCTTGCGACCTGCGCGCTGTCGACGTCGAAGTATTCCACCAGCAGCGCGTTGGCATCCTCGAGACTCTGTTCGAAGATCGCCTGCTCTCCGCGCAGCAGCGCGAGCCTGGCCGCCTGCAGCTGCAGCGCGAGATTGCTGCGGATCAGCTGTGCAGCATCGGGGGTCAGCAGGGCGCGTGTTTCCTCGTCCGGTGGAGTCACCCTGACGAGGCCCGACATCGCGTCCTTCACCGAGGACCAGGCTCTCGCGGCCGCGCCCTGTTCTTCTTCCGGGGCGTCCCCGGCTTCGCCGGACTGGCCGCTTGCTGCGCGCAGCGGCAGGGAGTCGACGACCCGGGCAAGGCTCGCGAGCGTCAGCGTGGCGCCTTCCAGGTCGGGCTTCTCCATGGCCTCGAGCGCCGCCAGCTCTCCCGCGAGGGCTCGCCTCACGTCGGTGAGTGCCGGGTTGGCCATCTGCACGACACGCTCGTCGGCCATTTCCAGCGCGAGCATCGCGAGCTGCGGGTTATTGCCGAGCTGCAGCTGCGCGTTCGCGATCTGCATGTAGTACTCGGCCTCGGCGAGCAGCCAGGTATCGCGTGCGCCCGCCGACGCCCCCTGCAGTGCGGCGATGGAGTTCTCGAGGTTCGACGTACGCCCCGGGAGCGAATCCAGCAGGTCGGACCGGCGATCGATATCGCGCTGCAGCTCTGCAAGGCGCGTCTCGAGAGCCTCGTCGCTCGAGACCAGGTCCTCGAGCCCCTCGTCCAGCCTCGACAGGGATGCCCGCGATTCGTCGATGCGGCCGGCGAGACGCTCGAGGGAATCCGTGCTTGCCTCCTCGACAGCGCGCGTACGGCGGTCTTCTACGATCATGTAGCCGACGGCCGCGAGCGCCAGCAGTGCCACGAACAGCGCCAGCCAGGATACCGGCGACGTCCCTCGCCGGGGCTGCACGGCGGGCTGCGGCGCCTTTTCGTCCTGCTCCGCGGTTGCGTGGTCTTCGGCCGGCGCTTGTTCTTCAGTGGGTTCCGGCGACACGGCCTCGTCGGTCCCGGCTTCCGCCGTTTCCTTGTTCTTGATGTCTTCGCTCATGAGTTCTTTCCGGAACTGTGAGGCGCGGGTGCCGCGATTGCGCGCACGATGTCGTCTGCGCCCGGCCCGTCCGCGAGCGTCGCCGGACAGTCGGGCAGGCGGTCTTTGATCTGTTTTATCACACGAGATGCCGGCGTAACCAGTCGCGTTTTTGCTAATGCCCCGCGGCAGGATGCGGGCAGCAACGCCAGCAGATTGTCGAAGGACTCCACGCTCATGACGACAACGGCGCCGATTTCGCCGCTCTCGAGCTGCCGCCCGATGGCCTCGATTTGCGTCTCTGCGTAAGCGGGCATGCGCCGGGCGTAGACCTCGAGGTAGTCGACGTTCGCTCCCCGCTCACGCAGGGTCGTCGCGAGCAGCTCGCGGCCGCCGTTGCCGCGAATGATGCGCACGGTCTTGCCGCGCACGTCTTTGAGCGCGGGCTCTTCGAGCAGGCTCTCGCTGTCGAAGCCGCTCACGGGCCGAATATCGACGACCCGGGCAGCCGCTTCGATCGCGGCGGCCGTCGCCGGCCCGACGGCGGCGATGGCGGCGTCGCCCGACCAGGCGAGTCCGTGTTCGACCGCATTGCGGCTGATGAATATGACGATGTCGGCGTCGTCGCGGCCGGAGAGGTCGGCCTGGATACGCTGCGGGTCGCGCGGCGCGATCTCGATCACCGGGAAGGCGATGCTGCGGCCGCCTGCCGCCTCGATGGCCGAGACGAGTTCGCCGGCCTGCGCGGCCGGGCGGGTAACGAGCACGCCGACGCCCGCGAGGGGGGCGTCAGCCATCCGCTGCGGCCGCCTGTTCGAGCAGTTCGCCCGCGCCCTGTTGCAACAATGATGCGGCCAGCTGCCGGCCGATCTGCTCCGCGTCACCGGCCGGGCCCTCGAGCGAGTCGCGCAACGAGCGGCTGCCATCCGGCAGGGCGACGAGCGCCGTCAGGTGCAGGCGATCCGCCGTGATGGTCGCGTACGTGGCGACCGGCGACTGGCAATTCGCCTGCAGGGTCAGCGCGACCGCGCGCTCGGCAACGGTCGTCTTCGCGGTTTCGGCGTGCTCGAGCTTCCCGAGCACGCCCCGGAGGTCCTCTCGTGCCGAGAGACACTCGATTCCGATGACACCCTGGGCTGCGGCAGGCAGCATCTGCTCGGTCGCGAACTGCTGGCGAATATGCTGCTGCAGGCCGAGTCGCTCCAGTCCCGCGGCAGCGAGGATGATGGCGTCGTACTCACCGGCCTCGAGCTTCGCCAGCCGCGTATTGACGTTGCCGCGCAGCGGCTCGATGACGAGATCGGGGCGCATCATTCTGAGTTGCGCCTGGCGCCTGAGGCTGGAACTGCCGACGCAGGCCGCTTCGGGCAGCTCGTCGAGCGAACCGTAGTTCGTCGAGACGAAGGCGTCGGCGTGATTGGCGCGGTCGAGCACCGCGGCAACGCAGAAACCCTCCGGCATTTCCGCGGGCACGTCCTTCATCGAGTGCACGGCGATGTCGGCGTCGCCCTGCTGCATCGCGATCTCGAGTTCCTTGATGAACAGGCCTTTGCCACCGATCTTCTGCAGGCTGCGGTCGAGGATCTCGTCGCCGCGCGTCGACAGCGGCACGAGTTCCACGTCATCGACTTCGTCGAGCTGCCCGAGTCTTTCCGCGACGTGTTCGGCTTGCCACAGGGCGAGCGCGCTTTTGCGAGTGGCGATTCGGATCAACAATGGACTTCAACCTCCTTTAAGGCGCCGGCGGACGTCCGCGAGGTGCCGGCGACTGATTATCAACTCGTTTTCGGGTTGTTGCGAGCTGTCGCGCAAGACGATGTGGTGTTTGCCGTCCGCGGTCTTCGCGAGCCGCTCGATCTTGTCGACCGCAACGACGACCCCGCGGTGGATGCGGACGAAGTCAGCGGCAAATTCTTCCTCGAGCGACTTCAGCGATTCGTCGATCAGGTCCTGGCCGCCGCAATGATGTACGCAGACGTATTTCTGGTCGGCCTGGAAATAGTGCACATCGTCGAGCGGGATCAGCTTCAGCTGGCCGTGAGACAGCGACGAGACATGGTTGCGGCGCCGTTGCATCTGCGGCGCTGCGGCGACCTCGGTCAGGGTGCCCGCCGCGAGTCTCGCCGCCTGTTCGAGTGCGCGCGCGAGCCGTTCGCGACGGACGGGCTTCAGCACGTAGCCGATGGCCCTGGCCTCGAAGGCGTCGATGGCGTACTGGTCGTAGGCGGTTGCGAACACGATGGCGGGCGGCGGATCGAGCTTGTTGAGGTGATGGGCCGCCTCGATGCCGTCCACCCCGGGCATGCGAATATCCAGCAACACGATGTCCGGATGCGTCTCGGCGGCCAGCCTGACGGCTTCCTCGCCGTTGCCGGCTTCGCCGGCCACCTCGTACTCCGCGAAGTCGTCGATCAGCTGCCGCAGGCGGTCGCGCGCAGGCTTCTCGTCGTCAACGATCAGTATCTTCATCGGCACGTCAGGCCTGCGCGCGCTCGAGCGGGAATCGCAGGCTCACCGTGTAACGGTCGCTCTCGTCGGAAACGGACACCGAGGCGCGGTTGCCGTAGGCGAGCTCGAATCGCTGGCGGATGTTGCTCATCGCCATCCTGTTGCCGCGCTTCGAGCTGCGTGACCCGGCGGCGACGGGATTCGACATGGAGATGAGCAGGTCCTTGCCGTCGAGCCGGCCGGTTACCGTAACCTCGCCGCCGTCGGGCAGCTGCTCGATGCCGTGATAGATCGCGTTCTCGAGCAGCGGCTGAATGGTGAGGCTGGGGATGAGTGCACGCATCGGCAGGTCATCGATGTCCCAGCGCACCCGCAGCCGGTCGCCGAGGCGCAGCTTCTCGATGCGCTGGTAGATTGCTGCGGTCTCCAGTTCCTGTTTGAGCGTCGTGCGGTTCTGGGACGTATTGAGATTGGCGCGCAGCAGGTCCGACAGGTCTTCGACCGCCTCCTCGGCCTGGCGCGGATCGGTGCGCGTCAGCGAGGCGATCGTATTCATGCTGTTGAAGAGGAAGTGCGGCCGGATGAGCGCCTGCAGCGCGCTGATCCGCGCCTGGGCTTCCAGCACGATGCTGCGCCGCCATTCGCTGGAGACATAGAGGTAACGCATGCCGAGTGCAATGATGATGGCGCTTACCGTGAAGGTCCGGAACAGGAACCCTGCGTGCGAGTCGTGGATGATCACGGACTGGGCGAAAATACGCGTCAACTGGTACGCAATCTCGGCCAGCAGCAGGCACATCGCCAGCAGGATGAGGAATCCGAGCACGAACGCCCGGGTCTTGCCGGCCCCCTCCAGGCGGCTGCGCAGCATGCACATGAGGGCGCAGCCGAGCAGGGAAAGCCAGAGAACGAACAGGGCGGTCTTGGACAGCTCGAACAGGAACCGGCCGGAGCCCGCGGCGCCCGCGAGCGTCAGTACGATGGCGACGAGTGCGGCGACGAGCACGACCACGAATACCGTGCTGGCCGCACAGAAGTCAGGCAGATACGCCTGGGAGCCGGACTCGGCAGAATTGCTGGAACTGGGGGCTACAGCCAAACCTGGCGCTCCTCACGACCTGAGTGCGGATTGTAGCGCCGGGTGCCGAGCTTTGCTCTAGGAGCAGTTTTCCTGGATTGCCTCTTCGACCTTGCGACGCGCTTCCATCGTCTGCTCTTCGTCGAGGTATTCGCGCTCGCCGGCCGCGTTCTCGCGGTACAGCCGGCGCGACTGCAGGTAGGACTCGAGGCGGGCGCGGTGCTCCTGGCACTTGGCGGCGCGCTGTTCCATTTCGGCGCGCGCCTGCGCATCAGCCTCGCGCTGGCTCTTCGCGTCCGTCCGGGCTTCCTCGAGCGCCGACATATAGTCGCGCCGCTTCTGAACCTGGGCAGTGACGGTTTCGCTGCTGGTCCCGGAATAGGTGACGTCCAGGCGTTCCTCACCGGATTCGCCCGTCGGGCGATCCACGTAGTGGACGTTGCCGTTTTCGTCGACGTACTTGTAGATCTCGCCGGCGAAGGCGCTGGTCGTCAGGGCCGCGGCAGTGATAACGAGTACGAGAAATTTACGATCCATGGCTGACCTTCCGTGTGCATACCACGCTTTGCATAGCATTGAACAATAAGAGCATTCAACCACGACAGGCACGAATCTGCCGTGATTGCGTTCACAGGGATGACGTGCGCTGTGTCGCATTTTTTCTCGAGTGCAAAAAAAAGCGGGCCCGAGGGCCCGCCAAGTCCTTGCTTTCAAGGGGGATATTGCTCTTTTGGTGGGGGACGTTATGTCATCAGTCGGCGGTCGTGAATTCCGGGTAGGCCTCGAGGCCGCACTCCGAGATGTCCACGCCCTCGTACTCCTCCTCCTCGGAGACGCGGATGCCGAGCGTCTTCTTGATCGCGAACCAGACCACGAAGCTGGTGCCGAACACCCAGGCGAAGATCGACACGATGCCCTTCAGCTGGGCGATGAGCGACGCGTCCGGGTTCGTGAAGCACACGGCGAGCAGCCCCCAGATGCCGACCGTGCCGTGCACCGAGATCGCGCCGACCGGGTCGTCGATCTTGAGCTTGTCCAGCATCACGATGGAGAAGACGACCAGCAGGCCGCCGACCGCACCGATCGTGGTGGCGGCGAGCGGCGTCGGCGTGAGCGGCTCGGCGGTGATGGCGACGAGGCCCGCCAGCGCGCCGTTGAGCGCCATCGTGAGGTCGGCCTTGCCGAACCAGACGCGTGACAGCAGCAGCGCGAACACCAGGCCGCCGGCCGCCGCCATGTTGGTGTTGACGAACACCAGCGCGACCGCGTTCGCCTCGCCGACGTCGGACACCTTCAGCTCCGAGCCGCCGTTGAAGCCGAACCAGCCGAGCCACAGGATCAGCGTGCCCAGCGCGGCCAGCGGCAGGTTGCAGCCGGGTATGGCGTTGACCTGGCCCTTCGGACCGTACTTGCCCTTGCGAGCGCCGAGCAGCAGTACGCCCGCGAGCGCCGCAGCAGCGCCGCACATGTGCACGACGCCGGAGCCCGCGAAATCGAGGAACCCGGCCGCGTCGAGCCAGCCGGCGCCCCATTTCCAGAAGCCCTGCACGGGATAGATGAAGCCGGTGAGGATCACCGCGAACAGGAAGAACGACCAGAGCTTCATGCGCTCCGCGACGGCGCCCGACACGATGGACATCGCGGTCGCGACGAACACGACCTGGAAGAAAAAGTCCGACAGGTTCGAGTAGTAGGCGTCGCCGGCGACCACGGTCGCGACGTCGTTGTCGGCCGATCCGAGCAGGCCGCTGCCGAGCGTCGAGAGGCTTGCGAACACGCCGCCTTCGTAAGCGCCCGGGTACATGATCGAGTAGCCGCACAGCATGTACATGATGCAGGCGATCGAGTAGAGGCCGACGTTCTTGGTCAGGATCTCGGCCGTGTTCTTGGCGCGGACCAGGCCGGACTCGAGCATCGTGAAGCCCGCGGCCATCCACATGACCAGTGCCCCACAGACGAGAAAATAGAAAGTGTCGAGCGCGTAGGCCAGCTCTGTGACCTGCGTCGCTATCTGGGTTACATCTTCCACGACAGGATTCTCCTTATACGTTATACGGCTTCTGCGCCGGTCTCACCGGTGCGGATGCGAATGGCCTGCTCGAGGGCGGTGACGAAGATCTTGCCGTCGCCGATCTTGCCGGTGCGTGCCGTGTTGGCGATGGCCTCGATGACCTGCTCGGCAATGTCGTCGTCGACGGCCAGTTCGATCTTGGCCTTCGGCAGGAAGTCGACGACGTACTCGGCGCCGCGGTAGAGCTCGGTGTGGCCCCGCTGGCGGCCGAAGCCCTTGACCTCGGTCACGGTGATGCCCTGTATGCCGATGTCGGCAACGGCCTGGCGGACGTCGTCGAGCTTGAAGGGCTTGATGATCGCGGTGATCAGTTTCATGAGTGAGTTCCCCTTGATTTTCTGCTGAGAACAGGGCGGCGGGCGCCGCCCTTTCAGTGGACTAGTTGATGTCGAATGTCTTGCTGATCGAAAAGATCAGGGCCTCTTCGCTGGTGCCGACGAGCGTCTCATCGGAGAGCAACAGGCTTAGTCCCACGTCGAAGTCAGCGACAGAAGTGTCGTAACCGAATTGCCAGTAGTCGCCGTCGAAATCGTTCTGGAAAGTCCCGTATTGCCCCCAGAAACCGTTGTATTCGGCCGTTAGCGAATAGAATTCGTAATCGAGCGTTGCGCCGCCGAAGTTTTCGTACTCGCCGATCGCAACGTCGAGCGTGACTATGCTGAATCCGCCACTGAGGTTGATTTCCTGGTAGGTGTCGTCGAAGTCGCCGGTGTAGTAATAGCCGGTGTAGCCAATACCGTAGGAGAACTCACCGACCTCGCCGCCGTAGCCAAAGTAGCCATCGACTTCGAGACCGTCACCGGTAAATTCGCCGCCCACGTCGGCAGCCCAGACTCCGACATAGAATCCGCCGGTCTCGTAGTCGACACCGCCCTGTGCGGAGGAGGACTTCTGAAGAATGCCCCGGAAATAGTAATCGCTCTGCCAGCCGATATTGGCTGACCAACCGGCATTGGCTGCGGCGCTGGCTGTCAACAAAGCGGCCACAAGGCCCATTTTCAACACTGCTTTCATTGTTTTGCTCCCGTTAATAAGTTGCTTGGCCCTATTGGCCGCACGTCGCTTATGCAAAAAGCAGGTTTCGTGCCAGTTTAATTATTCTTTTTAAAATCAGTTACCTGGACGCGCTGCATTGCAACAGGCGCACCATTACGGGGCACGTTCGCGGCGGCGTGCGCCATAATGGTGAGGTGCTTCTGATTCGCCGCGAATCGGCGCGATTTGGGGCTGGTGTTTTCCCCGGTGCTCAGGTATCAAACGGCTATGAACGACAATTCCATTGAAGGCCTGGCGAAAAAACTCGCCGACTCGGTCCCCGGCGGCCTGCGTTCGATGCGCGACGACCTGGAGCAGAACTTCCGCTCGGTGTTGCGCGGCGGCCTGGAAAAGCTCGACCTCGTGACACGCGAGGAATTCGAGGTGCAGGAAGCGGTGCTGGCACGCACGCGCGAAAAGCTCGAGGCGCTGGAGAAGCAGGTCGCCGAGCTGGAAGCATCATCGGACTGAGCGTGTAGGAGCGCGCCTCGGCGCGCGATCGGGATTGGAAATCGCGGTTCGAGAACCGCTCCTACAGGCGCGCAGAGAATCTTCAGGAGCGGTTCTCGAACCGCGATTCGCGGGCCTGGCCCGCTCCTACAGGAAGATTCGGCATTCTCAATCTGCAGGAGCGGTTCTCGAACCGCGACCGGGGCCAAGGAGGGCCAGTGAGTATCGCGATCCTGGCGAGCCGTGCGCAGCTCGGCATCGGCGCGCCGCCCGTCACCATCGAAGTGTTTCTTTCCGGCGGATTGCCGCGTTTCAGCGTGGTCGGTATGCCGGAGACGGCGGTACGGGAAAGCAGCGACCGCGTACGCGGCGCGATCATCAATTCCGGGCTGCCGTTTCCCCGGGAGCGCATCACCGTGAGTCTCGCGCCTGCCGACATGCGCAAGACCGGCGGTCGTTTCGACCTCGCCATCGCGCTCGGCATTCTGTGCGCGCAGAAGGTGATCCCGGCACGCGCGCTCGACAGCACCGAGTTTCTCGGTGAGCTGTCGCTGAACGGCGGCCTGCGCCCCGTCCCCGGCGTGCTGCCCGCAGCACTCAAGGCCTGCGAGGCCGGCAACGCGTTGATGGTGCCGCAGGAAAACGCGCACGAAGCCGTGCTTGCCGGCTGCACGGTGTACCCGGCGACAACCTTGCTGGACGTGGTCGCGCATCTCAGGGGTGCCCAGGCCATCGAGGCCGCGCCTGCCACCCGGCCCGCTGCCGGCGAGGCGGGAGGACCCGACCTGGCCGACGTGCGCGGCCAGTCGCGGGCGAAGCGGGCGCTCGAAATTGCGGCGGCCGGCGGCCACAACCTGCTGCTGGTCGGGCCGCCCGGCACCGGCAAGAGCATGCTGGCCCGCCGCCTGCCGGGGATACTGCCGGCGATGACCGACAGCGAAGCGCTGGAGACCGCGGGCGTGGATTCCGTGCTGGGCAACCGGATCGATCTCGCGCGCTGGCGGTTGCGGCCGTTCCGGGCGCCGCATCACACGGCGTCGGCGCCGGCGGTGGTCGGCGGCGGCCCCGGACCTCGCCCCGGCGAAATCTCGCGGGCCCACAACGGGGTGCTGTTCCTCGACGAACTGCCCGAGTTCAGTCGCCACGTCCTCGAAGTGCTGCGCGAGCCGCTGGAAGCCGGCGTCATCACGATCTCGCGCGCCGCGCAGCAGTCCGATTTCCCCGCGCGCGTGCAGCTTGTCGCCGCGATGAACCCGTGTCCCTGCGGCTACCTGGGCGATACGCACGGCAACTGCCACTGCAGCCGGGACCGGGTTGCGAGTTACCGCAGCAAGATCTCGGGGCCGTTACTGGATCGCATCGACCTGCGCGTGGACGTGGGCAGGCCGCGGAAAGAAACGATGCGCGACGCCGGCGCCGGTGGCGAGCGCAGCATCGAAGTGCGGCGGCGCGTGGTCGCGGCGCGTTCGCTGGCGCTGGCCCGCAGTGGGATCTGCAATGCGGCGCTCGAGGGGGAGCAGCTCGAAGCGGTCTGCGCAGCGAGCGACAAAGCGCTCAACCTGCTCGACGACGCCGTGGATCGATTCGGGTTATCGGTGCGCGCCTACCACCGCGTGCTGCGCGTATCGCGAACGATCGCGGACCTCGCGGGCGCCGAGCGGGTCGGCGCCGCGCACCTTGCGGAAGCGTTGTCGTTGCGGGCGCTGGAGAAGTTCTAGCCGCTACTGCGACTCGGACACCATGTATTCCACGGCGTTGGCGACTTCCTCGTCGGACAGGTCTACGCGGCCGCCCTTGGCCGGCATGTAGCCCGCCGAACCCTGGAAGCCCTTGATCGCGTGATCTTTCAGTACGTCCATGCCCTGCGCGATGCGCGCTGCCCAGGCATCCGCGTCGCCGAGAATGGGTGCGCCGCCGATGCCGGCGCCGTGACAGGCCAGGCAGGCGCCGTTATAGACCTGGGGTCCGGACAGCGCCGCGGCGACGGGCTCGGGTTCCGCCAGCGTTGCTGCAGTCGGCGCCGCGGCCGCCTGTTCTTCGCCCGGCATGTACACGTCGCCGAACGGCTGTATGCGTGAGGCAATCGTTGCCTGGTACTCGGCACCCTCACGCTTGAAAACCTCCTGCGTGCTATCGGAGATCTTCATCGCGAGGACGAGAATGCCCAGCGCAACGATGGCGAGTACGCCGATAACCAGTGAGTACATGTCGAAAAACTTCTGGTCGCGATCCAAGGTCCTGCTCCGCTTTATTATGTTGTAACGCCCGGGCATTCCCCCGGCTGCAGGGCCGGGATTATATATGGAATGTGACGCCTGTGGGGCCGTCCGGCTTTAATCGCTGCTAGTCTCGCCCCTTGTCCGACCACGATATCCGGGCCAGGGTTCCGGGCCTCACGCGATCTCCAGGGGGAACGCATGCGCTACAGAGCACTGTTGCTCACGCTGTCGTTGTTGCCAATGCCGCTCCCGGCCGGCGACGACGTTGCGGATCTGGCCGGACGCTACGTATCCGATGCATTCGCCTACGCGATCGATCCGCCTGCGGGAACGTGGGTACCCTGGCCCGCGCTCGAGGACGACTACGCGTATGCCGACGTGGGCTTTCTCAGTGAACGTGGCTACGGCGCGGTCGTCATCCCGGTCTGCTGGCAGGGAGAGGCGCCGTCGCGGCTCGCGCTGCTCGAGGTGTTCCTGGCGCGCTTCGGGGAGGATTACCCGGCGCCGTTCATCCACACCGAGTCGGACGTTAAGAAGGACGACGCCAGCGGCACCGAACTCGTCGGCGACGATGAAGTCGACGGCCTGCAATTCACCTACCAGTTCTGGATCGTCGCGAACGCGAGCTGTGCGTACACGCTTGCCGCATGGGGTCCCGCGAACAGTCCCGACACCGCGAGCGACCTGCGGATGCTGTGGGACCGGCTGCGGCTGAGCTCCTCTCCGGCCGTTAACGGGGAGGGCGCATCGCACGAGGAACAGGCCGCCAACGCCTACTTCCTGAACCAGCTGGGCATGCACTATTTCGATGCGCGCAGCTACCGTGCCGCGTTTGGCTTCCTGTCGCAGGCGGCCGACCTCAATCCCGGCGAAGCGGCGTACACCAAGAATGCACTCCGCGTACTGGCGGAGATCGACGCGTACGAGGAAGCCTACGACTGGCTGCAGCCGCGGCTGCCGCGCCACGGCGATGACCTCGTGGTTCGCAGCTGGGATGCCTGGCTTGCCCACCAGAACGGCGATTCCGACAAGGCGCTGCGGGTCTACGAGGAACTGTTCAGAGCCGGTTATCGTGAAGACGACGAGTTTGCGCTGTACGCCGGCCTGCTCGCGGACCGGGAGGACTGGGAGAAGGTCGAGGCGGCATTCGAAAGCTACGCGTCGGATGGCATGACCGATACCCTGCGGCAACTGCAGGCGGACCTCCACATTCGGCGCGGCGACTACGACGCGGCGCTCGCAATACTCGACAGCATTATCGAGGATCGACCGTTCAGCGCCGAACTCGCCTACGCGAAGATCGAGGTCCTCGACCAGATGGACAGGCCGGCGGAGATACTGCTGCTGGCCGAGCGCCTGATCGAGAAGAACTACCGCTCGCTGGAGAGTTACTTTTACAAGGGTTACGCGGAATACCAGCTGAAGTCCTACATCGAGGCGCGGGATTCTTTCAACGCGGCGCTCCGGTACTCGCCGGCCAACTCGGTCGTCCAGGAGTACCTCGCGAGCATCAACAACATTCTCGGCGAAGGTGAGAATGCAAGCATCAGCGAAGCGCTGGCCGCCGTTCCCCTGCCCGCGGAGATCCAGTCCCTGGTCGACAACGCTGAGTATGGCTCTGTCGTCGATGGCTACGGTGCCTGGTTCCTGAACCGCGTCACCGGTTACGCTTTCGATGGCGGCGAGACCCTGACCCGCACACTGGTACAACAGGTCAAGCTGCAGGACGCGCAGGGCGTCGAGAATTTCAGCACGCTGCAGTTCAACTTCGACCCGGCATTCGAGCAGCTCTACGTGAACAGCCTGGTGGTCAGGGACGAGGCTGGCGAGAAAGTCGCCGAGGGAAATCCATCCGCGTACTACGTGACCAGCACGGTCGACGGTTTCGAAGCGAGCACCGAAAAGACCGCGCATCTGCCTGTGCCGAGCCTGGCGCCGGGAATGGTAGTCGAGGTCGTCGTGACCAAGCGCATCAAGGTCGATGCGGGCGAGTTCCCGCTCGAGATCCACTATCTCTCGAGCAGCCGGCCGATCGGCTACAGCGCGGTGTTCGTCACGGGAGACCACGACCGGCTGAAGTTCCGCTCGTCCGCCGTCGAATCGCCCGTCGTGCGTGACGGATCACTGGTATGGGAATCAATGAACCCGGTGGTCTACCGCTGGGAGCCGATGCAGCCCTGGTACGACCGCATGCTGCCCTGGGTGACGCTCGGCACGACCAGCGACGACTGGCGCACGGCGGGCCAGGACTACCTCGCTTTGATCAGCGACAAACTGGAAAGCGAGCGCGTCGCGGACATGGCGGTACGGCTCGTCCGGGGCGTCGACGACGCGCAGGGCAAGATCGAGATCATCAGCCATTACGTGCAAAAGGAATTGCGCTACGAAGCTATCGAGTTCGGGCGCCGGGCCTACGTACCGAAGGCGGCACGCGAGACGTTGAGCGATCGCTACGGCGACTGCAAGGATCACGCGGTGCTGCTGGCGTCGATGCTGAACGCGGTGGGCGTGCCCGCGCAACTCGCACTCGTCAACATCAACCAGCGGATCCTGCCGGAGCTGCCCAGTATCGACCAGTTCGACCACATGATCGTATCGGTTCCGACCGACGGCCGGCGCCTGTATATCGATTCAACCGACAAGGATCTCAGGCTCGGCACGACACCGCCGCGTTACATGGCCGGCAGCCATGCGCTGGTGCTGGGTTCAGCGCCGGAGCTGCTGCCGATTCCCGAGTTCACGGTTGGCGACTCCGCTCTGCAGGTGGAGCGCGATATCGAAACCATCGCGGACAAGGAGCTCAGGGTCACCGAGGTCGGCGTATTCTCGGGCTACCAGGCGGCCGACATGCGCAGCCAGCTGCGCGAGATCGAAGTATCGGAGATGCTCGGGACGATGCAGCGCTGGGTCGCCGACCGCTACTCCGACGCGATCGTCGATGACGCCTTCGTCGACAACGTGTTCGATGCGAGCGGGGAACTCGTCGTGGAACTTCAGTACCGGATGCCGATCGACTCCGGCTCGTTCAAACTGCCGGGATTCTTCGAGGCCACGTTTCTCGACTTCGAACGACTGCCGGAACGGCGCTTCGGCTTCGAAGTCCCCGCGCCGCTGTCCGTATCGACGGTAACGACAGTGCGGCAGTCGCCGGCTTCTTCACTCAATGTTGCCTCGAAGAAACCGGAGTCTGACGAGTCGCGCTTCGGCAGCTGGCGGCGCAAGGTCGACCGCGATGCGGAAAGCTGGGTGCTGCGGCTCGAGTACACGAGCGGCCAGCACGAGTACGGTCCCGACGAGTACCGCGCATTCACGGACTTCCACCGCAAGCTGGTTGGCGCCATCGAGCTGCCGATGGTCATCGAGTAAGCTACGTATTCCATTCGCCGCGGGCCGTCTCGTACACTGCTCACTCGAAGGAGCGGTTCCCGGACCGCGACAGAAGGAGACCGACATGGGCGAATTCGAAGACCTGGTAGCCGACCTCAGGCAAAAGCGCGACGAGCTGCGGCTGCAGATGCACCTGGCTTCAAAGGAAGCACAGGACGAGTGGGAAGAGCTCGAGGAAAAAATGCAGGAGTTCTCCTCGCGGGCGGAGCTCGGCAAGACGGGCGAAGGCCTGGGCGATGCGCTCGGCAAGCTCGGCCAGGAGCTGAAGCTCGGCTACAAGCGCCTGCGCAACGCCATCAAGGAAGACTGAGGCTCCACTATTCGGGGTTCCAGCGATCGACGGCATCCTGGCCGACGATCAGGGCGGCCCGGCGCCGGACTTCGGACGGCGCCAGCAGGCCGCGGTCGATGGCGGAATCGAACCACTACATCGGGTAGGAGTGGTGCGACGCGAAACGCTGGCCGGTGACCCGGATGCCGCAGGGCAGCGAGAAATAGAGCAGGAAGAGGTCGATCTCGGGGTCGAGCGGCCGGCCCGGCAGTCGCTCGTGCTCGGGGATGATCTCGAAGCGCTGCAGGTATTTGCGGGTCGCCTCGATTATAGGATCATGGCAGTGAAACGTTGGTTTGGAAAAGTATGCGCCAGGCACGGTTTGCCGCCGATCGCCGGGTGCTATAGTAACGTCGGTTTCGCTTAGGAAGGGCAGGCAAGATGGGGTTTGAAAAAGCACGCGGGGCGCTGATGCGCCTGATTTCAGTGTCAATCATCTGCATGGGATTCGCCCAGGTGGCGCCGGCGGGCATGATCGGCACCGGGTACCTGCTGGAGGACGAATCCAGGGCGGCGAGTATCTCCCGCATGGATATTCTGCTCGCACGCGAGGATGTCGGGCGGCAGCTGGAAGCTTTCGGTGTCGACCGGGCCATGGTCATGGAGCGTCTCGACGCTCTCAGCACGGCCGAGCTGCTGGAGCTCGAAGGCCAGCTTGATTCGCAGGTTGCCGGCGGCGACATCATCGCCCTGATCGGCGCCGTGTTCGTCGTGCTGCTGATACTGGAACTCGTGGGCGTGACGGACATCTTCAAGAGCTTCTGAGCACGGAGACATGTTCGGCGCGAAACGCGTATTTGACAGGAGCCGGCTTTTGCCGGCTCTTCTCGTTATGGTCGCCGGCTGCGCGCCGATCCCGCCATCCGTTAGCGAGCTGCCCGCGACAGGGGGCTCGATCGAACTCGAGGACACGCCGTTCTATCCGCAGGAGCGCTACCAGTGCGGGCCGGCGGCACTGGCCACGGTGCTGGCGCAGAGCGGCGCCGCGGTGTCGCTGGAGAACATCGTGGACAAGGTTTACCTGCCGGGCAGGCAGGGCAGCCTGCAGTACGAACTCCTCGCCGCAACGCGCACCGAGGGGCGCCTGCCGTACGTGATCGACGGCAGTCTCGCCGCGGTGTGGCGAGAGCTGGCAGCGGGGCGCCCGGTGCTCGTGCTGCAGAACCTCGGCGTTGCGGCGATTCCGCGCTGGCACTACGCGGTCGTGGTCGGCGTCGACGCGGAGCGCGGCGAGGTCGTGCTTCGCTCCGGCACGGACCGGCGGCGGGTTACACGGGTCAGCACGTTCCTGCGTACCTGGCGGCGCGGCGACTACTGGGGGATGGTCGCGCTGGCGCCGGACGAATTACCCGTCGCGGCGGATCGCTCGCGGTACTTCGAAGCGATCGCGGCACTCGAACAGGCGGGCCAACCCGAACAGGCCGCGATTGCCTGGGAAACGGCACTGCGCAACTGGCCGGGCGATGCCGTTGCGCTGTTCGGCCGCGCCAATGCCCTGTTTGCGCTGCGGAATTACCGGGCGGCCGAGGAGGCCTACCGCGATCTGCTCGAGCGCGACGGCGGAGCGGTCGCGATACGTAACAACCTGGCGCTGGCGCTGGCAGAGCAGGGCCGGTACGACGCCGCGCTGCAGGAGATCGACGTTGCGCTATCCGCAACGGACGATTCGGCCCTGCGACGGGAGCTGCGGGATACTGAGGCGACGATCCGGCGCCGCAACGCCGGCGTGAAATAGCGGGCCAGCCTAGCCGGCTGCCTGTTCGGCGTCGTGTTTCAGGCGCATGCTGAGGCCGCGGCTCACATGCAGCAGGTCGCTGATCTTGCGCACGAGCGAGTCTTCGAACTTGTCGAGGCGGCCGTCGGCGTAGGCGACCTGCCACAGCAGCCCGACGATGCGGGCCTTCTCGCTCTCATCCAGGTTGTTGTGCAGCAATTGCGTGAATTCGTGAAGCGAGACGAGGTTCTCCGCTTTTTCGTCGGCCACGTTCACGAGTTCCGCGGCGTCGTCGGGCGACATCCCGAAGTGCTTCTCGACCAGCTCGAGCACGCGCTCGAACTCGCTCTCGTCGAACACGTGGTCGGAGCGCGCGACGTCCAGCATCAGCACGGCAGTTGCCGACCGCAGCGCCGCCTCGCGGCTCTCGCCGTCGTCCCCGGCCGAGCGCGGCGACGAGATTGCGTCAACGACCTGGTTGATTATCTGCTTGATCATCGGTTGCGCGATATTCCATTTACCGGCGACCTTCAATGATTGAGGGTCCGCACGGGATTTTCAACTGCATCGTTTATCGACCGGAATGCTTCTCGTCAGTTCGCGGCGATGCTACTACGGTCGACAGGACCATCGTCGACCTGGGGATCAGTTTCACGTCTTCGCGAAGGTCCCGGTGCAGCCGTGCGACGACCGCCTGTGTGGTGGCCAGGTTGCCCGCACCAAGCAACGTGAAAAAGCGTCCAGGGATGTCCGTGAACGGGTGCATCTTGCTGAATGTGCCGAGCTGGTCGATACCGGCATTCGTCCTGGAATCCGAGACGAACACGAGTCCATCGGTGACAGCGGCAGCGAGGCAGTAGGTCATGGGCGACGCTTAGCGCCGGGGCGTCGGCAATGGAATACACACGGGAAAGCGTCTTATGCGCGGATACCCCGGCAGCGTATCATGTTGACCGGGCAACGGGCTGGCGGAGACGGGTTCATGCACACGGCAGAAGAGGAACGCAAGGAAACACTGGAGGATCTGCTCCACTCGGATCATGCCGAAGAAGTCGAAGCCATGCTCGACACCATGCAGCCGGATGAGTTGCTGCACGAAATCTATGTGCTGGGCCCCGCCGACCAGCGCAAGTTGCTGGCGCTCCTGCCGCCGGAGCGGGCGGCGTCACTGCTGGAAGCCGTTTCCGATTCCTACGCTGCTGACCTGATCGAGGAAATGTCGGCGGCGGCGGCGGCCCCGATCGTCGAGGAACTCGCGAGCGACCACCGCGTCGACGTGCTGGCGGAACTGGACGCCGACGATGCCGAGGCGATCATCGCCGAACTGGGGGAGGAAGACGCCGAGGAGATCCGCGAGCTGATCACCTACGCCCCGGACCAGGCCGGCGGGCTCATGATGACCGAGTACGCGTCCTACCCGATGTCGCTGACGGTGCGCGAGGCGGTCGAGGACCTAACTCGCGACGACATCGACTACACCCTGCTCACCGTGCACTACGTCTACGTCGTGGTCAGAAAGCGCAAGCTGAAGGGCGTCATCCGGATTCGCGACCTGGTGTTCGCCGATCCGGGGCGCAGGATCGGCGAGTTGGCGAAAGAGGCGTACACGGTGCCGCCCGATGCCAGCCTGGGCGAGCTCGAGAACTTCTTCGACGAGCACGACATCGCCGCCGTGCCCGTGGTCAATGCCCGCGGCATGATGCTCGGCATCGTGCGCCGGCGCGCCGTGCTCGAGGCCCTGGCGGAAAAGTCCGAAGCGGACGCCCTGAAGGCGGCCGGTATCATCGGTGGCGACGAGCTGCGCAGCATGCCGGTGACCGTGCGTTCGGCGCGTCGCCTGTCGTGGCTGAGCATCAACATCGGCCTGAATATCATCGCGGCCAGTGTCATCGCGTTGTATGAAGACACCCTGACGGCCGTGATTGCGCTTGCCGTGTTCCTGCCGATCGTTTCCGACATGAGTGGCTGCTCCGGCAACCAGGCGGTGGCCGTCAGCATGCGCGAACTGACGCTCGGCGCCGCGCTGCCGCGAGACGTGCTGCGCGTATGGCGCAAGGAAGCCAGCGTCGGTGTCATCAACGGCGCTGCGCTGGGGCTGTTGCTCGGGGTGGCCGCGTGGATCTGGAAGGGCAATGCGGTCCTCGGGCTGGTCGTCGGAGCGGCACTCGCGATCAACACCGTTGTCGCGGTTTCGATCGGTGGTACGGTGCCGCTATTATTGAAGCGCTTCAAATTCGATCCGGCGGTAGCGTCGGGGCCGTTATTGACGACGGTGACGGACATGTGCGGTTTCTTCCTGTTGTTGAGCCTCGCGACTCTCGTTTTGCCGGCGATATCATGAATACAGAGAACCCGTTGAAAACCGGTCGCTATCGATCCGTTGCCGCTACTGCCGTAATGGCCATGGCGTTGACGCTGATGTCCGCCTGCGCCAGCGTGCAGTCCCTCGAGCGGCCACACCCGGTCGCCCTGCCGATGCCGCCGGAGGTGGCGCAGCGGTTCGAGTACGAGGCCGACCCTGTCGAGGCGCAGCTGACCCGCGGTCAGGGAGAACGCGGTCTACCGTGTCTTCGACGGCGAATTCGCGCCGGGCATCGCCGGCAGCGACGACGATTCCCCGATCACTTTCGAGTATTACGAGCAGGTTGAGGGCGAACGCGCGCCGGTGGTGCTCGTGCTGCCGATACTGAACGGCCAGAAGAACGTCGTGCGGCCCTTCGCGAGCCACTTCGCGAACAACGGCTACAACGTCGTGATCGTCGACACGTTGCAGCGCAAGTCATTGCTGGAGGACATACTGGACCCCGAGGCGGCCATCCGGCGCACGGCCGTTCGTCACCGCCGGGTGCTCGACTGGGTCGATACCGTGCCGAAGATCGACCAGGACAGGATCGCGGTATTCGGTGCGAGCCTCGGCGGATTCAATGCGTTGTTCCTGACGGCGACCGATACGCGCGTGAAGGCGTCCGCGCTCGCGCTGGTGGCCGGAGACCTCCCGTACGTGCTGAGCTACTCGTCGGAGGGCAGGATCATCGACGCGGCGGACGGCGCGATGGAGACCCTGCAGACGGACCAGGAAGGACTGCGGCAATTCCTTCAGGAGCACATTGTCTCGGATCCCCTGAGTCTCGCCCGGTACATCGACCCGGAGCAGGTGCTGCTGGTGCTGGCGAAATTCGACGACGCGGTCCACTACGAGAAGCAGATCGAGCTGCAAGAGGCCATGGGGCAGCCGGAATCGATCACCCTGCCGACGGGCCACGTGACGACGGCCGCGTACCTTTTCTACCTCCGCAGCCGCGTGCTGGAGTTCTTCGACCGGAAACTCGACGGCCGGGACCTGCATGCAGGCAGTGAGCCGTGATTGCAGGCCGGGCATCCCTACTTGTCCTGGCAGTACTGACGACGGCTTGCGCGACGACGGCCGATCCGGTGCCGGCACCGGAGTCGCCGGCGCCAACAGCGGACGAGCCGGACACCGTCGATCGCGATCTGCTCGACCAACCCGCGGTCCTGAAGCCTGTCTATGAGACAGCGATCGCTGCCGAGGAGCAGGCGCCGCTTCTCGACCGCACCCAGCAGACGGTCGAGGGCGTCGTGGTAAGCACCGCCCAGACCGTCGACAATATCTTCGGCTCGGCGGAGGTCGAGGAAGAGGCGACGGTAACGCGCGGCCGTCTTTCTGTCGGCGGGCAGTGGGACCAGCGGGACGGGCTGCGAGAGCGCATTCGCCTGAAGGCGCGATTCGGATTGCCGGGGGTGAACAAACGGACCAGCCTCTTGCTCGGCCGGGGCGATGTCAACGATTACGTCGATGGCTCCTCCGACGACAACATCGACACGCTGCCGGACCGCTTCAACGATTTCCAGGACGAGGACTGGTTGCTCGGCATCGGCTACAGCCGCGACGCGACGCTGCGGCGCGGCTGGTCGTTCGGGGCCGGCGTGCGCATAAAGACGCCGCTCGAGCCTTTCGTCCGGGCCACGTACCGCTGGCACAAGGCATTCGGCGAGGATTGGCTATGGCGCGTCGAGCCGCGCCTGTTCGTGCAGAATCAGCGTGGCGCCGGCATCTCGCTTCAGAATATCCTCGATCATGTTCTCAATGACACCTGGCTATTGCGCTCCTATTCGATCGTCGTCGCCGAAGAAGAGGTCGAAGGCCTCTCCTGGACGACCAAGCTCGTCGCCTACCAGAACAAGTCGAGGAAGCATGCGTTTTCCTACGCGGTGTACGCGACGGGCGAGACCGACTACGAAGTTCCGCGACGGGATTACGGCTTCGAGTTCAGGTATCGGCGGCAGATCTCGCGCGAGTGGTTGTTCGTCGAGCTGCTGACCTACATGAACTGGCCGCGCGATTTCCTGATCGAGGAGCGTGAACGCAACATCGGTGTCGGCATCGAGTTCGAGATGCAGTTCGGCGACTGGCCCGGGAGACCGCCGCAGGCAAAGAAATGAACGACAGGGGTTCATGACCATGATGAAACTGCCTGCGCGGGCCTTCGTGTTCGCTATTTGTCTTGCGCTTGTTGCGTGCACCCAGCCGTCCGGCCATTCGGTCATCGCGACGGACGCGGAGCAAGCGAGGCTCGAGGAACGTGCGTCCCGGGTCGAAATCATCCGCGACGACTTCGGTGTGCCGCATATCTACGGCAAGACCGACGCCGACGCCGTGTTCGGCATGCTGTATGCGCAGGCCGAGGACGACTTTCCGCGCATCGAGCGCAACTACGTATGGGCCATCGGCCGCCTGGCCGAAGTCGAGGGCGAGAGCGCGCTCTTCAGCGACCTGCGTGCGCGACTCCACATGACCATCGACGAGGCGAAGGCCGCCTACGATTCGGCGCCCGACTGGCTCAGGGCGCTGTGCGATGCCTGGGCCGACGGCCTCAACTACTACCTGCTGACGCACCCCGCGGTTGAGCCGAAGCTCCTGACCCGCTTCGAACCGTGGATGCCGATGTTCTTCAGCGAAGGCTCGATCGGCGGCGACATCGAGCAGATCCCACTTGAGCGGATCGCGCGTTTCTACGGCGGCGACGACAACCGCGCGGAGATGGCGGCGGTGCGGCGCATCGACGCGGAGTTCGCGCCCCCGGGAGGCTCCAACGGCCTTGCGATCGCGGGCGAGCGGACCGCGTCAGGCAATGCGATGTTGCTGATCAACCCGCACACGTCGTTCTACTTTCGCGGCGAGGTGCACGTCGTCAGCGAGGAGGGGTTGAACGCCTACGGCGCGGTTACCTGGGGCCAGTTCTTCATCTACCAGGGCTTCAACGAGAGGACCGGCTGGATGCACACTTCGACCTACGTCGATTTCATCGACGAATTCGTCGAAAACGTGAGCCGCGTCGACGGCGAACTCGTGTATCGCTACGGGGAAGAACTGCGGCCTGTCCAGGCCTCGACGGTCACCCTGAAATACAAACACGGCGAGGACACCCGCGAACGCGCGTTCGAGGTGTTTCACACCCACCACGGCCCGGTGACGCACGAGGTCGACGGCAAGTGGGCGGTGACGAAGATCAACTGGGACCCGGTCAATGCGCTGATCCAGTCCTACACGCGGACGAAGCTCGCCAACTACGACGAATTCCGCGAGATGATGAACATCCGCACGAACTCGTCGAACAACACGGTCTTCGCGGATGCCGAGGGCAATATCGCCTACTTCCATGGCAACTTCGTACCGAAGCGCGATACGCGCTTCGATTTCTCGAAGCCGGTGAACGGCAGCGACCCGGCGACGGACTGGCAGGGCCTGCACACGGTCGACGAGACGATCACGATCCTGAACCCGCCGAACGGCTGGATACAGAACGCGAATTCGACCCCGTTCACGGCCGCGGCGGAATTCAGTCCGAAGCGCGAGGCCTACGCGCCCTACATGGCGCCCGATCACGAGAACTTCCGCGGGGTACATGCCGTCAAGGTGCTCGAGAACATCGACGACCTGACGCTCGATGGCCTGATCGAACTGGCGCACGATCCGTATCTTCCCGGTTTCGAGAAACTGATCGGCGGCCTGGTCGAGGCCTGGGAGCAGGTCGCGGAGCGCGATTCGACGCTGGCGCAACCGATCGGGGTGCTCAGCGAGTGGGACCTGCGGACCGGCGAGGAGTCAGTGGCGATGACGCTCGCGCACTTCTACGGCATGAACTACCTGGCGCGCATGACGTTCCCCGAGGGCATGAGCGAGATGGAGCGGATCACGATGCTGGGTACGACGACCCCGCCCGAACAGCGCCTCGAGGTATTCGCCCAGACGGTTGCGATGCTCGGCGACGACTTTGGCGACTGGCGGACGCCCTGGGGCGAGGTCAACCGCTTCCAGCGCCTTACCGGCGCCATCGATCTCCAGTACGACGACGCGAGGCCGAGCCTCGCCGTGGGTATGGCCAACAGCCGCTGGGGGGCGCTTGCGGACTTCGGTGCGGAACGCCGCGACGGCACGAAGCGCCTGTATGGCGACAACGGCAACAGTTTCGTCGCGGTCGTGGAATTCGGCGATCGGGTGCGGGCCAGATCGATCCTTGTCGGCGGGCAGAGCAACGACCCGCGCTCACCGCATTTCGACGACCAGGCGCCGCTGTACGTGAAGCAGAAATTCAAGGACGTGGCGTATTACCGCGACGAGGTCGATCGGCGGGCGGAGGAGCGCTACCGACCAGGACAACGTTGTTGCAGCGCACATCGGCAGGACCCATGATAGGTGCTTTCCCACGGACGGTTTCCCCATGACCACTACGCCACGCCGCTTCCTGTTCGTCTCGATCGATGCGCTCATCAGCGACATCGCCTGGCACGTGCACCGCGAAGGCAACGAGGTACGCTACTTCATCGAAAACGAAGCCGAGCGGGACATTGGCGACGGTTTCGTGCCCAAGGTCGACGACTGGGAGTCGCACGTCGACTGGGCCGATGTCATTGTCTTCGACGACGTCATGGGCCAGGGCGAGAAAGCGGCCGCGCTGCGTGCGGCCGGCAAGAATGTCGTGGGCGGAACCGCGTACACGGACCGGCTCGAGGACGACCGCAGCTTCGGCCAGCAGGAACTTCGCAAGCACGGCGTCTCCATCATCCCGTTCCACGAATTCACGGATTTCGACACGGCCATCGAGTACGTGAAGACGAATCCCGCGCCGTACGTGATCAAGCCCAGCGGCGAGGCGCAGAACATCAAGCGCCTGTTGTTCGTCGGCCAGGAGGACGACGGGCTGGACGTCGTGCACGTGCTGCAGAGCTACAAGGCCGTCTACTCGGATACCGTGAAGGTCTTCCAGTTGCAGAAGCGTGTGCGTGGCGTCGAAGTCGCCGTCGGCGCGTTCTTCAACGGCAATGACTTCATGCTGCCGATCAACGTGAACTTCGAACACAAGCCCCTGTTCCCCGGCAACATCGGGCCGGCCACCGGCGAGATGGGCACGTGCATGTACTGGAGCGAGCCGAACCGGATATACCGTGCAACGCTCGCAAAGCTGCGCGACAAGCTCGCGGAAGAGGGTTACGTCGGTTACATGGACGTCAACTGCATCGTGAACGGCCAGGGCATCTACCCGCTCGAGTTTACCGCGCGATTCGGCTACCCGACGATCAGCATCCAGGCCGACGGCATCGCGATGCCGATGGGCGAGTTCTTCCACGGGATGGCGGACGGCAGCCTGTCGCGTTTCAAGACGCGCAGCGGTTTCCAGATCGGCCTGCGTATCGTCGTGCCGCCCTTCCCGTACGACGACCCGAAGACCTTCAGCGCCAATTCGAAGGACCGCGTCATCATCTTTCGCAAGCCGAACCGGGAAGGCGTGCACATCGAGGACGTGCGCGAGGTGAACGGCGAGTGGCTCATCACCGGTCATTCGGGTGTCGTGCTGATCGTGACCGGCATGGGACCGTCGGTGAAGCAGGCGCAGGCGCAGGCCTACCAGCGCGTGCCGCAACGTGCTGATCCCCAACATGTATTACCGCACCGACATCGGCGACCGCTGGTTCGAGGACCACGACAGGCTGCACACCTGGGGTTACCTCCGGGAGGCCTGAGGTCCCGCGGGGAAACGGGCGACGATTCCACCATCAGCGGGCCGCGTTATGTCGAGCGGAAACCGTGAACTGCGTCACAAACCCACAGAAACTGGACCTAAGTAGAGTGTCTTGCTGGCTTTTCTGGTGACGGCGGGGCCCCCGCCAAGCGCTAGCCTTCCAGGTACATTGCCGTGAACGTCGTCTCTCGCGGACGCGTGCACGGATACGTCGGAGGGAATTGACCATGAAAGACACGACTTTCGCATTCGGCCCGACGCCGGGCGACCGGCAGGACGGCGCACCCGTCGATTACGCACAATACCGGGCGCCGGTCCGCGACCGGCTTGCCGCGACCGACATCATGCTTGCGCTGGTCATCGACAAGGATGACGAGCAGCTACCAGGCTTCGACCCCTACAACTCTTCTGGCGCCTGACCAGGCGCCCTTCCGCTGCGCTGCGGCCCGGCGCGCGTACCGCGGCAGTTTCGGGTACCCTTACCGCTGAAACGCGGCTAGAATCGCTGGCCCGAAACAAAGCGCCCGTAGCTCAGCTGGATAGAGTACTGCCCTCCGAAGGCAGGGGTCACAGGTTCGAATCCTGTCGGGCGCGCCAGTAAACCAAAATGGGCCCCTCGCGGGCCCATTTTTGTTTACCGGTGTGTCGCATCAGGATCGAGCCTCGTTCGACAAAACGCGTCAGCGTTTTGGACGCCGCAGGCGCCCCGCAGGGTGAGCCGGCATGGCCGGCGAAATCCTGTCGGCCCAGGCCCCTCGCGTTTGTTTACCGGTGTGTCGCATCAGGATCGAGCCTCGTTCGACAAAACGCGTCAGCGTTTTGGACGCCGCAGGCGCCCCGCAGGGGTGAGCCGGCATGGCCGGCGAATCAATCCTGTCGGGCGCGCCATTTATTTCCGCGCAGATCTCGGACGAACGTTGATAGGTCGCGTTGCAAAGTCGATGCCGCAAGCCGTCAATAATGAATGATAGGTTGTAAATGATGTGCGCGTTTCGGGTTTCAGAGTTTTAAAAACAGTTACGCGATTGACTCCAGCTGCCTCGGCGACTTTGCCAACACCACGAGCACGAATTACGTCGGCCACCGCGGTCTTGAATACCACTTCATCGCCTTCAAGAAGTGCTTCATTGACATACGCGGCAGCATACGATGGATCAAGAAGATCCTCGTATAGCTTCTCTTTCACGTCCCAAGACGCCGCCGCCTTAACTTTCTTACTCACTATTCCGTTCCCGAAAATCCTTCAATCTTTCTCTCGCGCGCTTTATCGCTCGTTTCTGATCGCTTTTCCCTGAGCCTCCGAGCAAGAGCACAACTGCTCCGTCTATATTTGCGAAATAAACTCGGAGCCCGATATGGCCTGCCAGTCGCATTTCGTATAAGCCATCTCTAAGCGAAGTACAGTCTCCCAGGTGGTCATGCTCTTCGACGGCACGTAATCGTCTTATGACAGATGCCTGGCGCTGACCATCCAGTCGCTCGAACCATTCAACAAACGGCCGTCGTCCGGAATCTGACTCGTAAACCAGCAACTTCATCGACATATTATCTGGCATGTTGCCTGTAGGCAACACACTCAAATCTTGGAGATTGTGTGAGATTTGTGTGACTGAGTGCTGCACGGTTGTGCAGAGTACTGCAATTGCAATGGACGTACCGCCAGTTAGTGTCAATTAATTCAGTTAGTTACATTCCAAATGGCGAACTCCGAAGGCAGGGGTCACAGGTTCGAACCTATAGGTTCGACCAATCGCGAAGCGATTGGGACGCACGAACGAAATGAGTGCGCCCGCAGGGCGAGGGGCCGCAGGCCCGAGTCAATCCTGTCGGGCGCTATTTTCCTCATCAAGGTGGCAGGAGCCGGCGTCTGGCGCGATACTGCCGTATCTCCCTCATCAGCCATTGGAGCGCAAAATGAAATACCTCATCCTCGCCAGCACAGCCCTGCTCCTCGTCGCCTGCAGCGCGGAACCCGGCAGCGAAAAATGGTGCGCCAAAAAGGCGGAACAGCCCAAGAGCGAGTGGACTGCCGCAGATGCCGGCACTTACGCCAAGCATTGCGTGATCGACGGCATGGAAGTGGGCTCGGAGAAGTGGTGCAAGAAACTGGCTGAAAAGCCCAAGGGCGACTGGACTGCGGACGAGGCAGCGTCTTACGCCAAGCATTGCGTACTCTGAAATTCGGCCATGCGGTTAACATCACCGGGCGACGGCGATTGCCGTGATCCCAGGTTGGGTTAATGAAGATCAAAATTGTTTTCCTGGTGCTGCTCGGCACCTTCGTTGCCTGCAGTTCGGATGAGCCTGACAATGCGGCCGCGACCGGCGACGATGACCCTCGCGTGACGGCGCAGGTTACCGGCACACTGATGTACCGCGAGCGTATCTTTCTGCCGCCGGGCGTAGTCGCCGAAGTCCGGCTGCTGGATACGTCACTCGCCGATGCGCCGGCGGCAGAGATTGCTTACCAGCAAATCGAGGATCCCGGGAACCCGCCGATTCCTTACGTGCTGGAGTACGATCCACAACAGATCCGTGAAGGAATGCAATACACTGTCCGCGCCACGATAAAGCTTGGCGATCGACTTTTGTTCACGACCGATACGCACTACCCGGTACTGACGCGGGGTGCCGGCAACACGGCCGACGTGATGTTGATCATGGTCCAGGATCCGACGAAATAGGGGAGTTCGATGCGACGTTTGGTAATTGCTTGTGTCACAGCCGCCGTGCTGCTGGCGGGCTGCGCGGGCCTGCGGCCGGGCTGGGAAACACCCACCGTCACCGTGAAATCGGTGCGTGCCATCCCGTCGCAGGGGATGCTGCCTGAATTCGAGATCGACCTGCACGTGGTCAACCCGAACCGCGAGGCATTGAAACTCGCCGGCGTGTCTTACACGGTGAGTCTCGAAGGTCATGAGTTGATCAAGGGCGTCGGCAACGACTTGCCGGTTATCGACGGCTACGGCGAGGGCGACATCACGCTCAATGCATCGGCTGACCTGTTCGCCGGTGTGGGACTGATCCGCGAACTGATGGCGAGCCAGAAGGACACGCTCCGCTACAGCTTCGAGGCGAAGCTGGATCCGGGCGCTTTGCGGCCGTCGATCCGCGTGAAGGATTCCGGCGAGGTATCCCTGTCCGGCGCTCGTGGAGCCGCGGGCGGCCAGCGCTAGTGCCCGGGCCATCCTGGTGCGGAGGACCGGTAACGAGGGCCTGAGTGGCTTCGTCGGCATTGGCCCGATCCATGACTGACCACAAAGACGAAAGCAGCCTTCACCGCAGCGTTCGCCTGCTCTACCACGGTCGCAGCCACAAAGCCGCGATGTTTCGCTATGCCCTGGTCACCTTCGACGTCGCCACCATCATCTATTTCCTGGTCACGGTAGCGGCGGCACACAAACCGCTACTCATGGCAATCAACCTGATCATCGGCGTGCTCATCCTGCTGGATTTCTGCGCCCGGCTCTGGGTCGCGGACAACCGTCGCAAGATGCTGCTGCGGATCGATACGATCGCAGACATCATCGTTATCGCCTCGCTGTTCCTTGCGCCGCTGCTCACCGAGAACCTGGCCATGCTGAGGGTGCTTCGCGGCCTGCGGCTGATACATTCCTATCGCTTGTTGCACGATCTCCGCCGCGACGTGCGCGTTTTCCGCGTTCACGAGGACGCGATCTTCGCGGCGGTCAACCTGTTCGTTTTTGTCTTTGTCACCACGTCCATCGTCTATGTACTGCGTTTCGGTGAAGAGGCCAGCGTGGTCAATTACATCGACGCGCTTTACTTCACGGTCGCGACACTGACGACCACCGGCTTCGGCGACATCACGCTGAACACGCCCGGCGGAAAGATCCTGTCCGTGTTCATCATGATCTTCGGCGTGGCCCTGTTCGTTCGCCTGGCCCGTGCGATCTTCCAGCCGGCCAAGGTGCGGCACAAATGCCACGAATGTGGCCTCAACCGACACGATCCCGATTCCCTGCACTGCAAGCACTGCGGTGTGCCGATCAAGATAGAGACCGAAGGCGTTGAATAGCATGGGCACGCCGATGACCAGCGCTTTCATCCCGGAACACGAGGTCTACGAATTCCTGTCGGCTGTCGGCATCGGGACGCCTCGCCATAGTTTCATCGACAACGAGAGCAAGCTCGCCGATGCGCCGTTCGAAGACGGTGACCCGGTGGTCGTCAAGGGAATTGCGCGAGACCTGTGGCACAAGTCCGATAGTGGCGCACTGGCATTCTGCGACTTCGACAGCGACGCCATCGCGGCGATGCACGCCAGCATGCGCGAACGGGTCGGCGGACAATTCGACTGGCTCGGGACCCTGGTCGCGGAACGAATCGAGTTCCGCCGCGCCAGCCAGGCGCCGAGCGAGATCTTCGTCAGCCTGCAAAGGGACCAGTGTTGCGGCGCCATCATCAGCTTCGGTTTCGGCGGGCTTCTGACCGAAGACTGGGCGCGGGAGCTCAAACAGTCTCTCCTCGTCTGGCCGGCTTCCGTGTACACGCCCGAGGAGGCGCTGGATGAACTGGCCGGGCACTGGCTCGGCAAGATCCTGCTCGGGGGCGCTCGTCAGCAGGCGGCGCTGACCGACCGTGCAACCCTGCTCGGCTTCCTCGAGAAGCTCTGGAAGCTCGACGAGCTGATGGCGCGCGAGCACCTCGGCCTGCTGGAGCTGAACCCGGTGGTCGTGGACAGCAAGGGTGACTTCGTCGCGCTTGACGGCGTCGGCTTGCGCGCCCCGGAAGCGCACGATGAGGCCTGCCCCGTGCCGCTGCAGGACGACAGTTTCCTCAAACCGCGCCGGATCGCGCTCGCCGGTGTATCGGCAAAAGCGGGCAGCGTCGGCGGGCTGATACTCGAGAACCTCCGCAAGTCGTCGTTGCCGGCGGATGGCCTGGTGGTGATCAAGCCCGGCGTCGACGAGTTTGCCGGTGTCCGCTGCGTTGCCGACGTCGGGGTGCTGGCTCGAGACCCGGTCGACATACTGATCATCGCCTTGCCCGCCAGCCAGTGCGTGCCGATGATCGAAGCGCTGTGCGAGCAGGGCGGCGGCGCAGCGGTCGTTTACATCGTCGCCGGCGGCATCGGTGACGGCGCCGACAGAGAAGGTTTCGGCGAGCGACTGTCGAATCTCATCGAGTCGCGCCGCCGTGACGGCGAGTGGTGCCCTGCGATCGTCGGGCCGAACGGCCTGGGCATGCTGCTGTCGCCGCTGAAGCTCAACAGCCTGTTCATCCCGCAAAGCAAACTGAACGTCGAATTCGCGCCGGACTCCGACGTCGCGCTCATCAGCCAGAGCGGCGCGTTCCTGATCACGCGCCTGTCGCGTCACTCGAACCTGCACCTCAAATACGGCTTCTCGATCGGCAACCAGCTGGACATGAGGTTGTCGGATTTCATGGCGCTGGTCGCCCGGGACAAATCGGTGCGCGTGCTCGGTATCTACGTCGAGGGATTCGTCGGTGGCGACGCCTGCGCGGTGGCCAAGCTGGTCGAGGCGTTCCGCGCGGAGAATCGTCACGTCATCATCTACAAAGGCGGCCGCTCACAGCTCGGCAGCTCGGCGGCGCAGAGCCATACCGGTGCGATGACCGGCGACTACCACGTGCAGAAGCGGCTGCTGCACAAGGCGGGCGCGATACTCACCGAGTCGTTCAACCAGTTCAACGCGGTTCTCAAATGGATGGCCGCCTACCCGGACCTGCGCACGCTCGGCAAGCTGGCGATCGTCACGAATGCCGGCTACGAGACGGTCGGCAGCGTCGATACGCTGGGTGACAACGACACCGAGCGCCTGTACCCGCTCAGCGAGGAGGACCGGGCTGCGCTGGGCGCAATCCTCGAGCGTCACGGCATGCGCGGGCTGGTGGCGGCGGCGAATCCCCTGGACCTGACGCCGATGGCGGATGAGGCAGTGTATTTCGACTGCGTCGAGGCGATGATCGGCTTCGGCGCCGGCGTCGTGATGCTGGGGCTGGTGCCGCTGTCGGAACAGCTCGACACGCAGCTGCTGACGCAGGCGGAGGCCTTCGCCGCCCGGCTGAAATCGCTCGCGCAGTCGAGCGGCCGGCTCGTCGGCGTCGTCATCGACGCCGGTGTACCCTACCAGCGATACCGGGCGGTCTTCGAGCGCCAGGGCTTCCCGGTGTTCGACGGCATGGATATGGGGGTACTCGGCATTAATGTCCTGAAGAATAGCCGGTAGAATGAAGCGATGAACGATCCAAGTGAGCACGTCCACAGCGATATCCGCCGTCACGGCATCCGCGTAGCCAGGCTGGTCGAAGACGCCGGCCTCAGCATCATCCTGCTGGCGACACTGGTCGCCGGGGGGATCGAGATACGGCACATGTGGGTGCAGCAGACGGTCCTCCTGACCGACCTGCTGCTCATGTTCATCTACGTCGAGACCGTGACCATGGTCAAGGTCTACTGGGAGTCGGGCAAGCTGCCGGTACGAATGCCGCTCTACATCGCCATTGTCGCGATTGCGCGCTACCTGATCATCGACGTCAAGGACATGGAGGCGCTGCGCGTGATCGCCATCGCCTCGAGTATCCTCGTTATCGCGATCGCCGTCCTCGTCGTGCGCTACGGTCACGTCAAGTTCCCCTACCCGCCGAGCGTTGATTCCGGGCGCAGTACGGACTAGTTGTTTCACGGCGGATAATTGCCCGCAATGAAGGAGTCAAACATGTTTGCAGATTCGTTCAGGCCCTGGCGCCTGTTGGGCATACTCTTCGTCACGGCCGCAGCGGTCGCCAGCTACGGTTGCGCCAGCGACAGCCATGCCGCCAAGGGCGCATCCAAGGGCGCGAGTACGGGCGCGATCGCCGGCGCGGTCGGCGCCGCGGCGACGGCGTTGATTTTCGGGGGTAACGTCGGCGAAGCCGCAGCTCGCGGTGCAGTCTATGGCGGCACCAGCGGAGCGGTGGTGGGCGGCATGTCGGGTGCGGAAGCCGACCGGCGCGTCGCAGAGCAGGAGCAGGCCGAATACGAACGGCGCGTGCAGCAGTTTCGGGAACAGATCGGCACCGATGCGTTCAACGGCTTCGTGGCGCTCGCGGAGTGCAAGCACGAGATTGCCCTTGCGAATGCGCGCGAGGCGCAGAAATCGCGCAATAGCGACTTTGCCCTGGCGGGGCTCTGGGTCGAGGCGCTGACCGAGGCCGATCGCGGTCAGGGTGAGGCGGCGACTGCTGTGCTGCCGGCCATTGCCGCGCAGGACCGCAAGACCCAGGACGTGGCGAGCGCGCAGGCTCGGCTCGACGACGCGCTCGTGCAAATCGGCGAGATTCGCGCCCGGCATGACCTGGCGCCGTCTTGCTTCGATCAGTGACCGCGTAACCTGACCCCACTTCGGAGACAAACTTGGCCGCTGGCAGCCTGTTAACCCTGCTCGACGATATCGCCACGTTGCTCGATGACGTGTCGGTCATGACGAAGGTTGCCGCGAAGAAGACGGCCGGTGTCCTGGGCGACGATCTCGCCCTCAATGCGCAACAGGTAACCGGCGTGCGGGCCGAGCGCGAGCTCCCGGTCGTGTGGGCCGTGTTCAAGGGGTCTGCGCTCAACAAGCTGGTCATGGTGCCGGCGGCGCTGTTCCTGAGCGCCGTATTCCCGTGGATCATCACCCCGCTCCTGATGCTCGGCGGTGCGTTCCTGTGTTACGAAGGCTTCGAAAAAGTCGCGCATCGCCTGCTGCACACGGCCGGAGAGGAGGAGGAGACCCACGCCAAGCGCATCCAGGCGCTCACCGATCGCAAAGTGGACATGGTGCAGTTCGAGAAGCAGCGCATCCGCGGCGCGATACGCACCGACGCGATCCTCTCGGCCGAGATCATCGTCATTGCGCTCGGCACCGTGAAGGATGCGGAGCTCGCCGTTCGCATCGGCGTGGTGTCGCTCATCGCCGCGGTCATTACGGTCGGCGTTTACGGTCTCGTCGCCGGCATCGTCAAGCTCGACGACGTCGGCATGCACCTGATGGAGAAGAGCGGCGAATCCCGGGTGGCAGCACTGCAACGGCGCTTCGGCGAGATGCTCCTGAGCTTCGCACCCGTCATGATGAAGACCCTGTCCATTCTCGGCACCGCAGCGATGTTCCTCGTGGGCGGCGGGATACTTGTGCACGGTTTTCCGCTGCTTGCCGTGTGGCTGCACGATATAGAAAGCGTGACGCACGACTTGCCGGTTGCCGCCGACCTGTTCTCCGGCCTGGCGGCGCTGCTGTTCAACGCCATTACCGGCATCATCGCCGGCGGCGTGCTGGTTGGCATACAGTACGTCATCAAGCTCATCAGGCCGGGCAAACCGGCCGAGTCGAGCGATTAGGATCGCATCCGGCGTACTGGTCGTCAGTTAATTGTCAGCAGCGGGCTGCCACCGCCGCTCGAGCCCTCGGAAAGGCTGAAGAGCGTCAGGAGAAAGGCGAGCGACACCTTCGAGTCCAGATCCGTGTCCTCGATCCAGAACCAGATATCCCGGTAGGGCACGGCTATACGAGTGCCGTCCGGCACGCGCTCGCCCGAGTGGATCTGAATTCGTCGCGGCGTGCGCGAGCCTTCCGGAGTGTCGTAGATGCTGTCGCCCGCGCGGCCTGAAACGACATCGCGCTCGGGAACGCGCACGCTGAACGCCATCTCCAGCATGATGTCCAGTACGGATCGGCTGAGCATCGCTATCTCTGTTTCTTCCCTTGAGATTCCGCCGAACGCAACGCTAACCTCTTGAGCGTCCAGGTCCAGTCCGAGCAGCTCCTTTGCGCGTTCAGCTTCGGCCGCGAGCTCATGCGATGCTCGGCCGAGCATCAGGTACACGCCGCGTTCCTGCTCCACGCGCTCGGCTTTGTTGAATTCCGTCAGTCGGATCATAAGCCGGCCCGATTGCTGCAGTTCCGACAACGCATTGACCAGCTCCAGGAATTCGGGATCGGCGATCGCGCGCACAAGGCCGGCGGACTGATTGTTGATGCCGTTTATCCGCCGGACGCAGATGTTCATCACGAGATCGACGGGCCAGCCGGCCTGCACCAGCGAGAACATCGCGATGGGCGAAAGTGGCGTCAGCAGGCTGGTGGTGAATGCCTCCCCGGTCAGCGGCTGGTAAGTGACGGTCGGACGGTCGGAGAATGAGCCCCGGGCGCCGAACTCGTCATTACCACCGGGAAAAATGAAGGTCGAAAACGAGCCCTCGGTCGTGTACTGATTGATGACCGATGTGACGTCCAGGAACATCGGCATCTCGCCATACCGGAGTTTCACGATGTTCAGCAGCATCTGCCGCTGCCAGGAAACCGACAGCGAATCGGCATAGTCGAGACGATCTTTCGGAACTCGCTCGGGGCCGATCGACGAGCATGCGGCCATTACGACAGCCGCGGCGAATATCATCATGGCAAACAGCGATCTGTTGGGACGCTGTTGCCTGAGACGGAGTGGCCGAGGGGTTCTTGTCATTTTGACCTCGGAGTTGCCTGATGCGATTACCAGAATAACCCATAACACGGCGATGGAAAATTGAAACCATCCGCTTTTCGAACTTCCGGCTTGGGGGCAGAATGACAGCATGAACGCAGACGCGGTAGATTTCTGCATCGACGCTCACGGATACACGCTCGCGGCCAGCGTGTTTGAATACGCGGGTTCCGATACGGTGGTGCTCATCAATGCCGCGACCGGCGTGCCGCGGCAGTTCTACAAGTACTTCGCCGCCTATCTTCGCGACAATGGCTGGACGACACTCACCTACGACTATCGCGGTATCGGCGGCTCCTCGCCGGCGAGCCTGCGCGGTTTCGATGTGCGAATGCGCGACTGGGCGCTGATCGACATGCCCGCGCTTATCCACTGGATCTGCGCCGGACTCCGGCCGCGGCGACTCTTCTCCATCGGTCACAGTTTTGGCGGCCAGGGCATCGGGCTGATCGAAGACCCGCAGCGCATTACGGCCATGGTCGGTGTATCCGCACAGAGCGGCTACTGGGGCGTGCAGGGCGGCGCAGAGCGCTACCGGGCTCGCTTCGCGGTGACAGTCTTGATCCCTGCGCTTACGCGGTTGTTCGGTTATTTCCCATGGAGCAGGTTCGCGGCCGGCGAGGACCTGCCCGCGGGTGTCGCACTCGAATGGGCGCGCTGGTGCCGGGACCGCGATTACCTGCTCGGCGACGAGACGTTACCGCTCGAACGCTACGCCGCATTCGACGCGCCGATACTCGCCTACAGCATCGATGACGACGACTGGGGCACGTCGCGCGCCGTCGACGACATGATGCGCGCATACTCCAACGTGACCCGGCAGCACCTGGTGCCGGCGGACTACGGTCTCGAGAAGCTGGGCCACATGGGGTTCTTTCGCCAGGGGTCCGAGGCGGTCTGGGACGAGACGATCGCCTGGCTGGACGCGGCTTCTAGCCCGGATTGACGACCCAGTCGGGATCCTCGAATTCGCCGATCACGCGGATGTCGACGAACTCGGCCTGCTCCGCGATGATGCGCCTTACCTCCGCTGACGGATTCGACTCCATCGCGTCGCGCCGGGCCTTGCTGTCCCAGCTGGCAATCGCGAGCAGCGTGTTGTCGTCCCCGATCTTGCGATGCAGGCGCGTGCCGCGCGCACCCGGCGCCTTCTGGATGATCTCGCTCGCGCGCACCCACGCGTCGGCGTAAGCCTCAGCGCTGTAACCCGGCCGCACCGTTACCTCGAAGACGAAGATCACGGGTACTCGCGTCCTGTTTCCATGTCCCGGACTACCCGCCCGAAGGGCAGCAGCGCGAGGGGCAGGAGCTTGATGTGCTGTGTCGCGAGCGGGATGCCGACGATAGTCACCGCGAAAAACGCGGCCAGGCACAGGTGCATGATGGCGAGTTCGAGCCCGGGCAGGATAATCCAGATGATATTCATGATCAGCGCCAGTGCGCCGCCGGGCGGTTTGGTTTCTCGTACCTCGCGGCCAAACGGCGCGAGCACGCCGCCGGCGAGCTTGAAGCACTGGATGCCGAACGGGATGCCGATGATCGTCAGGCACAGCACGATGCCGCCGAGCAGGTAGCCGAGGAAGATGATGAATCCGCCGAATATGAAAAACAGGATATTTCCCAGCAACGACATGTAGGCCTCTCTTGTTACCCGTAAGGAGATGCTACACGACTCCGGGCCGCCCGTTGATTCGTCCCGGCATGCGTCCGTTCGTCCCAAAGCGCTGGCGTCCGCGAACTTCGGCTCGCACAGAATCGTCCTAGCCCTGAGACGGGAGGAGGATGATTCAATGAACAGGCGCATGGCGGTTTTCCTGGTTTCGCTACTTGTTGTCGCCGCTTGCGAGGGTGGCAGCGACGGCGTCGCGAGGCAGCCGGAACCCGTCGACCCGGTTTGCGATTCCACGAGCGTGCTCGAGGACGGCGTGTGCCGCGTGTTCGCCGAGCGCATCGATGCGCGTGCGACGACGCCGTTCGTCGAGAATGGCCAGCCCGTGAACCTCGAGGTCGTGCTGTTCAAACCCCTGGAGGGCGAACGCTTTCCTCTGCTGGTCATCAATCACGGCTCGACCGGCAACGGTTCCGATCCCTCGCTGTTCGACGACACCTTCATCCATAAACCGACCTCGCTGCATTTTGTCGAGCAGGGCTGGATGGTCGCGTACCCGCAGCGCCGCGGCCGCGGCCGGTCGGACGGTCTCTACGACGAGGGTTTCACGCCCAATCGCAGCGGCTACTCCTGCGACGCCGCGCTCGCGCTGGCGGGCGCGGACCGGGCGCTGGACGATATCGACGCTGCCACCGACTGGCTGCGCATGCGCGCCGATGTCGATACGACCCGCATGGTGCTGTCCGGGACCTCGCGTGGCGGCATCCTCTCCGTCGCTTACCTCGCCCGTCGGCCCGAGGTCTATCTCGGCGCCATCAACTTCGTGGGCGGCTGGCTCGGCGAGGGCTGCGGCGACTTCGCGGCCGTGAACCGGTCGTTGTTCGTCGACGGTGCGGCGTTTCCCGGGCGGTCGCTGTGGATCTACGCGGAAAACGACTCCTTCTACAGCCTCACTCACAGCCGCTCCAACTTCGATGCGTTCACGCAGGCGGGCGGCCTCGGTGACTTCGAGGTCTTCCAGCGCGATCCCGGCCGCAACGGGCATTTCATCATTAACGACCCGGACCGCTGGGGCGCCACGGCCGACGCGTATATCGGCGGGCTGTAAGGGCTGACCTGATTTAGATCAAGGCGCGCAGGACCGGATCGCGCCAGCATCGCCTCATTGCTAGCATGAGATGCGAAGAGTGCCGCCGCGCTCCCGCGGAGAGGCTTTGCCACCGGTCGAAACGATGATCGAGTTCTATCCCCAGATAAAGCTGCTGCACGTCGCCACCGTCGTCGCGAGCGGCTCGTTGTTCCTGCTGCGCGGTATCGCCGTGCAAAGCGGTGCCGCCTGGGGTATGGCGGCGCCCGTGCGCTACCTCAGCTACAGCGTCGACATCGTGCTTCTCACGGCCGCCCTGATGCTGGTGGCGATTTTGCCGGGGGCCGTGTTCGCGAACGGCTGGCTGTGGGTGAAGCTGACGCTGCTCGTCATCTACATCGGTCTCGGTACGTTCGCCCTGAAACGAGGCAGGACAGCCAGGACCCGGTTGATCTGTTTCGTGGCCGCGCTGGCCGTCTTCGCCTGCATGTACGGGATTGCGCGTACGCACGACCCGCTGGGACCGATGCGCATGCTACGGGCCCTGGTCCCGTGAGCCGGGCGACCGACAAGCGGCTGGTGCCGTTCGCCTACGGGTTCCGCCCCTTCTTTCTGCTGGCCGGCCTGTTTGCCGCCGTCTCCATCGCGGCCTGGCTATGGGCGTACGGCGCCGGAGCGGTCCCGGACGCGCGGATGCCGCCGCAGTTCTGGCACGCGCACGAGATGATGTTCGGCTTCGTCGCCGCCGCGATGGCCGGCTTCCTGTTGACCGCCGTGCCGAGCTGGACGGGCGACCGCGGATTTTCCGGGGCGCCGCTGGTCCTGCTGACCGCCCTGTGGCTTGCCGGCCGCATTGCATTTGGTGTCGGTGACAGCCTGCCTGTTGCCCTGCTGTACCCGGCGGAACTCGCCTTCATTCCCGCCCTGACGCTGCTCATCGCGCCGTCGCTGTTCCGCAGCGGCAGCCGCAACAGGCCGCTGCTCGCCATGCTGCTCGCGTTCTGGGCCATGGACGCCGTGTTCCTGTATGGCGTGGCGACCGGCGACATGGCCACCGCCGCCACGGCGCTACGCGGTGCGCTCGGCCTCGTGCTGGTGCTGGTTACCGTGATCGGCGGCCGAATCGTGCCGGCATTTACGCGCAATGCGCTCAACCAGGCGGGGCAGGGTGCGTCGATCCGTTCCTACGCCGTCGTCGAGAAGCTGATCGTCCCGGTCATGCTCGGGTACGCAGTGGCCGACACCGTTGCTCCGTCCGCAAACCTGACGGCATTCGTCGCGGCCCTCGCGGCCGCCCTGCAAGGCTGGCGGTTCTCCGGCTGGCAGGGGTGGCGCACGGCGTACCGGCCGATCGTGGCGATACTCCACGCCGCCTACCTGTGGTTGCCGATCGGTCTTGCGCTGAAAGCGGCGTTCATCCTCGGCGGCTTTGCCTGGGCCGCGTACTGGCAACACGCCTTGGGAGCCGGCGCCGCTGCCTCGATGATTCTCGCGGTGATGACCCGCGCGGCACTGGGCCACAGCGGTCGCTCCCTGCAGGCGCACCCGGTCACCGTCGCGGCGTACCTGCTGCTGATCGTCGCCGCGGTCGTCCGGGTGTTCGGACCGTCGCTGGTTCCCGGGCACTACGTCGCCGTCGTCATGACGGCCGGCACACTGTGGTTCCTTGCGTTCGTTCTCTACCTGGTGGTCTACGCGCCGATCCTTGTCACGCCCAGGGCCGACGGCAAACCGGGCTAGCGCTCGCTACCACGTGCGCTCGAAGATGATCCCGATAATCGGGAACGCTTCATTTTCTTCGACGACGTTGATGCCACGGCGCGGATCGAATTCCTGCGAGTTCGAGCCGGGGCCGCCGTAGACATTGATCACGTCGACGAAGGCGACGAGGTCGACGGGCCCGATCGGGCGCCGGTAGTCCACGCGAATGTTGAGCGAGTGATAGTCTTCGAGGCGCAGCGCATTCTGCGTCGTCAGCTCCTTCGAATACCGCAGCGGCTGGCCGGGGCCGAGCACGTCCTCGTTGATGACGAAGTCATCGGTCGGCCGTCCGTCGGCCCACTTCCATCGTGCGCCGACTTTCCAGCGCTCACTGATTTCCCAGCTGCCGCCGATCGAGAAGAAGTTCGGCCGGTTGAAATCGGCGTCGTACTTCGCCATTACCGTCGTTGTCGTCGTAACGCGCGTTGTTGTACGAGTACGTCGCGTTTGCAGACCAGCCGTTGTCGAAAAAGCGCGAGAGCACCACGTCGACGCCGTAATTCGTTCCCTCGCCGTTGTTCGTCACCCGGCCGCTGGTCCTGCCTTCGGCGACCACGAGGTCGTCGAGCTGCTGGTAGTAAGGCTCCACGAGCAGCCGCCAGTCGCGGCCGAAGTCATGCTCGATGCCCACGCTGAAGTGGCTGATCCGCTCGTTGCCGATGTCGAAGTTGTCGGGACTCGCCGCACGCACGAGATAGCGCGGCGACTGGTAGAAGATTCCGGCGGTCGCCGATAGCCGCGTCGTCGAAGAGAAGCGCCAGTTGGCCGCGAGGCGCGGCGACACGAGCGACTCGCCGGCAAAGCCATCGCGGTCGTAACGCAGGCCGGCGCGCAGGTCCCAGGCGCCGAGCTCGAAAACTTGCTCGGCGTACGCCGAGTAATTCGTTTCGCTGGCGTCGTACGCGGAGTTCACGTTCTCCGGCGTCAGGACGATGTAATCCTGCCCGGGCGGGCGCGGGTCGGTGCTGCGGTAGACGAAGCGGATCCAGTCCTCGCGCAGGAACGTCGAGTAATCCACGTCGGTCTGCACGACACGCAGTCCTGCGCTTGCCGGACCAAAGCGGTTGATCCACGCGAAATCGCTGCGCCAACCGATTTCCGTTTCCGCTTCGCCCACGGTGAGCAGCCGCTCCCGGACGGGGATCGCGTCGGCCGGCGTCCCCTCGGGCACGAGGTCCGGGTAGGCCTCGCCCTCGGAGCTCGTCTTGTCGCTGTCGCGGAAGTAGAAGCGGTTGGTCCACTCGCCGGTGTCGCCGACGAGCCGCCGCCACGTGAACCCGAGCAGGCCGAGATCCTGTTCCGAATCGATCAGCGCCACGTCTTCGAAATTCGGCGACTCGAGCACGTTGTCGATGTCCCGGGTGTAGGTCTCGGGGGCGAAGATGGCGAGCACCTCGACGCTGTTGCGGTCGTCTATCTCGGTGACGGTCTTCAGGATGAAGTCGGAAAGCTCGGGCTTGCCGATGTCTTTCTCGTCGATCAGGTCGAAGACGCGGCCAAAGTCGAAGCTGCGCGCGGTCAGGAACAGTGTCGTGTCGTCGTGGAATCCGCTCGGGCCATCGTAGCCGAGTTCGACGCCGGCAATATCGATACGCAGGCTGGCATTCGGGGTTGGGCTGCCGCCAACGACGTCGAGCTGCAGCAGCGAGCCGGAGCGGCCCGAGTACGCGGCGCTCCAGCCGCCGGGTGAGAATTCGGCACCCGCGATCGAGTTGGGTGCGAAGATCGAGAAGCGCCCGCCGCCGCCAATGTCTTCTTCCTCGCCCAGCGTCTGGTCGAAGTGCACGACCTTGTCGAAAGGCATGCCGTCGACGTAGATCAGGTTGTCGCGCGGGCCGCGGCCGCGCACCGAGAAGTTGGCGAAGTCGCCGGTGGACACGAGGCCGGGAAGACCGTCGAGCGCGCGCATCACGTCGCTCCCTGCGCCAACGGCGCTGCGCAGCTCTTCGCGGTTGAGGTAGGTCGAACTCGCGGCGCCGTAGGTATCCGCCTGTACGGCGCGAGCGACCACGACGACCTCGTCGAGGCCTTCTTCGAGCGGCAGCATCTCGAGGCGCAGCGGCGTGGTGCTGCGCGCGACGACCCGGATGCTGGGTTCGAACGCTTCGATGAAGCCGGCGGCCGCGGCGTTCAATGCGTACAGCCCGGGCTCGAGTTCCGCGACCCGCGCGATGCCGTCGCCGTCGGTCGTTACCGTCGATGTCGCGCCGTCGCGTGCAACGATCGAGACACTCACGCCCTCGAGCGCGCGCCGCGTCTCCGCACTGACCACCCGAACCTCGATGCCGGTCTCGCTCGCCTCCGCCGGCGAAGGCAGCAGCAGGGCGAAGCCCAGGCACGCTGCCGCCAGGCAGGCTTGGATAATCTGTTTCATGGCAAATTTCACCTCTCCAGGGCCAGTGAGCTTAGCGGGCCGGCCGGGTTTCGCGGTGACAGCTTCGTAACGGCTTGTATCTAATTGTGTCGCGATCAGGGCCTGCGGGGCACGAACTCCTCGCGCTGCACTTTGCCGCGGGCGATGGTGAGAAAGCTCGCCTCGGGCACCTCCTGCCACGCGTCGGCAAGGCTGGTGAGCGGCTCCGAGACGATCGCGCAGGTTCTCGGCGAGACGCGCTCCGCTTCCGGGGTGATGTCCTGGATCGCCTCGACGGCCTTGCTGTGAAACAGTGTGCGCGAGCGGCCCACGCTCGAATAGCGTACCGCGTAGAGATTCCGTCCGTCGCTGATGCCGAGCGACATCTGCAGCGGGTGCTCGATACCGTGCTGTTCGCCGACGCTCTCGATGAAACCGGCCATGCGGGCAACGCCGCTCGCGACGTCGCCCTCCATCCCGAACGTCAGGGCGAGGTAGAACATGAGCTCCGAATCGGTAGTGCCTTCGATCGAATTGAAGAACTCGGGCGCGACGGCAAACATCAGCTCGCGGCGGATCTTCTCGTAACCGTCGATGGCGCCGTTGTGCACGAACAGCCATTTGCCGTAAGCGAACGGGTGGCAATTGCTGCGCTGCACGGCACCGACCGTCGCTGCGCGGATATGGGCCACGAACAGCGACGCTTTTATCTGCAGCGAGAGCGCCTGCAGGTTGCTGTCGTTCCATGCCGGCCGCACGTCCTTGAATACGCCGGGGAACTCGCGGTCGTTGTACCAGCCGATGCCGAATCCGTCGCCGTTGGTGGCGGTTTCGCTGGATTTCGCGCTCAGGCTCTGGACGATCAGCGAGTGTTCCGGTTCGAAAAGGGCTTCGTGCAGGTAAATGGGCGTGCCGGAATAGGCGATCCAGCGGCACATGGCGGTCTCCCGAATTGGCAGGTGGCCTGATGATAGCGCGAGCAGGGCGGAGCGATCTGTTAGGGATTTCAGCTAGAATTGGTGATAGTCGCCACCAATGCCGGAGCGATACCATGCAGGACCCTACCACCAGGCTGCGCAGCATCGTTAACGACGCCACGCTCAGCCCTGCACAGAAAGCGCGTTACCTGGCGCTCGAAGCCGAAAACCTGCTGCCCTACCCGCCGCTCGATGCGGAGACACAGCAGGCGCTCGACGAACGCGTCATCTGTGACATGTACGAAGGCCACGCGCCCTACAGGCCGCGGTACGTGCTGCCCGACTACAGCGTGGTTCTGCGCGAGGGCAGCGATTACCTGGAGCTGCCGCCGCCGGCGTCGCTCGATGAAGCGATCAACACCCTGATGATCGCGTATCACCACGTGCCGTCGATAACGGGCATGCCCGTGTACATCGGCCAGCTCGATGACCTGCTGCTGCCATTCTGCGAAGGCGTCGACGACGATACGCTCTACGAGAAGATCCGGCTCTTCTGGCGCTACCTGGACCGCACGCTGCCGGATGCCTTCATGCACGCCAACATCGGGCCAGGCGACAACCGGGTCGCGCGCACGATTCTGCGGGTCGATGCCGAGCTCCGGCAGATCGCACCCAACCTGACGCTGCTCTATGACCCGGCGACCAGCGGCGACGAGATCCTGGCGATGGCGGCACGGAACATCGCTGCATGCTGCAAGCCGCATATCGCCAATCACGCCGTGCATGCCGATGCATTCGACGAGCGCGGTTACGGCATCGTCAGTTGTTACAACGTGCTGCCGCTGGCCGGCGGCGCGGCAACGCTGACGCGCGTGAACCTGAAGGAGGTCGCTCGCCGGGCGAGCGGCGAGGCGGACTTTTTCGATGACGTCCTGCCGCATTACCTGGAGCTCAACTTCCGCCTGACACAGTCCCGCATCGACTACCTGCACGACGAGTCCGGTTTCTTCGACGGCTTCCTGGTTCAGGAAGGCTGGATCGACAAGGATCGCTTCACGGCGATGTTCGGTGTGTTCGCGATGGCCGAGGCGGTCAACGCGCTGCAGGACAAGGAAGGCCGCGAAGGGCGCTACGGCTTCGACGAAGCGGCCAATGCGCTCGGCCACCGCATATCGGCTGCGCTGTCAGAGGCGGTACGCAATCGCCCGATGGACAAGCTGTGGCGCGGCCGTGCGCTGCTGCATTCGCAGGCCGGGCTGAGCGACGACAAGGCGGCAACGCCCGGGGTGCGGATCCCTTACGGCACCGAGCCCGATCCCGTCACGCACGTGCGCGCGCTCGCGCCGCACCACCGCTACTACGATGCGGGCATCAGCGAGATACTCACGGTGGACGAGAGCATCACGAACAATCCGGAGGCCCTCGTGCAGCTCTGCGAGGGCGCGTTTGCGAGCGGGTTCCGCGAGTTCACCGTCAACGTCGCCAACAACGACCTGGTGCGCGTCACCGGCTACATGGTCCGCCTGTCGGACATCCGCAGGTTCAGGGAACAGCAGGGCTCAAGAACCAACACGACCGTGCTGGGAGCAGAAGCCGCGGAGCTCACCGGGATACTCGATCGCAGGCCGCGCGTGGTGGGCAATGAGCTCCGTCCGGGCTACGGTCAGTAAGGTCCTCACCTACTCGATCGTGGACGGCCCGGGCAACCGGCTCGTGGTCTTCCTGCAGGGCTGCAACTTCGACTGCGGCGCCTGCCACAATCCGCACACGATCGGCGAATGTAATCACTGCGGCGACTGCGTTCCCGCCTGTCACGCGGACGCGCTGTCGCTGGTCGATGGCAAGGTCGTGTTCGACCCGACGCATTGCGACCGTTGCGACGATTGTCTCGAGATCTGCCCGATCGACGCCAACCCGATGGTGCGTGAATACGGCATCGGGGAGATCCTGGCGCTGGCGCGCGAGCACCGGCCGTTCCTGACCGGGATCACCGTCTCCGGCGGCGAGCCCACCCGGCAACTCAAGTTCGTCGTGGCGCTGTTCGAAGCGATCAAGGCGGACGAGACGCTCGCGGGACTCGACTGCTTCATCGACAGCAACGGCAGCCTCGGCGCGTCCGGGTGGAAGCTGCTGCTCCCGGTTACCGACGGCGTCATGCTCGATATCAAGAGCTTCGACAATGCCCTGCACCGCGAGCTGACCGGCAAGGACAACGCCAAGAGCCTGCGTGCGGCGCGCTTGCTGCACGACGCGGGCAAGCTCCACGAACTGCGGTTCCTGCTGGTGCCGGGCAAGACCGACGACGACGCGGAGCTCGATGCGCTGATCGACTTCGTCAGGACACTCGGCGGCGACGTTCGCGTGAAACTCAATGCCTTCCAGCACCACGGTGTGCGAGCGGCGGCACGGGAGTGGGCGCCGATGCCGAAGGCCGGTGTGGACCGTGCTGCCGAACGGCTGCGCGCTGCGGGGATTTGCAATGTCGTCACGCCTGCCGTGTACGTCTGAGAGGTAGGAGAGAAATGCACCAGGGCAACGAATTCCGTGACATCACGCGGCGGCTGTACCAGGTGATATCGCAGCCTGCCGGCGAGCGTGACGGGGTATCGCTGCAGGACGCGGGGCTTTCGCCCGCTGTCAGTTAGCCCGGTCCCGCAGGTTCAGGATGCGCCGCGCGGCCTGCTCGATGTCGTCGCCGAATGACACGATGCCTTCCTCGTGCCCGCCCATGACGGCGACGCCCTGCACGGCGAAATCGGTCTCCGCGTAAAGCCGCCGGAACTCGCGCGCCATTTCCGGCGTGCCGTAGCTTACGGTGCGGGAGGTGGTCGGAACGCGGTCGATCAATTCGCCCCATAAGCCTGCGTCGTGCACGTGAACGACCGCGCGAATGTCGCGATCCAGCGCATAAATCGCCGCGTGCGTCAGCGCCTCGGACGAGGCCTGCACGGGACCCTCGCAGTACACCCGGTTGGCGTCGATATCGCAGCGGATGACGCGGGCGTAGTGGCGTCCGTCGGTTGCCGCGATGTGCCCCGTCTGCGTGCCGCTGATGATGAACGTATCCGCATCGCCTTCGCGGATGCTGACGTTGCCGAAGCCGACGCCGTGCTCCGGGTAGTAGCCGATGAGGCCGTGCTCGAAAAGCCTGTTGCGCCAGGCATTGAGTTCCTCGACCGCCTGCGCCGGCAAGGGCGGGCCCATCGCGCCAGTCGCATTCGTACTTTGTATAGCCTTCGTCGATCATGCGCCGCCGCGTTCCGGGAACAGCTGCGCGAGGCCCTGCTCGCTCGCTTCACACACGCCGCGTTCCGTGATGAGCCCGGTGATGAGCCGCGCCGGTGTGACGTCGAAAGCATCGTTCCTGACCGGCGAACCCTCGGCAACGATACGCACCTCGCGAATGTCGCCGGCATCGAGGCCGGATACGTGCGTCACTTCGCTCGCGTCGCGCTCCTCGATCGGGATATCGCGCAGCCCGTCGGCGATGGTCCAGTCGATAGTGGTGGACGGCAGCGCGACGTAGAAGGGAACGCCGTTGTCGTGAGCCGCGAGCGCTTTCAGGTAGGTGCCGATCTTGTTGGCGACGTCGCCGGCCCGCGTGGTCCGGTCGGTGCCGGTGATGCACAGGTCCACGCGCCCGTGCTGCATCAGGTGGCCGCCGGCGTTATCGACGATGACGGTATGCGGAATGCCGCTCTGCGCCAGCTCCCAGGCGGTCAGCTGCGATCCCTGGTTGCGCGGCCGGGTCTCGTCCACCCAGACGTGTATCGGGATGCCGCGTTCCTGCGCCACGTACATCGGCGCGGTCGCAGTGCCCCAGTTGACCGTTGCGAGCGAACCGGCGTTGCAGTGGGTCAGGATGTTCACCGGCTCGCCCTTTTTCGCGTCTGCAATCGCCGCCAGGATTTCCGCGCCGTGCTCGCCGATGCTGCGCGAGATGGCGATGTCCTCTTCACAGACGGCCTCGGCCTCCGTGCGCAGCCGCGCGACCATTGCATCACTGTCGGTCACGTCGCCGAGCAGCGCGAGCATCCGCTCGATTCCCCAGCGCAGGTTGACGGCCGTCGGCCGCGTGGCCGCAAGCGAATCGGCGGCGGCGCGGACGAACCCGACCTGCTGTTCGAGCGGTTTCCCGGATCCCCGTGCTTCCACCGCGGCCAGGTACAGGCTCCAGGCCGCCGTCGCCCCGATCAGGGGCGCGCCGCGGACGAGCATGTCGCGGATCGCGAATGCGCCGTCGGCATGGCTCCTCAGGTCGACGACCTCGTAGCGGTGCGGCAGCCGCCGCTGGTCGATGATCTGCACCGTTGCCGGGTCGTCCGGGTGCAGCCAGATCGTGCGGAAGTCCTTGCCCGGCACGTTGTTCATGTGTGCCGGCTTACGCTTTGCAGGCTTTCGTCGAGACGCTCGAGCATGAAATCGGCATCGGCCACGCTGATGACCATCGGCGGGCGCAGCTTCAGGATGTTGCGGTCGGGCCCGATCACGCCTGTCAGCACGCCGCGATCGCGCAGGTCGTTGACGACAGATCGCGCCAGCGCACCGTCGGGCACCCGCCGCTCCCGGTCCGATACCAGCTCCAGCGCGAGGAACAGGCCCGTGCCGCGGATGTCGCCGATGCATCGATGCGCCTTCGCAAGCTGCTGCAGTCCCGCACGGATATGCTCTCCTACATCGAGCGCATTCTGCTGCAGCCCCTGTTCCTCGATGACGTCGAGGACCGCGAGCGCCGCGGCGCAGGAGACCGGGTTGCCGCCGAAGGTATTGAAGTAGTCGCCCTTGTTGCCGAAGGCGTCGACGAGTTCACGGCGCGCCACGACGGCCGATACCGGGTGGCCGTTGCCCATGGGTTTGCCCATTGTCACGATGTCCGGAACCAGGCCGTCCGCCTCGAAGCCCCAGAAGTGCCGGCCGGTGCGGCCGAACCCGGGTTGCACCTCGTCCGCGATGAACAGTGCGCCGGCCGCGCGAACGATTGCCGCGACCTCCGCGAGGTAGCCCGGTGGTGGCGCTACCACACCGCAGCTCGAGGCGATCGTGTCGATGACGAACGCCGCCGGTTCGAAGCCGCGGCTTCGCAACAGGGCGATGGCCTCGTGTACGTGAGCGGCGTAGAGTGCGCCGGCGTCGTCGCCCCGGTAACGGCCGCGGTAGGTATCGGGCGCGGGCACGGTAACGACGTAACCGGGAACTTCCTCTGCCGGGATATCCGAGGTCGTTATCTCGTAGATCGCCTGCGTATTGCCGTGATACGCGTAGTCCACGACGATGATGCCCTTGCGCCCGGTGGTCGTGCGGGCAATACGCAGCGCGAGTTCATTCGCTTCGCTGCCGGTGCAGCAGAACATCGCGGTATCGACGTCGGAAGGCAGCTTCCCCGTGAGCCTTTCGGCGCACTCGAGGATGTTGTCGTGCAGGTAACGCGTATGCGTGTTGAGGATACCGGCCTGCGTGCATATCGCTTCGACGACGCGCGGGTGGCAGTGGCCGACGTGCGGCACGTTGTTGTACATGTCGAGATACCGGCGGCCGGCCGCATCGAACAACCAGGTACCTTCGCCGCGCACGAGATGCAGCGGTTCATCGTAAAACAGTCGATAGGCCGGACCCAGCAACCGCTCGCGGCGCGCGAGCATATCGTCAGTCGTGGTTTTCACAGTATTCCTGCATCTCACGGGTGACCGCGGCTGGCGGCCGCTGTCCGAAGGTGTTCAGCGTGCGTAGCGCGCGGTCCGCGCTGCGCAGGATGTAACGACGGTTGTCAGGATACATCGACGCACGCCAGTGCGAAATCACGACCGTGGTCACGTTGCGGGTCTTCACCAGGTACGGCAGGAGCTCGAACTCGTCCCGGGTCAGCGCCGTGACCGCATTGTAGCCGCGCAGGAACTCGAGCATGTCGGTGATGGAGCCATCGTCTTTGCGGCACAGGTAGGCGCACGCCACGGCCACGTCATTGATGAGCGGCGAGCGGATCATGTCGCCGAAGTCGATGATGCCCGCGACCTGATCGACCTTGTCCGTCTCGAACAGCACGTTACCCGGGTTGAGGTCGTTGTGAATGACCTGCCAGCGAAGCTCGGGCAGCCGTGGCTCCACTTCGGACGCGAAGGTATCGAGATGCGCCGCGAGGACAGCGCGCAGTGCCGGGTCGGCGACCGTGTCCAGCAGCTCGCGCAGTCCTGACGCCCGCTTGATGTCCCACAGCAGGGGGTAGTCGCTGGCCGGGTGTTCGAAATCGCGCAGTGCCGCGCCCAGCGAGGCGAGCATTTCGCCCATGCGGCACGGGGCGTTCGCGCCCAGGGACTCCGGCCGCCGCACGTCGCCGGGAAGCCAGCTCAAAACGCGGGCGGTGTGCGTTCGCCCGTCTTGCGCCGACACATGGATACGCGTGCTGCCGTCGATCGTCCGAACGACCTTCGGAACCCGCGCGGCGATGGCCGAGTTCTCCAGGTGCAGCAGCGCCGCTATCTGGAAATCCGTGATCGCTTCCGCTTCGGCCGAGTTCGCAATCTTGAGGACGCAGGCCTGGCCGGACGCCGGGCGCAGCAGAAAATTCTGGTCGCGTTCGCTGTCCTGCGTTTCGAGCTCGCCCTCCAGGCCGTAGTGCTCCCGCAGCAGCTGTGCTGCGTGCGCCTCGGTCAACGCCGGGCGGTCGGTGGTCAGCAAGGTGGTCGCATCCGCGAGTTGTGAGTCGGCAAGGATCATCGCGGGAAACAGTCTGTAACAAATCGGGCAGGTTTGGAAATTGCCGTGAAACAACCTCGTCGCAGAGTTTTATCGTGGGTCGACGATCTTCACTCGATTCCGTGACAAGGAGTCTGGAGAAAGCGACGGGGAGCACGAATGATTATTGGAGGATCGGAAAATGAGAAACAAACTTTCTATCAGCATCATCCTGGCGTCGATGCTGGCACTCATGTTCATAAGTGTAGATGCCCAGCAAGGGCAGGGCGGCGGTGGCAGCGGCGACCGCGACCAGCAGATGGATCGCGACTATGACCGAGACATGGACCAGGACCGCGACTATGACCGGGACATGGACCAGGATCGTGACTATGACCGGGACATGGACCAGGACCGGGATCGTGACCGGGACTACACCACAACAGACTCGATGGACCGCGATCAGGACCGCGATCAGCTGAGAGCGCACGACCAGGATAAGGACCAGGACCGGGATCGTGTCCAGGACCGTGACCAACTTCATGTTACGGATCCGGCAAGCCTGCGGGACGAAGACATCTACGGCAGCACGATGATGACGGAAGAGGAGCGGAAGATATACCGCAACCAGCTCACGAACATGGAGTCCGTCGAGGCCCGCGAGCAATACCAGATCAAGCACGAAGCGAAAATGCAGGAACGCGCGCAATTGCAGGGCAAAGACCTCGTACCGCCGGGCCAGGGGCCCATCTACGGCGGCGAACTGATGACCGTGCAGGAGCGCAATGAGTATCGCGAGCAACTGCGCCATATGAACTCGGACGAAGAACGAGAGAAGTTCCAGGCCCGGCACCAGGAGCAAATGAATCTGCGTGCAAAGGCCCTGGAGCTTGATATCGAGGAAGCCGAATAACCCCGTCCCCCGTTTTCGGTGACCTCATGACTGGGGCCGGAGCAGTCCGGCCCCTCTTTTCCGGGAGGACAACATGAGCTCAGTACAGACAGGTTTTTGGCTCGGCTGCCTGCTGCTGCTCGCCAGCGTGCCGGCGGGCGCACAGGATGACGCCCCGCGATTCTCGATCTCGGCCGGTGCGGAGTACACGACCGGCACGTACGGCGGTGACGCCGACATCGAGGATTTCTACGTGCCGCTGAAGGCCACGGTGGACTATCGGCGGCTGTCACTGCGGCTGACCGTGCCTTACCTCAGCGTCAGGGCGCCCGAGGGGACCGTGATCACCGGTCCGGGTGGCGAACCGATCCCCGGTACCGGGGACATCGTCACCAACAGCGGTATCGGTGACGTCATCGGCAGCGTGACCGTCTACGACGTCATACGTAATCGCCGGCTCGGTTTTGCCATGGATCTCACCGGCAAGGTGAAATTCGGCACGGCCGACGTCGACAAGGGGCTCGGTACCGGCGAGAACGACTTCACGGTCCAGGCCGACTTCCTGAAGTTCATGGACAGGATCACCTGGATAGGCTCGGTCGGCTACAAGTTCCGCGGGCAGCCGCCCGGCGCAACGCTGGACGACGCACTCCTGGCCTCGGCCGGCGGTATCTACAAGTTCAATGGCGACACCAGGGCCGGCATGTTCTTCGACTACCGTGAGTCGTCAATCGGTGCTGACCCGACGCAGGAGCTCAGCGTCTTTTTGTCGAACCGCATCAGCGCCGACTGGCGCCTCCAGGCCTTCGTCTTCAGGGGATTCACGGACAGCGGCGCGGACTGGGGTGCTGGACTGCAGGTCAAACGTTACCTGCCGTCGCTGCGCTGAAGACCCGCACAGCCCGAAACGCTGCCCCGGTGGCAGGGAGAGCAGTGCTCGCGTACCGCCGCCGTCCCGCGGCAGCAGCTCGATCTTCCAGCCGTGCTTCTGTGCGAGCTGGTTCGCGATCGCAAGACCCAGGCCGGAGCCGTTGGACGATTGGCTACCCGACGGCCCGAGGCGGTGGAACGGCCGGAAGACGGCCTGCACTTCCTCCCGGGGTATCCCGGGCCCGCGGTCGCGTATCTCGATAGCGACCTCTTCTTCCTTGCAGTGCAGGTCGACGTCGATCGGTTTACCGTTTCCGTGTTGCACGGCGTTCTTCAGCAAGTTCGCGAGTACTCTTTCCAGGGCGACCGCGTCGGCAAAATAGACGCAGGGCGGGTCATTCCGGTGCAGTCTCAGGTCGGACCCTTCCAGTTTCAGGTCTGCTGCGAGCGATTCGATCATCTGCCAGAGGTCGAGCTGCACGGGGCATTCGCCCTCGACGCCCCGCGAGAACTGCAGGAACTGCCGGATCAGGCTGTTCATCGTATCCAGGTTGTGCCGGATCCGTTCGATCAGTTCCGGGTTCGAGTCCTGGTCGAGCATCTCGACCGCAAGGCCCAGTCGGGTGAGCGGCGTGCGCAGATCGTGCGAAATGCCCGCGATCATCACAGTGCGGTTTTCCGACAGCTGTTGCAGGTCCGCCGACATGCGGTTGAAGGTTCTGGCGAGACTGGCGATCTCCTCGGGCCCCTCCTCGGGAATATGCGGAGGATTGCCTCCACGCGCCACCTGCTTTACCGCGCCGGACAACTTCCTGAGCGGCCGCACGACCCTTCGCACCTCGAGCAGGCTGGCCAGCAGCGTGAGCAGTGCGCCGACGCCGACCGCCAGTATCAATACGACCGGCGGGTTGATGCCCAGGCGCTGCTCGTCGAAGCCAAGCCTGTAAATCTTGCCATGGGCCGGTACATCCACCCAGATGATCGGACTGTCTGCGGACTCGACGATGCGCAGGTTCTCGCCGGCCTGCTCATTGAGGGCGTCGTGAAAAAACGGGTAGAACGGCAGGTTCGAGGTGGTTTCGAATGACTCGAAGGGTTGTTCGGCGATGATCAGGCCGTGGTCCTGTAGTAACCGGTCCTTCAGTTCCGCGTGCAATTCCACGGGCAGGCTCTGCAGGGAATGAGCTGCCGCGACAATGATCCCGGCGAAGTCCTCCGCATGGCGTTTTGCCATCGGGTTGTAGACAAAATACACGGCGGCCGCCATGGAGATTGCCATGAAAGCGAGCAGCGTGAGTGAGATGGTAATCGCCGTCCGGCCGAGCAACGAGCGCGGATAGAGTGTCATGGCGCATCCCCCTTGGGAGTGAACTGGTAACCGATGCCCCAGACGGTCCGAATGAGTTTGGGGTCGGAGGGGTCGTCTTCGATTTTGTGTCTGAGTCGCGTGACCCGCACGTCGATGCTGCGGTCGAAGGGATCCCGGTCGGCACCGCTGATGCAATCCATGATCAGGTCCCTGCTGAGGACGCGATTCGGGTGTTTAACGAATACCTGCAGGAGGTCGAATTCCGCTCTCGATAGATCCACTTCCCGGCCGTTTCGATAAAGGACGCGTCTCGCATCGTCGAAACGAAACTCGCCGAATTCCTCACCCGTATCGAGCTCCGACTCGGTTTCCTCAGTGTGGCCGCTGCGGCGCAGGACTGCGCGGATGCGGGCCAGCAGTTCGCGCGGATTGAAGGGCTTGGGCAGGTAGTCATCGGCGCCGACCTCGAGACCGACGATGCGGTCGAGTTCCTCGCCCCGGGCCGAGATCATCACGATCGGCAGCTTGTGCTCGCTCTGCAGGCGCCTCGCGATCGACAGGCCGTCCTCTCCGGGCAGCATCAGGTCGAGTATCACCAGATCGGTGGAATTGCCGGCAAGCCAGGCGTCCATCGCCTTGCCGTCCTCGACGACGGCAACGGCGAAGCCTTGTTGCCCCAGGTACAGCGACAGGAGCTCGCGGGTCTCACTGTCGTCGTCTACGACCAGCAGATGTGAGCCGCTGGCGTGCATGACACGTCGTCCAGCGTCCATAGGAAACACACTGTAACAATTTCACGCCCTGCGGAAATACGTAAGAAACACGACTGGGCGACGCTCTCTACAGTGGCGGGGATACATCTTCTTCAGCCACTGAACACCCATACAAGGAGGTGTACATCATGAAGACTAGACTGCTTCTTACATTAGTCGGCGCGCTCGCAGTCGGCGCTGTCGGCCTGAGCAGCGATACGCTGGCCCAGGGCCGCGGCGGTGGTGGCGGTGGCGGCGGCGGTGGTGGCGGCACGCCAGCACCGCCGGACTACGGCGACCTGATCATCCTGTACAGGAATGACATCGGCGTTCCTATTCTCGATGTGAATGATTGCCAACAGCCGATCGCGTTCCACGGAGAACATTGGCTGTCCCGCTGAAGGATTGATCGACGTTGGCGGTGACCTGCCTGGCCATCCCGACGGATCGCGTTAACCTGCGCGATCCAGCCGGCGTACGCGACCTGCGCCAACGAAGCCGATTTCGGACGTACCAACCTGTCGCGTGCGAAAGCGAGATGTGCTCGATTCGCAGCTCGAAGACGTCGTGGTCAATCTCGCGATTGCGGACTGCACGTCGCTCGATCCGGCGGGCCGGATGGTCTACAGCCGCTATGTCGGCGATGAGCTGGTAACCGGCACGATCGACTCACCGCTGCAGAACCTGTCGGTCTACAAGCACCTGGTGCGCGACGGCACCATCGGCGTGGACCTGCCGCAAGACGCCGGCGCGCTCGAACCGGCTGCCAGAGGATTCGGCGTCGCCATGGACAAGGCGGGCGAGGTCAATGTCGACCTTGCTCGTCTACCTCAACGGATCCTGGGATTGACCGACCGCGACACCGACACATACTCCGCAAAGAGTGCATCTGGATCAAGCAGGAAGTCATGGGCGAGGTGAAGGACGTCGAGAAGTGCTTCCTCGACTACAGCGCAGTATTCGACCTGCGTACCGGACGACGCGATGACGGGCTACTCGTCATCACCGGCCTACTTCGGTCACCCGGACTGATGCGCAGCGATTGCTCGGACTGCCGTTGCCGGCCTATATCCCGTCTGATGATCGCAGATCGGTACGTTCGAGTTCTCTGAATTACACGCTGGCCGTTGCACCGATCATTGACGCCGTATTTCGTCAGTGACGCCGGAACTGCACGTCCAAGATCGGCGGATTCGCCCGGCCGCAGACGACACGCGTGCGGTCATCAACTTCATGCACAGCCATCCGGTGCCGCCGGACGTGTTGCGACGCCGGTGACCTGTACGCCGCCTGCCGACCCCGACGTACTCGTTTGATCTCTCGATCAGCGAGCAGGTCCGGGCTGAAGGTGCCGAAGCAGGTTGTAGCGACGACCGAAGGTCGCGAGTTTGTCGTCACTGTCGCCAATGCCGGGCCGGACGAGGCTGCCGGCGTGCTCACGTGACGGCTACACAGCAGAGGGACCGCCCGTCCTCGTCAACGGCGAGGAGGGACCGTTCGTATTCAGCTTTGGCACGGTCAGACGAGTTCTGCGACGTTGAGGACGGCATCCTGCCGACCTGACTCCACCCGGACCGGTGCTACTTCACGATTGGTGAACCGGGTGATGCGCATGTAGCAACCACAGATCACGTGGACAGCCGTGGTCGAGCCCGCGATGCGCTGAAGATCCGGTCAGGACAACAACGACGTTACCAAGTCAGCAACGTCAGGGTAACGGCGGAGGTGGCGGCCACTAGGCCACGCTCGCTCTTAATAACAACGCCAGCTGACGACAGCAGGCAAAACACCCCGGGCCGCAATGGCCCGGGGAACCAGGAGGACAACCATGAAACCCAGGTACAAAAAATCACTGTATCTGTTGGTAGCGGTAGCGGTGGTAACAGGGACTGCAGTCGCGGACGAAAAGGAGAGCGTCTTCCAATGGAATACCGTCATTAACAACAACGACACCATGCCGTTTGCAGGGGGTCGAACTTTCAACAGCTACAACCCGCCCTCGATCAATACGAAAGGCATGGTCGTCGTGCGTGCGCGCAGCCGCGGCGGACAGGGGCTCGGGCCCGCGACCCACGGCATCTACATGCGCGACATGGGACAAGCGGACAGCGACATCGTCCGGGTTCTCGACAGGACTACGTTCGTGCCCGAACCGAACGATCTGGGCTCGACGTTCGTCGAGACGCCCTCGTTCCCGCGCATCGACATGCATACGAACACGATTGCGACGCGCGGCAATCATCAACCGGTGCATGGCTACGCGGATCCTGACGGCAACGAGACCCGCGCCGGTACGACCGGCATCTACAGCAATCCGCACGGTGAGCTGATCACGGGCGGCGCGAAGCTCGGTCACGCTCCAGGATTCGGCTTTTTCGGCGTGCCGGAGCAGGGCGACATCGCGTTCGAAGTATTCCCGGGCGCGCCGTCGGTGACGAACGGCAACCTTATCGCGTTCAAAGGCAACTACACGGGCGACGGGACAGAGAAAACCGGCGTCTATTTCCGTCGCCTGTCACCCGGACAATACGGCGGCACGGACCAGTCGATACTGATTGCCAACACCGACACCGAGATTCCCGGCACCAAAACGTTCTTTGGTTCGACCGCGCCACCGAACGCGGCCGACCGCAAAGTCGTGTTTGCCGGTTTCGATAACGAGTGGGCCCCGACACTGGGCGGTATCTACATGGCGCCGCTGACGCACTCGCCGAAACTCACGACGCTCGTCAGCATCGGCCAGCGCGTTCCCGGCGATACGACCAAGGCCCGGTTCAATGCGCTCGGCGAAGGCATTGCCTTCGACGGCCGTTACGTCGGCTTCTGGGGCGCCTGGGGCAGCGAGACCCGCGCGCTCAAGCTGTACTGCCCGACGGAAGGCAACAAGGACCGCATCGCCTACTGCAACAAGGAACTGGTGTGCGAGGACACGGGCGAGAAAGTAGGCGACCAGGACAGTACTTGTGACGGCACGGGTTGCTTCCAGGAACGCGAGGTCCCGGTCAACCAGGGCATCTTCGTCCACGACACGCGGACGAAGCGGACGCACCTGCTCGCGAGAACCGGGGAGGACTTCGACGACTTCCTGTTCTGGAACTACGCGGGCAAGGCACCCTGCACGGGCGGTGGCCACCACGGTAACGGCGAGGAAGGCGGCGAAGAGGACGGCGAATCCGTGCGTTGGCGCTCGTCGGCCTATCTCGCGGTATCGAAGAGCTCCGGAGCCACATTCAGGAGTGCCTTCAAAGCTCGCACGGCGGAGACAGTCGGCAACGTGTACATCAATCCCATCGACGGTATCTACCTGAGAGAAGGACCAGGACGTTCGCCGCTCCTGACCGTTGCCGATACGACCATGAACGGCCAGCTGCTCGATCCCGAAGCGCCGGTCGATTCCAGGATCATCGAGGTCGGCATCGAGCGTGAAGGTCTGCGCGGCGACTGGCTCGCCATCAACGCCAAGATGGGATTCGAAGGCGGTGAAGAGGAAGACGACATGGCGGGCATTTACATTACCGAGCTGGACCCGCTCACCTGTTGTCGGGCACCAGCCGCGAACTAAGTGCTCCAAGGGCCGGGGTTGCCTGCGTATTGACCCCGGGAGCACGACAAATCGTATGGAGTACGATTTGAGGCACGCAGTGCCGCCCAGGCGAGGCGCAGGATGCGCCTCGCCCTTTTTTTTGGCAGTTTATCCTGCGGTCGTGCCTTCGGTTCGCGCAATCACCGGGTCCGCCGCGTTTTTTCGCGGTTCGAACTCGTCGTCGTCGAGCGTCGCGTCGACCGTGATGTGCCGCAGGCGGAGCAACGCGGTGTTCATGCCGCCCACGAACTTGTTTTCCCGGTGATGAACAAGGACGCCGTCGACCATGGAGAATTCCGAATACTCCGTAACGAACTGCATCGACGCGCCGTTCATCGAAAGCCGGCCGACCACTTTCACGATGTGCCAGGATTCGGTGCTGACGATGTAGTCGGCCTGCAGCCCGTGCTCGCTGAGTGTCAGTGTCACGTAGCCGTCGCCACCGGACATTGCCAGGGAGCCGATCTTGTCGCGCAGCGTGAGCGGTGAGTACAGGCGCATCAGCTGCAAGCGCATCGCGTTGGTTTGCATGACACTGGCGGCGGCAGGCTCGCGGTCGTCGAAGATCGCGTAACCCGAATCGCCGTTCAGAACGCGCGTCTCCCGCTTGTCCGGGTACGTCAGTTCGACCTTGAGTTGTTCCGGCAGGCGAACAAGGCGCCTGTCGCTGCCCTGCTTGTTACGTGTGAGTGCGAGAAGGTCCCACTCCTGGACCATGCTGTCGAGCTTTTGCAGGTTTTCCTCGCCGCCGTAGCCGGCGATCAGGCGCTCGAGCACTTCGGCCTGCGTTTGCGGCTGGCCACTCGCCGTCGCGGCGCTGATGAGCGCAAAGAGGATCGCGGCCAGTCGGAGCGGCATGGCGTATCTCACCTCTTGCTGCCCTGCCCGAAGTTCCGGGGGATCAGTGCAGCGTCCGGCCCGCGGGCTCACCCGGCTCAGGTTCCGGCTGCGCTTCTTTCGGCTCGGCTTCCACCGCCTCCTCAGCGACCTGTGATTCTGTCTCTGCCGGGATGTCGGCGGCAGTGTCTACATCCGCGGCGAAGTCACGCGGCGCCGGCGATTCCGGCTGTTCCTCGGCGATGGACTCGAGGATCGCTTTCGGCGCGAACGACAGCTTGACGTCTGCCGCGTCGCGGTCGCACAGGGCATCGGCACCGCTCGCCATGTGCTCGTACAGGTCACGATACTCGCGGCCGATGGCCCGGAAGTGTTCGGCTGTGCGGCCGAAATGCTGCGTAACGTCGCGCCGGTACGCCTCGAATTCCTCCCGGACCTCGTCCGCCCTGGCATTTTCGCCACGCGCGCGCAGCGCAGCAAGCCCGTAGCCCAGGCCGGCGCCGATGACCAGGAAGCCTGCCCCGCCCAGTACGATCAGTAATGTTTCACTCATGGATTGCCCTCCGCGAAGTGTCCACCGATGGTAAAGAATGTAGGTAAACAATGCTATTTCATCGCCGTGACGCTTGTGGGAGCATCGAAAGGTCGCAGAAAGATAAAAGGGGAAGCCATCATGGGTTTTGCACTATCGGACATGACGCTGACGAGCTCCGCTTTCCGGGACGGCGGGCCAATCCCGACCCGGCACACCGGCGTAGGCGACGACGTCTCGCCCGCGATGTCATGGAGCAAGGTGCCCGAGGGCACGCGCTCTTTTGCATTGATCTGCCACGATCCCGACGCGCCACTCGTGTCGCCCGGCACCTACGGTTTTGTGCACTGGGTGCTCTACGGCATTCCGGGTTCGGTTTCGGAACTGCCGCAGGGCTGCGATGACTACGTCAAGGGTGTGAACAATTTCGGCAAAGCCGGATACGGCGGACCGATGCCGCCCGAAGGTCACGGTACCCACCATTATTTCTTCTGGCTGCTCGCTCTCGATTCGGAGCCGAAACTCGACGCCGGACTTTCGATGTGGGAACTGCTGGAGAAGATCGAGCCCAACGTGATCGGCGCAAATCGCCTGGTGGGCACCTACTCCCGATCGTAACGGGACACGCGCGTCGTCCGGTACCGCCTGTCGAACCGGGCGGCAGCGCCGACCGTGACGTCACCTGAGGGGCCCTGCCAGCGAAGGATTTTCGGCTTTTTCGACTCTAACAGGCTGACCCCCCAGGGAACTCCACGGTGAATCAGGAACGACCCCAGCTAGAGCAGGACCGATCGCTCGCCCGCCGCGTTGCGGGCGGCGATCAGGGGGCGTTTGACGAGTTCTTCAGGGAGTACTTCCCGCGGCTGTTCCGGTTCACGCTGACACGGGTCGACAACGACCCCGCGACCGCCGAGGAGATCGTGCAGCGCACGATGTGCATCGTCGTGAGGAAGATGGGCAGCTACCGGGGCGAAGCATTGCTGTTCACGTGGCTGTGCCAGATCTGCCGCAACGAAATGCATGCGGTCTACCGCCAGCGCGGTGACGAATTTCGCGCCGAGATTCCGATCGAGGACCATCCCGCCGTGCAGGCGGCGCTCGAGTCGATTGGTGGCGAGGAATTCCGGCCCGAGGCGATGCAGCGGCGCGATGAGATAGCCGGGTTCGTACGCGCCACGCTGGAACACCTGCCGGCGAAATACGCGATCGCCCTGGAGATGAAGTACATCAATGGCAACAGCGTCGCCGAGATCGCGGAACGTCTCGGCGTCGGCGAGAAAGCGGCCGAGTCCGTCCTCAGCCGTGCGCGCAGCGCGTTCAAGGACGGTTTCCGCTCACTCTGGGATTTCGAGCCGGGGTTTGTCGTCGACTGAACGACACGCCCGGCATTGCGACAGCGCAAAGCGCGAGAAGATCAAGATGAACGACAAGACGAGTCAGGGTAATTCGACAGATCGCGACGACGAGACGATGCAGCGATTGTTGCGTCTCGCAGGTCCACGCGCGCCCATAGCCGAGGATATCGAGGCCCGTGTGTATGCGCGCGTGCACCGCGAGTGGCAGGCGAGTTCGCGGCAGCCGGACGGCGCACGCGTGTACCAGCACGTCCGCCGGGAATGGAAGAAAGATGCGACGAGGCGCCGCTACCGGCGCTGGGTGCTCCCCGCGGCGCTGGCTGCCTCGCTCGTGCTTGCCGTGACGATGGTCCTGCAGCCGCCGCCGTCAACGCCGCAGTCGGTGGTGATCGGTACCGTGGCGAAGGCCGTCGCCGGCGGCGCGGGCGGAACCCTGCCTGCGCCCGGTCAGCCGGTCCACGCCGGTGACGTGCTTGCCACCGGGCCCGGCGAGAGGCTCAGCATTCTGATCAACAATGCCGGGTCGTTGCGGCTGGACCAGAACACGACGCTTACCGTCGTGGCGAAAGACGAGTTCCGGCTGGATGCCGGCCGTATCTACGCCGATACCGGCGACTTCATGTACCGCGAACGCGGCCTGGTTATCGATACCGCGATGGGTTCCGTCACTGACGTCGGGACCCAGTTCGCCGTGCAGCTCGGCGCGGAGCGCCTGGACGTGGCCGTGAGAGAAGGCCGGGTCGACGTCAGCCGCGGTGCGGACGAATTCGTTGCCGTGGCCGGCGAACGGCTGCGGCTCGAGCAGGACGAAGCGACCGTGGACATGATCGAAACCCACGACGCATTCTGGGACTGGACGGCGGCGCTCGCACCGGCCTTCGAGATCGAGAACAAGTCCCTGCTCGATTTCCTGCGCTGGGCGGCGCGCGAAACCGGGCGCGATCTCACGTTCGAAGACAACGAACTGCGCATGTCGGCGATGCGCACCGACCTGCACGGCTCGGTGGCGGATTTCGAACCGCTCGAGGCGGTGGAGTCGGTGCTGGCCACGACGCGTTTCCGCTATCGCCTACTGGCCGACAGGATCATCATCGAACGCTAGCGCGTTGGCAGCCCGACAGGCTTGCTCTAAGATCGCGGCATGCGGTCTGCAATTTCTTGTTTCGCCGCGCTGGCTCTCGTTGCTCTTTTCCGGCTGGCCGCGGCGGACACCACCTGGCAAGGCAGGCAGCTCTCCGAATATCTCGATTTCCTGAACGAGCAGGGTTCGCGGATCATCTACACGAGCGACCTGGTAGACGCCGGCATGGTGCTACCGGACGAGCCCGAAGGCGGCGTTTCCGCGGACAGCCTGGCAGACGTGCTGCACGCGTTCGGGCTGACCGTGACCGCCGGACCCTCCGGCAGCCTGCTCGTCGTAGGGCTGCCGCAGGACGTCGAGGCCGCCTCGCAGCCGGCTGCCGAGCCGGACGTGGCGATCCCGGAGATCATCGTAACGTCCAGCCTGCACCGGCTCGATTACTCGCCGCCCCTGACGCACACCTATCTCGACAGGGAGCTCGCCACGCGGATTCCCACCACCGCGGAAGAAGCCGTGCGGCTCACGAACCGGCTCCCCGGAACCGCGAACGGCGGTGTCTCCTCGCGCAATCACATACGCGGCGGCGAGGTCAACGAGACGCTGTTCCTGCTCGACGGCCTGCGGCTCTACGAGCCCTATCACCTGAAGGATTTCCAGGCGATCGCGACGATCGTGAACTCGAGCGCGATCGGCGGCATGGACTTCTACACCGGCGCCTATCCCGCGCGCCACGGCGACAGGATGAGCGGCGTGCTCAACATCGAGTTGCGCGAGCCGGTAAAACCCGTGGAGACGGAACTCGCACTGAGTTTCTTCAACGCCTCCATCGTGTCTCTCGGCACGTTCGGCCGTGAGCAGCAGGGCGACTGGCTGCTGTCCGCGAGGCGCGGCAACCTCGATCTCATCGTCGATGTCGTGGACCCGGAGTTCGGCAGCCCCGACTACCGGGACTTCCTGGGACACGTCGGCTGGGAGTTCGGCCCGCGTGCGATGCTCAGCGCCAGCTTCCTCGTGTCGGACGACAAGCTCTCGCTGGCGGACTCCGGCCGCGGTGAACAGGCCACGGCGGATTACAGCAATCATGTCTTCTGGCTCAAATGGGATGCCGAATGGAGCGACGCACTGTCCAGCGAGACGATCGCGGCGGTAAGTGACATCACGGACGGTCGCAGGGGCAGTCTCGACCTGCCGGGCATCGTGTCGGGCAGCCTGGATGAATACGGCAGGTTTCTCGCCATCGAGTTCCGGCAGGACTGGCGCTGGGTGATGTCCCGGAACCGGATGCTGCGCGTCGGCGTCGACCTCAAGGACCTCGATGCCGAGTACCGTTTCACGTCGGTGAAAACCGTTGCGCCGCCGTTCGACGGCATCCTCGACAACCAGCCGGCCACGGCCCTCGATTTCGATCTCGATCCGGCCGGCGCGCAGTACGCAGCCTTCGCCGAACTGCGGTGGCGCTTCTCGGATGCGTGGACGGTCGATCTCGGTCTGCGCTGGGACCAGCAGAACTACACGACGGCCGAAGACGACAAGCAGTACAGCCCGCGCGCGGGCATTCTCTACCAGCCCGGCGACAAGACCGAGGTTCGTTTCGGATGGGGGCAGTATTACCAGGCCCAGGAGATCAACGAGCTGCAGATCAGCGATGGTGTGCCCGACTTCTTCCCGGCGCAGCATGCCGAGCATTTCGTGCTGAACATGCGGCACACGTTCCAGGGCGGACTGAACGCCAGTGTCTCGATGTACAGGAAGAGCTTCCGCTCCCTGCGCCCCCGTTTCGAGAACAGCTTCAATGCGCTGACCCTGCTGCCGGAGCTGCAGTTCGACCGCGTCCTGGTAGAGGCTTCGGGCGCGGAGGCGATCGGCGCCGAGATCACCCTGAACCGGGGATCGTCGGCGGAAGACCTGCTCTGGTGGCTGAGCTATGCCTGGTCCGAGGTCGAAGATGCAACACCGGATGGCGATATCAAGCGCAGCTGGGACCAGACGCACACGGCAAAAGGCGGCATGAGCTGGCGCTGGGGCCCCTGGAATTTCAGTGCGGCGGGCGAGGTGCACACGGGTTGGCCGAAGACCGTGATGACCGGCGAGACGGTGACCGCGCCGGACGGCGGCACGGACCTCCTGCTGCAGGTGTCCGGCCGGAACGACTCCCGCTACTCGGTGTTTCACGGGCTCGACGTACGCGTCAGCCGGGAATTCGACGTGGGGCGTGGCGACCTGACCGCGTTCCTCGAGATCACCAACCTGTATGATCGGGCAAATCCCTGCTGCACCGAGTATTCTCTGCTGCCCGACGGTTCGCTGGGCAGCCGGGAGTCCAACTGGTTGCCGCTGGTGCCGTCGCTCGGCGCCGTCTGGCGATTCTGACTATCGACAAAGGAGCAATGTCATGCTGATCAAGTTCAAGACCACCGCCTCCTATCCCGAAATCACGATGTTCGGCGAGGTCGCGCTGAAGCTCCTCGAAATGATGGGGCGCAGCGGCAAGGTGCCGAGCGCAATCAGTGCGGAGGACGTCCCGGGGGCACTGCAGTCGCTCCGCGCAGGCGTGGAGGCAGCGGACGCCGAGCTCGAGGACCAGCCGCCTCACGAAGAGGAAGAGGGCGAGGAACGGCGAGTGAGCCTGCACAACAGGGCGGTGCCGCTGATCGAGATGCTCGAGGCCGCCGCACGCGAAGACGTTCCTGTGATGTGGGAATAAGGAAGCGCAGGGCAGGAAGAGCGGGCCGCATCGCCCCCTTTGACTCACTTTGACAAACGGAGTGCCCGGATGATCAACCTGACCCCATTTCATTCCCGGATCGCCTCGGCAGGCGGCACGGTTCTGGTACGGTTCTGCGCCGTGCTTGTTCTCGCGGCAGGCGCGACGACGGCTGTGGCCGGGGACTGGGATTCACTGCAGCTTCTCGGCCGCGAGGTTCCTGCCGGTAGCAGCCAGCGGTTTCCCGCGGTGCCGGACAGGACCTTCGAAGCGTCGTACCTGAACATGCCCGTGTTCGTCGCGAGAGGGGCAGCAGCCCGGACCCACTCTCTGCATTACCGCCGGCGTGCACGGTGACGAGCTGAACGGCGTAGAGATTGCCAGGCGGGCTTTTTCCCGCGTTGACGTGCAATCGTTGCGCGGCACCGTTATCGCATTGCCCGCGATCAATGCGGAAGGCGTTCGTTCGGGCAACCGCTACCTGTCCGACCGCCGTGACCTGAACAGGGCGTTCCCCGGCAGCACCGGCGGCAGCGTGGCGAGGGTGATCGCGCACAAGGTGTCGAAGGAAATACTGGTGCACTGTAATGCGCTGGTCGATCTGCACACGGCGTCGAACGACCGCACCAACCTGCCGCAGATCCGGGCCGATATTTCCGACCCCGCGATAAGGGACCTCGCCGTCCATTTCGGTGTCGGACTCGTTATCGCGGGCAAGGGACCCGACGGAAGCCTGCGCCGCGAGGCCGCGAAAGCGGGCATTCCATCGATCATCTACGAAGCGGGCGCGCCGCACCTGTTCCAGGAACAAGAGATTGCGCGCGGCGTCACCGGTATCGAGAACGTCATGGCCTGGCTCGGCATGGCGGATCGGCCCGAAACGGAGATTCCCGAATCGAGGGTTTACCAACGCTCGCGCTGGGTTCGCGTTTCGAGCGGCGAGGGCGGCTTCTTTTTCCCGGACGCCGGGCTCGGGACGAAAGTGAGGAAGGGCGAAGCACTCGGCCAAATCGTCGATCCGCTTACCGACGAATCCCATGCGGTAACGTCGGATGTGGACGGCGAGATTATCGGCATGGCGCTGTCGCGGCCGGTCCTGTCAGGCTATGCGCTCTATCACATTGCGTGGCACGAGCCGGAGTGATTACGGCTATGCCTGAACGATCGTCCAGATACCTATGATGATGAACCCCGCGCCCGCGATGTAGGACAGGTAACGGGGATCCACGTACTGGGAGATCACCGAACCGGCGGCGACGGCGATCAGCGAGGACAGGATCAGTGCGAGCGATGCACCGATGAATACGGTGGCGAGGCTGACCCCCGGTTTGCTCGCAAACAACACGGTCGCGAGCTGCGTCTTGTCTCCCAATTCGGCCAGGAATACAGTGCCGAAGACGACGAATAGGACTTTGAGATCCATAGGCGAAGGTGCTCCTGGTGGTTGGTCGCGGTAGTGACAAGTCTAATCTGAAGAACCGGCTGGTGACAGCCGCTCCCGGCCTGGCGGGCGCGGACGACGCGATACTCGATCGGCTGCTGGAGAAAGCCCAGGTCGTGAAACTCGGCCATGATCGCTTCGTGTTTCATGCGGGGGATCTTTGCCAGGCATTTCTGATTTTGCTCGATGGCGAAGTGCGAGTGCAGCTGACCTCGGCAAACGGTCGCGAAGTGACGCTGTACCGTATCGGCCCGGGCGGTTCGTGCATCCTCACGACGTCCTGCCTCCTCAGTAACGAGCATTACCCGGCCGAGGCGATCGCGGAGTCCGACGTGGAAGCGCTTGCCATACCCGTCTCGAGCTTTCAGTCGGCGCTCGAGAGCTCGCAATGGTTTCGCCGCTTCGTCTTCGACGGGTTCTCGTCGCGCCTGACGAGCGTGATCCAGAAAATCGAGCAGATCGCATTCACCGGGATCGATGTGCGGCTGGCCGGGGTCCTCCTGGAACTGGACAGGAAGCAGGTCGAGAAGATCACCCACCAGGACATCGCGGTGGAACTGGGCACGGCTCGGGAAGTCGTTTCCCGGCACCTGAAGCGCTTCGAAAGCGAGGGCTGGGTGCGGCTCGGGCGCGGCCAGGTGTCGATCGTCGATCGCCCGCAGATCGAGGCGCTGGCGCGGCCGCCCCTCGGTGACTGAGTCACTGAAGCCGGCATCCTGTTGGCGCAATATCGACACCGTACTCGAAACCTCACATTGCGCCAGGAAGGAGATTCATCATGGCATTCAAGAACGAAGGTACAGTTGATCGCGTATTGCGGGTTGTTGCCGGCGCCGCGCTGGTAAGCCTGGTTTTTGTCGGTCCCCAGACCCCCTGGGGCTGGATCGGCGTGGTACCGCTGGTAACCGGCCTGCTCGGCAATTGCCCGGTCTATTCCCTGCTCGGCATCAGCACCTGCCCGATCAAGCGCTGATTTTCACCCGGGCCGGCGGGCGTTCCGTCCGCCGGCCCATTCCCCTGCCGACCCGCAACGGGTCGCCGCATCCGTAGAAATACCTACCCATTTTCCGCCCGCGTCGGAACCCTCTGGCGCGCGGGTCCGTGTAACCCGATGAGCGACCCCACCAAAAAAGTTCGTGCTTGGGCACACAGAACGACAATGGCCGGGCCACCGGCAAAGGGAAAAGTATTATGAGCAGAGGGAATAGATTCTTGCTGGTGCCGGTGGTGCTGGCGACGACGCTGCTGGCGTCCCAGGGGGCATACGCATGGGATTCCTGCCTGCAGATCTTTTCGGGCCTCTACCCGGACTCGCGGACCGACAACGAATACACAGAGCCGCCGGTTGAAACAACGGCCTGCCAGGTTTGTCACCGGACGACGAGCGGTGGACCTTTCAACGCTTACGGCGAAGATCTGCGGCGAAACGGTGGAAGCGGGGCCGGTTTCAGCTGCACAGGCGTCGATTTCGAGCGGGCGCTCCTCAACGTCGAGGCGATGGATTCCGATGGCGAAGGTAACTCGAACCTTGCCGAGATCGATGCAGGCACACAACCCGGCTGGTGCGCGGGCGGGACAGCCGCCGGATGCGACGCCTCCACGCCGCCGGTTCCGCTCGACCCGGAGGCGCCGGCACCCACGAACAATCCGCCGGTTGCCGACGCCGGCGGACCGTATTCCGGCGAAGCGGGCACGACCCTGGTCCAGTTCGACGGTTCCGGATCGACCGATGACGATGGTGACCAGCTCGCCTTCGAGTGGGAATTCGGCGATGGCAACACCGCGACGGGCACGATGCCGACGCACACCTACGCGCAGGCCGGCAACTACGAAGTCAGGCTGGTGGTCGACGACGGCCAGGCGAAGAGCGAACCGTCGCTCACGTCGGCCGCGATCACGGCGCCGCCGGTCAATATTGCCCCGGTTGCCGATCCGGGCGGTCCGTATGCGGGTGAACCCGGCCAGGCGGTCGCCTTCGACGGCTCCGCGTCCGCGGATCCGAACGGCGACCCGCTGACCTACAGCTGGGATTTCGGTGACGGCTCGACCGGCACTGGCGTCAACCCGATGCACACCTACCCGGCGACCGGCAATTACACCGTGACCCTGGTCGTCAACGACGGCAACCTGGATAGCGCCCCGGTCGCGACGACCGCGGAAATCGCGGTTCCGCCGGCGAATCGTGCGCCTGTTGCCGATGCGGGTGGCCCGTACAGCGGCGAAACCGGCGCGGCGATCCGCTTCGACGGCGGCGCGTCCAGCGACCCGGATGGTGACGCGTTGGCCTACGCCTGGAATTTCGGTGACGGTTCGACCGGCACCGGTGCGACGCCGACGCACAGCTATGCGACCGCCGGGGTCTACGAGGCGAGCCTCGTCGTCAGCGATGGCAATCTCGAAAGCGCCGCGGTCGCTGCGCGAGTCGAGGTTGTCGACGTGGTCGCGGGTCAGCCCGATGACGCGGCACTTTACAACTCGAATTGCGGTGGCTGCCATGGCGACCCCTGGAGTGGCCCGGCAGTCGACGATGGGCTGTTCGGCCTGAGGCGTGTCGCAGGCGCACGCAGCTGCAATATTGCCGGCTCGATTTTCGGCACCAGCGTGTTCCCGAACGGTGTCCCTGAAATGCAGTTCCTGCAGGGGCTTACGGACGCCGAGATCAGCGGGATTGCCGAGTACCTGAACTCGCGCGATGCCAGTGGTGAGCAGCGCTACGTGACCACCTGCGCCGGCTGCCACGGAGACGACGGCTCCGGCGGCCGTGTCGGCGAAGACGTACACGGCGAGTCGGCAGGCGAGACCTGGGAAGCGATCTTCGACGAAGAGGAGATGAACCACCTGGCCTGCATGCCGCGTTCGGATATCGACGCCATCGCCGACTTCCTCGCCGGTTTCGACGACGACAACGACGACGACGGGATCAGGGACGACGATGACGATGACGACGACAACGACGGCATCAGGGACGACGATGACGACGACGACGACAACGACGGCCGCAGCGACGATGACGAGCGTGAAGACGGCACCGATCCGCGTGACGACGACAGTGACGACGATGGCGTGAACGACGGTGACGAGCATGAGGACGGCACGGATCCGCGCGACAAGGACACGGACGACGACGGCCTCGACGACGGCGAGGAGCGCGATCGCGGCACCGATCCGAAAGATCCGGATACGGACGACGACGGCAAGTCGGACGGCGAAGAGGTCAACGTGCTGGGCACGAATCCGCTGCTTGCCGAGTCGACCGGCGCGGACGACAGCTCGGGCGGTGGCGGCACAACCGGTCTGCCATTCCTGCTGACGCTGCTCGTACTGCTGCGTCGCAGACTGTACCGGTAGTCGCGACTTCGACCGGGGTGGGCCGCCATGCGGCCCACCCCTTTTTCGTTGTGGTTCCAGGGCGGATGCTGCTAATTTAATAGCTTTCGCGGATCGTCGCCGAGGCGCGCTCCTACAATTCCGGTAGGAGCGGTTCTCGAACCGCGACCAGGCATCAGGTGGCAGCGACTTGAAAATCAAACGCCAACACGCCCTCGGTATCGAAGAAGCCAAACGGCGAGTCGACTGCGTCGCGGACGAACTCGGCGGGAAGCTCGGACTCGCGTCGGAGTGGGAAGGCGACCACCTCCGAGTTCACGGCAAGGGAGTTTCCGGACGCATCCTGGTCTCCGACGATAGCGTCGAAGTCCACGTGCACGTCGGGTTCGCGATGATGCTGATGCGCGAGCCGATCCGCTCGGCGATCGAAGGCTCGATCGACGAGTACATCACCTGATCGTTACGAGGCCATCTCCAGTGGCCGCGCGTTCGTCGACGGCTTCTTTCTGCGCTTCGCCTTCTTCCTCGTTGCGGGCTTGCCGACCGTCGCCGACCTGAGGTCGTCGAAGGCAGCCTCGATGCACTCCGCGTAAAAATCGGGGTCGGGCAGCATGTTGCGGCATGCCGTGAATGCGATGCTGGCTTCGCCGCCAAATGAAACGACCGTGTGAAACGCCGCCCACTGGTCGAACGGTGGCGCGGTCGCCAGCACCTTGATCAGCTTCGCGCCCGCAAAATACAGCGGGCCGCCGTCGATGGCGACATTGCTGATCAGGGTGTTGAACGGCAGCTTCCCGGTTTGCACGCTCAGCGTCACGAGCAGCGGATACAGGTTCTTCGCCACCGGCGCCGGCAGGTTCATCGGGATCCGGGTCAGCGTCGTCTTGCCCAGCACGGCGGTCGCCGCTTTCGCGCCGAGCGTGTCGTCGCGGATTGCCCGCAGCCGCTCCACAGGATCCCTGGTATCGGTGTGCAGGGACGGCGTCATGATGCTGAGCAGGTTCGACCGGCCCCGCGCCGCATCCGTCGGGCTGCCGACGTTGACCGGGCAGCCCGCGACCAGCGGCGTGTCGGGCAGGCTTTCCCGCGCTTCGAGGTAATAGCGCAGGGCTCCGGCGATTACCGTCAACGCCACGTCATTGACCGTTGCGCCCGGGCAGGTCGCGCGGATCGCCCTGAAGTCCTCGAGATCGAAGAAGCGGGCGCCGATCGCGCGGTTCGGGGATACCCGGGCCGGATTGAAGATCGAATCCGGCACGGGCGACCTCGCTGTCCTGTCTCCGCCCAGCACCAGGCGGAGCGCGCCCGGCAGCGCGAACAGCAGGCCGAGGCCGAGTTTCGTGGAGCGTAACGCCGTGTTGAACGGTGTCCGCGCCAGCAGGCTCCAGGCACCCGGGCCGTCGTCAGTCCCCGGGCCGATCGACGGCCGGTAGGATGCCGCGTCGGGCTGCACCGGGGCCCGATCATGCAGGATGGCCTGTACGTCCTGGCCGGTGGCGCCGTCGATTGCCGCGTGATGGAATTTCATGAATACCGCGAAGGCGTCCCGCGGGATACCCGGGATGTTTTCGAGGCCCTCGATGACGTGCGCCATCCACAGCGGCCTCGAATGGTCGAGCTGCCGTGCCTGCAGCCGCGCGACCTGCGCCATCAGCTGCTCCCAGTCACCGGGCTTCGGCAGCGATATGTGGCGCACGTGATACTCGAGATCGAAGTCGCGGTCCTCGGTCCAGTAGGGGTAGTCGAGCGAGAACGGGACTTCGACGAGTTTCTGCCGGAACAGGTCGACGCGGTCGAGGCGCTGCTGGAAGGTCGCGAGGATTTCCTTGAAGCGCACGGCGCCCGCCGGTGACGTGGACGGGTCGTAGATCTGCAGGCACCCGACCTCCAGCGGCGCGCGGTGGTTCTCGGCATAAAGAAAGAGCGAATCCATTCCTGAAAGTTGCTTGAGCATTGGCTTGTCCGTTTCAGCGCGACCAGCTCAGCAGCCGGTCGAGCGTGTACATGTTGAAAGGTCTCCAGTCGTCCTCGGGTTGCGACAGACGATCTGCAATGATGAACAGGACCATCGGGTTGACGACCATGCCAAGGTGGCTCGACGTCACCCGGATGTTTTCGACATTGGGTGACACGAGGTCCTGCGCGATGTCCGCCGCCACGATGCCGTCGGAGTTGCTGTAGATGCAGATGCACCGCACGTGCGGCAGCGGTGACGCGACTTCGCGCATCATGCTCATCAGCTCGTTGGTTATCTCCTCTGCCGATGTCCTGCGAAATATCCGGAACACCGTCGTGGCCTCGGGCGCATCCGCGAGCGGGCTGCCGAGCACGATGACCTGCCGTACGAGATCGGGTCTCTGCTTGGTCACCTCGCGGGCGATGACGCCCCCCTGGCTCCAGCCGATCAGCGTCGCGGGTTCGCCGTGCTTCTCCACGACGTTTTCGAGCTTCTCGAGCATGCGCTTCTCGTAGTCGATGCGCTGGTAGCCGATGCCGAGGTTCGCGCCGAGTCCCCACGGATACGGTTGGTAGCCCCAGCGCGCGAGATAGCGGCGCATTGCCAGCATCGCCGTATCGTCGCTGCGGTAACCCGGCAGCGTGATGACCGGATGACCATCGCCGCGCGGCGCACGCTTGAGAAACAGGTGTGCCGGCAGCAGGCAAAGCAGTTCGAACAGGGCCCGCGGCAATTCCGCGATCGCGAGGCCCAGGGCGGGCGGTTGTGCGCGCACGCGGCGTCCCTCGTCTTCGGCTGCCATCGAAATGGCCTGGTGACGATCGTTCACATTGATATTTTACGCCCCGGCAAAGGGGCGCTGAGGCAGGGACAGTACGTATTGAATGCACATTTCCTTTGGTTCATCGTAATTTTGCAGCCGTAACGGCGGCCGCGGCGGCACATGGAGGCGGCCCAGTGGAGCCCTACGAGCACTTTACCCGGGAGATTGCCGCGGGCATGCGCGGCAAGACGGTAGCTGCGTTCTTCGATTTCGACGGCACCGTCATCGCCACCCACTCGATCAGGGACATGTTCCTGGAACGGTTCCGCAACGGGGAGATCACCAGCCAGGAGCTGTTCGATCTCGCCGACATGGTGACCCGGTACCTGCTGAACGCCAGCGGCTTCGACGAGGCGATCGTTTCGACCGTCCGCAATCTCAAAGGCATGCCCGAGCGCGAACTCGTCGACCTCGGCGAAAAGGTCACGCGCGAACATCTCGCGGCGGAGATCTTTCCCGAGATCCGCGCGATGATTGCGGCGCATGAGCAGCAGGGCCATACGGTGGTCATCGTGAGTTCCGCGACGCGCTACCAGATCGAACCGGTAGCGAGGATCCTCGGCGTGCGGCACGTGCTCTGCACACAACTCGAAGTGGCGGACGGACGCCTTACCGGCAGGCTCGTCGACGAGCCCTGCTTCGGCGACAACAAGCGGCTGGCGGCACAGGCGTTCGCGAGCAAGCATCGACTCAGGCTGAACAAGAGCTACTTCTATACCAATGGCATCGAGGACCTGCCGTTGCTCGAGGCCGTGGGTCACCCGGTGATCGTGAATCCGGACGGCAAGCTCGCGTCCGTTGCGCGCAGGAACGGCTGGCGCGATATTCGTCTCGAAAGCCGCGGCCCGGTCGGTGTGGGCGACGTGGTCCGCAGCCTGCTGGTCTACGGCACGGCACTGCCGCTGCTCGCCGCGGGACTGCCGGTCCGTGTGCTCGGCGCATCGCAACAGGAAGCAACCAATATCTCGCTGAGCGCCTGGACGAGTGTCGCTGCGGCGATCGCGCGCCTCAGGCTGCTGGTCGACGGGGAAGGGCATCTCTGGTCGGATCGGCCCGCCGTTTTCATCTTCAATCACCAGAGCGCGGTCGACGTACTCATCACGGCGCGCCTGCTGCGGGAAGACGTGATCGGCGTGGCGAAGAAGGAGATCAAGCACCAGCTGCCGATGGGCATCGCATTCACCTACACGGGGACGGTTTTCATCGACCGCGAGCACGTCGGCGACCCGCGGCTGGCCCTCAAGCCCGCCGTCGACGCCCTGAAGTCCGGCCGCTCCGTCGTGATCGCACCCGAGGGAACGCGCAGCCGTGACGGCACGCTGGGCGCGTTCAAGCTCGGTGCGTTCCACATGGCGCGGCAGGCAGGCGTGCCGGTCGTGCCCATCGTTATCCACAATGCGCAGGACGCCTTGCCGTACAAAGGCGTCGTGGTGCGTCCTGCCGAGGTGAAGGTGACGGTACTGCCGCCGCAGCACACCGGCAGCTGGACGCTGGCGGACGTGGAACCGCAGGCGCAGCGCATTCGCGGCCTGTATCTCGAGGCGCTCGGCCAGTCCGAGCGGCACGCGGCCGCGATCGGCGCATAGAGAGTTCAATGGCCGCGAGATCCGCCTTTACCCGTGTTGCATCGCTCGACGAACGAGACGTTCTGAGGGACGAGCGTTTCCTGGCCGCGTTGCGCGCGCTCGCCGAATCAGAGCAGCGCGACTATGCGGAAGTGGAGAAATACGCGCGTGACTGTCTCGACGAGCTGGCGGTGCGCCCCGCCGACCGTTACCTCGGCTGGGTGGCCGCGCTGGCCCGTTTCATGTACACGCGCAGCTTCGAGCCCGAATTCGACGTCAACACGGAGGCGCTGGAGAAGCTGAAGGACCTGTCGCTGACCCACCCGATGGTGTTCCTGTGGTCGCACAAGTCACACCTCGACGGCTTCGTGTTCATGCGCAGCCTGTATGACGCGGGGTTCCGGCCGCAGCCGCTCATCTTCGCGGGCATCAACATGAACTTCGCCGGCTTCGGGCCGCTCGCCAGGCACTCGGGCGCGATCTTCCTGCGCCGCAGTTTCCGCGACGATGACGTCTACAGGCTCGTCCTGAGATTTTTCATCGATTACCTCGCCGCTAAACGCGTGCCGCTGTCCTGGTCCATCGAAGGTACGCGTTCCCGCACCGGCAAACTGCTGCCGCCGAAGCTCGGGCTGATCCACTGGGTCATGGATGCGTACAGGCGGGCATCCATCGACGACGCACTGTTCGTTCCGGTTGCCATCAGTTTCGACCAGATCCCGGAAATGGACGACTACATAGCGATGCAGCATGGGGTGCCGAAGCGCAAGGAATCGCTGAAGTGGTTCATCGATTACATCGCGGGCATGAAATCGAAATACGGCAAGGTGTACGTGCGCTTCGCCGAACCGGTCGCGCTGTCGGACACGGTGCCTGCCAGCGGCGACGCCCTGCAGAACGCCCAGGTGCAGAAACTGGCTTTCGAAATTTGCAGCCGTATCGAGCGCTCGATACCGATAACGCTCACGGACCTGGTTACCCTGGTATTGCTGGCGGCGAACGGCCGCGCGCTGGACGCCGGGCAGATATGGCGCCAGGCACACGACATCGCCGGACTGATCGAGCGGTGGCGCCTGCCGAAAGCCGACAATCTCCGGCTCGGGGGCGTCGAGGAACTCGAGACGAAACTGCAGGCGCTGTCCGAAACCGGCCTGCTGCAGCGCTTTTCCGCAGGCGCCGCGCCCGTGTACATCATCACGCCGGGGCGCCAGCTGGCGGCCGCCTACTACCGCAACACCATCGTGCATTATTTCCTGGACGGCGCGCTGGCCGAGGTTGCGCTGGCCGCCTCGCTCGGGAGCGGCACCCGGAACGCCTTCGAGCCGGAACTGATGCGGCTGCGGGATCTCCTGAAGTTCGAGTTTTCATTCAAGGCCAAGCCGGTGTTCCTCGAGTCCGCAGTGCGCTATCTCGATGAACGGTATCCGGGCTGGCTCGCCGGCGGCGGGTCATTCCCCGCGGGGGCGGTGCCGCTGTTCGGACACAGCATCCTGCGGTCGTTCGTCGAGGCTTACTGGATCCTCGCCTGCATGCTCGTCAAACGCGGCTGGCGGCCGATTACCGCGAACGAGGAAACGGCGCTGGTGGATGGCGCGCTCGCGCTCGGCAGGGAGATGCTGTTGCGCAGGGAGATCAGCACCGAGGCGGCCCTGTCCCCGGCCGCTGTTCGCGAGCGCGCTGCGCCTCGCCCGGCACAGGCGGCTGCTGGACAGCGACGATCGCGACGTCGTGCCGCGCAGGGAGGCCTTCGCCGCCGACGTGCAGCAGGCACTCGCGGCGATCAACCGGCTGCAGGGCGTCTACGATAGCCCCCTGAACGAGTTCCCCGACGGAGACGATCGACACCCGGTCAATCGCATGAGAGACGATAATGCGCCAGCTTAGCGGGTCCGACGCTTTCTTCCTGTACGCCGACAAACCGGGGCGGCACCAGCACCTGTCGACGATTTACGTGTACGACCCGTCGGATGCGCCGGGAGACGTGAACTTCCAGCGAATTCTCGAGCACGTTCGTGACCGCATCGGCACCTCACGGATATTCCGGCAGCGGCTGGTGCGGGTTCCCCTGGACGTCGATTATCCGTACTGGATTCACGACGAGCACTTCGATCTCGAGTTCCACGTGCGCCACATCGCGCTGCCGAAGCCGGGCGACTGGCGGCAGTTCTGCATACTCGCGTCCCGTCTGCACGCCCGCCCGGTGGACATGCACCGCCCCGTGTGGGAGATGTACGTGATCGACGGCCTGGACAACGTGTCGTGGCTGCCCGAGGGCGCGTTCGCCGTGCTGGTGAAGGTCCACCACGCGGCACTCGACGACGTCACCGAGGACGACTTCACGGTCGCGCTGCACGATCTCGAGGCCGCGCCCGAAAACGAGGAGACGCGGCGGCGCTGGTTCTCCGAGAAGGAGCCGGGCGCACTGCAGTTGCTCGCGCTCGCCTGGTTCAACAACACGATCAAGCTGATCAGG
>CAVONH010000015.1:0-75415 GCA_963697245.1 uncultured Gammaproteobacteria bacterium | reverse complement strand
ATTTTTAATTTCTTCATCGTGATACCGCAGCTGGTTGCCGCCAGCATCCTCGGCCTCGTCATCCGCGAATTCTTCGGCCAGGCCAGCATTTTCGGGCTGGTGACGGGTGGCGTGCTGATGGTTGTTTCGGGCGTCGCGGTGCTGCTGGTCGACAAGGCGGCGGAACCGCAGTAAGCGGTTGTCGCCCCGCGTCAGCGGTTCGCTGCGCCGCAGGATTCGCGGACGATCAGCCTCGGCGCCATCAGGCTCGATTCGACCGGCTTGCCCTTGATGAGCCCCACAATACCGTTCACGAGGCCTTCGGCGCCCAGTTCTGAATTCTGCTGCACGGTGGTCAGCGCCGGTGATACGTGGGCCGCGAGCGGCATGTCGTCGAAACCGACGACGCTCACGTCCCCGGGCACGTGCCTGCCTGAGTCCTGCAGGGCGCGCATCGCGCCGATTGCGATCAGATCAGTGCCTGCGAAAATCGCATCGAAGGTCGCGCCGCTCTCGAGCAGTTGCACGGCGGCCTGGTAGCCCTGGTGTTCGGAATTGTCAGCCGAAAAGCGCAGTTGCTCGTCGCACGCCACACCTGCTTCCCGCAGCGCACGGCGGTACCCTGCATGTCGCGCGCCGTGTTCCGGGCTGCGGCGGGACTGACTGCCGATGAACGCGATGTCGCGTCGGCCCATGCCGATGAGGTGCCTGGTCGCCTGGTATCCGCCATCCTCGTTGTCGCAACCGAATGTGTGGCCAGGGAAGTCCTTTATGAGTGGGCCCCAGATCATGAATCGGGTGTTGGCCTCCGTGAGTGCGGTCAGCTTTTCGCGGTATTGCATATAGTCGCCGTAGCCGAGCAGGATCAGGCCGTCGGCCCGGTTACTCGCTTGATACTGGATATGCCAGTCGTTGCTCAGCTGCTGCAGCGAGAGCAGCACGTCGTAACCCAGGGCGGCCGCGACGCGCACGATGTCGTTCAACAACGACATGAGGAACAAGTTCATTCGTGTGTCGGTTTCGCTGCCATCGTCGAACAGCAGCAGGGCAATCGTGTTGCTCTGATGCGTCCGCAGGCTGGCAGCATTGCGGTTGACGAAATAGTTGAGTTCCCGCGCGATCGCCTGGATGCGGTCGCGCGTCTCCTTTCTCACCAGCGGGCTGTTGCGCAGCGCACGAGACACCGTCGCCTGGGAGACTCCGGCGATGTCGGCTATGTCGCGCGACGTGGGATTCTCGACTTTCATTGAGCGGATTGCTTTGCGGCGCGGCGTCTGAGCCAACTTTTTATCACAATTCCGGCCGGATGGCGGCGTCTTGGGCACGCCGAGCGGCGCGGACGGCCGATGTTGGCCGTCCCATAAATGAATCGGGACGCCACGAAAGGCGCCCCGATGATATTGGACGGCGGGTGGCCGTCCTCTGGGCAAGCTGCCGGCTAGCGGGATTCCGCCAGCATGGTCTGGTGATCGTTGAACCAGGCGTTGACGTCGGCATCAGCCTTGGCGAGTTCTTCGGCAGGCATGCGCTCGGCCAGGTACTCCTGGTGTACGCGGGCATCTTCGTCGCCGAGCTTCATGGCAACGGAGAACCACTTGAGCGCTTCGATATTGTTCTGCTCGACGCTGAAGCCGTTCTGGTACATGGTGCCGAGACTGACCTGCGCGGCCGTGATGCCGTTTTCGGAAGCAAGTGCATACCACTTCATGGCTTCGACTTCGCTCATGGGCACGCCCCAGCCGTTCGCATGCATCACGCCGAGCTTGTATTGCGCGTTGCCGTGTCCCTGTTCAGCCGCCAGCCCGAACCACTTCAGCGCCTCCAGGTCGTCCATCGGCACGACGATCCCCTCCGAATACAGAAGACCCATGCCGAACTGGCTGTCGGCATCGCCGCTTTCGGCGGCCGGTGCCCAAACGGCCATGGCCTTTTCGAAGTTACCGGCGTCGTAGGCCTTGCGGCCGTCTTCGTAGCTGCCCGCGGCGACAGTGGCGGACAGGATCAGCGACCCTATGGCCAGAATGGCAACGAGATACCTGCGCATTTCGTACTCCCTGGGCGGCGCATCCACCCTCCCTTATGCTTGCTTCCTTTTTGCTCTAAAGGGTCCGAAACGACAATGCGGGGAAGTACCTAGCAGCGAGGGATATCAGTTAGTTACGGAATTCCGTGGGCTATTGCGGGCGCAACGCATCCTTGCTGCGCCGCAGTTTCTCGGCGGCAATGTCGCCGAGCGACAGGGCGAAGGCGACGTACAGCGCGTCGAGCAGGGCGAGCTGCGCAAGCCGCGAACTCATCGGCGTGAATACGCTGGTGTCTTCGTGCGGGTCCCAGCCGAAAACGACGGTCGCAATTCCCGCCAGCCGCGACGCAGGGTTCGTCAGCGCGATCACGGCCGCGCCGTTGTCTTTCGCGGAGGCCGCTGCGCGGTCGAGCTCGGGCCACCCGCCGAGATGGGAGACGATCACGAGAACGTCACCCGGCCCGGCGATGGCGGCGGACTGCAGGATGCTCGGTGTGTCCGTGTGCGCGCTGCAGGGCGTGCCGAGCCGGAAAAACTTGTGGCACGCATCGGTTGCGACGTGGCCGGAGGCGCCGAGCCCGATAAAGGTGATCTGGCGGGCATCGCGGAGCATCGCGGCTGCCTCGTCGATCGGAATCGACGACAGCTGGGCACGCATCTCGATCAGCGAGGAGATCGCCGCGTCGACGACCTTGGTCACCGCGTCGGCCGTCGCGTCGTCGGCACTGACGTCGCGATGCACGTAGCTGGCCGGCCGGCTCAGCGCCTCGGTCAGGCGTATGGTCAGTTCGCGGAATCCCGAGAGCCCGACGCGGCGGCAGAAGCGGATGACGGTGGGCTCGCTGGCGCCGCACTCGAGCGCAACCTCGGCCAGCGTCGCGCCGGCCGCCTGCCTGGGGTGCGCCAGGACCCAGTCGGCCACGCGCTTCTCGGCCCGGCTGAGGGTGCCTGCCTGCTGTTCGATGCGGCTCAACATGTAGTAAAACTACAAAAAAACTGCCAATAATCCAGAAAAATTGTCAAAAACGGATCGTTTCGTAGTAAAATTTCAGCTTCACAGAGGGAATCCCGATGGCAAATTTCGTTCCGGTCGACGTGTTCGACCTCGTCATATTCGGCGGTACCGGGGACCTGGCGATGCGCAAGCTGCTGCCGGCGCTGTACCACCGTGAGCGCGACGGCCAGATCACCGGCGACAGCCGCATCATCGCGGCGAGCCGCGGCGACCTCGCGCGCGACGACTACCTGGGCCTCGTCGAGGCGGCACTGCGCGAGAATCTCGGCAGCGGCGACTTCGAGGACGACGAATGGGCGAAGCTGCGCGAGCGCATTCACTATGTGCAGAGCGATGCCTTCGAGCACGACAACTGGGGTGCGCTTGCGGAGCTGCTGGCGGGCGCCGAGGACCGTATCCGCGTCGCGTACCTCGCGACGGCGCCGAGCCTGTTCGGCCCCATCGCGCAGGGCCTGCAGCAGAACGGCCTGATCACGGACAACAGCCGCATCGTGCTCGAGAAAGCCGCTCGGCCGCGATCACGAGTCGGCCTGCGCAGATCAATGACCAGGTCGGCGACTGTTTCGCCGGAAAACCAGATCTATCGCATCGACCATTATCTCGGCAAGGAGACGGTGCAGAACCTGCTGGCGCTGCGCTTCGCCAATTCGCTGTTCGAACCGCTGTGGCGGCGCGGCGCGATCGATCACGTGCAGATCACCGTCGCCGAGGAGCTCGGTGTCGGCGGCCGCGTCGAGTTCTACGACAACATCGGCGCACTGCGCGACATGGTGCAGAACCACCTGCTGCAGCTCGTCTGCCTCGTCGCGATGGAAGCGCCGTCGAGCCTGCATCACGACGCCGTGCGTGACGAAAAGATCAAGGTGCTGCGTGCACTGCGGCCGATCGACCGGCGACGCGGTGCGGACCAGCACGGTACGCGGCCAGTACACGGCCGGCGCGATCAACGGCAAGACCGTTACCGGCTACGCCGAAGAACTCGGTGAAGCCGCGAGCAGCACGCGAAACCTTCGTCGCGCTGAAGCTCGAGATCGACAACTGGCGCTGGTCGAACGTGCCGTTCTACCTGCGCACCGGCAAGCGGCTGAAGAGCAAGCACTCCGAGATCGTCGTGCAGTTCCAGGAAGTGCCGCACTCGATCTTCCCCGAGCAGAAATACAACGTGGCACCGAACCGACTGACGATGCGGCTGCAGCCGGATGAAGGCGTGAAGCTCTCGGTCATGGCGAAAGAGCCCGGTCCCGGCGGTTTCGACCTGCGCCCCGTATCGCTCGACCTGAGTTTCGAGGAGACCTTCGGCGTGCGCTACCCCGACGCCTACGAGCGGCTGCTGATGGAAGTGCTGCGCGGCAATCCCGCGCTGTTCATGCGTCGCGACGAGGTCGAGGCGGCCTGGCACTGGATCGACACGATCATCGAAAGCTGGGCGGCGTCGAAACAGAAAGTGGAATCCTACGTTGCGGGCTCGTGGGGTCCGGCGGCTTCCTCGTTGCTGCTGGATCGCGACGGCCGCGCGTGGCATCCGGATGTCTGAGGGCCAGGAGCAGGAATCCATGGAGCATATCTTCGAAAGTCGGGAAGCAGCATCGGTCGCCGCCGCCGAGCGTATCGGCGCAGGCGCTCTTGCGGCGACTCGATGCGCACGGCGAGGCCTCGGTCGTCGTGAGCGGCGGCAGCAGCCCGGCGGGCGTATTCGCAGAACTTGCGAACACGGCGCTCCACTGGTCCGGCGTGCACGTGATACTGAGCGACGAGCGCTGGGTGCCCGCCGATCACGAGGACAGCAACGAGAAGCTGGTGCGCGACACATTGCTGACCGGCGAGGCCCGGGACGCGACGTTGCTGCCGGTCTACAAGCCCATCGTGACCATCGAGGAGCGCTGCATCGCGCTGAACGAGGAACTCCGGCAGTCACCGTTCCCGTTCGCCTGCGCGCTGCTCGGCATGGGTGAAGACGGGCACTTTGCATCGCTGTTTCCCGATGCGGCGAATCTCGATGAAGGGCTGGACGTGGACTCGCGCCAGCTCTGTATTCCCGTGAACACGGCCGCGAGTCCGCATCCGCGGGTGAGCCTGACGCTGTCCGCGCTTGTCGCGCAGCGACGAAATACTGCTGTTGATATTCGGCGACGCCAAGCGCGCGGTCTACGAGTCCGCGAAGCAGTCGCCGAACGGCTACCCCGTATGCCACCTGCTGCGGCAGAAGCGCGCACCCGTGCACCTCTACTGGGCACCCTGACATCCCCGAGGCATCTATCTTATGAATTCAACGATCGAACGCGTCACCGAGAGGATCCGGCAGCGCAGCGAGGCATCGCGCAATGGCTACCTCGCGCGAATCCGGGACGCTGCCAACGGCGGACCGTCGCGCACGGCCATGTCGTGCAGCAATCTCGCGCACGCGATGGCGGCAAGCAGCAACATCGAGAAAAAGGCACTGTCGGGCAACACCGTGCCGAACATCGGCATCGTCTCCGCGTACAACGACATGCTGAGCGCGCACCAGCCTTTCGAGACCTATCCGGCGGTGATCAAAGACGCCGCCGCAAGCCATGGCGCCGTCGCGCAGTTTGCCGGCGGCGTGCCCGCGATGTGCGACGGCGTGACGCAGGGCCAGGACGGCATGGACCTGTCGTTGTTCAGCCGCGACGTCATCGCGCTGTCCACGGCCGTCGCGCTGTCGCACGACATGTTCGATGCCGCCGTTCTCCTCGGCATATGCGACAAGATCGTGCCGGGCCTGCTGATCGGTTCGCTGTCGTTCGGCCACCTGCCGATCACGTTCGTCCCGGCCGGGCCGATGGTGTCGGGACTGTCGAACAAGGAGAAGGCGCAGGTTCGCGAGGAATACGCCTCCGGACGTGTCGGCCGCGACGAACTGCTGGCGGCGGAGTCGGCCGCCTACCATGCGCCCGGGACCTGCACATTTTACGGCACCGCGAACAGCAACCAGATGCTGATGGAATTCATGGGACTGCAATTGCCGGGGGGGTCGTTCGTGAACCCGGGCACGGAATTGCGCGAGCAGCTGACGCGCGAAGCCGTGAGCAACATCCTGAAAAGGACGAGCCTCGGCGACGACTATGTGCCGATCGGCGAGATCGTCGACGCAAAGGCGATCGTGAACGCGATCGTCGGCCTGCTGGCAACGGGCGGTTCGACGAATCACACGATTCATCTCGTGGCTATCGCGAAGGCAGCCGGCATCGTGATCGACTGGGAAGACTTCTCGGAACTGTCGCGCGCCGTGCCCCAGCTCGCGCGCGTCTATCCGAACGGCATGGCCGACGTGAACCACTTCCATGCGGCCGGCGGCCTCGGCTTCGTTATCCGCGAACTGCTCGATGCGGGGCTGCTGCACGACGACGTGCAGACCATACTCGGTCCCGGCCTGCGGAATTTCTGCACGGAGCCGTTCCTGAAGAACGGGAAACTCGAATGGCGCGCTGCGCCCGGAGAGAGTCTCGATGACGGACATCGTGCGCCCGGCGAGCAGCCCGTTCGATGCGGAAGGCGGGCTACGGCTGGTCGCCGGCAATGTCGGCCGAGCGATCGTCAAGGTATCCGCGGTCGAACCGGAGCATCGCTCGGTCACGGCGCCGGCGCGCGTATTCACGTCGCAAGCGGCGTTTACCCAGGCGTTCAACGACGGTGAACTGGAAATGGATTTCGTCGCGGTGCTGCCCGGCCAGGGGCCGCGCGCCAACGGCATGCCGGAATTGCACAAGCTGACGCCCTACCTCGGCGTATTGCAGAACCGCGGATTCAAGGTGGCGCTCCTGACCGACGGCCGTATGTCCGGCGCATCGGGCAAGGTGCTGGCCGCCATCCAGGTGACGCCGGAAGCGCTCTCGGGCGGCGCCATCGGCAAAATACGCGACGGCGACATTGTCACGATCGATGCGGGCAGCGGCACGATGGCGGTGGACGCCACCGACATTGACTCGCGGTCAGGGCGCCGATTTCGCGAACCGGCAGGTCGGCATGGGCCGCGAATTGTTCGCGGTGTTCCGCGAGCGCAGCGCGGGTGCGGAGCAGGGCGCCGGCATATTCACGGTGGTGGACGCATGAACGCGGCCGAGCTACTCGCGGCGCAGCGCATCGTCCCGGTCGTCGTGATCGACGATGCGTCGCACGCGGTGCCGCTGGCCGAGACGCTGCTCGAGAGCGGCCTGCACGCAGTCGAGGTGACATTGAGGACGGCAGCCGGTCTCGATGCGATCGAGCGCATCGCGAACGCGGTGCCCGGGATGCTGGTGGGTGCGGGCAGCGTGCGCCGCGCCGCGCAGGTCGCGGACGTCAAAGCGGCCGGTGCGCGTTTCGCCGTCAGTCCCGGTTCCAGCGATGCACTGCTGGAGGCCGTCGCCGACGCGGAACTGCCGTTCGTGCCCGGCGCGGTCACCGCATCCGAGATGCTCAAATTGCTGGACCTCGGTTACACGCTGCAGAAGTTCTTTCCTGCGGAACTGTGCGGGGGTGCCGCGTTCCTGAAAGCGATCGGCGCACCCATCCCCGAAGTCGGCTTCATGCCGACCGGAGGCATCGGGCCGGACAACGCGAAGGACTACCTGTCGCTGCCGAACGTCGCGTGCATCGGCGGCTCCTGGATCGCGCCTCCGGGACTGCTGCGCGACGGCGACTTCGCGGCTATTGCGAAACTCGCGGCCGCAGCCGCGAGCCTTACAGCCACTTCCTGAATCGGAAATAGACGAGCATCGCGGCGCTGGTCGCGACCATAATGACGACGGCCATCACGAATCCCCGCGACGAGTCGACACCGGGCAGTCCCCCGACATTCATGCCGAGCAGTCCCGTTACGAACGTGAGCGGCAGGAATATGGCGGCGACGACGGACAGCACGTACATCCGCGTGTTCTGCTGCTGGGCGAGTTCGTTGAGCAGTTCCTCCTGCAGCACGACCGCGCGCTCCCGGGCGAGATCGAGATCCTCGAGGTAGCGTGTGACACGGTCGGCCTCCTCGCGGAGGCTATTACTCTCGGAATCGGAGAACAGGGTGCCGGGGTTCCGGTAGAGGCGGTCGAGTGCGTCCCGTTGTGGCGCCACGAAGCGCCGCACCGAGGCGATCTGCCGGCGCAGCACCGCGAGGGATCGCCGCCGAACCTGCACGGCGTCGCCGGTTTCCGATTCTTCGATGGACGACAGCCGGTCTTCCATCGTGTCGACGAAGCCGCCGATGCGGTCGGCCAGCCGGCCGATCAGTGCGGCGAGGAACTCGCCGCTCGTCTTCGGGCCCTGCCCCTGGTCGAGCTGGTCCCTGAGATCCTGGACCGACAACAGCTTCCTGCGTCGGGTGCTGACGATCCTGTCGTTTTCGATCCACAGGCGGATCGACACCATGTCTTCGGGGTCTTCGCCCGGGTTCGTGTTGACGCCGCGCAGCACCGCGAGCAATCCGTCGCCGACGTTCAGCGATCGTGGCCGGGTTTCGTCGGCGCTGAGCGCGTCGACGACGAATGCCTCGAGACCGAGAACGGTCCGCAACCATTTGCGCGGCGGCCGTTCGACGACGTCGAAGTGCAGCCAGAGCAAGCCAGCATCGGGCCGCCAGGTCTCGATGTCGGCGGGCTGGATGTGCTTCGCGCCGCCGTTTCGGTCGAGCAGCAGGGCGTGCAAAAGGCCGTCCGGTGTTCTCGCGGCCATCGGTGCACCTCGCTAGCCAGTCAAATGATTATCTGTATAGTAGGTCGCGGACAAAACGGGGTCGAGAACCATCCGATGAATTCTGCGCGGGGCAGCAAGAAAAAGACGAAGCCTGCCTGCTGATCGGCGACATCGGCGGTACGAATGCGCGTTTTGCGCTGGCCGATACCGGGAAACCCGGTTTCTCGAAAGCGCTCACCCTGCAATGCAACGACTACGAGTCCGCGGATGCCGCGATCAAGCACTACCTGGAGTCCGTAAAAGCCGGGTCACCTCGCGTGATCTGTCTCGCGGCTGCAGGCCCGATCATCGACGGGCGCGTGCGCTTCACCAACAACCACTGGGAAATTGCAGCGCACGAACTCGCCGCGGAGTTCTCTATCGACGCGGTGCAGCTGCTGAACGATTTCGAGGCGATCGCGTACTCGGTACCGTTCCTGGACAAGGACGACTGCATACCCATCGGCCTGCCCGAACCCCGGCCGCTCGATGCGAACGATTACATGGTCGGCATCATCGGTCCGGGCACGGGCCTCGGCGCAGTCGGCCTTCGCAAACACGGCGATCTCTACCTGCCGATCGCCGGGGAAGCGAGCCACGGCGGTTTCGCCCCGGAGACCCAGGTGCAGATCGATATTCTCAAGGTGCTGCGCGAACGCTTCGACCGCGTATCCAGCGAGCGCCTGGTGTCGGGCCCCGGGCTCGAGAATATCTACTGGGCGCTGGTGCGCATCCACGGCGAGAAACGCGCGCAGCTGGCACCGGCCGATATCTTCAAGGCGGCGATCGACAACACCGACACGCTGGCAGCGGAAGCCGTGCAGATGTTTTTCGAGGTCTTCGGCCAGGTTGCCGGCGACCTCGCGCTGACGCTGGGTGCCGAAGACGGGATCTTCATCGCGGGCGGCATATCGAAGCGTTACCCCGACCTGCTGAAGAACAGCGGCTTTCGCCATGGCTTCGAGAACAAGGGCCGGCATCGCTCATACGTGGAGCGGATACCAACGCAGCTCATCCTGCACGACCAGCCGGGCCTGCTCGGCGCGGCCTACTGTGCACTGAAGCTTCACCAGGCCTGAGCAGGCGTCCCTCAGATAACGGGATCGTGTCCCATCGCGGTGCTCGAATTCGGGCGCGGCGTCGCCGTGACTCCCTCGCTGTGGCGCGGAAAGTCGCTGGCGTCGATCGTTTCCTCGTAGCCGTGCCAGGTCGCGTAACCGATCACGGGGATCAGGAAGACCAGCCCCACGAAAGCCGTAACCACCCCCAGCACCAGTGCAAAGACGATGATTGCCAGCCACACGAGCATCGCACCCTTGTTCCTGAGTACTGCGTTGACCGAGGTGACGATTGCCGTGATGCTGTCGACATCGCGGTGCATGATCATCGGCAGCGAAAACGCGCTGGCCGAGAAGGTTACCGCGGCGAAGATCGCGCCGACGCCGCTGCCGAAGGTTAGGAAGCTGACCAGTTCGCTCGTTGTCGGATTGCCGTCGGTCGGGTACATGACGGCGGTAACGATGACCGCTGCCCGTGACCACACGAGGAAGATGACCAGGAGTGCCAGCGCGAACACGGCCTCGTTGCCGATGTGGCGTTTGAACGCGGCGCGCAGGCTGCGCGTCAGAACCGGCTCCTGGCCGCGTTCGAGCTGCGCGCTTATGGCGTAGAGACCGACACAGACCAGCGGCGCCAGGAATACGAAGCCGCCGAGCATACCGAACATAATCCACTGGCTGCCCCGGAACCATGCGATCAGCGACACGGCGCCGATGAGCACGGCGACGGCGAGCCCGTAGACCAGGCTCTGCTGGGGCGCCTGGATGAGGTCGGCCACGCCCAGCCGAACCCAGCGAAACGGCGCCCAGAATGAGAGTTTTCGGCACGGAGCCGCAAACGGCATCCGGTCCCGATCGACGGCGCTTTGGTGCTTGCTCATGGCCGTATTCCCAGTTCCAGCCTGTTTCGATCATCGGCTATTTGCGGTTGGCAGGCAACGACACAGGTATAGGCGTTTTCCGATGTTTTCTGGTATTGTGCGGCGCACAATAAAACTGTTGCGGCGCACAATACGACCGCTGCAGCGGTGCGCGGACAAATTGCACAGGAGAACTCGATGGACCTCGCAGGGAAGACAATCGTGATCACGGGAGGGGCCCGCGGCCTCGGTGCAGCCATGGCGAAGCGGCTGGCCGCCGCCGGATGCCAGCTGGCGCTTGTCGATCTGGACGAAGCGGCGCTGGAATCGATGGCAAAGGAGTGCGGCGAGGCGGGTTCACCGAAAGTGCAGGGCTACATCGCCAACGTGGCGAAAGAAGAGGAAGTCGAGGCGCTGTTCGACGACATCGCGGCCGATTTCGGCGCGATCCACGGGCTGGTCAACAACGCGGGCATCATCCGCGACGCCCTGATGCTCAAGTACAAGGACGGCAAGCAGGTCTCGAAGATGACTCTGGACCAGTGGCAGGCGGTCATCGACGTGAACCTGACCGCCGTGTTCCTGTGCGGGCGCGAGGCGGCGGCGAAGATGATCGAGTCGGGCGAGAAGGGCTGCATCATCAATATCTCCTCGATCTCGCGCTCGGGCAACATGGGCCAGTCGAACTACTCGGCGGCCAAGGCCGGCGTGCAGGCGATGTCCGTGGTGTGGGCCAAGGAGCTCGCGCGTTACGGTATCCGCTCCGCGTCGATCGCGCCGGGCTTCATCAGCACGGACCTCGTCATGTCGATGAAACCGGAAGCGCGCGAGAAGATGACCCGGCCGATCCCCGCCGGGCGCCTGGGTGAACCGGACGAGATCGCGCACACGGTGCAGTTCATTCTCGAAAACGACTACGTGAACGGCCGCTGCATCGAGGTCGACGGGGCGCTGCGATTGTAGGGGCGGTTCTCGAACCGCGAACTGTCGCGGGCCCGGGCCCGCTCCTACAGACAGAACGGTGCGGCTGCAGGAACGCGGTTCCCGAACCCCGAACGATCGCGGGCCAAGGCCCGCTCCTACAGGTAGAACGACGCGACTGTAGGAGCGGTTCTCGAACCGCGAACCGTCGCGGGCCCAGGCCCGTTCCTACAGGGGTATCGTTTGCGGTTACCATGGTCGGTCAGCCCATCGTTGGAGTGACCGACCCGCCATGCAGTACAAAGCCGTCAAACTCGTCAAACGCCCGAACCTGACCATCACCCCGGATGTCTTCGAGGTGGTAACCCTCGAGACCCCGGAGCTGGAGCCCGGCCAGTTGCTCCTCAAGCAGACGCACATGTCGCTCGACCCCGCGATGCGCGGCTGGATGAGCGAGGATCGCGGCAGCTACATCCCGCCCGTCGAGCTGGGCGAGATCATGCGCTCGAGCGGCGTCGCCGAGGTCGTCGAGTCGAAGCACGACGGGTTTGCCGTCGGCGACCGCGTGGTCGGCATGATCGGCTGGACCGAGTACGCCGTCAGCGACGGCCAGGGGCTGAACAAGCTGCCGCCGGGCATCTCCGCCGAAGCGGTGCTCTGCGTACTGTCATTGCCCGGCCTCACGGCCTGGCAGGGGCTGATGGAGATCGGTAAACCGAAGGCAGGCGAGACGCTGGTCGTTTCGGGCGCCGCCGGCTCCGTCGGTTCCATGGTCGGCCAGCTGGGCAAGGCCGAGGGCCTTACGGTCGTCGGTACTGCGGGGACCGACGAGAAGTGCCGCTGGCTCGAACAGGAGCTCGGCTTCGACGCGGCGATCAACTACAAATCCGACGACCTCGAAAAGGCGATGAAGGCGGCGACGCCGAACGGCATCGACCTGTATTTCGAAAATACCGGCGGGCCCGTGCAGCACATCGTCTTCAACCGCATGAACGCGCACGGCCGCATTATCGTCTGCGGAATGATTGCCGACTACAACACGGCGACGCCGTCGCCGGGGCCGAACTGGCTGAACATCATCAGGAAACGCCTCACCATCACGGGCTTCACGATGCCGGACCACTGGGACCAGGTGCCTGCAATGATGCAGCACCTCGCGCAATACCTGGGTGCCGGCAAACTCAAGTACCGGGCGCACACGCTGCACGGCCTGGAAAGCGCGATCGAGGGCATCAACCTGCTGTTCACGGGCGGCAACACCGGCAAGCTCATGGTCGAACTGTAGGCGCGCTTCGCGGGCCCAGGCCCGCTCCTACAGGTGAACGGTGCGATTGTAGGAGCGGTTCTCGAACCGCGAACCGTCGCGGGCCCAGGCCCGCTCCTACAGGTGAACGGTGCGATTGTAGGAGCGGTTCTCGAACCGCGAACCGTCGCGGGCCCAGGCCCGCTCCTACAGGTGAACGGCGCGCTGTAGGAGCGGTTCTCGAACCGCGACCGGGTCAGCGCGGACTCGGCACCAGTTCCTCGTACAGGGCGATGGTCCTGCTGACCGTGTCCTCGTTGCGGAAATGCGTGCCGATGCGCTCGCGGGCCGCTTCCCCCATGCGCCGCCGCAGCTCGGGGTCGCGGTAGAGCCTCTCGAAGGCGTCGGCCAGTGCCCGCGCGTCCCTGATCGGCACGACGTAGCCGCACTCACCATCCACCACGAGTTCGGGGCTGCCGCCGCAGTCGGTAACGACCGGCGGCACGCGGTAGGCCATCGCCTCGATGATCGCGCGGGCGAGCCCTTCGCGTTTCGTCGACGGCAGCGAGAACACGTCGCAGGCAGCCGTCACCGCGGGCGCGTCACTGCGGTGACCGATGCGGTGAATGCGTTCGCCGACGCCGCTGGCATTGATCTTGCGCGTCAGCTTGCGGTCGTCCATGCGGCCGATCAGCAGCAGGTGCGCGGGTATATCCGGCGGTAGCATGGCCAGCGCATCGACGAGGTATTCGACGCCTTTGCGGGGGCGGTAGGCGGCCGTGCAGCCGATGACGAACGCGTCGTCCGGAATGCCGAACTGCGCGAGATCGGCCGGCTCGTCCGCATACCATTCGAGCTTGTGGCCCTTGTGGATCGTGACCGGCCGTTGCGGCGGCATGCGCAGGAACGCGGGCTGCATGTGCAGGAACCACTGGCGGATCGCTTCGCACACGCAGATGATCCGGTCGATGCGCGGATTGAGGTAGCGCATCCAGGACATCGGGTCGAGAAAGCTCAGGTTGCCGACGATGCCCCGGTAGCAGACGACCTTCACCGGCAATCCCTTGCAGGCACGCAGGCCATTGGTCACGGCCTTGCTGTTGAAGGTATGCAGGATGTGGTAATCGCCACGAATCAGTTCGCTGCGCAAGATCGCGATATCGGCCTTGTTGAAGTCGTGCTTCAGCTGCAGGGGAATCGTCGGCACGCCTGCATCGGCGAGGACCTGGAGATTCGGATGATCCGGGGGGATAGTCACCGTGATGCCGATGCCCGCACGATGCATGCCGATGAAGGTCTCGATGGTCGGCCGGTCGCCGCCTTCGGTGATACACAGTGAACGGATTGCCACGGCAGTTCAGGTCCAGGAACTCGCTGGCGCCGAGCATATCACGCCGCCATTACACGACGAATCAGCTCGCGTAGAATCGATCGCTCACGCAGCAGGGGAGATACCGTGAGTAAATTGCCCGAAGATGCCGGCACGCAGACGCTGGCCGTGCATGCCGGCGAAGCGCCGGACGAAGTTAGCGGCGCGTCGTCGCCGAGTATCGTGATGTCGACGACCTTCACGACGAAGGATGCCGAAGCCTTCTCGATCAAGGATTTCAATGAAGGCGACATGCCGTACATTTATACGCGCTGGGGCAATCCGACGACCAACCAGCTGCAGGAGAAGCTGCGCGTGCTCGAGGGCGCCGAGTCCAGCCTCGCATTCGCCTCGGGAATGGCGGCGACGTCCGCCTTGCTGCTCGGCTACCTGTCGCCCGGCGATCACCTGATCGTGAGCGACGTGCAGTACGCTGGCAGCGCCGAGCTCGTGCGTCACACCTTGCCGCGCTTCGGTGTCGACGTGACGCCGGTCGACACCAGCGACGTCAACCACGTCGAGGCGGCAATTCGTGACAGCACGAAGCTCATCTTTATCGAGACGCCCATCAACCCGATCATCCGCCTTACGGACATCGAGGCGATCGCGGCGATCTGCAAGGCCCACGGCGTTCGTCTCGCGGTCGACTCGACGTTCGCGTCTCCGGTCGTCACGCGCCCGATCGAACTCGGCGCGGATTTCGTCGTGCATTCGTTGACGAAGTACATCGGTGGCCACGGCGATGCGCTCGGCGGAGCATTGCTCGGACCCGGCGACGTGATGATGGACCTGAACGAGGAAGCGCTCGTGCACTACGGCGGCGTGATCAGTCCGTTCAATGCGTGGCTGATTATGCGCGGCATCGCGACGCTACCCATCCGCATGCAGGCGCATTCCGCGAACGCGATGCAGGTGGCCGAGTTCCTCGCGGCGCATCCGGCCGTCAAGCGCGTCAACTACCCCGGGCTGCAGTCCCATCCGCAACACGACATCGCGCTTCGCCAGATGACCGGTTTCTCCGGGATGCTGTCCTTCCAGGTCGGGGACGGCCCGGCGGTGGCAAGAAAAATGATCGACGAGCTGAGGGTTATCCACTACGCAGTGAGCCTCGGCCACCATCGCAGCCTCGTCTACTGGATAGGCACAGACCAGATCATGGAATCCAGCTACCGGCTCGAAGGGGAGCAGCTGCAGGCATTCCGCGAGTATGCCGGCGATGGCGTGATGCGGCTGTCGGTGGGGCTCGAGGACGCGGACGACCTGTGCCGGGATCTCGACCGGGTGCTGTCGCTGTAGGAGCGGTTCTCGAACCGCGAATGGTTCGAGGCCGATACCGATCGCGGGCCCAGGCCCGCTCCTACAGGGCATGGCGTTGTTGCAGGAGCGGTTCCCGAACCGCGACCGATCGCGGGCCCAGGCCCGCTCCTACAGGGCATGGCGTTGGTGTAGGAGCGGTTCTGGAACCGCGACCGATCGCGCGCCCAGGCGCGCTCCTACAGGGCATGGCGTTGGTGTAGGAGCGGTTCTGAAACCGCGACCGCGACTACGTATAACACCTGCTTGTTCGTCGATTCGGGCGGTGCCATCCTCGTTGCTCAACCTGGAGGAGAAGGTCGATGCGAGTGATCCTGGTACCGGTTGCCGATCGTCCCGAATGCGCGCGTGCCCTGGACACGGCGTTCGAGTTGGGAAAGAAGCTCAATGCAAGCGTTAGCGGCTGCCACATCCGGCCGCACAAGGAATCCGACCTTACCCTGTCATCCGATTTCGCGGCTGCCGCGTGGCGCAAGAAGAGTACGCCGAAAGCGCCGGCGGCGGCGGAGACCCTGTACCGGAAGATTGCCGAGCAACACGGTTACGAGATGATCCGCCATGCCCGGGCCAAGCCGGGCGCCATGTGGGTGGAACGCGTCGGCTCGCCGCACAAGGTCATGGGGATCGTCGGGCCGATTGCCGATCTCGTCGTGGTGTCCCGACCGAAGCGCCCGGATGGAGTAGCCGGCATGTTCGTCGACACGGCCCTGATGCGGGGTTCATGTCCGGTATTGTTGCTGCCGCAGACAGGCCGCCGCAAGATCGGTGAGCGCGTTTGCATCGCGTGGGACCAGGGCCCGCGCGTGGCGCACACGGTGAAGGCTGCGCTGCCGCTGCTCAGGCAAGCCGCCGCAGTCACGATCGTGACCTGCGGGCCGGAAGACCGGCCCGGGCCGAAGGCTGCTCAGCTCAAAGCCTACCTCAAGCACTGGGGCATCAAGTCGCAACAGGTCAGGACGCGTGGCCGACACGTCGAAACGGAACTCCTGGACGCCTGCAATGACGCGAACGCCGACCTGATCGTCTCCGGAGCCTACAGCCGCCAGCGCTGGTACGAGAAGGTGCTGGGTGGAACGACCGAGTTCCTGATTCACGAGGCGCGCCTGCCGGTGCTGATGCAGCACGTCTAAGGACCGCGGAAGCCGGTCAGACGCTCTGATTTAACAATAATTCTCGAATCACGTGCCGTTTGGGTCAACCTGCGGCGCCCGGCCGCGTTGTTAGTCCTGACATCAGGCAATTCATGCCGTAACCAGGGAGAGGATCATGGACATAAGGAAGAGTGTCATCATCGCGGCCGGACTGCTGCTTTCCGCCGGTAGTGCCTTGGCTGACGCGGGCGACCGGGTGGAAAACCGTCTCGACCGCAAAGGCGACCGCATCGAGCAGCGGCTGGACAACCGCGGCGACAGGATTGATCGCAATCTCGACCGCAAGTCACGACGTGCGGATGCAGCCGGCCGGGACCGTTTGTCGGAACGCCTTGATCGCAAGGGCGACCGCGTGGACCGCCGCCTGGACCGCCGTGGCGCAAAAGCAGACCGGCGTCTCGACCGTCGCGGCCGGCAGGTCGACCGCCGGATGGATCGTCGCCGGTAAACGAGAAAGGGGCTTCGGCCCCTTTTTTGTCCCGCTGAACGGCTGCCTTGCCGCACGACAATACAATCATCTTCTCGTTACGTGGCTCATATGCAGTGGAGCAATACCGTTGCCACCGGCCTCGCGCGAAAGACTCGGCATCAAATGCACTGAATCAGGCCGATAGCACGTGCTGTCGCCTGCGGCCATTCCTGGCCGCAAGACGCAAGCGGAAGGGATTGAGCTAGAATGCCGGCTCCTGACCGGTAACAGACGTCCTGGTGCCAGGGTCATGACCGGTAACTTGCCGCGTTCGGGGGAGAATAATTGGCAACTGAAGCACGTCGGCGTTTCCTGAAGTTTCTTGCGGCAAGCCCGCTGCTGTCCTGCACGGCCGCGGGGCGTTTGTTGGCAGAAGAGTCGCTCGATGCAATCCAGCTGCCCGACTTTCTGATCGGGTCGCCTGAAGAGGCGCTGGACGTATTCGACTTCCATGCCGTTGCGAAGCACACGTTGCCACCCGCGCACTACGGTTACCTCGCGACCGGTACCGACGGCAACGAGACCTTGTCCGCCAATCGGCGCGCGTTCAACGAGCTCTACCTGAGGCCGATGCGCATGGTTGATACGAGCGATGTCAGCCTCGAGACAACGCTGCTCGACGAGCAGCTCAAGTCCCCGATCGTACTCGCGCCGGTCGGCAGCCAGCGCGCCTTTCATCCTGACGCCGAGCTCGCAACGGCTCGTGCCGCCAGGTCGCGGGAACACCTGCAGATATTATCCAACGTAACGTCGAATCCGATCGAGGAGGTCATTGCGGCGCGCGGTCGGCCCGTCTGGTTTCAGCTGTACCCTACCAGTCAGTGGTCGACAGCCAGGATGATGCTGGAGAGAGCGGAACGTGCCGGCGCTCGTGTCGTCGTGCTGACCGTCGACCTCAATTCCGGGAGTAACCGCGTACTGCTCGGCCAGTACGTGCGCACGGACGACCGTGATTGCTCGTCCTGCCACGGTATGGGGGGCGTTGACGACTTCCTGCGCATGAACCCGATGTACGAGGGTTCGAGTGTCACTTTCGCCGATTTCGACACCTCCGGCATGACATGGGATTTCCTCGACAGGATCCGCGAGGTCACGTCGATGAAAATCGTCGTGAAAGGCATCGTGACTCGTGAGGATGCGGCAAGCGCCGTCGAGGCCGGTGCCGACGCCGTCTACGTTTCAAACCACGGAGGCCGCGCTGAGGCGAGCGGCTGGGGTGCAATCGAGAGCCTGCCCGAGGTCGTCTACGCGGTGGACGGCCGCGTGCCGGTCATGGTCGACAGTGGCTTCCGCCGTGGAACCGATATCTTCAAGGCCCTGGCCATGGGCGCGGACGCTGTGTGTATTGGCCGCGCGTACATCTGGGCGTTGGCGGCCTTCGGCCAACCAGGCGTCGAGAAGGTTCTCGAGATGCTGAATGCCGAGCTATCGATGGTGATGGGACAGATGGGCGCACGAAGCATCGCGGAAATAGGCCCGCAGCACGTCGGTATCCGGGGAAGAGCAAACGCGTCTGGCGGCTGACAAGGGTTGCTTCTGGCCGTCTCCGGTGCGACGCAACGCTGATTCCATGGCTCGAGGTAGAATGACGGCCTCCGACCCCTGGCGGCCAATCGCAACCTGCTTTAAATGAGGATCAATCGTGAGCACAGAAAAGAACGGTGACGCGCCCCAGCGCGATTCGGTGGAGAATGCCCCCGAAGAAGAGCCAAAACCGAGGCAGAGCGGGCCGACCTTTACGGAGTCGCCGGATCCCCTGTCCGGTGTACGCAAGGCGACCGGCGATGCCTGGAAGAGTACTGAAGGCAAGACCGTATCGATGCGCGTCTACATTGGCTCGATTGTCGCGGTCATTGTGTTGATGACGCTGGCGCGATGCGGCGGATAGTGCCGCGTCCTACTGGCGGCTAACAACTGTTCACGCGTTGCGGTACCAGTGGACGCCACTCGCGTCCGCTTCCATGATCGCGTCCCCGGTTGCCAGCAGGTAATTGAGGTGCGCGATGGCCTCGCCGGTTGCCATCGTGCGGTGGCCGGCAGGCACGCGGCGTCCGAACAGCACGCGGAACGTATCGACGACGCGGCGGGGTTCGGCGAGCGCCAGCTGGTCGTTCTCCTGGATGCGGACGTAGGACTCCGGCAGTCTCGATACGAGACGGCCGAAGAACCCGAAGCGTTCGCGATACTCCTGCAGCGCTTCGTCCGAGAACCCGGCCGCCGCGTAGAAGCGGATGGCTGCCTCGGGCGCCGGCTTGCCCGTATCTGCGACGAGCAGCCGCCCCAGCATGTACTCCTCGCGGGTCATCCACAGGTCGACGTCGAAGCGCCGCGTCAGCCAGCCGGCGCAGCCCATGTGGTCGGGGTGCAGGTGGGTTGCGATCACGTGCGTGACGGGCAGTGCGCGCATCGTGTCGTCGAAGACCTTGCTCCAGATATCCTTGCTCGTAGCGCTGCTGATGCCGGTATCGACGATGGCCCAGCCGCCGTCGTCCTCGAACAGCCACAGGTTGATGTGATCGAGATCGAAGGGCAGGGGCATGCGCAGCCAATGTAGGCCGTCTGCGACCGGCATCGTCTGCCCCGACGCCGGTTTGGAATCGAACGCGTAGGTAGGGCTCACGCGGCCTTGTGTTCCATCGTGGCCAGCGTATTGATCTTGTTGGCTACCCGCGTCCGCACGTCTTCGACCGCCTCCTCCTTGACCGGGCCGTAGCCGCGAATGTCCATGTAAAGGCTGACGATCTCCGTAGCAAGGTCCAGGTTCGGCGCGTCAAGCGCTCCGAGCAATTGTTCCACCCGGTTCTCGAACTCGAAGATCAGTGCACGTTCCATGCGGCGCTCGGCGGTCATGCCAAAGGGGTCGAAGCGCTTGCCGCGCAGGCCGCGCAGTGAGGCGAGCAGTCGCATCACCGGAATCATCCACGCGCCGAACTCGCGCTTGCGCGGGCGGCCGCGTGCGTCGGTCTTCGAATTCAGTAGCGGCGGCGCGAGGTGGAAGCGTACGCGCGCCTTGTCGCCGAAATCGCGCTGCAACGATTCGAGGAAGCCCGTCTGCGTATGCAGCCGTGCGACTTCATACTCATCCTTGTAGCTCAGCAACTTGAAATAGCTCTTCGCAACGGCTTTCGCGAAACGGCCGTCCCCGCCGACGTCGCTTTCGGCATCGCGCGCTTTTTCGACCAGGGCCGTGTAGCGACGGGACAATGCCTCGTCCTGGTAGTCGACCAGGAAAGCGGCACGCCGCTCGACGATGCGGTCGAGCGTTTCGGGTGCCCGCAATTCCTGCGTCACCGCGAGATCCTCGACGTGCTCCGGGTGGTCCGCGGCGACCCGGCCCCACGTGAATGCCTGCTTGTTGTTCTCGACCTCGACACCGTTGAGTTCGATGGCCCGCATGATGGCCTCGTGCGAGACGGGCACCAGCCCCTGCTGCCAGGCGGCGCCCAGCATCAGCACGTTGGCATAGATGGTGTCGCCCATCAGGCGGTTCGCCATCTTGTTCGCATTGAGCAGGGTAAGGTTCGATTCGCCGACGACGTTGCGGATCGCGTCGACGCGGTCCGCGGCGTGCAGGCTGGCGTCACGATGCCGGACGAAATCGCCGGTCGACATCTCGGCGGAATTGAGGACCGCGCGCGTATGCCCCGGCCGGTAGGTCTTCGAGGCCTTCGGCGACGAGCTGACGACCAGGTCGCAGCCGATCAGCGCATCCGCGCGCGCCTGCTCGATGCGGACCTGGTTGATGTCGATCGGCTGCCGGGCGATGCGTATGTAACTGAGGACCGGCCCGAACTTCTGCGCGAAGCCCATGAAATCGAGCACGCTCGCGCCCTTGCCTTCGAGGTGGGCGGCCATCGTGATCAGCTGCCCGACGGTGACGACACCGGTGCCGCCGACACCCGTAACCAGCAGGTCGAAGCAGTGCTTGATCTCCGCGATCCGGGGATCGGGCAGATCAGCCGCCGCGGTTTCCAGCCGGGCAACGCCCCACAGCGGTTTCGGCGGTTGCCGTTTGCCACCCTCGACCGTGACGAAGCTCGGGCAGAAGCCGTTGATGCAGGAGTAGTCCTTGTTGCAGCTGTTCTGGTCGATCTCGCGCTTGCGGCCGAACGGCGTCTCTTTGGGCACCACCGACAGGCAATTGGATTCCACCGAGCAGTCGCCACAACCTTCGCAGACGAGATCATTGATGACGACGAAGCGGTCCGGATCCGGCATCTCGCCGCGCTTGCGGCGGCGGCGTTTCTCCGTCGCGCAGGTCTGCGCATAGATCAGCACCGTCACGCCCGGGATGTCCCGGAGTTCGCGCTGCACCGCGTCGAGGTCACGGCGATGCGAGAACGTCGTGCCGCGCGGAAAGTCGGCCGCATCAAACTGCTCCGGTTCGTCGGAGACCACCGCGATGCGTTGAATGCCCTCGGCGTGAACCGAGTTGGCGATACCCGCTACGCTAAGCGGGCCGTCGACGGGCTGCCCCCCGTCATCGCAACCGCATCGTTGTAGAGGATCTTGAACGTGATGTTGGTGCCGGCGGCGACCGCCTGCCGGATCGCGAGTGAGCCGGAGTGGTAGAACGTGCCGTCGCCGAGATTCTGAAAGATGTGGCGGTTGCCGTTGAATTTCGAGCGCGTGATCCAGTTGACGCCTTCACCACCCATCTGGATCAGGCCTTCCGTGTCCCGCTCCATCCAGCTCGCCATGAAGTGACAGCCGATGCCGGCGAGTGCGGTCGAGCCCTCGGGCAGCCTGGTCGAGGTGTTGTGCGGGCAGCCCGAACAGAAGTACGGCATCCGGGTCGCGCCTTCGACGCGGATGGCGGGCGCACGCTCGTTCAGTATCCTGTCCGCGCGCGCGGTCAGGTTGAGCCCGCGGAACGCCTTGTCCAGCCGCCTGGCCACGATGCCGGCGACCTCGACCGGCGACAGTTCACCGATCCACGGGACGAGCGGCTGTTCCTTCTCGTCGAACTTGCCGACCATGCGTTCCGGTTTGCGGCCGGGCCGGTCGTAGAAGTACTCCTTGAACTGGCTCTCGATGATGCCGCGTTTTTCCTCGATGACGAGCACTTCGCGCTTGTTCTTCACGAACTCGAGCGCGCCGTCGTGCTCGAGCGGCCACACCATGCCCACTTTGTAGACGTCGATGCCGATCCGGCGCGCTTCGTCGCGATCGATCCCGAGCAGGCGCAACGCTTCCATCAGGTCGAGATGCGCCTTGCCCGTGGTCACGATGCCGTACCGTGCGTCGGGGACGTCGAAAATCCGGCGATCGATCGGGTTGGCCGCCGCGAACGCGAGCGTCGCCGCCTTTTTCGCTTCGAGGCGTTCCTCGATCTGCGGCCCGGGCAGGTCGGGCCAGCGATAATGCAGGCCGCCGGGTGGCACCTCGAAGTCCGGCGTCACGAATTGCGGGTAAGGGGGCAGCTGCACCGACATCGCCGATTCAACCGTCTCGGAGATTGCCTTGAAGCCCACCCACATGCCGGAGAAACGCGACAGCGCGATGCCCCACAGGCCGAACTCGAGGTACTCGGCGACGCTGGCCGGGTTCACGTGCGGCATCATGAAGGTGAGGAAGGCAACGTCCGACTGGTGCGGCATCGACGACGACACGCAGCCATGGTCGTCGCCCGCGACGACCAGCACGCCACCGTGCGGGGAACTCCCGTACGCGTTGCCGTGCTTCAGCGCGTCACCCGCTCGATCGACCCCGGGGCCCTTGCCGTACCAGATGCCGAAGACACCGTCGACCTCGCGGTGCGGGTCGGTTTCGACCTGCTGTGAGCCGAGTATCGCCGTCGCGGCGAGATCCTCGTTCACCGCAGGCAGGAATTCGATGTTGTTTTCGTCGAGAAACGCCTTCGCACGCCACAGTTCCTGGTCGAAGCCGCCGAGCGGCGAGCCGCGGTAGCCGCTGACGAAGCCAGCGGTATTCAGGCCGGCAGCGCGGTCCATGGTCCGCTGCATTAGCGGTATGCGCACCAGTGCCTGCGTGCCCGTCAGGAACACGCGGCCGGATTCGCGCCGGTAGCGGTCGACGAGCTCGTAGTTGTCGAGCGGGAAGACGGAGCCTAGGTTTTTGGCGGCCACACTCATGGCTTGGGCGTAAATAGTTTCATTGGTAACATTATCGCAGAAAGCGGCTGCGACCAGTAGCCACAATACTCAAAAAAACGACCGGCAGTGGTCGAATTTGCATCGGGCTGCGGGAGCGAGGCATGTCGCGGCCGGTGATGGCCATTCGCCGCGCCAGGACTGCCGGACGAGCAATCGAGGCCCGAATTAGGGTCAACACCCCATATCGTCTCTTGCCTGCCGATGCGAAAGTTGAAACTGCCAGGCATCTCCGCGTTCCTTGATCCGCACTGCGGCCCGTTGCGTGCGCCGCGCAGCCCCGGGGGGACACGGCTGCCCGGCTTTTTAGCCGCAATCGGCCATGGACGGAGTGGGGATCACCGTATGAGAATGCCAGCAAGGAAAGGAACACGCAGGCCACGCCGGTCGCTCGCCGCCGCCGGGCTTGCGGGCGTGTTCGCGAGCACAGCGTCAGTCGCGGAAACAGGGCACGAATTCCTGTTCTTTCCGAGCGTCGACGGTTTCTATACGTTTTCCGAATCGGATTCGTCGGTCGACGAGTCGTCGACGAACGCGGCGCTGGAACTCCTGTACGGCTATTCGGGCGACCGCTTCCGCTTCCTCGGCGAGTTCCTGTGGTCGTCCGACGAGGCCGAATTCGAAAGGCTGCAGGCCGGCGTCCATGTCAGCGACAACGTGTCCGTCTGGGGTGGTCGGTTTCACGCGCCCGCAAAGTTCTGGACCAGCGAATACCACCACGGCCAGTACCTGCAGACCTCGATTACTCGGCCGGCGCTCGAGGAATGGGAAGACGACGGCGGCTCGACGCCCGCGCATATCAGCGGCTTGTTGCTGGAGTCGGAGCACCAGCGCAGCGACGAGTCGGCGCTCGCGGTTGCGGCGTCCGTCGGCTATGCGCCGATTCTCGAAGAGGGCGCGCTCGAGACGCAAGAGCTCTTCAAGTCCGCGTCGGACCACGGCCTGTCACTGAATCTCCGTGTCGCTTATCGTCCGGAGTTCCTCGGGTCGACCCAGTTCGGGTTGCTCGCCGGCTGGAACGAGATCAACGTCGAGCCCTCGGCGGTACCGCTGCCGGGCGAGCCTTCAGGCATCAACCAGGCGATGCTCGGCGGGTTCGGCGACTGGTACTGGAACCGACTGCGCCTGCTGGCGAGCGTCGTTTACTACGACCTCACGCTCGAACGGGCCGCAGAGGACGTCGACGACAGCTACCTGCTCGGCTACGCGCAGCTCGAATACGAAGCGAATAACGTCGTGACGGTTTTCGGCCGTATCGAAGGTGGCATCGACCAGGACGATTCCGCCTACCTGGCCCTGTTCGACGCTTTCATCACCGAGCGCTACATGCTCGGCGCGCGCTGGGACGTCGCGGAGCACCATGCCCTGACGGTCGAGGTCGCGAACACGACGTTCGGTGCGGGGCCTTCCGGATCCCGCGACTTCAACGAATTCCGATTGCAGTGGAGTGCCGTCTATCCGTGACCTGCTGGCCTCGATATAGGCTGCTCGTTGGTGCCGCGTGGCTGTTCTCCGGAGCGGCGGCATCCGCGGATACCGTCGTGCTCGTTACGGGCGAGGACTGTCCCGTCGACGAGATCAGCGCGCTGGATGTCCGCAAAGCCTACCTCGGCGTAACGGTCAAGGCGGACGGCTGGCAGCTCAGGCCGATACTGATGCGGGGCGACGACAGGCTGGAGAGCATCTTCTACCAGTCCGTCGTCGCGATGTCGAAGAAGTCTTACGAGCGCCGGCGGCTGTCGCTGGCGCTGAAGTACGGCACGCCGCGGCTCGACGAATTCGACGACCTGCCGGCCGTGACGGACGCAATACGCAGCGAGGAATGCGCAATAACCTACATGTGGGGACACCAGGCCGAGAGCCTCCCCGGCATCAAGACGATCCGATTGCTATGGCAAGACACCTGAACACCATTCCCGGCCGGCTCGTGGTGATGCTGCTGCTGATCCACGTACTGCTCATGCCACCGCTGTTCTACGCGATCAGCAGTACGGTGGAGAGCACGATGAAGGACAGCTTCATCGACAAGCTGCGCAACGTCGCGCAGATCTTCGTCGACCGCTTCGACACCCTGGAGCCGGGCGCGTCCGAGCAGCGAATCGTGGAGCTTCTCGACAGCGCGATACTCAGCGGTCAGGGCCGCTACGCAGCGGTCGATATCGGCGGTCGCACGATCACGAGTTCCCTGATGACGGCCGAAGACGCGGCGCTCTTCAGGGAAGACTTCGCATTCGGCGAAAATGACGATGATATCTATTACCTGTCGCTGCCGGTCAGCGGCCTCGCCGAGCCGGCAGTCCTCAAGCTCGGTTACGACGAGGCGCCAATCCACGAGGACCTCGACCGGCTCCGGCGCACGCTGATCTACGTGCTCCTGGCCTACCTGTTGCTGACACTGCTGGTGGCGGGACTCGTCAGCGTCACTATCGTGAGCCCGCTGCGCTGGCTGCAGACGGCCAGCCGCGCGATCAGCTCCGGGGACGTCGACAGGGAACTGCGCTCGGACAGCCGCCTGGCCGAGATCGAGGCGCTGTCCAACGACCTGGAGACGATGCGGCGCAATCTCGTCGGCATCAACGAACGCCTGCGCAACGAGATTGCCGAGCGCGAACAGGCGGAAGACGATCGACGGCAACTCGAGGACCAGGTGCACCATGATCAGCGGCTGCGCTCGCTGGGTACGCTCGCGGGCGGCGTGGCGCACGAATTCAATAATGTGCTCCAGCCGATGGTGCTTTACCTGGAGCTGGCAGTCGAGGACATCCCCGCGGACTCGCCGGTTGCGAAGAACTTGCGGCACGTGCAGGAGCTCGCGAACCGCGCGAAAGGCCTTAGCCGGCAGATACTGACTTTCAGCCGCCAGGATTCGGATCCACGCTTCGTGACCGGAAGCCTGGCACCCGTTACGGAAGAGGCCGTAACCATGATCCGTGCCTTGCTGCCGGCGACCGTCGACCTGCGGGTGGACGTCGATCCCGAATGCGGCCACGTCAACTGTGTCCCCGAGCAGATCAACCAGCTGCTGGTCAATCTCTGCAACAACGCCTTCCAGGCTCTGTCGGGCGCCAGCGGGCATATCTCGCGTGTCGCTGCGGGAAGAGGACGTTTCCGAAGAGCTGGCGAGACGGTATCCGAACCTGGCGGCGGGGCCGCACGTCGTTCTGGAGGTCAGTGACACCGGGAAGGGCATGGACGCGGAGACGCAGGAAAGAATTTTCGAGCCTTTCTTCACGACACAGGAGGTCGGTAAAGGCACGGGACTGGGGTTGTCGGTCGTTCACGGCATCGTGAAGCGGCACGACGGTGAAATCGTCGTCGAGAGCGAGCCCGGCAAGGGCACACGATTCAGCATCTACCTGCCGCCGGCTGGGCAGGTCGAGCGATCTCGGCAGAGCATAGCGAGGATGTAATGGCAAAGATATTGATTGTCGATGACGAGGAGCACGTGCGGGCCGCGTTGAAGCAGGTGCTGGAACGGGCGGGGTACGAGGTTGTCGTTGCGGAGACAGGCAACGAGGGCCTCGAATTGATGAAACACGAGGGTGCCGACCTGGTGATCACGGACGTGATCATGCCGGGCATCGATGGCATCGCGACCGCGCGCAAGATTCGCGAGAAGTATCGCGACACGCGCATCATCGTCATTTCGGGCGGCGGGAAGACGGCACCCGATCCCTACGAGCCGGACGCGATCTCGACACGCTCCTACCTGGCGTCGGCGAGCAAGGCCGGCGCGGACCGCGCGCTGACCAAGCCATTCGACCGGGAGGAGATCCTGCGCGTCGTGCGCGACCTGCTCGAGGAAGACTGAACCCTGTCGCGGCCGGGATCGCCGCGCCCGCGTCACTCGTCGATGAGGCCGCTCTGGATAGCGTACAGGGTGACGGCCGACACGCTGTGCAGGTCCAGCTTGTTCATCATGTTCGTGCGGTGCTTTTCGATCGTTTTCGGGCTCAGCGACAGTTTCTCCGCGATCTCACGGGTTTTAAGACCCTCCGCAATCATCTTGATCACCTGGCGTTCCCGCCGCGTCAGCGCGTGCCATGAAGGCTTGAGTTGTCTCTTCTGCACGCCCGACAGGTACACCTGGATCACGGTGTCGCATATCGCGGGGCTCAGGTAATTCTTGCCGGCGAGCACGCTGCGAATAGCCAACACGAGTTCGTCGCGGCTGTCGTCTTTCAGCACGTAGCCGTCGGCGCCGGCCTGCAGGGCCGCGTGGATGTAGCCGTCTTCCCTGTGAAAGGTCAGCGCAATGATCCTCAGGTCCGGGTGCGCTTTCCGGATCTGGCGGATCGCATCGACGCTGCCGGTTTCGGGCATCGCGAGGTCGGTGAGGACGACGTCCGGCTGCAGGCGGCTTATCTTGTCGACACCGTCATCTGCGTCTTCCGCCGTGCCCACCACCTTCATGCCGGGCTCGGCGGACAGCAACGACTGCAGTCCCTCCCGCAAGAGCGCGTGATCGTCGACGATCAGGATTCTTGTGTCTGTCTCACCCACATCCAGTCCTGGTTCCGGCGGCCTTTCGGCGACGGCGATCCGCGCCGTACCCGCATAGTACTGTCCGATGGTCGATACGCGGACCTGTACTTTCGGCGGGAATTGCCGCCCGGCCATTGCCATTGCTGCGGCCGTCAGTATACGGTGGACTGGCGCCGTTGACATCGACGGCCGGACACCAATATGCAGTTTGCAACCCGTAAATGGCGTGCCCTCGTAACGGTCCTGCTGGCCGGCATCGTGCTGCGCGCGTTCGTGCCGGCGGGCTACATGCCGGCGGCGCCGGGCAAGGGACTGCTGTTTGAGCTGTGTCACGACGGTCTGCCGGCCGGCTTCATGCAGGCGCTCGGTGGTCACGGTCACCATGAGGGCCATTCGGGCCACGGCGACCATGACGAGCACGCGGCCGGCGGCGACTGCAGCATCGGCCACATCCTGTCGATGGCCGTCATCGACGAGGTCGACGCACCGCAGGCAGCAATCCTGCCGTCGCCCGGCATACTCGTTGCCGCCCCGTTGCAACGACTGCTGCGCGGGCATACCCGCGTCTATTCCGCACGCGCCCCGCCCATCCCGTAACACGCACTGTCAATCAAGAACAATTCCTGAAACAGATGCGATCGGTCGCGCCTTGCCGGCGGCCGTCGTTACGGAGTCAGAACAATGCATACCCATTACAATGCAGCCGTTGCGCTGCTTGCCGCGCTGCTTGCGACCCCCGTCGCCGCAGTGGGCGAAGAGGCCGGAAGCCGCGATAAAAGCGAAGCTCAGTCCATCGAAGAGATCGTCGTTTCCGGCCGGCAAATGTCCCTGCGCGACGCGAGTATCGTCGTCGAACAGGAATTCGTGGTCGACGTCGCGGACGCACTGAGCCGCCTGCCGGGTGCAAATCGCAACCAGAACGGGCGCCTGACCGGCATCGCCCAGTACCGCGGCATGTTTGGCGATCGGGTCGCCGTCAGTATCGACGGACTCGGCCTGATCGGCGGCGGTCCCAATTCCATGGACCCGCCGCTGTCGTACGTGTCGCCGATGATCACGGGGCAGCTGACGCTGAAACGCGGTATCCCCGGGGTCGCGACAGCCCCCGAGTCCATTGGCGGTCACGTCGATGCGGCGACCGCACGCGGCGCATTCTCGAACGCCGAGGGCTTCGAATTCGGCGGTATGGCCGGCGCGCGCTACGCCGACAACGGCGACACGACGTCGCTGGCCGGGCGCCTGACCGCGGCGAACCGATCGCACCGCTTCTCGCTCGTGGGGCAGGCGGACCGGGCTGACGACCTGCGCACGCCGGCTGGGCGTATCGTGCCGTCGCAGCTGTCGCGCGATCGCCTGGACGCCAGTTACGCGTACCAGGACGGCCGCAACGAGTTCCAGGTCTTCGCGGGCACGCTCGACACCGAAGACACGGGCACGCCGGCGCTGGCGATGGACATCCGCTATATCGATTCGGAGCTCTACGGGATGAACTTCATCCGGGAACTGTCCCCCGCGCTGAGCCTGCACGGCAAGGTCGGCTACAACGACGTCGACCACGTAATGGACAATTTCTCGCTCAGGCCGGCGCCGGATTCGCCGATGCAGTACCGCCAGAACCGGGCGCTCGGTGACGGCGTGGTGTTCGCGCTGCACGCGGATTACGCGATAGGCGAGTTCGCGCTGATGGCGGGGGTGGATGGCCGCACCGAGTCGCACGATTCGCTCATCACCAACCCGAATAACGCGATGTTCTTCATCGACAACTTCAACGACGTGCAGCGCGACGTCGTCAGCGCCTTCGCGGCGATCGGGCAGGGCACGGCGGATTCGGGCTGGGAGTTCGGCCTGCGCTGGGTCGACGTCTCGACCGACGCGGGTGAAGTGTCCTTCGGCGGCCTGATGGACATGATGGGCATGAATGCGGGGCAGCTTGCCGCGGCTTTCAATGCCGCCGACAGGACGCTGTCGTTCGGCAACCTCGACGCGGTGTTCAAGTTCTCGCATCGAGTAACGCCGGATCTCGCATTCAACGTCGATATCGGATCGAAGACCCGGGCGCCGTCCTACCAGGAGCTGTATCTCTGGCTGCCGCTGCAGGCAACCGGGGGGCTCGCCGACGGGCGCAACTACATCGGCAACCTGGAGCTGTCCGCCGAGCGATCCAACGAGGTCGCGCTCGGGCTCGACTGGAGCGGCGAACGATTGACGATCAGCCCGCAGGCTTACTACCGTGACGTTCGCGACTATATCCAGGGCGTACCGGCGACGGTGATGCCTGCGAACATGCTGGCGACGATGATGTCGGGTAACGGTGCACTGCAGTTCGATAACGTCGACGCCGAGATCTACGGAATGGACCTCGGCTGGCGCTATTCGCTGACGGAGCGCGTCGGTGTCGAGGGCAACGCAAGCTACACGCGCGGCCGCCGTACCGATGTTGCCGACAACCTCTACCGCCTGCCGCCCCTGAACGCGAGTCTCGCACTGAGTTTTGTTGACGATGGCCTGTCGCTACGCGGCGAGGTGATTGCCTACGATCGGCAGGACCGGGTGTCGACGTATAACGGCGAGCAGCCGACGGCCGGCTACGGTGTCGTGAATGCGGCGGCTTCCTGGCAGGCCACGCGCAGGCTGCGCATCGACCTTGAGGCGAGCAACCTGTTCGATCGCGGCTACCAGGACCACCTCGCAGGCGTCAATCGCGTGCGCAACGTGGAGCTGGCGCCGGGCGAGCGCCTGTGGGGCGCCGAGCGCACGTTCACCGTGGGCGCGGTCGTGACGTTCTGATTCCGGACCCCGTCGGGGCGGCGGACTACGGCTGGTACTGTGCCGTCGCCCCGAACAGGCCGCGCTCGAGGAATTCGCGCAGTGAGGCCTGCGCCGAGCCCTGCCGGTCCCACATCAGGTACACCCGGATCGGCGCGGTCCCGGCGTGCAGCTCGATCTCCTGCGCGTTGGCCAGCAGCCGGATCTGGTCGATGGTGACGCGGTAATAGGCATCCGCGGCCGATGCCACCGGCTTCACGTAGACGGGCTCGGACACGCCGATGGACTCGAGCGTCCAGCCGACAAGTTCGAGCTGCAGCGGTTCGCCGTCGGCGAACAGCGTGATCGACTCGAATCCGTCGCGCTGGAACGCACGCTCCGCATCGCTGATCGTGCTCCAGATGCCGAGCCACAGGTAATAGGAATACTCGCCCATGCGGTTGATCTCCACCGGGCCCAGGTACACGTAGTCGCGCGCGTGGGCGGCGTAGGCGGAGTTGTCGCGGTACAGTACGACAGGAGCGGTGGAATGCGTGACGGTCACCCCCGTGCCGATATCGAGCCGCTCTTCCACCAGGGTGCTCGTGGAGACGCACCCCGCTGCCAGCAGCGTCAGGAGAATCACGGTCGACAGGACGATCCTGGTGTTCATCGTGCCATCCCTCAGAAGAAGTACTGGTAGCCGGCGTTCACGAACCACGACTCGCGGTCCTGGTCCGCTGTTTCCATCTCGCGCGTCGAGAACTGCTTGCCGGTCTGCAGCTCGAAACGCAGTCGCCGGCCCATGCGGTACTGCACGCGCAAGCCGGGCGTATAGATCCACTGTGTGCTCCGGTCCGTCTTGATCTCGCGGTAGTCGACGCGCAGCCGCGGGCTGATACGCCAGCCGCGGCCGATCGGGAAGCGCGTGTCGAAGGTGGTCGAGTACACGTCGGTCGTCTCCGAGACGGCGTAGCGGAGACCGAAGATTCCCACGTCGCCCTCGGTGAACAGGCTGCTGGCGACGAGGTCGGCCGAGTAGTAGCTGTATTCGCTCTGGGGCGTCGCGGGCACGCCCCCGGACTCGGGCGTTGCGTCGATCGATGAGATACTCGCGTTGAAGTTAGCGCTCAGCTTCGGCGTGAACGGGCGCGACAGGCCGAATGTGTAGGTCGTCGTCGCCGCCGAACGATCCAGCGCGAACTGGCGGATCTCTTCCTCGGTGAAGAACAGCCGCAGTTCCTCGAAGGACTCGAGCTGCTGGCCGACCAGCGCGTTGCCGAGGCTGAGGAACGGGCTGCGCCTGCGGTCGACGACTCCCGTGACCGTGAAATTTGCGGGCAGCCGCCAGCTGCCCTGCACGAACAGGCTACCCAGCTCCCCGAAGTCGACGTCGTAATCTACGATGCTCCACAGCGACTGGTTGTCCCCGAAGTAGCGCACTTCCGCGCCGACAGCCTGCCGGTCGGTAAGCCCGTCGATGTCCTGTTCAATATAGAAGAGGCCGAAATCGAGGTCGTTGTCGAATGGCGCGAAGGTCGTGCTCACCCCCTGGAACCGCCGCGAGTCTTCCGGGTCCCTCGCCGTCGAGTAGACGGGCCGGCCCGCCACGGCCTCGAAGCGCAGGCGGTCGTTGAATGCGTAGCCGAGATTGATGCCGTCGAAGCGGCCCAGCACGCCCCCCGTGTTGCGTGTCTGGCGGCCGATCCTGCCGCGCAACCCGGTTCGCGCATCGGCGAGATCGGCGTAGGCATAGGAAAGGCGCAGGTCGTTGCCGCTCGAGGGGCGCTCGTCGCCCATGAGGTCGCTGCGGTAGCCGGCCGTGAGCCGCGCCGAAAAATCAAACCGCTCGCCGCGACGCCGGGCGTCGACGCTGAGGTCCGAATAGATGGACGACTGGCTGACAATCTCTTCCTGGTCGTTCACCTGGTTGACGTCGCGGCGGTAGTACTGGGACAGGAAGGTGCGGATGTTCCAGCCATCGAAAACCGAAGCTTGCCCGACCGCCTGTCCACCGGCTGCGGGCGCCGTCCGCGCGGGCCGCGAACCCGCCGTCGCCAGCAGCGCTGCGAGCCGCTGCTCGACGCGTTCCGCGCCCTCCTCGTCGGCGTAGACATCGAGGTAGCGCTGGTATTCGGCTTTCGCATGCGCGATCTGCCCGTTGCGCTCGCGGGCCAGGGCGAGAAACTCCTGCGCGTCGGGTTGGTGCGCATTCGGTGGCATCTGCAGGACCTTGGTATAGATCTGCACCGCGCGCGACAACTCGCCCACGGTCATCGCCCGGCGAGCTTCGTTCATCAACTCGGCGGCCTTGTCGTCGCTCGTATCGGTCGCTGTCGGCTCTACGGCCGGCGTTGCAGCCGCGACCGGCGGCGCGGCCAGGACGCGGGGCTCACCACCCGCGGCGGCGCGGTCGATCCAGGCGCCCGGGTATTGCGCGCGCAGGTCGGCAAGAGCCCTTGCCGCCGCTTCTGCCGAAACGTAGTCACCGACGCGTACGCGGTACCAGGTCTCGCCGTCGATCTGCACCTCGGAAATGTAGACGCGCTTGTCCTCAGGCAGCGCCAGCGTCGGCATGTCGGCGGTCGCCGGGGGCCGCTGCGACGACTCGAGGTTGATCACGTAGCCGGGACCAGATGGCGCCGGCCGTCGCTGCAGGCGGGTCGCCTCGGTGGCGCTCACCGTCCCAGCGGTTTCGGCGGGCGCCTGCGTGAAGACGCGGACGTTTATCGTGTTCCTGTCCTTGCCTTCGCGCACGTCGAAGCGGACGCGCTCGCTGAAGTTTATACGCAGGATGCGGTTGCCCGGCGATTCACCATCGTACTCGATGCTTTCGATGCCTGCGTCTTCGGCGGACAGGGGCCGGTGCAGTTCCTTGACGTCCGCAATGCTGGGCGCTGCACCGATACAGACGGGCGTCGACTCGAGATGGATCCGCAGCACGTCGCCGGTCGCCGATGGGTCGTGACCGAGGTACTGCACGTCGCAGCGGAAGCGGACGGCGAGTTCCGCGTAGACGCTGCCGCGCTGGACCTGGCTCTCGGCGATGAAGCCGGGGCCGGCGAGCGCACCCGACGTGAGCAGCAGCAACGACAGCGCAACGGTCGCGGCCACAGGTCGTGTTGATGTCGATAGGTATATCACGGCCTGTCTCAACTAGAACCCACTGTCGCTGATCCTGTGACAACCGCTGCCACCGCAGTTCCTGTTCTGCGAGACCGTGCCGTTCTCGCCGCCGTTGTGGTCGCCTTCGCGCCTGAAGTCATTCGCGTGACACCCGGCACAGTCGGGTATGAATGCCGGACTGGGCCAGGTCACCGTCTCTGTGTTGTTGCGGTGGCAGGCGGTGCACAACAGGTTGGCGCGATGGTCCAGCGGTTCGTAGCCCAGCCCAGTGTGCCGGAAGTTGTGTGGGAGCCAGGCGACGGTGTCGTGGCAGTCGCTGCATTCCTTGCCGGTGATGAAGTGTCCGGGGAACTTGCCGGTGGCCTGCGTGCCGTCGTGGCAGGACGAGCAGGACCCGCGCACCTGGCTGTGGTCGACGCTGCTCGCGGGACTCCAAGCGGTCGTGCTGTGGCAGACCTCGCACACGTTGCTCGAGTCGATGTGCCCCGGGTGTTTGCCGGTCGCCGAGGTGCCGTTGTGACAGCTGAAGCAGTTGCCCGTGATGTTCGCGTGGTCGAAATTCGCCGGCACCCAGGCGACGGTCGTGTGGCAGTCGTCGCAATTGTTGCTGCTCGTGACGTGCGCCGGGTGCTTGCCCGTGGCGATCACGCCGTTGTGACAGGTACCGCACGCGCCTACCACCTGCGTGTGGTCCACCGCGTCGGCCGGCGCCCACTGCACCTTGTTGTGGCAGTCCTCGCAGAGGTTGGTCGTGCTGATGTGCGTGGGCGTCTTGCCTGTTGCGTCGGCGCCGTTGTGGCAGCTGAAGCAGTTGCCGACGATGGTTGAGTGGTCGAACGTCGCCGGCACCCAGCCATTGGTCGTATGGCAATCGTCGCAGTTATCGCCGCTCGCTATGTGCCCCGGGTGCTTGCCCGTGGCCGTCACGCCGTTGTGGCAGGAGGCGCAGGTGCCGAGGACCTGCGTATGGTCGACGCGGTCCGTAGGCGACCACTGCACCTTGTTGTGGCAGTCCTCGCAGACGTTACTCGTCGAGACATGCGTCGGTCCCTTGCCGGTCGCGTCGATGCCGTTGTGGCAGCTTGCGCAGTTGCCCGTAATGTTCGAGTGGTCGAAGGTTGCCGGAATCCAGCCGTTGGTCGTGTGGCAATCGTCGCAGGTGTCGCCGCTCGCGAGATGCCCGGGATGCTTGCCGGTGGCCACGGTGCCGTTGTGGCACGACGAGCAGGTGCCGAGGACCTGCGTATGGTCGACGCGATCGGCCGGCGACCACTGCACCGCGACGTGACAGTCTTCGCACACGTTGGTCGTCGTCATGTGTGTCGGTCCCTTACCCGTCGCCTGTACGCCGTTGTGACAGCTGAAGCAGTCGCCCACGATGTTCGAGTGATCGAAAGTCGCCGGCACCCAGCCGTTGGTCGTGTGACAGTCGTCGCAGGTATCGCCGCTGGTGACATGCCCCGGGTGCTTGCCGGTGGCCACGGTACCGTTGTGGCAGGACGAGCAGGTACCCAGCACATGCGTGTGATCGACGCGGTCGACAGGCGACCACAGGACCTTGTTATGGCAGTCCTCGCAGATATTGCTGGTGCTGATGTGGGTGGGGCCCTTGCCGACAGCATCGACGCCGTTGTGGCAGCTGACGCAGTCACCGGAAATGTTCACGTGGTCGAAGTTGGCCGGTATCCATGCCGCCGTTGTATGGCAGTCGTCGCAGCTGTCTCCGCTCTGGATATGCGTGGGGTTCTTCCCGGTCGCCACGCTGCCGTTGTGGCAGGAACTGCAAATCCCGACGACCTGCGTGTGGTCGACGCTGTCTGCCGGCGTCCAGGCCACGTTGTTGTGGCAGTCTTCGCAGAAGCTGGTCGAGTTGATGTGAGTGGGCGTCTTGCCAGTCGCTTCAATACCGTTATGACAGCTCCCGCAGTTGTCGACGATGCTGGCGTGGTCGAAATTAGCGGGTACCCACGCAGTCGTCGTGTGGCAGTCGTCGCAACTGTTACCGCTGCTGATGTGCGCAGGGTGCTTGCCCGTCGCTATGTTGCCGTTGTGACACGAACTGCAGAGCCCGACGACCTGCGTATGGTCGACGGTGTCGGCAGGCGCCCACTGCACATTGTTGTGGCAATCACTGCAGATATTGGTCACCGTGATATGCGTCGGCGGTTTGCCCGTTGCGCTCACGCCGTCGTGGCAGCGGCCGCAGTTGTCGAAAATATTCGCGTGATCGAAGTTGGCTGGCAGCCACGCGGTCGTCGTGTGGCAATCGTCGCAATTATCGCCGGACTGAATGTGGTCGAGGTCCTTGCCGGAGGCCGTGGTCCCGTCGTGACAGGAGCCGCATGTGCCGACGACCTGCAGGTGGTCGACCGCGATCGCCGGCGCCCACTGTGTGCTGTCGTGACAGTCCTCGCAGACATCCGTCGTGTTGATATGCGTCGCATCCTTGCCCGTGGCAGTCGTTCCGTTGTGGCAGGAACCGCACGCGCCGATGACCTGCATGTGGTCGACGGTATCGGCCGGCGCCCAGGCCACGTTATTGTGGCAGTCTTCGCAGACGCTGGTCGTATTCAGGTGGGTCAGCGGGTCCTTGCCGGTTGCACTGATGCCGTCATGGCAGCGACTGCAGTTGTCAAAGATGTTTTCGTGGTCGAAATTCGCGGGCAGCCAGCCGGTCGTGGTGTGGCAGTCGTCGCAGTTCTCGCCGGCCTGGATATGGTCGGCGTCTTTGCCCGGCGCAGTGGTGCCGTCGTGGCAGGAGCCGCAGACGCCGACGACCTGCAGGTGGTCGACCGCGACTGCTGGAGACCACTGAGCGCTGTCGTGACAGTCCTCGCAGACATCCGTCGTATTGATGTGGGATGCGTCCTTGCCCGTGGCGATCGTGCCGTTGTGGCAGGAGCCGCACGCGCCGACGACCTGTAAATGATCGACTGTGTCGGCGGGCGACCACACCACGTTGTTATGGCAGTCCTCGCAGACAGTGGTCGTCGTGATGTGCGTTGCGGGCTTACCGGTTGCCGCGAACCCGTCATGGCAGCTGGCGCAGTTGGCCGCGATACTGGCGTGGTCGAAGTTCGCCGGCACCCAGGCCGTCGTCGTATGGCAGTCGTCGCAGTTGTCGCCGCTGTTGACATGCGTGGCGTGTTTGCCTGTCGCCACAACGCCGTTGTGGCAGCCGGCGCACGGGCCGACGACCTGCGTGTGATCGACGGCGAGCGTCGGCAGCCAGCCGCTCGTCGTGTGGCAGTCTTCGCAGAAGTTCGTCGCCTGGATGTGGTCCGGGTCCTTGCCGGTTGCATCGAAGCCGTTGTGGCAGCCGGAACAGCCGCTGGTGACGCCGGTATGGTCGAACACGACAGGGACCCAGGCCGTGCCGGTATGACAGTCGTCGCACTGCTCGCTCGACGGCGGATGACCGGGCGGCTTACCCGTCGCCACGACGCCGTCGTGGCAATCGCCGCAGCTGCCCTGCGCCGAGGAATGGTCCATGTAGGCGATCGGGCTCCAGGCCGCGCTCGTGTGGCAGTCCGCGCACAGGTCCGTCGTCGCAACATGGTCAACGGGCTTCGCGGAGGCCTGGACAGCGCCGATGGAAGAGTGACAACTGACGCAGGTCGGATTTGTTCCCTGGAACGTGCCGCCCGTATGGCAGCGCTCGCAGGTCACGTTGGCGTGCGCGCCGTCCAGCACGAAACCCGTGGTGAAGTGATCGAACGTTTCCTGGCCGTGTGACTCCGGTGCCAGTGCGGCGAACAAAACAACCGTAGCAACGAACGCAAGCAAGCTGCGTAGGTCGCCGGACCAAAGTACCAGGGCGCGTGATTGAAAGAGTCCCTTCATTGAATCGACCTCACTTCCTGGAACGATTCCGCCGAATGGCAACGGCCGCAGTCGAAGCCGAATTCGCCGTCGTGCACGTCGTCGGAGCGATGACAATCGGCGCAGCGGCTACCCAGCCTGGATTGCGCGGACAGCGGCCGGCGGTGGCAGCTGTCGCACTGAACACTGAGATGTGCGCCCAGCAGCACGAAATTCGTCTGCCGGTCGTGGTCGAACTGCCATTGCAGCCAGTCGACCGGGTTGTGGCACAGGGCGCAGTTTTTCGGGAAGCGGTCCGCGTGCGGGTCGCTTTCGCGGTGACATTCGGCGCACTCCGTGGGCGCGTCGCTGAACACGTGCGATGCATGGCATGCGTCGCACTGCTCGTCGGCATGCGCGCCGAGCAGCGGGAACCGCGTGAGCCCGTGATCGAAGAACACCTGGTCGGTCCACGAGTTTTCGTTGTGGCAGTCGAGGCAGGTCGTTCCCTGGGTGCCGTCGTGCGCATCGTCTTCCTCGTGGCAGGCGAGGCAGCCGGTCTCGGGCTTGACGTCGAAGATCGGTTCGACGTGACACAACGCGCACTCGACCAGTTCGTGCGCGCCGTTCAGCGTGTGATCCGTGTCGGTGTCGTGGTCGAAGTGGACCGCCGACCACGCGTCGCTTGCATGGCAGGTCTCGCAGGACGTGCCGAAATGACCGTCGTGGTTGTCGTCTTCGAGATGGCAGGAGACGCAGGCGACATCCATCTCGTCGTCAAAGGGGTCGTCGCTGTGGCAGTCGCCGCAAGTGAGTTCGGCATGCCGGCCGTCCAGCGCGAATTGCGTGTCCCGTGCGTGATTGAACTTCGTGTCGGTCCAGTCGGTCGGCGAGTGGCAGTTGCCGCACTCCTGGCCGCTGCGGCCGTCGTGGGCATCGTCGTCCGCGTGGCAGTCGACGCAGGCCGTTGGCGCCGCCTGGAAGGTCTGGTCCTCGTGGCAGCCTGAGCAATCGGCTTCCGCGTGTTTGCCGATCAGCGAGTAGCCGGTCGTATCGTGATCGAACTCCACGTCGGCCCAGCCGACGGCCGTATGGCAGTCCCCGCACTCGGTACCCATCGTGTCGCCGTGGACATTGTCCGCTTCGTGACAGGCATAGCAGTCCGACGGGGCGTCGCGGTGCTTGCTGCCGGACTCGTGGCATTCACCGCACTCGGTTTCGGCATGCTTGCCGAGCAGCGGGAAGTCGGTGAGTTCGTGGTCGAAGGAATCCTCGTCGAGCTGCACGATATCCGCGTCCCGGCCTTCGTGGTCGGTGTGACAATTCGAACATTCGAGATCCCGCGCGTCGTTGGACAGGCTGTGAAACCCGGTTCCCGCCGCGATGTCCGCGGCGACATCTTCGTGACAGTCGAGGCACAGCGTGCGCTGTTCGGCGCGTTTGAATTTCGCGTGGCAGGCGTTGCAGTCTTCTTCGTACTCGGCATGACCCTCGATGACCTTGCCGGGCATGACCAGCGTTTCGATCTGGGCAATAGCGCCTTCGGGGATGATGCAGGACAGTGTCATCAATGCTCCGGTAAGTACGATTCGGAATCCCATGCGCTTCAGTACATGTGCACCGCGAGTACGTGGACGAGTGCGGACAAAACCATCACGAAGAAAATCGGCAGGTGCAGGACGTGCCAGATCCCGAACAGCCGCTCGTAGACCGTGAACCGGGCCACGCGCGTCATCAGGTTCGTGTAGTCGCGGATGAAACGCGACGTGGTCCGTTTCAGGCGCTTTTGATCCCGAGCGACGACGTCGAAGCGCACCGCGGCGAGTCGAAGCTCACGACGTGAGGTCCAGAGAAGCGACAGCCGGACGAAACGGTGCGTGAGCAGCCATTTCAGGCTGCGTCGAATTCCCAGCGAATTCGTGACCTTGTCGCCCTGCAGCTCATCGCAAAGGTGATCGAGGCGCGAGACCAGCCGGGGCATCAATGTCGCGAGTCCGTGACTTTTCTCGGCGGATTCGGAGAGGTCACCCTGCAGCTCCCCGAGGGTGAGCTTGCGGCCATACAGTCCGCGGTGAATGGCCGCGTAGAAGTGCCGCCCTATGATTCCGCTGATTGCGACGAGCAGCATGCAGTAGAACGCGACGCGGCTGTTAAAAGAGCCGAGCTGGAAGTTGCAGTGGTACATGACGAGCAACGGGCCGAGCAAGCCGAGGATCATGTGCATCCGGAACCAGCGCCGCGTCGAACCGAGGCGGTGCAGAAAGCGGACTTTCTTGCGCAGCGGATAGAGCAGCAAAGACAGCATCAGCGATCCGCCGATGATCCCCAGCCAGTAACCGACACCTTGTTCGGGCGTTACGAGGTCGAGGTCCTTCAACAGCCAGCCGGCCAGCAGGAACACACTGATCAGCGCGTAGGCACGGAGTTCACCCTTCAGTGTGCTTCGCGCTTCGTCCTGTTGCTCCGCTGTCCTCGGCGGCGAGACTATCGGTCTTCTAATGACGCTTTCCGTCATTGCTATCGGTCCTCCCTGAACCCTTGTCTGTCCCTGGCGATCTACCTGAGGCGCGCCTCCAGGGCACGGTCCTCGAGTCCGAGTTGTTCAGCCTTGGCATAAGCCGTGGCGGCTTCCTGCCGGTGCCCGAGGTGATCGTGAGATTTAGCCAGCAGCAGCCAGCCCTCCGCATCGTCGGGGTTCTCCTGCAGGCGTTGTTCGAGCCCGGCCAGCAGATCGTTCACCGAAGCTGCCTTTCTCTTTTCGGCACGAGGCGCCGCTACCTTCATCGCGCTTGTCGATTCGGGCGACGATTCGGCGCTCACCGCGATATCGGGCCTGCCGATCGTGCCGTACAGCGCGACCGCGAAAACCGGCACCGCCGCCACCACCAACAACAGGCCGTTGACCGGGCCATTGGTCGCGAACTTCTTACGCATGATCAGCGGCGCTGCGGCAAAGGCCACGGCGCCGAGCAGCATCAAGACTGCGCTGAAAAGAAATCCTGCATTCATGCGTCGTAACTCTCGTGCCCGTCGCGTTTTGGCCGCGGGCGGTAACAGCGTGTGTACGCCCATTAGTAGTCTCACGAAGCGCGCACGAAAATAGTTCCGGCGCCTGTGATAATCACAGGGGACGTACCGTTGCCAACCGCAGGTAAACATGCTGGCTGTCGCCGATCGGCGACAGCGCTCTTACAAACGACGCCTTTGCCCAAGCGAAGTGTGTAATGCAAATAAACCCAAGTCGTTCTTGTGTGCCATCCTATAGTTGGTCAACACACTCGAGCGGAACTGTCTCTCACTTTTCGGTATTCGTCCAGATGTCGCTACGTGCAGAGAACGTGCCTTGCTTTTCCTGCGCAAAAACAAGGCATTCACGGACCGAGTCTGAAATTGGATTTGAAAGTCATTCGCGACAAGGTGTGTTTAGTTAAATCACGATTTGTGCAGCTTTGTTCGTGGCGCAAATGTTGCTTTCGAAACGGATGCGCGTGACAAACGGAAAACTGTGAAGAAAATCCAACCGCCGCGTCGCGCATCATTGATACGATGCCGCCGGGCACAACGACGATAACGATTCATGAGTCCGATACTAACTGCCATGTACCTGATGCCGGCGATCGCGATACTCGCGTGGTACCTCCGTTCGCGACGACGCAAGGAACTGGTCAGCATACGGGCCGCAGAAGAGGCGATCGCGGCGAGCATGACGGAGCCGCCGTCGCTGCACCCGGTGATCGATCCCAACAAGTGCATCGGCTGCCGCTCCTGCGTCGCCGCCTGTCCGGAGCAATACGCGCATCCGGTTCTCGGCATTATCCGCGGCAAGGCGCGGCTCGTGGGACCATCCAACTGCATCGGGCACGGTGCCTGCAAAGCCGCCTGTCCGGCGGACGCGATTGAACTGGTCTTCGGCACCGAGCGGCGCGGCATCGACATCCCGGTCGTCAAACCCGACTTCGAAACGAACATACCCGGCATCTTCATTGCCGGGGAGCTCGGCGGAATGGGTTTGATCAGAAATGCAGTCGAGCAGGGGCGCCAGGCGCTCGAGTCGATCAGGAAGCTTGACGGGCTCGGTCGTCCTGATCGGCTGGACGTCGTCATCGTCGGTGCGGGCCCGGCAGGCATTGCTGCTTCGCTGGGTGCGATGGAGGCGACGCTACGGTTCGTTACGTTGGAGCAGGACTCGCTGGGCGGCACAGTCGCGCATTTCCCGCGCGGCAAGCTTGTAATGACCCGGCCCGCGATCCTGCCGATTGTCGGCAAGATGACGTTCACCGAGACGACCAAGGAGAAGTTGCTCGGGTACTGGCAGGGCGTCGAGCGCCAGACCGGGCTCAACATCAACTACAAGGAGCGCGTTACGGGCATTACTCGGCGGCCCGACGGTGTGTCGTTCGAAGTAAAGACGACGAAGAACAGTTATGTGACGCGAGCGGTGCTGCTGACCATTGGACGCCGCGGAACGCCGCGCCAGCTCGGGGTGCCCGGCGAGAAATCGTCCAAAGTGGTGTACCGGCTGATCGACGCCGAGCAGTACCGCGGCCGGCACGTGCTGGTCGTCGGCGGCGGCGACTCTGCGCTCGAGGCGGCCTGCAGCATCGCCGAACAGCCGGGCACGACCGTGACGCTGTCGTATCGCTCGCCCGCATTCACGCGCGCGAAGCCGAAGAACCGGGACAAGGTCGCCGCCCTGGCCTCGGCCGGCCGACTGAACGTGCTGATGAAATCCGACGTGCGGGAGATCCGCCGCGACGCCGTTGTCATCGATGCGGACGGCGACGCCGTGATCCTGCCGAACCAGGCCGTCATCGTTTGCGCGGGCGGCATCCTGCCCACCGGATTCCTGAAAGAAGTCGGTATCGAGGTTGAAACCAAGTTCGGCACCGCCTGAATGGCTTGACATTCCCGAGATCGGCGCCAATTCTTGAACCAAAAGGGGGCGGACAGTCGCCTGTCATGATCAGGAAGGCGAAGGTTTCGTGGCGCTGGCTATCGGCCGAACTCCGGCGTCGCGAGGTATACCCGGTGATCGTTACCTACGCGATCGTCGGATGGGTGCTGCTGCAGGTCGGTGAAGTGACCTTCGAGCCCCTCGGCCTCCCGAACTGGGCCATGCCGACGCTGATCATCCTGGTCGTCGCCGGATTCCCTGTTGCGATCGTGCTCGCCTGGGTTTACGACATTACACCGCGGGGCATTCGCCGCGATCGCCTGGCCGTCCAGGACCAGGGCGTCGAGCCCGAACAACCCTCCATCGCCGTGCTCCCATTCCTCGACCTGAGCCCGGACAAGGACCAGGAGTACTTCTGCGAAGGTGTCGCCGAAGAGATCATCAACGCGCTGACGCCGATCCGGAACCTGCACGTCGCCGCGCGCTCGTCGTCGTTCCAGTTCAGCCCACACGCGGGCGATGTCCGGGACGCCGGCCGAAAACTGGGCGTGAAGACCATACTCGAGGGCAGCGTACGCAAGTCAGGCAGCAAGCTGCGGGTTACCGCGCAGCTCATCAACGTCCATGACGGCTACCACATCTGGTCGAAGGTCTTCGACGAAGATCTCGAGGACGTGTTTGCCATACAGGACGAGATTGCGGCAAGCGTCGCAGGCTCATTGACCGAGACCATTTCCGAGCAGGCGCGGGAGGCCATCCGCGAGGCCCCGCGCACCCATATCGATGCGTACGACTATTACCTGCGTGGCAGGAAATTTTTCAAGCGCTTCCACAAGGTCGATATCGAGCATGCCCGGCAGATGTTCTGGCAGGCGCTCGACATCGATCCCGACTTTGCGCTGGCGTGGGCGGGTTATGCGGATTGCCACTCGTTCCTGGTGATGTACGTCGACCCGAACCCGGTGCACGCGCAGCAGGCGGACCACGCAAGCCGGCGCGCGCTGGAACTCGGCCCGGACCTCGCCGAAGCCCATGCGGCGAGAGGGCTCGCCTGCCTGGTGAGCCGAAAATTCGCCATGGCGGAGCGCGCGTTCGAGAAGGCGCTGGCGCTGAATCCGCGCCTGTTCGAGGCGTACTATTACTATGCGCGCACGCGTTTCCACCAGGGCGACATGGAGGGCGCGGCAGAACTCTTCAGGAAAGCGGCCGAGACCGATCCGTCGGACTACCAGTCGCGATGCCTTAGAGTGCAGATCCTCCGCGGCAGCGGTCAGACGGCGCTCGCCATCAAAGAGGCAGGGGAAGCAGTCAGGGTCCTCGAGAAACACCTGGAATGGCATCCCGACGACGCTCGCGGGCTGCACCTCGGCGCCGGATCCCTGGTAGCGCTGGGCCAGACGGATCGTGCAAAGCGGTGGCTGCGCCGTGCCCTCGAACTCGATCCGGACGATCCCATCGTGCTCTACAACGTGGCGTGCAATTTCGCCACCTTGGGCGAAGTGAGTGAGTCGCTCGACTACCTCGAGCAGGCCATCGAGCACGGCACCGTCAGTTCCGACTGGATGCGCAACGACAAGGACCTCGTTTCGCTGCGCGGCAACCCGCGTTACACGGCGCTGCTCGAGCGGGTCGAGGAACAGGAGCGCGCGGCGCCGGCCGGCGCCTGAGCTTCGGCGCTATTGCACCGACGCCCAGTGGTCGTCGGTAGCGACCATGGTCAGTACATCGTATTGAGCGACGATCTCGTCGTTCTGATTGGTAATCTCGGTGTCCCAGCGTACCTCGCCGTATCCACTGTCGCCACGCAACGTCTTCTGTTTACAGGTGAGACGCACCTTCATCGAATCGCCGTGGTTGAGCGGCGTAATGAAGCGCAGGTCGTCGATCCCGTAGTTCGCGAGCACCGGGCCGAAGTCCGGGTCGACGAACAGGCCCGCCGCGAACGAGACGATCAGGTAACCGTGTGCGACGCGGCCCTCGAAGAACGGGTTCTTCGCGGCGGCTTCCTCGTCGGTGTGCGCGTAGAACGTGTCGCCCGTGAATTCGGCGAAATGGTTGATGTCGTCAAGCGACACCTTGCGCAGCTCGCTCCTGAACGTGTCACCGAGTTCGAGCTGCTCGAAGGTCTTGCGGAACGGATGCGAGCCGGGATCCTTCTCATCGGCTCCGCGTACCCAGCGGTGCCCGATGGCCGACAGGGTCTCCGGCGAGCCCTGGATCGCGGTGCGTTGCATGTAATGCTTGATGCCGCGGACGCCGCCCATTTCCTCGCCACCGCCGGCACGGCCCGGGCCGCCATGCACCAGGTGCGGTAGCGGTGAACCGTGCCCGGTCGACTCGGCGGCGCAGTGCCGGTTGATGACCAGCATGCGCCCGTGGTACGCAGCCGTGCCGAGGATCAGTTCGCGCGCAACGCCGTTGTCGTTGGTGATGACGGAGCCCGCGAGGCTGCCTTCTCCCATGCGTGCGAGTGCGATGGCCTCGTCCAGGGAGTCGTAGGGCAGGATCGTGCTGACCGGCCCGAAGGCCTCGACCGAGTGCACCGCGGCAGATCGCAGCGGCTTTTCGCAGTGCAGGAGCGTCGGCATGAAGAACGCACCTTTCCTCGCGTCCGCATCGACCACCTGGAAATCGTCACGGCCGCCGTAGACGATGTCGGCTTCCTTCGCGAGGTCATCGATGCGCGCCCGGACTTCGTCGCGCTGCCCGATGCTGGCGAGTGCGCCCATGCCGATGTCCTTGTTCGCCGGGTTGCCGATACTCACCTGGCCGAGCGCTGTCGACAGTGCATCGACCAGGTCACCGGCGATCGCCGCCGGTGCGATCACGCGGCGAATCGCCGTGCACTTCTGCCCGGCCTTGCTGGTCATCTCGCGGACGACTTCTTTTATGAAGATGTCGAACTCCGGCGTGCCCGGCACGGCGTCGGGACCGAGTATCGAAGCGTTGAGCGAGTCGGTCTCCGCGGTGAACGCGACCGATTCGCTGACGACGCGCGGATGCCGCTGCAGCTTCTCGGCCGTGGACTTGGAGCCGGTGAATGCGATCGTATCCTGGCAATTCAGGTAGTCGAAGAGGTCGCCGACGCCGCCGCAGATCAGCTGCAGGCTTCCCGGCGGCAGTATTCCCGATTCCACGATGCGCCGAACAACGAGCTCGGTAAGGTACGCCGTGCTCGATGCGGGTTTGACGATGGCGGGAACGCCGGCCGCAAGCGTGGGCGCGAGTTTTTCCAACATGCCCCACACCGGGAAATTGAACGCGTTGATGTGCACCGCGGCGCCGAGCTTGGGCGTATAGATGTGCTGCCCGACGAAGGTACCGTTGCGCGAGATCTGTTCGGGCGGTCCGTCGAGATAGACGACGTCGTTGGGCATTTCCCGCCTGGCCTTGCTGGAGAACACGAACAGCGTGGAGATGCCGCCGTCGATGTCGATCCAGCTGTCGGCGCGCGTCGCGCCAGTCTGCGTCGACAGCCCGTAGAAATCCTTCTTGTGCTCCTGCAGGTATTGCGCGAGGGCTTTCAGCATGTCGCCGCGCTCGTGGAAGGTCATCTTCCGCAGATTCGTGCCGCCGACCTCGCGCGCGTGCTCGAGCATCGCGCGAAAATCGAGCCCGTCGCTCGTTATGCTCGCGATCGGTTCGCCGTCTACGGCGCTGCTCAGAGACTTGCCGTCACCGTCGCCGTCTATCCAGCGGTCCTGGGCGAGATTCCCGAGCTTCATCATTACGACTCCTGGCGCGGCCGCGCGGGCCGTCGGGGTGAGATACAGAGTAAGGAAGAAATTGAATTATTCTGTATCAGATTGTACGGTCGGCTGATTCGAAAGCAAGTGCGTCGCGAGATGTCGATTGAAGCAGCCTGCAACCTGATCGTGGAGGAGTTCCGGTCTCGGCCGACGCTGCGTGCCGGGTCCCTGATCACCACCGTGTTCGGCGATTCGATCGCGCCGCGCGGCGGCACCGTCTGGCTGGGCAGCCTGATCCGGGCAATGGCGGAATTCGGCGTCAACGAGCGGCTCGTGCGCACCTCCGTATTCCGGCTCGTCAAGGACGGCTGGCTGCAGTCGACGCAGGTCGGGAGGCGATCGTTCTACAGCCTGAGCGACGAGGGTCGCGAGAAATTTCGCGCCGCGACCCACCGAATCTACGGCGAGCCGGTCACGGACTGGGACGGAACCTGGTGCCTGCTGTTGCTATCCAATCTCGATGCTGGCGCGAGGGATGCATTGCGGCGCGATTGCGGCTGGCTGGGATTCGGCGCCCTTTCGGCAAACGTGCTGGCGCACCCGGCTCCCGACGCATCCGACCTCGAGGTCACCCTGAAGAGGGCGGGCGTGGACGATGACGTGGTGGTCATCGCCGGGCACACCGTAAAAAGTGATGCCGCGATGCGCAAACTGGCGGGCTCGGCGTGGAACCTCGACGATATCGATGCGCGCTACGCGAAATTCGTGACGATGTTCCGGCCGCTGTTCACGGCGCTGCAAAGGGCCCGCGCCGTCGACCCGCGCACGGCGTTCGTGACGCGGACGCTGCTCATCCAGGAGTATCGCAAGGCGTTGCTCCGCGACCCGCAGCTGCCGCAGGACCTGCTGCCAAGCGGCTGGCACGGCACCGCTGCCTACCAGCTGTGTCGCAACCTTTACCGGGCCCTGCACGAGGCCGCCGACGACTACCTGACCGACACCATGGAGACAGCCGACGGGCCGTTGCCGCCGCCGGCGGGAAATTACCTGCAGCGCTTCGGCGGCCTGAACGATAATGGCGCAAAGCCGAGGAAGAGCGCCTGACATGGACAAGACCGATCTTGCAAAACGTTGCGCCGAGACGATGTATGCGAACGACGCGGCATCGCAGGCGCTCGGTATTCGCGTGGATGTTCCGACGGCCGGGAGCGCGAACGCGACCATGACCGTGCGTGCAGACATGGTCAACGGCTTCGACGTCTGCCACGGCGGCCTTCTGTTCACGCTCGCGGACACCGCGTTCGCATTCGCGTGCAATGGCTACGACGACCGCACCTTCGCAGCTGCGGCGAGCATTGATTTCCTACGTCCCGCGCGCCTCGGCGATGAGCTGCGGGCAAGGGCGCGTGAAGATTACCGCGGCAGCAGGAGTGGCTTCTACAGTGTCGAGGTCCGCAACCAGCACGACGAGGTCGTTGCCGTGTTTCGCGGCCGCTCGGCGAGCCGCGGCCAAAGGCTGCTCGCCCCGCAGTAATAAAACTGATACAAACAGCGTTGAAAAGTGCCAAAAACCGTGACAGATTAGCGACCCAATCCCGAACATGCCGCGGAATCGCGTCATGTAGGAGCGCTTCTCGAAGCGCGACCCGTTCGCGGGCCCAGGCCCGCTCCTACAGCCCGTTCGAGCAGCAACGCTGCCTGCAGGAGAATTCGTGTACACACAAGGCCTTGATCAGAAAGACAAAATGGCGGGCGCTGGCGCCGTCGAGGAAACGCCCGAGCAGCTCGCGGCGTTCCAGGCGCGTATCGACGCCGAGGAGAAGATCGAAGCGAAGGATTGGATGCCTGCCGCTTACCGTCGCACGCTGATCCGGCAGATCTCCCAGCATGCGCATTCCGAGATCATCGGCATGCAGCCGGAAGGCAACTGGCTGACGCGGGCGCCGACGCTGAAGCGCAAGGCCATATTGCTCGCGAAGATCCAGGACGAAGCGGGGCACGGACTCTACTTGTACAGCGCCGCGGAAACGCTCGGCGTTTCCCGTGACCAGATGGTGAACGCGCTGCTGGAGGGCAAGGCGAAATACTCGAGCATCTTCAACTACCCGGCGCTGACCTGGGCCGATATCGGCGCCATCGGCTGGCTGGTCGACGGTGCGGCGATCATGAACCAGATCCCGTTGTGCCGCTGTTCTTACGGGCCTTATTCCCGGGCGATGATCCGAGTCTGCAAGGAGGAGAGCTTCCACCAGCGCCAGGGCTTCGACATCCTGGTGGCGCTTTGCAACGGCACGGCGAAGCAGAAAGCGATGGCACAGGATGCACTGAACCGGTGGTGGTGGCCGTCGCTGATGATGTTTGGTCCCGGCGACAGCGACTCGAAGCACTCCGCACAGTCCATGGCCTGGAAAATAAAGCGCTTCACCAACGACGAGCTGCGGCAGAAATTCATCGATGTGACGGTGCCGCAGGCCGAGTTCCTGGGCCTGAAGGTGCCCGACGACAAACTGGAACTCGACGAGGCGACGGGACATTACACGCACGGCGAGATCGACTGGCAGGAGTTTATGGACGTGCTCGCCGGTAACGGGCCGTGCAACGAGCAACGCATGTCGAAACGCCGCAAGGCCCATGACGACGGTGCGTGGGTCCGCGAAGCGGCGCGCGCCTATGCCGAGAAACACGCGGCGCGAGACGCCGCCTAGGAGACGAACAGATGTCCGGTAAGGAATGGCCACTCTACGAGGTCTTCATCCGCAGCAAGTCGGGGCTCAGTCATCGGCACGCCGGCAGTATCCATGCGGCGGACGATCAGATGGCGCTGGATGCGGCGCGAGACACCTACACGCGGCGCAGCGAGGGCGTGAGCATCTGGGTAGTCAGGTCCAGCCGGATCGTTGCGTCGGATCCGGCCGAGACGGCCGCGTTCTTCGAGCCGGCCGAGGACAAGATCTACCGGCACCCCACGTTTTATGACATGCCCGACGGCGTCGAAAACCTGTGAACAAGGACAGCGCACTGCTCGCGTACGTGACACGCCTGGGCGACAACGCACTGGTGCTGGGGCAGCGCATGGTCGAAAAGGTCGCCGCGTACCCGGAGCTCGAGGAGGAGCTGGCGAATGCCAATTTCGCACTCGACTACATCGGGCAGGCTCGCATGTTCTACGCCTATGCCGGCGAGCTCGAGGGCAACGGCCGCGGGGAGGACGATCTAGCCTTCCTGCGTGACGAGCACGAGTTTCGCAACCTGCTGTTGCTGGAGCAGCCGAACGGTCATTTCGGCGACTCGATCGCGAAGCTCGTGCTGTTCGAGCTGTTTTACTTCTCGCAGCTCGAAGCGCTCAGCGGCTGCGGGGATATGCGGCTCGCGGAGATCGCCGCACGCGCGGTGAAGGAGATCCGTTACCACCTGCGCCACAACACGCAATGGCTCGTGCGCCTCGGTGACGGCACCGAAGAGAGCCATCGCCGGGTCCAGGCATCGCTGGACGAACTGTGGCGCTTTACCGGCGAGATGTTCGAAGCCGATGAAATCGACACCATCATGGAAAGAGCGTGGGGCGGTCCGAGCCTCGAGAAGCTCCGCGAGCGGTGGCTTTCCGACATCGACGCGATCCTCATCAACGCCACGCTCGACATGCCCGAGAGCGGCTGGATGGCATCGGGCGGAAAAGCCGGGAGGCATAGCGAACACCTCGGCTACATGATCGCGGAGATGCAATACCTGCAGCGCGCAAACCCGGGTGCGAATTGGTAACGGCCGCCTTCAGCCGGGAGGAGATTCTGCGCTGGCTCGGCCAGGTGCCGGACCCGGAGATCCCGGTACTGTCGATCACCGATCTCGGCATCGTCCGAGACGTGCAGATCGGCGAAACCATCACGGTTGCGCTGGCGCCGACCTACTCGGGCTGCCCGGCCACCGAGGTCATCGAGAAAAGCGTGCTGGATGCGCTGCGCGAACACGGCGTCGAGGACGTGGAGATCAAGCGCGTGTTGTCGCCGCCGTGGACGACCGACTGGATTTCGGACGAAGGCCGCGACAAGTTGCGTGGCTACGGCATTGCGCCGCCCGAGAAAGGGGCCGGGAAACGCGCTCTGCTGCGCGGCGAACTCGAGATTGCCTGCCCGCGCTGCGGGGCAACGACGACGGAGCGCGTCAGCGAGTTCGGCTCGACAGCCTGCAAGGCATCGTACCGTTGCCGCGAGTGTCTCGAGCCCTTCGAATACTTCAAGTGCATCTGAATGAAACAGTTTCGCCCGCTCAAGATTGAACGCATCGAGCCCGAGACCTCGGATTCGGTCCGCATCGCGCTTGCCGTGCCCGCCGAGCACGAAAGCGAGTACGAGTTCCTGCCCGGCCAGCACCTGCCGTTCGAGATCGAGATCAGCGGCCGCAAGCTGCGCAGAACCTACAGCATCTGCTCGGGCGTCGACGAGCGCCCGCTGGAGATCGGCATCCGTGTGCAGCCCGGCGGGGCATTCTCTGAGCATGCCGCGAGCGGGCTGTCGGTCGGTGACACCCTCGACGCGATGCCCCCGGCCGGCCACTTCCACGCCGATCTCGACAAGGCGAACGCCAAGGACTACCTCGGGTTCGCCGCCGGCAGCGGCATCACACCGCTGCTGTCGATGATCAAATCGGTGCTCGAAGTGGAGCCGCATAGCCGTTTCACGCTGTTCTACGGTAATCGCAAGCAATCGACGACGATGTTCATCGAGGACCTTTACGCACTCAAGAACCGCTACCCGGAGCGCCTTCAGCTGCATTTCGTGTTCAGCCGGGAAGACCAGGAATTCCCCATCGCGGCGGGTCGCCTCGACGCCGCCAAGGTTCGCGAACTCTGGGAGCATTTCTGCAAGGGACTGTCACCGGACGAGGCTTTCGTGTGTGGTCCCGACACGATGATCCAGGCGGTCACAGGCACGCTGGTCGACCTCGGCATGTCCGCCGATCACGTGCACAGCGAACGCTTCGGCGTGCCGCGCGGAGATGCGGCGGCACGACCGTCGGCCACGGCAATAGCGGCCGACCAAGCGACCGTGACCATCATCATGGACGGGCACCAGAAGAGCTTCGAAATGCGCCGCGACGACGAAAACATCGTCGATGCGGCGGCGGAACACGGAATCGATCTGCCGTATTCCTGCAAAGGCGGTGTCTGTGCGACCTGCCGCTGCCATGTCCGGGAGGGCGCGGTCACGATGGCGGCGAACTACGGGCTCGAGCCGTGGGAGGTGGAGTCCGGCTACGTCCTGGCCTGCCAGTCGCGCCCGGTCAGCGATGCCGTACTTCTGGACTATGACAAGACCTGACAAAAATGGCGCGAAATCGAAAGTTTCGTGCCGCCTGAAAATATAAAATTGAGGGCTAATCGGCGCGAGCCTGTTGAACTGAACAGCGCCGGAGGGCATATGGCCACACCTATGACAGACATCTCATCGCCGACACCGGAACGAAAGAGTTCCTACGACTACGACGACCTGATAAAGAGTGGTCACGGGCAACTGTTCGGACCCGAGAACGGTCGCCTGCCGTTGCCGCCCATGCTGATGCTCGACCGCATCGCGCACATCTCCGCGGACGGCGGTGCCTACGGCAAGGGCGAGCTCCAGGCCGAGCTCGACATTCGCCCGGACCTCTGGTTTTTCGACTGTCACTTCGAGGGCGATCCGGTGATGCCGGGTTGCCTCGGGCTGGATGCGCTGTGGCAACTCGTCGGCTTCCACCTGGTGTGGGCGGGTCACGGGGGGCGCGGTCGCGCGCTGGGCGTCGGCAAGGTGAAGTTCACGGGCCAGGTGCTGCAGAAGGCGAAACTCGTGACCTATCAACTGGATATCAAACGGGTTATTTCGCGAAAGCTGACGATGGCGATCGCGGATGGTAGCCTTTCGGTGGACGGCCGCGAAATTTACACGGCAGAAGATCTGCGTGTCGGCCTGTTCCAGTCAACCGATAACTTCTAAGAAAAAGGACTGCTCATGAGGCGAGTCGTTGTCACCGGCATCGGTGCGGTGTCGTGTCTTGGTAATTCCGCGGATGAGATCACCGATTCCCTGAAGAACGGGCGTTCGGGCATCGTGTATAACGCGAACTTTGAAGAGATGGGACTGCGCAGTCTCGTCTCGGGCAGCGTCAACATCGATATCAAGGAGCATATCGATCGCAAGGTGCTGCGTTTCATGGGCGATGCGGCCGCATATGCGTATATCGCGATGAAATGGGCGATCGAGGATGCCGGGCTCGAGGAGAGCGATATCTCCAATCCGCGCTCCGGCCTGATTGCGTCGTCGGGCGGCGCGTCCAGCGAGAACATCATTACGAGCGCAGACACACTGCGGAGCAAAGGCGTAAAACGCATCGGCCCGTACATGGTGCCGCGCACCATGTCGAGTTCTGTTTCCGCCTGCCTCGCCACGCCGTTCAAGATCAAGGGCGTGAACTACTCGATCACCTCCGCGTGTGCCACCAGCGCACACTGCATCGGCTCCGCGGTCGAGCAGATCCAGCTCGGCAAGCAGGACGTCGTCTTCGCAGGCGGCGGTGAGGAGGAGCACTGGAACCTCTCGAGCATGTTCGACGCGATGGGTGCCTTGTCCACCAAGTACAACGATGAGCCGACGACCGCGTCGCGGCCGTATGACGCCAATCGTGACGGTTTCGTCAGCGCCTCAGGGTCCGGCATGCTCGTCATCGAGGAACTCGAGCACGCGAAAGCTCGCGGCGCGAAAATCTACGCCGAAATCGTCGGCTACGGAGCGACCTCGGACGGCCACGACATGGTCGCGCCGTCGGGCGAGGGAGCGTACCGCTGCATGCAGCTTGCGAAAGCCACTGTCGATGGCGACATCGACTACGTCAACACGCACGGCACCAGCACGCCGGCCGGCGACATCGTCGAGGTGCAGAACATCAAGAAACTGTTCGGCGAGAAGATGCCGAAATACGGTTCCTCGAAGTCGATGTGCGGCCACTCACTCGGCGCGACCAGTGCGCAGGAGGCCATTCACTGCCTGTTGATGCTCGAGCACGACTTCATCGCGCCGTCGATCAACGTGTTCGATCTCGATCCGGCGCTCGCCGACATGCCACCCGTTACCGAGACAATTTACGACGCGGGTATCCGGACGGCCATGTCGAACAGCTTCGGTTTCGGCGGCACCAACGCGACGCTGGTATTCCAGAAGCTCTGACACAATAATGCGTCTGGATGATTATCGAGACGCTCAGCGAGACTAATTGCTTCGGCGGCCGCATCGGCTTCTACAAGCATGAATCCGAGGCGAATCACTGCGACATGCGGTTTTCCGTCTTCGTGCCACCGCAGGCGGCCGGGGGCAGGGTACCGGTTGTCACGTTCCTCTCCGGGCTGACCTGCACGGAAGAGAATTTCATGGTGAAGAGCGGCGCGCAGCGCGTCGCGGCCGAGCTCGGCATCATGCTGGTGTCGCCCGATACCAGCCCGCGCGGCGACGGCGTGCCCGACGATCCCGATGGCGAATACGACTTCGGCCTGGGCGCCGGCTTCTACGTCAACGCGACCGAAGCGCCCTGGTCGCGGCACTACAATATGTACGACTACGTGACGCAGGAAGTGCAGCCGGCGGTGTTCGACAATTTTCCCGGCGACCCCGAACGGCACGGCCTGATGGGGCATTCGATGGGTGGCCATGGCGCATTGACGGTCGGGCTGCGCAACCCGGACCTGTTCCGGTCGCTGTCGGCGTTCGCGCCGATCTGCACGACGCTGAATTCACCCTGGGGCCGCAAGGCACTCGGCTATTATCTCGGCAGCGATACCGGGTCCTGGAAGGACTACGACGCCAGCGAAGTGGCACGTACCACGACGAACGCCGGCCACTGGGGCAGGATCCTCGTCGACCAGGGCAATGATGACGTATTCCTGGCCGAGCAGCTGCACCCCGAGATGCTCGAGAAGGCCTGCGCCGAAAGCGGGCTCGACCTGGAGCTGCGGTATCACGACGGCTACGACCACGGCTATTACTTCATCGCTACTTTCATGGAAGAGCATCTGCGGCACCACGCCGCCAGACTGGGTCTCTGACCGGCACGCACCGCGATGGAAGACTGGATACTGCTCGCACTGGCCATGGTCGCGACGGGATGCGTGGCGGGCGTGCTCGCCGGGCTCTTCGGCATCGGCGGGGGCATCGTCATCGTGCCGGTCCTCGAGGCGGTGCTCGGCTTCCTGGGCGTGGACCCGGCAATCCGCATGCACGTTGCGGTTGCCACCTCGCTTGCCACGATCATTCCGACGTCGATATCGTCGGCACGGGCGCACCACCGTCGCGGCGCCGTGAATGTCGATGTCGTGAAGCGCTGGGCCGTGTTCGTGCTTGTCGGCGCGTTGCTCGGCGCCTGGATCGCTGCCCAGGTCCACAGCCGCGTGCTGGCCGCCGTGTTCGCGACGCTCGCGCTGCTGGTTGCGCTCAAGATGGTGTTCCTGCCGACCAGCCGTAATCTCACAGAGAGCGTGCCGAGCGCGCCGTGGGTGATCGTGATTCCGTCAGCGATCGGCTGCTTTTCCAGCATGATGGGTATCGGCGGCGGCACGTTCTCGGTGATGACGCTGACGCTGTTCAACGAGCCCATCCACCGCGCGGTCGGCACGGCGGCGCTGTTCGGCCTGGTCATCAGCCTGCCGGGGACGCTGGGTTTCATCCTGACGGGCCTCGGCGACCCCAGGCTGCCACCGGCCAGCCTGGGTTACGTGAACCTGCTCGGTCTTGCCGCGATCGCGCCGACGACGGTGCTGATGGCGCCGCTGGGGGCCCGCATCGCACATGGCTTTACGGCCAAAAAACTCAGTGTTCTCTTTGGGTTATTCCTCGTTATCGTGTCCTTGCGGCTGTTCTACAGGGCGCTGATACCGGCCTGAAACCCGCCAGAGGGCCCTGCGCGGCGCCTGGCGCCCGAGTCCGAGCGCGTGCAGCGGCGCTAGTCGAATACCGTCGGCACGACTTTCGCGAATTCGCACTGCGTGCCATCGTCCAGCATGATCGAATCGTAAAGCTCACCGTCGCTGCCGGAGCTGACAAACGTCAGCGCAGAGGCGTCCTTCAGACCCGCGCAGGGTGCTTCGAAACTGACCCGGAAACCGTGTGTCTCGTCAGCGGCAAACAGCAGCAGGGTCTCATTATCGACCGGCCGCCACGATTCGAAGCTGCTCTCCGCAACCTGCTTTGCGTAACGTCCAGCCGTATCTTCGAGCGTCGGCTGCCCTTTGCTCTCGCGGATCAACTGCGCAGCCTTGTCGGCGGGGATCTCCGATACGACCAGGGTCCAGTCGAGATTTCCGGCAACCACGTCGACCTGGTAGCGACCGGGCTCCTCGAAAAGCTTTTCACCGTTGGCAATGATTCTCTGCTGGATAATCGTCCCCAGGTACTTGCCGGAATCCGCGTCATGCAGCCGCAGCTCGAAGGTCTTGGGCAGGCTGTTGTCGCTCTGCGTGTACCAGTAGAGCATCCAGGGGGTAGCAGGCTCGAACAGCGGCGTGCGTTCGTTGCTGTTGCCTTCGAAGCGAGCAAGCGTGCCTGCGTCAATTGCCAGGGGGGCGGCCAGTATGGCCAGGAGAAAAGCAGCGGAAGTCTTCATTGGATACCGCCTTTTGGATGTGCCGTGCACAAATACGACGTTGAACCGGCTGGCGGGGAGATGCAATCCGGAGTTCTACCAATTGGATTCACGGTCACGCGGGCGTATATAGAATGCGCCGGAATCCGATTCCGGTGCACGAGTACAAGGAGGTGAGCGCATGCCCAAAGTCCGTAACATTTTGCCGAAGAAAGAGCACGAGACCGGCAGGGCACTGAGGCCGTTCACCCACAGCATGGAGGAGTTCTTCGAGAGCGCTTTTCCACGCCGCTGGATGGAAGGATTCATGGAACCCTATGCCTGGAGAAGGCCATTCTTCACTGAATTCGACGAGAAATTCGACGTCTTTCCGAAAGTCGACATCCTCGACAAGGATGACAAGCTCGTCGTACGCGCCGACGTCCCCGGTATCAAGAAAGAAGACCTCGAGATCACAATCTCGGGCGATCGCCTGATTATCGAGGCGAAGCGGGACTACGAGAAAGAGGAAAAGAAAGAGGAGTTCGTCCATCACGAGATGGCGTACGGCCGTCTGTACAGGTCCGTGCTCCTGCCGTTCGAGGTACTTGGCGACAAGGCCAAGGCCGAACTCAAGGACGGCGTCCTCGAAATCTACCTGCCGAAAGTCGAGGCAACCACGCCCTTCAAGGTCAAGGTCGCCTGACGCACGGGGAGTGTCAGTAAGCTGGGGGCGGCGCGAGCCGCCCCTTTTTCGTTGCCAGGCCGTACTCCTGACCTGTAGGAGCGGGCCTCGGCCCGCGACCGCGGTTCAAGAACCGCTCCTACAGTGTCCGGTAAGCCCCATAGGAGCGGCGTTGCGCCGCGCGCGATAAACGCGTATCGGGATAGTCCCTAATAGCCATGCGGCTCGTCCCTGTGCTCCCATTGAGGAACAGCGCGGACCCTCTCGAGGGAAATACCATGGCAGCCGACGCATTCCAGCAATACCACGTCCCGCCAGAGGCACTGCGCAAGCTGTGCTCGCTGCCTGCCGACTTCGCGACGCGCAGCGCGGACCGGCCGGCCGAACCCCACATCGGCCAGCAACGTGCCATCGATGCAATTCGCTTCGGTATCGAGATGCAGAGGGACGGCTACAATATCTATGTACTCGGGCCGATCGGCAGCAACCGCCACGACCTCGTCAATACCCTGGTAGCCGAGCACGCGAAGACACGTGGTGTGCCGCCGGACTGGTGTTACGTCAATAACTTCTCGAACCCGGAGCGACCGCAGTCGCTGCGCTTCCCGGCCGGCCAGGGGCGCGAGTTCCGTGAGGACATGCGAAACCTGATCGGTGAGATGCGGCTTGCGATCCCCGCTGCATTCGAGGGCGACGACTACCGCAACCAGCTGCGTGCCATCGAGGAAGACACCAAGAAGCAGGTCGAGGAGCAGTGGACGTCGCTGAACGAGCGGGCGGCGGAAGATGGCATCGGCGTGCTGCAGACGCCGACAGGCTACGTGCTGGCACCCGTCATCGACGGAAAGGTCATTGGCGACAAGGAATTCAACAAGTTACCAGACGAAAAGCGCAAGGAGATCGAGGCTGCAATCGAACGCCTGAGTGAAGACCTGCAGGCGCGCGTCGAGATGATGCCGAAGCTGCGCAAGGCTCACCGGGAGCGCGTCAGGGCACTGAATGAAGAAGTTACCGAGCACGCGGTCAGCGTGCAGCTTGCCGACCTCAGGGAGAAATACAAACTGATGCCGCGCGTTGCGACGTATCTCGACGACGTGCAGGAAAACATCATCCAGAACGCGCAGGACTTCCAGGAAACGGAGGGCCCGTCGCTGCCGTTTCTCGGCCAGGACTCGGAACATCTCTACAGCCAGTACGAGGTCAACCTGGTGATCGACAACGCCGGTGCCGACAGGGCGCCGGTCGTCTACGAGGCCAACCCCAACTATCCGAACATCATCGGCCGCATCGAACACCGTGCGGAAATGGGCACGCTGATGACGGATTTCCGACTGGTGCGCGGAGGCGCGCTGCTGCAGGCGAACGGCGGCTACCTGGTCCTCGACACACGCCGTGTGCTGACCCGGCCGTTCGTCTGGGAGGCGCTCAAGCAGGCGCTGTTTGCCAAGACGGTGTGCATCGAGACGCCGGGCGAATCCTGGGGCTTCGTTAGCACGACGACGCTGAAGCCCGAGCCGATCCCGCTGGACGTGACGGTCATTCTCATCGGCGAACGCTGGCTGTATTACCTGCTGAGCCATTACGACATCGAGTTCAGCAGCCTCTTCAAGGTGGCTGCGGACCTCGACGACGACCTCGAGCGCAGCGACGCCAACGTCGAGCGGTATGCGAGGCTGGTGGTGCGCCAGGCTGAGGCCCGGAAGTTGCTGCCGCTCAACACGGCGGCCGTGCAGCGGGTCATCGAGGAGCGGGCGCGCTATGCGGAAGACAGCGAGCGCCTGTCGATGCACATGAGTTCGCTCGACGACCTCATCGAGCAGGCGGACTACTGGGCGCGGCAGCGCAACAGCGCGGAGGTCGATGCCGGGGACGTCGGGAAAGCGGTCAGCGAGCGGCGCCGCAGGCTGGGGCGTATGCAGTCGCGGGTCGTCGATGCGATCAAGCGCGAAACGCTGCTGATCGATACCAGCGGCGAATGCGTCGGGCAGGTGAACGGCCTGTCCGTTACCGAACTCGGTGAGTCCCGGTTTGGCCATCCGGTACGCATCACCGCCACGACCCGCATCGGCACCGGTGATGTCGTGGATATCGAGCGCGAAGTCGAACTCGGCGGCGCCGTCCATTCCAAGGGCATGATGATCCTGTCTTCGGCGCTGTCGGCGCGGTACGCGCCGGACCTGCCGCTGTCGCTGCGCGGCAGTGTCGTTTTCGAGCAGTCCTACGGCGGCGTCGAGGGCGACAGCGCGTCGGTGGCGGAGCTGTCAGCGCTGCTGTCGTCGCTGTCCCGTCTGCCCATCAGGCAGTACATCGCGGTAACTGGTTCGATCAACCAGCTGGGCCGCGTGCAGGCTATTGGCGGCGTCAACGAGAAGATCGAGGGTTTCTATGACGTCTGTCGCGAGCGCGGCCTCGACGGGTCTCATGGGGTCATCATCCCGCAGGACAACGTAAAGCACCTGATGCTGCGTGAGGATGTCGTCGATGCCGTCAGGCAGGACGCATTCCGCATATTCGCAGTTCGACATATCGACGAAGCAATAACGATCCTTACCGGCGTCGAGGCCGGCGAACGGGCCGAGGACGGGAACTTTCCCGAAGGCTCCGTGAACGCGCTCGTCGAGCGCCAGCTCGTCGAGTACGCCACGGCGCGCAAGAGCTTCGCGAGGGAGGCGGTGCAAGTTGACGAAGACTGAGGTGAAGCTGCGCGTCGTCATCGCGGTTACCGAGACCACGCCGGTCGCGCGGCTGTGGGAAACCGCATTGCGGTTGCTGCGCGAGACGCCCGCGGATCTTGCAACGCTCTACCTTCAGGATGATCGCTGGTACCGCGTCGCCAGCCTGCCGTTTACCCGCGAAGTTTTGCGCCGGGGCGGTATTCCGGTCGACTTCACGCCGCAGCGCGCCGAGCAGGTCAGCCGGGAGCGGGCAGCGCGCGTGCAGGAGGCGATTCGAAAACTGGCCGCCGAGTCGAAACTGGAGCCGGTATTCGAGAGCCTGAGTGAATCCGATGCCGCGCGCCTGCGGGAGTTCATCGGTAGCCGGGAAAGCATCTTCGTTGCGCCGTCTTTCATCAGCACGCGGCCGATCTTTTCGGTGCTGTCGGAAATGAAATGCAGGGTCGAGCTGGTAGAGGCTGAAGAGGAAGTGGAAAAGCCCGTCTACACGCTTTCCTGATCCTGCGGCCCGGGCGACATCACCGTTACCGGCGTCTTCATGATCACTTCGCGATGCGGGAACGGGATCTTGATGTCGTTCTCCTTGAAGGCGTCCCAGAGCGCCATCATCACTTTGCCGCGAATGTTGGTGAGGCCCTGCTGCGGGTCCTCGATCCAGAATCGCAGCAGGAAGTTGATCGACGAATCGCCGAATTCGGTCATCCAGCACACCGGCGGCCGAAATCCTGCAACCACTCGATCGACTGACGAGGCGGCCGCGATCGCTATGTCGACCACCTGGTGCGGGTCGGAGTCATAGGACACGCCAAACGGCACGTCGAGACGCACGTATCGGTCCGAAAACGACCAGTTGATCACCTGGGTCGTGATGAAATCTTCGTTCGGGATAAGGTATTCGCGGCCATCGCGCGTCACGACGGAGACGAACCTCGCCCGCAGCTCGCGGATCCAGCCAAAAGTCTCACCGACCGTGATCGTGTCTCCGGGTTTTATCGATTCGTCCAGCAGGATGATCATGCCCGATATGAAGTTGGACACGACCTTCTGGAGGCCGAAACCGATACCGACGCCCACCGCACCAGAGAGGACCGTCAGCGCCGTCAGGTTTATGCCGAGGCTCTGCATCGCAATCGTCACTGCGAGAACGACGAGCGCGATGCGCAGGATCTTGCCGAGCAGGACACGCAACGAAGGCGTCAACTCGTCGACCTGCTGAATGCGTTTGTCGAAGAAGTTGCCAGACTTCAGGGCCAGCCACAGCAAGCCGCCGATGAACACGATCGATTGCAGGACGAGCAGCAACGTAATGCGGGTACCGCCGATGCTGAATCCGACCCTGTCCAGTATTGCCGTTACATCGTCGACGACGCCGAGTATCGATGCGGCGGCCAGGATCCACACGATCAGCGTGAACGTTCTGCGAACGATTCGTTTGCGTATCGCATGGGAGGCGACCGAGATCAGGAACCATGCACCGGCAAGCAGCAGGGCGCTCTTGATCAGGTAGTTGTTCGCGGGCCACCCTGCGATCTCGGTCCCGACGACGGCAAGCCCGAGCAGGATAATGAAGAAAAGCCACTCCATGCGGCGCAGGAAGGCGACGATAATGCGCAAGGTGCCCGGCATGCCCCTGATCTTGCGGGCCTGCTCTTCGAGCAACGGTTCGACGCGGTTGGAAAGGAACCATGCGGGAAGAAACAGCAACGGTATGAGACCCAGCTGGAAGACTATCTCCGGGTGGCTCAGGTAGCCGACGGCAACGTTCCAGTACTCGAGAGCCTTTACCTGCAGTTCTTCGAAATTCAAGTCTCGGGCTCCTGGCGGACGGGTCAGTGGTGCGAGTGCGGGCCGGACGACATCAGTGCCGAAATCGGCATGAAGAGCGTGAGTATACCGATCATGACGATCAGTAAACCAGCGCCCAGCCGCGTGCGCCTGTCCTGCATCAAGCGGGCGAGGCGCGCCGCGCCGAGCCCGGTGAGCAGCATGGCCGGCGTCGTACCAGCACCGAAAGCCAGCATGATCAGTGCGCCGTCGACGCTGTGCAGGCTCGTCGCGGCAACCAGCAGCACGCTGTAGACCAGCCCGCAGGGCAGCAGTCCCCACAGCAGCCCGAGCCCCAGGGCTCGTGGCAGGCTGTTCACCGGCAACAGGCGGCCGGCAAACGGCGAAATTCGTGCCCAGACAACGCTGCCGGCGCGTTCCAGGATATTCAGCGCCCTGAAGTTGAAGGCAATCTGCAGGCCGATGAGCACGATGATGCCACCGGCGACCAGGCGTACCGGCTTGCCGAGCGCCGGGGTCAGGCCGACGACGCGGCTGCCGAGCGCTGCAACCGCGAAACCCAGGATCGCGTAGCTGGCGAGCCGACCGGCATTGTAGGCCAGCGCCATCGGCAGCTGCCGGCGCAGGCCGCGAACGCTGGAATGCAGCGCGAACAGGCCGGAAATGCCGCCGCACATGCCCAGGCAGTGTGCGCTGCCGAGGAGCCCGGTGAGGAAGGCCGTTGCGAGTGCTGCAACGAGATCCGTCATTCCTGCCTGTCTTCCGGCGGGCGCTCGTCGTCGTCCATGATCACGCGCACGGCCGGCGTGTCGAGGTCGTCGAACTGGCCGCTGCCCACGGCCCAGAAGAAGGCCCATACCGCACCGGCGAGCAGCAGCAGGGCGAGAGGAATCAGCAGGTAGAGGATGCTCATCGAATACGGCTCAGGCGCAGGGCATTGAGAACCACGACCAGCGAGCTCGTGCTCATGCCGATCGCGGCAAGCCACGGCGGTACGAATCCGGCCGCGGCGAGCGGTACCGCCGAAACATTGTATACGATTGCCCAGGCCAGGTTTTGCCGCACGATCCGCATCGTGCGCCGCGCGGCCTGCATCAACGTCACGATGGGTTGCAACGAATCGCCGAGCATCAGCACATCGGCGCTCGACTGTGCGAGCGATGCGGCATGTGACGGTGCAATCGAGACGTCCGCACCCGCGAGCACAGGCGCATCGTTGATACCGTCGCCGACCATCACGACGATCTCGCCCTGCTGCTGAAGTTCATTGATGCGTGCCAGCTTGTCGTCCGGGGTGCAGCCGGCGCGTGCGTCGCGTAGCCCCAGGGTCGCCGCCGTGCGCGCGACGGGCGCTTCGCTATCGCCACTCACGAGCGACAACGAGTATCCCATTTTTTGCAAATTTTTCAGGGTATTAGCTGCATCCTGACGCATCGTGTCGGCAATCGTGAAGGTCGCGACGACGTGCTCGCCGGTGCCCAGGAACACCTGCGTCGCGGCGTCGTGCGGCGGCATCGGCGCCGTGCCTGGCACGAAACCGGCCTTGCCGAGTTTCCAGCGGCGGCCATTGATCGTGCCCTCGACGCCCGAACCGACGCGTATCTCGACGGCGTCGGCCGTGAGGCCGGATTCGTGGTGTGCGAACGCGCGCGCGATGGGGTGGGTCGACGCGACTTCGAGCGCCGCGGCGATCTCGAGGCACTCCCGCTCGGTGAAGCCCGGGTCGTGCGCAACCGTCTGGACGACTTCGGGCATGCCACGCGTCAGCGTGCCGGTCTTGTCGAATACGATGTGGGTTGCCCTCGACAGTGCCTCGATCGCGTTGCCGTTGGTCACCAGGAGATGAAGGTCGGACAGGCGGCTGCCCGCAGCCGCAAACGCCGTCGGTGTTGCGAGCGCCAGTGCACACGGGCAGGTGACGACCAGAACCGACAGCGTCACGACGAACGCGCGATCGGGGTCGATCAGGTACCAGCTGACTGCCACTGCCGCGGCAAGGACCAGGATCGCGACGACGATGTAGCTCGCAATACGATCCGCGAGCTGCACGAACGCGGGTCGCGCGTAGCGCGCTCTCTCGCTGAGCCGCCCGATCGTGCCCAGTGTCGTGTCCGTGCCCGTCATCTCGACATGCATCTCCACGACGCCGTCGAGATTGACGCTGCCGGCCACCACCGTGTCGCCGGCGGATTTATCCTGCGGCCGGGACTCGCCCGTGAGCATCGATTCGTCGACGCTGGTGCGGCCGGTCGTGATCGAGCCGTCGGCCGGGAATGATTCGCCGGGGCGAATCAGCACGATATCCCCGGCAGCCAGTTGCGCCACCGGCACCTGCGCGCGCCGGTCGCCGTCCAGGCGCGTTGCGGTATTGGGCAGCAATGACGCCAGCGCGGAGCTGCGGTCGACGGACCGGTGCCGCGCGCGCATCTCGAGGTAGCGCGCCACCGTCAGGAAGAAGACAAACATCGTTACCGAGTCGTACCAGACGGCCGGGCCGTTGGTATAGGTCGCGTACACCGATGCGACGTACGCGCTGCCGATGGCGATCGACACAGGGACGTCCATGCCCGGTCGTCGCGCACGCAGGCCGCGGACCGCGCCGGCGAAAAACGGCCGTGCGGAATAGAACACGACGGGCGTCGTTACCAGGAAGGAAACGAGGCGCAGGAAGTGCTCCATGTCGGCGTCGATGCCCTGGAATTCGCCCGAGTAAAGCGCGACCGCGAACATCATCGCCTGCATCATGCCGAGCGATGCGACCAGCAGGCGCTTCAGGGCGGTGCGCTGTTCCGCGCGCTCCGGCCGCTCCGTCGAGTCGGGAGCGAGCGGCTGCGGCTTGTAGCCGAGGTCGGCAAGCGTCGCCAGGATGCGGCCGAGACCGATCGACGACGTGTTCCAGGAGACGAGCAGGCGGTGCGTGACCGGGTTGATGTCGGCGTTCCTGATGCCCGGGAGCCCGGCCAGCGAAGCGTCGATCAGCCAGCTGCAGGCCGCGCAGTACATGCCACCGACATAGATCGTGGCCTCGGCGGCGTCGCCATCGCGGGTGGCGAACGCGGCCAGCATGTCCTCGCGGTCGAATACCTGCCACTCGCCCGCGTCCTCGGCCGGCCGTACCGCGCCCGGCTCCGGCCGGTCGCGCGAGTCGTAGTAGCGTTCGAGGCCTGCGTCGCGTATCAGCGTGGCGACCGCCTTGCAGCCCGGGCAGCAGACAGGGCGCTGTTCGCCGCCGATATCTACCCGGAGGTCACAATTCGCCGGGACGGGCAGCGCGCAGTGAAAACACGTTTCAGCCCTGGCCATCGTCCGTTGCGCCGGCGGGTTCGAGTTGCAGCACCGCGGCGCCCGACCAGCTGCTGCTGAGGCGCCAGGTGTCGCCGTCGGCCAGCACCACGTACCAGCGCCCGCCCGGCAGGTCGACGAAGTGGCCCGACCAGACGGGCGTGCCGTCGCTGTCCGGCATCGCGGCCGTCAACGTGACCCGCCGGTCGCGGTCCGCGAACGCAGGATGTGAAAACAACAGCTGCAAGGTTTTCGGCCACTCGACCGCTTCGTCCGCGGTCAGCTTCGCTTCGATTGCGCCGCTTTCCGCATCGATCGACAGCGTTGCGCTTATGCCGCGAGCGGCGGCAAAGCGCTCCGCGGCCAGGTGCCGGCCGGTGACGACGTCCACGCCGTCCTTGGACGTCACGACCAGCGAATCCGTCGTGCGTACGGCCAGCGATACCGTGTACAGGCTCGCGACAACCGCCGATGCAGGCAGGGCGATGATGAACCACGGCCAGAATTGCCGGTACCAGGGCTTCGTATCGAGTTCGGTCATGAGTTTGGCGTTTAAGGCGTCGGGCCCAGGAAGCGGCTGTCCTCGGTCATCGTGACCGACGGATCGTCTACGTCGGTCACGTTAAACGATATCTCCATGATGCCATAGGCGCTGTCTGCGGGCGCGCGGGCCCTTACGGGGAGCGAGAGTACCTCGCCGCCGCCGACGAGGACTGTCCCGGCGACGCCGTCGAGTTCGATGCCGGCCACGCCGTCGACGGCGAGCTGGAACGTCCGCGGTTCGTTTTGCTGGTTAACGATCTTCAACGTATAGATATTCTCGATTTCGCCGTCGGGCAGTTCCCGGTAGAGGAAGTTGCGATCGCGAATGACGTCGAGAATGAGCGGCGTGCGCATCGCCATCGACGTGACCAGCCCGCCGACCAGCACCAGCAGCAGCACGGCGTAGACGAGGACGCGCGGCCGCAGTACCCGGGTCTGACCCTCCTGCATGGCGTGTTCGGTCGAGTAACGCACCAGCCCGCGCGGATAGTTCATCTTGTCCATGACGGAGTCGCAGGCATCGATACAGGCGGCGCAGGCGATGCACTCGTACTGCAGGCCTTCGCGGATGTCGATGCCGGTCGGGCAGACCTGCACGCACAGGGTGCAGTCGATGCAGTGACCGAGCCCCAGCGCCCCCGGATCCGCGGTGCGCTTGCGGCTGCCGCGCGGCTCGCCGCGCTTCTCGTCGTAGGAGATGATCAGCGTGTCCTTGTCGAACATCGCGCTCTGGAAGCGCGCGTAAGGACACATGTACTTGCAGACCTGTTCGCGCATGTAGCCGGCATTGCCGTAGGTGGCGAAGCCGTAGAACAGCGTCCAGAACGTCGCCCAGCCGCCGGCGGAGAAGCTCAGCAGCTCGGGCCCCAGCTCCCGGACCGGCACGAAGTAGCCGACGAACGTAAACCCGGTCCACAGGGAAAAAGTCACCCACAGGAACTGCTTGCTGCCTTTGCGGCGCAGCTTGTTCCAGCTCCACGGTGCCTTGTCGAGCTTCATGCGCTGCGACCGCGTTCCCTCCGTCCACTGCTCCATCCAGATGAACGCTTCGGTCCAGACGGTCTGCGGACACGCAAAGCCGCACCAGACGCGCCCGAGCAAGGCCGTGAAGAAGAACAGCGACAGCGCCGCAATGATGAGCAGCATCGCCAGGTAGGGGAAATCCTGCGGCCACAGCGTGAGACCCAGCAGGTAGAACTTGCGTGCGGGAAGGTCGAACAGTACCGCCTGCCGTTCGTCCCAGGTGAGCCACGGTACGACGTAGAACAGGCCGAGCAGCGTTACGGTCGCAAGCTTCGAGAGATTGTCGAAGCGCCCCTTCATCTCGCGCGGATAGATTTTCTCCGCGCTGGCGTACATCGACGCGCCCTGCGTCGGGTTGGTCTCTGGGTTTGCCTTCATCCTTGGCGTTTCTTGGCTCGTTTCGGTGCCGTGCGAATCAGCCAGGCCGTGACGGCGCTCGCCATCCCCGACAGCAGCCAGAAGAAGAAAAAGCCGGCGGCATAGCCGGCCTCGCGTCCGATGTCGAGGTCGTCGTCAAATATTCCGCTCAGATCGACAGGGTCGAACAGCGCAAAAAACAGCATCGTGCCGATTGCGGCGCTCAGGAATGATATCCATACGACGATGGCAATAGCCTGACTGTTCCGGCTCCACTGCCGGGTGCCGCGATACTCTTCCTGGATCACATTGCTGCCTGCTATCGGTGTGGTTTACTCCCCGCCGCCGATGCTGCGCACGTATGCCGCGAGAATCTTGGTGCGGTTTTCGCCGAGCAACTCACCGTGCGCCGGCATGACGCCGTTACGGCCGTTCACGAGCGTGTAGCGGATGTCCTCCGGCGAGCTGCCGTACAGCCAGTTGTCGTCGGTGAGGTTCGCCGCCCCGAGCATCTGGTTGCCCTTGCCGTCCATGCCGTGACAGGCGCTGCAGAGTGCAGCGAATTTCGGCTGCATAGCCGCCGCATCCGCGTCGGCCTCGGTCAGGCCGCTCAGGCTCCGCACGTACGTGACCATGTTGTCGATGGCATCGTCGCCTCCGAGGGCTGCACCGAGTGCCGGCATGATCGCGTTGCGGCCCTGTTTCAGCGTCATCGTGAGCTGCTGCTCGCTGTTGCCCCAGATCCAGACGTCGTCCGTGAGATTCGGGTAGCCCGGCGCACCGCGCGCGTCCGAGCCGTGGCAGGTCGTGCAGTAGCTTGCGTACAGGCTCGCGCCGAGCCGCATCGCATCGGCGTTCTGGGTGAGTGCCGCGAATTCCATTTCCGCATAGCCGGAATAAATCGGCTCGAAGCGTGCCGCGGCCGCCTGCTGCTCGGCCTCGTACTGCTTCTCCTGGGTCCAGCCCAGCATGCCCTCGAAATTCCCGAGACCGGGAAATGCCACGAGGTAACCGATGGCCCAGGCCACCGTGATGAAATACAGGTACAGCCACCACTTCGGTGCAGGGTTGTTCCATTCCTCGAGGTCGCCGTCCCACTTGTGGCCGGTGAGTTCCTCGTCACTCTTGCCCTGCGGCCCCTGCCTGGACGACCAGCTGATCAGCCAGACGCACCAAATGATGAAAAGGACTGTGCCAACGGCAACAAACCAGTGCCAGAATGCAGGCATCACGTGTTCTCCCGCGTGTGATTCGCAATTTCTTCAGTAATGTATTGATCGTCTTCGAGCGGCCGGCGGGCACTTTCTTCGAAGTCCGCATGGCGGTAGCGGCGCCACGCAAACACGGTGAAGGCGACGAAAGCCAGCATCGTGACCGCCGTGATAATGCCGCGAAGATCGTTGATATCCATCGTGCAGGTTATCGCCGGCTGCTGCGATTGATGCCGAGCCCCTGCAGGTAGGCAACCAGCGCGTCCATCTCGGTCTTGCCGTCGACCGCGGCCGCCGCGCCCTCGATCTGTGCGTCCGTGTACGGGTCGCCGAGCAGCTTCAGCGTGCGCAGCTTCGCCGCCACCAGGTCGGGATCAACCATCTGTTCATTGAGCCACGGGTATCCGGGCATGTTGGACTCCGGCACCAGCGCGCGCGGATCCTCGAGGTGCAGGCGGTGCCAGGCGTCGCTGTAGCGCCCGCCGACGCGGGCCAGGTCGGGACCCGTGCGCCGCGATCCGAACTGGAACGGACGGTCGTACACGGATTCGCCCGCCGTCGAATACGGCCCGTAACGCTCGGTCTCGCTGCGGAACGGCCGCACCATCTGCGAGTGGCAGCCGTAGCAGCCTTCGCGGACGTACACGTCGCGGCCGGCAAGCCGCAGCGGCGAATAGGGCTCGATGTTCTCGGCGGGTTCCGTCGTTTCGTCCGAGACCATGAGTGGCAACAGTTCGATAAGACCACCGATACTCACCGCCAGCACGATGAGCACCATCATCAGATTTACGCTTTTTTCGATTACCTCATGACGCATGAGCGGTCTCTCCTTTACGCCGGGTCGAGCACGGCTACCGGAGCCGGCTTCTGCTCAGTGACGGTCTTCCATACGTTAAAGGCCATGATCAGCATGCCCGTGAAGAACACGAGACCGCCCAGCAGCCTGAAGACGAGGTACGGATCCACCGCCTGCACGGATTCGACGAACGAGTAGGTCAATGTGCCGTCGTCGTTTACCGCGCGCCACATCAGTCCCTCGGTGACGCCTGCCACCCACATCGGCACGATGTAGAGGATCACGCCGATGGTCGAGGTCCAGAAATGGACGTCGATGAGCTTGGTGCTGTACATGCCCTTGCGGTTGTAGAGCCGCGGAATGAGGCAGTACAGGGACCCCATGGTCATCATCGCGACCCACCCGAGCGCGCCGGAATGCACGTGGCCGATTGTCCAGTTGGTGTAATGCGACAACGCATTCACCGTCTTGATCGACATCATCGGGCCTTCGAACGTCGACATGCCGTAGAACGACAGTGCGACGATCATGAACTTGAGCACCGGGTCGCTGCGAAGCTTATGCCAGGCACCCGACAGCGTCATGATGCCGTTGATCATGCCGCCCCAGGACGGTGCCAGCAGGATGATCGAGAACACCATGCCGAGCGTCTGCGCCCAGTCGGGCAGCGACGTGTAGTGCAGGTGATGCGGGCCGGCCCACATGTACACGGCAATCAGCGACCAGAAGTGAACGACCGACAGGCGGTAGGAGTAGATCGGACGCTCGGCCTGCTTCGGCACGAAGTAGTACATCATGCCCAGGAAGCCGGCGGTCAGGAAGAATCCCACCGCGTTGTGGCCATACCACCACTGCATCATCGCATCGACGGTGCCCGTGTAGATCTGGTAGGACTTGGTCAGCGTTACCGGCACGGCGAGGTTGTTGAAGATGTGCAGGATCGCGACCGTGATGATGAACGCTCCGTAAAACCAGTTGGCCACGTAGATGTGCTTGACGCGGCGGCGCGCGATCGTCATGAAGAACACGATCGCAAACGCTACCCACACCACGGCGATCAGCAGGTCGATCGGCCACTCGAGCTCGGCGTATTCCTTCGATTGCGTAATGCCGAGCGGCAGGGTGACAGCGGCGAGCACGATGACGGCCTGCCAGCCCCAGAACGTGAACGCGGCCAGCTTGTCGAAGGCAAGACGTACGTGAGAGGTGCGTTGCACGACATAGTAGGCGGTGGCAAACAGCGCGGATCCGCCGAAGGCAAAGATGACTGCGTTGGTATGCAGTGGCCGCAGCCGGCTATAGGTCAGGAACGGCAGGTCGAAATTGAGTTGCGGCCAGATGAGCTGCGCGGCGATGAATACGCCGGCGAGCATGCCGACGACGCCCCAGACGACCGTCATGATCGCGAACTGTCGTACAACCGTGTCGTTGTATTGAGCTTTCGTGTCCAAAGGACGACCCCTTAAGCTGATTGTAAGAGCACTGGACCGGGGGCTCGGTATTGGCGTGGGAGGGCGGAATTCTCCCGATCGTCATCGATTGTTTTGGCACCCGGAGTGCCAAGTATAGCCCCGTAGTCAGCAGGCACGCTAACAGTGGCTCCCGAGGGGTCGAATACGTAACTTTACGTATGGCATTCGGTGGCCGGTGCAGGGCCTGATTGCAGGCTGCTTTCTCCGGGAACGCCCTTTATAATCGAGGCCTTAGCCACTTCCATGTGCCCCCCTATGTCTGCCACCAGGCTGCCCGCCGAGGTCGTCAACGAGCTGTTGCACGCTGCCGCCGACGCCGCCGTCGTAACGGACGGCGACGGCCGGATCGTGTTCCTGAACCGCGGCGCGGAAACGCTGTTCGGGTATGCGGCGGAGGAACTGGTGGGCAAGCCGGTGGAAACGCTGATCCCGGAAGATTTGCGTGCGAGCCACGAGGAGTACCGGCAGCGCTACAAGGCGTCGCCGCGCGCACGGCCGTTGCTTTCCGGGCTTGATCTCTATGGTCTGCGCAAGGACGGCAGCCGCTTCCGCGCGGAAATCGCGCTGACCCCGATTGACAGTAGCGACGGCCTGCTCGTGGCCGGCACGATACGCGAGCTGAGCACGGGAGACGAGTCGGAAGCCTATTTTCGCATGATGCTGGAGACCGCGCCGGACGCGATGATCATCGTCGACGAGAACGGCCGTATTGCAATTGTCAATCGGCAGGCGGAAGACATGTTCGGCTACCAGCGTGCCGAGCTTCTGGGGCACGAAGTCGAGATGTTGCTGCCCGAAAACATCAGGGACAAGCACCATCATCATCGAGACCGCTATGTCGACAAACCGGAGCTGCGGCCCATGGGGGCGGGTCTCGAATTGCTCGGCCGCCGCAAGGACGGCAGCGAGTTTCCCGTCGAGATCAGCCTGAGCCCGGTAAAGACGTCGAGCGGCATGTTTGTCTCCAGCGTTATCCGGGACGTGACCCAGCGCCGCCGCATGGAGCAGGAAATCATCGCAGCGCGCCAGGCCGCGGAACGGGCTCAAAAGGCGAACACCGCGTTCCTTGCGGCCGCGAGCCACGACCTGCGCCAGCCGGTACAGGCGCTCAGCCTGCTTAATGGCGCGTTGCGGCGTACCGTGAAGGACGAACGCGCCCGCGAAATGATCGACCACCAGGAGCACTCCCTCACCGCGATGACCAACCTGCTGAACTCGCTGCTGGATATCAGCCGGCTGGACGCGGGTGTGGTCACACCGGAATTCGAGGAGTTCCCGATGCAGCGGCTCATCGACCGCCTGTCGGCGGAGTTCGGGCGCCAGGCGAGCCACAAGGGGCTCGAGTTTGCGTCCGAGCCCTGCGCGATTACCGTGCGAAGCGACCCGAACCTGCTCAGCGAGATCATCCAGAACCTGGTATCGAACGCGATTCGTTACACCGACAGCGGCAGCGTGCAGATGGTCTGCGATTGTAGTGGCGATAACTGCCGGCTGGAGGTGGTCGATACCGGTATCGGCATCGAGGAAGACCAGCTCGAGGAAATCTTCAAGGAATTCCATCAGACCAAGACACCCGGCTCCAGCACGGAAGGATTCGGCCTGGGGCTCGCCATCGTGCGGCGTCTCGCCGACCTGCTGGAGCACGACATCGGCGTCGAGTCCGAGCCCGGCAAGGGTTCGATGTTCTACGTCTCGGTTCCGATCGTCGCCGCGGCAAAGCGATCCGACGGTGAAGAACACCTGAGCGCGGCCACGGAAGAGTCCGCCGGTGTCGGCACAGTCATCCTGATCGAGGATGACGTCAACGTGGCAAACGCGTGGGGCATGTTGCTCGAATCCGAGGGCTATCGCGTGGCGACCGCCAAGTCCGCTCCGGAGGCCAATGCGATTATCGAGCACCTGGATACCGTGCCCGCGCTGCTCATCTCCGATTTTCACCTGCTCGACGGATCCACGGGTGTCGAAGCGGTAAAGGGTATCCGCGAATTCTACGGCGTGAACATACCGGCGTTCATCGTCAGCGGCGATACATCCAAGGTCGTGAAGGAAGCGCGGCCCGTGGACAATTGCACATTGATGAGCAAGCCGGTGAACACGAGCCGTCTGCTGGCTGCGGCACACGTCGCCACCAAGACCGGCACCGTGCCGCAAGACTGAGCGCGCTGCCGTGCCGCTTGCCTGCCTGCAGGTCGATGCATTCGCGGAGCAGCCGTATACCGGTAATCCCGCGGCCGTGTGCCTGCTCGAGGACGAGCGCGACGCGCGGTGGATGCAGGCCGTTGCGGCAGAGATGAACCTGTCGGAGACGGCGTTCGTGCGGCCCGTTAGCGACGGGTTCGAGCTGCGCTGGTTCACGCCGACCGTCGAGGTCGAGCTTTGCGGTCATGCAACGCTGGCAGCAGCACATGTGCTCTGGACGGAAGGGCTGGTGCACGACGACGATGCGATCCGCTTTCAAACGCAAAGCGGGCTGCTGAGCGCTGCGCGCCAGGGTGACCTGATAGAACTCGATTTTCCGGCGACAAAACCCGTTGCGGCGAACCTGGGCGCCGCGCAGGCCGATGAGCTTCGTGCGGCGCTCGGCGTTGCGCCCCGGGACGTTCGCCGATCCGCGTTCGACCTGCTGGTCGAAGTCGAGTCCGACAGCGCCCTCAGGGCTGTGCAGCCCGATTTCCGGCGGCTGGCGGAACTGGACTGCAGGGGCGTGATCGTGACCAGCCGCACCGATGATCGCCGTTACGATTTCGTGTCACGATTCTTCGCGCCGGCCGTCGGCGTCAACGAAGACCCGGTGACCGGCTCGGCCCATTGCTGCCTGGGTCCTTACTGGGGCGAGCGGCTGGGCAAGTCGCAGATGACGGGTTTCCAGGCGTCGCTGCGAGCTGGTGTCGTCCGCGTTCGTGTGTGCGATGACCGCGTCTTCCTCGGCGGTCACGCCATCACCGTCTTCAAGGGCGCATTGACGCCGGCAGCGACGGGTTGATGCGCCGCAACATTCCTGCGGCCTTCTAATCCCGTGCAGAAACGCGTACTGTTCCGGCCTGCGATCGGCCGCAGTCGGCCATCGCGTTACTTGTGCTCGCAATCAATATAGGGAGAATAATTAATGAAATTCAGCCAACTGCTGGCCGGTCTCGCACTCGCCGGTCTCGCGACCGTCGCATCGGCGGACCTGGAGCCATGGACCGACTACGAAGTCAGCCCGGGTGTGTCCAACGTCACGACGATCAAGGTCGATTCGAACATGATCGACAAGTACCTGGAAGGCCTGAAGAACACGTGGGTCCCGGCCAACGAGGTCGCGAAAGAACTCGGCCAGATCAAGGACTATGGAATTTACGTGAGCCAGTTGCCGAACGGTGGCGACTTCAACGTCCTGCTGGTTGTTCGCTTCGAAAGCTCGGCGGACATGCAGCCGGACAAGGCCGAATACGAAGCCTTCATGAAGGCCTGGGGCAAGGAGAACCAGGAGAAGTCGGACAAGATCGTCCAGACCTATCCGGATATCCGCACGATCACGGGTGAATACCTGTTCCGCGAAGTGACGATGAAATAACGCGGCTTCGCGCCGCAGTAGGGGAAGTTACGTATAGTCTTCCCGCCACGGTCTGGCATCTTAGCACCGAGGTTATTTACGCCTGCAAGAGTTGTCAGGAACTACGGCGCGAATGCCCGATTTTCTCTCCATGCCCGCTATGCGCTGCATAGCGGGCTTTTTTTTGCCTGGGTTGCGGTTCGAGAACCACTCCTGCAGGGGGCTGGTCGTATCGTGTAGGAGCGCGCCTGGGCGCGCGATCGGTTCGCGGTTCGAGAACCGCTCCTACAGGGGGCTGGTCGTATCGTGTAGGAGCGCGCCTGGGCGCGCGATCGGTTCGCGGTTCGAGAACCGCTCCTACAGGGGGCTGGTCGTATCGTGTAGGAGCGCGCCTGGGCGCGCGATCGGTTCGCGGTTCGAGAACCGCACCTTCAAGGCGATGCGGCGATCAGGCCGCCTCGGGCGAGACCTGCTCGACCGGCGTCCGGAACCAGTCCGGCTTGATGATCAACAGGTCGCAGGGCAGGTATTCCAGCGTGCGTTCCGCCGTCGCGCCGATGAACAGGCGTTTCCATCGATTTCGCGAGACCGCCCCCATGACGACGGCGGCTGCCTCGAGTTGCTCCGCCACAAGCGGCAATTCTTCGTGGGTCAGGCCGGCGACGAGATGCGACTTGTCGTCGTCGATACCGTGGAACGATGTGATTTCGTGGAAGCGCTTCTGGTGGTCTTCGTGCATCTGCTGCTCGATCTCGTCGAACGGCAGCGACACCGGGATGTAGGCATTGGCCGTTGCCGTCGCCACGGCGATTCGCGGGTCGTAGGAGTGAAACGCGTGTACTTGCCCGCCGACCTTGTCGGCGATGAACTTGCTGGTTTGCAGAATTTCGTCATCCAGGGCGGCCGGCTTGTCGTGCTCGTTCATCGGGTCGATGGCCGCGATGAAGACGGGACTCTCCGGCAGGTCGGTCGGCTTGACCAGCCACAGCGGCGCCGGGCAGGTACGGATGAGATTCCAGTCGGTGTTCGTCAGCAACGCTCGCGCGACCGCCGAATGATGATGCGTGTCTTTTACGACGAGGTCTGCACCCGACGACACAACATGGCGAACGATGCCCTCGTACAGCGGGTGATCCCAGACCGCGGACGTCGTCACGACGACGCCGTCCTTGCGCAGCGGCTCCGCCAGTTCCTCGAGGTGCCTTGAGTGACTGCCGATGACTTCGTTACGCGCTTTCTCCAGCGAGGGAGAGTCGAACAGGCGGTCGCCACTCAGGTATTCGTTGTAATAGCAGACGAGCAGTTCGAGTTCGGCGCCGGTCTTCCTGGCCAGCCATGCCGCGCGATGCATCGCCGGTTGCTCTTTCACGGTCGGATCGATAACGGACAGGATCTTCGTTAGCTCGTGCATTGTTGCACCCTGTTGTTGCCAGGACAGGATAGAATTATTCGTCGCAGAAAGCGTAAGTCCCCTACTTTTTTCCTTCCATAAGGCGACATCCCTAGCGTATCTCGGATACTACTTATGAACTGATAGGTGGATTTACTGATACGGCTCACTCGCCAATGTCCGTAGATTTATGGCAGAGCACATGGGCCCTGACAGCAGCGCCCGAGGGAGGGTTTTGCCGATGCAGGCCGAGTCATACGACGCGCTCAGAAAAGAACTCGAGAGAAAGAAGGCGGAATTGACGGTTCGCCTCGAGCGCATCACCGAGAATTTGCGGCGCGGATACCATCCGGATTCGAAGGAACGCGCCAAGGAACTTGAGGACAGCGAAGTCGTCGATGCCCTCGGCAACGAGGCGCGCGCGGAAATCCGGAATATTTCTGCTGCGCTGCAACGCATGGAGGCCGGCGAATACGGCGTCTGCGTTGAATGTGGCACCGAGATCGATCCCGGGAGGATCACCGCGCACCCCTATGCAAAACTGTGCATCGACTGCGCGCGGCTGGAGGAGGAACGCAGCGCGCGCTACTCCTGATGCATGTGCATCTTGACGAGATCGGCTAGCGATCTCGCCTGCATCTTCTCCATCACGCGTGCGCGGTGAATCTCGACCGTGCGCTGACTGACCCCGAGTTCATACGCGATTACCTTGTTGGGCTTGCCCGTGACGACGAGGTCGAAAACCTCGCGTTCGCGGTTGGTCAGCCGCGCAATACGCTCTTCGACTTCGGCATGATGCTGCTGCTCCTGGCGGCGTTCGCGATCCGTCTTCAGAGCTTCGCGTATCCGGTCCAGCAGGTCCTGGTCGCGGAACGGTTTCTGGATGAAATCCACCGCACCTTTCTGCATCGCCTCGACGGCCATCGGCACGTCGCCGTGCCCGGTAATGAAAATCACCGGCAGGCTGTTGCCCCGCTGCAGCAGTTCTTCCTGCAGCTCGAGACCGCCGAGTCCCGGCATGCGGATGTCCAGCACCAGGCAGCCCGGGCGCTCGTCCGTGAACTGTTGCAGGAATTCATCGCCCGAGCCGAAAATCTCGTGCTTGAGATTGACGGAGTCCATCAGGGCCTGCATTGCAAACCGGATCGCCGGGTCGTCGTCGACGATGA
>CAVONH010000014.1:0-182122 GCA_963697245.1 uncultured Gammaproteobacteria bacterium | reverse complement strand
GAGCCTGTTGGCCAATCCTGACCCAGTATTCGTGCTGGGACTGCCGGACCCGTTCGCTGTTTGGCATCCTCCGCCTGGGAATCTTGATCGGGCTGACCAGCTGGATTGCGGTGAGAAACCGTCCGAATCGGGTTGGACGACGGAATGGGAGCCGACTCCGTACGTTCCGCATAAAAATCAGCCAGTTCCGCCCTCCACTGGGCGACAGCCAGACGAGTTTCCTGACCCGCCTTCGCCCATTTTTCCATGGCCAGTCGAAGTTTCGCGAGCGACGGATCATGCTCCGCCAGTGAATACTGCCGAAGCGTTCCATCGCGCGGCGCAACTGAACCCATTGACGCGGTTGCGCCTCAGGCCATTTTGATAGCACGATCACCGCAACAGAGAACGCGACCAACAGGAAGTCGTGAACCGGCAGATGACGGTTCCTCGCGATCATGCGTTACTCCTGACGGGCTTTTCCGATGGCAATGGCCGATGTTGGTCGGTTATCGAAAAATGGAACGGCGTCCGACCAGTCCATTTGTATCGACCGGTCCGGTTAGTTGAACGAGTCCATTTGTATCGAACGGCCCATTTGTATCGGTTCTCCCCATCATGTTTCACATCAAGATCTGCGGAGTGCGTCGGGTGGAAGACATCCATGCGGTGGCTGACAGCGGAGCCGATGCGATCGGGCTCAACTTTTTTCCCAGCAGTGTTCGCTTCGTCGATCCGAGCACACCTCGAGCGGCCGAGCTTTCCCGGGTGGCGTCCCAGCGGGGATTGCTGCGGGTGGGCGTCTTCGTCAACGAGTCGATCCAGTCGATCACCCGTGTCACCGATCCGCTCGAAATCGACGTGATTCAGCTTCACGGGGATGAGCCGCTGTCCACCGCGAGGGCGCTGTGCCAAACAAAGCGATTCAGGGTGATCCGCGCCATCAAACTGCCCACTGGCCCGCTTGAGCCGGCGAGAATCGAAGCAGCGGCCAGACCATGGATCGACGTCGGCTGCCATCCGCTGCTCGATGCCGATGCCGGCGCGGCTCACGGGGGAAGCGGCAAGACACTGGACTGGAGTTCGATTCATCAATGGTCGATGGCGAATCCAAGAACGGCATTCACGTTGGCGGGCGGCCTGAATCCGCAGAATATCGGGGAAGCGATCACCCACTCGGGGGCAAAAGCGTCGATACCGCCAGCGGCGTCGAGCAGCCTCGGGGCGAAAAGAATCGCGATCTGATTGAAGCCTTTGTCGGCGCCTGTCGATTGTCAGGGATGCGGTTAGGGTGAGCCGACTCAAGGCGATCCAAGTCGACAGGCATCGTCGCGGCCTGGTTACTTGGTCAGTATCAGTTTTCCCGGCGCGTTTGACGAAGCCGATAGAATCGCCCCGAATGCTCGATCCAAAGCTCCTCGCCACAGCGGGCGAGATCGGCGAAACGGACAATCTTCGGCAAGGACATGGCCGGATTCGGGTCCCCTTTTTCAGCTGCCGAGCCAGCTGGTGCGGTGAGGATGTTGGCTCGGCCATGTGGTTATCCGCGTGGGAGCCGATCCACTGGTTAGGTTCGACTTGTTGGGGTCGGCTGTCGTAGGGGGTCCATCAAACTTGATCCCCATTCTTGATTGCTCGCGGCGGCGACGCAATAGCCTTACTGAGAATGATTCGCAGTAGCGTCGCTGGCAGGTCGCCCGATCCAAGGCGTTGTCGAACAACGGGGTCACGCATCACGGTCTCACAGTGCCGGCAGGTGGCAAATCAAGGCGACGCGATCGGCTTCATTGCTCTCAGCCACCTTTCCACGGCGACACCCTGATTGCCCCCTTAGAAAATTCAGGAATCTATTTATCATAAGTGCTCTGCCTGGGTCGCTTTGCGGTTACACAGCCGCGTGTGCCTTCCCAGGTCCCCCGAGGTGCGTTCGGGGGATTGCGGACCAGCGGGAGTCCCCGTGTTCGGTCCTCAACCCCTCTGATGTGCTCGATTCTCGTTTACCCCTATAGCAAAGAGAGAGTAACACGTGTCGCAAGTCCAAACTGACCGACTTCCCTACAAGGTCAAGGACATCAAGCTGGCTGAATTCGGCCGCAAAGAAATCGAGCTGGCCGAAAACGAAATGCCGGGCCTGATGGCGCTGCGCGAGAAGTACGGCAAGTCAAAGCCGCTGACCGGTGCCCGCATTGCCGGCTGTCTGCACATGACCATTCAGACCGCCGTGCTGATCGAGACGCTCGTCGAACTGGGTGCCGAAGTGACCTGGAGCAGCTGCAACATCTTCAGCACCCAGGATCACGCCGCCGCCGCGATCGCCGCGGCCGGCATTCCGGTGTTTGCCTGGAAGGGCGATGACCGAAGAAGAGTTCGACTGGTGCATCGAGCAAACGCTGCACTTCCCGTCGGGCAAGCCGCTGAACATGATCCTGGACGACGGCGGCGACCTGACCGCCATGGTCCACGACCGGTTCCCGGAACTGCTGGCCGACATTCACGGCATCAGCGAAGAGACGACCGCCGGCATCCATCGCCTGGAGTGCTGAACAAGTCGGGCCGGCTGCAAGTGCCCGCGATCAACGTCAACGACTGCGCGACCAAGAGCAAGTTCGACAACCTGTACGGCTGCCGCGAATCGCTGGCCGATGGCGTCAAGCGTGCCACCGACGTGATGCTGGCCGGCAAAGTGGCCGTGGTCTGCGGCTACGGCGACGTCGGCAAGGGCTGTGCCCACAGCCTGAAGAGCTACGGCTGCCGCGTGATCGTCACCGAAATCGATCCGATCAACGCGCTGCAGGCGGCGATGGAAGGCTTCGAAGTCACCACGATGGAAGAGGCCTGCAAGGAAGGTCGTCTGTTCGTCACCACGACCGGCAACAAGGACATCATCCTTGGCGAGCACATGAAGCAAATGCCCAACGACGCGATCCTGTGCAACATCGGTCACTTCGACACCGAGATCGACGTCGCCTGGCTCGAAGCGGAGGTCGCCGCGGCCGGCGACCAAGGACGAGATCAAGCCGCCGAAATCGGTGCCGTCGATCGCTACACGTTCAAGGACACCGGCCGCAGCGTGATCATCCTGGCCAAGGGTCGGCTGGTGAATCTCGGTTGTGCGACCGGCCATCCCAGCTTCGTGATGAGCACCTCGTTCACCAACCAGGTGCTGGCCCAGCTGGAGCTGTGGAAGAACCGCGACACCAATATCTACGAGACCAAGGTGTACATGCTGCCCAAGAAGCTGGACGAAGAAGTCGCCCGACTGCACCTGGACAAGTTGGGCGTCAAGCTGACCAAGTCTTGACGCAGGAGCAGGCCGACTACATCGGCGTGCCGGTCGAAGGTCCCTACAAGCCGGATCACTATCGGTATTAGGAGCCTGGCACTCCCAACTGGCACTCCCAACTGGCACTCCCAACTGGCACTACGGCACCGGCATACGGTGCCAGCCAGGCTCCGCTTGGCCAGCTTCGGGAGTCGCCACATGATCCGAGCCGAGATTTTCGGGCTCGGATTTGTCTGCATTTTCATTCTGTATCGCAGGTATCGCGAGATGTGAAACTTCACCGGGAACTCAGATCGTGAAGCGATCTCGCACCAGGGGAGGCGATTGCCTACCACTCCGCGCCGTCGGCACATTCCCGTAATATCTTCGCCTTGATTCGAAATTTTCCACAAAATCTGGCAACTCGCAAACATGCCACAAACTGCTCCCTTTGCCGCGCTTCGTTACGACCTTGACCACGTCGGTTCGCTCTCGGATGTGATCGCGCCTCCCTACGACGTGATCGATCCGGAGCTGCAGGACCAACTTTACAAGCGACATCCGGCGAACGTGATTCGCATCATTCTCAATCGCACTGAGCCCGGCGATGACGGGAGACGAGCGGTACGCGCGGGCCGCCAAGTTCGTCGAGCAGTGGAAGAGCGAAGGGGTGCTCAAGCGCGAGCAGCGTCCCGCCTATTACGTCTATCACCAGGAGTTCGAGCACGACGGCAAAACCATCAGTCGCCGCGGATTCATGGGCCGAGTTCGCTTGCAGCCCTTTGGCGAAGGCAACATCTATCCTCACGAAGAGACCCACCCCAAGGCGAAGGTCGATCGCCTGAAACTGACGACCGCGACGAGGCAGAACAACAGCCAGATCTTTGGTCTGTACCCCGATCCCGACAACGAGGTCATCACCCTGCTCGACCAGGCATGCGAGGGAATCGACGCCGGTCAAGGCGACGGATCACTTAGGCGTTCGGCACATCATGTGGGCGGTCACCGATGAGTCGGTCGATTGCCAAAGTCAGCGAGCTGATGGCCAGGACCAGCCGATGTTCGTCGCGGACGGTCATCATCGCTACGAGACCGCTTGCAACTACAAAGCCCAGTTGATGGAGCAGCAGGGCACGCTTGCGGAAGACCATCCCGCCAACTTCGTGATGACGATGCTGGTGGGGATGAGCGATCCGGGGATGATCGTGCTGCCGACGCACCGTCTGCTGCGCGGCACCCCTCGGTTCACCTCCGCTCAAATCATCGAGCTGCTCGGCGACGCGTTCGAATGCAGAGTCCTCGGCGGAGGACTGGCCGCGGCCGACGAAGCCTGGTCCGAAATGGAATCCGCCGACGAACAGGGACTGATCGGACTGTATGCGACCGGGGACGACATCCTGGGTGCTCGCCCGAGCCACCGAGGCAGCGCAGCGGAAGATGAAGGTGCTCGCGAAGGATCAAAGCGACGATTGGCGAGGACTGGGAGTAAGCCTGCTGCATCGACTCGTGATCGATGATCTGCTGCGCTGCAAAGGACATCCCAAGCCGACCTACGTGCATACGGTCGGTGAGTTGATCGAGGGAATGCGTGGCGAGGGCAGTCACGCCGAGAGTGACAGTGACGAGCCCTACACGCTGGCGACCCTGGTCATGCCTGCCAAGCTGCAGCACGTCGAGGCAATCAGCCTGCACAAGGAGCGGATGCCGGCCAAGAGCACGTATTTCTACCCCAAACTGCTGAGCGGGCTGACGTTCAATCCGTTGGACTGAAGGTCTCATCGCCGGCCGTGTCAAGAGCAGTTTCTTGTGAAACCAGTCTTGTTTCACCGAACAGGATTCGCCTACGTTCCCTTTCGACAGGTCGGTCTATGTAAGGATCGCCAGATGATCGCTTTCTCTTTAGAGAGCATCCCCTGTGGGAAGGATTCTTTGCGTGGTTAACCAGAAGGGAGGCGTTGGCAAGACCACCACCGCCGTCAACCTCTCTGCCGCACTTGCACTGGCCGGCCGGCGAACGCTGCTGCTGGACATGGATCCGCAGTGCAATGCCACAACCGCGTTGGGGATCGAACCGACCGATGGGCACGCGTTGATTAGCGACGATTCCCTGCTGGATCACCTGGTTCCCAGCGAACTTGACGGATTGTCGGTGGTGCCGGGAAGCCGGACCTTTCACGACGTCGACAAACTCGCGGCCGCAGGTCAAAGCGAGGCGATTCGCGTCCGTCGCCATCTCGACACAGTGATGGAGGATTTCGACTTCGTCCTGATTGACTGCCCTCCCAGCGTCGGCGCCCTGACCCAAACTGCGTTGACTGCCAGCACCGAGGTGTTGATGCCAATCCAATGCGAGTACTTCGCCATGGAAGGGCTGACTCAACTCATTCAAACGATCAAAAAAGTCATCATCGCGACTGACGGGCGGCTCACGTTCGGCGGAATTCTGCTGACCATGTACGACCCTTATTTGGAATTGACCCGAGAAGTGGATGAAGAAGTTCGCGATTTCTTCGGTGACATCGTATTTGATAGCGTCGTGCCTCGGGACGTTTCGCTAAGCGAAGCCCCCAGTCATGGCAAATCCGTGTTCCAATACGCACCGCGTTCGCGTGGTGCCTTCGCTTACACCCAGCTGTGCATGGAGGTGCTTCAGCGTGACTAACACTGCAACAACCAAAGACCGAAGATTGGGCAAGGGGCTCGCCGCGTTGCTAGGTACCCCGCTGGACGAAAACGGCAATCCGATCGAAAGCACGGCTCACAACAGTGGCATTGAAACGCTGGAGCTGTCGGTCCACGAGATTGAGAACAATCCGTTTCAGCCACGCCGCGAATTCAATCTTGATGAGATCGCTTCGCTCGCCGAAAGCATCAAGAATCATCAGCAGCTCCAGCCCATCCTGGTCCGCATCGTCAACGGCAAGTACCAGCTGATCAGCGGTGAGCGCCGGCTTCGGGCGACCATCCACGCCGGGCTGAAGACGATTCGCGCCGAGGTTCGCGAAGCGGACGATCGACTGGTGGCAGAATTGGCCATCATCGAAAACTTGCAGCGAAAGGACCTCAATCCAATCGAAAAAGCCCTTTCATTCAAACGCTACATTGTCGAGCATAAGTGCAAACAGGACGATCTTGCCCGACGGCTGTGCATCGACCGCAGCACGATCGCAAACCTGATGCGACTGCTGGAATTGCCACAGCAGATTCTTGATTCGTTAACCGCCGGTGACGTCAGTGCCGGTCACGCCAGGGCGCTACTACCGATCGGTGATGAAGACATTCAGATCCGCACGGCGCAGCGAATCAAGGAGGAGGGATGGAGCGTCCGGGCGACCGAGAGCTTTGTCTCCGAACTGCTCAAGACGGAAGAAGACGAAGAGACCGGCAAGAAGGTTGTCAATGCGACGCGTCAGCGCCGCCGCCAGGTCTCGCCTCACATCGAGTCGATGCAGCAGGAAATGCGAATGGTGTTTGGCACGAAGGTTGAGATCAAGAGCTCGTCTCGCGGTCGAGGCAAAATCACCATTCACTTCAGCGATACCGACGAGTTCGAGCGACTTCGCGAAATCCTTTCCGATGCCGGCCGGCCACGACTCAAGGTCGCTGGTTAGTCGGACAAACGCTACTTTCAACCTTTGTACCGTACCCGAGCCTCTCCGAGGCTCGGATTGGCCGCGGCAACGCCGCGTGGAATGGCGGTCTCGGAGAGACCGCCGTACAAGTGTACCCGAGCCTCTCCGAGGCTCGGATTGGCCGCGGCAAAGCCGCGTGGAGTGGCGGTCTCGGAGAGACCGCCGTACATGTGTACCCGAGCCTCTCCGAGGCTCGGATTGGCCGCGGCAAAGCCGCGTGGAGTGGCGGTCTCGGAGAGACCGCCGTACACGTGTACCCGAGCCTCTCCGAGGCTCGGATTGGACGCGGCAACGCCGCGTGGAATGGCGGTCTCGGAGAGACCGCCGTACATGTGTACCCGAGCCTCTCCGAGGCTCGGATTGGCCGCGGCAAAGCCGCGTGGAATGGCGGTCTCGGAGAGACCGCCGTACGCGTGATGTGGCGCCGGCCCGGTTGTTTCCCGAAAAGTTTCACGACTCCATTCCGCCGGCGATTTTGCATTCTGGTCCGTCCCGGTCGCGACGCGAAGCGAACCAGCAGCACGCGTTGGGCGTAGAGTTACCGAAATGGGAGTGAGGCGATTTTCTGCCTTCGCTTCCAGGGTTCCTCCGTTCATTTCTGTCGGCAACATGCCCACCTACAGCAGCCAGTCGGCATTGCCGTCCCAGTCGCGGGCGTTGTCGCTGCTACGGGTAGGTGGAATCCAGTTCCAGGCCTCCTTGGGCGTTGCCATTGCGGCCGTCGTCTTGACGCTATTCGCGATTGCAGCGTCACGCTCGGCTGGGAACGCTGACGTCCCGCGCGTGGTTGGCCTCGGAGCCCTGTTTTGGGTCTCTGGTTGGCTTGTCCAAGCAATCACCTATCTGTCGATTTCGCGACTGATGGGCTCGCCGGCCTCCAAGCTTTGCCTGGGGGTGCTCGGGGTCGAAGTGGGGCCTCGTCGATGGCCTGCAAGTCGTGCACTGCTGGTGGCCCTGGCGACCATCGCCGCATTGATCGTTTTGGGCAGTTTTTATCGTCTGATCGAGGGTGGCTTTCGCATGCCACAAATCGTGCGGTCTGATCAATCGATCTGGTCGGCCCCAAGCATCGGCTTTGCAAAGCATGATTCGATTTGGCGAACGGCGGCATGGCTTTGTTGGGTACAGGCCGTGTTGCAGTTCTACCCGCTGCCGCGAACGTTGGGGCGGCAGATCGTCAGTGCCCTGTCCGCCATCGTTTCTGCCAACCTGGAAATTCCGCTTCAGTTAACCAGCCTGCGCCGCTGCTTGGGTGCCGTCTCACTGTTGACGATGGGGATCACGATCATTTCGGTTCTGACGGAGTCCTCGTTCTTTGGTGTTCACTGGTTCGTATTCTTCGGACTGTCGTTGTTGCTGTGGATCTCGACGCACAGCGCCGATCTGGGGCTGATGCTTGCTGGCTATCGGTCGCATGCCACCGAGGAAACAGGCTCTCCGCCCGAGCATCCGCATAGCCCCCCATCCCAAAGCGTCTTGGCGTTGATTCGCGACTCGCTTCAGCTCTGGAAATCTCGTCGACGACTGCGCACGGCTCAGCGACGTGAGCAGGAAGAGGCGATCAATGCGCAGCGGCTGGACGAAATCCTGACTCGATTGCATCGCGACGGACTGGAATCACTGAGTCCGACGGATCGTCGGGTACTCGATCGAGTGAGTGAGAATCTGCGTCGCCAACGCATGCAAGATTCGCTTGGCGATCCCCCCACGGATTGAAAACGAACCTGGCAGCCCCACGGCCGATGTCGCTCGGATTAGAATCCTGGCTCCCTTGGTTGATGAATGATTCTTTGATTCGAGGTCCTCAATGCGGCTGCCCATCTTCGCTCTCGCCTTGACCACTTGCTTTGTGGCCCAGCTTTCCAGTGTTGGCACGGCAGATCAGCGGTTGCATGCCCAGGAGAACTCGGCCGCACAGCTCGATGTCGCCGAATCCGCAGCCGTTGGTGAGGAAGCGTCCGTAGGATCCGACGTGGCAGCCACCGAAGCGAGTCTTCCCCCCTCGGCGGGAAGCTCAAAACTGGTTCCCATCATTTTGCTGGTGATCGGCATCGTCTCGGTGCTGGGGATGATCATTGGCTTGAAGCTGAACGCGTTCATTGCGTTGATCATCTCAGCTTTGATCGTCAGTCTAGGCGTGGGACTGGTCAAGGGTGAGGACGCCGGAAGTCGCATGAACGCGGTGGTCAATGGCTTTGGGTCGGCTGCCGGCAGCATTGGGATTGTGATCGCGATGGCGGCGATCATCGGTAAGTGCATGCTCGATAGCGGCGCGGCCGATCGCATCGTCCGCGGCGCCGTGAACGTCACGGGCGAGAAGAAAGCCTCGCTGGGACTGATGGCGAGCGGATTTGTGCTGGCGATACCCGTTTTCTTTGATACCGTTTTCTATCTGCTTGGTCCCCCTTGCCCGCAGTCTGTATCGTCGTACCAAGCAAAACTATCTTCGCTATTTGATGGCGATTGCCACAGGCGGTGCGATCACACACACCTTGGTTCCGCCGACGCCGGGTCCTCTATTGGTCGCAGCGATCCTGGGTGTTGAAGTTGGAACGATGATGCTGATCGGGACGCTTGTCGCGATTCCAGCGGCAATTATCGGGCTGATCTATTCAATCGTGACGGACAAGTTGATGCCGGTTGAAATGCGTCCCCTGGGTGCGCACGACGACAAGCACCAGGCGTTGTCGGAGGAACAGCTTCCCCGACTGTGGGTTTCTCTTCTGCCTGTGCTGCTTCCCGTCGTACTGATCGGTGCGGGCACGCTCGCAGACACCGTGGCGGACCGCGAAGATCGAGCGCGACTCGACATCGCCGACATACTCGATTATGAGCGATTGGCCCAGAACCTGTCCGATGCGAGTCCTGCGTCACCTGCCGGCCGCGTGATGGGAAGTTCCACGGTCTCCGAAGCCGAACGCGACATCCTGCGCAAGCCGGCTCGACCGAGGAAGAACAAGCGGCGGTGGTCGCGATTCTCAACGATGTCCTGCTCGATGGATCGTACTATGACGAGCAGGCATTTGTGGGCGTGACCATTTCTGATGTGGCGAAATCCAAGCTCAGCTCCAATCAACTCCGCATGAAACCCGTTGATCGGCGGCGGATGAATCGAGCTGCTGGAGGACGCCTACCCCGACTTGATCCGCAGGCACCAGTGGAACTCACCAAAGCGGACGCTCGCCAATCGACTGTCGCTGTGGGGAAATGCAAACTTTGCCCTGATGCTTGCCGCCATCTGTGCCATGTTGACACTGAAGATGGTGCGACGGCTTTCCTGGCGAAGCCTCGGCGACGATGTGGAGGATTCGCTGATGAGTGGCGGCGTGATCATCTTGATCACGTCAGCGGGTGGTGCCTTCGGCGCGATGCTGCAAGATACGAATATCAGCAACACTATCCGCGATTACTTCTCGGGGTCCGGGGCATCGGGAATCGCGTTGCTGCTGCTTGGCTGGGGAATCGCCGCCGTGCTCAAAGTTGCCCAGGGGAGCAGCACCGTGGCCATGATCGTCGGCGCGGGCATGATGATGGCGATCATCGGTGATGCGAAACCGGAGTACCACATGGTGTACGTCGCAACCGCGGTGGGAACCGGTTCACTGATGGGTAGCTGGATGAACGACAGCGGGTTCTGGGTCTTTACAAAAATGGGCGGCCTGACCGAAGGCGAATCACTGCGAAGCTGGACGCCGCTGTTGATGGTCCTATCGGTCGTCGGTTTGGCGGTGACGATTCTGCTCAGCCAAGCGATGCCATTGAAAGCCAGCCTATGACCTCACAGGGCGACGCGGAACATCGCGGGACGCTAGCAGGAGGGTGCTTGATCGCTTTCGCCTCGGCGATGCTGACTGGTGCCATGTTGTTCATCAACGGCGCGTTTGTCTGGGCAATACTCAGCGTCGTGACCAAGGCTGGACCATCCTGGGTGAGCAAACCGGAGTTATCTCAGTTCGTCCTGTTCGTCTTCCCTGTTTTACTTGTGATCGCTGAATGGATGATGATCGATTACGTTCGTTCCAGATTGGGGCATCGTGAAGAAAGTTAGCGTGATAGCGCCTTGCCATGCAACTCTATTTGATCCGTCATGCCGAGAGCGAAAACAACGCGCGGCCACCACACCTGCGCGTCGAAGACCCACCGATTACGGCGGTCGGCCGCTTGCAGGCAGCTCATCTTGCGGAATGGATCCGGTCGCTTCGCATGGATGTGTTGATCACAAGTCCTGTGCGACGAGCCCTGCAAACGACTCGCTACATCCGCGAAGCGACTGGCCAGCATGTCCATGTCTGGGCCAACGTGTTTGAAGAAGGAGGCATCTATCGCGGTCACGGTCCCGACGCGGTCGAAGGCGGCCCGGGATTAAGCCGCGAGGAGGTCATCCGGCATGTCGTGGACGAGGCACCTCAATGCACCTTGGATGAGGTGATTTCCGCGTCCGGATGGTGGGCGGGAAGGCCGCGAGAGACTGCGGATGAAGCCAGTGCCCGAGCGAACCAGGTGGTTCGCCAACTGCTGAACACTTTCGACACCGGACAAGTCGTGGTGATGGTCCTGCATGCTGACTTCAAACGAAGGCTGCTCACGGAAATGATCGGTGCAGAGACCAATCCACAGTCTTTCGGCAAGCTTCGAAACACGGGGATTACCAAACTCGATCACGATGGCAATCGATGGCAGCTGGATTGGTTCAACTCGGTGAGCCATCTGCCCGTACGTTTGATCACGGGCAACGAATGAGACGGCCTGACGAGTGGGGCAAAGCGATCAAACGATCAACATCGCATCGCCATAGCTGTAAAATCGATACTCGCTGTCGATTGCGACTTGATAGGCATGCATGATCAAATCCCGCGATGCAAACGCGCTGACCAAGAGCAACAGGGAACTGCGTGGTAGATGAAAATTGGTCATCAAGGCGTCGACGACGTGAAATCGATAAGGGGGCCGAATGAAGAGATCGGTTTGGCCGGCCCAGGCGGTCAGTTCGCCGGCGGCGGCGGCGCTTTCCAGAACCCTGACGCTGGTGGTCCCCACGGCGACGCAGCGTCCCCCGGATTCCCGCCGGGTGCGAATGAGATCCACGGCGTGCTGGCTGATTTGCCCCCATTCCTGATGCATGATGTGATCTTCAATCCGCTCAACCTGGATGGGGCGAAACGTTCCAATTCCCACATGAAGTGTTACCTCGGCCACGGCGGGTCCGCGCTGTTGGATCTTTTTCAATAGGCCCTCGGTGAAGTGCAGACCGGCCGTCGGAGCCGCCACGCTTCCCTTGGCGCTGGCGAACACGGTCTGGTACCGCTCAACATCGCTGTCAACCATTTGCCCGTCACGGATGTAGGGAGGCAGAGGGATGCGTCCGTAACGTTCCAGCCAATCGGCAGGTTCACGCAACTCGCGATGACCGTCCTGCTCGAGCGGGACATAGCCCTCCGGAATCTGCGGCTTGACCAGAAGATTACCGTTGTCCGTGCGCAATCACGACCAATTCCATGCCGTCCCGTGCATGGCGATCTTGTATCGTCAGTGTCTCGCCAGGCCGCAGCGACCCGCGAGTTTTCGTCAACACCTCCCAGACACCTGAACTTGGGTCGGCTCGCAGAAACAACCCTTGCCATCGGCCGTGCGTCGATGTGCGATAACCGACCAGACGTGCCGGTACCACGTAGCTGTTATTCAGAACCAATACGTCCTCCGGCTGCAACAGCTCCGGCAGATCGCGGACATGATAGTGATCGATCTGGCCGCTTTGACGATCGACAACCATCAGGCGAGAGTCGCTGCGATTCGCTAAAGGATCCTGTGCAATCAAGTCCCGCGGCAAATCGTAATCGTATTGATCTAACTCATTCATCGCGGCAGTGTAACGCCCCGCTGCGAGGTCGAGAACGAGTGGCAAAACCGCGCAAGACGGATCCACGCATGACCCTGCGGGGAATCAATGACGAATCTGAAAGCCACTGGTGATTCCACGGGGCGGCAGGTATTCGACCTGGGTCTCTTCGATGTTCCCCGACATTGCGGTCTTGATACGGCGCATCAATTCCTGGATGTCGCCGAGCGGACCCTCCACATCCATCATGACGCTTCCGTCAGCTTCATTGCGGACGAATCCATGAACCGTCAAGCCGCGAGCCTGGGCCACCGCAGTCATCCGAAACCCAACGCCTTGAACCGCGCCGTGATAGCGGACTCGATATCGGACGGGTTCTTCAGTCATGGCGAATTACCCGACCAGCACCTGACCGGGCGTCTTGCTGTCAGCTGATTCGGCCGAAACCGTCTGGTGCGAGTTAGCACCAGCAATGCGTTCAATCACGACCAGACACATGTCGTCAAAGGGGGGCGCATCTCCGACATGTTCGTGAACCGCACGTACGATCCGATCCCTGATCGCGTCGGCGTCGCCGCCGCTGGCTATCAACGTGCGGATCTGATCGATTCCAAACTCCTGGTCCTTGGCGTCCATGGCCTCGTTGATTCCGTCGGTGTACATCACCGCTAAATCGCCAGCATCCATGCGAAATTTGACGGCTTCGTAGTCCATCCCGGCATCGATCGCGATCGGCAATCCCGATTCCTGTTCCCCAGGCTCACTGATCTCGCCATCGGTACCTCGGCGCACCACCGGTGACATGTGCCCGGCATTGACAATCGTAACCTCGTCGCTGTGAGGATCGAGGACCAAGACCAGAAACGTGATGAAGCGATCGACATGCAATGCGCTCATGTTGTCGTTCAAATGCTCGATCGCCTTCGACAGATTCGGTTCGCTCGCCAGACAGAATCGAGTTTCCGCAGACAGCTTGGCCATGAACATGGCGGCGGCGACACCATGCCCGACCACATCCGCCACGACGATCGCAACACGACCGTCCGGCAGATGCACGTAATCGTAATAGTCACCACCGATGTGGTTGGCTGCCTGATAAAAGCTGCTGACCCGAAACCCGGGGGCGGTGGGTGGTTGACTCGGCAAGAACGCCTGCTGAACTCCTTGGGCAAGTTTCAGATCCTGCTCCACTTCTTTCTGCCGCAAGGCGCGTTCGTGCAGCCTGGCATTGTTGATCAGGATGCCGGAATAGGCGGCCACGCCGGCGAGCAAATCGATGTCTTCCTCGCGGAATTGACCGCCGCCCCGCATCGAATCGATCTGCAGGACGCCAAAGGCATTGCTGTCAGCGTCCAGTAACGGTGCACAGATCATGGACCGAATCGAAAAATCGGCAATCGACTGACTGCTGTCGAAGCGGCTATCGTCGGCCGCATCCATCGACATGATCGCCTGTTTATTCTTCATGACTTCGCGGACGATCGTGCGACTGATGCGAATCGTCTCGGTCTCGTCGTGGGCGGCGCGTGTCTTGACCCAGCGCGGAATCAAGCTGCCATCCTCGCCCCGCATCACGATGAAGCCACGGTCAGCGGCCGGAAACAAATCAAACAGGCTGGTGAGAACTTTCGGAAGGACATCGTCCACCCCCAAGGCGTCCCCGAGGCTGGAGATGATTTGCTTGAGCGCCTCCAGTTTTGCTTCCGGCGTGGCCGAAATGGCAAAGCCGTCAATGGAGCTGCGAAACTCGACCTTGGCACTTCCGCTGCTGCTGCCGAATCCGCTTCCGCTGCCAGTGCCGCTGAGCTGCTCGGTATCGTGCTCGTCGTACATCATGATGCCAAAGTTGGCACCATCGAAGGTCATTTCGCTTCCGACAAACCCCGGCACCTCATTGTTGCGGAAGACGAACTCCACGTCGCTGACGCGAATCCGGTCTCCCTCCCGCAGGAATTGTGGACCGGTCAACAGCTGGCCATTGAGGAACGTGCCGTTTCGACTTCCCGCGTCCTCGATCGAAAATCCGTTGGGTTTTTTGGTGACCTTGGCGTGATAGCGGCTAACCGCTCCCGCATCGACCACGATCGAGCACTCCGGATGACGACCGATCGTCGTCTCACGATCGGTGAGTTCGAACCTGGTCAGGCTGCCATCGGTGCTGGAGGTCGTGGACAAAAATGCCATAGGTTCACCAAACGAATCTTGAATCGCAATCAGCCGATATTGTAGGTTCTCGTCGCAAAGCTAACAACGAACGTGAATCGCTTCGAGCGGAGAACACGACTCACACTTTCGGGTGTTGCCAGCGGGTTCTTCGTTTGCTTCAAATGGCCGCTTGACCGCTCGGCGTGGTGAACCTACGTTGCCTTGGTTGACACTTGATCAAGAAAGCGATTCTCCGGATACTTTCATCCAAGAGGTCACGCCTCTTATCCTGCCCGATAGTGTAATTGGCAACATGACAGATTCTGACTCTGTTGTTCTAGGTTCAAGTCCTAGTCGGGCAGCTTGAAAAAACCCCGCGAAAAGCGGGGTTTTTTGTTGGTGCCGGGGAGTCGCTTCGACGCCACTGAACGCCTTCACTCGAGCTCAATGATGTCGGGATCGACGACCTTCATTGCCTGAGTTTCCCCAACATCAATCACTTCGGCGGTGCCCTCACGTTCCACGGGCAATTCTTCGGTCCATTCAGGACGCAGCGACACCGATCCTATCTGGACGATCTCGCCTGGACGGACAATCGCTTTGTCCACTCGTTCCTGATCGACGTAAACGCCGTTCTTGGATCCAAGATCTCGGACCACCAACGAACCTTCGGCACCCAACGTGAACTGGCAGTGCCGCCGTGAGATTGAAGCATCGTTGATCATGATGTCGCTCGAAGGACATCGACCGACAATCACGGGGGGTGTCAAAATCCAGTGCGCACGGGGCTTTCCGCTGCCACTGTCAAGGAGCGAAAACTTGTAATTCATGGCGGATTTCACCAGGCGACGAGACCTACAAACGGACCATCCTGCTAACGGTCCATCACGGACGGCCGAGCTCTGCGACAACGATGCTCTCATCTTAACAGCTTGGACCCACGACTCTATCCGTCGAAATCCGCCCGAACCCGGTTTTCTGCGTGTTAGGATGGCGGACGCGAACATGGCGGCTGAACCCGAAGGGAAAGCAACGAGGCCCAGCGCGGCTGGTCTGTTGTCCGGGATCTTGGGTCCGGGATCAAATGCCCGGCATTCCAGGGCACCGGCTCCTCAACCAGATGCTGCTCGCCCGGATCCTTACGGCTCCCGGGTTGCCGTCAGATCTTTGAACTTTGCCTTCTCGTCGAGGTCCTCAAAGAATTCGTTGATGATCGGAGCGGCGCCGTTGCCCAGCAGCATCGCCATCATGCGATTGGTGGGCTGCTTGAATTGGCGACGCAACTCGTCCATTCCCGGTTCGAATGTATCGGGCTCAACCACGTACACCACGCGTCCTGACTGGTTTTCGGCAACCGCCGGTTTCCCAGGCTCACCCTCGAAAACGGCCTTCATGAACTCGTCGCCTACCGAATCGAGCTCAGGAACATTCCCGATCGTCGCGCCGGCGAATCCAAAGGAGTTCATCCAGCTGAACGGGCCCAACGCCTCCTTGAAATTGTCTAGCTTGTCTTCTGGAACAAAATCACGCAGTGACTTGTCACTCGATTCCGCTGCCTGCTTGGCGATTTCCTCGGCCGCTTCGCGAGCCAACTTACGAGCCTCCTTCATGCGAATCGCCAGCACCACCTCGTCGCGAACCTCGTCCAGGCTCGGCGTGTAAGCCGGAGTTTCCTCGATCTTCCAGGCAACGTACTGCTTGCCCGCCGGACCGTCGGCCGTGCGAACCGGCGCAAACAACGGCTGAGTTGGCGAATCGCTCTGCTCTCCCGACGTCGCATACATCATCTGCACAAAGCTTGCCGACTGGCCAAGGAACTGGCTTCCCAATTCCATGGAACGGGCGATCGGCTCGTCAAGAATCGACACCTGGGTATACGGCCCGATGACTTCGTGCTGAAGCCCCAATTCCTTCGCGATTTGAGCGAGGTCGGGCTTCTTGGGGGGCGAGGAATTGGCCCCCACCTGACCAATCGAAAGATTGGTCTGGTAGATCGTATTCTCGCTGAAGTAGCGGTGCATGCGGTTGACGATGTCAGACATGGCGGCATCCATTTTCTGGCGAGCGATGTCTGCCACCATGGCTTCGGCGATCTCCTTGCGCACGTCTTCAAACGATTCCACCTTGGGCGCCGCGGCCGACTCAGCAACACCTTCGCTTCCCGGGGGTGAATCACTTCCGGAGGCATCAACCGCAGGCGCAGCCGCATCACCGGCTGGCGCATCACCGGCAGGCGCAGGGGCATCACCGGCAGGCGCAGGTGCATCACCGACAGGCGCAGGCGCATCACCGGTTTGTGCAGCGGCGTCGACGGCTTCGTCCGTGCTCGCTGGTTCCGCAGGCGGAGTCGACTCGTCCTGGCTCGCCTCCTGCTGGGCTGAAACCAAGCGGACGGCAGAGTCAACTCGATTGCGAGACTGATCGGGCGCCGTTTCAGGGGGCGCGATCGGCGCCTCCTCTGCTGCTGCTGGCTCGGTCGATTCGGCAGGCGCTGCTGGCTCGGTCGATTCGGCCGGGGCTGCTGGTTCGGTCGATTCGGCCGGGGCTGCTGGCTCGGTCGATTCGGCTGGGGCTGCTGGCTCGGTCGATTCGGCTGGGGCTGCTGGCTCGGTCGATTCGGCTGGGGCTGCTGGCTCGGTCGATTCGGCCGGCGCTGCTGGCTCGGTCGATTCGGCTGGGGCCGCGGCTTCCGCGGGAGTGGCGGCGGCAGGCGGAGTGGTCTGAGGGAGTTGAAATTCGCCGCCCTGGAGCCGCTTTTCATACTCAGCACGAATGTCTTCCTCGCTCAGCTTGGCGACTTCCGCATCCAGGAACGTCTGAAAGTCTCCCGCAACGTATTCGATTTTGGCGGCGTACCGTCGGTGGAAAGCGGGCTCGGCCGATTGATCGTTGGGATCGCGATCCTTGCCTTCCTCGTAAACCGATTTGATTTCGCTTTCGGAAGGCGAGGCGTTGGTTTTTGGCAGGTAATCGTTGACCAGCACGCCATAAGCCGAGGCGACCGCGCTGCGATTGAGTTTGAGGAAGTTCGACCATTGTTCTTCCGGCGTCATCAATGGGCCTGACATTGGACTTTGGCCCAGGAACATGCCGCTCAATCCGCGTTCTTCGTACACACGGGCCAGCAGATGGCTGCGAAGTTGCTCGTAAAGGTGAGGTCGTCCCATTTGGTTTTGTGTGGAACGCATCAACATGGCATTGATGTCGCCGTCGCTGATCATGCCCGCTGTGTATTCCTGAAGCCAAACCGCCAGCGTGTTGTCGTCCAGTTCGAACCCGTCCTTTTGGGCCTGGTTGGTCAGCATCAACGTGCGAACGGACCCCTGGAAGCTGGGAACTTCGTTGATCCCGATCGAATTGACGCGTTTGGCCTGGTCGTCATAGCTAAAGCCGGCGGTTTGGGGAACGCCGCCGCGACGGATGGTTTCTTCCGCCAGCTCGACCAGAAAGCGGACGGTGGACTGATGGTTGCGTGTGAAATACTCGACGCGATTCCGCGACAATTGCGTCCCATCGAAGGTAGCGACGACTTCTTCACCGATCGTGCCGGCATTGCGTCGCATGTAAGTGTCCAGCATCGGCAGGACAACAAAGGCGAACAGTGCCAGCCCGGTCAAACACACCATCAATGGCTTGAGATTGCGCCGGAAGATATCGAAAGGACTGTTGCTCATGGTTGGATAACGGATTGTCAGTTCGTGAATGCGGGATCGGTGGAGGCTGCGTCCTGGAAATGTTGACAGGTTCGGGAGTGTTGACGGCCCCAGTCGTCTTGACAAGGCCGGCTCGGCGGCCAACTCTCTGGGAACGGCTGGTTTTGAAACCGTCCGATCCACGTTCCAATCCAATTGGGCCTTCCCAGCATCGCCAGGCACTCGCCGAAGTCGGATCGAGTGTTAGCGAAGTAGAAAGGGTATCGCCCGCTGTTTTGAAGGGTCAAGGTGAGATTAAATTCCCAGGCTCGACCCATTCACCATCACCTAATTCCAGACTGATTCGTTTGCATGGCAAAAAGCGGCAAGAGCTTGGTCATCGTCGAATCGCCCGCCAAAGCACGTACGATCTCGAAATTTCTCGGCAACGGATACAAGGTCGAGGCCAGCATCGGGCATGTCCGCGATCTGCCGGCGGGCAAAGAAGGACGTGCCCGAGAAGTTCAAAAGCGAGAATTGGGCCCACCTGGGGGTCAACGTCGACGACGACTTCGAGCCCGTCTACATCGTCCCCGCCGACAAGAAAGAAGCAGGTCGCCAAAGCTCAAAGAAGCTGCTCAAGGAGGCCGACAACCTGTATCTGGCGACGGACGAGGACCGCGAAGGGGAGGCGATCAGCTGGCACCTGCAGGAGGTCCTGAAGCCCAAGGTCCCGGTGCATCGCCTGGTCTTCCACGAGATCACCAACGAGGCGATCCAAGTGCCTTGCGCCGATCCGCGAGAGATCGATCGACGGCCTGGTCCGAGCCCAGGAAACCCGCCGGATCCTCGACCGCCTGTACGGCTACGACATGTCGAACGCTGCTGTGGCGCAAGATCGGCAGCGGGACGTCGCGCTGGCCGCGTGCAGAGCGTCGCCGTCCGCTTGATTGTCGAGCGCGAGCGAGAGCGGATGGCTTTTGTCAGCGCGTCGTACTGGGATCTGGTGGCGTATTTTCGCCACCGCGCCAGCAAGAGTCGTTCGGCGCCGCTTGTCGACGGTCGAGGGAACGAAGATCCCATCCGGCAAGGACTTCGATTCCGCGACCGGGCAGCTCAAGAATCCGAGTTCTGCTGCTTGGACGAGGCGCCAGCGAGGCAGCTGGCCGCGCGACTGCAAACGCCGAGTTTCTTGTCGCCAGCGTCGAGGTCAAACCATTCACGATCACCCGCCCGCCCTTTACCACCAGCACGCTGCAACAAGAGGCGAACCGCAAACTTGGCTTCACCGCGCAGCGCACGATGAGTGCCGCCCAGAGCCTGTACGAAAACGGTTACATCACCTACATGCGTACCGACTCGCACGACTCTGGCCAAGGAAGCGATCGAGCGGCCCGGAACCTGGTCCGGAGCGAATACGGCGAGAACTACCTTGCCCCGAACTCCGCGTCTACGATCAAGGTCAAGAACGCTCAGGAAGCACACGAGGCGATTCGCCCGGCGGGACCACCTTTCGCGTGCCGGAATCCCTGCGCAGCGAATTGGGCGGCGATCAATTACGCGCTGTATCGAGTTGATCTGGAAGCGAACCATCGCCAGCCAGATGGACGACGCCGCGGTCGCAGCGCGATGACCATCACGATCGACGGGCGGCGGCGCGACGTTCCACGCAGCGGCAACACCATCGACTTCCCCGGTTTCCTGCGGGCGTATGTCGAGGGCAGCGACGATCCCGAGGCCGAACTGGCCGATCGCGAAACGATCCTGCCATCGGTCAAGGTGGGCGATCCGCTGACTGGCCGCGACTGGACGCCAAATAGCCACACGACGCAACCCCCGGCCCGTTACACCGAAGCCACTTTGACCCGGAGCTGGAAGAACGCGGTATCGGTCGCCCCAGTACTTACGCCTCGATCATCGATACCATCCGACGAGCGCGGAACTACATCGTTCAAGAAAGGCAACGGCCCTGGTTCCGACCTGGCCCGCGTTCGCCGTGATCCGACTGATGGAAGAACACTTTCCAGACCTGGTCGACTACGAGTTCACCGCTCAGATGGAAGACCTGCTGGACTCGATCAGTCGTGACGAAGTGGGCCGCGAAGAGTACTTGAAGAAGTTCTACTTCGGTGACGACTCCCAGGATAAACACAACGTCGGACTGCACGCTCGCCTTGCCGACAAGCTGGACGAAATTGACCCCAAAGAAACCGCACGGTTCCTGCTTGGGACACCCGATTCAGGACCGCACCGCGATCCTGTTTATGTGCGGGTCGGCAAGTATGGTCCGTACATTGAACAGGGAGAACGAAAGGCGTCGATTCCCGACGGCATGCCTCCCGACGAAATGAATCTCGCCAAAGCCTTGGAATTGCTCGAATCGAGCGACGTCAAGGAAGAGCCGATTGGCGTTCATCCCGAGTCGGGCAAACCGGTGTATGTGAAAGTGGGTCGCTTCGGGCCCTACATTCAGCTCGGTGAAAATGACGACGACGACAAGCGGAATCAGGGCCTGCTTCGTGGTATGGAAATCCCTGACGTCACGCTCGAAATCGCATGCAAGCTGTTGGAGCTGCCCAGAACGCTGGGAACGTATGAGGAGAACGGCAAGCCAATCCAGGCCTTTGACGGACGTTATGGGCCTTACATCAAATGCGACAAAGAAACCCGTTCGCTCCCCGCGGGATTGTCGCCGCTGGACGTCAGCCTCGAGCAGGCGATTGAATTGTTGAAACAGCCGAAGACCCGCGGCCGGGGAACTCCCAAGGAACCGCTGCGAGTCTACGAGAACAAGTCGCCCGTCACCGAGGGGGAAGTGAAAATCCTCGATGGCAGGTTTGGACCTTACGTCACCGACGGTGAAACCAATGCGTCGTTGCGAAAGGGGATGGATCCCAGCACCATGACCTTCGAGCAGGCCCTCGACTTGCTGGCGGAACGGGCGGCGAGCGGACCGAAGAAGAAGAAATCCAAGGCGACCAAAAAGAAAGCAGCCAAGGCTGCGACCAAGAAGAAATCTGCAAAGTCAGCCACCAAGAAAGCCAAAAAGAAGGGTGCCCCCGGTAAGAAATCGTGATCGCTGAAGATCCTTGGCTGGACACCGCCACGATTGTGGGCTGCCTACACGTAGCCGAGTCTCTCCGAGACTCGGATGAACGCGGCAAAGCCGCGTGGAATGACGGTCAGCGGACCGCCCTGCAGGAAATGTGGCGTTGACCGGTTCGTCAGCTTCCTTCCAGGCGCAAGGGTGCGGGTCAGTGCAACAAATGAGGGCCCTATCCGTTTCCCCCTCGCAAAATTCTGGAAACTGAGGACAATGCGGGCCGCCTCGGCGAACCGGCGTGACGATTGGCCCCTTCGAGACACGTCCGTCCCCCGGTTGTTTTTCCGTTTTTAGACGCTTGCCCAAATATCGATCCAAGGAATCGCCCCATGCCGTCAGGAATTGAACGAGTACGAGAAATTCGCCGCCTGAGAAGCGCCGCAAGAAGACCGCGAAGCTGATCGCGGCGGGTCAAGGCGGGCTCGAATCACAAAACCGAGGCGATTCGCAAGCTTCGCAAGCTGACCCCCGGTGCGGAAGTGATCATCACCCGCGAAGGCTGGGCTTAGTACTTGGCATGACGTCACAGGGCCGGAGTCCGGTCATCGAACCAGGCCCATACGAGGTTCGTATCCGAAGTCAGAACACTAGCAGGGTCCGGTCGGCAGTCTCCGTTGGGTCGCCTTGATTCCCGCTTCCGCGCGATGCCTCGATGGCTCTTGCCCTATGAATTCTGACGAAGCCGCCTCCACCGAGGCCCTATCCGGACTCCCCGAATCAACCGCGCCGGCCACACGCGAACCCCGACCCATGATCGAGGCGATCGGGCTCAGCAAGTTTTACGGCCCGTTTGCAGCAGCCCGTGACGTCACCTTCTCGGTCCGCGAAGGGGAATTGGTGGCATTTCTCGGTCCCAATGGCGCGGGCAAGAGCACCACCATGAAAATGCTGACTGGCTACATAGCCGCCAGCGAGGGCGAAGGCGCAGATCGCCGGGTCACAACATGATGGAAGACCGCATCGAAGGCAGCCGGCACCTGGGTTACCTCCCCGAAGAATGGTCCGCTCTATCCCGAGATGACGCCGCTGGGCATGCTCAACTTCTTCGCCGAAGCGCGGGGACTGACGGCTGAAAAGAAGCAGGAGCGAATCGACGCAGTGGTGGAAATCTGCGACCTGTCGAGCGTGCTCTACAAGCCGATCAGCAAGCTGTCCAAGGGATTCAAGCAGCGTGTGGGGATGAGCCAGGCGCTGTTGCATGATCCCGACGTTTTGATCCTGGACGAGCCGACTGCGGGGCTGGATCCCAATCAGATTCGTGGCGTCCGCAGAACGATGCGACGATTGGGAGAGACGAAAACGATTCTGCTCAGCACGCACATCCTGCAGGAGGTCGAGGCGATGGCCAGCCGGGTCGTGATGATTTACGAAGGGCGCCTGGTCTATGACGGCGACGTCGATACCTTGCGACGGATCGGTGATGGCGATCTCGACCAGGCCTTCAATGCGTTGACACGTGACGAGGCGGCCTAAGGCGATCTGGATCGTCGACACGCGAGCCTTTCCCTCGCCGACGACGGCCGCCGTGGCCCCGAGAGTGAACCCAAGAGTTCTGTTCCAACTTGCTTGAAGAAAACATGGTTCTTTCCAAAGTCAGCTCGGCTCTTTTTATTCTTTTCGTTTACGACTTTGTCTTGCTGCTGATCCTGGTCGCAGTGGTCGCCATCCTTTCAGGCACCAAGCGGGCCGCGTTCGCGGTGATGAAACGCAACTTCGTCGGCTACTTCAGTAACCCGACAGGCTACGTGTTCCTGTGCATGTTCGTGTTGCTGACCTCGCTGGCCGCGTTTTGGCCGCACGAGTTCTTCAACCAGAATCTGGCCACCCTCGACCAGCTGAATTACTGGTTTCCGCTGATCATGCTGGTGTTCATCCCGGCGATCACGATGAGCATCTGGGCGGAAGAGAAGCGGCAGGGCACGGATGAACTGCTGCTGACGCTGCCCGCCGACGACTTTGACATCGTGATCGGCAAGTACCTGGCGGCGGCGGCGATTTTCACCGCCTCGCTGCTGTTTTCCCAATTGCGCAATTCATGCGTGCTGGCCATCTCTGACGCTAGGGCGAGCTCGACATGGGGCTGTTCTTCACGACGCTACCTGGGCTACTGGTTGTCGGGCCTGGCGATGCTGTCGATCGGCATGGTGGCCTCGTTCCTGACGAGCAACCTGACGGTCGGCTTCATCCTGGGCGCCCTGTTCAACGCGCCGCTGGCCTTTGCGTCCCTTGCTGATTCCGTCAGCCCCAATCAGAGAATCGCAGCCTGGATTGCCAGCACCGGCATCGCCCGCCCCTTTGATGATTTCGGTCGTGGCATCATCAGCACTTCTTCGGTCGTTTACTTTGTGCTGGTAGCCACGGTTGCCATTTACGCTTGCATGGTGTTGATCGGGCGTCGTCACTGGACCGGCGGCAAGGACGGCAACACGATGGCCTGGCATTACCTGGCACGCATTCTGGCACTGGTCGTGATGACGGTGGCACTGGTCGTGACCTTCCGGAACTGGGATTTCCTGCGTCACGACACCACCGAGGGGAAGGTCAGCTCGCTGGCTCCGGCCACCAAGAAGTTGATCCGTGAACTGGATTCCAACCAGCCGATCGTCATCGACGCATTCATCAGCACGGATGTCCCCGAGATCTATGCGAGAACTCGTTACGAGCTGGTGAACCTGCTCAAGGAATTCCGGGCCGAAGCCGCCAAGGGTGGTCGTACGATCGAAGTCAATCTCTATCAAGACATCGAACTGTTCAGTGACGACGCGGCCCTGGCCGAAGAGCGGTTTGGGATCGAGCCGGTCTCTCGCATCGTTCGCGAAAAGGGGACGCAAAAGCAGAAGCAATTCATTCTCGGCGCCGCATTTCGTTCGGGACTGGAAAAAGTGACCGTCCCCATCTTTGAATACGGGATTCCCGTCGAGTACGAACTCGTGCGTTCGATCAACACCGTCGCCTCGGGAACTCGCCGACGAATCGGAGTGGTGCTCACGGACGCGCTGATGATGGGTGGCTATGTGATCGACCAGAACCAGAACCCGGTGCCCATTCAGCGACATGTGCTGGTGGAAGAACTGGCCCGGCAATACGAAGTGGAACCGGTTGACCTGAGCGGTCCCATCGGCCGGACGCCTATGATGCGTTGCTGGTGGTTCAACCGTCATCGCTGGAACCAGCCCCATTCGGAAGGTTGCTGGATGCGATCAAGGCTGGCGTCCCGGTTGCTATCTTCGAAGACCCGGTCCCCCAACTCCCGTACATTACCGCGACCGCCAGCCCCAAGATGTCTGCGAGCATGCAGGCGATGGGTGCCGCCGGCGCCGTGACCAAAGCCGACATCCGCGAACTTTGGGAGGCGCCTTGAGCTGGAAGTCCCCGGGCAAGCAGCATTGCAAGGCTTGTATCAACCGGACCTGGTTTGGCAGATCTACAATCCCTACCCCACGCTTCAGGAAGAGGGGATGGATTACTTCGCCGTGTTCATTGATGAAGACGCTCCGGGGGTCTCGGAAGGCCAGGCGCTCAGCTCCGAAAGCGTGATCACCTCGGGGATGAACGAAGTCCTGACGTTGTACGCGGGTGCTGTCGCCGCCAAACCGGATAGCAAGTTCCGCCACACTCCGTTGCTGACCACGGGTGATCAGAGCGGCTTGATCTCGCTGACAAAACTCGTGGATGTCACTCGAGGCCGCACACAAATGACGCAAGAGACAACCAGGGCCACTCCCTATCTTTCCGTCGCCATGGCGATCGAAGGGGTTTCCGCTACGTCAACCGATTCCGCAACCGCTGCTGACACCGGCACTGACCTGACACTGACACTGCACTGACACTGACACTGGCACTGGCACTGACAGTTCGACGGTATCGACGTCGCGTCCCATCCGTGCGGTGTACGTCGCCGATTCCGATTTGATGCTCCCTCAGTTCTCTGCGATTCGCGCCGATCCCGATTCGTTGACCGAGGTGAAATATCAATTCCAGAACGTGACCTTCATCCTGAACTGCGTCGACTGGGTTGCGGGCGAGACCGACTTCATTGAAATCCGAAAGCATCAGCCAATCTTTGCCAGCTTGACGATGATCGACGCAGTCAAGCAGGAGGCGCTGGCCCAGGTTCGCGAACAAAGCAATGAATTCCAACGCGAATTCGAGCTTGCCGATCGCGAAGCTCAGGAGTCCCAGGACCGCCGGCTGCAGAAGCTCCGCGAGGAGATCGAAAAGTTGCAGCGGGATAAAGTCGAGGACCAGGCGGAACTTCAGGCCAAGCAGCAGAAGTTCCAGACCCAGCAAGGACTCGAGCAGCGAAAACTGGAAGTCAAGCGGACCAAGATGGCGCGTGAGCGGAACATGAAGGTTCGCGAGATTGAAAGAAAGGCCGCCGATCGGGTTACCAACATTCAGAATCGCGTCAAAGTCGCCGCCGTCGCAGTTCCCTGCATTCCTCCGTTGGTGATTGGCGTGATCGTGTTCGCGTCGAGGCGTTTGCGCGAACGAGAAAGCATCAGCTCCAGTCGATTGAAGTAACGAGAGACCATACCGTGACCGAAGGTACCAAAACCGCATCGTTCTGGGTCGCTGCCATCGCCGCGTTGGGTGTCGCCGGCGCTGCGGCATGGCCCAAGAATGTGGTCGAAGCCCAACCGAGCAACGTGGGCCAACCACTGTTCGAAGAATTCACCGACCCCATGAGTGCGGCGAGCCTGGAAATCATCACCTTTGATGAGGAAGAAGGTCGCCCGGCCAAATTTGAAGTTGGCAAGCAGGACGAAAGCGAACTCTGGACGATCAAGTCGCACGGGGGCTATCCGGCTGACGCGCTGGAGCAAATGCGCGACGCCGCCACGGCGCTGGTGGGTTTAAAGATTCTCGATGTTCAGACGCGGAATGCGGAAGACCACGACGATCTCGGTGTGGTCGAGCCAAATCTGGAAAAACTCAAATCGGGCGATGTCGGGATCGGGCGTCTTGTCACCTTTCGAGATGCTTCCAACAACCGCCTTGCCTCGATCGTCATCGGTGACGCAGTCAAAGACGATCCGGAGAAGCGTTACGTGCGGATTCCCGGGCAGGACCCCGTGTACGTCGTCAAACTCGACGAGTCCCACCTGACGTCCAATTTTCGTCGTTGGATCGAAGGATGACTTGCTGCGATTGAGCAGCATCGAAATCGGGAGTGTGGAGATCCAGGACTACCTGTCGGCTCCCGCGGCAAACGCGATTTGTCCGCGTCCGCAATTACACCGCCATTGTCGACAAAGACGGCACCGACTGGAAACTACGGCGATTGCTCGACTATGACCCCAATGACGAGTTCATCGAACCGACCGAGGTCGAAGTGGCGCCAGGCGATGCCCTCAACACGGCCAAACTCGATCTCATGACCAACGCCCTGGACGACCTCAAGATCGTCGATGTGGTTCGCAAGCCCGACGGCATGAATGCCGAACTGCAAAACAATCGCCAGCTGGCGGCGGACCAGAATGCCCTGGCTTCACTGGGGCAGCGGTTTCTTTCCGCAGCCGACCACCGATGGCGGCATCGAAATCTACTCCGCCAATGGTGAACTCCACATCACGCTCAACGATGGCGTCAAGTACATCATGCGCTTTGGGAACATCGCAGGCCTCGCCCGAAGCGAAGAGACAGAAGGTCAGCAAGGAGAGCCCGACGTATTGGAAACCGGTGTCAATCGATACCTGCTCGTGACCACGGAGGTGGACGAATCGAAATTCCCGATTCCAGAGATGAAGACGATTCCCGGCTCCATCGAGGAACTCAAGTCCATGCTCGGTGCTTTGAACGATGGCGACACGGAACCGGAATCGTCGTCCGATGAGCACTTCCGGGGACGAGTTGACTGAGGAGGAATGGCAGGAGCGTCTGGAGGCGGAGCAGGAAAAGATCACCAAAGAGAACCGGCGTATCATGGATGACCGCAAGGATCGACTTACCACCGCCCAACAGCGAGTGCGCGAGTTGAATGCCCGGTTCGCCGATTGGTACTACGTCATACCTGAGGAAACCTTCACGCAGCTGAGGATCAAACGCGACGCGCTCCTGCAGTCGGGCGCAACAGGCGATCCCTCCCTGAACGTCGCTCCCAAGTTTGATTTTCCCGGACTGTAACGTCTCAGTCGCTGGGGGTACGGTTCGCGGTGCTCTGCTTTGGAATGGCTACTACGATGGAGAGTTCTATGTTTGTTCGTGTTCACGCCACCTGCTTTCTCAAGCTCATTGCGATCCTGTGGATCAGCCTGTTCTCGACGACCATGCAGGCAGAGGAAGCTACCAAGCGGTATCTGTATGTGGCGTCGCCCGGTATCCGCGATTACCTGGAGTACGGCGGACATGGCGTGCTCGTGTTTGACATCGACGACGAGCATCGCTTTGTCCGTCGGATTTCCTTGGAGGGTTACGGTGTCGATGATCAAGGGAAGCCCGTCAACGTCAAGGGAATCTGCGGAAACGCACTCACCAAGCGGCTGTACGTCAGCACCAAACAACACTTGATCTGCCTTGATCTGCAGACCGACAAGGTGCTCTGGCAGCGCGAGTACCCGTTGGGTTGCGACCGGATGTCGATGTCACCCGACGGCACCACGATCTATCAACCGTCATTCGAACAGGATCGCTGGTATGTGCTCAATGCTACGGATGGTGAGGTGATTGAAGAGATCATCCCAAACTCGCGTGCGCACAATACGGTTTTCTCGGTGGATGGAGCCGAAGTTTATCTAGCGGGACTCGGCAGCCCACTTTTGACCGTGGTGGATGCGACCAAACACGAAGCCGCGCACCGGTGGGTCCTTTCAGCGATTCGATCCGACCCTTCACGGTCAACGGGAATCGCTCGCTTGTGTTCGTTAACGTCAACGGACTGCTGGGATTCGAAATCGGTGACTTGAAAACAGGCCAGAAGCTGCATCGAGTTGAGGTCACGGGCGTTCCCCTCGGGCAACCGCTGCGACACGGTTGTCCGAGTCACGGCATTGCGATGTCGCCCGACGAAAGCCGCCTCTGGATCGCCGATGGATTCAATTCGACGGTCCACGTTTTCGATGCAACCGTGATGCCACCCACGCTGATCGACAGCATTTCGCTGCGCGGGCAACCGGGCTGGGTCACGTTCAGCATCGACGGTTCCATTGCGTGGCCATCCACTGGCCAGGCAATCGATGCCACCACCCACAAAATCATTGGCGCCCTGACTGACGAAGAGGGCAGAGCTGTGGAAAGCGAAAAAGTCATTGAGATCGACTTCCGCGGAGGCGAAGTCATTGCCGTAGGTGATCAGTTTGGTCGTGGCATGCGACGAGTCGAGTAGCGGGACGGCGTCACGTTTCCATCAAATGATTTCAATCAAACAGGCCGCACATCTGTACGCCTAGAGCAGGCTGACGCTTTCTGATGGAACTGGATTCAATTCAACCCGTGAGCAAACGAATTTGACCATGCGGCTAACCAACCCGGTATAATGAATGGCTAGTGATCTTTCCTCTTGATCGCGCGTGCCAGGGACGGATGTTGGGAGAACGTTGATGAAACGTTTCAGTCTGGCCAGATCCGCAAACGAAGATTCGCGTCGGTTACTTTCGAGAGAAATCCGATATCCGGTGCTTGCGGGGATCTGGTTGGTCCTGGTGGCACTCGGCCTCGGATTTCTAATGAGGTATGCCAATGCTCCCGGGGACCAGGGCGATGCGCTGTTGGCGTGGCCGGCGGATAGCGGTGTTCCGCGATCGGACTCCAAGCCGACCTTGTTGGTGTTCGCCCATCCAAAGTGTCCCTGCACGCGGGCAACCCTGGAGGAACTTTCTTGGATCATGACCCGGTGCAAGGACAGGGTTGATTGCCAGGTTCTATTCTTCCATGCGGACGGCGCAGGGCCTGACTGGGTCAAGACGGATTGCTGGCACACTGCCAGTTCGATTGAGGGCGTGAACGTCATCTCGGACCCGCAATCGCGATCGGCGACCCGGTTCGGTGTACGGACTTCCGGACATGTACTCCTTTACGACCAACGCGGTCGGCTTCTGTTTGAAGGTGGTATCACGCCGTCGCGCGGGCATCGCGGTGACAACCCGGGACGTGCGACCCTGCTATCGCTGATTCGAGACGGCTCTTCAGACTCTTTGAACTCGACGAAGCCGGCGGCTGCAATCGATTCAACTTGCGTCTTTGGTTGTCCCCTGCATGCACCCGAAGTCGCGGTGCGCCGCTGGCCAGACAAAAGAGAGGGGTAAGCGTGCACGAGACCAATGCCTCGCACGAGAACCAGCGAGTACGAGAGCTATTCGTGCAGTCTCAGCACGCCCTCCATGTACGAACCGATCGCAACTTCGCCTTGTTGATGTCGATCCAGTTCGTCGCCGGCGTTTTAGCAGCGTTCATCATCTCGCCTCGCTCATGGGAGGGTGAAATCGCCCGACCCCACCTCCATGTCTGGTCCTCATTGATACTTGGCGGCCTGATTTCTGGCTTCCCCATCTTCCTGGCGATCGCCTATCCGGGACGCACGCTGACGCGTCACGTCATCGCGATCGGTCAAATGCTGATGGGAGCTCTTTTGATTCACTTGATGGGAGGTCGGATCGAAACCCACTTTCACGTCTTTGGTTCGTTGGCGTTTCTTGCCTTCTATCGTGACTGGAAGGTTCTGGTCACCGCCACCACCGTCGTCGCTGCGGATCACTTCCTGCGAGGCATCTACTGGCCGCGTTCCGTGTTTGGGAACGCATCGGCCAGTCCGCTGCGTTGGCTCGAGCACGTGGGCTGGGTGATGTTCGAAGACCTGTTTCTGTTCGTTTCCATCCACCAGTCGTCCAGCAGAGTTGGACTCTCGCACGACAGCAATGTGGTTTGGAGCCGCGAAGGAGCGGGTCCAGTCGGAACGTGATCAGTTCTTTGATCTTTCACTCGACATGCTTTGTGTTGCCAACCTGGATGGTTACTTCAAGAAGCTCAATCCGATGTTGCCCAGGAAGCTCGGCTATAGCATGGATGAGTTGATCTCGCAGCCTTTCCTGACGCTCGTCCATCCGGATGACCAGGAGCGAACGGTCCAGGTCATGCGAGGTCTGCGTCACGGCGATGACGTGATCGATTTCGAGAATCGATATCGGTGTCGCGATGGCCGCTACCTTTGGCTATCCTGGTCGTGCCGGGCGCCGGTCCACGGCGACATCATGTTCGCCGTCGCACGCGACGTCACCGCTCGCAAAGAGGCCGCTCAGGCGCTTGAACAGGCGAAACGAGAGGCGGACAAGGCGCGAGAATCGGCCGAACATGCCAACCGTGCCAAGAGTGACTTTCTGGCAAACATGAGTCACGAGATCCGTACGCCGATGAATGCGGTGATCGGAATGACCGAGTTGGTGCTGGAAACCGAGTTGACGTCGACGCCAGCGAGATTACCTGTCCACGGTACTGGAGTCGGCTGAGTCGCTGCTGTCGATCATCAACGAAATCCTTGATTTCTCCAAGATCGAAGCCGGCAGAATCGTCTTGGAGTCCCTCCCCTTTCGACTTCGCGATGAAATCGGGGACATCATGAAGTCCCTCGCACTCCGTGCCCACCGCAAGGAACTGGAACTGGCCTGGCATGTGAAAACCGACGTTCCCGATGCGTGCTCATGGGTGACCCGGCGCGACTGCGGCAAGTCCTTGTCAATCTCGTCGGCAACGCCATCAAGTTCACATCAACGGGCGAAGTGGTACTCAATGTTCGTAGTCAAGGTTCGCGGCAGCGGGAAAGCAACACTCGAATTCGAGATCAGGGACACGGGAATCGGAATTCCCGCGGAGAAGCTGGATCAGATTTTCGCCGAGTTCGAACAGGCCGACACGTCGACGACCCGCGAGTTTGGCGGGACTGGCCTCGGACTGTCGATCGCCTCTCGCCTCGTCGAGTTGATGGGAGGTCGGATTCAAGTCGAAAGCGAGGTTGGACGAGGCAGTCGCTTCCATTTCACGATCTTCTTTGAACTCGCCGAGTCCGTTCCCAGACGGACCGATCGCAACGTCGAAGTCCTGGATGGGATCAGGGCATTGATCGTCGATGACAACGCAACCAACCGACACATTCAATAAGAAACGCTCGCAAGGTGGGGCATGCACGCGACAGCGGTCGACAGTGGCCCCGCGGCGTCTCGAGACACTCAGGCTCATGCAGGCTCACGGCGACTTGCCGCAACTGATTCTCTCCGACGTCAATATGCCGGTCATGGACGGTGTCATGCTGGCGGCAGAGGTTCGGCGGTCCTTTCCCAACGATGGGATCGCAATGATTCTGCTGACGTCCGGCGGCTTCCAGATGGTCTAGCGCGGATCACCAGACTCGAACATCTCGTCCGTTCTGATCAAGCCGGTCAAGCAGAGCGAACTGCTCGATACTCTCCTGGAATCTGTGATGCCGCGATGCAATGCCGCGGGAACCGATCCGGTTGTGGTGACACAAATCAAGCCATCCGGAATTCCCAAGCTTCGCATTCTTCTCGCCGAAGACGGCCTTGCCAATCAGAAGCTTGCGGTCGGTTTGCTTGAAAAGTGGGGACATCACGTGACCGTCGCCACGAATGGTATCGCCACGATCCAAGCCTGGCAAAACGGAGAATTCGAGCTGATCCTGATGGATGTACAGATGCCCGACATGGACGGCATTTCAGCAACCAAGATCATTCGCCAGCAGGAACGAGAAACGGGGAATCATATCCCGATCATCGCGATGACCGCGCATGCCTTGGCAGGGGACCGCCAGCGATGTCTTGACTCGGGGATGGATGGCTACGTCTCCAAGCCGGTTCGCCAAAACGACTTGGTGGAAGCCATGCAACCACTATTCGCCGCCGGCAGCCAGAACGAATCCAACTAACTGCGCCAGGTTTGCCGAACTCATTGTTGCACAGGCCTCGACGCGATCAACGTGCTGCCAATCTGAATCGCCAGCAGACTATAAGCGAACCACTGAAGGCTTTCGTAGCAGTAGTTCGGATCGCCGGCCAAGATGCTTCGCACGACTCCGCCGGCCTATCGCTTCGCCAACGGAAGCAGTGCGCATCGCCGAGCAGGATCCGTCACGCACGGTGGTGTTTTTTGCGGCAGGATTCGAAACCACGACGGCGCCGGTAGCCGCGATGCTCGCGGAAGGCGCGCCGGAAAATCTGCTGGTATTGCTTTCCGGGAGGCTGACCTGGCCCGCCGTCGCGATGCTGCTCGATTCCGGCACGCCGGGTTTCGATGCATTGATCGCACCCGGCCACGTATCCACGGTAATGGGCCCCGAGGAATGGGAATTCGTTGTCGAGAAGCACGGTATCCCCGCGGCTGTCGCCGGTTTCCGTCCCGATACGTTGCTGGCGGCGATGTACTCGGTGTTGCGGCAACGCCGGGAAGGCCGCCTGTTCCTCGATAACTGCTATCCCGAAGTCGTGCGGCCAGGCGGCAACGCGGTCGCACGCGGCCACCTCGAACGGGTCATGGATGTCGTCGACGCCAACTGGCGTGGAATCGGCATCATCCCGAATTCCGGTTACCGGTTGCGGGAAGCCTACGCCGCTCATGACGCGCGACTCGTGTACAAGTCGTACGCCGATGACTCGCGCAAGCGGGTCGGTGAAATGCCACCCGGCTGCGACTGCGCCAACGTCGTCCTCGGCAAGGTCTACCCCAACCAGTGCCGCCTTTACGGCCTGGCGTGCACGCCGCGCAAGCCGGTAGGTCCGTGCATGGTCTCCGACGAGGGCGCGTGCCGGATCTGGTGGTCTGCCGGCTACCGCGACAATGAGTGGGAAGGCCGCAAGAAGAGGCAGTCCGTTGGCTGAGCCCGCCGTATCCGGTCACCACGACGTGCCCGAAAGCGTGCGCATAACCCTTGCCGGTCACGTGCAGGGCGTCGGATTTCGCCCGTTCGTCTACCGCCTTGCGGCACGCCTCGGCATCGTCGGCGAGGTGCAGAATCGCCTCGGTGAGGTCGACATCGTCGCGAGCGGGACGCCGGACGTCCTGCGCCGCTTCGAGACCGAGCTCGTAACGCAAGCGCCGCCGCTGTCGCGGCCGGTCATCACCCGCATCGAACACGTCGAGACCCGGCGGGATGCCGAGTTTTCGATCGCACCCAGTTCGTCCGACGCCGATGCGCGTATTTTCGTGCCGCCCGACTACTTCATGTGCGACGACTGCCGCCGCGAACTGCAGGACCCGGCCGATCGCCGTTACCGGTACCCGTTTATCAACTGTACCCAGTGCGGTCCGCGCTACACGCTGATCGATTCGCTGCCCTATGACCGCCACAACACCAGCATGAAGGCGTTCCCGCTGTGTGCGGACTGCGAGCGAGAGTACCTGGATCCCGCCGATCGCCGCTTCCATGCCGAGCCCGTCGCCTGCCCGGCCTGCGGCCCGCAGGTGACCTGGGAGGATTCCGCGGCGGCACTGCAAGGCGATGCCGTGATCGCCGCAGCCATCGACGCCCTGCGCGCGAACCGCATCGTTGCCGTCAAAGGCATTGGCGGCTACCACCTGATGTGCGACGCGAGCCGCGTCGACGCCGTTGCCGAACTGCGGCGCCGCAAGCAGCGGCCCGAAAAACCGCTTGCGGTCATGTTCCCGCTCGACGGTGTCGACGGCCTGGACGCCGTCCGTCGTTACGCGAGCCTCAGCGACGCCGAGGCGGAGTTGCTCGCGAGCCCGGGCCGGCCGATCGTGCTCGTCAACCGGCGACCGGACTGCGCGCTGGCCGACAATGTCGCGCCCGGGCTGCGTGAGATCGGCGCATTCCTGCCGTACAGCCCGCTGCACCAGTTGCTGCTCGAGGGCTTCGGCGGCCCGCTCGTCGCGACCTCGGGCAACATCAGCGGCGAGCCCGTACTGACCGGAAACGAGGAAGCGGCCCAACGCCTCGGGCCCGTCGCCGACGCATTCCTGCACCACGACCGGCCGATCGTGCGCCCGGCGGACGACCCCGTGTACCGGCGCATCGGCGGCCGCATGCGGCCGTTCCGGCTGGGGCCGCGGCTGTGCCCCCGCCGAACTGACCCTCCCCTGGCGGCAACCGGTGCCGGTGCTCGCGGTCGGCGGGCCACATGAAAGGTGCGCTGGCGCTGAGCTGGGACGACCGGGTCGTCGTGTCACCGCACATCGGCGAGATGGACAGCCCGCGCAGCCTCGCCGTCTTCGAGCAGGTTGCCGCCGACCTGCAGGGTCTCTATGGCGTTGCCGCCGAGAAGATCATTTGCGACGCGCACAGCGGCTACACCACGCACCAGTGGGCGCGCCGCCAGGACCTGCCCGTCGATACGGTGTGGCACCACGAGGCGCACGCGAGCGCCGTCGCGGCCGAATTCGCCCGCCCGGGACAGTGGCTGATGTTCGCCTGGGACGGCGTCGGGCTCGGCAGCGACGGGACCCTCTGGGGCGGCGAGGCCCTGCTGGGCTCCGCGGGCGACTGGCGGCGTGTCTGCAGCCTGCGGCCCTTCCGCCTGCCGGGCGGGGAACGTGCCGGACGCGAGCCCTGGCGCAGCGCTGCGGCCCTCTACTGGGAGTGCGGCCGGCAATGGGCGGACTGCCCGGACGAGCACGGGCTTGCCGAATTCGCCTGGCGCAACGAACTCAATTCGCCGCAGACGAGCGCCGCCGGGCGGCTGTTCGACGCGGCAGCGGCCCTGATCTGCGGCCAGACCCACACCAGCTTCGAAGCGCAGGGGCCGATGCAGCTCGAGTCCCTGGCGCACAGTCCGCGGCACCCGGTATACCTCTCGCTGATGCGCGGCAGAAACGGCGTTCTCACCAGTGACTGGGAGCCGCTCCTGGACATCATCGCCGACCGCGAGCGCAGCCCGCGGGAGCGCTCCGAGATTTTCCATGCCAGTCTCGCGCAGGTCATCGTGCAGCAGGCCTGCCGCGTCAACAACGAGCACGACATTCACCAGGTCGGCCTGTGCGGCGGCGTATTCCAGAATCGCCTGCTGGCCGAGCTCGCCATCGAAGGGCTGCGCCGGCGGGGCTTCGACGTCTTCTTGCCGGAGCAGCTGCCGTGCAGCGATGCCGCACTCTGCTACGGCCAGGCCGCGCATCTCGCCGCCCTGTCGGCGAAACCGGGCATCTGATGGAAGACGACCGCATTTCTCTGGCGCACGGCAATGGCGGCCGTTTCATGCGCGAACTCATCGAGGATATCTTCGCGCGCCACCTCGGTCGCGACGAGCTCGACACGCAGGCGGACGCGGTTCCGATTGCCCTGGACGGCGGCGAAGTCCTGATTACGACCGACGGCTTTACCGTGCAGCCGCTGGAGTTTCCCGGCGGCGATATCGGCTCGCTCGCCGTGCACGGCACGACCAACGATCTCGCGGTCGCCGGGGCCAAGCCCCTGTACCTGACGCTGAACGCCTTCATCGAGGAGGGCTTCGAGATTGCCACCCTCGACCGCATCGTCGCCAGCCTTGCGCGGGCTGCGCGCGAGTCCGGGGTACGCATCGCGGCCGGCGACACCAAGGTGCTGCGGCGCGGCGAAGGCGGCGGCCTGTATCTCGCGACGACCGGCGTCGGCGTACGGCTGCCGGGCGTGGTGCCGTCGCTCGATCGCATCGAGGACGGCGACGTGATTATCGTCAGCGGCCCGGTCGGCGACCACGGCACGGCCGTGATGCTCGCGCGCGAGGATTTCGGACTGCGCGGCGACCTCGTCTCCGATGCGGGCCCGGTCATGGCGCTGACGGAGACATTGCTCGGCTTCGACGGGCTGCGCTTCATGCGCGACCCGACGCGCGGCGGCATCGCCTCGATTGCACACGAGATCCACCGGGCGACCGGGATGGGCGTGCGCTTCGAGCCCACGATCCCGGTTCGCGACCCGGTGCAGGCGGTCTGCGACATGCTCGGCTACGATCCCTATTATCTCGCCTGCGAAGGCAGGGTCCTGGCCGTCGTGGCGCCGGACCAGGCCGACGACGCGCTCGCGGCATGGCGTGCCCTGGAACAAGGCAGGGATGCCGCGAGAATCGGCCGCATTTCCGCACAGGACTCACGCGTAATCCTGGAGACCGAACTCGGCGGGGAGCGATTCCTCGAGGAACTCGAGGACGATCCGCTGCCGCGCATCTGCTGAACGACAAGACATTGGCCTAGACCATGAACGAACTCGCCCCCATCACCCATGGCGATCCTATCGCCCCGGTGATCCTGGGGGTGACGAGCATCCTCGCTTTTGCCGTTATCGGCCGTGTCACCGCGAGAAAGCTGGGCCAGCCCACGGTCCTCGGGGAGTTGATCATGGGCATACTCCTCGGCAATGTCGCCTGGTACCTCGGTTTCGACCTGATAACGGTACTGCGCGAAGGACCGCGCGTCTTCGACGTCGTCAACCTGACGCTGGCCGGCGCGCCCATCGACGTCGTCGCCAGCAGCACTTTCGGCGCCGAGACGGCGCCGGAGATCGTGCGCATCATCACCGGTCCGCACGGCGGACAGGTCATGCAGGTGGCGCAGGTTGTCGACGCATTCTCGCGTTACGGCGTCATCTTCATGCTGTTCATGGTCGGGTTGCAGACCAACATTACCGAGATGCGCGACGTCGGCGCCGACTCCGTGCGGGTTGCCATCATCGGCGTGATTGCGCCCGTCGCGCTGGGCTTCGGCGTCACCCGCATGCTCATGCCCGACATGGCGCTCAACTCGGACCTGTTCGTCGCCGCAACACTTTCCGCCACGAGCGTGGGGATCACGGCCAGCGTGCTGCGGGAAATGGGCCGCGACAAATCGCACGAAGGCCACATCATCATCGGCGCCGCTGTGGGTGATGACATTCTCGGCCTCGTGCTGCTCGCGGTGGTCTCCGGCATTATCGTAAGCGGCAGCGTAAACATTGCCGAGATCGCGACCGTTGTCGTCGTTTCGACATTATTCCTGGTCGCTACCGCTTCCCTGGGTCCGATCATCGTGCGGTTCGCGGCCAGCGTCCTCGGGCGGCTCGACATCGTCGAGGCCAAGATGTTTACGTCCTACCTGTTCGTGATGCTGCTGGCCTGGATGGCCAACCTTGCCGGCCTCGCGACGATCATCGGCGCGTTTGCCGCCGGCATCGTGCTGCACGACAGCTACTTCCGCGAACACGTCGGAGAGGCGGACGAACGCGTGGTCAGCATTCGCGAGCTGATCATGCCGCTCGAAGTCATCCTCGTGCCGATCTTTTTTATCCTCATCGGCATCCAGGTCAAGATCGAGACGTTTCTCTCCTGGCCGGTCGTGACGCTCGCAGGTGGCCTGCTCGTGGTCGCCATCGTCGGCAAGCTCGCCTGCGGGCTCGGCGCCTTCCACGCACCGTCTCGCTGGGTGATAGGGATCGGCATGGTGCCCCGCGGCGAGGTTGGCCTCGTGTTCGCGGCTATCGGCCGGACCCTCGGCGTGATCGACGATTCGATCTTCGCGGCCATCGCGCTGATGGTGATCGTAACGACGCTCGTCGCGCCGCCGTGGTTGAAGTTCGCCCTGGCACGACAGGACGGCAAGCGGGCCGGGACCGTCAACCCGCCGTAGCGGCACCGATCTCGTCGAGCTCCAGGCTCTGCAGCACCATCTCGTCGCCGCTGACCAGGTTGGTCCGGTAATCCCCGCAGCTCGCGCACAGGAGCCGGTTCGGTTTCGCCGGGGATTCTGCGCCGCACTGGCTGCAGCGGACGACGATGTCAGAGACATCGATCACGAATTCCGCGTCTTCGGCAACGCTGCCGGCAACCGCCAGCGGATAGGCGTTCTGCAGCAGGCCGGGCTCGACACCCGATAGCGGGCCTAAGGTCACCACGATGCGCGTTACCCGCGCCGCGTTGTGCTCCCGGGCGATCCGCTCCACCTCCCGGAGCAGGGACAGGCACACGGAAAGTTCATGCATCAGGACGCCTTGAGCCCCGTTAACAGGCCGCGGCGGCTTACGGTCCCGGTGTCTTTTGCGGGCGGCTCGGCAAGTACGTTCGCCAGCGCCTCTTCGGCAACCGCGCGCGCGACGTCCTGGTCCGGGAAGTCTGCGACCGTCCGGAACAGGACCGCCGCGAGGTAGGTTCCCAGTTCCTCGTCGTGGTAGACCGTGAGGTCGCAGGGTCCCGACGGGAACTGGCACTGGACCTGTTCACCCTGGGGAAAACCGGCGAGCCTGTCCGAATCCGGCAGCAGCACGAGGTTCATGAACCACGGGGTTATCAGCACGCCGAGATCCTTGTCGTCCCACTGTTCGAAGCCAACGGCCTCGACGGCAAGCCTCGGGTTGACGATCGGAAGGTCGCGCATGCGCTCCTCGTAGATCGCCTGGTAGCGAGCGACAAGATCCGCAACTTTGATCGTCATATCAGCCCTCCACGGGCAGGAACGCGCTCGGCTCGGCATCGCACTGGGGACATCGCCAGTGCCCCGGCAACTCGAGGAACGGCGTACCGGGCGGCACCTGCTCGACCGGATCGCCGAGCGCAGGATCATACACGTACCAGCAGATCCGGCACTCGAGACGACTGTCGTCGCTGAGCCGGGAGTGTGCCTCGCCGCCCTCCGGACCCGTCACGCGACCTCGGACCAGTAGGGCTCGAGGATCTCCTTCAGGCGCTCCGCCGAATCGGCGAGGTCCTCGGGCGCCGCTTTGATGACTCCGGGCACGTCCACCACCTCGAGCGTGTTTAAAATCAGCACTCCCATGGAATTGTAGTAGCGCACCCACCAAATGCCAGCCGTGCCCGTGCTGATCACCTCGCACTTGCCGTAGGCGCGGGACAGGACGTCGATCGGCCCCCGGCCCAGCCGCTGGTCGACGAACTCGATTTCGGCTTCCGACAAGGGCAGCAGCGTCAGGTTGATCGAATGCGGCGAGCCGCCCGCGGCGTACTGTTCGTGCTGCGACTGCAGTTCGACGAGAATCGGCAGCGCATTCGCGAGTTCGTCAGCGACCCCCGTCGGCGACGTATCGACGGCAGCCTCGCTCTCCGCAGCAAACCCGACCACGGTCGGCACGTCGGCCACCTCCAGCAGGTCGCAGACGATGCGATCATCGCTATCGAAGAACAGCGTACGCCATACGCCGGCGAGCACCGACTCCTGCGTACGCGCGCGCACCTGGCCGTCGCAGACGATGCTGACCTCACCCTCGCCGAGGATCTGGTTGACGACGTCCCGGCTGTCCTCGTCCAGCGCGCTCAGGTCCGCCAGTACCGGGTCTCCTTCCGGCACGTAATCGTCCAGCGCCGACAGCAGCCAGTCCATCGCCTCGCGCGCACCGTCCATCAGCAACACGTCCTCGGGCTCCGGCATCAATGGCGCGATGAACCGCGACATGTCGCTCGGCATGTCCACGTAGGTAATCGCGTCGCCGTCACTGCCGGTCGGCTGGCTGCCGGGACCGACGACCCGTACCGGAATGTCCCTGATGTTCATGCGCTACCCTCCGTTACGACGGGGATACTGAAGCCCGGCGCACGCCGCGGCGGCGCAACCAGCAGCTCGCTGATCTGCTCGAGGTAATCCGCCCAGTCCTGAATCCGTGAGATCGCGCCGACATACTCGCCTCCGCGCACGAACACGAGCGTCGGGAAATGACTGAATCCGTACTGGCGTTTCAGGTCCTTGCCGTCGCCGAAGGTGTCGGTCACGACACCCGGCCGCAGCTGGCCCTCGAACGCGGTTACCAGTTCCGGCAACACGACCGCGACGTCCGTCGCGTCCTTGACCGTCGCAGGATCTCCCGGGAAGAACAGCACGTTCATGCCGTCGGCAGCGACGAATTCGTCGTGGCTGTCGAGCGTCACCCGTTCGTAGCCGAGTTCGTCGATCAGTCGGTCGATCAGAATATGGCTCACCGGGATTCTCCTGACAGTCGTGGCCGCCCTGCTTCGTAATCGCGCATGTCGAGCGCCCCGGGGCCGATCAATTCGGCGCCCCGCAGCGGAGTGTCACGCTCACTGACTTCGATGTCCCAGTCGCGCAACACCTCGCAGGCAAGCTGGACCGCTTCACCGATGCGCGCTTTCACACCCGGCGTGAGGCTGCCGCCGTAATCGTTCAGCAGCTCCGGCTGCACGCCGATAAGCACCAGTTCTTCGGGCAGCGAACCGGACAGCGTCGCCGATGACAGCACCTCCTGGAAACCCGCCTGGTGCATGCTGACTTTCTTTGCGCCCATGAAACACGGCACGTCCTCGCCCTGCACCATGCGCAGCGCGGCGGGCTCCATACCGAAGTCGACGGCATCGAAAATCAACAGGCGTTTGGCGCTGCAGACCCACGGCAGCAGGAATATGCCCTGCGTGCCGCCGTCCATCAGGCGTACGTCGTCGGGAAACGTGTAACGCGCATGCAGGGCTTCGACGGCGCGGATGCCGAATCCCTCGTCAGCCCAGAGTACGTTGCCAATGCCGAGGACCAGGGTTTCGTACGCGCCCGGGTCCCCGTCCGCGTGGCTGAGGACTGTCTCCATCATTGCGGGTCGCGCGGACCGTCGTCCTTGAATCGACGGATACCGTCGATCATCACGCTGATGCCGTTCTGTCGCGACATGAACTCGGCGCGGATCACCATGTAGATGTGGATGATGACGAAGAACACCATCAGCCACATGCCCAGCAGGTGCCACATGCGCACGGCCTGCGAGCTCGGCTCGATGACGAACACCCAGCCGAACCAGCGGTCCGCCCAGCTGCCGGCGCCGGTGCCCTGGCTGTACAGCGCGAAGCCGGTGCACACCATGAACAGCCCGAGCAACACGTTGAAGACCCACATCGCGAGCTGCGCCAGCGGGTTATGGCCGCGGTACTTTGCGACCTTGCGCGTGAGGAACGAGTACATCATCACTTCGTGCCACAGGCGCTTCCAGAACTCGCCGCGCCAGACCGGCACGACGAGCAGCCCTTTCGCATACCTGTTGCCGACGATCGCCCAGTAGAAGCGCACGAACAGCCCGACGGCAAATACCATCGCCGCGCTGAAGTGAACCAGGCGGATGTTGCCCATCAGGAAGCTGTCGCTGGCCTCACCGCTCATTGACGGCGGCGGGCTGGCGATCAGGTAGCCCGATATGGCCAACACGGTAATGGCGAGCGCGTGAATCCAGTGCCAGATGCGCACCGGTACTTCGAAGACGTATACGGTTCCCGTATAGCCTTCGTTACCCGTCGCTACTCTGCTACTAGCCATGCTAAACCCTCCTATCGGACCTTGACCGTGGCCAGTTCCTTGCCGTCATGCGACATCACGTGCGAGGCACAGGCCAGGCAGGGATCGAAGCTGTGGATCGTCCTGAGAATCTCGAGCGGCTGCTCGGGATTGACCATCGGCGTGTCGAGCAACGAAGCCTCGTAGGCGCCGATGTTGCCGGCCGGGTCGCGCGGCGATGCGTTCCAGGTCGACGGCACGATGCACTGGTAGCTTTCGATCTTCGTGTCCTTGATATGGACCCAGTGGCCGAGAGCACCACGCGGGGCTTCGCCGTAGCCGACACCCTTGACGTCCGTCTCCCAGGTCGCAGGATCGAATTTCTCCATGTTCGCAGTCGCGGTATCGCCGCGCTTCAGGTTGGCCATCAGCTCGTCGAACACCTCGCGCATCTTGTGCGCCGCCCATGAACTCTCCAGCCCGCGCGCCGCGGTGCGGCCGAGCGTCGAGAACAGCGCGGTAACCGGCAGGTCGAGGTCCGCAAGCAGCCTGTTCACCGGCTCCACGACATCCTCGCGGCCGCGCGCGTAGGCGACGATGTAGCGAGCCAGCGGACCGACCTCCATGGCGTTGCCGCGCCAGCGCGGCGCCTTGAGCCAGGAGTACTTGCCGGATTCGTCGTGCTCTTCGATCGCCGTCCGGGTTCCCTTGAAGTTCGGGCCGGGCTGGAACTTGGGTTCCGTGATGCCGTCCCACGGATGCAGGCCCACGGTCTCGTCCGGGTACTGGTACCAGGAGTGCGCGACGAATTCCTGGATCTGCTCGGGATCGCGCACGTCGACGTCGTAGACGGTGCTCAGGTCACCATTGAGAATCGCGCCGCCGGGCAGCATCAGGCTGTCGTTCGTGTGATTGTTTGCGTAGGCGGGGAACTCGCCGTAGGCGAGCACGTTCTTGCCCGACAGGCCACCACCATAACCCCAGTCCTTGTAGAACGAGGCGATCGCCTTGAGGTCCGGAATGTAGACCTGGTCGGTAAACGTAATGGTCTGGTTGATGATATCGGAGACGATGTTGAGCCAGGCCATGTTGACCGTACCGACAGCGCCGGCCTCGTCGACATTGATCGAGCACGGCATACCGCCAACCACCCAGTTGGGATGCGGGTTGCGGCCGCCGAAGATCGTGTGGATCTTTACGATTTCCTTCTGGAACTCCAGCGCCTCGAGGTAATGCGTCGTCGCCATCAGGTTCGCTTCGGCCGGCAGCTTGTAAGCCGGGCTGCCCCAGTACGCATTGGCAAAGGGGCCGAGCTGCCCGGACTCGACGAAGCGTTTCAGCCTGTTCTGCACGTCGCGGAAATACGCCGGCGACGATTTCGGCCATGGACTGATGGCCTGCTGCAGCTCCGACGTGGCTTTCGGATCGGCACTGAGTGCGCTGACGACATCGACCCAGTCGAGCGCATGCAGGTGATAGAAGTGCACGATGTGGTCGTGGCAGTACTGGCACAGCATCATCAGGTTGCGAATGTGGTTCGCGTTCGTGGGAATCTCGATGCTGAGCGCATCTTCCACGGCACGTACCGACTGCAGCGCGTGCACACCCGTGCAGACGCCGCAGATGCGTTCCGTGAACGCCCAGGCGTCGCGCGGGTCGCGGCCCTTCAGGATGAGTTCCAGTCCGCGCCACATGTTGCCCGACGAGACCGCATTGCGTATGACGTTGTTTTCGTCCAGGTTGACCTCGATCCGGAGGTGGCCCTCGATACGGCAGATCGGGTCGACGACGACGCGCTTGCCGCTGTCGTCGAGCTGGAAGCCGTTCGGTGTGGTTACGCTAGCCATTGCTCACCTCCTCTGCCGGCTTCGATTTTTTGCCGGTTGCTTTCGCGATACCCGATGCGACCGCGTGCGCCGCAACGCCAATGGCTGCTGCGCCGGCGAGCGCGCCACCGATGGTGTTGGCCGTCGACTCCACGTTGCCCGTGACACCGAGGTTGGTGACCGGGCTGTAGAAACTGCCCTTGTCCCAGAAATTGTCTTCGGCGCAACCAAGGCAGCCGTGTCCCGACTTGACCGGCCACGACAGGCCGCCGTTCCACTCCACCGTCGAGCAGGCGTTGTAAGTAGTCGGACCCTTGCAGCCGACCTTGTACAGGCAATAACCCTTGCGAGCGCCTTCGTCGTCGAACTTCTCGACGAATTGCCCCGCATCGAAATGCGGCCGCCGGTAGCACTTGTCGTGCAGGCGCTGGCCGTAGAACATTTTCGGCCGGCCCTGGCGATCCAGGGGCGGCAGGCGGTCGAACGCAAGCATGTAGGTGATGACGCCCGTCATGACCTCGGCGATCGGCGGGCACCCGGGCACTTTCACGATCGGCTTGTCGAGGATCACCTTGTGTATCGGCACTGCCTGTGTCGGGTTGGGCCGTGCGGCCTGGACGCATCCCCATGACGCACAGGAACCCCAGGCGATGATCGCCTTGCAGTGATCCGCCATGTGGCGAAGCTTCTCGACGTACGGACGACCCCCTTGTATGCAGTACATCCCGTCCTCGTTCAGCGGCGGGTTGCCTTCGCAGGCGAGGATGTACTGGCCGTCGTATTTCTCGATGGTCTGCTCGAGGATCTCCTCGGCCTGGTGCCCGGCGGCGGCCATGATCGTGTCGTCGTAGTCGAGCGAGATCATCGACAGCACGACATCCCCGGCCAGCGGGTTACCGGAGCGGATGAACGACTCGGTACAGCAGGTGCACTCCAGCCCGTGTAGCCAGATCACGGGGGTCCGTGGCTTGGTCTCGAGGGCGTGGGCGATCTTACCGGCGAACTCGGGTCCCAGACCCAGGCCAGCGGCGGTAAGGCTACAGAACTTGAGGAAACTCCGGCGGGTGATGCCGTGACGGCGCATCACCTCATAGAAGGTTTCGTGGGCGGGCATAACAACTCTCCCCTGATGCAGCATGGATGCGTTCGGGCTGTTGGCCTGCCGGCTGAGTATTCTTGTCCCGCTTCCGTGCGCGCGTGATCCCTTGGGTGCGCCGACGAGGCAGCACAGCACGGCCCATGATCTCCGCTGCGACAGGGCATCGGCATCGTGGTTGTTACGTACATTCGCCTTTGGTCGAATGCGCTCAGAAAGTCAGCGTGAACGTCGCGCCATTGCTGTTTTTTTGACCGAGCCGGATAAACCCGCCGTGCGCGATCATGACCTGCCGGGCGAGCGCCAGCCCGACCCCGGAGCCACCCTCGCGGGTCGTGAAAAACGGCACGAAGATCTTGGTGGCTATCTCGGCCGGGACACCGTGGCCGTTGTCCTCGACCTCGATAACGGTGTTGCCGCGCCGGTTGAGCCTGCCGCACAGCCGTATTTCGGCGTCGTTCGCGCTCTTCGTCGCCTGCCACGCATTCCGCAGCAGGTTGAGGAGCACCGGCTCCAGCAGGTCGCGATCAGCGTAGACATACAGGCCCGACGGCTCCACCGAGGACGTCACCACCACCTCCGGATCGCCCCACTCGGCCCGCGCGAGACTGATCACCGTCTCGAAAAGATCGGTGAGCGCCACCCGCTTTTTCTCGGGCGGCGCCAGCCGGGATATCTGCCGGTAACTGTCGATGAACTGCATCAGGCTGTCGGATCGCCTGGCCACGGTCGAAACCGCACTCTGGACGTCGCCGAGTTCCTCGGCAAACGGGGAATCCGCCCCGGTCTCCCGCACCACGTCATCGACGAGCTCCGCCGCGGTCTGCGCGAGCGACGTCACCGGCGTGATTGAATTCATGATCTCGTGCGTCAGTACCCGCACCAGGTCCTGCCATGCCTCCGCCTGGGTGGCGTCGATCTCGGACTGGATATCCTGCAGCGAGATCAGCCGTTCGCGGTCGCCATCGATGATGACCTCGGTGGCCGCAAGCGTTAGCTGGTACTCGGCGCCCTCCACCGTGAACGTGACGAGCTGCCGGTCGCCCGGAATGGCCTCGTCGACGGCACGGGCAAACCCGGGCCCGAACTGCCGCAGGTCGCCGATGCGGGTCACGTGCGTCGCACCGAACAGCCGGCGCGCCGCATTGTTTTGCAGGGTGATCGCATCGCCGGCGTGGACTGTCATGAGGGGCACGGGAATGTGCTCGATCAACGCCTTCAGGTGGCGCATTTCGGATTCCTGGCCGCTGCGCCGCTGCCGCATCTCTTCGATGATGTCCGTAAACGTCCTGCCCAGACTCGCGAAACCCGAGCCCGCCTTATCGAAGTCGAAACGCTGCGAGTAGTCGGCGAAGCGAATAGCATCCAGAAACCGCGCCACTTCGCGGTTGGTGCGGCTTACATAGCGCCATAGCTCGGCGACCAGCAGCGCCAGCACGATGGACGTGAGCAGGGTTGCGCTGTGGTAGCCGGGTTGCAGCAATAGCCATATAGCCAGCGCCATGGCAGCGCCGACGAAGACAAGACGCAGGATCAGCGCAACGACAAAGAACCTAAATACCATGCTTTTCCATACGGCGATAAAGCGACGCGCGCGTGAGGCCAAGCTCCGCCGCGGCTCGTGAAATATTGAAGCCGTGCTTGCGCAACGCCCGCTCGATGGTCGCCTTCTCCATTTCGTCGAGATTCAGGATCGTCGGAATCGCAGCCGGCGCGGCCGGCGTGGGCGCGTCGCCGGGATAATCGAGCTGCAGATCGCCCGGTTCGATCTTGTCGCCATTGCTCAGTATCACGGCGCGTTCGACCGCGTGCCGCAGCGCGCGCACGTTGCCCGGCCAATCGTACTCAAGCAGCGCGGTCTCCGCCGGCTGCGAAAACACCCGTACCGCCTTGGCGTATTTCTTCGCGTAGATCGTCGCGTAGTGGCGCGCGATCGGCAGTATGTCGTCCCTGCGCTCGCGCAGTGGCGGAATGGTTATCTCCACTGTGTTCAGCCGGAACAGCAGGTCCGGGCGAAAGAGGTCGGCGTCGCGAAGGTGTTCGACCGGGGTATTGGTCGCCGCGATGACCCGCACATCGAACGGCTGCGCTCGATCCGCACCGACCGGCGTCACCTCGCGTTGCTCGAGCGCGCTCAGCAGCTTGGCCTGCAGGTGCAGCGGGAGATTGCCGATTTCGTCGAGGAACAGGGTACCGCCGTCGGCGGCCTGGAAACGCCCCAGTCGGTCGTCGTTGGCGCCGGTAAACGCGCCCTTGCGATGACCGAACAGCTCGGACTCGAACAGGCTTTCGCTGATGGCACCCATGTCGACGGACAGGAACGCCTGGCTCGCCCGCGCCGACATCGCGTGCAGGCGCCGTGCAATGAGCTCCTTGCCGGTGCCGTTCTCGCCGAGGATGAGCACATTGGCGTCGGTTGGCGCCGCTCGCTCGACGATCGAGAACACGTCCTGCATCTCCGCCGATTCCGAAACGATGTCCCGTGCGCTACCGGTCGACGCCTGCCGCAGCGCTGCATTGGCCTGCCTCAGCGTCGCGGTTTCCGTGCGGCTGCGCCGCAACTCGACACCCGTCGACACGGTCGCGACGACCTTCTCGTTCTGCCAGGGCTTGGTCACGAAATCGGTGGCCCCGCGCTTCATGGCCTCGACCGCGGTATCCAGGCTGCCATGAGCCGTGATCATGATCACCACGATGTCCGGATCGATCCCGAGGATGCGTTCGAGCCAGTCGAGCCCCTGTTGTCCCGAGGACTCACCCGGCCCGAAATTCATGTCCAGCAAAACGAGATCGAACGCATGCCGATCCATGAGATCGGGAATGCGCTCGGGCCGCCGGCAGGTGATCACCTCGGCAAAACGGCGCCGCAGCAGCAGCCTGGCCGCCGTCAGTATGTCGTCGTCGTCATCGACGACCAGGATCGTGCCGATATTGCTCATTGCGGGCCCCGGGGAACTGTCCGGAATCGTACACTCGCTGTCCGCATGCGTACAGTTCGACGACGACGACGGTCCCTGATTACAACAGGATCAATGACTTACCAAGTTGGCACGGGTATTGCTATCAAGTAAGCAAACAGCTTTCGCGAACACCACGGGAATGACAGTGACCAAGATCTCGAGTCTCAAACCGGCGCAGCAGGACAATCGCAGCTCGATCTCCGGGCAGGGCATGGACCGTCGCGTCGCAAAGAAGACCCCGATGAGCCGCAAAGTGATGTACGCGGCCGGCGGGTTTCTCGTGCTGTTATTTGCGGCATGGCTGGTCAGTACGCTGCTTGCCGGTCGCAGCCTGAGCGTCAATTCGCAGCGCATCGCCGTATCCGAGGTATCGGTAGGCACCTTCGAGGACTTCATCCCGCTGCGCGGCCGGCTGGTGCCGCGCAGCACGGTGTATCTCGACGCTGTAGAGGGTGGCCGGGTCGAGGAAATCCTCGTCGAGGACGGCGCCATTGTCGCAGCCGGCGACCCGATCGTACGGCTGTCCAACACCAACCTGCAGCTCGAGGTGCTCGGCCGCGAGGCTTCAGTCACGGAACAGCTCAACTTCATGCGCACGCTGGAGCTGCAGCTCGAGCAGAACCGCCTGGCCCACAAGCGCAACCTGGTCGAGATCGACTACCAGATCACGCGGCTGACGCGCAGCATCGGACGCCAGCGCGATCTCGCGGCGAAAGAGCTCGTCTCCAAATCCACGCTCGACGAACTGCAGGATGAGCTGACCTACTACGAGAACCGCCGTGCCGTCACGCTCGAGAGCCAGGCGACAGACGCACGGCTGCAGGAAGAGCAGCTCAAGCAGCTGCGCGCCGCCAGCACCCAGCTCGAAACGAGCCTCGCCCTTGCGCGCAGGAACCTCGACGACCTGAACGTGCGCGCGCCGGTTGCCGGCAAGCTCTCCGGATTCGATGTCGAGATCGGCGAATCGATCGTGCGCGGCGGGCGCCTCGGCCAGATCGACGATCCCGACGGCTACAAGCTCAATGCGAGGATCGACGAGTTCTACCTCGGCCGCGTCGATATCGGCCAGACCGCGAGCGCAGCACACAACGGGCGCGACCTGGATCTCCGGGTCGCCAAGATCTACCCGCAGGTGAATGACGGCCAGTTCGAGGTCGATATGACCTTTGCCGCAGAGCCCGAAGGCCTGCGCCGCGGCCAGACCCTGCAATTGCGCCTGACCCTCGGCGACAACTCGGATGCGATCCTGATCCCGAACGGTTCGTTCTACCAGGAGACCGGCGGCAACTGGGTATTCGTCGTCGCGCCCGACGGTTCGGAGGCCATCCGCCGCACCGTGCGCCTGGGCCGCCGCAACACCGACTATATCGAGGTGCTGGATGGCCTCGAGCCCGGCGAGAAGGTCATCACTTCACCGTACACGAGCTTCACCGGCATGGACCGGCTGGTGCTCGACGCCGACTAACCGATTCCAATCGACGTTCCTGACAAGGGGAAAGACATGCTCAAACTGCACAATCTATTCAAGGTCTACCAGACAGACGAAATCGAAACCGTCGCTTTGAACGGCGTCAACCTGGAGATCGGGCAGGAGGAGTTCGTCGCGATCATGGGGCCGTCCGGTTGCGGCAAGTCGACGCTTCTGAACATCATCGGCCTGCTCGACAACCCGTCCGACGGGGACTACTTCTTTTTCGACGAGAACGTGGCGCCCTATTCCGAGGCGAAGCGCAGCGAAATCCGCAAGATGAACATCGGCTTCATCTTCCAGAGCTTCAATCTCATCGACGAACTCACCGTCGCCGAGAACATCGAGCTCGCGCTCCTGTACCACAAAATGCCGGCGTCGAAGCGCAAAAAGCGCGTCGACGAGGTGATGGATCGCATGGGCATCGCGCACCGCGCAAAACACTTGCCCGGGCAGCTGTCGGGTGGTCAGCAGCAGCGCGTTGCGGTTGCTCGTGCTGTCGTGGGCGACCAGCCGCTGATTCTCGCGGACGAGCCGACCGGAAATCTCGATTCCGTGCACGGCCAGGAAGTCATGGAGCTGCTGCGCTCCCTGAACAAGGAAGGCACGACGATCGTGATGGTGACGCACTCACCGGCGCACGCCGATTACGCGCACCGCACCGTCAATCTGTTCGACGGCCACATCATCACCGACAACACGCGCGCCGCCTGAGACGGCGGGTACTGCGAGGCATCCAATGTTCTGGAATAACGTCAAAATCGCGTTGCGAAACCTGCGCAAGCACAAGGGCTTCGCGGCAATCAATGTCGCGGGCCTTGCTATCGGCCTGACGATCTACGTCTTCGGCGGTCTGATCGTCAACTACGAGCGTACGCACGACCTGTTCTACGAGAACGCTGAACGCATCTACACGATCGGCGCGACCGCTGCGCCCGGCCTGAATGTGGGAATCGAAAAATTCAACGCGGTCCAATCGGCAGTCGGCCCCGCGATCGAAGCAAACATCCCCGACGTCGAGGCTGTCGCCCGGACGATTGTGTCGGAGTACCTCGTCGCCATCGGCTCCGACTCGTTCTACGAGAGCATCCGCTTTGCCGATCCGGCTTTACTGGAAATCTTCGATTTCGAGTTCCTGCACGGCGACCGGAGCCTCCTCGATAAACCGACGTCGTTGCTGATAACGGAGTCGGCAGCGATAAAATACTTCGGCAAGGCGGATGCCGTGGGAGAAGTCGTCACGCTGGATAACGAGTTCGATTTCTACGTGTCTGCGGTCATCGCCGACCTGCCCCTCAATACCCATTTCGTCTCGAGCCCGATCGTCGAGGCACCGTTTCATTTTGTAGCCCCGATCCAGGCGCTCACGCGCATAAACGACTTCGACGTTGCCGGCGATTGGAACAATCTTTCAATCAGCAACATGACGTATGTCATGCTGCCGCCCGAGCTCGACGGCGCCTGGCTGCAGTCGCAAATGGACAGCCTGTACGAACGTATCGTCGACGAAGACCGGAAGGAGGTCATCGCATCTTTCGAGGTTTTGCCGCTGAGCAGCGCCAATACCGCGATCTGGGACGTCATCGGATTGCCGGTTATCTCCGTTATTTCCCTGCTGAGCTTCCTCGTGCTCGTGGTTGCCTGCGTCAATTACACGAATCTCGCGACTGCGCAATCACTCGGCCGAAGCCGCGAGGTGGGTATGCGCAAGACGATGGGCGCGGGCCAACGACAGTTGCTTGCACAGTTTCTCGTCGAGAGCCTGGTGATTACGGCTATCGCGATGGTTATTGCGCTCGCCGCGCTCGAGATCATCATTCCGCTGCTCAACAATGCGGCCAACAAATCGCTTGCTATCAACTACCTGCAGACGTTGCCGTGGCTGGTTGCGACGACTGTCCTCGTCGGGTTGCTGGCGGGCCTGTACCCCGCGTGGCTCATTACGCGCGCAAGCCCGATCGACGCCCTGCGCGACTCTGCGCGAAAAGGCAAGAAGGGCTCGAGAGTGCGATCGGTCATGATCGGCGCGCAATTTGCCATCTCGGCGTTCATGCTCGCGCTGGTCGCGATCGTCTTCATGCAGAACGAAAAGGTCAAGGAATCGAGCTATGAATTCCCGCGTTCCGAGATCTACACGCTCTCCAGGCTGAACGTAGACAGCATTCGCGACCGCCTCGAGACGCTGCGGCACGAACTCGAGGCACTGCCCAACGTCGACAGCGTCGCGTACGCAAGCCAGGTTCCTTACGAACAGAACAACGCATCAAGGTCGGTTTCGATCGAGCCGGGCGACGAGGCCGGCAAGTTCAATCTGCAGTACATGAGTATGTCGCCCGAGTTTCTCGACGCGTACGACATCCGGGTGCTTACCGGCCGCGAGCTTAGCCGTGATATTTCGAATGACACCCAGCGCGAGGATTCGGAGACGGTCAACGTGATCGTCAACGAAATGGCGCTGGAGAGGCTGGGGATTTCCTCGCCTGCTGCAGCAATCAACAAGCGTTTTTACAACTTCAGCGAGGAAAATGGCGCGGTTCCGGAATTCGTCATCGTTGGTGTCGCACCCACGCAGAACATCACCGGCCTTTTCAATGCCGAAAAACCGTGGATGTATCTGTACGATCCTGAGGTCATACGCATCGGCTCCGTCCGCATCACCGGCGGCAACATGATGGAAGTGGTCGAGCAGATCGAGGATGTCTGGGACCGGGTCATTCCCGACTACCCGATGCAGGGGCGCTTCCTCGACGATACGTTCAACGACGTCTACAACATCCTCAAGTTCATGAACGCGGCGCTGGCTGGATTTGCTTTCATGGCCTTTGCGCTTGCGCTGATCGGCCTGTTCGGACTCGCCGCCTTCATGGCAACGCAGCGCACCAAGGAAATCGGCGTGCGCAAGGTCCTCGGCGCGAATTCCTTCCAGATTGCACGGCTGCTCGTCTGGCAGTTCTCGACGCCGGTACTCTGGGCCCTGGCGATCGCCCTGCCCGGAGCCTACTTCGCGTCGAGCGTCTACCTGAACTTCTTTGCCGACCGCATTCAGACGACGATACCCGTCCTGCTTGCGGCGGGTCTCGTCGCGACACTGCTGGCCTGGGGCACCGTGGCCGGTCACGCCATCCGCATCGCGCGCGCGAACCCCGTCCTGGCGCTCAGGTACGAATAGCCGGTGAGGTAACGCACATTCGTCCACTGTTCGGCGCTATCATAGGGGGCCGGACAGTGGACACACAGCGTGGACAACACCGAGATCAAATGGCTGGTCGCCTTGCTGCTCGCCGCGGCGGCGGCCGCTCTCGCCTGGTATTTCTGGGATGACGTTTCGCCGCCCGCGCCCGCGCCGATACAGCAGCAGGCGCCCGCTGCGGAAGCGGAACCCGCGGAACCCGTGCACCCCATCGAACCGCTGAGCGTCACGCCCGGTGAAGGCGAGCTCGTCGAATTGCCGCCGCTCGAGGAAAGCGACAGCTACTTCGCGCTGGCGCTCCTCGACATCTTCGGAGCCGATCTCGAGCCGTTGCTGGCGGACGAGGCGCTGATCGACAAGTCCGTCGCGACAGTGGACAACCTGACCCGGAGCCGCGTCGCCGAAAAAATCCGGCCGCTCGGCAGGCTGCCGGGTAATTTCGTTGCGGTGGCGGAAGGCGACAACGGCCCGTTTTATCTCAGCCCCGATAACTACGCCCGTTACGACTCACTGGTGAACATGGTGACCGGCGCGGACGCAGACGAGCTGGAGGCGACCTATCGCCGCTTCTATCCCCTGATGCAGGAGGCGTTCGCCCAGCTGGGCTACCCGGACAGCTATTTCAACGACCGCGTGATCGCGGTCATCGACCACCTGCTGGCCACGCCCGAACCCGAACAGCCCGTCCGCCTTTTACAGCCGCACGTCCTTTACGAATTCGCCGACCCGGCGCTCGAGGCCTTGTCCGGCGGCCAGAAGCTGTTGATTCGTATGGGCCCGGACCATGCGGCACGAATAAAGGCCCTGCTGGAAAACTTCAGAAGCCGCATCGCCCAGGCGCCACGCTAGCGAGCGGACCCCCGCCCTGCAATTCGGAGTTCTATGTATTGATTTTCTCTATATTCGTAAATTAGAATATACGAATTAATACGACGATCGACGCCCAGTCCGATCGAATACCGAGTGAACGCCGATGAAACCAGCGACACCCTACCTGGCCCTTGCCTCGTTGTTTTTTCTCCCCGTGGCGACAGGCGCCGAAGACCTGAGACAAGCCTGGTCTGACGCGATCGCCTCCCACAACCAGCTCGCGGCAGCCGCCGCACGCCGCGAAGCCGCGGGCTTGAACCTGGAAAGCGCGCAGGCGGAACGATGGCCGCAGCTGGATGTTTCGAGCTCCTTCACCCAGCTCGATGAAGCGCCCCGCTTCGACTTCGGCGGCGGCACGACGTCGCAGCAGATCTTCGACAACGACAACTTCGTGCAGGCCGGCGTGCAGGTCAGCCTGCCGCTGTATGCGGGCGGTGCGATTTCGGCAGGCGTCGACGCAGCGCAGTACGCTGCAGAGGCGTCGAGCGAGCAGTACGACGCGGTACTGCAGAACATCAAGCTCGGTACCGGCGAACATTACATCCAGGTGCTGCGTGCCGAGAGCGGTCTGGAGGTCGCGGAGTCGAACGTAAGGACCCTGCGAGGGCACACGGAACTGGCGAGGAAGCAGTACGAGTTCGGCTCGGTGCCGAAGAACGACTTCCTTGCGGCAAGCGTCGCACTGGCCGATGCGGAGCAGCGCAAACTGCAGGCCGAGAATGCGCTGGACTACGCCCGCGCCGCGTACAATCGCTACCTGAACCGGCCACTCGCGCAGCCGGTCTCTCTCGATCCCGAACTCGACATCGACGGCCTCGTGCCGGCAGGCGAAAGCCTCGAGTCATTGACCCTGACCGCGACCCAGCAACGCGACGAGCTCGCCGCGCTGGCGGCCGAGGCGAACTCGCTGCGCGAAAACTCCACGGCCATTCGTGCCCGGTCTCGGCCGCAGTTCGCACTGACCGGCGGCTACATGTACATGGAGAACGCCTTCCTCGACGCCGAGGAATTCTGGATGGCCGGGCTCTCTTTCCAGTGGAACCTGTTCAACGCCGGCCGCAACCGTGATCGCGCTGCGGCCATGCAGCGGCAAGCGCTCGCGGTAACCCACTCGCGGGCCGATCTCATGTCTTCGATATCGCTGCAGGTGCGGCGGGCGTGGAATGACCGCAACGAAGCCGAGGCCAGGACCCGCGTCGCCGAGGCCGCCGTCGACCAGGCCATCGAGAACCTGCGTGTCGTTCAGAACCGCTACGAAGCGGGGTCGAGCGCCAATATCGAAGTGCTCGATGCCGAGACGCTGCGCCAGCAGGCACTCAACAACCGGGACAACGCCCGCTACGAACTGGCGCTGGCGAAACTGCGGCTGGCGCGCGCCGTGGGAACACTCTGATGAAAGTCAGCGCGGCAGCCATGAAGAAACAGGCCGGCAAGGCTCACCGGCTGCTGGCCGCCATGGCCAACGAGAAGCGTCTCATGATCCTGTGCCAGCTTATCGACGGCGAGCGTTCGGTCAACGAAGTCGCCGACTTGCTCGGCGCGCGGCAATCGACAATCTCGCAGCACCTGGCGCTGCTGAGGAAGGACGGCTTCGTGCAAGCACGCCGCGACGGCCAGACCCAGTTCTATTCATTGAAAGGCGACGATGCGCGATTGGTCATCGAGACTCTTCACACGCTGTATTGCGTCGCAAAACCCAGGAAGAAATAACATGATGAAACGTCTCCCCAGTGCGCGCAAACCGGCGCCCGTCCTCGCCACTGTGCTGATCTTTACCATTTCGAGCGCCACTGCCGAAGAACTGCCGTTCGAAACCGCCAGTGCCGAAATGGCTCGCGCACCGCTCGAGCGCGTCTACGACGGCACGGTAGAGGCCGTGCACCAGGCCACGATGTCCGCGCAGACCGGCGGCCGCATCGCAGAGGTCTTTTATGATGTCGACGACTATGTCGAACCCGGTGAGCCGATCGTCCGCTTCACTGACGTCGAACAGCAATCAGCGCTGCGCCAGGCGAGGGCAAACCTCGAGGAGGCGCTGGCACGCCAGACGCAGGCGGCCGCCGATTTCCAGCGCGCCAGGGGCCTGTTCGAATCGGGCTCGAGTTCCAAGCGTGAATACGACCAGGCACTTGCCGCACGGGATGCAGCGGCGGCACGCGTCGCGGCAGCCCGCTCAGCCGTCGAGACGGCGGAGCAGCAGCTCGAGTACACGCTCGTCAGGGCACCGTATGCGGGCATCGTGACCGAACGCCACGTGGAAGTGGGCGAAGCGGTTTCCGTGGGTCGGCCATTGATGAGCGGTTTGTCGCTCGAGTCTCTGCGGGTCGTCGTGAACATGCCGCAGCAGGTCGCTGCCAAGGTCCGCGAACATCTGAAAGCTTACGTCCTCACTGACGAGGGCCGTGTCGAAGCGGACAGCGTTACGATCTTCCCGTTCGCGGACAGTGCGAGTAATACGTTCACAGTGCGCATCGAACTGCCCCAGGGCCAGTTTGCGCTGTACCCGGGCATGTTTGTGAAAGTCGCCTTCGTCATCGGCGACGCGGAGCGCCTGCTCGTGCCGACCCGCGCATTACTGCGGCGCAGTGAAGTGACGGGCATCTATGTCGTTTCCCCTGACGGTGAAGTGCGTCTGCGGCAGGTTCGTGCCGGAAACACCTTCGACGACCGCACGGAGATCCTCGCCGGCCTTGCGACGGGAGAACGCGTCGCGCTGGATACGGTACGTGCCGGTATCTACGTGAAGTCGCAGGCGGTGGCGAACGATGAAGGCTAAGCTCGGTATCTCCGGCGGCCTCGCCGCACGCTTCCAGGACAATGCCCTGACGCCGCTGCTCGCGCTTGCGGCAATGCTGCTCGGTGTGTTCGCAGTCATCGTGACGCCGCGCGAAGAAGAGCCGCAGATCGATGTGACCTTCGCCAACGTGTTCGTCGCGTTCCCCGGCGCGAGCACCAATGAGGTGGAGAACCTCGTTGCGCTGCCCATGGAACAGGTGCTTGCGGAAATCGACGGCGTCAAGCACGTGTACTCCGTCTCGCGGCCAGGCATGGGCGTGCTCACGGTACAGTTCAAGGTCGGGGAGCCGCGCACGGAAGCGCTGGTGAGACTCTACAACGCGATCTTCTCGAATCAGGACTGGCGGCCGCAAAACCTCGGTATCCTGCCGCCCATCGTCAAGCCCAAGGGCATCGACGACGTACCGATCGTCTCGGCGACACTGTGGACCGAGGACACGGATCGCGCCACCCAGGACCTGCTGAAGGTCGCGCACGCGCTCGAGGCCGAAATCAAACGCGTGCCGGGAACCCGCGACGTCTACACGATCGGCGGCTCGCGGGAGATTGTCCACGTCGAACTCGACCCGCAGCGCGTGGCCGGCTTCGGCATGACACTCGACGATCTGCGCATGGCGCTGACGGCGAGCAACACGGTCTCGCACGCCGGCGCGCTCGTCTACGACAATTCGGAAGTGCCCGTGCAGGCCGGCGCCTTCCTGAGCAACCGCGAAGACGTCGCCCGCCTGGTGGTGGGGATGTTCGACGGACGGCCCGTCTACCTCGACGACATCGCGACCGTACGCGCGCACGCGGACCAGCCGGACACCTATACCTGGTTTGCGACGGGGCCGGCCGCCGCCGAAGTCGGGCTGGACCCGGTCGCCTACGCGCCGTCAGTAACGATCGCGGTCGCCAAGAAGCCGGGCACCAACGCGACCAATATCGCGGATGCGGTGGTCGAGCGCCTGGCGCAGCTCGAGGCGACGCTCATTCCGGAAGGTGTCAACGTCTCGATAACGCGCAACTACGGCAAGACGGCGGACGACAAGGCATCGAAGCTCATCCAGAAGCTCTCCTTCGCGACGGCGTCGGTCATCTTGCTGACCTGGTTCGCCCTGGGCTGGCGCGAAGCGATCGTCGTGGGCGCCGCGGTGATCGTAACCCTCGCTGCAACGCTGTTTGCCTCGTGGGCGTGGGGGTTCACGATCAACCGGGTATCGCTGTTCGCGCTCATTTTTGCGATCGGCATACTCGTGGACGACGCAATCGTCGTCGTCGAGAACATCCATCGTCACCGGGGCCTCGGTTCCGGCTCGATCGGCGAGATCATTCCGCCTGCCGTCGACGAGGTCGGCGGTCCGACGATTCTCGCCACCTTCACCGTCATCGCCGCCCTGTTGCCCATGGCGTTCGTCACCGGGCTGATGGGTCCATACATGAGCCCGATTCCGATCAATGCCAGCACCGGCATGCTCATTTCGCTCGCGGTGGCACTGGTACTCACGCCATGGCTCAGCCATCGCCTGCTGCAGAACGCGCCGATCCACGAGGAAGCCGAGGGCAAATCCAGGCTGCACCGCATGTTCGACCGGGTGATGGGACCGTTCCTCGACCGTGACAAGGGGAAGCGTGCTCGTACCTGGCTGTATGGCGGCACCGTCGCCATCATCGGCCTCGCCATGCTGCTGGTGGTTGCGCAACTCGTGGTACTCAAGATGCTGCCGTTCGACAACAAGTCGGAATTCCAGGTTATCGTCGATATGCCGGAGGGGACGACTATCGAACAGACGGCCCGGGTGCTGGACGCGATGGCGGAAACGATCGAGCGCGTGCCCGAAGTCACCGACTACCAGGTCTATGCCGGTACGGCCTCGCCGATCAATTTCAACGGCCTGGTGCGCCAGTACTACCTGAGAAGCGACAGCAACGCCGGCGATATCCAGGTCAATCTCGTCGACAAGCACCACCGCAAGCGATCCAGTCACGAGATCGCCCGCAGCGTACGCGACGAACTGGCCGCGATCGGCCGTGAATTCGGCGCGTCGGTGAAGATCGCCGAGGTGCCGCCGGGTCCGCCGGTAATGTCGCCGATCGTCGCGGAGATCTACGGCCCCGACTACGAAGAGCAGAAACTGCTGGGGCGGCGCCTGGAAGGGATCTTCCACGACACACCCGACATCGTCGACATCGACAGCTCCGTCGAGGCCGATGCGCAACGCTTCATCATCGAGGTCGACCGGCAGCGCGCCGCACTACTCGGCGTGCCGCAGCAACGCATTGCGGCGATACTGCAGATGGCGCTGAAGGGCGAGGACGTCACCTACGTTCACCAGGCGCGCGAGCGCTACCCGATCCCGGTGCGGCTCGACCTGCCGGTTTCGTCGAAGGCCGACCTGGAGGCACTCCTGGCACTGGAAGTGCGCAGCCAGAGCGGCCAGCGCGTGCCGATCTCGGAAGTCGCCGAAGTGCGCAAAGCGGGCTGGGACGACGCCGTGTATCACAAGGACCTGCTGCCGGTCGTGTTCGTCACGGCCGACATGGCCGGCCGCCTCGACAGCCCGCTTTACGGCATGTTCACGCTGTCGGGCAAGATCGACGAACTGGCCAGCGCCGGCGCGCCCATCGAACAGCGCTATATCAGTCAGCCCGGCAACCCCTACTACTTCTCCATGAAGTGGGACGGTGAGTGGCAGATCACCTACGAGACATTTCGCGACATGGGCCTCGCTTACTCGGTCGGCCTGATACTCATCTACCTGCTGGTCGTCGCGCAGTTCCGCTCCTACCTGCTGCCGCTCATCATCATGGCGCCGATCCCGCTGACGATCATCGGCGTGATGCCGGGCCACGCGCTTCTCGGTGCGAATTTCACGGCGACGTCCATGATCGGCATGATCGCCCTGGCCGGCATCATCGTGCGCAACTCGATCCTGCTCGTCGACTTCATCCTCGACCAGCAGCGTGCCGGCCACGCGCTGGAAGACGCCGTGATCAAGGCATCGGCAGTGCGTGCGAAGCCGATCATGCTGACGGCGCTGGCGGCAATGATGGGAGCCTTCTTCATACTCGACGACCCGATCTTCAACGGCCTCGCGATCTCGCTGATCTTCGGCATCCTCGTGTCGACGGTGCTGACGCTAGTCGTGATACCGATCCTGTTCTACAGCTTTCGCCGCCAGATCAGGGTGGCCGGGTAAGCGCGGCGTGCAGACCGATCGCGGTTCGAGAACCGCTCCTACAGCTCGATTCGAATTGTAGGAGGGTGGCCGGGTAAGCGCGGCGTGCAGACCGATCGCGGTTCGAGAACCGCTCCTACAGCTCGATTCGAACTGTAGGAGCGGGCCTCGGCCCGCGATTCAACCATCCGTCATCGACAGCCACCTGTCGAGCCAGGCGTGCACCGCTTCCCAGTAGTGCCGGGCCTCGCCGCCCTTCATGATCCAGTGATCGGCATCATGGAATACCAGCAGCCGGCCCGGCACCTGCTTGCGCTTCAGGTAGGTCCAGGCGGCGATCGTCTGGTTGAGGGGCACGCGGTAGTCCTTCTCACCGATCGTCAACATCATCGGCGTTGAGAAGTTCGCGGCGTAGCTGGAGGGGCTCTGCTCGCTCCAGACCGGGCTGTCGCTCCACGGCGGCCCGTCGGCATTGATCTCGCGATGGTAGACGGCATCGCTCGTCGACCACTGTCCTTCGAGGTCCACGAGGCCGGCATGCCCGACGAGCGTTTTGAAACGCGTCGTCGTGCCCTGCAGCCAGTTGATCAGGTGGCCGCCGTAACTCGCACCGGCCGCCGCCTGGCGGTTTTCGTCGATGAACGGATACAGTCGTATCGCTTCGTCCAGCGCCTCGTTCAATTCATCGCCTGGCGTCTTGAGCGGGTCCCCCTGGATCGCGCGGGAGAACTCCACGCCGTAGCCGACGGAGCCCGTATAGTCCGTCATGACGACGACGTAACCGGGGGCGGCGAGCAGGTGCGGGCTCCAGCGGATGTGGTCCGCATCCAGTGACGACGAATGCGGGCCGCCGTGGATCAGCGTGATCACCGGGTACTTCCTGCTCTCATCGAAACCGGGCGGCAGCGCGACGAAGCTGTGGACGCGACGGCCGAGAGAGCTTTCGAACCAGAACTCGCGGAAGGGCGCGCGATCGAGCGCCGCGGCCCTTTCCCTGTTGAACGCGGTCAGGAACTCGTGGCCGCCGCTCCTCGTATCGACACGCACCAGTTCCGCGGGGTTCGTTGCATCCTCCCAGCGCGCGACGAGGGAACGCCCGGCCGGCTGTGGGCCGGCGTAGACGCCGCCGCTGTCGCGGTCGAGTGCGACAACGTTGCCTTTACCACCGGCAGGAGCGCTGAACAGTCTCGCCCTGCCCTCGTCCATCGCGGTGAAATAGACCGTCCTGCTGTCGCGGCTGATGGCCATATCGCCTGCCGAACGATCGAAGCCGGCTGTCAGGACGACCGGTTCCGGCGTGAAATCCTCGGCCATGCCGCTCTTCGGCCAGTCGAATTTCGCGATCTCCGTCAGGTTGTAGGCGAACTCCGTAACGGGCTCGAACTCGCAGTACAGCGCCCTGCCGTCCGGTGCGAATCTCGCCGCCTGGCAACTCCAGTCATCACCCACCGTCAGGGCCCGTGGTTCGCCGCCGGTCGCGGCGAGGCGATAAAGGTGGTAGATCGTCGTACTGTGCGCCGCGGCGTCGAGGTTCTGCGTCGCGGAGATGACGAGCGCCCGGCCGTCCGGGGTCCACTCCGGTTTCAGGCTTTCGCCCGCGAGTCTCAGGACGCCTGCAAAGCCCGGAGCGGCGACGAAGTCGGTGCCTGCCAGCAGGTCTTTCGCCTCCGCGCCCGAAACGGCGTCCTGGACGAAGACGTGCGTCTGCAGGTCATCACGCCAGCGATTCCACTGCCGTATCGGGAATATGTCGTAGGCCGTCGCGTTGTAGTCGCGCTCCTCGCGCGCTTTCTTTTCTGCCGCATTGTCCTCGTCCGTCGCCATGCCCGGATAGACACGGCTCTCGAACGCGATCTGCTTGCCGTCGGGGCTCCACCGGGGCCCCGTCGCGCCGGTTACGAGAGACGTGATCTTCTGCGCCTCGCCGGGCATCGTCATGTCCATGACGTAGATCTGGCTGACCTCATCGCCGCGCTTCGCGCTAAACGCGATGCGCGTGCCGTCGGGGCTCCACTCAACCCCGTCTTCCGCATCCTTCGTGGCGGTAAGGCGACGCGGCTCCGATTTGCCGTCCACGGCCACGAGCCAAAGGTCGCTGACGGTCTCCTCCTCCTTGTATTCGGGTTCGGTCATGGCAACGATGGCCCAGTCACCATCCGGGCTCGTGACCGGCGTGCCAAGGCGGCGCATCGTCCAGAGGTCCTCGTGGGTGACCGGTCGCAAACTTTCGTCGGCATAGCTGTCGGCGGCGGCGAATGAACTCAAAAGTACTGCGAAGAGGATTGCGGCATATCGCACGGCATTGCTCCGGGTAACCAGTTGCGAGACTCCCGCATGATACCTGCAGCGGCAGCGGCGTTTCAGCGCCCAACGCCGGCTGCGCTAGAATTGCCAGATGACCCTGGACCTCGACCGCCATATCAGGCGCGCAAGCTTCAAGCGCTACGCGCTGCAGTGCGGGCTCGCCGGGCTGGTCGTTCTGATATTGCTGCTGGTCCTCGACGCGGTCACCCAGACCGTCCTCATCGCGGCGCTCGGGGCCAGCGCGTTTATCGCCTTCGCGGTGCCGCGATCGCTGCACTCGGGGCCGCGGCACATGATCGGCGGTTATGCCATCGGGATCATCGCGGGCTGCCTGATGGCGACGCTGGAATCGGCCATGAACATCCAGGGCGCCGGTGCCGCCCACGCGGTGATAGTCATCTTCGGCGCGATGGCGATATCGCTCGCCATGTTCACGATGTTGGTCACGCGCACGGAACACCCGCCGGCGGCTGCGCTCGCGCTCGGCCTGGTTCTCAACGAGTGGGACCTCCTGACGCTGGCCGTCGTGATGGCCGGGATCGTGGCACTGAGCCTCGTCAAGCGGCTGGTTCTGCCGATGCTACTGGACCTGATATGACGCCGGGCGAGAAGCCGACGGTCAACGTCAGCCTGTTCATGCGTTGATGGAAGCGGGCGGCTACGCCTTCACATTCTCCCGGCTTGCCCGCATTCGTTGAACTTCCCAGGTGCACTTGCGCAGGAACCGCTTCGTCGAACAGGTAATGCCTTTCGGCACCTTGTCGCGATGCAGGATGTAGGTCTCCTGGCTCAGCTTCGACTCTGTCACCGCATACGGTGTCATGCCGTAGATCGGCTGGCCGTGCACCCAGAACTTCTTGATGAATACGTCGACCGGCTCGTAGATCGCGCGTGTCTGCTCGACGAGGCTCTTTGCAACTCCCGGCGTGATGCCGTTGCACATGCAGGAGTGCGGCACCTTGGTGTAGCGCCAGAACGTGTAGCCCCCCTGCCTGGCCACGCGTCGCTTGCGTGCCCGCGTCTCCGTCTGCAAGCGGATAAAACCGAATTCCGAAATATTGTCGGCTACCTGCTGCACGGCACCCGCGAAACCGGGTAGCAACTGGAAGTCGTCCTCCATGATCATGACGGGCTCGCCGAGATCGACGCATTTCTGCCACATCGACCGGTGGCTCGCGAAACAGCCGACCTCACCCGGCGACATTGGATGCCCCGTGTTGAGAAGCCATTCCTCTTCGTCGCAGCGATCGAAAAACCCTTCCGCCATCACCTGCTCGCCACGCATTGCGTCGAAGAATTCGAAGGTAAGGCCGAGCTCCCCGAGCTGTCGCGCCGCGCGTTCACGACGTTCTTCGGCATCCGGCAGACTGATTACGAAGATCTTCACGGTGGCGGGCAATTCAGGCTGCTGGCGAGCGGGGCGTCCGGGAAAGTGTCTTGCGGGCATTTTAACGTAGAATTGCGCGCTAATCCTGACCAGGCGACAAAATATGCAAAAAGAAGGACTGAGCCAGAAAGCCTACGTACCAATCGAGGAAGGCGATACATACGACCCGTTCGTGCCCGCCAGCGAATCGCCGGCGGAATTCACGATCAAGGCCGTCGGGCTCGGAATCCTGTTCGGCATCATCTTTGGTGCCGCCAACGCATACCTCGGGCTGCGGGCGGGACTCACGATCAGCACGTCGATCCCCGTCGCCGTGATGACCGTGGCGGTATTTCGAGCGCTCGCCCACGTTGGTATCCGCGGCAGCATTCTCGAGACCAACATCTCCCAGACGACGGGGTCGGCATCCAGTTCCCTCGCGAGCGGCGTCATCTTCACGCTGCCCGCATTGTTCATGTGGGGCATGCCGCCGGAACTGCTGCAGATGACGCTGCTGGCGATGTGCGGCGGCCTCCTCGGCATCCTTTTCATGATCCCGCTGCGGCGCTTCCTGATCGAGCGCGAGCACGGCAAGCTGCCGTACCCGGAGGGGACCGCCTGTGCCGAGGTGCTGGTCGCCAACGAGATCGGCGGCGGACGCGCCCGCTTCGTGTTCTACGGGCTTGCCGGCGGCGCACTGTTCAAGTTCCTGACCTCCTGGATTCGTGTGATCCCAGGCGACCTGCACGTGAACATCCCGTTCCTGAAGAAAGGCCAGCTCGGCATGGACCTGTCCGCGGCCCTGTTCGGCGTCGGTTACATCCTCGGCCCGCGTATCGCGGCCGTCATGGTGGGTGGCGGCCTGCTGTCGTGGCTGGTGATCATCCCGGCCATTGCCTGGTGGGGCGACGCGCGTACCGCGCCGCTGTTCCCCGAAACGGTCAACCTGATCCGCGACATGCAGCCCGGGCAGATCTGGACGCGCTATGTCCGCTACATCGGCGCCGGCGCCGTTGCAACAGCCGGCATCATCACGCTTATCCGCAGCATCCCGGTAATGATAAGCAGCTTCCGCATCGGCGCTTCGCAGCTCGGGGAACGTGTCGGTGGCGGCGAAGGTGCGGATGCGGCCGCCCGGACCAGCAATGACCTGCCGCTGCGCTTCGTGGGTCTCGGTGCGCTTGCGATTGCGCTCGTGCTCATGCTGGTGCCGCAGATCTTCGGCGCGGTCGGCGGCATCGGCATTCGTGCCGTCGCAGCGGCCTGCGTCGTGGTATTCGCCTTTTTCTTCGTCACGGTCGCGTCGCGCATCGTCGGACTCGTCGGGGTGACGAGCAATCCGACCAGCGGCATGACCATTGCCGCGCTGCTCGGCACCGCGTCGCTGTTCCTGATCTTCGGCTGGACCGACACGATGGGCAAAGCCGCCGCACTCACCGTCGGCTGTGTCGTCGCGATCGCTGCGTCGATTTCCGGGGACACGTCGCAGGACCTGAAAACCGGCTTCCTGCTCGGTGCAACGCCGCGCGCGCAACAGATCTCGGAACTCATCGGCGTACTGACATCGGCTACGTTCGTGTGCCTCACCGTGCTGGCGCTCGGCAAGGGCTTCGGCTTCGGCAGTGAAGAACTGCCGGCTCCGCAGGCCACGCTGATGAAGCTCGTGATCGACGGCGTGCTCGACCAGGACCTCCCCTGGGGTCTCGTTGCGATTGGCGTGGGGATCGCGTTCGCCTGCGAGATCCTCCGCATTCCGTCACTGCCGTTTGCCGTGGGCGTCTACCTGCCGGTGTCCACGATGACGCCGATCTTCGTCGGCGGCCTGATCCGTCTCTGGATGGAACGCACCGCGAAAGACGACACCGCCGCCGCCGACCGGCGTGAACGGGGTGTATTGCTCGGCAGCGGCTTCGTCGGCGGTGAGGGCCTTCTGGGCGTCGGCATCGCGCTGGTGGCCGTGGCCAAGAGCCGGCGGCCGGACGGTATCGGCACGGAATGGCTCGGCAGCGAAGCCACCGCGATGCTCGTCGGGGCCGCGGCATTCGCCGTGTTCATCGCCTGGTTCTTCCGCTCGGTACGCGGCCGCAATGCCTGAACCGGTTGCTCGCAACGGGCCGTGGACTCGGTAACCCAGGCCGCCCTGGGTGCGGCGATCGGCGGCGCCATCGCCCCGTCCGGCCAGCGGCGCAAGGCGCTGCTCGCCGGCGCGGCGCTCGGTACCCTGCCCGACCTGGACGTCTTCATCGACTACGGCGATGCGGTCGCGAACTTCACCTACCACCGTGGATTCAGCCATTCGCTGTTCGTGCTGCCGCCATTCGCCGTGTTGCTCTGGTTCGCGCTGCGACGCTGGTGGGCTCCGGTTCGCGAAGAACCGGCGCGGTGGCTGGCGATCATCGGTCTCGCCCTGATCACGCACCCGCTGCTCGACGCCCATACGGCTTACGGAACGCAACTCTTCTGGCCCCTGGAGCCTGCACCGGCGATGTGGGCGACGCTGTTCATCATCGACCCGCTTTATACGTTGCCGCTGCTGGTCGGTGTGGCGATCGTTGCCGCGCGTCCGGGGAAGCGCGCGAGCGCCACTGCAATTCGTGCCTGCCTGGCGTTGAGCACGCTATACGTCGGCTGGTCCTGGCTTGCGCAGTCGATCGTCGCCCGGCACACGGAGCAGGCCCTGGCCGAGCGTGGACTGTCCGCGGCGCCCGTGTTTATCGTGCCCTCGCCCTTCAACACCGTGCTGTGGCGGGTCGTCGTGCAAACCGAGCAGGGTTACCTGGAAGGATTCGATTCGCTACTCAGCAACGAGGACAACCTCGACTTCACCGCGCATTCCTTCGACAGGGCGCTGCTGGATTCGGCGAGCGATGTGTGGGCCGTGTCGCGGTTGCGCTGGTTCGCCCGGGACTTCGTGAAAGCCGGCATCGAGGACGACCGGCTGCTGATCACGGACCTGCGCATGGGGCAGGAACCGATCTATGTATTCACGCACGTGGTTGCCGAGCGCGGCAATCCGCACTGGCAGCCGCTGCACACCGAGCTGATCTCTCCGGCCATCGACGAGCGTGTGCTGCTGGACGCCTGGAAGCGCATGTGGACGCACTGACGCGCGCAGCGCTTCCCCGCTGACCGGACCGGCCGTGCGCTAGTCCCCTTCGGTCTCGAACAGCTGCAGGCCCTCCGCCAGGTAGTCCGCGAGCAGCGGCGTGCCCACCAGGTACTCCGCGGTATGGTCGGTCCACGTCTCCTCGGCAAACGTCAGCGCGTCGTCCCATTCTTCCAGCGCGTAGTCGCCCCGGCCGACCCACATCAGGGCAACCAGCATCATCTGTTGATCCGGCTCGAGGTCGTCGATGGTTGTCGTCAGTTCCTGGTAGTAAGGATCGCCGGCAAAATCCGTGGCGAACTGCTCGGCGATGTCTTCGTTCAGGGCATCGACCTCCTGCTCTTCCGGAAACGTTACGTCCTCGCGCGAATGAAACTCGTGCACCTTGTCGATAACGAACTGAACGATTTCCGGGTTGAGATCTAGTGAGGGCATCTTGTTACCCCTGGTTGCCTGTCGCCGATGTTGGCTTTGCTAGGGTTGTGCCTGCCCATGCGCGCGGCAATGCGTACTTTTACGTAACCCGGCGTCCGGCTTGATAGCGGACTTGAGCGGCGCCGCGCGAAGAAAGTACGTATGGTTTCGCGGCGCTCGGGGACGGAGAATCATGCGGCTGGAGGCGCCCATGTCGACGGACCCCAAAAGAGCGGTGCACCACGCCAGGAAACGATTCCGGCATCCGCTGCACCTCGTCCCGGGCCGGTTCACGCGGCCGGGAACCGCGCCCGGCGACCTTACCGGTCCGCCGGAGTCCGAGTGTATTCCGACGACGCTCCACCTGCTCGATTACAGCGCCGAGGGCTACACCGAAAAGACCGACTGCTCGCTGGACGAGGCGCGCGAATACTTCTCCAGTCCGAACCCGACCTGGCTGCATGTGAATGGCACGCCCTCCGAGTCGCTGTTGCGAGCCGTGGGCGAGGCGTATGAACTGCATCCGCTCGCGCTCGAGGACGTCCTGCATACGGGGCAACGGGCAAAACTGGAAACCTACGACGCGCAGATGTTCACCATCGTCAGCCTGCCGGAGGTTACCGAACACGGTATCGCGACGGCCCAGCTCAGCCTGTTCCTCGGCGACACCTGGCTCGTCAGTTTTTACTCGGGCCACGAAGACCCGTTCAACGCCGTCAGGCAACGCACGTATCGCGACGCGTCGAGAATCCGTCGCAGCGGCGTCGACTATCTCTACTATTCTCTGCTCGACACCGCCGTCGACCTCGTGTTCCCGATACTCGAGACGCTCGGAGACCGCATCGAGGCCCTCGAACTGACTGTCTTCGATAACCCGAGCCGCGAGGTGCTGGACGAGATCCACAGGCTCAAGCGGGAGCTCGTGCTGCTGCGTCGCGTTACCTGGCCGCAGCGCGACATGATCAACGCCCTGCTGCGCGACGAGCATGGCCAGGTCACGCGCGATACGAAACTGTATATCCGCGATTGCTACGACCACGCCGTCCACGCGCTGGATCTCGTCGAAAGTTACCGCGAGATGACCTCGAGCCTGCTCGAGGTCTACCTGTCGAGTCTCTCGAACCGGATGAACGACGTGATGAAACTACTGACGATCATCGCGACGGTATTCATTCCGCTGTCGTTCATCGTCGGCGTCTACGGCATGAACTTCGATCGCTCGGTCAGTGCCTGGAACATGCCCGAACTCGGGTGGCGTTTCGGTTACCCGGCTCTCTGGATCGTGATGGTCTCGCTCGTCGCCGGCATGCTGATCTACTTCCGGCGCAAAAACTGGTTATGAGCGCGCTTCAGTCGTCCAGTATGAAAGTAACCTTCATGTGCACACGGTATTCCGTGACCTTGTCGCCCTCGACGACGAGCTCCTGATCCTGCAGCCAGGCGCCGCGCACATTTTTCAGTGTCTTCACGGCCCGGGCTATCCCGGTCTTCATCGCGTCATCGAAGCTTGTCGGTGAAGCGGCGGTGATCTCTGTGACTCTTGCGACTGACATTCTGTATCTCCTCCACTCGTGCTCCCCTCCGGGAATCCTAGCAACGTCGACCCCCTGGCGACGATACGAGCTAGTGCCTAAGCGATTGCTCGTATAGACAAGCGCCGGCCGGCAGCTCATTCTGCGAACGAAGTGCATGGGGCAGCCTGGCGAGGTTTCGGCTGCCCGCTTGCGGGTACGAGCCGCAAGCGCCGCCGCTTCCGGAGCCCTGCCATGCCTGCCCTCCGCCACCGTTCGATCATCGTTGCGCTCACCGCACTGGCTTGACTGTGCCTGTTCCCGGTGGCGTGTGGGGAAGCCGGGACCGGACCTCGGGCCCGATCAACGCCATCTGGTTCGACAGGGACAACGGCACGTTCCAGGGCGGCTCCAGCAAGCACGGCGACGATTACGGCATCGCCTGGTAGCGCTGACGGGACCCGCGTCGTCGCCAATTTGCGACACAAATTGGCGCGGAACCCGCACGCATTTTCGCTATACTCCGCGCGTTTCCGGTTCTGAAAGCGTTTGGGCCAATGACTTTCCGATTTGTTCGCGCGCGGACAGTGTCAGCCGCGTCCCTGCTCGTGCTATCCGCTGCCTGCAGCAGTACCCCACAACAGGAACCCGTGGCAGCGCCGGCGGCGTCGCCGGCGGGCGGTTTCTTCGTCGGCGCGCGACCCGTCTACGCGCATCTCGTCAACGAGCGTGGCGGCAGCTGGGTATTCACAACGGTAACCGCCTCCGATGCTTCCACCGATTCCGGCTACCTGGTGCGGCTGAACGACCTGACACCCGCGTTCGACACGCGCGCCGCCGAGTGCACGCCACAGGTTTATCCTGCGTCGCACCGCTGCAGTCCACTGCATCCGTTCCGCGACAAGGACACGGGCATGCTGGACAGGATCATCAACGGCGGTATCGCCGTAGGAACGGCGGGCAAGGTTACCGACATTTCGCAGACCTATGAAACCACGTTTGACGAAAGCGCGTTCAACCAGGCCGTCGATGAAGCACTGATCAACTCCGGCCTCGATAACCAGCGGCGCCGGCTGATTTCACTGCTCGATAGCTACGAGCAGGAAGCAACCAGCGCACATACCGAGCTCTCGGACATGGCGCAGCAATTGTCCGCAACGCGAACCAGCGGCAACCGCGTAAAGCTCGATATTCAACCGAACATCGATGGCCTGACCGCTTACTATCAAAACGACATCGACTTTGCCGGGCTGGTCGAGCTCGCGCTCGTAAGCGAAGGGGACGTGCCGCACATCAGGCTCGAGAAGAGAGACGCCCTGCCCTGCGATGCGCGGCACTGCATGGCGGCGGCGGAAAGCGCGCTGTCGGAGTTGCGCATCGACATACAGTCACACCGGGAGCGCCTGTCGGCGATGATGGCCCCCGGCGCCAGGATATTCGACGTTCGCTGCGAAGATGCCGTCCACGGTCACTACCTGCTGGCGGTTACCTGCCCCGAGCAGGTCGTCGTGTCCGGGGACGATCCCGTCGAGTTACCGGTGGACGTCACGATCCTTTCGCGTGACTTCGATAATCTGTACCCGAGTTTCAATCTCGCCGACGAGCGCCTGCGGGTCACGATCGAGCATGAGTCCGTCACGTTCACCAATGCGACGGACGAGTACCTCACGCTCACCGCGCAGACGATCTACTACAACTCCATCGTCAACACGACCTCGCTGCCGATCGACATCCCGCCCGGGATCTCGGTGACGCGGAGTATCGACGAGTTCGCCTCGCAGTCCATCGACATCGAATCGAGCTATCGGCAGATGACGCCGGACAAGGCGGCCGGCGCATCGTTCCAGTTCGGTATCGCTGTGCGCTACCGCGTCGCATCCGACCCGGACGAGAAGACGCTCCACCATGTGCAGGCGTTCAACGTCGGCTGCGTAATCGACAACCAGGTCGCTCCGGGATCGTGCGTTCCCCCGGATGCCGCCGACGGCAATCCGCAACGGACGGCGCAGCGCCAGGAGGGCACGTAAGGCCCCGCGATGTAATATAACGCGCAGGCTCCGGACGGCGGTGACAACAGGCAACGTGCGCTCATTCAATCTCGTAGCCACCAGGAACGACACCAGGGAACTCGCCCTGAACCGCTGCTGCCGTTGCAATTACGAGTGGCGGGACCTGCCATTCGGGCATGCGCGCCATGACGCCTGCCCGAAGTGCGGCTCGGTTTACTGGCACTGGCTCGACCACGAATCCCGCAGGTAACGTTGGCGCAGCCCCTTTCACGTGGTAATTAGTATCGGATGAAGTGGCAGGGACGAAGACGGAGCTCCAACGTAACGGACGCCCGCGGCAAGCGCGTAGCCGCGAGTTCGGCCGGGCTCGCCACCATGCTCAATATCGTGGGCCGGACATTCGGCCTCAGGGGCATCCTCGTGCTGGTCGCACTCGGTTTCATCGGCTGGCAGATGGGCCTGCTGGACCCGGCGGCCATCCTCGGCGGCGGACAGGTACAGGAGGTCGGCTACGAGGGCACACCTGATGAGGAACGGCTGTTCGCATTCGTAACGGTCGTGCTCGCCGACACGGAAGACATCTGGGAGCAGGAGTTCAGACGCATCGGGCAGACCTACACGGTGCCCGAGCTGGTGATCTACCGGGAGCGCTTCCCGACCGGATGCGGGATGGGTGACGCGCGGATGGGCCCTTTCTATTGCCCGGCCGACCGCAAGATCTACATCGACCTTGGATTTTATGATGCCCTCGAGCGCCAGTTCGAGGCGCCCGGCGATTTCGCGCAGGCATACGTGATCGCGCACGAAGTAGGCCACCACGTGCAAAACCTGCTGGGAATCTCGGGCAAGGTCAGTGCCCTGCGCGATCGACCGGACTACAACCAGTACTCGGTACGCCTAGAATTGCAGGCGGATTTTCTTGCGGGCGTCTGGGCTAACCACAATCAGCACTACCTCGACCGGGGCGATATCGAAGAGGCGCTGCGCGCGGCGAACCGGATCGGTGACGACGCCATTCAGGCGCGCACGCAGGGCAAAGTCGTACCGCATGCTTTCACCCACGGGACGTCGGAGCAGCGAATGCGCTGGTTCGGGCGCGGCCTGGAAAGCGGCCGGATCGAGGATGGCGACACCTTCGAAGTGCCCTACGACAGCCTCTGACCGGACTGAACGTTTTTTCGCAACGCGGTCGAAAGACTGGGATACCAAATAACAAGAACCGGGTATGCCGCAGAAACCCGCCAGACCGCACATCCTTGTCGTCGCCCTGCTCGTATGCGCAGGTTGCGGCGGTGGCTCCTCGGGCGGGGCGCCCGCTGCGCCGCCACCGCCGCCCCCCGTATTCAGTTATTCGGTGCCGGAAGACATCGGCGACGGATGGCAGATCGGCGATCTGGCGGCCGAGGGTTTCGATACGCAGAGGGTCGTCGACATGATGGACCGCATCCTCGACGAGACCTATCCGGGCATCGATTCCATCGCGATCGTGAGGAACAACAGGCTGCTGCTCTACTGGTACGACCGCGGCCGCGAACTCGACCAGTACGATGCCTGGATCAACAACATGACCCGGGAACGGCACGTGCTGCACTCGACCTCGAAAAGCTTCACGTCGGCGCTCATCGGGATCGCGATCGACCAGGGTCATATCGAATCGACGCAGGTGAAGTTCCTCGACCTGTTCGACTATACGGACTACGACAACTGGGACCCGAGGAAAGCTGACATCACGCTCGAGGATGCGCTCACGATGCGCTTCGGGTTCCGGTGGGACGAATGGTCGCGGCCCTATACCGATCCGCAAAACGATCTCGTCAACCTGGAAACCAACAATTTCGACTGGCCGAAGGCGCTGCTGGACCTGCCGTTGGCCACTGATCCGGGTACGGCGTTTGCCTACAACACCGCCGGAACGATCGCGATCGGCAAGGCGCTGGAGAACGCGACCGGTGAGCGGCTGGGCCAGTTCGCGAATACCTACCTGTTCTTCCCAATGCAGATTACGGACGCGCGCTGGTGGTCGCCGAACAACCTTGCCAACGGCGGCAGCGGCCTGTTCCTGCGGACCCGCGATCTCGCGAAGTTCGGGCAGCTCTACCTCGACGGCGGTGCCTGGCAAGGCCAGCAGCTCATCAGCGCGGATTGGATTGCCGATTCAGTGGTCCGGCGCGTCGATTTTTCCAACGTCCCGAGTTTCAGTGAAGGCTATGGCTACCAGTGGTGGCTCGACGAGCTGCCGTACGGGTCGCAACTGCTGGAGACCTGGGTCACCTCCGGGTTCGGCGGGCAGTACATTTTCGTCGTCCCCGGGCTCGAGCTGGTCGTCACGTTCACCGGGCACAACTACGAGAACGCCGACGGCATCAGTAACCTGTACACGATGATGCGCTCGCACATCATGGCTGCAATCAACTGAGCCCTAAGGGCGTGCGTGACTGCGCAGGCGAAACCGGTACGGCCTGCCCGCATCCTCTCCCGCATAGTCGATGCCCACGCGTGGACCCACGCTCACGCGATCGTCATCGACCTCGCAGGCCGTGATCCTCGATCCGGATCGGGCCGGTCAAGCAGGCTGCTCCCGGTCAGAGCCGTCGTAATACCGAGCGCCCGGGCGAGCGATCCGGGACCGGCAAGCAGCGTACGGTCGTGACTCGCCTTGTCGCGCCGCTCGAGCATCGTCGCGAGTCCCGAGTGCACTTCGCCTGCCCGCACGAGCACTGCGTGCGGTACACCCGCCACGTTTGTCACCACGTTGAACAGATGATGTATTCCGTAGCAGAGGTAGACGTAGGCCGTTCCGCCCGGGCCGTACATCGGTGCCGTGCGACGGGTCCTGCGATCGCCCCAGGCATGGCTCGCCCTGTCGGTGGCGCCTGCATAGGCCTCTGTCTCGGTGATGATCACGGAGGTGCGCTGTCCGTCGATGTCCGTGCACAGAACCTTGCCCAGCAGCGCCCGGCTGACGGCGACAACGTCGTCGTTCAGATAGAAGGTCGGCGGAAGCATTCTCTTTCGATTCATGAACTTGGATGCTGCGACCGATACCCGGTGCCGGTCCGCGTAAACGGGGGAAGAAGAGCGAATGCGAAGAAAAGGCGCACCTTTTTCGCTACACTTCACCGTGAGTTTACTCAAAAATCGGAAAACCGATATCTGGCTTGGGGGTACGTATGAAATTGCAATCGTTGTTGATCTTCGGACTGGCCTTTTTCGTTGCGGCATGTGCCGAAAAGAAAGAGCCCGTTGCCGAGCCAGCACCTGAACCGCAAGCGGCAGCGCCCGCTGCTGCAAAGACTCCGGCGTCAGACGAGCAGAGCAGGCGTGGCGAGGCATTCATCGACCACATGCACGCTCATGCCGAGCAACTCGACAACCTCAACTTCGCCCTGGCCGATGGCGATCTCCCGGCGGCCCTGACCGCCGCCTACTGGCTTTCCGGGCACCAGGAAGTGGCCGGGATCAATGAGGAATGGCGTCCCTTCCTGGAAGGCATGCGCGAAGCTGCCCAGGCCATCGAGGAGGCAAATGACCTCGATGAGGCGCGCGTCGCGGCGGAACGCATCAACGAGAACTGCCAGGGTTGTCACGACGCCGCTGGCGTAAACGATTGATCGACCGCGACGGGTAATTCCGCCCGCGAGGTGCGAAGCCATGGCCCAGCCCGTCATCAACATCGACCAGCTCGAGTACAAGCGTTTCGGCAAGGGAGATCGGTTCGAGGCCGAACGCGCGCCGGTGATTTCATCTGTTCACCCGCCGACCCGGAGCAGCCCCACCAGATCATCAATACCTCCGGCGATGAACTGACTTACATTGCGCTCGGCAACCAGGCCGCGACCGATGTAGTGCTGTATCCGGACTCGGGGAAATACGGCGTCTGGCACGGCGATCCCGACAATCCTCGCGATCCCGCCAATTTCCGCGTTTACGCACGCCGCGAAACCGCCGTCGATTACTGGGACGGCGAGACCGACGACTAGGGCCTCCTGACGCTACCGCGCGCGCGGCGCCGTCTTGATCTAGGTCAAGGCAGACGCGTACCACCCTGTGCATCATCATACGGCCATCGGCGAAGAGACGTCGCACAGGGCCCGGCTATGAGCATCGTCCTTTTCACGCTTGTCGCGATCATCCTGTACATCGTCGCCGACTGGCTGCTGGAGCGGGTCGAAATCGCAGCGGGCAGGAGGCTCAGGAACAGGTCACTGATTTTCTTCGCGATTCTGCTGACACTCGCGTTATCGAGTTTCTCCCTGATCCAGTACTACACCGGCGGCGCCTGACCACGGCGACCGACCGGCAAAAGCACGGTCGGTACTCACTGGATGACCGACGCTTCTCGAGGGGAGGAATGACCATGGCTGACCAGAACAATCCGGCGGGTGCGCCATCGACTGACGAAGAACCAATTCCGTTCATGCAGCGCGTGCTGGACAACCCGTTTTTACTGCTGTTCCTCGGCGTCGCTATACCGTCTGTTTTCTACATCATCTGGGGCATCATCGAGATCACCCAGATTCCGATCGCGGACTGACGGGGGGCTGAATCATGGCAATCACACCGCCTCCACAACGAATCTGGTGGAAAGAGCCGATCGCCAAGGTCGAGCTTTCCTGGATCATCATCGCCTTTACCTGGGGCCTCGTCATGTTTTTCATGATGATCTACTGGCACGGGGCCGGCGAACAGAACCTCTCCAATGAGGCCTACAAGATCTCGCCGGAGAAATTCGCTGCGCGATCACAGGCAATGATCGACGAGTACACGGTCCGCGAGGAGAACTACTTTCCCGTCGTGCACCCGCCTGCCGGCAGCGACGTCTACCTGATCGCACGCCTCTGGCAGTGGTGGCCGATTCTCGAACTCGAGAAAGGCGAGACCTACCGCCTGCACCTGTCGTCGCTCGACTGGATGCACGGCTTCTCCCTGCAGCCCGTCAATATCAATGTGCAGGTTCATCCGGGCTACGAAATGGTGGTCACGGTCAAGCCGGACAAAGCGGGCGAATACGGCATCGTCTGTAACGAATATTGCGGCATCGGCCACCACATGATGGTCGGCAAGATCTACGTGGTCGAGTAAGGGGGCCGAGTCATGTCAAAGACAACCGAATTCCGTACCTGCCCGACAACCGGGTTGAAAGTCGACCTGACCGCCGAAAAGCTGATCAAGGCGAACGCGGTCGTCGCGGTAGTGTTTCTCGCGATCGGCGGCCTTTTCGGGCTGCTCGTTGCACTGACGCGCTGGCCGGCGGTCCATTTCCTTCCGGCAGACTGGTTTTACCTGGCGCTGACGGCTCACGGCTTCGACGTACTGCTCGTGTGGATCATCTTCTTCGAGATCGCCGTGCTGTATTTCGCATCTTCCGTGCTGCTGGGCTGCCGTCTCGCCGCACCCCGCTGGGCGTGGACCGGGTTCGCGCTGATGCTGATCGGCGCAGTAATCACCAACATCGTGGTGCTGCAGGGCCAGTCGAGCGTCATGTTTACGTCGTACGTGCCGATGAAAGCCGAACCCGGTTTCTATCTCGGCATCATCCTGTTCGCGGTCGGCGCACTGATCGGCTGCTTCGTGTTCTTCGGCACGCTCGTCGTCGCGCGGCAGGAGCGAACCTACCAGGGCTCCGTTCCCCTCGTAACCTTCGGCGCGATCACCGCCGCAATCATCGCGGTGTTCACCATCGCGTCTGGCGCCATCATCCTGGTCCCGACGCTGCTCTGGTCCGTCGGCCTCGTGAGCCACATCGATCCGCTGGTCTACAAGACGATCTGGTGGGCCATGGGCCACTCGTCGCAGCAGATCAACGTCTCGGCGCATGTCGCGGTCTGGTACGCGATCGCGGCGATGGTGCTGGGCGCGCGGCCGATCTCCGAGAAAGTCAGCCGCATGGCATTCCTGATGTACATCCTGTTCCTGCAGCTTGCGAGTGCCCACCACATGCTCGTCGAACCCGGATTCAGTTCCGAGTGGAAGATCTTCAACACGAGCTACGCGATGTACCTGGCGGTACTCGGCAGCATGATCCACGGCATGACGGTGCCTGGGTCGATCGAGGCGGCACAGCGCGCCCGCGGCCTGACCAAGGGCCTCTTCGAATGGCTGCGCAAGGCGCCCTGGGGCAACCCGGCCTTTGCCGGCATGTTCATGTCGCTGGTGTTCTTCGGCTTCATCGGCGGTATCTCCGGCGTCGTGATGGGCACCGAGCAGATCAACCTGATCATGCACAACACGCTGTACGTTCCGGGACACTTCCACGGCACCGTGGTTGCCGGAACCACGCTGGCGTTCATGGCAATCACCTACCTGCTCGTGCCCCTGATCTTCCGTCGCGAACTCATGTTCCAGAAGCTCGCACAGTGGCAACCCTACCTGTTCGGTATCGGTGTCGCGGGCATCTCGGTGTTCATGATGGGTGCCGGCACGCTGGGCGTGTCGCGACGTCACTGGGACATGACCTTTGCCGATGCGCAACTGCCGTTCGATTACCCGTCCGCTGCATTCCTGATGATGGGCCTGAACGGCATCTTCGCCATCCTGGCCGCACTCGGTGGAGTCCTGTTCATCGTCGTGGTCGTGGGCTCCGTGTTCTTCGGCCGCAAGCTCGGCATCGACGAGAAGCCGTCCTACCCGGAGATGCCGCCGGCCGCGGCCGCAGTCGGCGAGCACGGCAGTGCCGGCACGCTCAAGATACCGGGCACCGTGATGCTCGTGGGCATTTTCTTCGTGGCGTTCGTTCTCTATTACTTCGTCAACTGGAAGTACCTGTCGGAGGTGTGGCCGCTGAGCTAGACGAGCGGCATTGAATCGCGATGAGCGTTGCGACTCTCAAACTGATCTACCACACCGCCAAGGTGCGGCTCGGTTTCCTGATCACGGTCTGTGCCGTAACCGGCATCGTCGTAATCCCCGGCCACGACCTCGCCCCCTGGCAGGTCTTCGTCCTCGGGCTCGCGACCCTGGTTGCGTCGTCGGCCGCAGGCGCGTTCAACCAGCTGTACGAACGCGATGTCGATGTGCGCATGCAAAGGACGCGAACCAGGCCGTTCGCGACCGGCCGTTTCGTCGCAGACGTGCGCTGGTACGGCGGCATCGCACTGGCGCTGCTGCTCGCGCTCGTTGCCGCCGCCGTGGCCACGAACTGGCTGGCGGCATTCTTCGTGTTCCTTGGGGCATTCACCTACGGCGTCGTTTACACCGTCTGGCTCAAGCGCCGCTCATGGACGAACATCGTCATCGGCGGGCTCTCCGGAAGCTTCGCCGTGCTTGCCGGGATCGGCCGCGGCAGGCGCCACACTCTCACCCGTTGCGTTGATCCTCGCCACCGTGCTGTTCCTCTGGACGCCTCCGCATTTCTGGTCGCTCGCCTTCGCCTGCAAGGACGATTACCGCGCAGCGGGCATACCCATGCTGCCCGTGGTCGTCGACGACGCAACGTCAACGCGCACGATCCTCGCGCATGCCGTGGCGCTGTCGCTGCTTTCTGTTCTTCCGCTGTGGTATGGCATGAGCTGGTTGTACGGCATCGCCGCCATCGCCGGCGGCGCATTCTTCGTCCATGCCTGCCTGCGACTCGTCAGGAAGCGCGACCGCGGCATCGCCTGGCGCGCGTTCGCAGCATCTATTGTGCAACTCGGCGTACTCATGCTCGGCGCCATCCTGGACCGGCTGCTTCTGGCCTGACCGATGACACGCACGCTGTTGACAGCCTGGCTCTTGCTGGCGGCAGTGACCAGCGCGGCGCAGGAATACGACAAGGACTCGGCGCTGACGATCAGCCAGGCGGCCATCGGTACCCGGCTGGACGACTATCGGCTTCGGGATACCCATGGCCAGGCGTTCGAACTGGAACAGCTTCGCGGTCGGCCGCTCGTCGTCAGCATGATCTACACGAGTTGCCACCATGTGTGTCCCATGATCACGCGCAACCTCGCCGACACCGTCGACGTTGCCCGTGAAGCGCTCGGTGACAGTTCTTTCTCGGTCGTGACGATCGGGTTCGACTGGAAGAACGACTCGCCCGAGCGTATGCGGCAGTTTGCGGCTCAGCAGGGCGTTGCCGACCTGCAGAACTGGCACTTTCTCGCGACCGACGCAACGACCATCGATGCCCTGAGCGAGAACCTCGGCTTCCTGTTTTACCCGAGCGCGAAGGGTTTCGATCACCTGGCACAGACGACGGTCGTAGACAGAAACGGGGTTATCTACCGGCAACTGTACGGTGTCGACATCGACACCCAGGTACTGGTTGAGCCGCTCAAGGAACTGGTCTTCGACACACCGCGCAGCGCCGGCCTGATCGAGCACTGGGTCAGCACCTTCAAGCTGTTCTGCACCGTCTACGACCCGAACAGCGATCGCTATCGCTTCGATTACTCGATCTTCATGACGATCGCTGTCGGCCTCCTCTGCCTCGGTGCTATCGCGACGTTCATCATCCGCGAATGGCGCAACGCGCAATGATGCTCCCGTGGCTTTCGTAAAACGTCTGCTTCACAGGCTATTCGGCAAGGGCGGAGCGCGTATTCGAATACGCGTTCGGCCAGCGCTACAACCCGTTCACCTGGCTGGGCGCCTTCGGCTGGTACTTCTACTGGATAACCGCGGCAACCGGCATCTACCTGTACATCTTCTTCGATACCGGCATCGTCGACGCCTATGCATCCGTCGAGTACATGACCAACGAGCAGTGGTACGCGGCCGGCATCATGCGAAGCCTGCATCGCTACGCGTCGGATGCGCTCGTCGTCGTCGTCGTGCTGCACCTGCTTCGTGAGTTCGCAATGGACCGGATGCGCGGCAAGCACTTCTTCGCCTGGCTGACCGGCGTGCCGCTGCTGGCGTTCATCTATATCTGCGGCATCAGCGGCTACTGGCTCGTGTGGGACAAGCTGGCCCAGTACATTGCGGTGGCGACCAGCGAGTGGCTCGACGCGCTGCCGTTTTTCGCCGAACCGATCGCCAACAACTTCCTCGACAGCGCCACGCTCGGTGGCCGCTTCTTCACGCTCATGGTGCTCATCCACATCTTCGCACCGCTGTTCATGCTGCTGCTCATGTGGATTCACGTACAGCGCCACTCCAGCGCCCGGGTCAATCCGCCGCGCGGTCTCGCGATCGGCACGATGGCCGCGCTGGTCGCGCTGTCCATCATCTACCCGGCCGTCAGCCAGGGACCCGCGGACCTCGATGTGGTGCCGGCCACCGTCAACCTCGACTGGTTCTACCTCGCCGGGTACCCGCTGCTCGAAGTCGTTCCCGGTGGCCGGCTGTGGCTCTATGTCGTCGGGCGGCTTCGTGCTGCTCGCCGCCCTGCCGTGGCTGCCGCCCGAAGCGAAAGTGCCGGAAGCGAAGGTCAGCCTCGCGAACTGCAACGGCTGCTCGCGCTGCTTCGACGATTGCCCGTTCAGCGCGATCACCATGGTGTCGCGCTCCGACGGCAGGCCGTACGAACTCGAACCCGCGGTGAATCCCGGCAACTGCACGAGTTGCGGCATATGCGCCGGCTCGTGCCCGACCTCGACACCCTTTCGTCGCGCGAAACCGATCGAGCCCGGGCATCGAACTGCCGCACAGGACCATCAGTGACCTGCGCGAACGCGTGATGGCGCCGCTGACACGACGGTCGGCGAACCCCCGGGTGATCGTTTTCGCCTGCGACCAGGGCAGTGCCGAATCGTCTCGACGACGAAACCGGCGGTGTCCGCGTCATCAAGCTGCCCTGCGTCGGCATGTTGCCGCCGTCGTTCGTGGACTATGCGCTGTCACGTCGGTTCGCCGACGGCGTCATGCTTGCCGGCTGTGCGGAAAACGACTGCTTCCACCGTCTCGGCAACGAGTGGACGATGCGACGCATGGCGAGGGAGCGGGACCCGCACCTGCGACAGCGCGTGCCGGACGAGCGCGTCGAGCATGGCGTGGCTGCCTCCCGGCGCACAACGCCGTCTCGGGATGGCACTGCGAGACTTCCGGGCTCACTTGCAGGGGCTGCCGCATGAATAGCGGCCTGCGAATTCCCCTGCAGGTTCTCGCGTACACCGCCTTTCGCCGTCGCCATGGGCTACCTGTCCGCTTCTCCGGCTTACGAGTATGCCGATGCGGCGAACGCGACGTCAAGCTGTCGCTGAGCCACGCAGCCAACCGGGTCAAACCCTGTGTGCGCCTGACGCCGGAGCAGATCGCCGAGCTGGCACCCAACATGCGGCACACCGGAGACGTGCGAACGGCAGCGCCTGCCGCTAACCGTCGAGCTCGAGATCGATGGCGAAGATCGTGGCAAATATCCAGGCCCCGCCCTCCGGGCTCTGGAGCGACGGACCGGCATCGATCTACGAGCGATTCGAAGTCGAACCCGGGCCGCACACGATTACGGCGAGACTACGCGACTCCGATCGCAGCGAGGGTTGGGACTACACGCACACCGAAGACGTATCGCTCGTCGCCGGCCGCTACTTCACGGTGACGTTTCGGGCCGAAACAGGAGGCTTCAGTTTCCGATGAGCCTGATCGAATGGAAGCCCGAATTCAGCGTCGGCAATGCAGCAGTCGACCACGAGCACCGTGAACTGATCGACCTGATCAATCAGCGTGCACGCCGGCCATTCGCGACGGCGCGGACCGGGACCGGCTCGCCGCCGGTCTCGGCGAAATCTATGCGCAGATCGCGGCGCATTTCGCGCTCGAGGAGAAGATCATGCGCGACGCCGGCTACGCAGGATATCGGCCCGCACAAGCAGGACCACGAGTCCCTGCTCGACCAGCTCGCCGACATCATCGACGGCGTCGAGATCGGCAACGCACTGGACGAAGCATGACCTGTCGTCGACGGCTAGATCGCTGGTTTACGGAGCATTTTCGCACCCATGACGCGAAGCTTCACCGGCAGCTCTGAGAGCCGTCCCGCCGCCCGCTCCACAGCCGCGGCCTTTTCGGTGCTAAACTGGTCTGGCAGGGCTGAGGCCGTACCCGAAAACGACAAGAGGCGGCGAGCCCGATATCCATCGGTCTCATTCCCGTTACTGCTGCCGGGACCGACTGCGGCCGAAGCCGGCTACACGTCCACTCTTGCGGACCTTTCGATGACCACACTGGAACTCGGCCACGAGCAACAGGCAATCGAACCGGAACGGCGCCTGGTCGCCGGTCGCTATCGCCTGCACGCACGGATCGGCAGCGGCCGGCTCGGCGACATTTACGAAGCCGACGACGAAGGGTATCGGGAACTCGGCGTCGGCGGCCGGGTAGCGCTCCAGCTGCTGCCGGACCGGATCGCCCTGGACCACGGGCTCTTCAGCAAGCTCAAGCTGGGCTACACGGTGCTGCGCGCCGGCTCGCACCCGAATATCGTCTCGTACCTCGACATCGACCACGACGGGAAATTCGGCTACCTCGTCATGGAGTTTCTCGACGGCGCCTCGCTGCGCTTCGTGCTCGACGACGTTTCGACGCTGCCGCTCGACGAAGCCCTGCCCGTCATCCGGGCCGATCGGCGATGCGCTGCAGTTCCTGCACGCCAAGTCGATGGTCCACGGCCAACTGACCGCAGAAAACGTCTTTATCACCGAGAACCTCGAGGTCCGCCTGCTCGACGTCGTGCCGCTGGATTCTGCATCGACGATTTTGCGCGGGGTCGCGTCCGGGGACCCCTTCAGCCGCGCCGACACCGGCGACGACATTTATGCACTCGCGTGCCTTGCCTACGAGATCCTTGCCGGCAAGACATCCGTTCAATTTCCATCCGCCGGCGGAGGCGAGCGCGGCCGGGCTCGAAGCCCGCACGCATCCGTCGCTGCCCGAGCGGCAGTGGACAGGCATCCGCCCGGGCTTGTCCTTCGACCGCGACAAGCGGCCCGCGACGATCCGCGAATTTCTCGACGAACTGGGCGTGACCGGCACGGAACGCCTGCGGCTCGTCCGGGAGTGGCGCGCCCGGGCACGACGCCAGGCCGGCTCCGGGGCGGCAGGAGGCACCGCCGGTCGTGCGGCATCACCGCCAGAGCAGAGCGATGCGGCGACAGCGGATCGCAAGTCGACCGGGGTCATCGCGCCGCGCCCGCCGGCGACAAGCAGCGCGAGATCGCCCGCACCCGGCGCAGACGTGCCAGCCGCACGCGGTCGCTGATCTTGCTGCTGGTACTGGCAGGCCTGGCCGCCTGGTATTTTCTTGGCCAGCCGGGCAACGACATTGCGAACTGGAGGCAATGACAGCGTCGTACCTCGACCCCATGCCCGAAGGGCAGGTCGTCACGGAAACGGCCGCGGCACCAGGCCTGGATGCGGCGACGCCCGTCGAAGAGTCCGTTGTCGTGGCGGCCGCTGAACCGCTGCCGCAGGCGGCCGACGACGTGGCCGTCGCCGAGACCGTCGATCCCGCAGCACCGCTGCCTGGTGCAGACGACGGCTGCCGTCGCCGGCGCAGAAATCGTTTCGCAGGGCAGTTCAGAGGGAAGCACCCTGATACAGTCGTTTGTCACCGTGTACGAACGTGACGGCGCTGCTCGAATCGCCTTTCGACGCCCGGTCGGCACCACCGGCACCCTGGTATGGTGGACCGCCGATGATACCGCCACAGGGGATACGGACTACATTCCCCTGCAGCAGCCGGTCCCCGCATTCACCGACGCGGAAGAGGCAGAGACACTGCACGTCCCCCTGATCAACGACGGGCTGCCGGAACCGAGGGAGACGTTTTATGTCTATCTCGGTCAGCGCAACCCGGAATCGGGTCAGCTCGAGCCCATTGCGCGGGTACGCGTCGACATCAACGACGACGACTGACGGCAACACACGCTCTCGAAAGGCGGGTAATGAAGCTGTTTACCAAATTGCATGGACGCCGCGTGCCGCCGGGGCTCGAATGGCAGATCCTGAAAAGACTACCGAAGATCACTCTCGCCGGCCTGCTGATACCCGTGGCCATGGCTGTTCTCGTACGGGTGCTGCCGGCGGAGCCGGGTATAGACATTGCCAAGCACATCAGGTCGGTCGACATATTTGCCATTGCCACCGCGATAACCTTCGCCACCGCGGTGCTTACGCTCGCCATCGGCTGCATCGTCGTTTACGTAATGAAAGGCCCGGCTTATGTCGCGGATGCCTATCCGCTGCAACACTCGGACCGCCCCGCGACCGGCACCGCAGGCCGCGACACGCCTGACGACCGCTGAGTACGCGCTGGCGAGTTGAAATTTGTCGCCCAGCCGCTAGGGTAGTAGATGAGGGCGCCCGCCTGCCCCTGCAGCCGAGGCGCTGTAACCCTTTGTTAAATCCCTGCGAAGGAGGCAACTATGGGAATGCTCGACAAGTGGTTCGGCGGCAAGAACGACTATCCTCCGCTTCCCGCCGACAATGAAGCCAGCGCCAGGCTGGAAGAAATCAAGCCTCAGCTCGAGGAACTGGCCAGCCGCGTGCACGATCACCTGGAAGTCGTTCCCGGCGAGCACGAGGCCTATGTCTATCTCGGCAAGCCACCGAAGCGTTTCGGTATCGCCTGGCTCCACGACGGCAAGGTCGACGGCCTGAACGATCTGGTCCAGGAACACAGCCTGTCACAACCCCAGGTACAGAAGCTGATCGGCGAACTGAGCGCGGCTTACAAACAGGCCAGCGAAGCACCACGCTATTCGGCCGAGGTCGGGGGCAAGCAGGTCACGGTGATTCCGTCGCGCGGACTGGGCAAGGAAGTGCACCAGATCATCGAAGGCGCAATCCACTGACCGCTTGATCGCCCTTTCAGGCCGGTCGGCCTGAATTGGATGGCGGGCCGTTTCTCGATATGCCCCGTGCGATAGGGCAGCGATATTGTTTGCCCGGCATGGCGGCAGGCGCCCTGTTGCCGCATGGAATCCGACCTCTACAAGCTCGAGGAACGTTACGAGAAACGGCTGGAGACCGGGCAGATCGAATAGCCGGACCGGCACAAGCTCGGCCGTCACCCCCACACCCCGCCCCTGCAAAGGGCACGGGGCGGGATAATTACGTGTGCAACCAATGGCGCAAACACGCTAGAATCCTGCGCCGCGACCCCCTGACTCGACTCTCTCGGAATGGAGAACCCCATGCGGACAGCCATCACCCTCGCGCTCCTCGGATTCCTGGCGTCGACCGCCGCCGCCGACACCCGTCTCCTCAGGTTTCCGGACCTGCACGGTGACACGGTCGTTTTCACCTACGCGGGCGACCTCTGGCTTGCCGACACGAACGGCGCCAATGTCCGCAGGCTCACCTCGCACCCGGGCCAGGAATTGTTTGCCCGGTTTTCACCCGACGGCCGTCACATCGCCTTCACCGGCCAGTACGACGGCGGCGAGCAGGTGTACGTGGTGCCCGTCACTGGCGGTGAACCGAAGCGACTGACCTGGTATCCCTCCGAGGGACCGCTGCCCGCCCGCTGGGGGTATGACCACCAGGTGTACGGCTGGACGCCGGATGGCGAAGCCGTGTTGTTCCGGTCTCTGCGCGAGGGCTTCAGCCTGACGGATTCGCGCCTGTACACGGTGAAGATGTCGGGCGGCCTGCCGGAAGCGCTGCCGATGGTCGTGTCGGGCGCCGGCGCGCTGTCACCCGACGGCGAACGCGTACTGTTCTCACCGCTGTTCCGCGACTTCCGCACCTGGAAACGCTACGAAGGTGGGTGGGCGCAGGACCTGTTCATCTTCGAGATTGACGGTTCCGGGTCGCGAAACATAACGAAGCACGTGCGCACCGACCGCGACCCGATGTGGATGCAGGAAGGTATCTTCTTCGTCTCCGACCGCGACGACTACCTGAACATCTACAGCTTCGACGAGGCCAGCGGCCAGACGCGCCAGCTGACGCGCCACGAAGGCCGCGACGTCCGCTGGGCAAGCGACGACGGTTCGCATCGCATCGTCTACGAACTGGACGGCGCCCTGCACATCCTCGACGTCCGGACGGGCGACGACCGCGCACTCACCGTCTCCGTCCCGGCGGACACGGGCTTCGAGCTCGGCGAGCTGGTGAAGGTCGCCGGCAACCTCGAAGCCTTCGACGTCAGCCCCAACGGGGAGCGGGTCGTTGTGGCCGCGAGGGGCGAAGTGTTCTCCGTACCCGTGGAGCACGGTGTCTCCCGCAACCTGGCAAACAGCGTGGGCGCTCATGAGCGCGAGGTAGCCTGGTCGCCGAAGGGCGATCGCGTCGCCTGGATTTCCGATGCAAGCGGCGAAGAGGAAATCTACATTGCCGACCACCTCGGGCAAGCCGCCGCGACGCGGGTAACCAGCGATTCGTCGACCAGGCTGTACAGCCCGGTGTTTTCGCCCGACGGCAGCAAGATCGTCTATGGCGATTCGGAAGCGAGGATCTTCGTCGTGGACAGCGACGGCCGCAACAGGCGGCAGGTCGCAGACGACCGCGGTTTCCCGCAGCACGACTATTCCTGGTCTCCCGATTCACGCTGGCTCGCTTACTCGATGGAAGACGAGAACGGCTACCGGTCGCTGCACATCTGGGACAGCGACTCGGGCAAAGCGCGCCGCATAACCGGCGAGATGTTCAGCGAATACAACCCGGTTTTCGCGCCGGGCGGGGGCCAGCTGTACTTCCTGTCGGATCGCATGTTCGCGCCGCAGATCGACCTCCTCGAGTGGAACTACGCGAACAACCGGCAAACGGGTGTTTACGCAATGCTGCTGACGCCGTCGGCCGAGAACCCGTTTGCACCGCGCAACCAGGAAGGCCTCCCGGAAAAAGAAAGCGATGACAGCGAAAAGAAACCGGACGCCGGCGCGCCGAAGGTCGAAATCGAGTTCGACGGCCTGGCTTCCCGGGTCGCCCGTGCGCCCATCGACTTCGACAACCTCGGCGGTCTATCGGTAACCGCGGAACACCTGCTGTTCGTTGGCGGCCCGGCGTTTTTCTATGGCCGCGACATCGAACCCGGCACGCAGCTGCGCGCCTACTCCTTCGAGGAACGCGAGGTCTTCAATATCGCGGACAAGGTCGACGGTTACGCGCTTGCGACGGGCGCAAACCAGGTGGTGGTGATCCAGGAAGGCGCGCTCAATCGCTTCGACATCAAGAAAGACGAGCAGCAGGCGAAGAAGGTCGATCTCGACAGCCTCACGGCTCGCCGGGTGCGCGCCGCCGAGTACGAGCAGATCTTCGACGAGGTCTGGCGACGTTTTCGTGACCACTTCTACGTCGAGAACATGCACGGCTATGACTGGGATGCGCTGCGCGACCGCTACCGCCCATTGCTCCGGCACGTGGCACACCGGGCGGACCTGAACTACCTGATCGGCGAGATGATCGCCGAGCTGAACGTCGGCCACGCCTACATCGCGGGAGGCGACATCGCCGCGACGGAACGATCGAGCGATGCGCTGCTGGGGCGACCTTCGAACTGGACCAGGCCGCCGGCCTGTACCGGATCGCCGGGATTTACGCCGGTCAAAACGAGGAAGACAAGTACCGCTCACCGCTGACCGAGCCCGGCATTGCCGCGAAAGCGGGCGATTACGTGCTCGCTATCGACGGGCGTCCTTTGACGGCGGACACCAACCCCTACGCACTGCTCAAGGGCCGCGGCGGCCGGCTGCTCGAGCTCACGCTGGCGGATAACGCGCGCGGCAAGGATCGCCGCACCATCCTCGTCAATCCCATCGCCAGCGAAAACGACCTGCTCTACCTCCGCTGGGTGGCCGAGAACCGGGCGCGCGTCACGCGCGAGACGGACGGCAAGGTCGGCTACCTGCACATTCCCGACATGGGTGCGGCCGGTATCTATGAATTCACCAAGTGGTTCTACGGGCAGGTCCGGAAACAGGGCCTGATAATCGACGTGCGCGGCAATGGCGGCGGCAACGTCTCGCAGATGGTCATCAACCGTCTTGCCCGCGACCTCGTGTTCATGGGCTACGACCGTGGCATCGACAATCTCGATACCTATCCGAACGTCGTATTCACCGGGCCGCTGGTTGCGCTGCTCGACGAGGATTCCGCTTCCGACGGCGATATCTTCCCCGGCGCGTTCAAGGCCATGAACCTCGGGCCGCTGATCGGCAAGCGAAGCTGGGGCGGGATCATCGGTATTACCAACCTCGGGCCGCTGATGGACGGCGGTTCGGTGTTCGTACCGCAGTTCGCGACCGCGTCCGCCGACGGCCAATGGGCCATCGAAGGGGTGGGCGTCGAGCCCGACATCGAGGTCGACAACCCGCCGGAGGCCGTATTGCGTGGTGAAGACCCACAGCTGGAGCGCGCCATACGCGAAGCCATGCAGCGGCTCCGCACGCAACCGGGCACGCTGCCGCCGCGGCCGGCGGACCCCGTGAAAACGCCGGGTTCCGGGACGCGCTGATGCTCTGGAAACACGCGCCCGATGTCGCAGATGCTGCAGCGGACGACAAAGGGCACGCTGCTCGAACACCTGGGTCTCACGATCGAGGGCGTCGGTGACGACTGGATATCGCTCAGGATGCCGGTGGATCACCGCACCATCCAGCCCTACGGCATCCTGCACGGTGGCGCATCCGTCGCGCTTGCCGAGTCGCTCGGCAGCCTGGCATCGGTGCTGTGCATCGAGGATCCCTCGACACACACGCCCGTCGGCGTCGAGATCAACGCCAATCACCTGCGTCCCGTGCCGGACGGCCAGTTCGTTATCGGCACCCTGTCGCCCATACGGATCGGCCGCCGCATGCACGTCTGGAACATCGAGATACGCGATCCGCAGGACAGGCTGGTCTGCGTCAGCCGCCTGACGATCATGATCGTCGAGCGCAGCTGATCGTATTCTCGTTACAATCGATGTCCAGAGGGCGCAACAGATTACAGGAGACTGCGGGATGAGCGAGGAAATCCAGGGCATCGCTCTGACCGAAGAAATCAGGAACTCCCAGAGGTTGTTCGTTCGCTACCTGCTGGCTGTGCTGATCGACCTGACGGTCCTGAACCTGTTCGACGAATTCTGGGATCTTGTCACGATCGATCCATTTTCCGTATCGGTGCTGGCCGCGATACTCCTGCAGGTGCTCCTGAAAGTAACGCTCGTGCTCGAGCACAAGGTCGCGGCCTACTTCAATGCAAAGACCGGCGGCTTCGCAAGGTTCATGCGCTTCTTCACGGCGTGGCTGATCCTGTTCGGCTCGAAGTTCGTGATGCTGGGTGCGATCGACTTCGCGTTCGGCGACGATGTGTCTTTCGGCGGCCCGCTGCACGGCGTCGTGTCGTTCATCGTCGTCGTAGCGGTGATGCTCGCAGCGGAAGAGATCACGGTGCGTATCTACCGGCGCCTCGGCAACAGCGCGTAATCAGCGCGCCGGACCCGGACCGGCCATCCTGGTGCACGCTTTATTAATTTAGAAGTTTCTAATATAATGTGCTTTCTCCTGTCCAGAGCGAGCACATTCGATATGAACCGAAAGATGTCACTCGAACGCGCGGTCGAAGCCTTCGCTGGATTCATGGTATTGCTGTCGGTCGCCCTCACCTACTTCGTTCACCCGGCCTTCGTATGGCTTACGGTCTTCGTCGGTGCGAACCTGTTCCAGCAGGCGTTCACCGGCTTTTGTCCCGCGGCCATCATCATGCGCAGGGCCTTCGGTTTCCGGCCGGCTGCCGAACCCGGCGGCTGATCAGGCAGGGTCTGGGCGATGCCGGACGCACTGCTGCTGTCACGTTTGCAGTTCGCTGCAAACATCAGCTTTCACATCCTGTTCCCGATGATCTCTATCGCGCTTGCGTGGGTACTGCTGTTCTTCAAGCTGCGATTCAACGCCACCGGGGACGAGAAATGGATGAATGCGTACCGCTTCTGGGTGAAGGTATTCGCGCTGACCTTCGCGCTCGGGGTCGTTAGCGGCATCACCATGAGTTTTCAGTTCGGCACCAACTGGCCGGGCTTCATGAATACCGTCGGTAACATCGCCGGACCGTTGCTGGCCTACGAAGTACTGACCGCGTTTTTCCTGGAAGCGACGTTTCTCGGCATCATGCTGTTCGGCTTCAAGCGCGTGGGCAACCGCATGCACACGGTGGCAACCGTGCTGGTCGCGGTGGGCACGAGCCTGTCCGCATTCTGGATCCTGGCGCTGGTCTCCTGGATGCATACGCCGACAGGGTTCGAAATGCGCGACGGCGTCGCGCACGCGACGAGCTGGATGGACGTTATCTTCAATCCGTCGTTCGGCTACCGGCTGGTGCATACCATGCTGGCGTCGTTCCTCACCGTGTCGTTCCTGCTCATGGGCCTGTCGGCGTACCGCACCCTGCGCAATGACGCCACCCCGGCCGTGAGCGCTGCGCTCCGGATCGGTGTCATCATGGCGGCCGTTCTGACACCCGTGCAGATTTTCACGGGCGATATGCACGGCCTGAACACCCTGGAGCACCAGCCCGCGAAGGTGGCGGCGATGGAGGCGCTGTGGGAAACGCAACGCGGCGCGCCGCTCGTGCTCTTTGGCCTGCCCGACGCCGAAACGCAGAGCAACCGTTTTGCGATCGAACTTCCCGGGATGGCGTCGCTGATCCTCACCCACGATACGCAGGGCGAAGTCAAAGGCATCAACGAGTTTCCAGGTGCCCATCCGCCGGTCGCGCCCGTGTTCTGGTCGTTCCGCGTAATGGTGGGCACCGGCGTCCTGATGCTGCTCGTTTCCTGGTCAGCCGCGTGGTCGCTCAAACGCCGCTCCAGGCTGCCAGCAACGCTCCTCAAGGGCCTTGTCGTGATGACGTTCGCCGGCTGGGTTGGGGTTCTCAGTGGCTGGTACACCACCGAGATCGGTCGCCAGCCGTTCCTCGTGACGGGCGTGCTGCGCACCGCGGATGCCGTGACCAGCGTCCCCGCCGGCAACATCGCCCTGACACTGGCACTCTACCTGCTGCTCTATGCGGTTTTGATAACGGCTTACATTACCGTCGTGTTCTACCTCGCACGGCAGGCCGGGCAGGCCGACGCGAAGACGGCCGAACCCACCGCCCATGGCCCCAGGGTTCTTGCCGGCAAGGCGGCACCGGAGGGCGGACATGCTTGAGTCGATCCCGGACCTGTCCACCGCCGCCGGCTGGCTGCCGCTCGCATTCATGCTGGTGATGGGCCTCGCGATCCTGGCCTACGTGATTCTCGACGGCTTCGATCTCGGTGTCGGGTTGTTGCTGCAGCTCGGCGACAATGACGGGCAGAAAGACACCATGATCGCGTCCATCGGTCCGTTCTGGGACGCGAACGAAACCTGGCTGGTGCTCGGCATTGGGATTCTTCTCGTCGCGTTCCCGGCCGCTCACGGTATCGTGCTCGGCGCGCTGTATCTGCCCGTGGCGCTGATGTTGATCGGCCTCACGCTGCGCGGCGTCGCCTTCGACTTCCGGGTGAAAGCGAAGGATGAACACAAGGCGACCTGGGATGTTGCGTTTTTTGCGGGCTCGCTGCTTACGTCGCTCGCGCAGGGCTACATGCTGGGCCGGGTGGTCACCGGATTCACGGAAAATCTCTGGAGTTACCTGTTCGCCTGCCTGATCGGGCTGGGCATGGGGTCCGGCTATGCATTGCTCGGATCGACCTGGCTCATCATCAAGACGACCGGCGACCTGCAGCGCCGGGCCATCGGCTGGGCAAGGCACTCGATCGTGTTGCTCGCTGCCGGCGTGGCTGCGGTGTCGCTCGCCACCCCGTTCGTCAGCCAGCGCATTTACGAGAAGTGGTTCGGCCTCGAGAACCTGATCGTGCTGTGGCCGATTCCCGTGATGACGGCGGTCACGTTCCTTATCGCTTACCGTTCGCTGTCGAGGCTTCCCGGCCGGCTCGAGCAGGGGCACCATGACAGTGAATGGATACCTTTTGCGAGCACCGTCGCCATCTTCATGTTGGCATTCCACGGGCTTGCCTACAGCCTGTTCCCCTACCTGGTGATGGACAGGCTGACGATCTGGGAGGCGGCCGCGGCACCGGAATCCCTGATGTTCATTTTTGTCGGCGCGATAATCGTGCTGCCCGTCATTGTCGGCTATTCCGTATACGCCTATCGGGTATTCCGTGGTAAAGCTACAGATCTGAGCTACTACTAGACGCACGGCAGACCGCGCATGTCGATTCCGGCTTTTCCCGGCCCCGTATTCACGCGACGGGTGTTTCGAAACGCAGCCGAGATGCCATCGGAACAGGCCTGAGACGGGTGCGTGTGCCGCACCCCGGACGGAACCGTGCGGGCTAGTGGTAGATGAATTCGGCGACACGCAGCGGCTGATGCGAAATCGCGGGTCGAGGAGGTCCTCGCCAAACTGGCTGACGTCGGTACCTTTGAGCATCAGCGCCCGGTAGGTGCCGGCGCCACCGATGTCGCCGGCCAGGCGGAAGCCGACGATTCTGCCGTCGTCGAGGAAGATCTTGCGCAGCTTGCCGCCGTCGCGCCGGCGCAGGACCTCGGATCCCGTTGGATCGCCCACGGCCATGATCGGCAGCCCGAGATGCTTCATGCTGTTCATCCTCTCCGCGCCCGCGTAATCCACCGATAACCCGAGCATGTCATGCGCGATCACTTCGCCCTGCGCCGTGGCATTCGGCCAGATCGCGTGCACGTATCGCTCGCCGCTCATCCGGTCGAATGTCTCGGCAACGTCTCCTGCAGCCCATATGTTCGGCAGGTTGGTACGCATGCGATTGTCGACGCGGATGCCCCAGTCGACGTCGAGTCCCGAGCCTTCGAGGAACGAGACGTTGGGCTTTACGCCCGTCGCTGCAATGTAGGCGTCGGCGACGAGTATCTCGCCATTGACCAGCCTGATGCCCTTGCACGCGTTTCCGCCGGTGAAACGCGACGCCTCGGTGTTCGGGCGCACGGAAATGCCGCGGTCTTCGAGATCGCGGCAGCACCAGTTCCGACGTCTCCTCGTCGAGTATATTCGGCATCACCCAGAGCTTGTCGATGATGGTCACGGCGCAACCGAGTGCGTTCAGCAGCACGGCGACTTCGACGCCGATAAAGCCCGCCCCGACGATCAGCGCGGTCTCACCTCACCTTTTTTCGCGTGATCGACCAGGTCACGAGCCGCCGCAAGCGATTTGAAATTGTAAACGCCGGGCAGGTCGAAACCCTCCAGCGGCGCATACAGCCGGCTGCCCGTCGCGATGATCAGCCGGTCGTAGTCGAGGTAACTTCCGTCCTCGCAGCAACACCTGGCGCTGATCGGGATGCACGGACTCGCAACGGCAACGCCCGCACGATAGTCCATGCGCAGCCGCTCGCACACGTCGGCTCCCTGCCAGTAGAGCGTCTCCTCGCGACCCGTAAGGAAGTGATCCGCCATCGCGGGCGGCGAGTACGGCGGAGACGATTCTGCCGATACCATCGTGATCGCCGGGTCGATCGACTTCGCGATGGCGCCAGTTCGCGCAGGGTCCGGGCCGCCGTCAGGCCGGCGGGTCCGGCACCGAGAATCAGGACACGCATTCTCTTACCAGCTCCTCTATCGGCAGCAGCGCATCGAGCAGCCCTTCGACTCGCCTGTCGAACCGCGTCGGCGGACGCTCGAAGCAGCGATCCGACCGACGGCTCTATGCGGGGCAACAGTGGATCCATCGGCAGCCAGTGGCGGCTCGTGAACGGGAAGCCGCCTTCGGCCTCGAGCCTCGCGAGCGAGCGATCGAAGTCGAGGGCATTGCGGGCCCGATTCACGACGAGATGGACTGACTCAATGCCGAGTTCCCGGGCGAGCTTCGCCGCCCGCAATGCCACCTGCAGGCCATTGAAGGTCGGGTCACTGACAACGACCGCATGCCGGAACCCTTTGGCCAGCGCCCGCCCGAAATGTTCGAAGCCTGCCTGCGTATCCATGAGGATCGCCTCGTCGTGCCTCAGGCTCATCGCATTCGCCACCGAGGCCAGCAGTGCGTTCTCGGGGCACAGGCAGCCGGCGGCCGGCTGCACCGTATTGCCCATGACCAGCAGTCGCACGCCGTCCGGTCCGCGCACGCCGAAGCGGTCGACGACATCGTCGACATCGGGATTGAGCCGGAAGAACAGACCCCAGCCCTCGCCCGGGACGCGCACCCGTCTTCTCTTCCACGTAATCGATGTTCTCGCTCAGGGGCACGAGGCTGTGCGCCTCCGCGGACTCGAGACCGAGCGCATACGGCAGGTTCATCTGCGGATCTGCATCGAGCGCGAGCACCCGGTAACCGCGCCGTGACATGCGGCGCGCGAGCAGCGCCGTCAGCGTGGTCTTGCCGACACCGCCCTTGCCCGTGACGACGACACGGAAGTCGTCGCCGCGCGCATTCTGTGGCAGCCCGTGGTCATGATGCTCATCGCCGTGCGTATGTTCGTGAGCATGTGCAGCGCAGGTGTCACACATTGCGTTTTCCTCAGGCGACCTTGTCGGTGCGGGCCTCTTCGGCCGCCACGAACGGCAGTCCCAGCGCCTCGCGCTTGGCCTCGATGTGACGGCAGATCAGCTTCGCGGCCTGCTTCCGGGTCCGGCTCGACGGCGAACTTCGCGCCGACGACTTCCTCGAGATCGTGAGCCAGCAGTTTCACGACGTTCTGGCTGCCGAAGATCGGCGGCTGCACGCCGAGCACCGTGAAGATGCCGCTCGCGACGACGTACGCGCCGATCGACACGGCCTTCTCCGAGTACCACTCGGGCGCCGCACCGGCCAGCGGCAGCTGCGAAACGTCCACGCCGAGATAGTTGGCGAGCGCGGCCGCAAGCGTGAGGATGCGCGTGTTGTCCACGCAGGAACCCATGTGCAGCACCGGCGGAATGCCGAGCGACTTGCAGACTTCCGAGAGCCCGGGCCCGGCCATGTCGGCCGATTCCGGCAGCATCTGCCCGGCCTTGCCGTTCGCGATCGCCGAACAGCCCGTCACGAGGACGAGGATGTCGTTCTCGATCAGGCGTTTGGTAAGCGTGACGTGGCCGTAGTCCTGCGGAATCTTCGGGTTGTTGCAGCCGACCACGCCGACGGCGCCGCGGATCTTGCCGGCCTTGATGGCCTCGACGAGCGGCTCCGGCGTCCCGCCCAGCGCCTCGAGAATCGCCTCGACCGAGAAACCGGCCATCATCTCCACCGTGCCTTCCGGAATCCTGCACGCGATCCGGGTTGCGGTTCGCGTAGGCTTCGATGCCGTGCCGCACGATCTCCTTGCCGATCTCGAGCCCGCGTTTCGGATCGAACGAGATATGGGTCGCGCCGGCGAACCTCGCCTTGTCGGCCGTCGAAATGACCTCGGTATGGAAGCACTTGGCCACATCGGTGACGGACGGCATGATGCACTGGTAGTCGACGACCATCGCGTCGAGCGCGCCGGTCAGGAGCACGAGCTCCTGCATCAGGTGGTTGCCCACCATCGGCAGGCCCTTGCGCATCTGCAGTTCGTTACCGGTGCAGCACAGGCCGACGAGGTTGATGCCTTCCGCGCCCTTCTCCTTCGCCAGTGCGACCAGTTCCGGGTCTTCGGCCGCCTGCATGATCACGTCGGACAGCATCGGGTTGTGGCCGTGCAGCGCGATGTTGACGCACTCGACGCGCAGCGCACCGAGGTTCACGCGCGACATGACGGGTTTCGGCGTGCCGAACATCACGTCGGACAGCTCGGTTGCAATCATCGAGCCGCCCCAGCCGTCGGACAGGCTGGTGCGCAGGGCGTGCAGCGAGGTATTCGCGTAGTCGTTGTCGACGCCCATGTGCGTGCGATGCAGCATCTCCACGTTCTCGCGGTCGATACCTCTCGGCGTGATACTCAGCTCCTCGAACAGTTTCCTGCGCTGCTCCGGCAGCCTGTCGAGAAAACCGATCTTGTCCTTGCGGCTGCCGAAGTCTTCCATCATTGCATCGGCGAGGTCGCGCGCGACCTCGGATACGCTCCGGTCGCCCGCTTCGATACCCCATTCCTTTGCGAGCGCGAGCAGTTTCGCTTCGTCGCGAATCTCGTAGCCGCTGGTCTCGCCGGCGGCGAGTGATTCGAACACCTCGAGGATGTCCCGGCCGTGGTCGGAGTGCGCCGAGGCGCCGGCCGCCACGGTTCTGCCCAGATTGCGCGCGACGATGATGTCGGCATCGGCGCCGCACACGCCTTTCTGGGGTCCTTCGCCGAACGGGTCCACGCGGCACGGCCCCATCGCGCAGTTGCGGCAACTGACGCCCATGGAGCAATAGCCGCACTGCGGTTGCTGGGCCGCCAGGCGGTCCCAGACCGTTTCGATGCCTTCCTCGCGCGCCCGTACGAGCATTTCGCGAGCGTCGTTATTGATACTCAGCTTGCTCAGTTTGTCGGGAGTATCCATGTCAAATTTCCTCGCTGATGTGGGCCGCGGACTCACCCCATGCGCGCCAGCCGGAGACGGTCGCGGGCGGATGCTCGACAGGTCGCCTGCGATGTCGTCGCCGCGAGTACCGCGGCGGATGCCTGCAGGCGGCCGGCCTCGATCAATGCATTCAGGTCGCCGTAAAGCAGTGCGTCGACCTTGCAGGCTTCGACGCACGCCGGCTCCCGCCCCTGCTCCAGCCGCTCGACGCAGCCGTCGCATTTCGTGGCGACGACTCTCGCCGGCATGCCGTCTGCCTGCGCGTAAAACGTCACCGCGTCGAACGGACACACCATCGCGCACATCGCGCAGGCGATGCACTTGTGGGTGTCGACGAGAACCAGGTCGTGCCTCGCGTCACGCGCCATCGCGCCTGTCGGGCAAACCTGCGCACAGGGCGCGGGATCGCAATGCCGACATCGGCTCGGCATCGACATGTCGTACGCCCAGCCGGGCGAAACATGGATTCTCGATTTGGGTAGCGGGTCCTCGGCGAGGGCCTGGGCGGGGTCTTTGCTTTGGGAATGCGCTACAGCGCAGGCGAATTCACATTGCCGGCAACCGATGCAGCGCTCGGGGTTGATGAACACAGTCTGCATGCTGGTCATGGCTAACTTTTCCGGTTTTTTGGGTGGGATGAAGACCCTCTGGTGAAACGTTGGTGCCATTTTGCAGCGCTGTCAGCCAGGCGAGCGACTGGCAATTCTGGCTTGTACCTATTGGCGCCCTGCCGCACATTACTGGTAAAACCACACCCGGATGCGGCCGGCTGTCAGCCGGCCGCTTGTTTGATCCCGAAACGAATCACAGGCAGATGAAATCGTCGTACCCCAGCGTCGCATAGGTCGTCGGAATCGACTGGTCGACCACTCCGTCGCCGTTGAAGTCCAGATCGAGGCGCACGTTGAACTCGTCGATCGCCACCATGCGCATGCTGCTGTTGTCCGCTGCCGTTACCAGGAGCTCGCCCGTGTAAGGACCGGTCGTCGCGTCGTCGTCGGCATAAAACTCGTCCGGCGTAATGCTCTGGTAGCTGAAACTACCGGCGAGGTCGGTACCGGCCATGACGCCCGAGGAACTCCGGCTCACCACGACCGGTTGCTGCCCGACGGTGATCTGTGCGCTGACGCTGGCTCCCGTCAGCTGCTGGCTGCGACCTCCGGCCCAGACATTGAAGTCGGCTGTCGAGCTGTTCGCGTAAACGAGCCCGGTCGTCGTAAACATGAAATCGTGGTTCGTCTCGAACGTGCCGACGCCAGAGAAGCAGGCGCCACCGAATACGCGCCGCAAGCTCGAATAGTCGACGCGGGCCGAGATGATGTAGGCGTCGCCCGGTGTTTCGTCGAAACTCGCGATCGACAGGGCCATCGAGCCATCCAGTTTCTCGCTACCTCGCGTACAGGCGTCGAATGCCGCGTCCAGGCTGTCGCCGCTGCTGTAGGTGTTCGTCACAGCCTTGAAGCCGGACACCGTGGCCGTGCCGCTCACATTGCAGCCGATCGGCAGCGCTTCGAAAGCGCCCATGACATCCATCGCGTCGAGCAGCCCGAAGGGCGCGACCGGCACGAACTGGCCGCCGGCGGTAATCGTCAACGAACCGAATCCCGTCACCGCGTTGTAGACCTCGCGCGCGAGTATCGGTGCATTTTCCCTGGTGATGACCGAACCGGTGATCGGCGTGCGCCCGTTGAGTTCGGCCCACGTCGTGTCGATGAATGCATCCACGGTGCCGTCGCCGTTTTCGTCGATCTCGAGCTGGATACTGCTGTTATCGACGATCACGATACGTACCGTGCTGCCGTCAGCACCGGTGATCAGGATCTCGCCGACATGCGGGTCGTCGTCGCCAACCGCCTCGATATCGGTTGGGGTTTCGTAGTCGACACTGCCACCTAGCGTCGAGCTGTCCAACCGGCCCAGTACGTTCGCGACGAGCGCCTCCGGTGTAATGCCGATATCGATTTGCAGGGCGTGATCGAAGTCGGTCAGCGTAAGGTCTTCGCCGTCGCTGCCGAGTTGCAAATCATCGCCTGAAAGGCTCATGCGAATGACGGGAAAATCGAGGCTGTCGAGGGTCAACGTAAAATCGCCGCCCGCCGTCATCGTGGTCTGCCCTTCGGTGATGACGACATCCGTCAGTACGACATTCATGCCGAGCAGAAATACCTCGGTGAGGATATCACCCTGTATTGCGGCGATGGTCATGTCCACCGTACCGCTGATTACGTAGCCGAGCCCGTCGTCGCAGTCGATGAAGACTGCCAGGATGCGATCGCCAACCGTTATCGTGTTGACGTTCGCCTGGGTAATCGTGACGTCGACGGTACCGCCGTTCGCACAATTTTCCAGTGCCTGCTGAAGGCCCGGGAGCAGGTTCTTATAAAGATTCGCGGCACCCTTGTAGACCGGTGCACTCAGCTGGATTTCCCCTGGCCGGGCAGAGATATTTCCGCCGGTGATGTCGCCTAGGTCGAAGCTGAGCCCGATAGCTGTAACTACCGCTGTAGCCACGTCGCTGCCGTTCTCGGCTGTGATATTCAGCGTCGCTTCGGTCGGCGGTGGTGGAGCCACGCCTCCGCCCGATCCGCCACCTCCCGTAGCGACGGTGGTGGCGATCCCGGCCGCCAACAACACGGCAATCGCAAAATAGCGAAGCCCTTTCTTCATGACGGCGTTCATGTTTCTTTCTCCAGAACGGATGCCGCAAGCGAGGCGACCACGCAACCGAGCCCGGCCGCAAGGAGGTCACCCGGATCGAAGAATCCGTTCACTGAGTAACTAAAAATACTGCCGAGTACCGGCGAGTCCTGTTGCGGCGCGTGCAGCGAGACGAGCAGGCCGGACACGGACCCGGCCTGGAGTGCCTCGAGGCCCGCCGCGACTGCGAACCAGGCGAGCGGCCCTGCAAGGCGGGCATGCCGGGTTCGTCCGAGCGCCAGGATCAGCAGCAGACTGAAAGCATAGGCATGACAAAAAGCGGGCAGGACATTACCGATGGAACCGAACAGGTTTGACGGGTCGCCCTGAAACGCGGCGAACGGTGCCAGGAACAGCACGGCCGCCCAATCGCGATCGAGGAGATAGACGGAGGTACCGACGAGCAGCGCCAGAAGCGCAGAACCGGGCAACACGAGCCTTTGAGCCGTAGCTTGCCCGATCCGCATGGTCGTGCTCATGTACACGCCCCAGTATCGACCCGGGCTGGCCCAGTGCTTGCCGGCCCGCCAGAGCCGACCCTCGTTGTCACCTATAACGCCACTAACTTGTGCTTTTCTGCAAGGCTTATCAATGCGGAGTTATACGCATCGGTCCGGGCCTCCGACAGGATTCGGCGAGGTCAGTCCTGGCGCAGCACGCCTGTGAGGGTCAGCACGACGACGGCGGACAACGCTGCGCCGGTAATGACGTAAAGACTGTGCAGCAATAACCAGAACCAGCGCAGCGGCCCCTCCGGCGAGAATCGGCAGCGCAGGTCCTGGGCGAGATCGATGACCGGCAACGCGGCGTCGAGCGCATAGTGGATGACGTGCAGCCCCGGGCAACCCCGGTCCGTTGTCGCTTGCAGCAGGCCGAAGGCGAACTCGTAAGTCACCGGCGCCGGGTCAGTCTCGACGGGCAGAAACGGCTGCCCGAAAACGAACAGCGCCGTCGCGTACATCATCGTGCCGAACAGCACGAAGGCCAGGAACGACAGTACTGCCCGATTGGTAGAGTATCCATGCTGACTGATCAGCATCAGCAGGTTCGGGAAGATCCTGGCCCAGGGCTTCTCCACACGTGCCTTGAGGCGCATGCGAATCTTCTCGACCGCGATCGAGTTCGCTTCGCGGGTGAGTCCGTGCTGGCGCAGCACCCGGCTCAGTTGCTCATAAGGCTGCGGACGAAAACTGGCGGCGCTCGGAATGCCATCCGGGAACTGGCGCCGCAGCCACTCACTGCGCTTCGCTGTCAGGTCGCCGCCGCTGACATGACGGATGCGTTCGTAGGTTGCGCCGTCCAGGTCGAGGAAGCCCGGTGCGGGCCAGCCGGTCTCGATGTTATCCAGTATGGAATTGACTTTCGCACCGGTCAGCAGGAACCAGCCACGGACGGGCGCAGGCTCCGCACCCGCCGTTGTCGATGCCGGCTCGTCCGGGAGCGCCGTGACGTTGTTGAACGCCAGTGCGTTCGAAATCCTTGCCTGCTGGAGATTCAGTGCCACCGGGCCGCCGGTCCGCAGCAATCCCGTGTAGTCCGGGCCCGGCGCGAGTCTCGCATTAGTGATGAAGAAACTGCCGCCGATGACCGCGGTCAGGAAATTGAGCCTGCCCCTGGCCTCGAACCGCAGTCCCGTCGCGTCATCCAGTGTCAGGAACACGGACTCCACCTTCAGGTCTTCGCAGTGCAGGGCGCGCCCGTCCGGATTCGAAAGCCGTGCCCCGTCGCACATCAGGTCGCCGGTGACCTGTGCTGCGGCGAAACCCACCTGGCCTTTGGCGTCGAAACGTTGACCGCAGGCAGACCGGAGATCGACGTTGCTGCCTACCGCAATCGACCCGGCGCTGATGGCAGGCGCACCGCAGCCGTCGAGTTGCGCCCCGGCGAAGCTCAGGTCGCCATCGATGTGTGCGCCCTCGAGCCGTATCTCGCCTGAAGCCATGAATCGCGACCGCTCGGTCGACGAGAGATCCAGCTTGCCACCGATCCGCGCGTTGTTGAGATGAATCGCGCAGGAGTTCACCAGGCTCAATTCCGACTCGTAGTCGCTGACGCCCGAGAAATGCGAGCCCGACAGATCGAGATCAGCCCTCACACTCAGGCTCGCGCCGATGAATGCCGGCAGCCGGCAGTCGACGAAACGCAGGACCAGGAATTCTGCTCCGCTCAGGTCGACCGGCGAATCGAAATTACACGCGACGAACTGCACCGCGGCGCGCCCGCCATCGCGGCCCGCCGATGGTGGCCGCAACTGCCCGATGATTTCGGCGCCGCGAATACGCAGGGGACAACAGAGCTCACCATGAGCGGCGTGCGAACCGGATATCAGGCGCTGCAGGAATTCGGCATCCAACCGCCGTTCCGGCTCGGGAAGCGCTGAGAAGTCGGCGACCTGCCTGGCATCAATAGCATCCAGGACCCGCTGTTGCGCCGCTCGTTCCAAGCGCTCCGTACCTTCCGCCGGCCCTGACATTCCAGACTCGCCTGCACGCCGCCACTGACAGCGGCCATCATATCAGCCGGGCGCGCCAGTGGGATCAGCGCCCGTGCCGCTGCTTTCAGCCCACCGCTGCCTGCGGCAGGGGCTCTGCCATTCCGAGTCAATATACGCGGGCCGGGGCTCGCACCGCCGCGCGCTGTTCCTGCAGCGGCGCCAGCTGCTTCCAGAGTTCCTGCGGTTCTGCGGCGAACACCAGTTCATCCGTTGCCGGCAACACGCGCCAGCTGCCGCGTGCCATTTCGTAATCCAGCTGCCCCGGCGCCCAGCCGGCGTAGCCGATGAACAGGCGCAGCTTCGCGGTATCCGCCGGGCCCTGTTGCAGCGCGTCGTCGAGGGACACCAGGTACACGGAGTCGATGATCTTCTCTGCCTCTGCCGGAGGTTCGTCGGTGCGCATCAACGCACGCAGGCTGTCCATGTGCACCGGCCCGCCCCAGAATAGGGTGCCGTGGTAATCGGCGATGCCCTCCTCGTCGGCGAGAAGCTCGTCCGGCCTGACGTCGGTCGGCCGATTGACGACCAGCCCGAACGCCCCCGTCTCGTCGTAATGCAGCAGCAATACGACCGTGTTCGCGAACAGCTCACCCTGCACGACGTCCGTCGCAACCAGCAGCCTGCCCTGCGCCGGACGCAGGTCCGCGCCGGCAGCGGGCAACAGCCACGCGACAGCGAGCAGCGATGTCAGGAACCTGGTCATCCCGCCTCCGAGTATAGGCCTCTCGCGGGCGTCGAAGGCGGTCGATGCGGCGAATCAGCCCGCGGCTTTGCGGAATTCGTGCCAGGCGGCGAGTTCCGAGGCTTCCTTCTCCGCGCTCATCCCGGCGCGCAGTCCCTGCTGACGATCCTGCGGCAATGACCTGAACCACGCCAGCGTGTCGCGGATCGCGTCTTCGACCGGGCTGATCGTGAGACCGGCTGCCAGGGCCTTGTCGGCCGACCAGGCGAGCGAGCCCGCCAGGGCGCTGTCCGAATCGGCCGAGGCGGGAATGTCCCGCCACGCCTCGAGGCCGTGCTCGGCCGACAAGGCGGCTGCCTGCAAATTCGCGCTGCCGGTTCCTCAGGTAAGATTCGCCGGTATGCCGACCAACGTCACACCCGAATACAAGAAAGCGGAAGAGGCCTATCGCAAGGCGCGCGAGCCGAAGGAGCGCCTCGAGTGCCTGCGCGAGATGCTGCGCACCATTCCGAAGCACAAGGGTACGGACCACCTGCAGGCCGACATCAAGACGCGCATCAAGCAGTTGACCGAAGAACTCGCCGGCCCGAAGAAAGGCGGCCGCCGCAGCGGACCGGCGCTCGTCGTACGCCCGGACGGCGCCGCTCAGATCTGCCTGATCGGGCCGCCCAACGCGGGCAAGTCCAGTCTGCACGCACGCCTGACCGGATCGCGCACCGACGTGGGCCCCTACCCGTACACCACGCAATTCCCGGTACCGGGCATGCTGCCGTTCGAAGACGTCCACTTCCAGCTGGTCGACCTGCCGCCGGTTTCGGCGGACTTCATGGAGTCGTGGCTGGTCAATGCCCTGCAGCCTGCCGACGGCGCGCTGCTCGTAATCGACGTGAGCGATCCCGACTGCCTCGAGCACGTCCCGGTCATCCTCGAGCGCCTGCGGGAAAAGAAAGTCTTTCTCACGCCCGCGTGGCCGGGCATCGAGGCCGCGCGATCCTCGGAAGCGGACGAACTGCAGGACCCCTTTCGCCTCGACCTGCCCACCGTGCTGGTCGCCAACAAGAGCGACCTGGACCCCGATCCCGACGAAGTGGTGATTCTCGAGGAGCTGCTGGGGCTGCGCTTCCCCGCTTTTGCGATGTCGGCCGAGACCGGCGCTGGCGTCGATGCGCTGGGGCCGTTTCTGTTCGGCGCGCTGCAGGTCGTCCGCGTTTACACGAAAACGCCCGGCAAACCCGCGGACAAGGAAAAGCCCTTCACGGTGCGCCGCGGCGATACCATCGCCGACGTCGCCCGCCTCGTGCACAAGGAGATCGCGCGAAGCCTCAAGTTCGCGCGCATCTGGGGCACGGAGGTATTCGACGGCCAGCAGGTCGGGCCCGAGCACATCGTCGCCGACGGTGACCTCGTCGAGCTGCATTTCTAGTCGCAATGGTCCAGAATTCGCGATGCTGCCGTCACAACAACGAATAATCAACGAGCCTATCCTTAACGCAAACAGGGTCCGGGTAATCCATGGATAACCGCTCACAATTACGGCACCGCGCCTTTCGCGGCGCCTGCAGTTCACTGCTCGCCATGCTCGCCATGCCTCCGGCCATGGCCGCGGATCTCGTCGACGTGGCCAACATCGTTCGCACGCGCCATTGCGGGGATGCGTCCCTGCCCGACAAGCCGCTGGTCGCGAATTCTCACCTGGACGCCGCTGCCGCAGCCGTTGCCGACGGCGCCGAGGCCGCCCACGCGATCGCGATGGCGGGCTACCGTGCCACGTCATCCGTATCGATCCGCGTCAGCACTCCCGGGGGACGGGACGATACGGTGGCCAGGGAGCTCTCGGAACACTTCTGCCATCTTGTCGCCGACCCTGAATTCGCCGATATCGGCGTGCACCGGCGCGGCAAGCAAGTCTGGCTGCTGCTGGCGGACGGTGCGCCGCTGCCCGCCCCGAACGACACCGCCCTCCTTGATGGCGTGCTCGAGCGCCTGAACGAGATCCGTGCCGAAGGCGGCCCTTGCGGCGGCAACGAAATGCCTCCCAGCCCACCGCTGACACGGTCGCCGGCGCTCGACAACGCGGCCCGCGCACACGCCGAGGACATGGCGCAAAACAGCTTCCTCGCCCACACGGGTTCCGACGGCAGCAATCCGGGCGAGCGTGTCGCACGCGCGGGCTACGACTGGCATGTCGTCGCTGAAAACGTCGCATCCGGCCAGACATCGGCAGACGACATCGCGGCCACCTGGCTCGAAAGCGCCGGGCATTGCGAGAATCTGCGCAGCGCGAAATACGCGGAAACCGGTCTGGCCTATGCCCTCAATCCCGGTGACGGCCGCGACATCTACTGGGTACAGGTGTACGCCAAATGACTCTCGAAAAATACAAAAAGCCGCTCATCATCGCCACGGCCGTCGTAGTCGTCTATGCACTCCTCGGCTTCTTCCTCGCCCCCTGGCTGGTCGAGAGAACGGCCACGAATGCCGTCCGGGACAACCTGGGCGTCGGACATGACATTGCAGAAAGTCTCAGTCAATCCGTTCGTGCTGAGCCTGCAGATCGACGGCCTGGAACTGGATGAGCCCGGCGGCGAAGTCTTTCCTCACCGTCGAACGGATATACATCAACTTCCAGCTGAGTTCCCTGTTTCGCTGGGCAGCGACGTTTCGCGAATTCTACATCGAATCGCCAATGGTTCACCTGGCGCGGGACGGTGATGGCAATTTCAACTTCAATTTCCTGGCGCAACCATCAGCCGAGCCCGCAGATGCCGAGGTCGCAGAAGAAGAATCAGGCCCGCCGCGCCTGCTCATCCAGGACTTCGCCATCACCGACAGCGTCGTCGACTGGAAAGACGACGTGCCGCCGGAGCCGGTCGACACGCAGTTCGGACCCATCAATATCGCCATTTCCGAACTGAATACACTGCCCGATCGCGCCGGCCTGCAGGACGTGGTGATTACCACGGAAAGCCAGGGCACGTTCAGCTGGAGCGGCAGCCTGGAACTGAACCCGCTGCGCTCGGAAGGCAGCGCCTCGATCAAGGGCTCGCATTTTCCCCTGGCATCGGCGTACCTGAAACACGAAATCGGTTTCGACGTCGACGAGGGCAGCGTCGACGTCGAACTCGACTACCGCGTCGACACGCGAGCGGATGGATCGCTGGAAGCGAGCGTTAGCAATCTCGAGATGTCGATCAGTGACATCCTGGTTCGGACATTCAACGAGGCGCTGGGGCGCAGCGGTCCCGACCGGGAGGTACTGACGTTGCCGGCCGTGCGCTTTTGGGGCGGTGAGTTCCGGTGGCCGGAAAAAACCATCACGGCGGCGGGGTTCTCCATCGACGACGGTGTGATCGCCCTTCTGAGGGACACGGACGGGGATTTGAACGTGCTGCCCGCTGAAGATGATGCGGCCGCAGACGAGGAAACCGGACCCGAAGCTGTCCCGGAAACCGACACGGCCACCGACGAAGCGTGGCGGGTGTCCTTGTCGCAGTTCAGCATCAACCGGCTGGCGCTGAATGTGGAAGACCAGAGCCTCGATCCGGCAGCGAACATCGGCTGGAAGTCTCTCGATATCGACGTACGCGACATCAGCAACGAACCGTCGGCGGTATTTCCGACCACCGTCAGGCTCGAGGCGCTCGACGGCGGCTCGATCTCGGTCGAGGGCGGCTTGACCGTACTCCCGGACCCGTCGTTCGACTTCGACCTCGTGGTCGATGCGCTCGAATTCGACATGGTCGATCCCTACGTGAAACAGCTCGCGGACGTGCATCTCGAGTCCGGCGCGCTCAACGCGGAAGCCGAGCTGCACAGCTCCGCCGACGAGCCGTTCAGGGTCTCGGGCGACTTCGAGGTCGTCGACTTCCTGCTGACGGAATCGGACGAGGACACCCGGCTCGGCAGCTGGAAGAGTTTTCGGGCGGAGAACCTGCTGTACTCCACGGCGGCAAGCAAGCTCGAGATATCCGAGCTGCGTTTCGCACAACCGTATGCGGATATCCTGATCGCCGAAGATGGCAGCATCAATCTCGGCCGGGTGCGCAAAGGTGACGGCGACAACGAGGAGACAGTCGCAGAACCACCCGCTGCGGATACCGCGCCGGAGGAGCCCGGCACCGACGTCACGATCGGCCGTGTCGTGGTCGGCGATGCGGCGGCCGACTTTGCGGACCTGTCATTGCCGCTGCCGTTCAGTGCCCAGATCGCGGCATTGAATGGCGAAATTTCCACGATCGCCACGACGAGCTCGGAGCCGTCCACGGTGAAGATGGAAGGCAAGGTGGACGAGTTCGGGCGCGTGCAGGTAAGCGGCACGGTGACGCCGCTCGACCCCGCGGCAAACACCGATATTCGTGTGGCGTTCGAGAACGTCGACATGCCGAAATTCTCGGCCTACTCCATTCCGTTTGCCGGCCAGGAAATCGCCAGCGGCCGGCTCGACCTGGACCTCGGTTACACGATCAAGGAAGGCGCGCTCGCCGGTGAGAACAATGTCGTGCTGCGTGACTTCGAGCTGGGCGAGAAGGTGGAGCATCCCGGCGCGATGAGCCTGCCGCTGGGCCTCGCGGTCGCCCTGCTGAAGGACGCGGACGGCCGGATCGACCTCGACGTGCCCGTACGCGGCAACCTGGATGACCCGGAATTCAAGTACAGCGCCGTCATCGGGAAAGCGCTGGTCAACCTGCTTACCAAGATCGTCACATCACCCTTTGCCTTGCTCGGCAAGCTGGTGGGCGCCGAGGCGGACGAGCTCGAATACATCGCTTTCGAGCCGGGCCGCGCGGACCTGTCACCGCCGGAGCGCGAGAAAGCCGGCAAGATCGCGGAGGCGCTCGAACTCAGGCCCCAGCTCGCGCTCCAGATCGGCGGCGTTTACGCGCCCGCTGCCGACGCAGCGGCACTGAAGGCCGCGCAACTGGACGCGGCGATCGAGGAGCGCATCGCCGCAGCGAAAGACGACGAGGCGATGTACGCTGAGCAGCGCCTCGAAGTGATCGAACAGCTGCTCTCGGAGGCGCTTGCCGCATCCGATGCGGCGTCAAAACTCGACGAGGTGCGCGAAGTCACACACGACCCTGAGCGACGACGGCAAGGAACAATTCGACGCCCTGGCTTACACCGAGGCTTTGCGCGTGCAGTTGATCGACCTGCAGCCGCTGGGTGACGCCGAGCTGGAACTGCTTGCTGGCAGCCGGGCACAGAATGTTCGAGACGCCATCCTCGCGAGCAAGCCCGAGACCGATTCAAGGATAATTACCGAGGCACCAGGCACGGCAGATGTTGAAGACGATGGTCGTGTTCGAATGAAAGTGAGCATTGCGTCAAGCAAGGATGTGCCGAAGCCGCCAGCTGAGGAGTGATCGGCGCACCATTGCCGCCCCGGAAATTCGAGGCAGGCTGCCCGGCTGACCGGGTTGCCGGCGCGTAACCCTGGAAACCATGAACGAAGCCGAACGTCCAGTGACCACGCGCTCGCAACGAATCCGTTCGCTGCTGACCAACGCCGTCGTCATCGTCGCGGTATTCCTCGGCGCTATGGCCTATCAGTCTCGCAACATGCTTCCCGCGAGCGGCCAGGTCGCGCCGGAACTTCGCGGCATCACCCTCGCGGGAGAGCCCTATGATCTCGCGAGGACGCAATCACGACCGGCACTGGTCTATTTCTTCGCGCCGTGGTGCAAGGTATGCGCCGCAAGCGCCGGCAATCTCGAGCGGCTGCGCCGCTGGCGAGACGAGTCGGAGCTCGAGATAGTGGCCGTCGCGCTCGACTGGGGTTCTGTCGAGGAAGTTCGCGCGTACGTCGAGCGCCACGAACTCGACCTGCCGGTCGTGCTGGGCGACGCGGGCGTTGCCCGGAATTGGCAGATTTATGCCTTCCCTTCATACTACGTGCTGGACGGTGAGCACCGGATCGCGCGACGCGACGTCGGCTACAGCAGCCAGCTCGGCCTGCTGTGGCGTGCCTGGACCGTCGACTAACGATTCATCGACCTTGGCTTCCATGACATCGAACGCCGTTCATTACAGCCTCGAAGGCAACGTCGCCACGATTCGCATCGACGACGGCAAGCGTAACGCGTTGGCGCCAGAGGTGTTGCAGGGCATTTACGATGCGCTCGACCGGGCCCAGGCCGACCGGGCGACCGTGATCCTGGCCGGTCGCGAAGCCGTTTTTTCCGCCGGCTTCGACCTGAACGTCATGAAGCGCGGCGGTATCAGGGCAATCCGCATGTTGGGTTCGGGTTACGCACTGACCGCCCGGGTGATGGCCTATCCGTACCCGGTGATCGCCACGTGCAACGGCCACTCGTTCGCAATGGGTGTGTTCCTGATGCTGTCGGCCGATTACGTCATCGGCAGCCGCGGCGACTTTCGCATCTCGGCGAACGAAGTGGCGCTCGGTCTCACGATGCCGCGCGTCGCCGCGGCCATGTTGCAGCACCGGCTGGACCCGGCGGCGTACCAGCGCGCCGTGACGCTGTCGGAGGAGTTCGACCCGGAGTCCGCTCTCGACGCCGGGTTTTTTGATGAACTCGTGGAACCTGGCGAGCTGGTGTCGCGGGCCGCAGCCCTGGCGGGCAAGTTCGGGGCGCTGGACACCCGTGCGCATACCGCCTCGAAGCGGAGAATACGCGCGTCACTGATCCGCAGGATCCGCTTCAGTCTGCCGCTGGACCTGCTGGACGCAATAATGCTCGGTCTGCGCGGCGCGCGTCCGCGCTGATCCGCTTACCTGGCCATCACGCAAGCACGTTCTTGCTGCTGAGACCGATCGGCTCCCGATCGACGCCGAGGAAGGACAGCGGCACGGCCGTGTCGAAATCCCGCCGCTCACCGGTGAGTGCCTGCGCAAGCATGGAACCGATTGCGGGCGCGAGCTTGAAGCCGTGGCCGCTGAAACCGTTCGCCAACCAGAAGCCGTCGATCGCCGTCGGTCCGACGATGGGATGCACATCCTGCAGGTTGGTCGTGTACAGCCCGCAATAACCGCGCACCCGGCCACTGTGTGGCAGGGCGGGCAGCCTGTGGTGCAGGACGTGCAGGTTAAGAACCTCGAAATCTTCGTCGGTCTCGGTCCGGAAGTCGTCCGGGTTCGCGACCGCCTCGCGCTCGTCCTCCTCGCGCACGGAGCCGACGACGAGTTGCTGGCCGTTGTTCTGGGTCCGGAAATAGATTCCGCCAGCGAGGTCGGCGGTCACCGGTATATGACCTTGCAGGGTGTCCGGGCGGTCGCGGTACATTACCTGGATGCGTGTCGGCACGAGCGTCCAGGGCAGCTCCAGGCCGACCATGTGTAACAGGCGGTTGCACCAGGGTCCCGCAGCATTGATCACGAGCGGTGTTCCCAGCACCTCACCGTCATTCAGCGACACACCCTGAACGCGACCGCCGGCGACGTCGATGCCGGCAACCTCGGCCCTGAACCGAATCTCGACGCCCGCGTTTCTGCACGCCTCCACGAGATCGCGCGCCGCGGCCATGGGATCGACATACCCGCCCTCCACCTCGAAGAGATTGCGGCTGCCGCCCTCGCAATCGTGTTCCTCGCCGGTCTCGAGGTCCGGCGCCAGCGTGCAGGTACTTAGCGCCGGAAAACGCTCCGCGATATCGGAATCATCGAGCACCTCTGAAGCAACCCCGAAACCCTCCATTCGCCGCTGCTCGGTGTCGGCCCAGGAACGATCGCCGCCCGGCATCCACAAGACGCCGTCCTGGTGAAACCCCGCGACCGGATTACGGAGACCGGTGTAGGCGCCCCAGTGCCGGTACGCGTTGATTCCGTCACGTGCGAGCAACAGGGTTTCGTCGAGCGAATAGCGCACCCGGCATATGGCGGACGATGCGCCCGTCGAGCCTTCGCCGACGGCGGAGCCTTTCTCCACGACGGCAATGCGCAGGCTCGACCGCCGCGCCAGCTGCCAGGCGATGGACAGGCCGATGATGCCGGCGCCGGCGATCACAACGTCGTACGTCTTCATATCGGAGCGGCTATTGGCCGCCTCTCCCCAGCCCGTACATTTCTTTTAGCGTCTTCGACTGGAACAGCAATGCAGAACACAGCGTCACCGCGGCGACGATCCCGAGGATGACCAGCATGCGGCCGTAAGGCTGGCCCTGCAAGGCGCGCATGTGCCCGAGTTCGTACATCGTGCGCAGCCATTCGAGCGTGCCGAGCACCAGCACGACCTGCATCACCCGGGCCACCCACGGCCGGCGCAGGAACAGTAATGCGATGAGCGACAGGGCGGCGAATACACCGATCGGGCTGCCGTAGCGCAGGAAGTGCGCGCCGAGCACGGCGAGGCTCAGGACCACGGGCGTCAGCAGCAAAACCTTGTTCATTCCACGATCCCGAAGCCCGGGTAGTAAATCTTCGATAGCCGCGAGATCTCCGCTTCGACCTGGCGGCGCTCGTCATCCGTCATGTCGATCCTCCGCAGAAGCGACAACGCCTGCTCCTGGTCCGTTCGCGCGACGTTCCAGACCTGCATGATGTACGCCTGCCTGCGCTTCTGCGGATCGTCGATCTTCTCGATCAGGTCTGCCCCCAACGTTCCGCCCTGGTCGACCTGGTTCGCCGACAAACTGAGTATGGCATCGTCGCGCGCGGCACCGGCGGGCTGGTTGAGCACCCAGTTCAAGGCAGCCTGCGGATCGGTTCGATGCCAGGCGCTCGCCACCTGTTGAGATGCCATGGCCCGCATACCCTCGTCCTCGATCGAGGCCAGCCATGCTGCCGCCTCCTGCGGGTTATCGTATGCATGGCGTGACACGACCGCCGCGTAGGACCGGTCTCTCACGGAACCGGCCGGCATGCCGTCGATCATCTGCCGCGCGGCGTAGATATCCTGGTCGACCATCTCGTTGACGACGGCCTCCTGCATCTGGGCATACCCCGGCTGCCCTCGCTGCTGCTCGATGAAGCGCCGCGCCGCCTCGGCACCGCGTTGCTGCACGAGTTGCTGGGCGATTGCCGTGCGCCACTGTGCCGCAACCGGGCCGTCCACGCGCGGCAACGTCCGCATTGCCGCATCCAGGTCATTCATTGCGAGATTGAAACCGGCCTGCGCGATCAGCGAGTCCGCGTTCTTCACCTCCGTGCCGAGCAGATGGTCCAGCGCGGCCGCCGGGTCGTTCGACATCCACGCGCTGAATAGCGCGTGCGTTGCGGCCTCTCGATCACGAGGGTCGGCAATAGTGTCGACGTAGGCGCGGGCGGCCAGCGGATCGGCGTGCGCGGCGCTCATGACGACGTTGTTGAGTGCCTGTCGTTTCACAAGTGGATTATCGACCTGCTCGATTGCCAGCAGCGCCCGCGCCGGATCGACGGCGGCTATTTGCGACAACACGGTCGCAACGAGATTGGCATTCGATGTGTCTTGCTCGAGCGCCCACTGGAGGGCCCGGTCCGGGTCCCGGGCTGCGATTTCGCCCGCGATGACGGGGCCGAGCATCGCCCGGTCATTGGGCGACGTGAGGCCGTCGTAGTACTCAATAGCACGATCGACGTCCGTGGCCGCCAGCGCGCGGAGTGCAACCATGTATTGCCCGCCTCTGGACCCCTGGAGAGAACCGGGCGGCATGTTCGCAAGGAAACGCTCCGGCTGTTCCTGCGCGTACGCTGCCTTGATCACGTCCTCGAACATCCTGCGGTGCTGCGGGTTCTGGAAAAGGCCGGCGTAAGCCAGCATGTCCGCCGAATCCCGCCTCGCAAGGTAGCCGGCCAGCCAGCGCACCGCCTCCGGCTGCTGCATCGGTGGCAGCGACTGGATCCAGCTCACCGCTTCCGCGGGCGAGCGGTCCGCGATGTTGAACAGGTAGCGCGCTCTGGCATTGCCGTCGGCCCGCACCCCGAGCTCCTGCTCGATACGGTCCGTCTCGGCGTTGCCTAGGTAGCCGTACGCAGCCAGCATGGTCTGCGCAGCCAGGTTCTTGTCGGCGGGGCTGGAGAGACCGCGCGCGTGTTCCAGCGCGGCATCGAGGTCCAGCTTGCTCCAGGTGCGCCAGATCGTGCCTTCGAGGGACCGGTTCTTCGAGAAGCCCGGCATCCGTGCCAGCGTCAGCGCCGACAGCGGGTCCAGTTCCGCGAGCCGCAGGAACAGTATGGACAGCGCCGCATTGCGGTCGGTCGGGTCCGCGACGCGGTTCGCCTCGTGGACCAGGGCCTGCACCGCGGCGGAATCCGCCCGGCCCGCAAGCACGTAAAGCGCTTCGGTTTGTGCAAAATCCCCCGGCAGCGCGAGCGTATCCTCGATCGTGCGAATGCGCGCGTAACGGTCCTGCCGGTGCGCTGCGGCATCCGCGGCCTGCATCCTTGGCACGTCCACAATGTCGCGCACCACGAGCGGTTCGTCGATCGCCGGCGGCGCGGTGCGACTCGCTGCCAGCCACCATGCGCCGGCGGCGCCAAGCGTCAAGCCGATGAACAAAGCGGTCAGTATCCGCGCCACAACCTGCCTCCCGTCACTGAAGAGACGCCATCATGTTCGCACATTGTGGCATCGCGATGGTCGGTGCCGGATGAAATCGGGCAGGAACGGAGGCTCGTGGTTCCCTCACGCCGCGACGACGCGGTTTCGCCCTTCACGCTTGGCCCTGTAGAGCCGCGTATCGGCCTCGTCGAGGATGGTCCTCGAATGCGCGTCATCCCTGATCTCCGCGAGCCCGAAGCTGATGGTGACGGCGAACTCCGGCGCGATATCCGACCAGTCGGCGCCCTGCACCGCCTCTCGCAGGTCGCTGCATACCTGCACCGCGCGATCCACGCCGGTATCGGGAAAATACAGCATGAATTCCTCGCCGCCGTATCGCGACACGAAATCGGTCTTGCGGCATCCATCCCTCAGTATCCTTGCCACGCGCTCCAGTACCTGGTCGCCGATGGCATGTGAATAGCTGTCGTTGATGCGCTTGAAATGGTCGACGTCGGCAAGCGCCAGCGCGCCCGTGCGCCGCCTGCGCTGTGCCAGATCCACCTGCTGCTGCAGGTAGCTGTCTGCATGGCGTCGGTTGGGCAGCCCGGTCAGCTTGTCGTGCGTGGCCTGCCGCTCGAACTCCTCCGCCTGCACCCTGAGTGCCTCGGTCCGTTCGTCGACGAGCTTCTCCAGCCGCACGCGCATCAGGGCGTATTTCATGATGACGAGCATCCCCGCAACCAGCACCGCGAGCAGCAGCAGGAAGAACGGCAGCGATTCGTTGCTCAACGCGATTGCCAGCACGACACCCGCCGCAGCCGCGACAAACTCGGTGATCAGCGTGAACCCGTTGAAGATCAGCCGCGGATCGGTGTTACGCAGATACAGCATGAACATCATTCCGGCGTCGTTGATGAACTGCATGCTGACGACAAGCACGAAGACGAGCATGCCGGAGCCGAAGTCGAAGGCCGTCAGCGGAACCACACCGCCGATGTATTGATACAGCAGTCCGCCACCGAGGATCACGAACATCATCAGTCCCGCGTTGTGCAGCGATGCGGTGACGACCAGTCGTAAAGACACCCCGAGGCGCAATCTCTGCCATGGATAGATCAGCGACGCCAGCCCGTTGACCCATGCCGCATCGACCGGTCCGAGGACCAGGACGCTCATGACCTGCGCGACGCGGTCGAAAGACACGTGGCCGAAAACCGGGTGCGGAAAACCTGCCGCGATGGTGAACAGGCCGAACACCAGGAAGAACGCGGCGGTTCCGATGCCGTATCCCCTGGCGAGCAGACCGGTATCCGCCGCCGCGACAGACACCGCGACAACGGCCGAAATCAGCAGCAGCGAGGAATACACGAGATCGGGCCGCCACAGGCGGCCGTCTTGAATGCGGGCTGTCGAGTCGGAATCGGTCATAACCAGTAGGAATTATGCCTTATATGGGCCAGCCCGACCGTGACGCGCGTAACCCAATCCCTCCCGTCCGCGGCACTATTTGCCGGTATTCTTGTCCTATCCGGGGCCTGTAGCAGAAAAACTCGGGGGGCTTTGACTCATGGTGTCTTTCAGCATCAATTCCGAAGAAGTTTCGTTCGACGGCGATCCGGGCACGCCGCTGCTCTGGGTGATACGGGATCACCTGCGACTGCGGGGCACCAAGTTCGGCTGCGGTATCGGCCAGTGCGGGGCCTGCACGGTGCACGTGGATGGTGCGGCGCAACGATCCTGCGTTGTACCGGTTTCGACGATTGAGGGCCGCAACGTCACGACGATTGAGGGCCTGGCCCCATCGGATAATGCATTGCACCCGGTGCAACAGGCGTGGCTCGAGCACGACGTGCCGCAGTGCGGGTATTGCCAGGCCGGCCAGATCATGGCGGCCGTGGATTTCCTGAAACGCAATCCGGAGCCGAGCGACGCCGATATCGACAACAACATCACCAACATCTGTCGCTGTGGGACCTACGTCCGTATCCGCAAGGCCATTCACCGTGCGGCCGAACTCACGGCGGGAGAAAAATCATGAATGCCGTACCGGGGAATCACCGCTTTACCCGCCGGCAAGTGCTGATCGCCGGTATCGGTGCCGCCGGCAGCCTCGTCGTCGGCCTGCCGACATTCGCTTACGAAGAGGCTGGCGAGCGCATGATCGGCTTCTTCATCCAGATCAACCCCGACGGCAGCGTCGTGATCGGCTGCAAGGACCCCGAGATCGGCCAGGGATTGCGCACGGCGGTGCCGATGCTGGTGGCGGAGGAACTCGACGTGGACTGGCGCAAGGTGCGCATCGAGCAGATGCCGCTCGGCATCGTCAAGACGGCCGATGGCTACACCTGGAAATACGGTGGTGGCCAGGGGGTCGGCGGCAGCACGGGTTTGACGAGTAACTGGGAACTGATGCGCCGCATCGGCGCCGGCGCGCGCCGGCAGTTGATACTCGCGGCCGCGCGACGGCTCGGCGTGGACGCATCGGAGTGCGATACCCGGCCCGGGTACGTCGTGTGCGCATCGCGCGATGCCGAGATTCCGTACAGCGAACTCGTCGTCGAGGCGGCGGCGCTCCCGGCAAGCGACGAACCCGCAGCGCTCAAGGCCATGGGCGACTATCGCATCGTCGGCACACGCCGCAATACGATAGACGCACGCGACATCGTCACCGGCAAAGCTATGTACGGTATCGATACCGTGAAGCCGGACATGCGCTACGCGGTCATCGCGCGCGCACCTGTCCTCAATGCGCGGGTCAAGTCGTTCGACGATGCGAAGGCCCGTGCTATCGATGGCGTGCTCGACGTATTCAGGATCGACGGCCCACAGCCCGGGGAACCGTACGTCATCCTTGCGAGCGGCGTTGCCGTCGTCGCGACATCGACGTGGGCGGCAATGCAGGGACGCGCCGCGCTCGACATCGAGTGGGAAGCAAGCCCGAACGCGTCAGACAGCAGTGAACGTTTCTGGCGCGAGAACGAAGAGATGCTCAAAGGCGACGGCCAGGTCGTGCTCGACGATGGCGACTACGATGCCGCGATGGCGGCGTCGGCGAAGACCATCAAGCGCCGGTACCGCGTGCCGTTCGTTTCGCACGCGCCCCTCGAACCGCAGAACTGTTACGCATTCGTAAAAGCCGACGAGTGCCACATCATCGCGCCCACGCAGATGCCGGCTGGCGCATCGAGAGCCGCCCACGCAGTCACGGGCATTCCCCGCGAGAACATACGCGTCGAGATGACGCGCGTTGGCGGCGGATTCGGCCGCCGCCTGACGAACGACTACGTCGCGGAAGCGGCGATGATTTCGAAGAAGACCGGCTGGCCGATCAAGCTGCAATGGTCACGGGAAGACGACATCAAGAACGACTTCTATCGCCCCGGCGGTCTGCACGAAATGCATGCCGGCATCGACTCGGACGGCAGGATCACGGCCTGGGCGCAGCGGCTCGCGAGCGGCAGCAAGTACTACCGCCGCCCGGACATGCCGGACGAGAACCTGTACCAGGCGGAACTGTACGTCGATGACTTCCCGCGGCGCATCGTCGACAACGTGCGCATGGAGTATTTCCACAACGCGATCGGTCTGCCGCGCGGCTCCTGGCGTGCGCCTGCCCACACGGCAAATGCTTTCGTGATCCAGAGCTTTATCGACGAGATCGCCCACGAGACCGGGCAGGACCCACTGCAGTTGCGACTGGACCTGCTCGGCGAACCGCGCGAGCTCGAGTACTCCGGCCACGGCGGGCCCACCTTCAATCCGGGGCGGCTCGCGCGCCTGCTACGCTTCGTCGCCGAACGCATCGACTACGGCAGGCGGCTGCCGAAAGGCAGGGGCATCGGGCTGGCAACGCACTTCACGTTCGGTGGCTACGCGGCGCATGCGATGGAGGTGACGGTGGCCGATGGCCGGCTGACGATAGAGCGCATCGTCGCGGCGATCGACTGCGGCTACGCCGTACATCCGAACGGCGTCGACGCGCAGCTGCAGGGCGGCACCATCGACGGCCTCAGCACGGCGCTTGGCCTCGAGATCACCGTGCGGGACGGCCGCGTCCAACAGAACAATTTCGACGACTATCCGCTCGCACGGATCGCAATGGTACCGAGCCTGTTCGAGACGCACATTCTCAATTACGACGACGTGCCGACCGGCGTCGGTGAGATCGGCATTCCGTCCGCAGCGCCCGCGCTCACCAACGCGATTTTCGCCGCAACCGGCAAGCGCATCCGTAACCTGCCGATCCGGAATCAGCTGGCGGACGGCGAGCCGGTCGACATGACGTCCATGGCCAGCCAGGTGGTCTGAGCTGTCCGGTAATGCGCCGTCAGGCGTCGGACCAGGCTTTTTTCAGCCAGGCCTTGACCTCCTTGTCGACGTCGGCCGGCTTCTCCAGGCGAACGCGGTGGGACACCATCGCGTTGAAACTGCCCGACTTCTCCAGCCGCCCGGCGGCCGGCTCGCCCTTGAGATTGACACCGAGATCGACACGGGTCCGCGTCGACGGCTGCACGATGGCGAACTGCTTGTTTCGGCGCAGGCTGACGTAGGTCTTCTTCGGGGCGACTTCGACGTCCTTACCGAGTGACCGGGCCGCCTTGATAACGGCATCGTAAATCGGCCTGAGGTCCGCCTTGGGCCCTGCATATTGCGCAGCGATCAGGTCGGTTCCGCCGGCCGCCTTGCTGCCAGCGTCGCTTTTCAGGAGTTTGTGCGCGACGAGGTTTGCGTAGCCGTGAGTGAGACCATGGCCGGTTTTCAGCGCCTTGACGATCTCGCCGTGCCTGGCGGCGCCGGTCTGCTTCGCCACCGCGAGCCACTGCTCCAGCGTCTTACCGGTTTTCGCCTTCATGTTGGCGACCATCGAGGCCGCCATCTCTTCGGGTGATGCAGGCATCGCTTCGTCTCCTCGTCTATTCGGCTTTGTCCAGCGGCCAGTTCTCGGCGCGCATGGCTTTCGGCATCAGCGGCGCCATCAGCGAATACATCGCCAGCGTGATCCGTGCGCCGAATGTGACCTGGCCGGTTTCCACCCAGGACTTGAAATTGTCGACGATGAAGCGGGAGCCACTCGCCATCGACTTCTCGCTCTTCGAGCCCGCGAGCACCTGTTCCGTGATCAGGCAGAATTCGGTGCCGCCGTCTTTCTCCGCGAGCGTGTAGGTAACCCTGGACGGCGGGTCGGGTAATGCGGTGAGCCGGAACGTCGTCACCAGGCGGTGCGGCGGATCCATCTCGAGGATGCGGCCGATGACCGCGACCGCCTTGCCCTGGTTCGAGGACACGCGGTAGGCATTTCCCGCTGCGAACGCGGCCGTGTCCCACGAGCCGTTCCAGAAGAAAGGCCTGGGTCTTGTCGTGTCCACGAGTTCGGCCCAGACCTTGTCGATCGGTGCCTTGATCAGGACCTTGTAAACCTGTTTCTCCGCATACTGTTGGTCGTTCATTTGTGTTGTTCCCCCCCTGTCTCGCCGTCATCCGGCTGGCGCATTTCTGCCAGGTACTTGATGCGCGTCACCTGCCCGGCCCAGTACGCGCTGTAGTCCGTCGTCCAGCGCTCGTGAATCATCTGTATCGGCACCGCGTTGAAGTAGAGCCTCCTCCGGCGGCCGTCCTTCTCGGAAACGATCAGGTTCGCGTCCTCGAGGACCGCCAGGTGTTTGATCACCGCAATACGGCTCACGTCGAATTCCCTGGCCAGGGCACCGACGGCGATGCCCGGCCGGTCCTTCACGATGTCGAGCATTCGTCGCCGGCTTTCGTTGCCGAGCGCCTGCAGCACGGCGTCCATATCACGGTCATCAAACATGTAACTAAAAGGTTACCTATTTTTCCCGCGGTGTCAATCCCCCCCTGTAGGAGCGCTGCTCGAAGCGCGACACCGATCGCGGCTCGAGAGCCGCTCCTACAGCACCCTCGCCTGCACCCTGTAGGAGCGGGCCTCGGCCCGCGATCGCCGATGACAGGTGTACGCGCAATTACGAATGGTGTGAGGTGCCGGCCGGCTCCGAGAATCGCGGTCACATGGCGCTTTCCAGCAGACAACAGGCGGCGGCGAAATTCCGCCAAGCCATCGCGCGCAGCAACGAGCTGCATTCGGAATACCTCGACAACCCGGTGCTGTACGAGTCCTACGACCGTTTCGCCCGCTGGCAGCTTGATTACATGTTGCCGTTCTTCTCGGACCTGCTCGAACCCGAGGGCTATGCCGAGGCGGTCGACTTCATCGTCAGCGATCTTGCCGGTGTCGGCGTCAGCCAGCGCGATCGCGACATCGAGCGCGCCGCGCCCGTCATCGTGAGAAGCCTGCCGGCGCATCCGCTCGAGACCGCCGCGGCGGCCGTCGAACTCAATGCGCGAGCACTGGAAATCAACCTGGGCATTTGCCGCGAGCTGCTCGCCGACGGTGAACTGCCGCCGGCCATTTCGGAAAGGGACTACTTTATTGCCTGCCGTGAAGTGAGCTCATACGACGAGTGTGTCGATCTCGTGCGGCTGGCGGCGGAACTCGGCGAGACACTGGAGCGGCTGGTTCGCGTGCCATTGATCGGCGGATTGCTGAGAACGATGCGCAAGCCGGCACACGCCGCCGGCTTCGGCGCGTTGCAGGAGTTCCTGGAGACCGGCTACCTGACCTTTCGTCAGATTTCGGACATCGATCGCTTCCTCGAACTCCTGCGCCAGCGCATGAGCCAGGTGTTCGAGCGCATCTATCGCTCGCCGATCCCCGAAAGCTGAGCCGCGCCCGGCCGGGCCGCCGGGGCGCCGCGGTCAATCGTCGTCGACTTCGAACTGGCCGGTCAGCCTGCGCCAGACGTGCGACCAGCTCAGGCCGATCGCCAGCATCACGGACAGGATCACCAGGATGACCCAGGTGAACTCGGTCACCGAGTCGATGCTCAGGATGCCGAAGTCGATCAGCATCCACACGATCCCGCCGAACAGCAGCGCTTCCAGGATCAGCCCGAGGGTACCCATCGACCGCTGTGTTGCCGCCAGCAGGATGACCCAGCCGATCAGGACGACGACGCCGACGACGAAATGCGCCGGGCCGAGTCCGTCATTGGAAAAGCCACTCTGCAGCCAGTGTGCGTAAGACCAGCCACTCGGATTGTAGGTCAGCAGGACCAGCACGAGGGTCGCGGCCAGGCGAATGGCAAAACTCCCCCAGTCGAATTCGGTCGACGTACGGCGTCCTCGTGATTCGCCTTTCTCGTTCTTGTCATTCATGCTCTGCGTTTCTCCGACGGGTTCGGCCGTTTCAAGCCAGCGGCGAAATGCTAGCGGAAATAGTGTGATGAATGCCAGCGTCGCAGCCCTGTCGCAGGATCGGCGCTCAATCAGGCCGAACTCCGGGGGCGCCCGGCGCTCAAAGGAAAGTAACGATTCGACCTGGAATGCCCGAATGCCCGAGACCACCGATATCGTCTTCCGCACCGTGACTGTCATGGCAGCGCTGCTGCTGGCCGGGGTCCTGGCGGCGACCGGCCGGCAACGGCGGGCCGCCGTGCCGGGCGCAGCTCTCTGTCTCGCCGTCGCCGCTTTCTTCATCACATCCGTGCCCGGCATCCAACCCTTCCTCGCCGCCTGGGCGTGGCCCCTGACCGCGCTATGCGTGACCAAGGCCGTCTGGTTCTGGCTGTTTGCGCGTGCATTGTTCACGGATGGCGCGGAACTCGGCCGCGACCATTTTGCAACCGTGGGCATCGTCGCGATCGCCGGCGCCTGGCAGCAACTGGTGTTCCTCCCGCTCTACCGTGCGGGTACGGCAACGGGCCTGGAAACCGTGCTCGGCTTCGGCTTCGACGGCGCATTGTTCGCCTTCGTCTTACTCGGCCTGTACGAGTCCTGGCGCGGCATGGCCGCCGACCTGGTCGAAAGCCGCCGCCGCCTGCGACTCGTGTTCATGGCCGCGACCGGCGTCTATCTCGCGCTTGCGCTCGGCGTGCAGAGCTACAACCTGCTGCTGGACATCAATACGCCGCTACTGGTGATGCGCACAAACATGGCTGCGGTTACCGCCGTGGCGCTCGGCGCGGCCGCGCTCCTGCTCGAGTCGCGGCCAGGGAGCTGGATCGAACCCGTGCGCAGGCAATCCCGCATCCCGCTGACCCGGTTGGAAACCGCGGTGCTCGGCAAGCTCGAGCGAATGCTGGAGACCGAGCGAATCTACCTCGAGGAAGGCCTGACGATCGGCGCACTCGCCGGGCGGCTCGGCACCAGCGAAGCGGTGTTGCGGCGCGTCATCAATCGCGGCATGGGCCACCGCAATTTCAACGACTTCCTGCACACGTGGCGCATCCGCGAAGCCTGCAAGGCGCTCACACGGCCCGAACAGGCCCGCGAACCCGTACTGTCCATCGCCATGCGGGTCGGCTACGGGTCCATCGGCGCGTTCAACCGCGCTTTCAAAGCACGCATTGGCATGACGCCGACCGATTTCCGGCGCAACAACCTGAGCGGCGCCGCGCAGGCGCGCTGAAGCGGCGCGGGCAAAGAAATCGGCAAGGATTTGTAAAGAATCCGGCAAGACCCGGGCTGCCGTTCGCGGCACGCTCGCAAGCTTTCCAAGTTCCTGGAGGCTTGCAATGCGTTTACTGAATCTCTGCCTGATCCTGCTCGTTGCCGCGGCCTGGGCCCAGCCCGCCGCCGCCGAACTTCCGCGCCGCGATGGCGCGTACGAAGAATCCCACCCCGGAGTGGACATCGAGTACGGCTCGCTGGCCGTTGCCGGTGGCGCGCGGTTGCGGACGATCCTGACGAAGCCGGAAGGCGTCGAGCGGCCGCCCGTCATCCTCTTCGTACAGTGGCTGTCCTGCGACACGGTCGAGATTCGGCCCGATCGCGACAACGGCTGGCTGCAGATGCTGCGCGGGATGGTGCGCGAATCCGGCTGGGCCATGATGCGCATGGACAAGCGCGGAGTGGGGGATTCCGAGGGCGGTCCCTGCCCGGAACTCGACTACGATACGGAACTCGCCGACCACCGCGCCGCGCTGAAGGCACTCTCCAGGCGCGACGATCTCGACACGAGCCGCATTGTCGTGTTCGGCGCCAGCATGGGATCGCGCATGGTCTCGCAGCTTGCGGCCGACGCGCCCGGCGTCGTGGGGGTGCTCGGCTGGGGCGGCGGTTCGAAGACCTGGTTCGAACGCATGCAGGCCTTCGATCGCAATGCCATGGAACTGGGCGATACCGGCGCGGCCGACATCGCGACCCGCATGCGCGAACACCAGGCCTTCTATTCCCGCTACCTGCTGGATGGCATGGACCCGCCGGATATCATCGAAGCCGATCCGTCCATGGCCGCGGTCTGGTCGGACATCATCGGCACGTCTGCGGACGCTCACTACGGCCGCGCATTCGCCTTCCACCAGCAGGCGCAGCAGGCCGACTGGACCGCCGCGTGGGGCCGGATCAACGTGCCGGTGCTGGTCGTGATGGGCGAATACGACTGGTTCGAGAACCAGGCCGGCCACGAGACCGTCGTCCGCATCGTGAACCGGCAACGGCCCGGGCTTGCGAGATTCGAGCTGCTCCCGCAGACCGACCATCATTTCACGGTATTTGCCGATGCGCGCGCGGCGTTTCGCGACGAGGGCGGGCGCGGTGATGCACGCCCTTTCCTCTCCGTCGCACTGCAGTGGCTCGAGGGCTTGTAGCGCATCCGGCTCGCATCGGATTTGATCGCGAAACGGTCGAGGGGCGATGATGGCGGAAGAAGACCCTCCTGCGAAAGAGGACCCGACGTGAAAATCCGATTGCCCGCCCTGTCTCCGACCACATTGCTGCTGCTGTTCCCGTTCGCGCTGTTTGCTGCGGAGAAGCAGACCGATCACACCTGGCGCCTCGCCGACGGCGAACCCCATCCGCCGGCGACGCTCGAGGACGCGCGCTGGATGGTCGGCTCGTGGACCGGCACCGCCTTCGGCAAGCGCTTCGAGGAGACCTGGAACCCACCATCCGCAGGAACGATGGTGGGCATGTTCAAGCTGTTCGGTGACGAGGGCGTCTCGATGTACGAGCTGATGGCCATGACGGTCGAGGACGGGACGCTCGACCTGAAGATCCGTCACTTCAGCGCTGACTTCTCGGCCTGGGAGGAAAAGGACGAGGACGTGGGCCTGAAACTCGTCAAGAAAGAGCAGGATGCGCTGCATTTCGGCATGGTCAGCTTCTACCGCCGCAGTGATGACCGGATCGATGCTTATGTCCTGTTCCGTGATAGCGACGAGGTGGTCGAGCGGCTGATCGAGTACCGTCGGGTCCCACGACCATGACTGCGTTCAGGTTGCTCGCAACGCTCACGTTGCTTCTTCTCTTCGCCGCTTGCTCGGAGAAACCCGCCGAACCGGCCGCAATACGGGATGCCTCGCTGATCCTGGTCAACGGCCGTGTCTACACGCTCGACTGGGAGGAGCCGGACAAGGACGGCCGTCCGGCATCGGGTGCGCCGCGCGATTCCGCGGGCTGGTATCCCGATGCGCAGGCCGTCGCCATTCGACGGCAATGAGATCCTGTTCGTCGGCAGCAGTGTAGACGCAATACAGTTCGAAGGAGACGCGACCCGGGTCGTCGACCTGGCTGGCGCTACGGTGATCCCCGGCCTTGTCGATTCGCATACGCACGTGTTCGGGCTCGGGGCATTGCTGGACCAGGTCAACCTGATCGGCGTGGAGACCGAGGAAGACGCCGTCGAACTGATCGCCGAGCGCGCCAGGTCGGTCCCGAAAGGCGAGTGGATCGTCGGCCGGGGCTGGGACGAGGGTGCCTGGGCGAACCGTTACCCGGACAAGGCGTTGCTGACGGCGAAAGTCCCGGACCACCCGGTCTTCATGGACAGCCTGCACGGTTTCGCGGGCTGGGGAAACCAGATGGCGCTCGATGCGGCCGGCATCACCGCGGAGTCGCCGGTGCCGGTCGGCGGGGACATGCGCCTCGGGCCCGACGGCGAACCCACCGGCCTGTTCCTGAACCAGGCGGTGCAGATGCTGGCTGATGCCGTCCCCGAGCCATCGCGCGAAGACCTCGCCAGGCAGGTCCTGCTCGGACTCGAACGCATGGCAGCCGACGGCTACACCGCGGTCCATGATGCCGGCCTGGACGCGCGGCGGATGAGCGTGCTCGAGGAGCTCGAGGCAGCGGACCGCTTGCCGATTCGCGTCTTCGCGATGCTGTCGCTGCGCGACGAGGACCTGGTTCGCAAGTGGATCGAGAAAGGGCCGGACACGGACAGCGACAGCATGCTGGTGACCCGTACCGTGAAGGCCTATTACGACGGCGCGCTCGGTTCCCGCGGTGCGCGCCTGCTGTACGACTACGCGGACAAGCCCGGTCACCGCGGTGTTAGCGGTGACGACTACGGTTTCAATAAAGCATTGAATGCGGACGCGATGAAAGCCGGTTTCCAGATCGCGATTCACGCGATCGGAGACGCCGGCAACCGCGAGGCGCTCGACATACTCGAGGCCGTATTCAAGGAAGCGCCGGCAACCGCCGCGAACCGGCATCGCATCGAACACGCACAGGTGCTGAACTCCGACGACATCCCCCGTCTCGGTCAGCTGGGTGTCGTCGCTTCGATGGAACCGCCGCACGCGATGGAGGACAAGGCGTGGGCCGAACAACGGCTCGGCCCGGAGCGGATCCGCGGTGCCTATGCATGGCGGACGCTGCGCGAAACCGGCGCGCGCCTGACCTTCAATTCCGACAACCCCGGTTCCGATCACAACATCTTCTACGGCCTGCATTCGGCGGTCACCCGGCAGGACAAGGACGGTGAGCCGGAGGGCGGCTGGTACCCCGAGCAGCGCGTGAGCATCGACGAGGCGCTGCGCGCCTACACGGTATGGTCCGCTTACGCGAGTTTCCGTGAGGACGAAACCGGTGTCATCGAAGCGGGCCGCTGGGCGGACCTCACCGTCATGGATATCGATCCGTTCACGCTCGCCGAACATCGCCCCGGCCACATCCTCGACGGACGTATCGTAATGACGATCGTCGACGGCGAGATCGTTTACGAGAAGTAGGCCTGCCGGCAGTAACGCAGAATCGCGATCGCAGTCAGTAGCAGATCTGGGTCGTGGTGCCGCAGAGGGCCAGCTCGGGATGCCAGTCGGGGATTGCCTGCGACGCGCGCACCATGTCGATCAGCACGAGCTTGGCGAGATTGACCGCAGCCTTGCCGCGCTCGTCACCGAGCACCTCGAGATCGGCGGAGGACTCCGGCATGCCGTACGCAGTGACGACGAGCTTGTCGCCGCGAAAGTAGTATGCGCCCCGGTACCGTTCGTCGCCGAGGTGCACCGAAACGATGCCATCGGGTAGTTTGATCATGCCGTTCGTGTTGCTTGCGTGTGTAGTGGCTCGAATTATCCGCGGCATGGCTGTCTGTGGGTGGCGACTGTGACATAAGCCGGCACTCGATTTGCGGCCTGAAAACGCCAACTGACTGTTGGAAAAGGGGTTTTTCACGCCGCGACCCGCGTTTGCGTGGTCCGCGCTCCCGTATTGCAGCTTTCCACGATTGCGGATCAGCGCGCCAGCCTCATCCTTACGAGGCAAGTCGTCATGACGCGCATCGACGACGAAGTCGACGACAAGGGACTGCCTTTGGCCAGGATACTGGACGTCTTCGACCGGCTGGTCCTGAAACGACCGGCGGTCTCGCTGTTTGTAATCGCGCTCGTCGTCGCTTTCTTCGCTTATCACGCGCCGGCATTCAGGCTCGATGCGTCTGCCGATTCTCTGGTGCTGGAGAACGACGCGGCGCTCAAGTACTACCGCTCGATCCGGGCGCGTTACGGCTCGGACGACTACCTGATCGTCACCTACACGCCGCAGCAGGACCTGTTCAGCGACACGGTAATTGCCGACCTGCAGGTTTTGCGTGACGAAATTGCGGCCATGGAACACGTCGAGTCGGTCGTCAGCCTGCTGGACGTGCCGCTCATCCAGAGCCCGCCGATCAGCCTTGCCGAACTGAGCGAAGACATACCGACACTCGCAAGCCCGCGCACCGACAGGTCCCGCGCTCGCCGGGAATTTCTCTCCAGCCCGATGTATCGCGACCTGATCATCAGCGCGGACGGCAGGACAACGGCGTTGCAGGTGAATTTCCGCCGCGACGAGACCTGGCACCGCTTGCTGAAGCAGCGCAACGAATTGCGCGAACAAAGCCTGCACAGGGAACTCAATGCCGATGAGCAGTCGACCCTCGACACCGTGTCCGCACAATTCGATGTCCATGGCCTGAAACTGCGGGACCAGCAAAGCCGGGATATCGCCGAGATCCGGAGCATTATCGACCGCCACCGCGACCAAGCCGAACTGCACCTGGGCGGCGTGCCGATGATCGTTGCCGACTCGATCGCCTTCATCCGGCACGACCTGCTGACTTTCGGCATCGGCGTGTTGTGCTTCCTGGTGGTGATCCTGGCAGTGGCATTTCGCCGGCCACGCTGGGTCGATCCTCCCCATGCTGGCCTGCGCAGCAACCGGCATCTTCATGGTCGGTTTCCTGGGCCTCGTCGACTGGCCGGTAACCGTCGTGTCGTCCAATTTCATGTCGCTGTTGCTGATTCTCACGCTGTCACTCGCGATCCACCTCGTGGTCCGCTACCGGGAACTGCACGAGGAATCGCCCGATGCCTGCCAGGAAGTGCTGGTCCGGGATATGGTCCGAGCCAAGACGGTGCCGTGCCTGTACACGGCAATCACGACCATGGTGGCTTTCGGCTCCCTGCTGTTCAGCGGCATCCGGCCGGTTATCGACTTCGGCTGGATGATGGCAATCGGCATCGTCGTCGCGTTCGTGCTGGTTTTCACGCTGATCCCGGCGGCGCTGATGTTCCTGGAGCCCGGCTCGCCGCGCCGCCGCAAGGACCTTACGGACAGGATCACGCACTTCTTCGCCACCCAGATACAGGCGCATGACTCCAGCATCCTGGTCGCCGCCGGCGTCCTCGCAGCGCTCAGCGTCGCGGGCATCGGCTTTCTCACGGTGGAGAACCGCTTCATCGACTACTTCAAGGAATCGACGGAGATTTATCGCGGCATGGAGATGATCGATCGCGAACTGGGCGGCACGACCCCGCTCGACGTCGTCATCGACGCCCCTGCCGAGTTCCACGAGCAACAGGAGGAAATCTGGGAAGACCCGCTGCTCGCCGAGTTCGGGATGGACGACGCCGAAAGCGGCGGCATTGCCTCGACGAGCTACTGGTTCAATACGGGCAGGCTTTCACAAGTTGCCGAAGTGCACCGCTATCTCGATTCACTCCCCGAGACCGGCAAGGTTCTGTCCGTCGACACTGCAATCCGGATACTCCGCCAGCTCGACGAAGAGATCGTATCCGACAACTTCGAGCTGTCCGTCCTGTACAACAAGCTTCCGGAGGAAATCAGGGACATCCTGATCCGGCCGTATTTGTCCGAGGACGGCAACCAGGCCCGTTTTGCGATTCGCGTGTTCGAGTCGGACCCTTCCCTGCAGCGCGAAGCGTTGATGCAGGACATCCGCGACCGGCTGACCGGCGCGCTCGGCTACGACGAGAGCCAGGTTCATCTCTCGGGGATGCTGGTGCTGTACAACAACATGTTGCAAAGCCTGTTTCGCTCCCAGATCCTGACCATCGGCGTCGTATTTCTCGCCATCCTGTTCATGTTCGCGCTCCTCTTTCGCGACATCAAACTGGCCGGAATCGCGATCGTCCCCAACGTGTTCGCAGCGTTACTCGTGCTCGGTTTGATGGGATGGTTGAGCATCCCACTCGACCTCATGACCATTACCATTGCGGCTATCAGCATCGGCATCGCCGTCGACGATACGATCCATTATGTTCACAGGTTTACCCGGGAGTTCAACAAGGACCATGACTACTGGGCGGCAGTGAACCGCAGTCATGCGAGCATTGGCCGCGCCATGTATTACACGTCGGTTACGGTGACGCTGGGCTTCTCCATCCTGGCGCTGTCGGATTTCGTGCCAACCATCCACTTCGGCTTGCTGACCGGTTTCGCAATGTTGATCGCCCTGGTCGCCAACCTGACGCTGTTGCCGCTGCTCATCGTGCGCTTCCGGCCGCTCGGCCCGGCCGGCAATTAGGGGCCAGCGCCCTTAACGGGTCGGTTCGATGCGCGCCGCGCAGAACTTGAACTCGGGGATCTTGCCGATTGGATCGAGTTCCGGATTGGTCAGCAGGTTGGCCGCCGCTTCCGTGAAGCAGAACGGGACGAATACCATGCCCTCCGGCACCTCGCGATCGTGCCGCACCTGCAACGTAATCGAGCCGCGCCGCGTCTCCACCTTGACGAATTCGCCCGCCGAAACGCCCATCCGGGCCATGTCGTGCCGGTTCAATCCGCGCAATGGCTTCCGGCTCGAGTAGGTCGAGGGTGACCGCCCGCCGTGTCATCGACCCGGTGTGCCAATGCTCCAGCAGTCGTCCAGTTGTGAGCACCATCGGATAGTCCGTCATCCGGCAGTTCATCGGGCGGCGTGACAGCTCGGCCGGTACGATCCTCGCGCGCCCGCTCGTTGTCGGGAAGCCGCTCTCCAAAGATAATCGCGTTGCCAGCAACATCCGGTGCATCGCATGGATAGGTCACGGAGTTTTCGCGATCGACCCGTTCCCAAGTGATGTTGTTGAGAGATGGCATCATGACCGCCATCTCCGCGAAGACCTCGCTCGGGTGATGTAAGGCCAGTTGCAGCCCGACGCGCCGTTCGCGATTTCCTGCGTAACCAGCACCAATCCGGCCGCGCATGCCCGGGCATCACCACGGCGGCGCGCCATCTGCACCTGGCGGTTCGTGTTCGTGTAGGTGCCCCATCTTTTCCGCATGCGCCGCGGCCGGCAGCATAACATCGGCGTGCCAAGCCGTCTCCGTCAGGAAGATGTCCTGCACGACGAGGTGCTCCAGCTTGGCCAGCGCCGCGCGCGCGTGCGCGCTGGTCCGGGTCCGACATCGCCGGATTCTCGCCGAGGATGTACATCGCCCTGATATCGTCGGCGTGGATCGCGTCCATGATCTCGACGACCGTGAGCCCCCGCTTCGCGATCCAGCGTCGTTCCCCAGAACGCCTCGTAGGTTGCCGCGGATGGTGCGCCTCGACCGATTTGTAGTCGGGAAACACCATCGGGATGAGGCCGGCGTCCGACGCGCCCTGCACGTTGTTTTGTCCGCGCAGCGGATGCAGCCCGGTGCCGGGGCGGCCGACCTGACCCGTTAATCAGCGCAAGCGCGATCAGTCAGCGCGCGTTGTCCGTGCCATGCACCGACTGCGAGATGCCCATCCCCCAGAAGATGATCGAGTTCTTCGAGGTCGCATAGAGGCGCGCGACGTCGCGGATCGTAGCGGCATCGATACCGCAGACTTCGGCCATCTTCTCCGGTGCAAATGACGTTACGCGCTCGGCGAGTTGCTCGAACCCCTCGGTGTGCTGTTGCAGGTAGTCCGGATCGTGCAGTTCTTCGTCGATGATCGTGTGGATCATCGCGTTCAGCAGCGCGACGTCCGTGCCGGCCTTGAACTGCAGGTTGTAGGTTGCGTGGCGGCCGAGGCTCTGCCCGCGCGGGTCCGCTACGATGAGCTTCGCGCCCTGCTTCGCCCTGTTCTTCAGATAGGTCGCCGCGACGGGATGATTCTGCTCCGGGCGCGCGCCGATGACGACAATGCAGTCGGCATCATCGGCGGCGGTGAACGGCGCGGTCACGGCGCCGGAGCCTATGCCCTCCATCAGCGCCGCGACGGACGACGCATGGCAAAGCCGCGTGCAGTGGTCGACGTTGTTGGTGCGGAACCCGGTGCGGACGAGTTTCTGGAACAGGTAAGCTTCCTCGTTGGAACCCTTCGCCGAGCCGAAGCCGGCGAGGCCCGACGGGCCGTACGCGTCGAGTACCCCCTGCAAACCGGATGCGGCGCGGTCCAGTGCTTCCTCCCAGGTCGCCTCGCGGAAGTGGGTCCACGGGTTCGCCGGATCGAGCATGATCGCGCCGTCCTTGGGTGCGTCATCGCGGCGGATCAGGGGTTTGGTAAGGCGATGCGGATGGTGAATGTAGTCGAAACCGAAACGCCCCTTCACACACAGGCGCTGTTCGTTGGCCGGGCCGTTGCGGCCGTCTACGTAGAGTATCTTGTCGTCCTTCACGAACACGCGGGTCTGGCAGCCAACCCCGCAATAAGGGCACACCGTATCGACGTGACGGTCTTCGAATTCCTGCCGCGTGCCGGCCGCGTCCAGCAGGTTCGCTTCCATCAGGGCGCCGGTCGGGCAGGCCTGCACGCATTCACCGCAGGCCACGCAGGTCGAGTCCCCCATCGGGTCGTCGAAGTCGAACACGATCTTCGCGCCGTGACCGCGATACGCCATGCCGATGACGTCGTTCACCTGCACCTCGCGACAGGCGCGCACGCAGAGATTGCAGTGGATGCAGGCGTCCAGGTTCACCGCGATCGCGACGTGGCTGGAATCGCCCGCCGTTTTTTCCCGCGCGGGGAAACGGCTGTCCGTCACCCCCATCGCATCCGCCCAGGCCCAGAACTTCGACTCGGGATCGGGCGCCGACTCGCGCGCGGGCTGGTCGGCGACCAGCATCTCCATGACCATGCGGCGGGCGCTCATTGCCTCGTCCGATGCCGTGTTGACGACCATGTCCTGCCGGCGGCTTCCGGATACACGACGCCGCGAGCACGCGCTCGCCCTTGATTTCAACCATGCAGGCGCGGCAGTTGCCATCGGCCCGGTAACCCGGTTCGGGCGCATAGCAGAGATGCGGGATCGTGGTGCCGAGCCGCTGTGCCACCTGCCAGATCGTCTCGCCCGGAGAGGCTTCGACCTGCTCGCCGTCGAGCATGAAGGTGATCTTCTCCGTCACGCGAGATCCTCCGGGAAGTACTTCAGGAGACACAGCAACGGGTTCGGCGCCGCCTGCCCGAGTCCGCAGATCGAGGCCGAGGCCATCGCAGCGCTGAGCTCGGCCAGCAGATCCTCGTCCCACGCCTGCTTCGACATCAGCTGCCACGGCCTTCTCGGTGCCGACGCGACACGGCGTGCATTGCCCACAGCTCTCGTCCTCGAAGAAGCGCATCAGGTTCAGTGCCGCGTCCCGGACGCTGTCCTTGTCGGACAGCACGACCACGGCCGCCGACCCGATGAAGCCGCCGTGCTCTTCGAGGGTATCGAAGTCGAGCGGGATGTCGGCCATGCTCGCCGGCAATATGCCGCCCGACGCGCCGCCCGGCAGATACGCTTTGAAGGTGTGGCCGTCTGCCATGCCGCCGCAATACTCGTCGATCAGTTCCTGTGCCGTGACGCCGGCGGGCGCGAACTTCACGCCGGGCTCTCTTGACCCGTCCGGAGACGGAAAAACTGCGGCGTCCGCGGCGCCCGTTGCGGCCTTCGCCGGAGAACCAGTCCGGACCGCGCTCCAGGATGTCGCGTACCCAGTAGAGCGTCTCGACGTTGTGCACCAGCGTCGGCCGGCCGAACAGGCCCACCTGGCTCGGGTACGGCGGTTTGTGGCGCGGCAACCCCCGCTTGCCCTCGATGCTCTCGAGCATCGCGGACTCCTCGCCACATATGTAGGCGCCTGCGCCGCGGCGCAGATGGATCGCGCGGTCGCCGTTAAGTCCTGCGCGCTCCAGGTCCGCCAGGGCTTCGAGCAGTATCGCACGCACCGCCGGGTACTCGTCGCGAAGGTAGATATAGATCGCCTCGGCATCTATCGCCCACGCCGCGACCAGCATGCCTTCGAGAAAGCGATGCGGATCGCGCTCCAGGTGGTAGCGGTCCTTGAAGGTTCCCGGTTCGCCCTCGTCTGCGTTTACGGCCATCAGTCGCGGGCCTGGTTCCTGGCGCACGAAATGCCATTTGCGGCCAGCCGGGAAACCGGCGCCGCCGAGACCTCGCAGTCGCGAGTCCTCCATCGCGCCGATCACGTCATCGACCGATCGTGTGCCGGCGACGCAGTTTTGCAGCAGCGTGTAGCCGCCGTTCTTCACGTATTCGTCCAACCGGACGTGCCCGGGAATCTCGGGGTGGTGCGGGTTGCTCTTTACCATTGCGGCGACGGACTCGACGGAGGCGCGATCGACGTGCCGGTGCCCCACTTCCGCGACGGGTGCCGTATCGCAGCGGCCCATGCAGGGCGCCCGCACGACGCGCACCTGCGCGCCGAGTTGCCCGGGCAGCGAATCGAGCAACGCTCCAGCGCCACCCAGTGCGCAGGTGAGGCTGTCGCACACCCGCACGGTGATGGCGGGCGGCGGCGTTTCGCCGTCCAGCACGATGTCGAAGTGGGCGTAAAAAGACGCGACTTCGTACACCTCGGCCATCGCCAGGCGCATTTCCACCGCGAGCGCCTGCAGGTGTGCCGCGCCCAGGGAACCGTAGGTGTCCTGCACGAGATGCAGGTGCTCGATCAGCAGGTCCCGGTCACGCGGCCGGTCCCCCAGCAACGCGGCTATCTCGCTGTGCGCGGCCGGATCGAGCTGGCGGCCCTTGCTAAACGCGGGCGACCGCCGACGCCCGGACCCGGGTGCAATCCGTCGCTCGCCGCCAGTCGTGTCGCCGCTTCTCGCCATCTCGCTACGTTCCTATGCGTCGCCGTGTATCCGCTATTAAACCGCCTACAGCATGAATGACAACAGTGTTGCTGTTCCCAGGAAGGAGACGAATCCGGCCACGTCAGTGACAGTGGTGAGGATGATCGAAGACGCCGTCGCCGGATCCTGACCGAGCCGGGTCAGGATGATCGGCACCAGGGCGCCGGAAATGCCGGCCGCCACCATGGACATGACCATCGCAACGGCTATGACCAGGGCCAGGCCCACGGAGTGGCTCCACAGCCAGACGGCTGCGCCGCAGGTCACGGCGAGCGCCAGCCCGTCGACCACGCCAACGCGAACCTCCTTGCTCAGCACATGGCGCCATTCCCGTGTGCCGATCTCCCGCAGTGCAAGGCCTCGCATCGTTACGGCCAACGCCTGCGAACCTGCATTCCCGGACTGCCCGGCGACAACCGGCAGCAGCACCGCGAGGGCCGTAAACTGCGCGATCAGGCTTTCGAACGCGCCGACGACCGCCGCCGCGAGAAACGCCGTCAGCAGGTTGATATGCAACCACGGCAGCCGCTTCCTCACCGAGAACATCGCGTTCGACAGTGCCCGCTCGTCCTCACTGACGCCGACCATCTTCTGTATGTCCGCCATCGCCACGCTCTCGATCGCCTCGAACAGGCGCTGGTAGCGCACGATACCGAGGAGCCGCCCCTCGACATCGACCACGGGCAGTGAGTCGACCCGGTAGCGCTCGAGTTGCTCGACGACTTCCTTTCGCGGCGACGTCAGGGAGACCTTGCCTTCGAGCGGTTCGAGCAGGTCGCCGAGTACCGTGTCCGCATCCGCGATCGCCATCGACTGCATGTCGACCTTGCCGACAAGCCGGTTCTGGCGATCCGCCACGTAAACGGATCGAGTGCGCCTCGCTCCCGAGCGGCGCAGTATTTCCAGCGCCTCGGCAACGGTCATGTCGGTACGGATCGTGTCGTACGGGCGATCGAGCAATCGGCCCGCCGAGTCCGCGTCGAACTGTTGCAGCCGGACCAGGTCGCTGTGGATCGCGCGCGGCAGCGATTCGAGCAGCGCATCCCGTTCCTCATCGGGCATGGAATCGAGCAACACGAGGGCCAGCCGCGGCGGCGCCTCGCGCAAGACCCCTTGCTGTTGTTCGGTGCCGAGCGACTGAAATACCGCGGCGGCGTGCCCGGCCGTCAGGTAGTCGAGGCTGTTTGCGAGCGCGGCGGGTTGCACGCCATCGAACAGCCCGGGCAGTTGCCGAAGCTTCAGTGTCTCGATCAGGCGCGCAGCATCGATGGGCTGCTGCGCCAGGTAAGCCTCCTTGATCGAGCTTGCGAGCGCCGTCACGTGGACCGCCTGCCCAGCAGCCCTTCCAGCATCTCGCCGAGCGTGTGCGTAATCCCGTCGACGAGCTCGAGGAGCAGGCTTGCGGTGGTTTGTTGCGATGGCGATACGCGGCTTGCCGCGCTCAATACCACTGCCCGGGACAATGCACCGAGAATGCGCTGCTTGTTGTCGACCACGGGCAGCCAGTTGTGTTCGAGCCAGCCTTCATGCTCCGCGGCGGCGATGACCGGCGTTTCCGGCGCGATCGGCTGCATGTATTCGACATGCTCGTCGAGCCGCTGGCCGGAAAGGCGATTACTCATCAGGTGCCAGGGATTCAGCACGCCCGCGTAGCGACCGGATGCGTCGACCACGACCACCAGGGGTGGATCATTCCCTTCCTCGCGACGGAGCTCTTCGAGCACGGCGCTGGCCGGTGTATCGATCTCGATGCGCAGGAACACGTCTTCGACGTAAAAGCCCGTGCTGTGCCGGGGGTACTGCTGGTGTCGCATGAACCGCCGCTGGAGCCTGCGGTCTCGCACCGAACCGATCAGCGCGATGCGCCGTTCCCGGCGCATGCGGCTCAACAGCATGATGGCGTCGTCGAAGGGTGAATCCTCGAGCCAGTCTCGCGGCGAGTGTTCCCCGGAATCGAGCAACGACCGGAGCCGGGCCGCGGGCAGTCTTGCCACGACGGACGCGATCGAGCCGGGCGGCAGCGACCTGACGACTGCGGAAATCTCCTCGTCGCTGCCCTGCCGCAGGGTGCTTGCGAACGCATCCGGGTATCGTTCGGCGAAATCGGCAATGACGGGATCCACATCAGTCATCTTCGGGCGCCCTCGGTATGCGAATGAACCCTTGCTCGGCGAGTCGCGCCGCGGGCACGGACGCGATGCCCTCTTCGGTCGCGATATCGACCGCGGTGTTGTGAATATCGACGATATTGCCTTCGACACCACCGATATTGACCCGGTCGCCGATGGCGAGCCGCGACAACTCCCGGCGCGCAAGCAGGTTGGCTACATGACGACGCGCACCAAGGCTGAAAGCAAGCATCAATCCGGCGCTCACCGTTCCGACGAGGATCAGCACCAGCTGCGTCACGAACGTAATGTCGACGTTGACGTGCTGCAGGCCCATGACGACAGCGACGGCCATGATCGCCAGGTACAGCAGCCGCGGTACCGCCGATTTGGCAGACCAGCCGTCCGACAGCCTCGACACCATTTGTGCCGAAAACAGCCCGAGCAGGTGACCGGCCATGATGACCGAGAAGGCGATGAACAGCTTGGGCATGAAACCGAGCACGGAATTGAGCAGTTCCGGCAAACCGCCGATGCCCATTACCCGCAGCGCCAGCAGTACCGACCCGGCCACCAGTAGCCAGAACACGAATACCCGCGAGACCCGGACCAGCCCCGGCGGAATCAGGCTTTCCTCGGTTGTCCCCAGCTTTGCCGACTGCCGGTCGAGGGCGTGCAACAGCGCGCCGACCCCGAGACTCGCCAACCGGGCAATGATGATTCCACCGACCAGAGTAACGAGCGCGACCACCTCCGGACGCGACGCAAGACTGAGCGGTGCTGAAGTTTCGTCCATTGCACAGTTTCCGGTTGACTGGGCTACGTCACTATACAGCCTCGTCGAGGCATTTGGTTTTCCCCGGATATCAGGTCGCAATCGCCGCCCCGCAGTTCTACTATGCCGAAGCGCCGGTGCCGACGACCGCGTTATTACCCGTGGCGCCGAACGGCTTTCACCGGGCCAGGCCGTCGAGATTATCGAGTCGGCTGGCGCACGCCGGTAATTCGCTCGGCCACGATCTCGAAGACGACCTCGATATCTTCGGCCACGCGCAGCAAACCACCAGCAGCACTGAAGGGCGTCAGGCCGAAATCTGCGTGGCTGATCGTCATGGAGCCGCCGACCGTCAGCGCATCGGGATCGACCTTCAACGCCGCCGGCACCTCGTAGTCGAACGACATACCGTGCATGACCACGCTGACCTCGAGCACCGCCTGGTCTTGCTGCATGGACAGTACCCGCGCGCTTGCCGTCGCCCAGGGAAAGCGGCTCGACTCCAGCACCTTGTCCTGCATGTTGCGGGTCGTGCCCTCGATGGCGGACTCGGGAAGGTCCGGCTCCATGCCGAATTTCTCGCGGTAGACCGGGTCGTCGACGAGCAGTTGCTGCAGCGGCAGTCGCAGATCCGCGCGTGATTTCTCCGGGTCCGCGCTAACCAGCACCAGTCCTTCGATGTCGGCACTCGCGATCACGTGATCGTGCCCCGCGGCCTTCATCGGACCGTCGCGCCCCGTGCGCATGAACACGCGCGAACGCTGCGAGTCGACGCGGTACACCGTCGCGCCCTGCCGCGCTGCATCACGGTAAGCGCGCTCCGGGAGCGGCGGCGCACTCGTGTCGCCCGGAACCCACTCAGGCTGCGCGCAGGCCGCGAGCAGCGCCAGCAGGACAAGCGGCAATGCACGCGTGAAACGACACAGCCTGTTCATTGAGATTCGAGCGTGACCTTAAACCGGACCCGAACGGCGGCACCGATGGTATCGCCGCTGGCCCACTCGCCGCTGCCGACGTCGAAGCGCGTGCGGTCGATAACGAGCTCGCCGGTCATCGCGGCGCGGCCGTCCGACTGGGACCACTGGAAAGGCACCTGCACGGGCAGCCGGGCGCCCTTGAGGTCGAGATGACCGGCAGCGAGGTAGCCGCCTTCGGGTGCTGCTTCCACCGCCTCGCTCGTAAATGTTGCGACGGGAAAATCGTCCACGGCGAACCACTCGGCGCCGGCGATGGCCTCGTTGATGTCGGGGTCGTCCATGTCGGCACTGTCGAGCTGCACGACGACCGTCAGTTTCGAGCCGGCGATGCCGCCGTCGCCGGTGTCGAGGCAGACATCGAACGAGCCGAAGCGGCCCGGCACGGTCTCGCCTTCCCAGGTGGGCTCGAACAGGAGCTCGCCCTCGTCCTGCATGCGCCACTCGTCGGCGAGCGCGCCCGACGCGGCCAACGTCGATACCAGCAGGCTGGCGATTGGTCTCATGGTCATTTCCCGTTGCGTCGCCCGGTCAGCATGCGGCGCAGCACGTCATCGTGCAACAGGAAATGATGCCTGAGCGCGGCAGCGACGTGCCCGAGCACGACGATCAGCAGGGTCATCGTCAGCACCTCGTGAACCTCGGCGGCGGCTTCCTGCAGGGAACGGTCCGTCGCGATGAAATCCGGCATCGGCACGAGGAAGAACGCCTTGAACGGCACCCTCGAGGCATCGCTGACCCACCAGCCCGACAGCGGCACGGCGAAGAGCAGCAGGTAGAGCACCCAGTGCGCCGCGGCCGCGAACCGGCGCTCCCATGGCGACGTGCCGTCCGGCAGTGCCGGTGGCGGGTTCGCCAGTCGCCACGCCAGGCGCATACCGGCCAGCAGCAGGACAGTCACGCCGATCGACTTGTGCCAGACGAAGAGGTCGAGCTTCGCCGGCGTGAGCTTCATTTCTTCCGCGATGCTGCCGATGACGAACTGCGCCAGGACCAGCGCCGCGATCAGCCAGTGAAATCCACGGGCGGTAGCACCCCAGCTATCCGCCGAGTTGCGAAGCCGGCCGGTCACTGCGAATAGACGGCAACCGGTTCACCGAGTACGTCCATGTCCAGCTCAATGCCGAGGCCCGGTTCGCCGGATGCGGCCATCCGGCCATCCACTCGCTGTGGCGCGCCCGTCGCATTGCGAACCGTCACATAACTGTTGAAATCGGTCGCCGAGAAGCGCAACGGTTCCGGTGTCGAATGTGCCAGGTGGGCTATCGCCGCGGTGATGATGTCGCCGCCCCAGCTGTCCTCGATGGTCATGGGCAGGTTCAGCGTCACGCACAGGTCACGTATCTGGCGCGCCTTGGTGAGCCCACCGACCTTGGAGATCTTGAGGTTGATGACGTCCATCGCACCGTCGTTGTGGCCGCGCATCAGCGCTTCGATGTCCGTGATGTTCTCGTCGAGAATAAACGGCAGCGTCGTGTTGCGCCTGACGATCAGGCAATGCTCGTACGAGCGGCACGGCTGCTCGATATAGACGTCGCGATCACGCACGGCATTGACGACACGGAGCGCATCGTCGACCCGCCAGCCCGTGTTCGCATCGGCCACGAGCACCTCGCCATCGGAGAGCACGTCGGCTGCCGCGTGGATGCGTTCGATATCGTCGGCAGGATCGCCACCGACCTTGAGCTGAAACTTCGTATAGCCGTCAGCACGATGCCCGGCGACATTTTGTGCCATTTCACCGGCCGGCCGCTGGCTGATCGCCCGGTACAGGGCGACACTGTCGCCGAACCTGCCGCCGAACAGCTCGCACACCGGCTTGCCGCAGACTTTGCCGAGCAGGTCCCAGCACGCCATGTCGATCGCCGACTTGACGTACGGGTGGCCCAGCAGCGCACGGTCCATGAGCCGGTTTATCGGACCAATCGCCGTCGGGTCCTGCCCGAACAGGGTCGCAGACAGCTCCGCGATCCCGGCGCGCGCGCCCGCCCCGAAAGCCGGCAGGTAGAAGGGACCGAGCGGACAGACCTCGCCGTAACCCGACAGGCCGTCGTCCGTCACCAGCTCGACGACCGTGCTGTCGAACACTTCGACGTACTTGCCCTCCGACCACGAGTACCGGCCCTCGACCAGCGGCAGGTCCACCTGGAATACGCGAATAGAAGCGATCTTCATGACTCGAGCTCCACGAGCAGGTCTTTCACGTCGAACTGCTCGCCGATACGTGCAACCACCCGCTTGATGACAGCCGCCCTTTCCGCCTTGATCGACGTTTCCATCTTCATGGCCTCCATCGTCAGCAGCGTATCACCGCGTTCGACTTGCTGGCCAACTTCGACCGAAATCGTCGACACGACTCCGGGCATCGGCGCCCCGACATGGTTCGGGTTGGTGCTGTCCGCTTTTTCGTTTTCGTGGTGCGCCGACTCGGAGCTGTGATCCTGGACCTGCACCGAACTGGGCTGGCCGTTGATTTCGAAAAACACGCGCCGGTAGCCGCGGTCGTCGGTGTCACCCATCGTCAGGAAGCGGATAACGACTCTGTGTCCGTCCTCCATCGTTACGACGATCTCTTCCTGCGGCTGCATCCCGTAAAAATAGACATGCGTCGGCAGCACGCTCACGTCACCGAACTCCTCGCGATGCCGGCGGAATTCGGTAAAAACCTTCGGGTACATCAGGTAGGACGCGAGGTCGAAGTCGGTAATCGGATGCTCGTGCCCCTCGTTCAGCCTGCGCCGCTCGTCCTCCAGGTCCACGGCAGCGAGCAGGGCGCCTGGCCGCACGGTGATCGGTTCGCGGTCCTTGAGCACTTTCCGCTGCAGCGCCTTCGGGAAGCCGCCCGGCGGCTGGCCGAGCTCCCCGGCGAACAGCGACACCACCGACTCGGGGAACGCGATGTCGGTCTCCGGGTCGAGCACATCTTCGATACGGGTGTCGGAGGTCACCATCATCAGCGCCATGTCGCCGACCACCTTCGACGACGGCGTGACCTTCACGATGTCGCCGAACGCCATGTTCACGTCCGCGTAGGCGCGCGCGACTTCGTGCCAGCGGCTGGCGAGCCCGAGCGAGGCCGCCTGCTCCTTGAGGTTGGTGAACTGGCCGCCGGGCATCTCGTGCAGGTAGACCTCGGACGCGCCAGAGCGGATATCCGGCTCGAACGCGGCGTACTGTTCGCGCACCTGCTCCCAGTAATCGCTGATCAGGCGCACGCTCGCGAGGTCGACGCCGGGATCGCTGTCCGTGTTCTGAAGCGCCGCGACGATCGCCCCGAGGCAGGGCTGCGATGTCAGCCCGCTCATCGAATCCATCGCGGCGTCGAACGCATCCACCCCCTCTTCCACCGCGGCGAGCACGGTCGCCGCAGCGGCGCCGCTGGTGTCGTGCGTGTGGAAGTGGATGGGCAGGCCGACTTCCTGCTTCAGCTCGCGGATCAGCACCCGCGCGGCGGCCGGCTTCAGCAAACCGGCCATGTCCTTGATGCCGAGCACGTGTGCCCCGGCCGCCTCCAGCTCCTTCGCGAGATCGACGTAGTAGCGCAGGTCGTACTTGCTGCGCATCGGGTCGAGGATGTCGCCGGTGTAGCAGATCGCCGCTTCCGCGATCTTGCCGGTCTCGCAGACTGCGTCGATCGCGAGGCGCATGTTCTCGACCCAGTTCAGGCAGTCGAAGATACGGAACACGTCGACGCCGGCCTCGGCCGACTGTTCCACAAAAAAGCGCACGACGTTGTCGGGATAGTTCGTGTAGCCGACGCCGTTGGACGCACGCAGCAGCATCTGCTGCATCAGGTTCGGCATGGCCGCCGACAGGTCGGCCAGCCGCTGCCAGGGGTCTTCGTTCAGGAAGCGCATCGCGACGTCGAACGTCGCCCCGCCCCAGGACTCGACCGAGAACAGCCGCGGCAACAGCTGCGAATAGTGCGGTGCGATACGCAGCATGTCGGCCGAGCGCATGCGTGTAGCCATCAGCGACTGGTGCGCATCGCGGAACGTCGTGTCCGTGATCAGCGGGATCTTGCTGCGCTTCATGTACGCGGCCACCGCTTCCGGGCCGTGCGCGTTGAGGATCTGCCGCAGGCCATCGACCGGGCGCTGCAGCTCGATCGGCGGCGCCGCAGGGCGCCGCAATGCCTTCGGCTGCTTGCGGCCCGCGACCTGCGTATTGCCGTTCACCATGACCTCGCCGATGTAATGCAGCAGCTGCGCACCGTCGGTTTCGTCGGCCTTCAGCTGCAGCAGATGCGGCGTCTCGTCCACGAAGCGCGTGTTGTATTCGCCCCGTATGAAGCGAGAGTCCGATATCAGGGCGTTCAGGAATGCGAGGTTAGTCTCGACACCGCGCACCCGGAACTCATTCAGCCCGCGCAGCATTCTGTCGGTCGCCTCGGTCTCCGCCACGCCGGACGCCGTTATCTTGACGAGCAGGCTGTCGTAATGCCGTCCGATGACCGCACCCGAATAGGCCGTACCGGCATCCAGCCGGATACCGGGGCCCGCCGGACTGCGGTAGGCAACGATGTGGCCGTAGTCGGGAATGAAGTTGTTGCGCGGGTCCTCGGTCGTAACGCGACACTGGATGGCTGCACCGCGCATCGCGATATCGCCCTGTGCAGGGATGCCCGATGACTCGACGTCGCCGATTCGCCCGCCCGCTGCGATACGGATCTGCGACTTGACGAGATCGAGGCCGGTGATCTGCTCGGTGACCGTGTGTTCGACCTGGATTCGCGGATTGACCTCGATGAAATAGAACTCGCCGCTGTCCACGTCCTGCAGGAACTCGACGGTGCCGGCGTTGCTGTAGTGCACCGACCGCGCCAGCCGCACGGCCGCTGCGCAGATCTCATCGCGCTCGGCCTGTGACAGGTAGGGTGCGGGCGCGCGCTCGACGATCTTCTGGTGGCGCCGCTGCACCGTGCAATCACGCTCGAACAGGTGCACGACCTGGCCATGCAGGTCGCCCATGATCTGCACTTCGACGTGGCGGGCGTTGCGAACGAGTTTCTCGAGGTAGACCTCGTCATTGCCAAACGCGGCCCCGGCTTCCCGGCGCGCTGCTGCAACCTGCTCGACAAGGGCTGATTCATCCTCGATGACACGCATGCCGCGGCCGCCGCCGCCCCAGCTGGCCTTGAGCATCAGCGGATAACCGATCTCGCCTGCAAGCCGGACGGTCTCGCCGTCGTCGTCCGGCAGCGGCTCCGACGCCGGCATGACGGGCACATCCGCCTGCATCGCCAGCGCACGCGCCTCCACCTTGTTGCCGAGGCGCCGCATGATTTCCGGTGAGGGCCCGATGAACGTGACGCCGGACTCCGCGCAGAGGTGCGCAAAATCCGGATTCTCGGAGAGGAATCCGTAACCCGGATGTATCGCGTCGGCACCCGACAGCTTTGCGACCCGGATGATGTCCTCCATATCCAGGTACGCGTCGATCGGTCCCTTGCCCTCGCCGACACGGTACGCCTCCCGCGTGCTGAAACGGTGCAGGGTCAACCGGTCCTCCGCCGAGTAGATGCCGACGGAAGGGATGTGCAGCTCGTGCGCCGCGCGGAACACACGGATCGCTATCTCGCTGCGGTTGGCGACGAGGATCTTGTCAAACATTATTATTTTCGGCGAGGTTATGAGCACTCAGAGTGCCATACTCGCGACCGCTGGCAATAGTTACGGAAGACACAATACCCCGCGCTGCCGCAACCGGGGACGGCATCGGAGACGATATACGCCGCCTACGGCAGCTCCCGGAGCATCTGCTGTGCGGCCTCCCGGATAGCCTCGTCGTCGCCGCGTTGTGTCGCGTTCGTGAGCGCGGTCCTGGCTGCTTCCGTGTTGCCGAGCTGGCTGTTTACGTAGCCCAGCGTCAGCCAGATTCGCTGGTGGCCGGGGTCCTTCGCCACGCCCTCGTTAAGCCGGCGCAGGGCTTCATCCGTCCGACCCAGGTAGAACAGCGTCAAGCCGAGATTGTTGTGGGTCTCCGCATCGTTCGGCGCGAACGTCAGCAATTGCTCGTACAGCTGTGCCGCATTCTGATACTGACGATTGGCGAAGAACTGGTTGGCCTGTCGGGATATTTCGGCCGGATCGCTCAGTGACGGCTCGACGAGCCCCGGGGAACTCAGCCGCGACACGTCAGACGCCGTCATGCCGCTGGTCCACGCCGTTGCCGCCGGGGCGGTCGACAATGCATGGCCGCGCGGAGAGCTGGTGTCCGGCATGTAGTATTCGCGCGTAACGGCAAAAACCACCAGGCCGAAAAACACCTGGAAGACGAGGAGCAAGGTCCAGAACTTCTTGTCGCGAGTCATGATGTGCGTATATACCCTGGCTTGGCCAGGGCAAAATATACTATTCGCGGGCAGGATTTTCGCGGCTATCGCGTACGGACATACCGATATTGCGGTCCGGCCCCGGGTAGTCGAAACAAACCTCGGGTCCGGACCTTGTCACGCCCTGCAGCGCCGACTTGCGGTTAATCGGCTAATGTATCTCTGCAGGCTCGTGCCGATTCAGAATCTCCATGATCTCGGAGCGGGTCGCATCCGGAACCATCACCCGAATCTTCCGATGTTCCCTGTCGATCTTTATCTTTTCGTTGGGGATACCGGTCGAGAGAAGATCGTCTTCGACATTTCTGACCGTCTTGAAGTCCTTGTAGGTTGCTACAACTGCTGCGGTCATTTCACTTGCTCCCGTCTATTGAACACGCAATCACCGATTGCACGGGCCGCCAGGACCAACTGCCCGTCCTGCCGGTAACCTCCAATGTTGCTGCCAAATGCCGAATTTCAAGTTGTGGCTAACCCTCATCCTGTCTTGGCCGTTGCCCGATCGATCCCGGCGACGGCGCTGTCGGATGGTGGCGTAGCAGAGCCAGGAAATGCTCGACAGAGCAACGCGCAAGGCGCAGCAATACGACGACCAGCAATAGCTGCGCGCGATGCAGGTGAGGAAGCGGCGCAGGGCCTGTAGAATCGGCGCGACCGACACGAGCGGGAGTTCGTCATCGTTACCACCGATCCAGCGGCCACGAGCACGCCGATGCCCTCCGAGGCGCCGACCTGGGCGCAGGCAATGCACCGGGCCACCGACTACCTCGTCTGCGATTTCCTGGGCGGCCCGCGTCCGTGGAAGCTCGCCTGGGTGATCAATTTCCAGAAGGCGGGAACGTTCGTGTTTCTGCTGGCCCTGATCGCCTACTACCAGAACACGTCAACCGCGGTATGGGTCTACACTGCCATGCAAGGCAGCTACGGACTGGTGTGGATTCTCAAGGACACGGCGTTTCCTGACGCGAACTGGCAACGACGTGTCACGATCGGCGGCGGGATCAATGCATTCGTTGGCGTGCTTGGCTGGTACTGGGTCTTCGGCTGGCTGCTCGTGTCCGGCGTTTCACAGCCGGACTATCCGCTGCCCGACTTTGCCTGGTTCTGCCTGTGCATCAGCCTGTGCATGACCGGCTCTGCCATCATGATCGCGGCGGACGCGCAGAAATATTTCACGCTGCGGCTGCAGCGGGGACTGATTACCGACGGCGTGCACCGCTACGTGCGCCATCCCAACTACCTCGGCGAGATCATGATCTACGGCAGCTTCGCAATGATGGTATGGCACTGGCTGCCCGTCGTGGTACTCGCCTGCATCTGGCTCGGGCTGTTCGCCGTCAACATGGTGATGAAGGAAGCCAGCATGTCACGCTACGCGGAGTGGGCGGCGTACAAGAAGCGCACGTGGTGGCTTGTTCCGTACCTGCTCTAGGCCGGCCGCCGGAGCTTACTTCTGCAATTCCTCGCGCACCAGGTTCGCCAGCTGCTCCTGGCCGAAACTGGGCAGCTGCCGGCCGTTGACGAAGTACTCCGGCGTGGCGACGACCTTGAGAACCTTCGAGTCCTGCAGGTCCCTGTCCATGCGCTGCTGCACTTCGGGCGAATTCATGTCGGCCTCGAGCTGCATGATATCGAGCCCCACGCCGGCAATTGCCGGCAGGACTCGCTCGGGCTGCACCACGTGATTGCTGACCCACTCGCGCTGCGATGAGAGCAGCGCTTCCAGGGTCTCCCAGTACTTGTCCTGGCTACGGCTCGCCTCGAGAACCCTGACGACGTAATCAACGCCGTCGTGGAACGGCACGTGGCGAATGGACAGACGAATCTGGCCGGGAATTTCGGCCATCCAGCCTTTCACCATGGGATAAAACAGCGCGCAGGTCCCGCATGCGGGATCGAGGAATTCGACAATGTGTACCTTGGCGCCGGGATCGCCGACCGACGGCGCGTGCTCGCTTGCCAGGGCCGCCTGCCGCGCGTCATCCCCGGCCGAAGACGACTCGGGACCACCACAGCCGGACAGCAGCGCTGCCGATACCAGGAATGCGGTAACGAGACTCGTTCGACGGTTGCGATCTGGATTGCTCATGGCGGCTCCGTGTTCTTCGCCGCCAGGGACGGCATGTGGGTTGAGTGCCAATTCTGGCAGATCAGGCACGCCGAATCACGGCGCCGTTCTTCATCCTGCTGAACATCGCGGTCGGCGGCAGGAGTGCAGGCCGGGTCGACGAAACGACCCGGTTCCCGCAGACGATGTACGTAGACTGGGTGCGCGTCTACCAGTAGGCAGAATCAGCGGTCCTTGACACGCAGTTCGACGCGGCGATTCTGGGCCAGGCCGTTTGCACTCATGTCCGACGCGCCCGGATGCGATTCGCCAAGGCCTCGCGCGCTCATGCGCGACGCGTCCACACCCGCCTGCTCGAGGTAGTTGCGCACTGCTTCGGCACGGCGCTCCGAGAGCTTCATGTTGTAGCTCTCGGGTCCGCGTGAATCCGCGTAGCCGGTGATCTCGACCTGCAGGTCGGAATTGCGCCGCAGGGCGGAAGCCGATTGATCGAGCATACGCTTCGCGGTGGCGAGCAGGACGGCGGAATCGAAACCGAAGTAAACATTCTTCAGCTTGACGACCTCGCAACCCCTGGCGTCGACCTTGACGCCGGCCGGTGTACCGGGACACTGATCCCGGTCATTGGCAACGCCGTCACCGTCACTGTCCGCCGGTACGGCGGCGACTACCGCGGGGGGAGCCTCTTGCGGCTCGCTGGCGGCCATCGCGCTGGCTGCCGAACGACCGCCAAAGTTGTACTGGAGACCGAGCGTCACGATCGCATCGGTAAGTGAGTCGTCGCTATCGAAAGCGTGCCGCAGCCGGGCCTCGCTCCGCAGTGACCAGGGGCTGTCGCCGAACTGGATCTGCAAGCCAAGGCCGCCCGTTGCCGTAAGGTTGTTCGCCGTGGAGTCCGCCGGCGGCAGGCCGCCGAAATCCGGGACGCCCACGTCGGCGCGAAGATACCCCAGGCCACCGATAACGTACGGTGAAAACCGGCTGTCGGGAAGGAACTTGCCGAGAACGTTGAAGCCGAGTTCGAGATGTTCCTGGCCCGGGAAGCCGTCGATGTCCTGGTAACCGAGCAGGCCTTCGAGCGACAGGCGCCGGCTCATCTCCTTGCCGAACTGGACCTGCAGGCCCGCCATGGAGTCGTCGACCTTGCGGTCGGGGTCATCGTCGAAATAGACGGCGGACGGCGCAATGTACCACTCGCCCTCTTCCGCCTGCGCGGTCCATGGCGCGGAGAACATCAATACGAGAATGGTTAGCTGGATTAGTCTGGTCACGTTTCTGCCTGCCGTCTGGACGTTACTGTCAAATGTAGATCACCCGGTCACACAGAACTGTGAGGCGAATCACGTGCCGGGCACGTCATATGTCAAAAGATACACGATGGGCGGATATGTCACAAAGCGGAACCGCGGGCGAGAGGCAGGCTCCAAAACCGCAGAACCATGACTGCCTGCCCACCCAAATCGGTCATTGCCGGCCTTATAGGCCAGGCCTTATGGTTTCAGGTGCTTCGCCAGCAAGGCCTTCACCTGGTCCCGCTCTTCCGGCGTCAGGCTGCGCTGCAGGTCCTGCACGTCCGCAGGCAGGTGCGCTCCCGACTCACCGTGCGTCTGGAATACGAAATGATCGAACAGTGCGCGCCAGGCGTCACGCTGGACAGCCGGCAGCCGGGACAGCATCAGCATGCTGTGGACCAGGCTCAGGAACGGCTTGTCGTGACCGGACTCCGAATCGTTCCACCAGTAGTTGACGAGAATATTCAACGGACCGAGCGACTCCACGCCGTGCCACCAGAGAATCGGAATAAAAATGGCATCGCCCGGCTCCAGCACGGCCTCCTGCGCCGATTCGAGGGCCTCCCTGAACATCGGGAAGCGCGAGTAATCCGGCGCACGAAGATCGACCATGCTGATCGGTGAGCCACCGGGCGTTCTCAGCAGCGGCCCGATATAAAGGTTACCGACCTGGTCGGGCGGAAACACCGTGAATCGCCGGCTGCCGCTTACGACGCACGCGATGTTGTGGTTGTTATCGAAATGGGTGGCAATACGCGTCCGGTTACCCACCCATATTCTCGGCGCGATGCGGTCGCTTAGGAGCGGCATCGGGTTGTCGTCCTGGAACTTCGGCAGGATCTCCGCAACCGGAATCGCCTGCAGCGCGATTGCCGGACACTCCGGGGCGTCGGCCAGCGACACCAGCGTATCGAGGGCAGTACTGACCGTGACTCGCCGTTGCTCGAAATTGAATCCCTTCAAATCCTCGGAATAGAAGAAACGGCCGTCGATCTGCGGAGCACCGACCATCCCGTTGACCGCGCCCCCGGTATCGAACTGCTTTATGTAGTCGGCAATATCGACCGGCGATCGCGTGCTTGCCTCGACGGCAGGCCAGCCCTGAAACAGTCCTTTCATCACCGCTGGCTGGTCTGCAGGGAATATCTCGTTCTCGAAGACGCTTCTATCGACGTTGTGCCATTCCTTGATTTTCTGCAAAACCGGTCCCTCTGTGTTTTCCGGTGTTCGGCGCCGCGCGACGCCCGCGAGCGGCAACGCCGTAGTCTACACGTCTCCGCTGCCAGCTTGACGCATTGCCGGCGTGCAAAAAGTTTCGCCCCGGCACCATAGTGCATAGACTTGCCGGTCTACCCCGGTGGTTGCAACGACATTAACCGTGCTGTTACCTAAGTATCAATTCAGTCGACGCACAACGGTCGAACTGTTGCGGCTCGCCTTGCCGATGGTGGTATCGCAGGGCGCGTTCGCCGTGATGATCTTCACCGACCGCTACTTCATGTCGCAGATCGATCCGGTGCACATGGCGGCGGCGCTGGGCGGCGGTATCGCATCGTTCTTCTCATTCTGTTTCTTCACCGGGCTGCTCTCCTACACGAACGCCATGGCGGCGCAGTACCTCGGCGCCGGTGAGCCGGAGAAATGCCCGAAAGTCGTTACCCAGGGAATGATCATGACGGTGATGAGCACGCCGTTCCTGACGCTGGTTGCGCTCCTCGTCGTCGGTATTTTCGAAGGCATGGGGCACGATCCGGCCCAGGTCGAACTGGAACGTGTCTATTACCTGATCCTGATGTCCGGCGTGCTCATAACGCTGGCAAAGACATGTATCTCGTCCTATTTTGCCGGCATCGGCCGCACCCATGTCGTCATGATCTGCGACGTATTCGGACTGCTCGTCAATGTGCCGCTGTGCTACGCGATGGTGTTCGGCAAATTCGGCCTGCCGGCACTCGGTATCGTCGGCGCCGGCGTGTCCACCGTTGTCGCGACGCTCCTGGCTTTCGCGCTGTTTCTCACCTTTTACTTTCGCAGGGAGCATCGCGAGCGGTTCCGGGTACGTCACTCGTTCTCGCTGGACCTCAAAATCCTGCGCCGCTTGTGGCGGCTCGGCTCCCCGGGCGGCCTCGAGATGTTCCTGAACATCGCAGCATTCAACCTGTTCCTGCTCATGTTCCAGTCGTACGGCATCGCCGAGGGTGCGGCGGCCACCATCGTGTTCAACTGGGACATACTGTCTTTCATCCCGATGATCGGCCTGCACGTCGCCGTGATCAGCCTGATCGGCCGATTCGTCGGGGCCCGGGACATGGCGCGCGCCAATGAAGTCATGACCGCCGCTTTCAGCATCGCGCTCGCCTACTCCGCCGTGCTCGCAGTCGTCTATATCACCTGGCGATTCCCGCTCGTCGAGGTTTTCGCGCCACCCAGTGGTGACTTCACCGCCGTGCGGGAACTTGCCCCGTTCATGATGATCGGCCTGTCGAGCTACGTGATGGCCGACGCGATCATCCTCGTATCCGGCGGCGTACTCCGGGGCGCAGGCGACACGCGCTGGCTGATGGTCGCATCGGTGTCACTGCACTGGGCCATGCTCGTTGCCCAGTTCATGATCATCCGTGTATTCGAACTGAGCCCCAGGGTGTCATGGATGGCTTTCGTCATGCTGGTGCTCGCCATCGCCCTGGTCTACGCACTGCGCCTCAGGAGCGGACGCTGGCGCGATCCGGACAAGCTGGAAATGGTTATGGCCGAGTGAGCCGGCAGCCGCCGCCTTTCTTCCTGCGCGCGACGCCGAGCGACCTCAATGCGCCGAGAAGCCGAATAGTTGCGGGAACACGACCAGTATCGCCAGCACGATCATCTGCAGGGCGATGAATGGCACCACGCCGTAGTAGATGTCCGTGGTTCTGACCTCCGGCGGCGCAACACCCTTTAGATAGAACAGGCTGAAGCCGAACGGCGGCGTCAGGAATGACGTCTGCAGGTTCATTGCGATCAGGATCGCGTACCAGACCGGGTTGATGCCGAGGGCGGCCGCGATGGGTACGAGGATCGGCACGACGATGTAGGAGATTTCGACGAAGTCGATGAAAAAGCCCAGCACCATGATCGCCAGCATGGACAGGATCAGGAATCCCCATTCCTCGCCCGGCAGGCTCGTCATGAAATCCTCGACGATGTAGTCGCCACCGGTGTAGGTAAACACCATCGAGAATGCCGTCGCGCCGATCAGGATCGCGAACACCATCGCGGTGATCTTGACGGTCTCCAGCGAACTCTCCCAGACCATGCGGATCGAGAAGCGGCCGTAAAACGCCGCCAGCAGAACGGCCCCGACGCCGCCGACCGAGGACGACTCCGTCGGTGTCGCCACGCCGGTCAGGATCGATCCGAGCACCAGGACGATCAGCACGAGTGGTGGGACAACCGCCTTCAGTGCCTGGAAGACCTGGTGCTTCTTCGACCCCGTCATCTCCTCGAGCCGGATGGGCGGCGCCAGGTCCTTCTTGACCAGCGAGATGATGACGATATAGACGACATAAAAACCGACCAGTGACAGGCCGGGCCAGAGTGCCGCCTTGAACAGGTCGCCGACCGGCTCCTGGAATACATCGCCGAGGATGATCAGGATGATGGAGGGCGGGATGATCTGGCCGAGCGTACCGGCAGCGCAAATGGTCCCGGTAGCCAGCCGCTTGTCGTAGTTGTACTTCAGCATGACCGGCAGTGAGATGACGCCCATCGCCACCACGCTGGCGCCGACGACGCCGGTCGATGCGGCCAGCAGTGCGCCGACGAGGATCGTCGAGATCGCGATGCCACCGCGAACCTCTCCGAACAGGAAACCCATCGATTCGAGCAGGCGTTCGGCGAGATTGGATTTCTGCAACACGATGCCCATGAAGATGAACAGCGGAATGGCCATCAGGATCGTGTTGTTCATGATCGACCAGATGCGATGCGGCATCAGTGCAAAAATACCCGGCCCCTCGGCCAGCAGGCCGAAAAGCACCGCAACTCCGCCGAAGGTAAACGCCACGGGAAAACCGACAAGCAGCAATAGCAGCGCAACGGCGAACATGATGAGTCCGATCATGGCTGCTCGCTCCTTTGCCATCGGCCGGCATGCGTGACGAGAAGAACGGGAACGACCGCTGGCATTACAGGATCTCCGGGCGGCGTTCCGGCGGCTCTTCGAGCCCCCTGAAAATATTGATGTTGTGGATGATGAATCCGGTCGCGGAGACGATCAGGAACACGAACGAAGCCGGGATGACCAGCTTGATCAGCCAGCGGTGCGTCAATCCGCCGGGGTCACCACTAACCTCGCCCGAACTGAACGCTTCGTGCACGTACCAGACGGAACCCTCGATGATCAGCACGCTCAACGGCAGCAGGAGCAGGAAGGTTCCGCCAATGTTGACGACGGCCTGCCAGCGCGGCGAGAAACGGTCGTACAGCACATCGACTCGCACGTGGCCGTCTTCCTTCAGCGCATAGGCGATGCCGAACAGGAACACCATCGCGAACAGGTGCCACTCCATCTCCTGTAGGGCGATAGACCCGGTCTTGAAGAAGTAGCGCATGATCGCGTCGTAGAAGACGTTGACGAGCATGAGCAGATTGAGAATGCCCGCGATCCAACCCATCACGTCGGAGAAACGATCGAAGAATTTCTCGAGTTTCAGGAGCATGGAGTGCCCTTGGACCGGAGTCACGGGCTCCCGGCCGAAACCGGGAGCCCGGCCCGGGCTATTCGAGATTGTCCTTCAGATACGCGTAGTCGGAAATCACGGTCCACTTGCGCGCCATCTTGATGTAGGCGTTCTGTGAATCGAGAATTTCCTTGAACATGGGGTCGCTGGCGGCGGTTTCAGCCAGCAGCTCCTGGTTGATGCGCTTCATCTCGGCAATGATCTCGGGCGGGAAGGTATGGATCTTGACGTCCGGGTAGTCCTTCTCGATTGCCGCCCAGTTGACCGCGCTGTCATGGTAGGAGCGCGCGTACATGTCATAGGCCGCGAACTGCATGGCTGTGGTCAGGATCGCCTGCAGGTGCGCAGGCAGGCTGTCGAACGCTTCCCTGTTCACCATGAACTGCAGCTCGGTGGCCGGCTCGTGCCAGCCGGTGTAGTAGTAAGGCGCGATCTTCTGGAAGCCCATGTTGAGGTCCAGCGAAGGCCCGACCCACTCCAGCGCGTCGATGGTGCCGCGGTCGAGTGCCGTGTACAGCTCGCCCGGGGCGATATTGGTAACGACGACACCCAGCTTCGACAGGATCTCGCCGGCAAATCCCGGAATACGCATCTTGAGGCCTTGCAGGTCGTCCAGCGTATTGATTTCCTTGCGGAACCAGCCACCCATCTGGTTACTGGTGTTGCCGCCGGGGAAGCTGTAAACGCCGTGCTTTTCGTAGACCTTCTTCATCAGGTCCATGCCGTCGCCGTAATAGAACCAGGCGTACTGTTCCGGGGCGATCATGCCGAAGGGCATCGTGGAAAAGAACATGGTGCTAGCGTCCTTGCCCTTCCAGTAGTACGAAGCGGAGTGACCCATCTCGTACTGGCCGGCCTTGACCATGTCGAGGATACCGAAGGCCGCCTTGTGTTTGTTCGCTGAATCGATGCGGATCTCGAGCTCTCCGCCGGACATCTCCTTGACCATGTCGGCCATCTTGATGACCGCATCGCCAAAGATCGGGAATCCCGTCCCCCAGGTCTGGGCCAGTTTCCAGACGATCGTTTCCTTCTCGACCTTGCTTTCTGCCGGCGCCGCAGCCTGCTGTTGCTGCGGTTTTTCCCCACAAGCCGCCAGAGTAAGCAAGGAGACCAGCACCACCAGGCCGGTGAGCGGTTTCATGGCATGCTTCATCTGTTTCATTGCTTTTGTTCCTTTCAGATAGAAGGAAGGGAAATTCTAGCGCGTTCGGAAAGGAAAAGCGCCGCGAAACGCCGTTCGCCGCTTCCAGCGGGTACAATTCAGCCGATAAGAGGCCGAAGTATCGGCCCGGGGAGAGGCTCAATGAGCAAAGTCGGCTACAAGGAGCTGGTCAAGGCTGCCGAAGCGCGGATACGAATCATCTCCGCCGAGGAAGCGATCGGCAAGCTGGGCTCGGATGACATGGTCTTCGTCGACCTGCGCGACGTCAGGGAGCTGAAACGGGACGGCGGCATACCGGGTGCGTTCCACTGCCCGCGAGGCCTGCTCGAGTTCTGGATTGACCCGGAAAGTCCCTACCACCAAGCCGTATTCGCCGAGCCGAAGGAGTTCGTCTTCTTCTGTAATCTCGGCTGGCGCTCCGCGCTCGCGGCGGACATCGCCCAGCAGATGGGACTAAAGACCTGTCATATCGACGGCGGCTTCGAAGCCTGGAAGTCGCTCGGCGGGGAGATTGCGCAGGCCGGCAAATGACTAGCCACGAGAGTCCATCACCCTGGCCGGAAGTCCAGGATGCGACGGTCGTGTTCGTGCTCGATGCCCGCGATGATTTCGAAGCCGGGCTGCTGCGCGACTGGGTCGAATCCCTGCGGCCGCAGGACGGCTCGGTTTCGCGCTATTCGTTCATCGAGCTGCCGAGAGGTCGCGCGCACGACTGGCTCGCCGACCTGCCGCAAGACAGCGACAAGCTCTGGCTGCAGCCGCTGCGAATCGCCTGGTTGCCGGCGCCGGACCGGCGCCGCGACCGCCCCCTGCTGGACCTCTTTCACGGCCGCATCGCCGAACCCGGCCGCACCCGACGGCGCTGGCTCGCGAAGCACCATCCGGAAAGGCTCGCGTGGATTGCCGGCGACGGCGCCTGGCTCGAGGACATGCGCCAGCGGCAGGCCGAGGCGGCTGTCGATGACGACGGCTTTGCCGAGTTCGTGGCCAACCAGGCGCTGATCGCGCTGGAACGTTCCGAGCGCATCTTCCGCGGTGCGAGATACAAGGTACCCCGCATCCTGCCCGGCGAGGTCTTCGCGAATACCGACTTTCGAAACCTGGTCGCCAACATCGCGCAGCAGCGCGATCGCCCCGTGCGGGACGTGCTCGCGCAGGCCGAACGCTACCTGCACGAAATGGCGGCAACGCAGACGCCGTTCACCATCGAGATGATCAACACGCTGTATCGATCGGCCTGCCGCAGCCATCACGATTCGACGATCGACGTCGACGATGCACAGGTGGAACGGGTTACTGCAACGATGGCCACGCGCCCGGTCATCTTCCTGATCAGCCACAAGTCGATGCTCGACACGATGGCGCTGTCGCTGGTGCTCTACGATGCCGACCTGCCGCTGCCGCTGACGTTCGGCGGCATCAACCTGAACACCCCGGGTCTCGGCGCCCTCGCGCGCCGCAGCGGCATCATCTTCCTGCGGCGCTCGTTCCAGGACAACGAGATCTACAAGTCGACATTTCGGCGCTATATCGACTACCTCATCGAGAAGCGTTTTTCGCTGCTCTGGGCTCTCGAAGGGACGCGCTCGCGCACCGGCAAGTTGCTGCCGCCGCGCTTCGGCCTGTTCAACTACGTGTTCGAATCGATACAGAGGACGCGGCTGTACGACGTGACATTCATCCCCGTCAGCGTCGCCTACGACCAGATCACCGAAGTCGAGGACTACTCGATCGAGCAGCGCGGCCAGAAGAAGAAGCCGGAGGGACTCACCTGGCCGCTGCGTTTCCTGCGGCGGGGCCGGCCGCGCGGACAGATCCACCTGCGATTCGGCGACGGCGTGACCGTGAGAGAACTCGTCGAACCCTCGGAACTCGAAGCCGGCATCGACGAGCAGCGCAAGCAGACACTGGTTGCTACGCTGGCATTCGAAGTCGCGGTGCGCATGAACGCGGCGACGCCGATCACGGCCACGGCGATCATCACGCTGATTCTGCTCGCCGCCGGCAACCGCGCCCAGAGCCTGGCCGAGATCCAGGGGCTCGCGCGCGCCGGCGCCGCCCTGATCCGGCGCCGGCACCTCGAGATTGTCGGGCGCTCGCAATTCCAGGATGCCGATGCCGTGCTCGTAACGCTCGCCGAACTCCACGCGACCGGCATCGTCAGCTACCTCGACGAAGGCACCGAACGCCTCTACACCATCGGTCCGGACCAGCACCTCAACGCCGCCTACTACCGCAACACGGCCATTCACTATTTCATTCTCGACGCGTTCGTCGAGATCGCGCTGCTCGATGCGGCAGCCGATACGGCGGACCCGTGCGAGGTATTCTTCACGCGCACCAACGAACTGAGGGAACTGTTCAAGTTCGAGTTCTACTTCCCACGTCGAGCGGATTACCGGTCCGAGATCGAGAAGCGTGTCTGCGAACGTTTCGGCGAATGGGAGGAGACGATTCGGCGCGACGAGGCCAGCGTGCGCGACTTGCTGAAGGACCTCCAGCTGCTCGTCGCACACGGCGTGCTGCGCTCCTTCGTCGACGCCTACCGTATAGTGGCCAGCGTCCTTGCGGATGCCGGTGCGGATGCCGTTGACGACGAAAGTGATTTCCTCGCGCAATGCCTGAAGACCGGCAAGCAACAATTGCTGCAGCGACGCGTGTTCTCGGCGGAGTCCATCTCGAAATCGCTGTACCAGAACGGCCTGCAGCTCGCGAACTACCGGGGGCTGCTGGCCGCAAACCAGGAGCTCGAGCGCCGCAACCTGCACGACGAGTTCCGCCGAATCACCGATCGTCTGGACGAGATACTCGCGATAACGCTGGCCAAGGCCGAAGAAACGACGCGCGGCTGACACGCGCTCCGGGCCCGGAGGCGCGATTCACACTTCGAGCATACCCAGTTTGCGGCGTTCCTCGTTGGCACGCCGGATGGCTTCTTGCTCCAGCTCGACGAACCGGGGATCGTTGCGATAGCGGTTGAACGGCGCCGTGTAAAAACCGGCTGTACAGTACAGACCCGTATCGATCGATTTGCGCATGCTGCTGAGCATCGCCTCGACGTCTCCGACCAGGGCGGCATATTCGGCCTCGTTCAACCAGAAGAACATGTTGTTCGCACCGTGGTCGGCCTGGCTGTCCAGGATCTCCCGCGTTGCGGCCAGCACGCGCTCCGCTTCCTCGGTGCGATTCGTTGCCTGCAAGGCGTAGACGATATTCGTCATGTGAACCGCACCCCACAGCTGGTCCGGCCGCGGCTGCTCGGCGATCCAGTCGTTGCCGTCACCGGCAAGCTCCTCGAGAAACATGATCAGTTCGTCCGGCCGGTCACGCATCAGCATCCAGTCGCCGATGCCGCGCAGCGTGCCTTCGTCGTATATCAGCCCTCCCAGGGACTCGAAGAGCTCCTCCGCTTCGGCGTATCGGCCTGCCAGCTCCAGTGGCAGCAGCTTGTTGGTATTTCTATGGACCTCGGCCGCAGAATCGAAGTCGCCGAGATTGAACAGCGCGGTGCCGTACCAGAGCTGCACCACGCTCGCGCTCGTATTGAAGCTGTGCGCACGTTCCAGTTGCTTGACTGCAGCAGCCAGCTGCCCGTTGGCGAGGGACAGCGCACCCCGCGCGAACAGGACGTTCGGCGACTCACCGGTGATTCGCTCGACCCGGCGCACGAGAGCCTCGGCCCGGTCCATGCTGCGTACCTGCATGTAGTAAAAGATGACGTTGTTGAAGGCCGGCGCATAAAGCGGGTCTCTCTCGACCACCGCTTCGTACAGGCGCAGGGACTCGTTGAAGTTCTCCGCACCCGCCAGCTCGCTTGCGAGCCAGTTGTTGGCGTTGACATTGTTCGGATTGATCGAGAGTGACTTGCGCAGGCTCGCAATCGCCTGATCGCTGCTGGACCGGCTGCCGTTCGAATACCAGAGGCCCAGGACCGCGTACGCCTCGGCGAGGTCCGGATTCAGTTCAAGCGCCCGGTCGAGCAACGGCCGGCTTTCACGAAGCGCTACGTCGAGCGGTATGTCGCCATACGCCCCGTCGGCATTCGACAGCAGCTGCATTGCAAGCGCTTTTTGCGCCAGGGCCGGCGCGTAGTTCGGATCGATGTCCAGTGCGTCGTCGAGCAGGACGGATGCCTCCTCCATCAGGCGGCGATCGCGGGTGTGTATCCATTGCCGGCCTTGCAGGTATTTCTCATAGGCCTCGACCGACGTGTGCGTGGATGTCTCGACCGGCTGCTCGCCGAGGATCGCCGACCGCAGGGCCATCGTGATCTCGCGGGCGATGTCGTCCTGGACCTCGAAGATGTCCGTCAGCTTCCTGTCGTAGTTCTTGGAGAACAGGTGGAAGCCGTCTTCCGCCTTGACGAGCTGCGCGGTGACGCGAATACGATCGCCCGAGGTTCGAACCGAACCCTCGAGGATATGCGCAACCTCGAGAATCTCGCCGATCTCCCGGATGTCGCGTTTCTGGCCCTTGAACGCAAACGAGGACGTGCGGCCTGCCACCTTGAGGTCGGGTATTTGCGCGAGCACGTTGAGCAGTTCCTCGGAAATGCCCTCTGCGAAATACGCCTGGTCGCCGCCTGGCGAGAGGTCCTCGAATGCCAGCACCGCAATGGACTTCTCGGCAACCGCGGTCTCTGCCGGAGCCGCCGCCGGCTCAGGAGTATCGGCCGCGGGTATCAGGCGCTCGGCCGCGACCATAAGCACGACGACGAACAACAGGCCGACTGTCATCCTGTCCAGTTTGTGCGCCGTTTGCCGGGTAATGGATTCATCCCGATCAACGTCATTCTCGCGCTTGATGCCCTCCGGCGTCAGTTCGAACGCCCATGAAACCAGCAGCACCAGGGGGAAACCCAGTGCAGCCACCAGCATGATGACCTGCATGACCCAGTCGGGCGCGCCGATGTTCTCGAGAACGAGATCGGCAATCTGTAGCACCACCCAGGCCGCGACGAGATACGCGATACCCACGCGTATGACGTTGCGCCGCTTCAGCTCTTCAAACAGCTTGTTCAAATCGATTCCCTGCTGGCTGATCGGCGAATTATACGGGATTGCGTGCGGGTCAAGGTGACTCCGGCAGGTTCAGCCGCGCCGCCGGCCAGCAGTGGCCGGTCGATCGGACACGTTGCCGGGTGCCGTCATGGCCCCAGGCCCCAGACCAGCAGGAAGACGCTCAGGCTCACGGCGGCAAGGCCCGTGATAACGAAGCCGACGAGCGTCCCGACGGGCAGTGCGGCGCGCCGCCGCGCCCGCACGGTCAGCGCCAGCGCAACCAGGCCTGCAAGCCCGGCGAGCACGCCCGCCCATGCGCCGAGCACTCCCCAGCCGACCATGCCGAAGATCAGCAATATCTCCGACAGCTCGTAGCTGACGAACCCTGCAGCCGCGAAAATGGCGAGCGACGCAGTGCCGAAGACCGAGGCGGCCCAGGTCGCCATGCGCGCACCTTCTGCAGGCGCCGGCTGGCGCTTTTCGACGCGCCGCACGAGGGGTGCGAAGGTCAGCACGAGGAAACCGACGACGACGCCCAGCGCGCTGGTGCCGCCCCAGGACGCCACTTTGGGCAGGTCTTCCTTCTGCTCCGCCGCCAGCACGGCAAATCTTGGCATGGCCGACGTACGGTACAGGGCGCCGAGGAACTCCGGCGCCTCCATTTCGTCGACGCAGCTCAGATCGGGCTCAGCCATCGGATTGTCATAGAACTTGTTCAGCAGATCACCGGCGCACTCGACCGACCTCGATGGCCCGTGCCCGGCGTACGGAAACTCGACGTAGGTACCGTTGCTGAAACCCGGCGCGATCAGGTGCGCAAGGGGCGGCGGCGTAATCGGGTCCATGTCGCCCTCGATCAGCAGGGTCGGTATGTCTGTTTGCACGGCCACGAAATCTTCCATCGGTAATGGCGGCGCGCCGAGCTCGACACACATTTGCGCCCATGCCTCCGCGTCACCTTCCGCCGAAATGGCGTTGGTGAGGATCGGGAATTCCGCCCGGTCCACCTCGGTCGAGGCGATCGCGGCCTCCCGGTAGCCATCGTTGCACATGATTGCGTCGTACATGCCCTGGCTGATTCCGGAGAACCAGCCGGTTCCGGCCGCGGCAATCGCCTTGAATATCGCTTCGTCCCTGTTCTCGACGGCGTCCGTCCAGGCATGAATGATCGCCGGCAGCGCCGGGTAATTCGACTGCTCGTAAAACAGCGTGAACGGCAGGTACGTGGCGACGTCGCTCAGGAAGTACGCCTTGCCCGTCGGGTAGGTCTCGATGTCCTTTACATCCACGACGATGGGATCGTCCCTGGTGGCGAGTGCCGCGTCACGCACGCGCTGGCCGAGGTCCGGATATCGGTTCGCGCAGGCCTCGTCCGCCTCGCAGAGCTCGTCGAGCATACGGAGGTCGCGGTCGTACCAGTTGACGAAGCGCCAGGACAGCACATCGGCTCGCGCATCGAGCGGCACGATCGCATCGAGCACCACCGCCAGGATGCCCTCCGGATCCTCCTTGATGTATGCCTGCCCCAGTAGCGTGCCGTAGGAGATGCCCCACACATTCCACTTCTCGAAGCCGAGCGCGATGCGCAGGGCCTTCACATCGCGCGCATTCTCGAGCGTGTTGTAGGCGGTAATGTCGACTCCGGCCGCCATCGCGTTGCGTGCGCACTCCTCGGCCGCGATGCGCGCCGCAGCGGCGCTCTTGTCGAGCGAGTCCACGTTGCCCACCGCGGGGTTGCGCGTGAAGTAGGTCTCACAGAAATCGCCGGAATTGGCAATGCCGCGCTGCTCGAGGATATAGAGATCACGGTGCCTGAGAATGCGGTGATCCTTGAAGCGCTCGACGTAGTACTCGGCGGCAGCGCCCGGTCCGCCGGTCAGGTAGATAACCGGGTCGTCGCGCTCGCCGGGCTCGAGCCCCGCGTCTTCCTCGTCGTCCTCATTGTCCTCGTCTTCATCCCAGGTCGAATTCAGCTTGATGAAGTGCAACTCGATCAGCCGGGAGTTCGGGGCTTCGCGATTCTCCGGTACCTGCAGCAGTCCGCACTCGATCTCGCCAGGCTCGTACTCGATTCGCCCTTTGAAAGGACACACGAGCACATCGATACGATAGCTGTCCTGTGTGTAGAGATCTGCGGCATCCGCTTCTGCATCGACTGAACCCTGCGCATTCGCATGGACTGCGATCAACAGTAGCAACGTGACGAGGAATCTCTGCATGGACGGTCTCTGGCTTGTTGTTATGCTGCGAATCTAGCACGCGCGGTAGACGAATGCAGATGGCATGAATCGCGGTAGAATCCCTACTACCCTTCAAGGTGCTCGAACTCATCGGCCTGAACGAATGACGTATTCCCCGATTCGCGGCGTGCTCGCTCCGCTGCTCACGCCCTTCAACGACGACATGACTGTCGCGACGGATCTCTACGTCGCGCACGCGAAACACCTGCTCGACGACGGTTGCGCCGGGCTTGTGCCTTTCGGCACCACGGGCGAGGCGCTGTCGGTCGGCATCGACGAACGCATTGCCGCCGTCCGTGCACTCGTCGAGGCCGGCATAGACCCGGCGCTGATGATCCCGGGCACCGGGCTATCGAACGTCGCGGATACCGCGCGCCTCTCCCGCGCCTGCCTCGATTCAGGGTGTGCCGGCGTGATGACGTTGCCGCCGTTTTACTACAAGGGGGTGGGCGAAGAGGGCCTGTACCGGCATTTCGTACAATTGATCCGGACAATCGGTGATGACGCCCGCCTGTTCCTCTACCATATCCCGCCGATCGCGATTGTGGGCATCCCGGTAACGCTCGCGGCACGGCTGCATGCGGAATTCCCGGAGCAGATCGTCGGCATCAAGGACAGCTCCGGCGAATGGGACAACACCCGCGCTTTGCTCGGCATCGACGGGCTGATCGTCTATCCCGGCTCGGAGCTGCCGCTTGTCGAGGCGCTCGAACTGGGTGCACCCGGCTGCATCTCCGCAACGGCGAACCTCAACGCCGGCGCCATCGCGAAACTGATCGACGCTCACTTCGAAGGCGATTCCGCACGCGTGCGCGAACTGCGACAGGACGTGAAGCGCTTCCGCCTGCTGCTGCAGGACTACGCACCGATTCCTGCACAAAAGCGTCTGCTCGCACTGCTAACAGGCGACACGCGCTGGGCGAACGTGCGGCCACCTCTCACGCCGATGCCCGAGGATGACGGGCGGCAACTCCTGCAAACCCTTCAGCAGGAGTTCGGGTTCCGGGCGGCCGGCAGTTGATACGTGACGACCTGACATGGCATCGATTGCAGTCATAGGCGCCGGTCTCGCGGGGCTGACGGTAGCTGCGCCTCAGAGTGTGAAGAAAGCGTAGCCCACGTACATGATCGAGGCGGCGGTCGCGGCGATCAGCGCATACGGCAACTGCGTCAGCGCGTGCTCCATGACGCTGACCCCGCTGCTCTGGGCCGAGAGCACGGTCGCGTCGCCGTAGAAGCAGGCATGGCTGCCGAACGAGCTCGCCGACAACAACGCACCGATCGTCAGTGCCGTCGGCACGTCCATCGCCGCGCCGAGCGGCATCACGATCGGGATGGCGATTGCGAAAACGCCCCAGGACGAGCCGGTCGCGAAAGACACCAGCGCCATCGTCAGGAACACGATCACCGGGTAGAGAAGCGGCGACATCAGCGGCTGCACCGACTCGATAACGTACTGCGGCAAACCGAGCTGGTCGTTTACGGTCTTGAACATGAACGCCACGACGACGATCGCGAGCGGCGGAATCATGATCTTGAAGCCGTCGAGTACCGCGTCGAGGGCCTCGTATGCGCCCAGCAACTTCATCGCCACGGCCAGCGGAATGGTCAGCGCGAGCGTCGCGATGATGCCGCGCAGCAAGTCGATATCGAAGTACCAGGAGAAACCGATCAGCGCCAGCAGCGGCACGAGGAACACCCAGATGTTGCTGCGCGGTTGCCCGTTCTTATCGACCGGGCCGTCAACGACCTGGATCTGGTCCACCGGCTCCATCGCAACGATACCCCGCTGCGCGAGTTCCTCGGCGGCCCGCATGTGACCGATGAGCGGAAACCGCCCCGTCGCCACCAGCGGCACCAGCAGCAGCGCGATGATCGGGTAGAACATGAACGGGATCCCGGCGATGTACATCCTCATGCCCTCGCCGACGGCAGCGGCACCCGTCGTCTCGAGAACGGCGGCGAAGAACACGGCCCAGGTGGAGATCGGCACCAGCACGCAGGTCGGCGCCGCGGTCGAGTCGACGACGTAGGACAGCATCGCGCGCGACACCTTGAACTTGTCGGTAACCTTCTTCATGGAGTTGCCGATCGCGATGGCATTCAGGTAATCGTCGATGAACAGCACCATGCCGAGGAACCAGGTGACGAGCATGGACTTGTTGCGCGTATTCGCATGCTGCGCCATCTTGCGCGCGAAGGCGGAGGCGCCGCCCGTCTTGATCAGGATGTAGATCAGGCTGCCCATGAGCCCGCAGACCATGATGACCCAGCCGATGGTCTCGTCCTGCATCACCTCGAGCATGATTTCCGAGAACGTATTCACGGCTGTGCCCGGGTCGAGCAGCAGTATGCCGATGACCACGCCGGTCAGGAGCGCCGCGACAGGACGGTGGGTGATCACCGCGGTCGTGATGACGAACACGGTCGGCAGAAGACTCAGCAAGCCGTAGTGATCCACTGGCACCCCCAGGACTGGTTTGCCGCATTGTAGGCGGCATGGCGCGACGTTTGGAAGAGATCGATGGCACGCTCTTGTAAGCACCCGGGTGTTGTGACAGGGTCTTCGCCTGGTCCGCTGGCTTCGATTTCATGAAACGTATCCTCCCGGTTCTCGTCGTTTTCGCGGCTGTCTACCTCTACCAGGAGTTCGGCGGCTCACTGGAGCAACGACCTCCGGAAACGACGCCGGCCGTTTCCGTTTCGGCAGAGACCAGCCGCGAGTATCGCGACGGTCAGCAGGTTCGCGGCTCCGGAACCGTGGTGCGCATCCTGTCGGACGACAATGACGGCAGCCGACACCAGCGTTTCATTCTGCGGGTCGCGGGCGGCAGGACGCTGCTCATCGCGCACAACATCGACCTGGCGCCGCGCGTCAGCGGAATCCGCGAAGGCGACACCGTGGAGTTCTACGGCGAATTCGCGGCCAATGAGAAGGGCGGCGTGATCCACTGGACGCATCACGACCCGCAGCGGCGCCATCCCGACGGCTGGCTGCGGCATCGTGGCCGGACCTACCAGTGATCGTTTGACCGGCGTAAACAATCGAGGGCGCAATGGACTACGTAATAATCATCCTGCAGGCGGTTGCCACCATCGTCGTTATCGCGCTGGTCGCGCGTTTCGCCAACAACCGCCTCGTCAAGCACTTCGAGGGCAAGCCCCATCTCGATTTCCGCCGGCAGTTGATCCAGCTTGGCGGTGTCCTCGCGATCGTCCTGATGCTGATCCTTTTCCTGCCCCTCGACAGCGGGCTGCGTGGGCAGCTGCTCAGCCTCTACGGCATCGTACTCAGCGCCACCATTGCGCTGTCGTCCACGACGCTCGTCGGCAACGTCATGGCCGGCATCATGCTGAAGACCATCAAGAGCTGCCGGCCCGGCTACTACATCACCGTCGGCGATCATTTCGGGCGCATCACGACGATGGACCTGTTGCATACGGAGATACAGACCGAAGAGCGCGACCTGACGACACTGCCCAACCTCTACCTCGTGACCCACCCGGTGCGGGTGATGCGGACCTCGGGCACGCTCTTGTACGTCGAGCTATCACTCGGCTACGACGTGTCGCGCCACGAGATCGAGAGGCTGCTGCTCGCGGCAGCGACAGACACCGGCCTCGAGTCGCCCTTCGTGCAGATCCGCGAACTCGGCGACTTCTCGGTGACGTATCGGGTCTCCGGCCTGCTCACCGAAGTAAACCGCCTGCTCGACAAGCGGCGCGAACTTCGCGCACGCACGATGGACGCCCTGCATGCCGCGGACATCGAGATCGTCTCGCCGAACTTCATGAACACGCGAAATTTCCAGGCCAGACGAGCGCTTCGTCCCGGAGGTCGAGGCAGTGGCGGAGCCCGTCGATACCGTCGCATCCACCGACGCGCTGGTTTTCGACAAGGCCGAGGAAGCCGAGTCCGTCACCAGGCTCCGCGAGAAGCTGCAGGTGGCCCAGGAGCGGATCAAGGTCTGCAAGGAAATCGCCGCCGACAAGGCGAAACCGGACGCGGCCGCAGCCGCCGCTGCCGAAATCGAGTCGCTGCAAAAGAAAGTCGAACGGCTCACCGCGTTGATCGACCGCAAGGAAGCGAAGATCTCCGAGGAGTAACCGGCGCTGCACATTCACCGGCCCCTGTTATGCGCGCTTGTGGTAGTGTCAGCGCGCTCAACAATACAGGGGAATTCCATGAACAAGCTTTTCCAGATTGCCGTTGCCGCGGTCATTGTCTTCGCAGCACCGCACGCATCTGCTGCCGGCGACACGAAGTCGATACTGGTAACGGGCGCAAGCACGGGCATCGGCCGCCATCTCACTGAGACGCTGGCCGAGAACGGCTATCACGTCTACGCCGGCGCACGTAAAGATGCGGACCTGGCCGAGTTGGATGCCATCGACAATGTCACGGCGGTAAAGCTCGACGTGACGAAGCAGGACCAGGTCGACGCAGCGGTCGAAATGATCAAGAAGAAAGGCACGGGGTTGTATGCGCTCGTTAACAACGCCGGTGTCGGCGGTGGCGGCACGGTGGTGGAAACGCCGGTCGAAGACCAGACGTTCGTGTACCGGGTGAATGTCGAAGGCGTCTACCGCACGACAAAGGCGTTCGCGCCGATGATCATCGAATCGAAAGGCCGCATCGTGACGACGGGCTCGATTGCAGGCACCCTTTCTGCGTTCCCTGGCTTCAGCGCCTACAGCGGCAGCAAGCACTGGATCGAGGCGTTCACGGATTCCTTTGCCACGGAGATGGAACCGCTTGGCGTCACGGTCAGTGTCGTCGAGCCCGGCAACTACAAGTCGCGAATTCGTCGCAGCAGTGTCGAGCGACGGCTCGAGAAGACCGAGGCACAGGGCGGCGAGATAACGGACGAAATGCAGAAAGCCTACGAAGCGACGACCGAACGTGAGCTCTCCTACAAGGAGCCCGACGAGGTCTCGGAGGCATTCATGCACGCCCTGTTCGACGACAAGCCGCTGCGCCGCTACATGGTCGTCCCGAATGAACAGGAACAGGAGTGGACGATCCGCACTCAGATCAACGAACTTGTGCAGCTGAACACCTGGGGCCCGCACCGCTACAGCCGTGACCAGCTGGTCGAGATGCTCGACGCGGCGCTCGCAGGAGACTCCCCGGAGGAGTAGCACGGCCCCGGTGAGGTGGAGCCTGCCCTCCCCCCCGCGCATTCGGGGAGGGCGGGCATTGCAATGCAGCCAGGATCCCCCACCTCGTGCCGTAGCAGCAATGCTCTGCCTGACTGGGAGTAGACATGGCCGAATCGCCTTACATCATCGACGTCACCCGGGAGAACTACGCGCAGGTCATGGAGGCCTCGTTCAAGATCCCGGTGCTCATCGACTTCTGGGCAAGCTGGTGCCAGCCATGCCAGGTGCTGATGCCGGTGCTCGCGCGGCTTGCCGAGGAATACCAGGGCAAGTTCCTGCTGGGCAAACTGAACACCGAGCAGGAACAGGAGATAGCCGCGCAGTTCGGCATCCGCAGCATTCCCAACGTCAAGCTGTTTCGCAACGGCCAGCCCGTGGACGAGTTCCTCGGCGCGCTGCCGGAGCGCGCGGTCCGTGAGTTCATCGACCGCCACGTGCCGCGTGAGTCGGACACCCAGGTGGCACAGGCCCTGGAACAGCTGCGTACCGGCAACGCGGCCGGCGCCGTGCTGTTGCTCGAGGAAGCGCGCGAGGCCGACCCGGACAGTCCGCGGGTTGCGCTGGCCCTGGCCCAGGCGCAGGCGGCCAACGGCGACACGGCTGCCGCCGAGGCCACCCTGGACAGCCTGCCAGCGGACGTGCGCGACCAGCCGGAAGCCGCGTCCCTGCGCAGCCACCTGTTCTTCGCGGGCCAGGTGGCCGGGGTCCCCGCCGAAGCCGAACTCGAGGCGAGGCTGGCAACCGAACCCGGCGACCCGGAAGCGCTACACCAACTCGCGCTGCGCAAGGTGGTCGAACGAGACTACGACAGGGCCATGGACCTCCTGCTCGAACTGATGAAGAAGGACCGCAGTTACGGCGACGACGCCGGCCGACTCACGCTGCTCAAAGTGTTCGAGTTGCTCGGCGACGACCCGCGCGTAAGCCGCTATCGCAGCCGCATGGCGAGCCTGTTGCACTGACCGCCGAAGTGCTCGACACCAGGAGCGTCGACAAGCTGTTCAAGAGGGCGACTCCACTCGCGGTCGCCGCCGCCCGCTAGGAGTCGAACCGTCCCAGCCGGGTGCGCAGCTCCTCGAGTTCCTCGAGGAGATCGAGAACGAGCGCGACGCCTGCCGTATTGACGCCGAGATCTTCTTTCAGGCGCTCGGCACAACGAATGCGCCGCAGGCTCACGCCGCGGAATTGCCAGCGCTCGGGACTCCTGCCGATGGGCTCCACGACGCCTTCTTCGGCGAGCTCGATGACGCGCTCGGCCGACAGGCGGGAGGCACGGCACAGCTCACCGAGACTCAGCACGACCTCTTCCTCGAGGATGGTGCCGACCAGGACCGTCTTGTTTGTGTCGCTGCTCGCCATCGTTCACAACCCGATGCCGGCGCGCGGATCGAAGTCGAAGGCGCGCGCGAATTCCGTGTACGCGTTCTTCGCCGCTTCGCTGTCCGCTTTCGGCAGCGCTACGTTCAGAACGACGAATAGATCACCCGGCTGTCTCGCCGGTATGCCCCTGTCTTTCAGGCGCAGCTTGCGGCCGTTCGAAGAGTTGGGCGGTATCCTGAGGTCGACGTAACCCGACGGCGTCGGCGCCTTCACGGTCGCGCCCAGCGCGGCCTCCCACGGCGCGACCGGGAGATCGACGAACACGTCCGTGCCGTCCACCCGGTAGAAGCGGTGCGGACGGAACTCGACTTCCAGGAAGAGATCGCCACGACCACCCCGCCCGATTCCCGGGCTGCCCTGCCCGGCCAGGCGGATGTGCTGGCCCTGCCGTACCCCTTTGGGAATGGTCACGTTCAGGGTGCGCGTCTTGACCGACGGCCGGCCGCCGGGGCCGGCCTCGGTGTGCTCGAGCGTAACCGGGCGGGTCCTGCCGGAATACGCATCCTCGAGATCGATGAGGATCTTCGCGTAGGTATCTTCACCGCGCGCGTGGAACTCCCGTCGGCTCGTACCGGCGAAGCCGCCACCCGGTGCGGTGCGGCCGAACAGGCTGTCGAAGAAATCGCTGAACTGCTCGGGCGAGGCCCCCGTGAAGCCGCCGCCGTGGAATTCGAATCCCTCGTTCCAGTCCGGGGGCGGACGGAAGTCCTGGCCCGCCTGCCATTTCGTGCCGAGGCCATCATAAGCGGCGCGTTTCTCGGGATCCTTCAGGACCTCGTAGGCCTCGCCGAGCTCCTTGAAGCGCGCCTCCGCGTCCGGCTCCTTGCTCACGTCCGGGTGGTACTTGCGCGCGAGCTTGCGGTAGGCCCGCTTGATCTCGTCCTGCGAGGCGTCCCGTTCGACGCCCATCACGGCGTAATAGTCCTTGTAGCGCATGGCTGTGATCTGGGTGCGCCGGGCGCGGAATCAACGCCCCCTTGAAATCATTTCAGACGACCTCACCTGGGAAACGATTGGCAATTACTTGCCGTGTTTTCAACAATTTACACCCGTGGAGGCAAAGCAATGTCATTAGTCAATTACGATCCACTGTTCAGCGCCCGCCAGCTCCAGGACGACATCAATCGGCTGTTCTCCGGCTGGTCGACCAACGACTCCAGCTCCGTCACCGCGGACTGGGTCCCGAGCGTCGACATCAATGAGCTCGACGACAAGTTCCAGCTTTACGTCGATCTGCCCGGCGTCGACCCGAAGGACGTCGACATCACGCTCGAGGCAGGCGTACTGACCATCACGGGCGAACGCTTCGTGCAGGCGGAGAAAGCCGACGAGAGTGTCGTGCGGCGCCGCTCGGAGCGAGGCACCGGGCGTTTCTACCGGCGCTTCATCCTCCCCGAATCGGTCGACGCCGAGAAGGTCAGGGCCACCGGACGCAATGGCGTACTGGAGATCCTGATCCCGAAGCAGGCGAAAGCCATGCCTCGCCGGATCAAGGTAGCCGCGTAAATTGACAGAACCGGCCGGCAGCTTCGGCTGCCGGCTTTTCGCGGCACGCGCGATCGTCGATGTCGCGACAAAGCCGCGCATCTTCCTCATTCGTCAGCTTCTCAAAGAGATCGTCGGTGAGTGCCACGCGGGGAATGTATCCGCTCAGTCGCAATGAGACTCGGCGGTCTCCCAGATTCTCGTCGACTGCCCGCCCGATCGGCCGCAGATCATGAGCGGCCGATCGAGTGCTTCGCAGGTCTTCATGAAGGACTCCGCGACTTCCGGGGTTATCGAGCCGGGTTCGGCCGGGAAGTGCACCACGGTTATCCCGAACTCCTCCGCGGCCTTCGCCAGATCCGCCGACGAAGACTGGCCCGGCGCCTCGTTGTCCGGCCGGGTATTGACGATACTGCGGACCCCCTGGTTGGCGAGCAGCCGCAGGTCGGATTCGAACAACTGGCCGGATGCGTAAACCTGGGGCGCGAGCTCCAGCACCCGCATCTGAAGATAGTCCTGCTTCAATCTTTCAACCTCGCGTTTCGCACCGAATGATACCGCAACAGTCTGCGCCGAGACGCTCAGACGGACGAGGACGATCTGGTCCGCTATCTCCCGCACACCACCGATATCTGCTCGGCATCCACCGGAACAGTCTATACTCCCGTCACTGCAACCGGGCCAGCCATAAGCCCGGCATAGGGGAGATAACAATGAGAAAGATATTCAAAGGAGCTGCTTTGCTCCAGGTTTGCCTGTTCCTGACTATTGCCGCCACCGCGCAGGCAGCCGATGAGCCCGCGGAAGTCTTCGTCTACGGAACCTACAGTGTCTGCGATCTGACGCAACAGGATCGTGTGGACGAGATCTTCGAAAAACTCGACAAGCCGATCTACGATGCGGCCGTTGCCGACGGCACGATCATGAACTACAGCTATTACGCACACCACACGGGCGGCAAGTGGCGTCGCGGAATGTTCTACGTGGGGGGCTCGATTGACGCATTGCTCGACGCGCAGGAAAAGATCGGCGGCCAGATCGACGCAAAGAACGAAAAGATGTCCATGGAAGCCGGCAAGATCTGCAACAAGCACGAGGACTACATCTGGAGGCGCGTAGCCGGCACAACGGGGACCAGTGAGCCCGGCAAGGCCGTCTTTTCGACGTACTACGTCTGCGACAGTCGTGAGGCGCAGGCCGACGCGCTCGTCACGCAGGTCTTCGCGCCTGCCTATGACAAGCTGGTCGCCGACGGCTCGCTGACATCCTGGGGATACCTCGAGCACATCGTTGGTGGCCACGTCCGGCGCGTCGCGACAATGACGGCGAAGGACATGAAATCGCTCATGGCGGCGCGCTCGAAGCTCAACACGGCGCTTACCGACAACCCGCTCGGTGACACGTTTACGCAGATCTGCAACGCACACGAAGACTACATGTGGGACGTGAAAGCGAACGGCATGTAAGCGTCGACGCTTGACAGTCGCAACAAGGGCCCGGCCTGTGCCGGGCCCTTTTTCGTTGCAGCCGCGAGACGCCGGCCAATCGTTACAGAGTCGCCCGGCCCGGTCGCGTGAACCGGGCACAATGCGCACATCACGGACTTCGACTATAGTCTGCGAACTTTCCCGCCCCGGGCACCATTCAAACCCCATGCGAACTGCCATAGCCGGTTTTTTGCTCGTCACGCTTCCTGCCTTTGCCCTGGCCGCTGCGCCCGATGCATCCGAACGACTTCGAAGCTACCTTGAAGGCCTCGATGCCGGCGACGTGCCTGCGATCGCGGGCGAGACCCTCAACGAACCGGAACTGCTGGCGCACTTCTACAGATCCCGCAACAGCACGCCTGTCTGGCTGGATGGCGGTCCGCTGAAAAAAGAGGCGAAGAATCTTCTTTCGGCGATCAGCGAATCGGTCGCGCACGGTTTTTCGGCCGAGCGCTATCACCGCTCGGCTATCGAGCAGTTACTGCAGGCACGTGACGACACGACGAGACTCGCCCTGGAGTTGCTGCTGACCGATGCCTTCCTCAGCCAGGCGCTGCACCGCGGACGCGGCGCGGTGTTTCCACCCAATCTCGATGCCGAGTGGCAGGTGCCGCAGGCGGAGATCGATGCCGTTGAATTCCTCGCCGATACGGCGAACGCGAAACGCAACGTGAGCAAGGCGCTGGCCGCGCTGTGGCCGACTGACGAGGAGTACGCGAAACTCGTGCATCGCCGTGCCGAGATTGCCGCATCCGGTGACGAGTTCACCGTGCAGGTCGCGACGGGCCGCCTGTTGAAGCCCGGCCAGAGCGACGAACGGATCGTTCTGCTGAAGCAGCGCCTGATGGGACCGGGCGACTACACGCCGGTCTACGATGACGACCTGCGTCGCGAAGTGGTCGCCTTCCAGCGTGCCGCCGGACTGGAACCCGACGGCATGATCGGCGACAACACGCTCGAGGCCCTGAACGCGACACGCGTGTCCTGGATCGACCGGATCGACGCCAACCTGGAACGCTGGCGCTGGCTGCCCCGGCAGACGCCGGAGACCTACATTCGCGTCAACATCGCGGCTTACACGCTGCGGGTTGTCGACAAGGGCGAGACGGCGCTCGCCATGAACGTCATCGTCGGCAAACCCTACCGCCGTACCCCGGTGTTCACGGAGACGGTCAAGTACATCGTGTTCAATCCCTACTGGAACGTGCCATACAGCATCGCCACCCAGGACAAACTGCCGCTGTTGAAAGCAGACGCGGCGGCCGAGGCGAGCAAAGGATTCGAGGCGAAGCCGCAGGGGAGCGACGTCTTCGTACCGGTGGATACCATCGACTGGTCCGGCGTGACGAAACGCAACTTCAACTACCTGCTGCGACAGCGCCCCGGCGAGAACAACGCGCTCGGGCAAATGAAGTTCATGCTGCCGAACCCGCACTCGGTCTACCTGCACGACACGCCGAGCCGCGAGCTGTTCGGCAAGCAGGAACGCTCGTTCAGCTCGGGGTGTGTGCGCCTCGAGCGGCCGCGAGACCTGGCCTCCTGGTTGCTGTCGCGCGAGAGCAACCCGCAGTCCGGCCAGCTCGGCGCGCTGCTGGCCTCGGGCGAAACGAGGACCGTCTACCTGAAGGAGCCGGTTCCCGTTTATCTCGTCTACTTCACCGCTTTCGTAACCGACGATGGCGACGTAGCGCTGCGACGCGATATCTACGGGCGCGACAAGCTGCTGGTCGACGCACTGAGAGGCAACCAATCATGAACCGCTTTGTCTTGCGCGCCCTGCTCCTCGGCGCCTGCCTGTTGCCGCAGCTGTCTGCGGCCTGGGATTCCACCCGGCTCGATGACCCCGTGATGATCAACGGGCATGTCATCCCGTACCCGGTGTTCGCGATCTTCGTCATGCCGGGCTCCGCGATATCAGCCGGTTTCGTGGATTCGAGCGGCGGCGCGACGATAACCTTCGACGGCCGCAAGGTGCAGCCCGGTGATCCCGAACTGGTGGCGCCGGGTAAGCCGGGCTTATCCGTACTCGAACTCCGCAATGACGTAACCGGGGAAGTTTGCCGCATCCATGTCTTCACGATGGTGCCAGCGAACAAGGTCGGGAAGGACGGCCGGCTCAACGGCTACCGGATCGGGGGCTATCCGCAAGAGCCGCTTCGCGGCCTCGATATCTACCTGCCGCCCCAGGGTTTCGTCGAAGTGACCGAGGAAACGGCTGCGTTACGCGTATCGCCGAACTTCACGCTCGGCGAATTCGTCTCGAAACAGCGGTCGGGCTACCCCAAATACCTTGTGCTGCGTTCTTCGCTCTTGCTCAAGCTGGAGAATATTCTTGCGAGTCTCAACAACGCGGGGCACCCCGCTGACCGGCTGGTGATCATGAGCGGCTACCGCACGCCGTTTTACAACCGTTCCATCGGCAACGTGCAGTACAGCCGTCATGTCTGGGGCGGCGCGGCGGATATCTACGTCGACGACGATCCGCGCGACGGTCGCATGGACGACATGAACGGAGATGGCCGTATCGATCGCAACGACGCGAAGTGGTTTGCAGGTTTTGTCGACGAGATGTCCCGCAAGGGCGCATTCGGGCCGAGGACCGGCGGCCTGGGCGTTTACGGCAGCACGTCTGCGCACGGACCTTTCATCCACGTAGACGTCCGGGGCACGCGCGCACGCTGGTAGCAGGTAGCCCGAACTTCCGTCTTCACCTTATACCGGTGTCAAACCTGAGAATGACCTCGGCATATCCTTGCTCGGGCACAGTGACCGACCTGGTCTGCCCCTCGGGGTTCGGAAATGGCGCCGATGCATCGGGCACAACTGTGTAATCTCCCGGGCGCAGATCGATCTCGAATTGCCCGTCGTCATCGGACTGGAAACGCCCCGCTATGCTGCCATCGTTGCGCAAGACGCTGAACAGTGCGCTAAAGGGCGCTTCGTTGACCTGGCCGGGGGTTTCCGGACCAGGCACGATTGGGCCCATGAGTACCTGCCCGTAAACTCCCGTCGCAATGGAAGAGACGCTCATTTCGACGGAGAGCCCATCCCAGGTCGTGTCCTGCGTAATGACGCCCGAACCATCGCCAGGGTCTATCTCCAGGCGAACATTGACGTTGTCGAGTGCAATCAGCCTGACCGATGCTCCGTCGGCACCCCTCACCAGCAGTTCACCGGAAAACGGGTGTTCACCGGCAAACCCCATGAAAGGAATCGGCGTGCTGTAATCTACACTGCCCTCGAATAGGGTGCTTGCAAGCATGCCGGATGCCGCCACAGTAAAGGCCTGTGGAGCGACGCCCTCATCGTAGGCGAAATCAGAGCGAAACTGGGTGAGCGTCACCGTATCCGTATTCTCGCTGACTGTAAGTGAAGCTCCGGATACCGAGCTTCGCGTAACCGGCGGCATCGTGGTATCGAGGTTCAGTTCCGCGTCGCCAACCAGGGACGTTACGTCCTGTCCTTCCGTGATCTCAAGGCCGTCGAAATTTAGCGTTGCATTGAGATCAACGAGCCCTTGCGCTGAGTCGTCGGAAAAGCGATTGACACCGAACTCGAAGGCCTCGTTCAGAACCTGGCCTTCGCCGTCGTCGCAATCGGAAAACCGGAACATGAGGTTATCCCCGGCGGACAGGGTAGCCGGGTCCGCGACATTACCGCTTACGGTAACTTCGCCGGAGATGTCACACGCAATCGTCGTTGCGGGTATAGGCACACTCGCGGCGTAGCCGCGCGTCTTCTGCAACCCGTCGTCCATCCTGGCTACCTGGAGACCGGTTCTGCCGTCGACCAGGTCGCCGAATCCGTCGCTTGCCAACACAGTGTCGGCCACCTGGCCGGCGATCGGCGCTGCATTTACGTCGTCGATCTTCGCCATGCCCGATGAGGGCGGCAACGGCGAGACCGATCCGCCGTCGCTCCCGGAGCATGCAGCGATGAGAATGGTGCACATGAGTGCAGTAAGACTGTGGATGCCGACTTTCATGGGACTCCCCTCCCTGCGCAGACAGGCGCTGTACCCGGTTACCCGCCGAGAGCGCTTGGCGAAATGAGTAATCTAACGCGCATCGTGCGCGTCTGGACGGGCGATTTTTGTGAACTACATCACAGTCCTTGCAGAGAACCAGCTCTCAAGACTGTAGCCAGTAGCCTGCAGAAGAGCGGTAGGGAGGATCGCGCCCTTCGATGACCGAGGATCCGAAGCAGTCTTTATGACTCGCCTTCCTCAGCCGGCGGATCGGGCAACAGATCGGCCACAGCGGAGTTGCCCTTCATCTGGGCCAGAAGCTTTGCTGTTCTTCCAAATATATCGGTGCGACTGGCATCGGCCCCATGCTCGAGCAGCATTTTTACCATCTCTTCATTGCCCGATACCGCGGCAAGCATCAAAGCGGTGATACCCTTCTTCTTGCTCTGAGCATTGACGTCCGCGCCGTTATCCAGCAGGAATGCCACAGTCTCGTTGAATGAGCGTTTGCTGGCATACAGCAGCGCCGCCTTGTCATCGCTGTCACGGGCATTTATGTCGGCTCCCGCGCCAGCGAGGTATTCGACGACCTCGGTATGCCCGTTGTGGGCAGCGAGGATCAGCGGTGTGCGCATTTTCTGGTCGCGCAGGTTCACATCCACTCCCTTGGCCACCAGGACCTTGACGTCTTCCAGCTCTCCTGCGTAGGCGCTTTGAATAAACGCTTTCTCCGCCTGGCTGAAGGACTGCGGCGCCTCCAGTGGCTCGGGAAATTCGTCCTGGTCATTGATTGTTAGCGTGTCGGGCGTTTGTTTCACGTCGGGGGGCTGGGCAAACAGCGGCGCACTGAATGCCGATAGAACTAACAAAGCAAGGAGGGTTTTCATAGTCGACTCTGCAAATTCCTTTATTGAAGCACTTCGCTACCGATTCTGTCTTCGAATCCCGGCCAAAGTTCCTCCGGTTCACCACCGGATTGAAAAAGGAGGGCCTCGATGAGGCCCTCCCGGTTTCAAGACCTGATGCTTGTTCGCTATCAGGAAATACTAATTGCCGCGCTTCGTGTCGTACTGGATCACCTTGGTTCCCCAGCCGAATACCTCGCCAAAAGGCACACCGAAGGTTGGCCAGATGGATTCAGCGAACTTCGCATACTCCTGGGTATACCAGCACGTGTCATCGACCGGGTCGATGGACATGGCGCTGTAATCACCCCAGCGGGCCGTGAGCCGCTGAACATTGCCGGCCGCATTGCCGTCGAACGCGATCAGTTCCCTGATGTTCATGTGGTTCGACGTGCCTTTCCGTCCGGTGATGCCGATGCTCGGGTACCTCGTGGCGCTCGAGATGCTGTAACCCAGGCAGGTGTCGCCCGAGGCCGTCATCGCGATGCTGCCCATCCAGCGGTGATCACCATCCGGTGAGAAGGTCTCTTCCTTCTTCAGCGTCCAGCCACGATCCTTCTGGTTCCAGAGCTCGTACCAGCGCACACCGGCCTTACCCGAGCCGTCCGCGTCGACGGTATGGCTGAGCATGGCCACCTTGCGCTTGCCGAAGTCGCGGATCTGCCCGCGATGCATCAGCCGGTCCGTGATGCCTTCCAGGAACGTAATCACCTGCAACCCGGCAGGTATGCCAGGCACCGCGCCGTTAACCGTGCCAGACCCGGGTTGATCGATGCACGCGCCGCGTTGCGCGCCACAAAGGGTGCGGTCCCAGGGCGATACCGGGACGAACGAGAAGCCGAGGCCGGTATTCTCCGGCGTATCCCAGTCCGGTGTGATTTCCCCGACGATTATTACGTCGGCAAAGAACGGGGGTCCGGTAAAGAACGTCGGCGTCGTATTGTCAAACACCGGTCCGTCGTTGTCGCCGGGAACCCAGCCGAAGACGAGCTCGGCATTCGCGCCGCCGGTGAACAGCACCATCGTCGCAGGTCCTCCCGCCAGCATCTCGGACTTGTCGATCGCGCCGAGTGCCGAACCCTGGAAGGGTGCAAAGAGGTTAACCATGACGCTGATGGCATCGGTGGCGAAACCGTACTTCGGATAGTCGGGGAAGCCGATACCCGTGAAATCGAACTCGTACTGGTGGTAGCTGCCGGTCGGATCGCCCGTGGTAGATATGGCAATACACAGGCCGTCCTGGAAACTGGCGAGGAACTGTGACACCAGCCAGCGGTCCGTTTCTTCGTCATACAGGACGATCGGGTCGCCATCGTCGCTGATGGCGCAATTTCCGCTCATGCCTGCGAAGAAGGTGCTGGTCGGAAACGGTCCGAGAACGGTATTGCCTTCCTTGTCAAAGATCTGCGTCAGGAGGTTGAACATTTGAACGTAGTGGTTCTTGCCAACGTCGCCGACCGTGTCGGGGGGCGCAATGAACGTACCCAGCACATCCCAGTTGTCGTCGTTTTCGCCGCCTTCGAAGACCCGGATAAGGTCGGCCGGGCCGTTCCACTTGACCTCGCCACTGCCTGCAACCTGCGACCCCACGACTTCTTCACCGGCTTTTGCAGCCCGGCCATCGGCCGCCATGAAGTTCGGCACTTCCGCAAGTTCGTCGAGCGCATTGCCGGATTGGGCCGCCGCAATCGTGGCGGGCGCCAGCGTACCGACGATTTCGCGGATAGGTGCCGAAGTACCATTCTCGGAGGATTCGATGATCAACCTGGCCGGCACGAGCGGCGCTTCACCCTCGGCGACATTCAGCACCACGGTTCCGGCATCGTTGCCGCCGGCAAACTGACCAACCTTGACGTAATAGGTCGTCCCCGCCTCGACTTCCACGTCCAGGCTGTCAGTCAGGTCCTGGTCTACGCACGCGACCTCGGTCAGCGCGGCGCAGCTTCCGGTGAACACACCGTGCGCCGTGTCCAGCTCAGCGCCGCCCGCTTCGGTGCTGCCGAAAGTATTGAAATCGACAAAACCGCTGGCATCGGGCGTATAGACGTACCAGACCGTCTGGCTGCCGTCGTCATTTCCAGCCGCGTTGCAGCTCAGCAGTGGATCCGTCGGATCGAGCGTTGCGTCCGTGGCATCGACAATGTCGGTGAACGGAGGAAAAGGCGCCGACGACGGTATCACGGTGGCCGTGGTGCAATCGTCGTTGACCGGAGGAGCCTGGGCAAACGCCGGGCCGCTGACCAAAAGCAAGACAGCCGATAATGCCGCCAGCAGGCGTTGTTCGCCAGAGCCATTCAATTTTGTTTTGCACATACTAGAGATCCCCATTTGATTGCGATGATTCGCTTGTTCGCCAGCACGGCCGGGCTCCGGGCCACAGAAGCTCCGCGGTGCTGCTGCATACCCGCAGTTGCGTGGCGTTGACGTTCATGCCCGACAATGTTGTTTCGTAGTTTCTTGGGACAAAGCCTGCAAACTTGCTTTGCAGACAAAAGGCCAATGACAGCCTTACTCCAACTTGCGTTTCTTTCTTCTTCGAGTGGGGATGAATATAGAAGGATTCATAATGAAAGTCTATTTGGGCGGATTTTTTGACATAACTCAGGGCACATGAAACCGCGTCGAAGTTGGCTCCCGAAAACTTTTCAATGCACGTCGAATCGGCGTTCCCGGCGACGGCCAATACCGGTGAAAGTTGACCTCTCGCTCTACATGTGTCCGGCCAATACCTCGCAGCGACATTTCCGATCCATTATTCTTCTCGCCCTGACAACATGAACACGAATCCCTCCATGAAACCCCTCCGCATCCTCGGGCTGCTGCTCCTGGCCTTTTCACCTGCATTGTTTGCCGAGACGCTGGTCGTTACCGCCGACCGGATGTTCGACGCAGGTACAGGACGCATCACGGGTCCGGCCACAGTCGTGGTCGAGGACGGCATCATCGTCGCCGTCAACCCAGGCACCGTGCCCGCCGATGCTGCCGTGATCGCGCTGGGCGACCGGACCCTGCTGCCCGGCCTGATCGACATGCATACGCACATCACCGGCGACTATTTCACGGGCGATCACTGGGTCACGATGCCCGTCTATGAAACCGCGGCGGACTGGGCGGTCCTGGGAACCAAGTTTGCGCGGCAGACGCTCGAGGCCGGCTTTACGACGATTCGCGATGCGGGCTCGCTACCGGGTTTCCCCGATGTGGCCCTGATGAAGGCGATCGACCGTGGCGACGTCGTCGGCCCCGACGTGTTCCCGTCCGGGCATTACATCTCGATCACCGGCGGCCACTGCGACATCACCGGGTTTGCGCCGGGAATCCAGGAACTCGGGCCGCAACAGGGCATCGCCGACGGCGTCGCCGAGGTCATGAAGGCCGTGCGCTACCAGGCGAAGCATGGCGTCAGGAACATCAAGATATGCGCGACCGGCGGCGTGTTCTCGTTCTCGCAGAATGCACCGGTCGGCGCGCAGCAGTACTCGCAGGAGGAACTCGAGGCGATCGTCCGCGAGGCCAGCAAACTGGGCTTGCGGGTACTCGCACATGCGCACGGGACCGAGGGCATCAACGCCGCCGTCAGGGCCGGCGTATCCTCGATCGAGCACGGCTCGATCCTGAGCAAGGAGTCGATCAGGCTGATGAAGGAACGTGGCACCTACCTGGTTCCGCAAACCTACCTGAACGACATTCCGCTGCCACCCGAAACTCCGCAGGCGACGATCGACAAGAACAACTACCTGCAAGCCGCTTGCCGACCGCAGTATCCGGATGGCGTACGAGAATGGCGTAAACATGGCCTTCGGCACCGATGCCGGCGTCTTCCCTCACGGCGACAATGCCAGGGAATTCGCGGCGCTCGTTGCACGCGACCTGCCCGAAAGCCACGTGCTGAAGATGGCGACCGTCCATGCCGCCGACCTGCTCGGCGTCGACGATCGCGGCGTGATCGCCGAAGGTAAGCGTGCCGATCTCGTCGCGGTACCCGGCAACCCGCTCGAAGACATCCGTGTCATGGAAGACGTGCGCTTCGTAATGAAGCTGGGCGAGATCTACAAGAGCGAGTGACTCGATACGGACCGTCCCGTTCTGCGGGCTGCCCCGCATCGCTGGCGAGGCCCAGCAGAAAGCGATAAACAATCGGCGCCGCCCGCTCCTACAATGCGCGTATGAACAAGACGTTGTCGACTTCGGATCGCCCGCCAGCGCGGCTATGCGATGCCCGCCGAGTGGTCGCCGCACCAGGCGACCTGGATCTCGTGGCCACATAAACGCGAGAGCTGGCCGGGCAAGTTCGAGCCCGTTGAACCGGTCATGGTGCGTTTCGTCGCCGCAGTATCGGCACACGAGCTGGTGCGCATCAACGTGCTGGACGAGCGGCACGAGAAGCACGTCGCGGAGTTGCTGGAGGGCCACGCCAACCCCGCCAACGTTCGCTTCCACCGCTTCCCGACCAACGACGCCTGGTGCCGCGACCACGGCGCCATCTTCGTCACCCGCGATAGTGCCGGAGGCCCCGAAGGACTGGCGCTCGACTTTCGCTTCAACGCCTGGGGCGGCAAGTACCCGCCGTTCGACCTCGACGACGCGATCCCGCCGCAGATGGCCGATGCCCTCGGCGTGCCCTGCGAATCGATCGACATGGTGCTCGAGGGCGGCTCCATCGAAGTGAACGGTGCCGGCGCGCTGATGACCACCGAGCAGTGCCTGCTGCATCCGAACCGCAACCCGTCGATGACGCGGAGCGACATCGAGACGCGGTTGCGCGACTGCCTCGGCGTCGAGCAGATCATCTGGCTGGGGGACGGCATCGTCGGCGACGACACCGATGGGCACGTGGACGACCTGACACGCTTCGTTGCCGAAGACGTCGTCGTCACGGTCGTGGAAGCGCGACCGTAACGACGACAACTACGAGGCGCTGGCCGAGAACCGCGAACGTGCTCGACGCAGTCCGACTCGCCGGCGACAGGCCGCTTACGGTGCACGAGATGCAAATGCCGCGCCCCGTCGTCTACCAGGGCGACCGGCTGCCGGCCAGTTACGCGAACTTCTATATCGGCAACCGCAGCGTCATCATGCCGGCGTTCGACGACCCGGCCGACGAAGCCGCGCACCGCGTGCTCTCTGCCTGTTTCCCGGGCCGCGACGTCGTCGCGATCGACTGCACGGACCTCGTGCTCGGCCTCGGCACCTTTCACTGCCTCACGCAACAGATTCCGGTGTTTAATCGGCACGGGTAGGTTCCATTGCCTCACGCAGCAGGTTCCTGTGATTAAATAGACGGTTCCGGCCGGGCGCCGGAGCCCCGCAACTCATCATCACGATGGAGCATCAGCGATGACCGCGATTCGCGACTTTATTCACCACCATTACCGTCATTTCAATGCGGCCGCACTCGTGGACGCCGCCGATGCGTACAAGCGGCACGTGGATGACGGCGGGGTGATGTTCATGACCCTCGCCGGCGCGATGAGCACGGCCGAGCTCGGCCTGTCGCTGGCCGAGATGATTCGCAACGACAAGGTGCACGCCGTCTGCTGCACGGGCGCAAACCTCGAGGAAGACATCTTCAACCTCGTCGCACACGACCACTACGTGCGCGTCCCGCATTACCGCGAGTTGACCGCAGCCGACGAGGAACAGCTGTTGTCGCGGCACCTGAACCGCGTGACCGACACCTGTATCCCCGAGGAAGAAGCGATCCGCCGCATCGAGGACATCGTGCTCGACCTGTGGCTCGACGCGGACAAGAACGGCAAAGCCTTTTTCCCGCACGAGTTCATGTACCAGATGATCCGCTCCGGCCGGCTCGAAGAGCACCACCAGATCGATGCGCAGGACAGCTGGCTGGTGGCGGCCTGCGAGAAAGACCTGCCGATCATCGTGCCCGGCTGGGAGGACTCGACGCTCGGCAACATCTTCGCCTCGCACTGCATCACCGGCGAAATCAAGAACGTGCATACGGTGAAAGGCGGGATCGAGTACATGATGATGCTTGCCGACTGGTACACGAACACGTCGCAGGATGCTTCGATCGGCTTCTTCCAGATCGGCGGCGGCATCGCCGGCGATTTCCCGATATGCGTGGTGCCGATGCTGCAACAGGACCTGCAGCGCGAGGACACACCGCGCTGGGGTTACTTCTGCCAGATCAGCGACTCGACGACGAGCTACGGGTCGTACTCCGGTGCCGTGCCCAACGAGAAGATCACCTGGGGCAAGCTGTCCGCCGACACGCCGAAGTTCATCATCGAGTCGGATGCCACCATCGTGGCGCCGCTGATATTCGCTTCGGTACTCGAGCGCTAGCAACCGGAGCACGCCGATGACCGCACCCGACGACTGGTCGATCGACGACGCGGCGGACCTGTACCGGGTTCCCGCGTGGAGCGACGGCTTCTTTACGATCAACGACGAGGGCCACGTCGCCGTCACGCCGATCGAGGGTAATCCGCTCGCCATCGACGTCATGGACGTGGTTGCCGAAGCGCGGCGGCGCAACCTGGGCTTTCCGCTGCTGGTGCGCTTCCAGGACATCCTGCACGCGCGGGTGCGGCGCCTTAACCGCGCCTTCGCCGAAGCGATCGACGCCGCCGGCTACGACAACGTCTACCGCGGCGTTTACCCGATCAAGGTCAACCAGCTTCACGAAGTCGTGCAGGAGGTGCTCGACGCGGGCAAGCCGTTCGGCCTGGGCCTCGAATGCGGGTCGAAGGCGGAGCTGCTGGCCACGCTGGCGCACCTGGAGTCCGACGAGAGCCTGCTGGTCTGCAACGGGGTGAAGGACCCGGCGATGTTGTCGCTGATCGTCGCCGCGCAGCGGCTCGGCAAGAACGTCGTGCCGGTGATGGAAAAATACGTCGAGTTCGAACAGTTGATGGCTATCGCGGAACGCGAGGAGCAGAAGGCGACGTTCGGTGCCCGCATCCGGCTGAGGACCAGCGGCGCTGGCAAGTGGGCGGACTCCGGCGGCTACCGCTCCAAGTTCGGGATCTCGCTGCCCGAGCTGATGGATCTCGTCGAGCGCCTCGAGGCCGAAGACAGCCGCGAGTCCTTCGTGCTGCTGCATTTTCACCTGGGCAGCCAGATCTCGGAGATCCAGCAGCTGCGCTCGGCGGCCAAGGAGATGTCGCAGATCTACGCCGAACTGATCACGCGCGGCATTCCGATCCGCTACCTCGACGTCGGCGGCGGCGTGGGTGTCAACTACACGGGCGGCTTCGACGAAGGCAGCATCAACTACAGCCTGCAGGAATACGCCAACGCGGTTGTCTCGGCCGTCAAGGAAGTCTGCGACGAGCGCAACATACCGCCGCCGATACTCGTCTCCGAGAGCGGCAGGGCGATGACCGCGCACCACTCCATGCTCGTCGTGGAGACGCTCGGCGCGTTCCGCAAGGACCGCTCGGAGAGCGACTACGAGCCGCCGGCCGACGCGCATCGCCTGGTGCACGCGCTCCACGATACGCTCACCTGGCTGCGCAACGAGACGAGCGCCGGGACGCCGGTCGCGGAATTGCTCGAGGCGTACCATGACGTCGAGAGCATCCACGAGGAAGCCTCTACCCTGTTCGGCATGGGCTACCTGTCGCTGGTCGACAACGCCCGCGTCGAGCGCCTGTACTGGAGCGCCTGCTCGAACGCGCTGCGCTGCCTGCACGACGCCGACATCGAGCCGGTGCCGCCCGCGGTCAAGGAGCTTGAAGACAAGCTCGTGGACCAGTACCTGTGCAATTTCTCGGTGTTCCAGTCGATGCTGGATCACTGGGCCATCGATCAACCGTTCCCGGTGATGCCGCTTGCCAGGCTGGACGAGCGGCCGACCCGTCGCACCCTGCTGGTCGACCTGACCTGCGACTCCGATGGCAAGGTGAGCCAGTACGTATCGGCCAACGAAGACAGGAACTTCCTCGAGCTGCACGAGCTGCGTGCAGACGAACCTTATTATCTCGGCGTGTTCATGATGGGCGCGTACCAGGACATCATGGGCGATGCGCACAACCTGTTCGGCCGGGTGTCCGAGATCCACGTTTACGCCGACGCCGAAGAGGACAATAACTTCTGGCTGGAAAAGATCATCCCCGGCACGCAGATCGAGGACATCCTGGCCACCGTGCAGTATTTTCCGAACGATCTCCGGCGCCGCATGCAGGACATCATCAAGCAGAAGATCGACGCGGGGGTCGTCAGGCCCACCCGCGGCATGCAGATCCTGGAGCAGTACATGGCCTGCTTCAAAGCGCAGACCTACTTCGATACGAACGCCGAATGACGAGGTGACCACGACCATGAAGAAGGACACAGCAGGAAGATCGGTGAAGGTCGGCGTCGTGCAGATGCGGATGTCCGCCAAACCGGACGAGAACATGCAGAAGGCGCTCGACATGACGCACGACGCGACCAGCAAGGGCGCCGACGTCGTCTGCCTGCCGGAGCTGTTTCGCTCACGCTACTTCTGCCAGACCGAGGATGCCGACTTCTTCGAGCTCGCCGAGCCGATCCCGGGACCGGGTACGGAAGCGTTCGAAGCCGTGGCCGCGGCGACCGGTGCCACGCTCATCGTCAGCCTGTTCGAAAAGCGGACCGCGGGCCTTTACCACAACACGATCGCGGTCATCGACGGCAAGAAAGGCTACGTCGGCAAGTACCGCAAGATGCACATTCCCGACGATCCGCGGTACTACGAGAAATTCTATTTCACGCCGGGGGACCTCGGGTTCAAAACATTCCCGACCCGGAAAGCGAACCTCGGCACGCTCATCTGCTGGGACCAGTGGTACCCGGAGGCCGCTCGGCTCACCGCGCTGCAGGGCGCGGAGATCCTGTTCTACCCCACGGCCATCGGCTGGCATCCCGAGGAAAAGGACGCGGTCGGCGCTGCGCAGCACCAGGCGTGGGAAACCATGCAACGGTCGCACGCGGTTGCGAACGGCTGCTTCGTCGTCGCCGTGAACCGAACGGGATTCGAACCCGATCCGGCCAGCGACGGCGGCCTCGAGTTCTGGGGGCAGAGCTTCATTGCCGCACCGGACGGCCACATCCTCAAGAAAGCGCCGCAGGACGAGGAATGCGTATTCGTCGAAGAACTGTCCCTCGACGCCGTTGCAACGATGCGCCATGGCTGGCCGTTCTTCCGCGACCGCCGCATCGATGCCTACGGCAGCATTACGCGGCGCTTCATAGACAGCGACGAGTAAACGGCTAACGCCAGGACCGCTTATTCGCGATCCGCTGTCTGCTCTTCTTCTGTCCGTTTCGGCCGCGAACCGACGATGTCGAACATCAATCCGGCGAGCGCGTGCGTGCGTGTGACCCGGAATATCACCCTGGAAAACGAGATCGGGCGGACCCGCCGGACCTCGCGGATTCTCGGCAACAGGATCACGAGGACGATCGTTCTCATCAGCGCGGAGATCGCGAATACACCGAGCAGCGGGCTCAGCCATGCCCACGACACGCCAAAAATGTCGATCCGGCCTGGCAGCACGATGCCGAGATAGCCACCGAGAAGCGCGCCGCAGAAGATTGCCGTGCTCGCGAGGACATTGTGAACGGCCAGGTAGGTTGCCCTGTTCTCCCGCGCGACGAGATCGTACAGAAAGTTGCTTGCTCCCAGCGCAAAACCCGCCCACGAGAGACCGCTCAGCATCTGCACCAGCAGCAGGTACCAGAAGTTCGGCGACACGAGCCACAAGAGCGGCATCAGGGGGAGCATCAGGCCGGTTACCGACAACACGCGGCGATTGCCGAATGCATCGCTGATGCGGCCCCACTGGGTCAGCGTGAGGAACTGCGCCAGCACCGACATCCCGGTATTGGCCATGAATTGGGCATAGCTGAACTGCAGGTCTCGCAGCATGTAAACAGCGAAGAACGGCGACGCGATTGCCACCGAAAACTGCATGAGTCCATAGAACAGCGAGAAGCGAACGAAGTTCGATCGGCCGAGTTGCCGCCACCATGACTCCCGGGCCGGCAGCTGCAGCACGGCTACGTGGCCAGCGGGGTCCCGCATGCGCGCCAGGTGGTAGGTGCTGATACCGCGCGCGACCAGCGCAACACTGAACAACAGCACGAAACCCGTCAGCGTTTGGCCGGCCGACGTCGTTCCGTGCAGGAC
>CAVONH010000013.1:0-39060 GCA_963697245.1 uncultured Gammaproteobacteria bacterium | reverse complement strand
TGAGCGGCTACCGCACGCCGTTTTACAACCGTTCCATCGGCAACGTGCAGTACAGCCGCCATGTCTGGGGCGGTGCGGCAGATGTCTACGTCGACGACGATCCGCGGGACGGCCGCATGGACGATATGAACGGCGACGGCCGCGTTGATCGCAGCGATGCGAAGTGGTTCGCGAATTTCGTCGACGAGATGTCCCGCAAGGGCGTTTCGGCCCAGGGTCGGTGGCCTCGGCGTTTACGGCAGCACGTCGGCGCACGGTCCCTTCATCCATGTCGACGTCCGCGGTACGCGCGCACGCTGGTAGCTGCCGCCCGGCGCCGCGAAGAAAGACAAAAAGTGGTTCGACCCCACTACAATGCGCGCATGAACAAACCGTCCCCAGCCAAAGGCTCGCCCGCCCAACGCGGCTACGCGATGCCCGCCGAGTGGGCGCCGCACCAGGCGACCTGGATCTCCTGGCCGCACAATCGCGAGACCTGGCCGGGCAAGTTCGAGCCGTCGAGCCGGTCATGGCGCGCTTCGTGGCCGCCCTGCCGCGCAGCGAGCTCGTGCGCATCAATGTGCTCGACGCGGAGCACGAGCAGCACGTGCGGAGCGCTGCTGCGAGGCGCACGCCAACCCGGCGCAACGTGCGTTTCCATCGTATTCCCGACCAACGACGCCTGGTGCCGCGACCACGGCGCAATCTTCGTCACCCGCGACGGCGCTCGGGCCCCGATGGCTGGCGCTCGATTTCGACTACAACGCCTGGGGCGGCAAGTACCCGCCGTTCGACCTGGACAACGCGATCGCCGCCGCAGATGGCCGAGGCACTCGGCGTGCCGCTGCGAATCGCATCGGCATGGTGCTCGAGGGCGGCTCCATCGACGTCAACGGCGCCGGCGCGCTGCTGACCACCGAGCAGTGCCTGCTGCAATCCGAACCGCAACCCGTCGCTGACGCGGGCCGAGATCGAGGCGCGGCTGCGCGACTGCCTCGGGGTCGACGCAGATCATCTGGCTCGGTGACGGCATCGTCGGCGACGACACCGACGGCCACATCGACGACCTCACGCGCTTCGTCGCCGAAGACCTCGTCGTCACGGTCGTCGAGCCCGACCGCGGCGACGAAAACTACGAGCCGCTGGCCGAGAATCGCGAGCGGCTCGACGGGCCTGGCCTCGCCGACGGCCGCCCGCTCGAGGTGCTCGAGCTGCCGATGCCGGCGCCCGTCGTGTACGAAGGACGACGGCTGCCGGCGAGCTATGCCAACTTCTACATCGCCAACCGTAGGTCGTGCTGCTCCGGCGTTCGACGGCCCGGCCGACGAACCGGCGCGGCGCGTGCTGGCCCCCTGTTTCCCGGGCGACGACATCGTCGCGATCGACTGCCGGACCTCGTGCTCGGGCTCGGGACGTTTCACTGCCTGACGCAGCAGGTTCCGGTTAGTCGGCACGGGTAGGTTCCGTGCCTCCGCCCAGATTACCTGTGTTTCCATGCGGGTTCCCGCCGCTTCATCACTCGGACGGAGTCACATCGATGACCGCAATTAGCGACTTCATTCACCATCACTACCGGCACTTCAACGCCGCCGCGCTGGTCGATGCCGCCGACGCCTACGGACGGCACCTCGACGACGGCGGCGCTGATGGTCATGACGCTGGCCGGCGCGATGAGCACGGCCGAGCTCGGGCTGTCGCTGGCCGAGATGATCCGGCAGGGCAAGGTGCACGCGCATCTGCTGCACCGGCGCCAACCTCGAGGAAGACATCTTCAACCTCGTCGCGCACGACCACTACGTGCGCATCCCGCACTACCGCGACCTGACGCCGCCGACGAGGAGGCGCTGCTCGACGCGGCACCTGAACCGCGTGACCGACACCTGCATCCCCGAAGAAGAGGCGATGCGGCGCATCGAGAAGGCCGTGCTCGACGTGTGGACTCGAGGCGGACGAGAACGGCGAGCGCTACTTCCCGCACGAGTTCCTCTACCAGCATGCTGCGCTCCGGCGAGCTCGAAGCAGCATCTACCAGATCGACCCGCAGGACAGCTGGCTGGTGGCCGCCTGCGAGAAGAACCTGCCGATCATCGTGCCGGGCTGGGAGGACTCGACGCTCGGCAACATCTTCGCCGCGCACTGCATCACCGGCGACGTCAAGAACGTGCACACCGTGCGCACGCGGCATCGAGTACATGATGATGCTGGCGGACTGGTACACGGAGACGTCAGCCGGATGCGTTCGATCGGCTTCTTCCAGATCGGCGGCGGCATCGCCGGCGACTTCCCGATCTGCGTCGTGCCGATGCTGCAGCAGGACCTGCAGCGCGACGGACATGCCGCGCTGGGGCTACTTCTGCCAGATCAGCGACTCGACGACGAGCTACGGCTCCTACTCGGGCGCCGTGCCGAACGAGAAGATCACCTGGGGCAAGCTGGCCGCCGACACGCCGAAGTTCATCATCGAGTCGGACGCGACGATCGTCGCGCCGCTGATCTTCGCCTAGCGTGCTCGACCAGTAGAGCGACAGGCAGCGCAACCGATGACCGCGCAGCCGACGGACTGGTCGACCGATGACGCGACCGAGCTGTATCGCGTCGACGACCTGGGGCGACGGCTTTTTCTTGGTCAACGAGAAGGGCCACGTGGCGGTGCGCGCCGTTCGACGGACGATCGCGCTCGACCATCGACATCATGGACGTCGATCGCAGGAGCTGCGGCGCGCGCAAGCGTCGGTTCCCGGTGCTGATGCGTTTCCAGGACGTGCTGCAGTGCGCGGGTGCGGCGCCTCAACGACGCCTTCGCCGAGGCGATCGACGAGGCGGGCTACGACAACGTCTACCGCGGCGTCTACCCGATCAAGGTCAACCAGCTGCACGAGGTCGTCGAGGAGGTGCTCGACGCGGGCAAGCCGTTCGGGCATCGGCCTCGAGTGCGGGTCCAAGGCGGAGCTGATCGCCGCGCTGCCGCACCTGGATGACGACGACAGCCTGCTGATCTGCAACGGTGTCAAGGATCGGCGATGCTGTCGCTGATCCTCGCCGCGCAGCGGCTCGGCAAGAACGTCATGCCGGTGATGGAGAAGTACGTCGAGTTCGAGCAGCTGATGGCCTCGCGGAACGCGAAGGCGCAGGCCGACGCTCGGCGTGCGCATCCGGCTGGCGACCAGCGGCGCGGGCAAGTGGGCGGACTCCGGTGGCGACCGCTCGAAGTTCGGCATCTCGCTGCCGGAGCTGGTGCATCTCGTCGAGCGCCTCGAGCGCGAGGACAGCCGCGAGTCCTTCGTGCTGCTGCACTTCCATCTCGGCAGCCAGATCTCCGACATCCAGGTGCTCAAGCACGGCGGCCAAGGAAATCACGCAGATCTACGCCGAGCTGGTCAGCGCGCGGCGTCCCGATCCGCTACCTCGACGTCGGCGGCGGACTCGGTGTCAACTACGACGGGCAGGCTTCGAGGACGGCAGCATCAACTACAGCCTGCAGGAATACGCCAACGCGGTCGTCTTCGCGGTCAAGGAAGTCTGCGACGAGCGCGAGGTCCCGCACCCGATCCTGGTTTCCGAGAGCGGCCGGGCGATGACCGCGCACCACTCGGTGCTGGTCGTCGAGACGCTCGGCGCGTTCCGCAAGGACCGCTCGGAGAGCGACTACGAGCCACCGGCCGACGCGCATCGCCTGGTGCATGCGCTCCACGATACGCTCACCTGGCTGCGCAACGACGCGAGCGCCGGGACGCCGGTCTCGGAACTGCTCGAGGCGTATCACGACGTCGAGAGCATTCACGAAGAGGCCTCCACCCTGTTCGGCATGGGCTACCTGCCGCTCGTGGACAATGCCCGCGTCGAGCGCCTGTACTGGAGCGCCTGCTCGAACGCGCTGCGCTGCCTGCGCGACGCCGACATCGAGCCGCTGCCGCGCGAGGTCCAGGAACTCGAGGACAAGCTCGTCGACCAGTACCTGTGCAACTTCTCGGTGTTCCAGTCGATGCTGGATCACTGGGCCATCGATCAGCCGTTCCCGATCATGCCGCTTGCCCGGCTCGACGAGCGGCCGACCCGCCGCACCCTGCTGGTCGACCTGACCTGCGACTCCGACGGCAAGGTGAGCCAGTACGTATCGGCCAACGAAGACAGGAACTTCCTCGAGCTGCACGGGCTGCGTGCGGACGAGCCTTACTATCTGGGCGTCTTCCTGATGGGCGCGTACCAGGACATCATGGGCGATGCGCACAACCTGTTCGGCCGGGTGTCCGAGGTCCACGTCTACGCCGACGCCGAGGAGCACGATAACTTCTGGATGGAAAAGATCATCCCCGGCACGCAGATCGAGGACATGCTGGCCACCGTGCAGTATTTTCCGAACGATCTGCAGCGCCGCATGCAGGACATCATCAAGCAGAAGATCGACGCGGGCGTCGTCAGGCCCACCCGCGGCATGCAGATCCTGGAGCAGTACATGGCCTGCTTCAAAGCGCAGACCTACTTCGATACGAACGCCGAATAACGAGGTGATCACGACCATGAAGAAGGACACAGCAGGAAGATCGGTGAAGGTCGGCGTCGTGCAGATGCGGATGTCCGCCAAACCGGACGAGAACATGCAGAAGGCGCTCGACATGACGCACGACGCGACCAGCAAGGGCGCCGACGTCGTCTGCCTGCCGGAGCTGTTTCGCTCGCGCTACTTTTGCCAGACCGAGGATGCAGACTTCTTCGAGCTCGCCGAACCGATCCCGGGGCCGGGTACGGAAGCTTTCGAAACCGTTGCCGCGGCGACCGGTGCCACGCTTATCGTCAGCCTGTTCGAAAAGCGGACCGCGGGCCTTTACCACAACACCATCGCAGTCATCGACGGCAAGAAAGGCTACGTCGGCAAGTACCGCAAGATGCACATCCCCGATGATCCACGCTACTACGAGAAATTCTATTTCACGCCGGGCGACCTCGGGTTCAGGTCGTTCCCGACCGAGAAAGCGAACCTCGGCACGCTCATCTGCTGGGACCAGTGGTACCCGGAGGCCGCCCGGCTCACCGCGCTGCAGGGTGCCGAGATCCTGTTCTATCCGACGGCCATCGGCTGGCATCCCGAGGAGAAGCACGCGGTCGGCGCTGCGCAGCACCAGGCGTGGGAAACCATGCAACGGTCGCACGCCGTTGCGAACGGCTGCTTCGTCGTCGCCGTGAACCGAACGGGATTCGAACCCGACCCGGCCAGCGACGGCGGCATCGAATTCTGGGGACAGAGCTTCATTGCCGCACCGGACGGGCACATCATTCACAAGGCACCGCAGGACGAGGAATGTGTCTTCGTCGAAGAACTGTCCCTCGGCGCTGTTGCGACGATGCGCCATGGCTGGCCGTTCTTCCGCGACCGCCGCATCGATGCCTACAGCGGCATTACGCGTCGCTTCATAGACAGCGACGAGTAAACGGCTAACGCCAGGACCGCTCATCCGCGATCCGCCACTTTCTCGGCGGCAAATCGTTAATACACCGCTGACCGCCGCCTTCCGGTTCTGGGACGGAGCCGACGACACCACCGCGGACGCCGGCGTCGTTCATTCGCCGTCCCCGCCCTGCTCTTTCCCGGCCCGCTTCGGCCGCGAACCGACGATGTCGAACATCAAACCGGCAAGCGCGTGCGTGCGCGTCACCCGGAATATCACCCGGGAGAACGAGATCGGGCGTACCCTCCGGACCTCGCGGATCTTCGGCAGCAGGATCACGAGGACGATCGTTCTCATCAACGCGGAGATCGCAAACACACCGAGCAGCGGGCTCAGCCACACCCAGGACATGCCAAAGATTTCGATCCGCCCGGGCAGCACGACACCGAGATAGCCGCCGATCAGCGCGCCGCAGAAGATTGCCGAACTCGCGAGGACATTGTGAATGGCCAGGTAGGTGGCCCTGTTCTCCCGCGCGACGAGATCGTAAAGGAAGTTACTTGCTCCGAGCGCGAAACCCGCCCAGGAGAGACCGCTCAGCATCTGCACCAGCAGCAAGTACCAGAAGTTCGGCGATACGAGCCACAACAGCGGCATCAGGGGGAGCATGAGGCCGGTTACCGACAGTACCCGGCGATTGCCGAATGCATCGCTGATTCGGCCCCATTGAGTCAGCGTGAGGAACTGCGCCAGCACCGACATCCCGGTATTGGCCATGAATTGTGCATAGCTGAACTGCAGGTCTCGCAGCATGTACACAGCGAAGAACGGCGACGCGATTGCCACCGAAAACTGCATGAGTCCATAGAACAGCGAGAAGCGAACGAAGTTCGACCTGCCGAGTTGCCGCCACCATGACTCCCGGGCCGGCAGCTGCAGCACGGCGACGTGGCCAGCGGGGTCCCGCATGCGCGCCAGGTGGTAGGTGCTGATACCGCGCGCGACCATCGCAACACTGAACAGCAGCACGAAACCCGTCAGCGTCTGGCCGGCCGACGTCGTTCCGTGCAGGACCAGGCCGCCAGCCGCGAGCGACAGGAAAGTCACCAGCGACACGATGCTCGTCCGGCGTGCGAAGAAACGGCCGCGCCTCTTCATGGGCACCAGATCGCCCATCAGGCTCACCCATTGCGGCGCCGCGAGATGAGCTCCGCAGTGATAGAGGACCACCGAGGCAATCAGGAGCGGTACCGCGGCCGCCGGAAACAGCAGCGGCAACAGCATTATCGGCAGCCACGCAAAAGCCTGCAGGCTCGCACCCGCGAGAATGATCGGCCTGCGCCGCCCGGACAGGCGACCCAGCCACGCCGAGAGTATCTGCGCCAGCGAACCGAGCAGCGGCGGCAACGAGGCGAGCAGGCCTATCTGCGGCGTCGACGCCTTGAGGAACAGGGCGAAGGCGGACAGGTAGGTCTCGCCAATGCCCATCATCACGGCATACGCTGCCGCATCTTTGATGGAATGCTGCAGGGAAGCTTCGTTACTTCCCGTTGCTGCCGATGCTTTCGCCGGCTCGTTCATAGACTCCCGGACCTGTCCCTGGTCCGCCGGGCGTGCCGCGACGGCACTTCGACCTGGCGCTTCAGACGTTCAATAACAGGTGCTCGCGCTCCCAGGGACTTATCTCGCGGTGGAACAGCCGCATTTCCTCGCGCTTGACCTCGTCGAAGATCATGCAGAAATGCTCGCCGAGGATATTGTGGATCTCGTCGGCCTCTTCGAAGTTCGTCAATGCCTCATCGAGCGTCAACGGGATCGGGAAGGCGTCTTCGTCCGGCTCGCCGGCCTCGGGCGGGCCCGGCTCGATTTCATTCACCATGCCGAGGTAGCCGCAGGTCAGGCCGACGGCGATCGCGAGATACGAATTCGCGTCGACGCCGACGACGCGGTTCTCCAGCCGCCGATCCTCCGGGCGCGAGTTCGGCACTCGCAGGCCTGTCGCGCGGTTGTCGTAGCCCCAGGCGAAATTCGTCGGTGCACTGGATTCCTCGTCGAGGAATCGCCGGTAGCTGTTCACGTAGGGCGCGATCAGCGGCAGCGCCTGCGGCAGGTAGTGCTGGCTGCCGCCGATGAAATGGCGAAAGCACTCGCTCTCGGTGCCGTCCGCATTACTGAACAGGTTCTTGCCGGTCGCGGCATCGGTGATGCTCTGGTGCACGTGCATGGCCGAACCGGGCTGGTCCCGCATGGGCTTGGCCATGAAGGTCGCGAACATGTCATGGTTGAGCGCCGCTTCGCGAATGATCCGCTTGAAGAAGAACACCTGGTCCGCGAGCAGCAACGGATCGCTATGGCTGAGATTGATCTCGACCTGGCCGGCGCCGTCTTCCTGGATGACGGTGTCGATGGCCAGCCCGGCGTCCTCGGCAAACTGGTAGATCGTGTCGATGACCGGGCCATAGTCGTCCACCGCCGACATGGAATACGACTGCCTGCTCGTGCGGCGCCGCCCGGTCCGTCCCATGGGTGCCTCGATCGGTTCGTTCGGATCGGTGTTCGGCTTGATCAGGTAGAACTCGAGTTCCGGGGAAATAACGGGTGCCCAGCCCCGCTCGGCGTAACGCTGAACGACGTTCTTCAGTACCTGTCGCGGCGCGAAGCTGGCCGGCACGCCGTCCCGGCTGTAGAGGTCGTGAATCACCTGCAGCGTTGGTTCCTTTGCCCACGGCGCGGCTTTCGCCGTCGACATGTCCGGCCGCAGCACCAGGTCGCCCTCCGCCCACTGGTTGTCGATATCCATTTGGACGTCCGTGCCCGAAATCGTCTGGTAGAAGATCGAGACGGGCAGGTGGACGACGTGATCGGGCTTGAACTTCTTCGCCGGCATGGCCTTGCCGCGAGCCATGCCCGCGAGGTCGGGAACGATGCACTCCACCTCGTCGAGGTCGCGGTCGCCGCAATAGTCCTTGAACGCCGCGGGCAGATCGTCGAGCCAGTCTAGTTCATGGTGTTTGATGTCAGGTGTCCGGCAGTCAGTTCGACGAGATCATACTCCGCTCGCCCCGCCCCGGGAACAACGCAACATCGGTGGCCTCGCAGGACGGCTCCGCGACCTCAGCCCCGGTCTGCCTCGTATTCTTCCGGGCACCCAACTACCCGGCGCGCTGACTGTCTGTGTTGCCGCGCAGACGAAGCCGGTAGGGCAGTGTCTTTAATCCGCGAATCGCTGTGGCTGGACACCGCCCATCGCGCCAAGCGCGCTAAGCTCACCGACCTCGACGATCACATCGGCGGGCACGCCGTTTCGTTTCGCGGCCTCCCGTATTTCCTCGGCGCTCGATGCTTCGTAAAGACAATACGTCTTCTTCTTGTCGGCGCTCAGAAAAGAAATCAGCCACTTGACACCGACTTCGTCATTGATTCGATTGATGCTGGCGGCACCGTCCTCAGTCACCTCCAGCTTCTCCGCAAAATTGCGTTCAACCATGAAAATGGGCATTACCCCCCCTCTATCTGGTCGCTATTTGATCAAATGGTATACGAAGTTCGATCATGCTTCAGCCGTCGCCATCCGCATATGTAAACCGCGTAGCCCCAGTTCATTCGCCGCTTTTGCCGCAGCATCGAGTAACGCGCTGGCCGCCTCGAAATCCTCCGGCCTCCCCCTGCGAATCAGCATTCGCCCGTACTGGTACCGTGAGTGAGCGAGCCAGACCCGGGCCGACATGCACGAATCGAGCTCGATAGCGCGCTCGAAGTGGGTTATCGCATCGTCCCAGCGCGACATTATCGAGGCCAGCTGGCCCAGGTACCTGTCCGTCGCGCCCAGGCACACGGACGCATTGCCGACCACGACAGCGAGATCGCGATACGGCAGCAACAATTCGTAGAGCACTTCAGCATCATCGACCGCATCGAGTGCGCAACAGGTCTCTGCCAGATAGGTAAGACTGGTTTGCCATAACGCGTCTCTCGGAATAGCAGCGAACCTGTCCGCAGCGAGCAACTCGAATTCCCTGCGCGCCTTGTCCAGCTCGCCGATATCGGCATAGATCAGTGCCAGGCCGGGCCGCCAGGCCGCTGCAGCGCCCTGTTTATTGAGGAAGTGCTGGATCACCGGCGCGATCTCTGCCAGGCGGCCCTGTTCCCGGCGGATCGTGAACATCTGTACCCCCATGACGCCTTCGTTATTGTCCACGCCAAGCTTCTGCCCGGTCTCGAAGGCCGCCATGGCCATCTGTTCGGCCTGCTCGAGCCGGGCCGCCTGGATGAGCGGCGCGACCGCCATGGTCTGGTGGCTGTATTCGTAGAACGGTTCGGCGACTTCCTTGCTCAGTTTGCCAAGCCCCTCGAGGTCCCTGTGCCAGCCATCGACGTCTCCGAGCGGCACGAGATCGTAAATACGAAACGCACGCAGCTCCATCTGCAGGTACCTTTCTTCGATGCGGTCGGCTATACCCAGCATCTCCTCGATCAACCGGACCCTCTCGTGGATGCCGGATGGATCACGATCAAGGTTCAGCCGTGTACGAAGCGACTCGACAAGTGCATGCGGGCTCTCGAGCCGACGCGCCATGGCGATAGCGCCATCGAGAAGGCCCATCAGCTCGTCACGCGGCTTGCTGCTTATCAACGCACGCGCGAGGTGTGCCGTCAGTAGCACCCGCAGCTCGCTGTCGCCGTCGTCCAATACATCGAGTGCGCTGTTCAGGAGCTTTACGGCTGTGGATTCGAGAAGGTTGCAGCGCCAGCGCGGCTCATCGTAGCCAAGCGCCGCACGCGCCAGCGCTTCCGGGACTCCCAACCTGGCCGCGAGTTCGGCGGTCTGCTCGAAGGTTTCCATGGATTCCGTGAAGCGACCAACATGATGCTGAGCCTGACCGACCAGCAGATTCAGCTCGAGCAGCAACCCGGAGTGCCCGGAAACGTCGCCGACACGCTCCAGCGCCGCAATCCCGCGTTGGGCAAGATCCAGTGCCTCGTTGCAGGCGTAGACTTCCGTCGCGCGCTCCCCGGCCAGCAAGTAACAGTCCGCCGCCCGGGCGAACAGCTGCGCACGCTCGTAGTGTCGCGCGAGCTGCGCGGCGACTTTCGATCTCTGGCCCTCGTAGAGGGACTCGAGAATCGCCGCAACATCTTCGTGCAGCTGCTCGCGCTCGCTCTCGCCGAGATTCTCGTAGAGGTACTTCTGGAACATGTGATGGCGGAAGCGAAAACGTGAGATACGGGTTTCGCCCACCCGCCGAGTGCCTTCTTCGCTGACAAGCCGGTGGCGGCGATCGAGCTGCTGGGTCAGGTTTTTCAATAGCCGACGATCAGCGATTTCCTGCAGGCGGCCGATCACCTGCGCCGTGAATGTCTGCCCTTCCACGCTGGCAATCGTCAGTGTTTCCTGGAGTTCCGCTTCGAGCCGGTTGATACGCTCTTCGACGACGCCCTCTATGCGCGCGGGCAAGCTCTTCCAATCGAGCATGGCGCTTTCTGTCCACGCCCCGGATTCGTCCTGGCGCAGATCCCCGCGCTCCTGCATATCCAGCAGCAGCTCCGCGGCGAACAGCGCATGACCATGGGTACGCCGGTGCATTTCCGCGCGGAAGTCTTCACCAAGCCTGTTCGGTTCAACGTCGATCAGCATGTCGATGAAATGTCGGGTCTCGGCTTCACTCTCGTCGCCGAGCACGATGACGGGATCGCCATAGTGGCGCTTCAGTTCCGACACCACCTGCTCCATGGGGTGTCTTGCCTGGCCGCGGCCGAGCGCGACCTCTTCGGGGCGGTATGTGCCAATCACCTGTATGGGACTGTTTTCAATGCGGCGCGCCAGGTGAAACAGCAGGCTGGCGCTGGAGTCGTCGACCCAGTGGAGATCATCGAGTATCAGGAGCAACGGCTTTTGCTCGGCAAGCGACGTGAGTACCGATGTCACCTGCTCGAAGATCCTGCTTTGTTCGCTTGCCGCACCTGAATCGGTTATCGCCAGTGCCGCCGCGCTGCCGGCGAATGCTGCATCACGACGTCGGCGCGCGGCCTTGTCGCCCATCACCATCGCACCCGCCCGGGTAGCCAACCCTACGCCCGGAAGAAAGATATCGACAAGGTCGGGCCCGACATCGGCCACGATGCGTTTCGATACACCCAGGAATCCCGCCAGCCGGCCCGCGTTTTCCTCTGTCGTCATTCCCTGGGCAATACGGTCATCCGTATCGCCCATCAGCATTGAAAGAACTTCCCGGAACGGCAGGTATGGATCGCTGATGCCCGTATGGGCATTACAGTCACCGATGACAACGAGCAGGTCCTTGTGCCGTTGCTGGGCGCGCCGGGCAAACTCGGTAGCAAGGCTCGTCTTGCCGAAGCCTGCTTCGCCCGTCACGAAACAGACCTGGCCCCGCCCCCCGAGCACCAGGTCCAGCCTGTTGTCGAGCTGATGAAGTTCCTTCTCGCGACCTACGAATACCGGGCCCACGCGTGCATCCTGTAACCCCCCCGATTCAGCGTGCCAGTATGACCGAACAGGGTCAATGACGCAGACTCATCGCACCCCGTTACGTCAAAAGGCTTGTTTCACGAATCCTTCGCGGTGCTCGTCGCCCTCGCTTTCTGCTTATTCAATCCCTACCCCGAGACAGATTCGCTATGCTTGGCCCGGCGCAGACTTCGGCAGGCAGTAATGAACAACAAGAAAAACACAACCGGCGTGTGGGCGGTGCTCGGTCCCGGCCTGCTGGTGGCGGCCACGGGCATCGGCGCCGGTGACCTCGCAACGGCAAGCTTCACCGGCAGCATCCTCGGCACGGCGGTGCTGTGGGCGGCGGTCCTCGGCGCCTTCCTCAAGTACGTGATCACGGAAGGCCTCGCGCGCTGGCAGCTGGCCACCGGCGACACCCTGCTCGAGGGTCTCGTGCGGCGCATCGGCCGGCCGGTCGGCTGGTTCTTCCTGCCCTACCTCGTCATCTGGTCTTTCTTCGTTGCATCGGCGCTGATGAGCGCCTGCGGCGTAACCTTCCATGCGTTGATCCCGGTGTTCGAGGATCCCGTGCACGGCAAGGTCGTGTTCGGCGCACTTTCGAGTCTCGTCGGTCTCGGCCTCGTGCTGCTCGGGGGCTACGAGCTCTTCGAAAAGGTGATGCGCGTGTGCATCGGCGTCATGTTCGTCACGGTCCTCGTGACGGCCGGGCTGCTCTGGCCGGGCACGGGTGAGGTCGTGAAAGGCCTGTTCGTACCCGCGATACCGGACCTGACCGGCCAGGGGCTGGGCTGGACGGTCGCGCTCATGGGCGGCATCGGCGGCACGTTCACCGTGCTCTGCTACGGCTACTGGATCCGCGAGGAGGGCCGCAGCGGTCCGGGCTTTCTCAAGACCTGCCGCATCGATCTCGCGACGGGCTACGCGGTAACGGCGCTGTTCGGCGTGGCAATGGTCATCATCGGCAGCACGGTCGAGCTCGAGGGGCGCGGCGCGACCTTGCTGATTCGCCTTTCGGACCAACTCGTCGAGCCGCTCGGCCCGGTCGGGAAGTGGCTGTTTCTCATCGGCGCGGCCGGCGCGGTATTCAGCTCGTTGCTCGGCGTGTGGCAGGCGGTACCTTACCTGTTTGCGGATACCTGGGGCCTGCTGCACGAGGACGGCGAGGCAGCGGCAAGCGCCGCAATCGATACCCGCTCGCCGACATACCGCGGTTACCTTTTCGCGCTCGCGATCGTGCCGATGGCGGGCCTGTTCTGGCGCTTCCAGGAGATACAGAAGTTGTACGCCATCGTCGGCGCGACCTTCATCCCGTTCCTGGCGCTCGCACTGCTGGTTCTCAACGGCCGAACGGAATGGGTCGGCGAACAGTATCGAAACCGTCCCGCCACGGTCATCGCGCTAACGGCAACGCTCGCGTTCTTTGCGTGGATCGCGTGGCGGCAGTTTGCCGGCTGAACAGGCGCGCGGCAGATACCCTCAAGTCCCGGGAATCCCGCCCTTAGATCACGACGGTCGGACCGCAGACCCGTCACGCCACCAGCGCCGCAACGCCGCAGCTTCGCACGGCAACTCCGGTATCCCGCCACCGGTCACCTCGCGCCAGCTCCCGAGGGCCGGCTCGGGCACCAGCACCAGTATGGGCAGCCCTTCGGCGATGACGGCAAGGATGTCGTCCACGAGCCCGGCGCCCGTCTCCTCCTGGTCGCCGAACTTTTCGGCGATGACGAGGGCCGGCCGGTCGGCGAGCGTGCGCCGCAGCGGCGCGCCGGCATCAGCGAGCGCAGCCGTGTCGAGCGTGCATTCCTTCGCATCCGGCCCGAGGCGGCTCGGCTGGTTGATCATCACGCGTTCGCCGGTGGCAAGATCGACACTGTCGATGTGCGTGCGACGGCCCTGATCGTCGAAGGACGATTCCTGCACCATGCCGCCGAGACGGCAGCCGCTGTCCGCGAGTTCGCGGGCGAAGTTGGCCAGCGCACGACGATCGTCCACGTCGTATCGGAAAACGACGGCGGCGGCTCGAATATCAGTTTCAGTGTTCACGAAAACCTGCGTCGGTCGAGACGAGTCCCCGGCTAGACCGTTTCCAGCTCCTCCATCGACCACGCCTGCGGCTTGTCGGCGAACAAGGCCTTCGTTGCCGTCCAGGTCGTCTGGAAGAGCTCCGAGTTCCTGTAGGCGTCGAGGTGCGCGGCCGACGTCCATACGCTGAACGTGAAAAAAACATCGGATGATCCGGCTTCGTTGTAAAGACGCAGGTGCTGGCAGCCATCGAACTGCCGGATTAAGTGCTTGGAAGCATTGAAAATATCCAGGAAAGCAGCCCGCTCTCCCGGCCGGAAATGCATCCTGACGATTCGGGTGATCATTAGACTTTGGTCTCGTTCATGCCGCCTGTGCCGCGGCACAGACTACTTGCAATCCCGCCGGCATTAAAGGCGTTGCAGTACATTGATAATCATGTGTTTCCGTTCTGTCTTATACTTTGGGGTCTCAACAACAACAAATAATGGCGGCTTATGCGGCCGCGCCAGAGAGCACAGCCCGCGATGACCAAGTTTCCGAAGAAATCGATTGACGACTGGCGCGAACTGGCGACCAGGGAATGCAAGGGGCGGTCACCGGACGAACTGACCTGGAATACGCCGGAGGGGATCGCGGTAAAACCGCTGTACACCGCTGCGGATCTCGAAGGCGTCGAACATATCGACTCACTCCCGGGCATGGCACCGTTCGTCCGCGGACCCAAAGCCACGATGTATGCGGGACGCCCGTGGACCGTGCGCCAGTACGCCGGCTTTTCCACGGCGGAGGAATCCAACGCCTTCTACCGGAAGAACCTGGCGGCCGGGCAGACCGGCCTGTCGGTCGCTTTCGACCTCGCGACGCATCGCGGCTACGACTCGGATCATCCGCGTGTCGTCGGCGACGTCGGCAAGGCCGGCGTGGCCATCGACAGCATCGAGGACATGAAGATCCTGTTCGACGGCATTCCACTCGACAAGATGTCGGTCTCCATGACGATGAACGGCGCCGCTTTGCCGATCATGGCGATGTACATCGTTGCCGGCGAGGAACAGGGGGCCGCTCCCGAGCAACTGGCCGGAACGCTGCAGAACGACATCCTCAAGGAGTTCATGGTTCGGAATACCTACATCTATCCCCCCGAGCCGTCCATGCGGATCGTGTCCGACATCATCGCGTACACCTCCGCCAACATGCCGCGCTTCAATTCCATATCGATATCCGGCTACCACATGCAGGAAGCCGGCGCGACCTGTGCCCAGGAGTTGGCGTACACGATCGCCGACGGCATCGAGTACGTGCGCGCGGCGATCGACAGCGGCCTCGATGTGGACGCGTTCGCACCGCGGCTGTCGTTCTTCTTCGCGATCGGCATGAACTTCTTCATGGAAGTGGCGAAGCTGCGCGCTGCCCGGCTGTTGTGGTCGACGCTGATGGCCGAGAAGTTTTCGCCGAAAGACCCGCGCTCGCTGATGCTGCGCACGCACTGCCAGACATCGGGCGTCAGTCTTACCGCCAGGAGCGTCCACACGAATATCATCCGGACCACGGTAGAGGCCATGGCGGCCGCCCTCGGCGGGACGCAGTCGCTGCACACGAATTCGTTCGATGAGGCCCTCGCGCTACCGACCGAGGCCTCGGCGCGTATCGCACGCAACACCCAGCTCGTGCTGCAGGAAGAAACCGGCATCACCAAAGTCGTGGACCCGCTGGCGGGTTCCTACTACGTCGAGAACCTGACGAATGAACTTGCAGCCGCGGCTCGCGAGCTCATCGACGAGGTCGAGGAGATGGGTGGTATGACCCGGGCTGTCGAAACCGGCATGCCCAAGCTGCGCATCGAGGAATCCGCGACGCTGCGCCAGGCACGAATCGACCGCCGCGAAGAGACGATCGTCGGCGTCAACAAGTATCAGCAGGATGAAGAGGCGGAAATCGATATTCTCGATATCGACAACGCGGCCGTGCGCGAGGCGCAGATCCGGCGGCTCGAGAAAGTGCGCAGCAGCCGGGACGAGGTGGCCTGCAACGACGCCCTGCTCGCCTTGACCGGGGCGGCAGAGAAGAAAAGCGGCAACCTGCTGGCGCTCGCCGTCGACGCCGCACGCGCGCGCGCCACGGTCGGCGAGATTTCGGATGCGCTTGAGAAAGTCTACGGGCGGCATCGTGCCGTCACCCAGTCGGTTACGGGAGTGTATGGCGCCGTGTACGAAGATGATGATGAATTTACGTCGCTGCGACAGCGGGTCGTCGGGTTCGAGAAAGCCGAGGGTCGCCGCCCGCGCATGCTGATCTGCAAGCTCGGCCAGGACGGCCACGACCGCGGCGCCAAGGTGATCGCAACGGCCTTCGCCGATATCGGTTTCGACGTCGACATCGGGCCGCTGTTCCAGACGCCCGACGAAGCGGTCCGCGAAGCAATCGAGAACGACGTTCACGTCATCGGCATCTCTTCCCAGGCTGCCGGTCACAAGACACTGGTTCCGCAGGTCATCGACGGCCTGAAAAAGGAAGGCGCGGGCGACATCATCGTCATCTGCGGCGGCGTCATCCCGCCGCAGGACCACGACGCGCTGCTCAAGGGCGGCGTTTCCGCCGTGTTTGCCCCGGGTACCAACATTCTGGAGGCAGCGGAGAAAGTGCTCGGTATCATCGAAAAACGCCGGGATGCCGCGTAAGGCCCGGGCGATAACAACACGAACGTCGCGGGGGGCGCGACGCAAACAGGGTGCGACATGCAGGAAGTAGTTAAAGAACTCGAAAAAAAACGTGAGGCAGCCGCACTGGGAGGCGGCCAGAACCGTATAGACGTTCAGCACAGCCGCGGCAAGCTGACCGCGCGCGAGCGCGTCGAGCTGTTGCTGGACGAGGGAAGCTTCGAGGAATGGGACACCTTCGTCGAACACCGCTGCACGGATTTCGGCATGGCCGACAAGACGGTTCCCGGCGACGGCGTGGTCACCGGTACCGGCATGCTCAATGGCCGGCTCGTCTTCGTCTTCAGCCAGGACTTCACCGTTTTCGGCGGCTCCCTGTCCGAGGCGCACGCCGAGAAGATCTGCAAGCTCATGGACCAGGCGATGAAGGTCGGCGCACCCGTGATCGGGCTGAACGATTCCGGCGGCGCGCGTATCCAGGAGGGCGTGGCGTCGCTCGGCGGCTACGCGGAAGTCTTCCAGCGCAATGTGCTGGCGTCGGGAGTCGTACCGCAGATCTCCGTCATCATGGGCCCGTGTGCCGGCGGCGCGGTCTACTCGCCCGCAATGACCGACTTCATCTTCATGGTGAAGGACACGTCCTACATGTTCGTGACGGGGCCCGAAGTCGTAAAGACGGTGACCCATGAAACGGTTACCGCCGAGGAACTCGGCGGCGCAAAAACGCATTCGACAGTCTCCGGCGTCTGCGACTGCGCGTACGAGAACGACGTGGAGACGCTGTTGATGGTACGGCGCTTCGTCAATTACCTGCCCGCGAATAACCGCGAGCAAGCGCCGTACCGGCCAACCCCGGACCCGGCCGACCGCCTCGAGATGTCGCTCGACACGCTGGTGCCGGACAACCCGGCCATGCCGTACGACATGAAGGAACTCATCAACAAGGTCGCGGATGACTACGAGTTCTGGGAACTGCAGCCGGAGCATGCAAAAAACATTGTCATCGGGTTCGCACGCATGGACGGCCATACCGTGGGCATCGTTGCCAACCAGCCCGACGTACTGGCCGGCTGCCTCGACATCAAGTCGTCGATCAAGGCGGGGCGCTTCGTGCGCTTCTGCGATGCCTTCAACATCCCGATCGTGACCTTCGTCGACGTGCCGGGATTCCTGCCCGGAACGTCCCAGGAGCACGGCGGCATCATCAAGCACGGCGCAAAACTGTTGTTCGCCTATGCCGAGGCCACGGTTCCGAAGGTCACCGTGATCACGCGCAAGGCCTATGGCGGCGCCTACGACGTCATGGCCTCCAAGCACCTGCGCGGCGACGTCAACCTGGCCTGGCCGAGCGCCGAGATCGCCGTGATGGGGCCCAAGGGCGCGGTGGAGATCATCTTCCGCGAGGACATCGGCGACGCCGACAAGATCGCCAGGCGCACCGAGGAGTATCGACGGAAGTTCGCCAATCCGTTCGTTGCGGGCAGCCGTGGATTCATCGACGACGTGATAGCGCCGCACTCCACCCGAAAACGCATTTGCCGCTCGCTTGCCGTGCTTCGCAACAAGAAGCTCGACAACCCCTGGCGCAAGCACGACAACATTCCGCTGTAAGGGGCTGCCGATGTTCAAAAGAATCCTGATCGCGAATCGAGGTGAAATCGCCTGCCGCGTCATCAAGTCCGCGCGCAGCATGGGCATCGAGACCGTCGCCGTCTATTCCGACGCCGATCGTGATGCGCTGCATGTGCAGATGGCCGACCAGGCCGTAAACATCGGACCGCCACCCTCGGCGCAGAGCTACCTGCTGAAGGACAGGATTGTCCAGGCCTGCGTGGATACCGGCGCCGAAGCCGTGCACCCGGGCTACGGTTTCCTTTCCGAAAACGCCGAGTTCCGGTCCGCCCTGGAAGCCGCCAACATCGTCTTCATCGGCCCGAATACCCGCGCCATCGAAGCGATGGGTGACAAGATCACCTCGAAGAAGCTTGCCGACGAAGCCGGCGTGAACACGATACCCGGCCATCCCGACGCGATTAAGGACGCCGACCAGGCGGTCGAGGTAGCGAACAGTATCGGCTACCCGGTCATGCTCAAGGCGACAGCCGGCGGCGGCGGCAAGGGCATGCGCGTGGCCCGCAGCGACGCCGAATGCCGCGACGGCTTCAAGCGGGCCGCAAACGAAGCACGCTCGAGCTTCGGCGACGACCGGATTCTCATCGAGAAATTCATCGAGGAGCCCCGCCACATCGAGATTCAGATCATGGCGGACCGGCATGGCAACGCCGTCTACCTCAACGAGCGCGAATGCTCGCTGCAGCGCCGGCACCAGAAGGTCATCGAGGAAGCGCCGTCGCCGTTCATCGACGAAGCCACCCGCGAGCGGATGGGCACGCAGGCCGTGGCGCTTGCGAAGGCCGTGGATTACGAATCGGCCGGCACCGTCGAGTTCATCGTCGACAAGGAACGGAATTTCTACTTCCTCGAAATGAACACCCGGCTGCAGGTCGAGCACCCGGTCACCGAGTTGATCACCGGCCTCGACCTCGTCGAGCTGATGATCCGCGTGGCCAACGATGAAAAACTGCCGATCACGCAGGCCGACGTTCCGATCAATGGCTGGGCCATCGAGTCCCGTGTCTACGCCGAGGACCCGTCGCGCAACTTCCTGCCGTCGACCGGGCGGCTCGTCTACTACCGCCCGCCTCCGGAGAGCGACGACGTGCGCGTGGACACCGGCGTGTTCGAGGGTGGCGAGATATCGATGTTCTACGATCCGATGATCGCCAAGCTCATCACCTACGGTGCGGACCGCGAGGAGGCCCGGTCGCGCATGTGCACCGCGCTGGACCAATTCGTGATTCGAGGCGTGTCGAGCAACCTGTGTTTCCTGTCCGCGCTGATACGCCACGAGCGCTTCATCAGCGGCAACATGACGACGAACATGATCGGCGAGGAGTACCCGGACGGGTTCGATCCGTCGGCCGGCGAACTCGACGACCCCACGATAACCATCGCGGTCGCGGCATCGATGCTGCGCTACTACCGCGATCGCGCCGCCCGGATCGACGGCCAGCTCGCCGGCTACGAACGCCGGGTATCGCAGGACTGGGTAGCGATCATCGCCGGCAAGCATCACCCGATCACCATTGTGCCCATGGAAGGCGGTTTCGATGTCACGATCGACGGCAAGATCAATACCGTGCGCACCGGCTGGGCCTTCGGCCAGCAGCTTTTCAGCGGCACGATCAACGGCAAGGCAGTATTCGCCCAGGTCGAGCGCGTCGTGCAGACCTACCGCGTGCAGCATGCCGGCCGTCTTTCGGACGTGAGCATCCTGTCGCCCCGCGCGGCCGAGCTGTCGAAGCATATGCTCGCTAAAGTCGCGCCCGACATGTCGAAGTTCCTGCTGTCGCCGATGCCGGGATTGCTGGTGTCCCTGTCCGTCAAGGAAGGCGATACCGTGAGCGCCGGCGAGCAGCTGGCCGTGGTCGAGGCGATGAAGATGGAGAATACGCTGCATGCGGAGCGCGACGGGGTCGTAGCGAAGATCTACTGCGACGCCGGCACGACGCTTGCCGTGGACGAAAAGATCCTGGAACTGGAGTAGCGCGGGTGTCGCCACCAAAGCGCACGCCCGTCTCAGAGCAGGAGGTCACCGCACTGGCAGAGGGCGTGATCGCCGGGAACCGCCGGGTTCTTGCACAGGCGATCACCCTGATCGAGTCGACGCGCAGCGACCACCGCGCGGCCGCCTCGGCCCTGCTCGAGCGGCTCATGCCGCATGCCGGCAACTCGATCCGGCTGGGAATCTCGGGCATCCCCGGCGTCGGGAAATCGACGTTCATCGAGGCGCTGGGCATTCACGTGATCGCTGCGGGTCACCGCGTTGCGGTATTGAGCGTGGATCCTTCGTCGGCGATCAGCGGCGGCTCGATCCTCGGCGACAAGACGCGCATGGAACAACTGTCCCGGCGCGACGAGGCCTTCATCCGGCCGTCGCCCGCCGGCAAGACGCTCGGCGGCGTCACGCGGCGCAGCCGCGAGGCGATGATCCTGTGCGAGGCGGCCGGTTTCGACGTCATCATCGTCGAGACCGTGGGTGTCGGCCAGTCCGAGACCAAGGTGGCGGACATGACCGACATGTTCCTGCTGCTGCTGCTGCCCGGCGCCGGCGACGAGCTGCAGGGCATCAAGCGCGGCATCGTGGAACTGGCCGATCTCATCCTGATCAACAAGGCCGACGACGACCTGGTGAAACTCGCCGAGCGGGCGGCGGCGGAATACCGAAGTGCGCTGCGGCTGTTGCACCCCCGTTCGCCAAACTGGAAGGTCGAGGTCAAATGCTGCTCGGCGCGCGACGGCGACGGCATCGCCGAAGCCTGGAAAACCGTGCTCCGCCATCACGAAATGCTGACCTCCAGCAGCCAGCTCACGGCGCGCCGCGCGGCGCAGGCCAGGGACTGGATGTGGTCGGATGTCACCGACAACCTCGTCGAATCACTGAAGAGCGATCCGCAGGTCCGCGAGCAACTTGCAAAACTGGAGTCAGCAACCGGCGAGGGACGCGTGCCGCCGACCGTTGCCGCCAGGACCCTGTTGGAAACCTTTCTCGAACGCCACAAGAAGTAGCATCAGCAAGCCCAAACCGGAGGCACACATGAACGACCGGCCATTCAAAGTGCTGGGTATCCAGCAGATCGCGGTGAGCGCACTGGACAAGAGCCGCTTGCGTTCCCTGTGGGTGGATACGCTCGGCCTCGAACTGAGCGGCACGTACAGGAGCGAGTCGGAAAACGTCGACGAAGACATTGCCGTTCTCGGCGCCGGCCCGCTGAAGGTGGAGGTCGACCTGATGCAGCCGCTCGACCCGGAGGGGAAGCCGAGGGTGCAGACGCCGCCGCTCAATCACGTGGGACTGTGGATCGACGATCTTCCTGCGGCGGTAGAGTGGCTCGGCAGTCAGGGCGTCCGGTTTGCACCCGGCGGAATCCGCAAGGGCGCGTCCGGTTTCGACATCTGTTTCATCCACCCGAAGGGCAGCGACGAGCTTCCCATCGGCGGTGAAGGCGTATTGATCGAACTGGTACAGGCGCCGCCCGAGGTGCGTGAAGCTTTCGAGAGGCTCACGTAAACTGCTTCAAAGAACACGGAGTACCGGTGCAATGCTCGACTACGAAAAACACGTCTTCTTTATCTTTCCGGGGCAGGGATCTCAATACGCGGGCATGGGCAGCGACATGCACGCGGAATTCGCTGTGGCAAGGGATGTCTACGCCCGGGCCGGCGAAGTCCTGGGCTACGACGTGGCCGAACTTTCCTTCACCGACCCGGAGGACAAGCTCAACCTGACCCGGTACACGCAGCCGGCGTTGCTGACCCATTCCTTCGCGTGCCTCGAGGTCTTCCGGGAGCTGACCGATGACCGGCTGAAGCCCGCGGTCGCCGCGGGACACAGCCTCGGGGAATACTCGGCGCTGGTTGCCGCCAGGGTGCTCACGTTCGAGAGCGCTCTCAAGCTGGTGCAGAAACGCGGCGAGTTGATGGGTACCCATGGCGAAGGCGAGATGAGTGCCTTCCCGCTGGATCTCGACACCATCAAGCCCATCGCCGAGAAACACCGCTGCGCGGTTGCCGGCTGCAACCTGCCCGAGCAGACGGTCGTCGGCGGCCGCGCCGAAGACCTGGAGAAGGTGGAACAGGAGGTCCAGGAAAAGTTCGCGCGCAAGCGCCCGGTGCGGCTGAAGACCGAAGGCGCGTTCCACACCTATTACATGGACAAGGCCGCCGAGCTGTTTCGGCCGGTGCTGGAAGAAGCCAGCTTCGAGCCAGCCGAAGCGCGCGTGCTGTCCAATTACACCGGCGGTTTCCACGAAGCCGATCCGGCGAAGATCCGCGAAGGCCTTTACTACCAGCTGTTCAACCCGGTGATGTGGCACGCGAACCTGCTGACGGCATTCGGCGAAGGCGTAAAAGTGATCTTCGAATTCGGCGGCGGCATTGGCTCCGCGGAAACCCCTGACGGCAAGCGGCCCAACCTCGAAGGCATGATCAAGCGGGCCACCAGGGCGGCCGAGTACGACGCGCAGTACCGTTCGGCCATCAATGCGCCAACCGTCCGGGAGACGGCGGACTTCGTGAACAATCCCGGGGCGAGCTAGACGGGCCTGGCTAGGACGCCATCTTCCCGATGGCGTCGTCGATCGCGATCAATCGCTCGGCCTGCTGCAGGTGCAGCAGCTCGACCATCTGCCCGTTCACACTGATGACGCCTTTGCCCCGGTTCTCGGGACGCGCGAAGGCCTCGACCACGGCCCTGGCATGGCTGAGCTCGGCCGCGCCGGGGGAGAAAACCCGGTTGGCGGTTTCGATCTGCGCGGGGTGGATCAGGCTCTTGCCATCGAAGCCGAGTACCCTGCCCTGCTCGCACTCGGCTGACAGCCCCGCAGCATTGCCGGTATCGTTGTAGACGCCGTCGATCGCCGCCAGGCGATACGCGCGGGCTGCCACCAGCGCCGCTGATAGCGAGTACATGAAGGCGCGTCGATCCGGGGTCGCTACCGCGTTGTACTCCTTCGCCAGATCGTTGGTACCCATCACGAAGCCGGCCAGCCGCGTCTTTGCCGAGGCTTTCGCGATCTTCTTGATGTTGAGGATGGCCAGCGGCATCTCGATCATTACCCACAGGCCCAGGTCAGGCGATGCCGCCGCGTCGTCGAGGAAGCGGTTGACGGCCCGAACGTCCTTGCCGCTCGTCACCTTCGGCACCAGCACGGCATCGACGCCGGCCGACGCGGCCATTTCGAGATCATCCTGCCCCCATTCGGTGTCGAGCGCGTTGATCCGGATCACCACTTCGCGGGCGCCGTAGGCTTTCTCGCCGACCGCGTCCAGGATGGTCTCCCTGGCATCCGCCTTTGCGTCGGGCGCCACGGCATCCTCCAGGTCCAGGACCAGTACATCGGCAGGCAGCGACTGCGCCTTTTCCAGGGCGCGGGCATTGGCACCGGGCACATACAAACAGGAACGCCGTGGGCGAAAGCGGGCTGCAGCAGTCATGGAATCAGAATCCGGTTGGGTTCGCCGCGATTGGGGACACGCACCAAGTTTACATGCTCCGGCGGAGAGTTGGCGCCGGCCAGTGGACAGCCCGCTCGGGCGCGGAGCGCGTCGCGGACAGATATTCGATCTCGGTGTCGCTCGAGAGACGAGCGTAAATGAAACTTCACCATGGCGCGGGTTTGTTGGCGAAGCCAGCGATACCTCAAACGCGGAATGCGCCCGTCCCGCGCCGGATGGTGATTACTAGAACGCCGTCAGGCTCGTTACCAGGGCAAGTACGGCGATCATGGCCAGTATCGCAAGAATGACGTTGCGGTCCCTGGCATCTTGCTCGGCGTGAATGCGTTCCCATTCTTCCCATTTAGTCACTGTCGTGCTCCCAGTTGCGCCTTGCAATTTCGATTCATATTGGACATCCGAAAATGCCAGTTGAATAGCCGGGAATTCCCTTATTTTCCTGCTATTTTCAACGAGATGTGGGCCGTTTCGGTTACGCTCGTAACAAATCCGACGCGCGTCATCCTGCCGCAATATCCGCATTGCATTGCCGGTGGCCTGCTATATGCTCAGCGCATGATCGTGGCCCCGAAATACGCCAGCACTATAACGACGAGACTCATCCGTGATCCGTACTGAGACCGACGCGCAGGAGTGCCAGAAACTCTGGGAGATGTTTTCGCCGCAGCAGGACGCCTGGGATGACTGGGACCTGATGTTCGCATTTCACGACGAGGACAAGCATCACTTCAATTTCCTGGTACACCAGGCCGGCGACGAATCTCCGGACGGCCTGATCCCGCTCGTCCACGACACCACGGAAAATCGCTACATGCTGATGGGCGGCAGCTACCCCGATGGCCGCATACTTTGGCTGCAGTACGAGGATTTTCCCGAGTTCTTCGAGCACTTCCCCGACCGGACGGTGTTGTTCGAACTCAGGCTGGACTGGGTCACTGGCCTGCTGCAGCGCTACCCGCAGTTCGAAACCAATTTCGCCGAGCAGGACATCCGCTACCACATGGCGCCGCCGGAGTTCGAGTTCGACTTCTTCAGGCACATCGACACGTTCTCGGCCGAGAAGAAGCAGAAGTTCCTCTACGACCTGCGGAAGATCCGCAAGAGCGAACCGGTGCTGCACTGGAGCGAGGACGACGAGGCGGACCTGTTCATCGAACTCGTGAATCGCAATTTCGGCGCGGAGTCGGATTACGCCAGCGAGGAGAACGCGAAGGAATTGCGCCGGGTCATCCACGAGCTGCAACGGAGCGGCCGTTTGAGAACCCTGATAATCGAGATAAATGGCGTCAAGCAAGCCGTCTCGATGTCACTGCGTCACGGCAACAAGATGGTCGCGCTCTACGCAGCCAGTAACAACGACTACAACAACCTCGGCAAGCTGCTCAATGTCGAGACCATCCAGGAAGCCTGCCGATTGCGCGTTGACGAAATAAGCTACATGACCGGCATGCAATGGAAGGCACAGTGGCAGATGAAGAGCGAGCCGTGCATCACCATGCGCAAGCCGCCCGGGCCGTGGCCTGAGACAGCGGGCTAGTTAACCGCGTCGGGCGCGATGATGCGGTTCCGCTCGGCGATATCGCGGACGAACTTGAGAATCTGCTGCGATGAATAGTAGCGCGCCGGCTCAAGCTGACCATCGTTGGTGGTACCGATCACCTCCCCCTCGGGGTCGAAGACGATGGCGACGGGTATGCCCCTGGTCAACGAGACGCCGAGAGACTCCGCGACATCTCGATTCTGGTTGAGTTTGCCGACATCAACATTCACGAACCGGAACAGGTCGCGCGTGTAGTCGGCGACGGGCGGGTTGCTCAGGTGATAGTGCAAGGTCCGGCAGTCGAGACACCAGTTTGCACCGAACGTCACCATGAGGAACTTGCGCCCGGATATTGCTTCGGACCGTGCGTTGCTGATCAACGCCTCGGCGTCCCCGCCCTCATCGTACGGCAGGTCGTCGCGGCTGAAGACGATGCCACCCTCGACACGCGGCGCGAAGAGCTCCTCCGTGAGCTCTGCATTTTCCTCCCGAAGGGCTTCCAGCTCGGCCCGTTGCGTTTGCAACGCGTCCCGGCTGACCGGCGTCTTTCCGCCGAAAAACAGCCCGCCATGATAGCCGGCGAGACCAACCAGCAGTCCGGCAAGGAATACGATCGCCGTCGCCCGTGCTTGTGTCATGGCCCTGATCTCTTTGTCGGCGTTTCCCCGGAAATTATTGCAGATACGCCGCGTTCAGCAATGCCTTTTGTAAAATCAACGGCTTGGGCCACCTCAAATTGACCAACCTCCAGGCGTATGCTAAGTATTCTTAAGACAAAGCACGCAAAAACAGCGCGTGCAGGGAGCATACGCTATGCAGTCACGCACGATATTCCTAATCGCCGTGTCGCTCGTACTCTTCTCGCTCGACGCCGTCGCCTGCGGCGATAGCATGTACCGCGTCGGCAAGGGCGTTTCTTATCGCGTCTACACTGCCCCGCTGCCCGGCAGCGTCCTGGTCTACGGCCAGTCCGAAGGTGCTCGGCAGCTGGCGGAAGCGCTGGCGCAGTCGGGACACGGCGTTCGCTATGTCGAGAACGAAGCCGAACTTGAGTCCGAACTTTCGACGGGCGCGTACGATGTCGTCATCGCCCCCTACAGTGAGCACGGGGCGGTCGAAGGGAGTGCGGGCACTTCCGGCAGCGCCGAAACCACTTTCCTGCCGGTCGCCCTCAGCGAAGACGAGGAAGAACTCGCCAGCCGCAGTTATTCGAAGGTAATGGTCGCCGACCGGGACGAGATCAAGCATTACCTGAAGGCGATTCACAAGACGCTGAAGTCAAAGACCTAGGTACGCTACCTCAGGGGGAGATTAGCCATGTCGACCCGTCTTTGTCTTACCGTCCTCGTGTGCCTGCTTGGCAGCGGTTCGTTCGACGCGGCGATCGCGCAGGACGGGGAGAAAGGGCTTGGCAGCGTCCGCGTAGAATACCAGTTTATCCACAGCGACAAGTTCTACGATGACGTGGCCGAGTACGACTACTGGACTACCGATACGCAAGTGTTGATGCTGTCCGGCGACTACGCCATCACCGACCGACTGACCGTTTTCGCGTCGCTGCCCTACATCAGGAAACGCTTCAATTCCGAGGTCGACTGGGGCGGTGATCCGCACAATCCCAACGATGCTTTCTGGATCGATTTCGTGCCGCCTGACAAGCGCTTCGTCGATGACGGCAATTATCATGGCGGGCTGCAGGACCTGTCTGTCGGCATGTCCTACCTTGCCCTGGACGGGCCGCTCACCATCACACCTTACATTAGTTACGGCTTACCAGCGGACGACTATCCATTCTATGCCAAGGCGGCGATCGGGCAGAACCTGTGGACCCTCCCGGTGGGAGCGGCGTTCATGTATGTCCCGTATTTCTCGGACTGGTATATCGGCGGCAATGTCGCGTACGTGTTCTCGGAAGAGCCGCTGGGAATCAATATCGACCACTGGTTGGTTAACCTGTCCGCCGGCTACTGGTTCAAGCCCTATTTCTCCGTAAACGTCTTCGCCGCGCTGAAATACGTCAGGGAAGGACTCGTGATGCCCTGGGACTTCACTGACGATCCCCTCTATGGAAATTACCCCGACGAGTTCGACACCGAGGAGTGGTACAACCACGATCGCCTTCTCGCTCACCGCAACCTGAATGTAGGCGTGGGCTTCGACTACTTCATTAGCCAGAAATACAAGCTGTCGGGCAGCGCTTTCACCGGCGCGTGGGCCGAGCAATCGAGCGAACCCGCGCATGCGTTCACGCTGGGGTTGACCCGCTACTTCGGGGACAAATGATTACAGGCTGACGCCGAATTCGGCGAGCGTTTCGGGCAGCTGCTTGCGCAACGCGCCACGCCGCGCGTCCTGCTCCTTCACTACGTCCTGGTAGACGTGCTCGTCCTTGTATCGCTGGAAACACCAGGAATCCCGCAGGTACGGATCGTTGCGCAGTCGCGCACTTTCCTTTATGCGTGGCAGCAGTTCCAGCGCTTTCTCGTGAATGCCCAGGATCGAGCGGTTGCAGCTTTTGTAAATGGCAATCCAGCCGATGTCGCCCCACCACGGCATATCTTCCTGCCATTGGGCAAAAGACTTCGCAAGTTCGATGGCTTCCGGGAGATCGGACGCCGCCATGGCGTTGATCAGCGTCATGAAAGCTTCAATTTCGAGAACCGAACGCGCCTGCCCCTCCATGAGATTGTCCGGCAGGCCGGTTGACCCGAGCACGTGAATGGCGAGCTCGTACTCGCCCTTGGCCACGTATGCGAAGCTGAGCAGGTAGCGAACATCGACGTCATTCGGGTCGTCGATCATCCTCATCTGCGCTTCGTCGATGAGTTCGTCGTAGCGCCGCAGCTGGAACAGCACGCCGGGGCTGGGCTCCGGCTCGAGCCGCAACGCCGTCTCCACATCACCGATCAAGGCGTACAGGTCCGCCAGCTTCGAAACATGGTCGGGATTGTCCGGCTCGAGGTCTCTTGCCCTGATTGTCCAGGCGATGGCCCGGTCTAGTTCCCCGATCAATTCGTACAGCCAGCCGATCACGCGGTAAGACTCCGCGCTGTCGAAGAGCTCCTGGACATCCTCGATGACGGGCGGCACCTGATCCACATAGCCGTCCTTGCCGAGGTAGTCGCCGAGCGCCGCATAGCGGGCCAGCGACAACGGGTCGAGCTCCAGGGCACGTCGGAACAAGGGCCCCGGGTTGGCCTTTCCTTCCTCGTGGGCCTTTACGCTCAGCCAGGACTGGTACGCGTAGTTACTCAGCGCGTCGGCATCATTCGGGTTCAGTTGCAGGGCCCTCTCATAGGCGGCAAGGGCGCCCGGCAGGCCGCGCGCCCGGTCGTACTCGCCCAGGGTAGTCTGCACCTCGGAAAGGTTCGGATTCAGCGACAAGGCCCTGAAGATCGGCGCCTCAGCGGCTTCCAGGTCACCGAGAAACAGCAGGGCACCCGCCAGGCGGCTGTGAGCAAGCGCCGATTCCGGATCGGCTTCGGTTGCCTCCCGATACAGGCCGACCGCCTTCAGCAATGTCGCGTCGTCTCGAATAGAGCGGGAGCGCACCTGGTTCTCATAGTGCTGTGCGAGCAGCATCAGCTCATTGGCATCCGCATTCCGGGTCGCCGGCTCCGTAACCACCGCTGTCGCATCGGGCAGAATTCGCTGGACGATCTCCTCGGCGATGGTCTGCTGCACGATGAGCAGCTCATTCGCACCCCTCTCGTAGGTGTCGGTCCAGAGCGCGAGACCGGTCCGGCCCTCGACCAGCTGCACCGATACGCGCAACCGGTTGCCTTGCCGTCTGACACTGCCCTCGACAACATGCGCCACCGCCAGGCGGGCGGACGCCGCTACGGCATCCATGCCCCGCGCCAGGGCGGCCACCGACGACAATCGCGCGGCAATACGCAGTTCCTTTGCGCGGCCAAGCTGGTCGCGCAGTTCATCGCTCAATCCTTCGATGACGGTAGTTGTCAGCGGCGTCGTTGCTGGCGTTCGCGAATGGCAGAACCGCAACACTGTTGGGAAGAATCTCCGGTGCGCCTGCGTCGCGGGCGGTACTCTGCATGGCCGGCTTGATGAGCAGGAACAGCCCGGCCGTTCCGGCCAGTAACAGCAGCGTTGCCAACGCGATGCTCGCCTGGCCACGGCGGCTAGAGACCTCGGTTCGCTGAATACCGTCGGACGTGATGTCGAAGGTCCACGCGAGGAACATCGCAACCGGGAACCCGACCACGAAACCAGTGACGGCAAGCGTCGCCAGCCACTGCGGCAGGAACAGCTGCTCGACAACGGTGACCACGATCTCGGTGACGCCCCAGGCGACGGCGACGTAGATAGCGGCCACCTGCGGAACCTTACGCTCGCGCAACTCGGCGATGAACGAGCGATCGGTTGGCATTCAGGGGGTTCGAGCGATTGTGGTCATGCGATAGAGCGTAACCCAACCGCACAGCACTTCCAGTCGCCACTTCGAAGCCCGTCGTGACGGGCCTTCCGCCCTCCTGTAGTCAGGCAGCCAGGATGGTCAGCGAAATCGGAAAACTCCGTTCACTGGTTGAAATACCGTACCGGAATCCGCTGCGCAAAGATGCCGCCTAGCCCTGTTCGCGTACCGGGTCAGGAACCGATCGAGGTTGTTTGCAAACTCCTGCTTGTCACGCTGGCTATAAGCGCTCGGGCCGCCGCCCATCTCCACGCCGCTCGATCGCATGGTATCCATGAAATCCCGCATATTGAGTTTCGCGCCGATGTTTTCCTTCGTATGCATTTCACCGCGCGGGCTCAGGGCGTGGCCGCCCTTCTCGATGACCTCGGCGGCCAGGGGGATATCGCTCGTGATTACCAGGTCCCCGGCTTCGAGGCGTTTGACGATCTCGTCGTCCGCGACGTCGAAGCCTCGCGGCACCTGGAGCGTGTTGATGTTCTTCGACGCCGGTGCGTTCATTGGCTGGTTGGCCACCAGCGTTAACTGCACACCCGTCCTGTCGGCCGCCCGGAAAAGAATTTCCCTGGCAACGACCGGACAGGCATCGGCATCGACCCAGATCTTCATGTTGCCTGCTCCAGTTCTTCGCTTGCTTCCAGCCACTCCGATTCGAGCTGCTCGATCGTTGACTTGACCGCGGCCTGGTCCTTGATCAGCTGAGTCAACTCATCCTTCCGGTTCGGGTCGGCGTAGATCGACTCATCCGCAAGACCTGCCTCCAGCTCGGTCAGTTTCGAACGATTCGAGGCGAGCGCTTTCTCAACTTCCCGGACCTTGTCGTGGAGCGGTTTCAGCCGCTGCCGCCGCTGCGCCTGTTCCTGACGCTGTTGCCGCTTGTTAACGCTCTTCGCAGCTTCGTCCTTCCACTTGGCTTCGGCCTGCCCCGCCTTATCTTCCTGCTCCCTGAGCCAGGCCGGGTAGTCATCGAGACTGCGATCGAAGCGATCGACGATGCCATCGTGGACAATGAGCAGTTCATCGCAAACGCTTCTCAGCAGGTGGCGGTCATGGGAGATGACGACCAGCGCGCCGCTGTACTCGATGAGAGCGACGCTCAGGGCCTGGCGCATCTCGAGATCCAGGTGGTTGGTCGGCTCATCGAGCAACAGCAGGTTGGGCGCCTGTCGAATCATCAATGCCAGGACCAGCCGCGCTTTCTCGCCGCCCGAGAACGGTGCGACCGGCTCGAAGATGCGCTCACCGCCGAAGCCGAAGCGGCCCAGGTAATTGCGGTGATCCTGCTCGCGGTCGTCCGGCGCATAGTCCCGCAAATGATCGATGGGACTGCTCTCGGGGCGCAGCAGGTCGAGCTGGTGCTGGGCAAAGTACCCGATCTTCGTGTCCTTGCTCACATGCCGCTCGCCCTTGAGCATCGTGCTGCCGGTCGAAAGGGCCTTGACGAGCGTCGACTTGCCCGCGCCATTCATGCCCAGCAGGCCGACACGGTCGCCGGCCAGTAAAGCCAGGTTGATATTGTCGAGAACGATGGTGTCGTCGTAGCCAACCGCTGCATCGGTGAGGCTCAGCAGTTGCTGCGGCTGCTTCTCGGGCTCCATGAAATGAAAGCGGAACGGAGAATCGACGTGGGCGGGGGCTATCTGCTCCATGCGCTCGAGCATCTTGATGCGGCTCTGGGCCTGGCGCGCCTTGGAAGCCTTGTACCGAAACCGGTCGACAAAGCTCTGCATGTGCTTGATCTGTTTCTGCTGGCGGGCATACATCGCCTGCTGCAGCGCGAGCTGCTCGGCACGCAGCTTCTCGAACTGGCTGTAATTGCCGCTAAACAGGTTGATCGCGCAATTCTCGATATGCGCGATGCGCGTGCAGATCTCGTCGAGGAAATCCCGGTCGTGCGATATGACCAGCAAGATGCCTTCGTAGCGTTTCAGCCAGCGCTCGAGCCACAGGATGGCCGGCAGGTCCAGGTGGTTGGTTGGCTCGTCGAGCAGCAGGATGTCGGACCGGCACATCAGGGCGCGGGCGAGATTGAGCCGCATCCGCCAGCCACCGGAAAACGAACTCACCGGGTTGCTGTACTCGTCTGCCGAGAATCCGAGGCCGTGCAACAAACGCGACGCGCGCGACTCGGCCGTAAAGCCGTCGATGGCCTCCATGCGTTCGTACAGGACATGGAGGTCCGGCCTGGCTGCGTCGGCCTCACCCTCGGCAATGGCGGCCTGGATTTGCCGCAGCTCGTGGTCACCGTCCATGACGTAATCGACGGCGGAGCCGTCGCCGCGCGGGCTTTCCTGCGCGACGTGGGCAATTTCATAGCGGGGGTCCAACACGAGCTCGCCGCCGTCCGGCTCCAGCTCGCCGAGGAACATCGCGAACAACGACGACTTGCCACAGCCGTTGGGGCCGATCACGCCGATCCGCTGGCCGGCGTGAGCCTGGAAGCTGGCGTTTTCGATCAGGACCTTGCGGCCGCGTCGCAGGTTGATGTTCGTGAGGGCGAGCATGGCCGGCGGGATTATAGGTGAAGCACCGCCGGGACGCTCGGGGGGATCGGCCGTCGACTCAGAAATCGAATATGTGCTCGAGCTCCATATCGTTCGGCGCGAGGCTGCGCAGTGCGTCGGCCAGGTGTTCTACGCGTACGACAAACACTGATCGCTTCTTGCCGGTCGGCGATATGACCATCGAATTGAACAGCAGTCGGGCATGGGCAGGCGTCGCCTCCGAGTTCTCCGCCTCGACGGTCGTGAAGACGATTTCGTCGTTGCCATTGATCTCGACATACCGGGCGCCGGTGTCCGCCAGCTGCGGCATGACCTCCGTGAAGCCGCCCCAGCGCGGTGCGGTTACCACGAGATCGCCGTCGCCGAAGTCCCGCAGGATCTCGAGGCGCGGGTCGGTCGCGGCAACGTGCTGTGCATCGCCAACGATGTGCATTGTCACCATTCCCTCGGACGGGCCGTAAGCAGACTGCGACGCGTAGCCGATGGCCTTGGCGTAGAGTGCCTTGAAAGCGAATTCCGCGGTGAAACTCAGCTTGCGCTCGAGCTTGCGGATGAAGTTGCGGCCGAAGAACGGGGTGTCGGACCAGATTCGCCCCGCGTAGTCAGCGAATGGAAATTCGTACCACGGCTCGTAGTAGATGAGCTCGCCGTAGGCCGCGTGCGCTTCCTGGATGAGCAGGTCTTCGGGCGTGTCCCCGGATGCCGTCCAGCGTGTCAGCCGGCCGATCGTATTTTCGTAAGCACCCTTGGCGATGAACTCGGCAGTCGTACTGACGCCGATGACCCACAGCATCGTCTGGTATTCGGAGTTCTCGGGATACAGGCCCGCGCTCTCCGCGTTGACCCGGTCGTAGAGCGTCCAGTACTCATCGATACTCTTCCAGAACGGGAAGTCGCTCGGATTGTTGCCGCTGGCGAGGAAGTCGGCATACTCGTTCGGGTTGAAGACGAGATACCACTCCGGCACCGTCAGGAAGGTCTGATCCTCGCCTTTGACGTAACCGTCGAGCGTGTCGAGGTACTCGCGAACCTCGGAGCGCTTCGTCGGGTAGTACTTCTCCCAGAGCTTGTTCTGAAACCGGTTGTCGGGATCGACTTCGCGCTTCACCGCGAAGTACCTGTCGGCGTTCGGATAGGCGGCCCGGAACTGGTCGACCGTCGCGTGGGGCTGGTACGGCAGGTAGTACGCGCCGCCCTCCGAGAGAATGGCGTCGATCATCTCGCGGGTCCACACGCCGACCTGGTGCTTGTCCGCCGCCGTCGTCCCCTGGCTGTGATACACCACGAACGCGAAGACCTCGTTGCGCGCCCACGACAGATACGAATCCGGATCGGGAAGTGCATGCCTGATCGACACATTGACGACGTCGACCTCGTGCTTGTTGAAGATGTCGCGCATCTTCGGCACGAAGCTGTCGAAATTCTCTACCGGGATGAAGTACTCCTGCAGCACCCAGGTCTTTTCGCTGCGGTCCCCCTCGCCCAGCTCCCGGACGTCGTAGCTGGCCTCCCAGTTGCGCCAGGCGACCCTGTCGAACGCGTAGTAAACAGGATCGAAAAGGGATTCCCGCATCCATTTCCCGAAGCCGCTGGCATTCGAGAAGTTGATCAGCTTCGGCAGCAACCAGTACGTTTCGTCCGGCGCGATCAGGCGGTCGTCGATCGTCAGGTCTTCGTCAGTGACATACCAGCTGACGTCCCTGACGGTCTCGAACGCCGGCGGATACATGTCGGCGTTGTGGAAGATCACGTCCCGGTTGTCGCGAATACTGCCCGCGAAGTGCGCGGCATACTCCGTAACCGGCATCACGATCGTCTGCCGGCCAACCTTGTCGTTGACGTCGAGCGCCAGCGTGACCTCTGCAATCACACCGATGCCACCGTAGCCGCCAATCGCGGCGAAGAACAATTCCGGGTTTTCTTCGCGCGACGCCGCGACGACCGAGCCGTCGGCCAGCACCAGCTGGATAGCCTTCACCGACGAGATGATCGGGCCGTGCCCGATATAGCGGCCGTGAACGTTGACGCTCAGGGAACCGCCGACCGTGAAATTGGCGTAGGTCTGCATGATCTTGACGGACAGGTCGTGCGGATCGATGTATTCCTGCACTCCACGCCAGGTGATGCCCGACTGAACAACGATCTCGCGTTGTTCGGCGTCGAAGGCGACCACGTCGTCGAACTCCCGCATATCGAGCTGCAGCCCGTTGTCGATGGCCGTCTGCCCGCCCATGCTGAAGCGGCCGCCGCCGATCGACACCGGTCCGCTGCTGCCCTGGAAAGCCGCGGCGATGTCGTCCACCGAATGCGGCGTAACGACACGGGCCATCGGCACAGGATTCAGCTGGGTAATGTCGTTGACGATGGTCTCGTGCAGCCGGCTGTCGTAGTCTCCGTCACCGGCAATCCAGACCGCCAGGGCGACAACGACAATGTAGGCGGCGAAAGCAATGCCGACGATTTTCAGTGTTTTTTTGGCAATGCGCCGCACCCGGAATGCGATCCCGGACTTTTCGTCAACCATAATAGTGAACTGCGTCAATAAGTTATCGTGAACATAACACTACACTCGACAGCGAACTGTGCAATGGTCCCGGTTTCGGGGACAAGAACCGGGCAAAGGTCTAGGCAATGAACAGACGAGAATGTATTGCGCAGCTGGGTGCGCTCCTTGCAGCGACGCTATCCCCGCCGGTGTTCGCCTCGAGTGCCATCACGCGTTCTGAAGGCATTGGCAACTTCCGCTACATCTATTCCAATCCGCAGCTGAAGCGTGAATTTCTCGATTTCCTGACCAACGTGTTTCACCTGTACCCGGAGCAGGAACTGCACGCCACGCTGTCGCGCCTTGCTATGAGCGGGGATACCGACCGGCAGGTCTACGAAGCATTGCAGGCGGAGCTGGGAGACCTGAATCCATTTCTCGGTGCGTTTCGCTATGCCATCCCGGCGCTGGTCAAACAGAAGAAGATCATGGCAAGCCAGACCCTGCAGCTTGTCGATCCGGACGCGAGGTATGACGGCCACCTCGAAATCGGCTCGACGGGACGCTACATCGGCATTCTCGAGGACAAGCTCGACATCACGGGCGATGTGTTCCTGCTGCACACCCGGGAAGCCGGCTACGGGCCCGAGGACATCGTGGATCGCGGGCAGCTCGCGAAGATCGGCACGCACATCGACATGGGCAATTACTCCACCGAGTTTGCCAACATCATCCCGCACAACTCGCTCGACATGGTGACCGTGTTCATCGGCTTCCACCATTGCCCGCTGGAGACGCGCAGGCAGTTCGTCTCGGCGGTACGTGATGTGATCCGGCCGGGCGGCGTATTGATCCTCAGGGACCACGACTGCCACGACGAGGATTCCTGGCGCATGGCCGCCCTCGCCCACGACACGTTCAATGCCGGCACGGAAGAGTCCTGGCAGTTCAATGCCGCCGAGCTGCGCAACTTCTATTCGATTCGCTTCATCATCGACCTGGTCGAAGACATCGGTTTTCGCAACAACAACAGGCTGCTCTTCCAGCCGGGCGACCCGACACGGAACGCATTAACGGCGTTCAGGAAGATCTAGGCATCGAGGCAACGGTAGTCCGCTGATCCGCGCAAAGCGCACGCTTTCGGACAGCTTGCGAAGTCGACCCGCCCGAGATCGAAAAAACCCATCGCCTTACCAGGTGCCACGACGCATCGGGCGGGTTACTATTCCGTTTCGCCCAGCTCGGGATAATAAAAATGACAATCAACTGGGTTCTCGCGGAAAGCGCGCGAATGCGCTACGCCGCCGGCTCTTCCATGTACTTTGCGCAGGGCATTCCCTTCGGCCTGATGAACATTGCCGTGCCCGCTTGGCTGGCAAGCATGGGGGTTGGGGCCGGCCAGATCGCCTCCTTCCTTGCCGTCATCATCCTGCCGTGGGCCTTCAAACTACTGGCCGGGCCGCTGATGGACCGATTCCAGTTCCTGCCGATGGGCAGGCGCCGCCCCTGGGTGCTGGGCGCACAACTCGGCATGACGCTGTCGTTCTTCAGCCTGGTCCTCGTCGAAAACCCGGCCGAACAGGTTGGCCTGCTGACGCTTCTCGGCCTGCTTATCAACGTGTTTGCGGCCACGCAGGACGTGGCCGTTGACGGCATGGCGATCGACGTCACCCCGGTCGATGAACAGGGCCGCCTGAACGGCTTCATGGTGTTCGGCAAAGCCATCGGCTGGGCAACTACTTCGGCCGTGACCGGCACGATGCTGGTCACATTTGGCATGGGCGTTACGGCGATCGCCGCGGCAGCCGTCCAGGCCATTGTATTGCTGGGTTTCATGATGACCATGGAGCGTCGTGGCGAGCGCCGACTGCCGTGGACGTCCGGCGACGCGATGTCCGGGCGACGTGCTGGCAACTCGTTCGCGAACGTATTGAAAGGCCTGAATACCGTGCTGTGGTCCCGCGCCAGCCTGGTACTGATGGCGATCATGCTCTTCGACGGCTTCATCGACGGCTACGGTCGCGCCCTGATGCCGATCGCGGCGGTCAACCTGTTCGGATTCACAACGCCCGAATGGTCACAGCTCGTTGCGGTCATGGGCCTCGGAGGCGCTGCAGTGGCCCTGGCGCTGGGCCCGCTGATCGATCGCTTCGGCGCCAAGCGAATGTACGTCCTGACCGTTGCGCTCGTCGCCGTTCATGCCTTCCTCCTCGCCGAGACGCAGTACCTGTGGGAGAACACGACCTACGTCAGGGTGATGCTGTCAGCATGGGTATTGCTCGGTCCGGTGACGATGGTGTGCATGATCGCGCTGGCCATGGCGATTTGCTCCAGCGCGACCTCGGCCACGCAATTCGCCATCTACATGTCGCTGGCCAACCTCGGTTCGTCGGCCGGATCGAAGACCTACGGCATGATCGCGGAGCAGACGTCGTACGTGGAAGCCTACCTGCTGCTCGGCGCTATCACCATCGCGACGATCGGCATCATACTCTTCCATCGTCACCGGCCGGAAATGTCGACAGGCCGGAAGCGCGCGCCGAGTCACACCGTGGGCCTGGGCGCCGGGCGTTCCGGCATGTTCTTTTCAGGTGCGATGCGCTGCCCCAAGTGCCGGTCCGACATGGAGCAGGTGATGATCGGCGACACGGAGGTCGATCGCTGCTACTCCTGTCACGGCTTGTGGTTCGACGCCGGCGAGCTCAGCAAGGTTCGCAACAAGGAGGCGGCTGCCGCGCTCGACATCGGCGACATAAAGACGGGCAAGGAACAGAACAAGATCGAGCAGTATCGCTGCCCACGCTGCGCGGGCCCGATGAATCGGCTGGTCGACCCCGCGCAGACGCATATCTGGTTCGAACAATGCGGCTCGTGCCGGGGTACGTTCTTCGATGCCGGCGAGCTGACGGACCTCACGACCGTGTCGGTATCGGACTTCTTCAAGCGCTTCGTCACGCCCGAGCGACGCTGACCAACGCAATAGTCGTCGCACACCAGACTGGTCAATCTGGCTGAGAAAGGGTTCAGTCGAGCGCGGACGACGCCTGCGCCGATACGCCGCAACGCTCGCCAGGCGCAATTCGAAGGGGCCGTCCAGCTTGTCGTAGATCATGAGCCCCATGCCGGTGATCTTCACCGGTGTTCAGCTCGGGCCCGTCGAGCCTGTGTTCCACGGAATTGGGGAACGAAACGGGAAAAGGGAATGTCGACCGTGCTCCAGGCGCCCTCGTCCGTATCGAAGTCGGCCCAGTAAGCGACCTCCCGGCCGCGCCAGCGCGCGTCCGTCGTCAATCGCCACGTGTAGCGGCGGCCGTCGCCCTTCACGCGCAGGCGGATGCCATCGTAAGTCGACAGGTCGAGCTGGACGGGTTCCGTGCGTATGGAACTGAAACCGCCGCCGTCGGTGTTCGTGCGGCCGGCAAAGTAGAGCGCGCCATCCTCGATCCTGAAGCCGCCCTCGCTGCGGCCGCCCATGACGTTGTCGTTGACCACGTACCAGCCGGGCCCGGCCTGGGCCGAGGCGAAATCCGCGAATACGAGCTCCGCGCTGCCGTCAGAGCCGGAGGCGCCGGGCGGCGAGCCGGGAACAGTCATCAGCAACACTCCAAAAATCCATGCGGACGCTATCATGCCAATCCTCGCGACGGCAGATGTCAGCCGCTGTAAGCGAGGAGTTCATGTTCGCGCGCGGCAGCTGCGACTGCCACTGGCGGCAGCTTGTCGAGGCTTGGTCGCTGCCCGTGACGGCAGCGCGCACCGAGCGGCTCAGGGCGCTGGCGAAGAGCCGCTGGTAATACGGAAGCCCGCGGGCGTAAAACGGCAGGATCTCCTCGAGCGTGAGATCGGTATCGAGCATCCCGGCGAACGCCGCGAAGAACCGGCGAATGGCAGCGGACAGCCGGGCCTGCTTCGGACAGCCGGTCCGACGGCACAATCGTCCAGGTCATATCGGGCTGCAGCACGCAGGTGCCCGCGAAACCGGTGCGTCTCTTCTCCGACCACTCGTACGGCGCGATGAGGCTCAGCGACCACTGCCCGTCAATCCAGTAAAGGATAATTGGGGTTCCCCGGCACCGGCCGGTACTTGAACGACGCGGACAGCACCAGCAGCGACGTGAACAGCTCGGCAAGCACCTGGCGCTGCGGTTTCGCAACGACGCCGCGCGGCTCCGTCGCGCGCCAGTCATCGAGGAAGCCCTGGACGCCCTTGCCTTCCGGGTTGCCGGCCGTCTTCGGCGCCGGCAACTGGTTTTCTCGGACGATCAATCAACTGCATCATGGTCTCGCCGGCTAACCACGATTTACGCCGCGGCTCGATGTGCTGATCGAACAGCTCGGAGGTGACATCGTATCTCCACCCGAATTAGATGGTGAAGGCATCATTATCAGTGAAATGCGTAACAGAAGACGAAGTGGGACGCATCGCTATCGGCTAGTCTCTCATGCTTTGACCTCGCCTGCCGGCACTGATGCACCGGCTGGCGCGTGCCGACACCAAATGAGAA
>CAVONH010000012.1:0-90417 GCA_963697245.1 uncultured Gammaproteobacteria bacterium | reverse complement strand
TGCCGCTGGGGTCGAGAACCTTGCCGCGAATATTCGAGGTCGTTTCCTGTGCGAATCCCGCAACAGGAAGGGTAATGAGGAGAGAGGCAATTGCCGCAAATCGCGTCAACTTCTGACGCCAGTTGAGCGGCACGCCGAGGATCGTTCGCATGTTTCGCATTGTTATTCCCCGAGGGTTTGGATAAAGGGCGCCATATTAAGTCACGAGCGTGACCGTTTTATTGCGCCGATTCGATTGCTGGGACAAAGCCGGGACGTCTGCTTCCGGCCTCTCCCGCCGGTTCTTTTGGCGCTAATCTACCCCTGCAAAAAAGCTAATTCAATAAAGGGCTTATATCGAATATTTGAGCCGCCGGGAGATTCGCAAATACGCGCAAGCAGCGGCCAGTCGAAACCGGGTTACGATAGCGTTACAAGGGTTTGTTTCTACTTGGATTCGATTGTAACGATCACGGGCAGGTGATCGGATACGCCGGTGGCGCCCGGCATCTCGAAGCGCCACGGTGTGCCGTCGGGACGCAGCTGGCCGGGTGCCGCGCTCGCGATCCGCACCGAATCCGCGCGCAACTTCCATGTTGCTTTTTCGCCACGATCGCTCGCCGGCGACCACAGGATCATGTCGAGAAACGACCAGTCGTCGCGAGGTGCGTAATACGACGTACCCTTGCAGCCGTCGCAACCGACCTCGTGCGCCACGGTCCAGTGCGGCCGCGCGAAGCGCTCCAGCATGTCCTTGTCCCGGTCCTCGACCGAGGTCGTGTTGAAGTCGCCGGCCGCGAAGGCGTCGCGGTCCGCCGGCAGCCCGGCGCGCAGCTCGTTGAGGCGGCGGTACGCGGCCTCGCGCATCTCGGTCGGGTGGAACGGCGCGGGGAAGTGCACCGAGTAGCCTGTCAGCAGCGTGCCGTCGGGACGCACGAAGGTGGCCTCGAGGATGCCGCGGGTGTCGTAGACGCGATCCTCGCCGACGCCCGAAAAATCGATGCGATGCAGCGTTGGCGGTTCGGCGAGTTCCAGGCGCGTCAGGAAGGCCACGTCGATGCCGCGCAGGTCGTCGCCCTCGATGAGGATGCCCGGCGCATAGTCGGCGGCGGCAAGGTACTCCGTGCGCAGGCGCTCCAGGATGTCGAGGTTCTCCACTTCCTGCAGCGCGATGATGTCGGGCCCGCGCCCGTTACCGACCTGCAGGATCACGTTCGCGAGGACGCCGAGCTTTTTCTCGATGACCGCGTCGTTCCAGTCCCATTCGAGGCACTGCGCGCGCCAGCGATCCACCTCGATCTCGTTGCACGCGACCCTGTGCTCGCGATTCTGCTTGTCGGCGAGCGCGAGGTAGGTGCGGTCTTCCTTGCCGGGGTCGTCGAGGTTGTCGAACAGGTTTTCGACGTTGAAGGTCATGATCGTCAGAGAGGCGCCGCCCGGCTGCGGTTCCTGCCGGGTAGCAAAGTGATCGCAGGCGGCCAGCGCAGCCAGGCAAAGCACGGCCAGCAACGGCTTGATTGACGAGCTCAACAGGTTCATTCGGGAAGCGCTCCGTTGATGTCGATTCGAAGCAGGGGTGCGTGGCGGCCCTCGAGCGTCACGTAGATTGCATTGCCATCGGCACTGAAGGTAACCGATTCGGCCTCGCGGAAGTTGCCCAGGCCGAAGCCGTATGCCTGCCCGGACAGCGATTCGTAGAGGCTGCTACCGCTCTGCACGCGATACAGGTACACGCCGCGATAGGTCAGTATTACCGCGAGCCGGCCGTCGGGCGAGAGGTCCATGCCCGTCGGCTGCCAGTGCCACACCTTGGTGAAAACGGCGTGCTCGCGGTCCTGCCGCGACGGCGCGGGAAGACTTTCGATGGGCCCGAGGCGTTTCGCCACGATCGTGTCGTCCGACGGCGGGAAGAGCGGCACCTCGAACAGAACGGGCGGCCATTCGCGCTTGCTCAGCAGCAGCACGCGCTCGCCTGACGGGTCTACCGTGACGGCCTCGACGTCGCGCGGGCCGTCGGGGTAGCGGAAATCGATGCTCCAGGCGGGTTTGACCCTGACCTTGTTATCGTCGGCAAGGTCGGGCTCGAGAACGACGTGCAGCGAAACGTCGTCGCGCCTGGCGTCGTTGTCTCCCGTGTCGGCGACGAGCAGGTAGGGCGTGCCGTTGACCGTGAAGGACGACAGGTCTTCCCAGTCGCGGTTTTTCACATCGTCGAGCCTGACCCGGCCGCGGTGGAAGCCGGAACCGTCGAACGCGTGCAGGCGCGGCTTCGAGCCGCCGTCATTCATCGACCACAGCAGCTCGGGGCTGCGCTGCGAGCGCGCCAGCCCGCTGGCCTCGACGAGCTCGTCGGACTCCAGCTGGCCCGCCACGATAAGCCGGCTACGCGTGATTTCCGTGGAGCCCGGCTCGTCGGCAGGTGACGAACACGCGCCGAGGCCCAGCGCGATGCACGCCAGCGGCAGCGCGAAGTGTGCGGGACAAGGGTGTCGTTGGTAGTCGGTCAAGGTTCGCGGTATTGTTTCAGGTCGGACAAGGCAAAGAACAATTCATGGCCACCAAACATATGAACGCCGCGCCCGGCGACTTCGCCGATACGGTGCTGATGCCGGGTGACCCGCTGCGCGCACAGTACATTGCGGAGACCTACTTCGACAATCCTCGCCGAGTTACGGATGTCCGCAACATGTGGGGATTCACCGGCACTTACCAGGGCAGGCCGGTGTCCGTCATGGCCCACGGCATGGGCATTCCGTCCGCCTCGATTTACTGCACGGAACTGATCGTGGACTACGGCGTGAAGCGGGTCATTCGGGTTGGCAGCTGCGGTACCTCGCACCCGGACGTCCGGCTGCGCGACCTGATTATCGCGCAGGGCGCGTCGACGGATTCGGCGGTCAACCGGATGCGTTTCGGCGGTTACGACTACGCGGCGCTCGCGACTTTCGATCTCGTGCGCAAGGCCGTGGCAGTGGCCGAGGCGCACGGCGTCCGCTATCACGTCGGCAACATCTTCTCCGCGGACCTCTTCTATACACCGGACCCGGACATGTTCGAGACCATGGCGAAGTTCAACGTCTACGGCATCGAAATGGAAGCGGCCGGCATCTACCCGATCGCGGCCGAGCACGGTGCCGAAGCGCTCGCCATCTGCACGGTCAGCGACGACATCCCCTCCGGCAACGCATTGTCGGTCGAGGATCGGGCGACAACGTTCGACGAGATGATCCGGGTCGCGCTCGAGACGACGGTCGCGGAGGATTGAGCATGAGCCTGGCTGCCGTCGACACAAAGAGGAAACTGCCCGACCTGGACCGCGTGCCGCGTGTCGACGAGGTCGGCGTGAACGAGCGCGTCGCCCGTTTCCAGAGCCGCTCGATCAAGAAGGACTCCAAGCTCGCCGCGCTGAGAATGGTGTTGTCGATGATCGACCTGACCACGCTCGAGGGCCAGGACACGCCCGGCAAGGTGCGGCAGCTGTGCCAGAAAGCGATGCACCTGCACGATTCGGTGCCGGGCCTGCCGCACGTCGCCGCGGTGTGCGTGTACCCGACGATGGTCGGTGTCGCACGCAAGGCTCTCGAGGGCCGCGGCATCCACATCGCGTCGGTTGCGACCGCTTTCCCCAGCGGGCAGGCGCCGCTCAGCGTGAAACTGGAAGACACGCGCATGGCCGTCGAGCAGGGCGCCGACGAGATCGACATGGTGATCTCACGCGGCGCGTTCCTGGCCGGTGACTACGGTTTCGTGTTCGACGAGATCGCAGCGATCAAGGAGGCCTGTGGCGATGCGCACCTCAAGGTCATTCTCGAGACCGGGCGAGCTCGGTACGCTGGACCGCGTGCGGCGTGCGAGCGTTCTGGCCATGCATGCTGGCGCGGACTTCATCAAGACGTCGACGGGCAAGATCCAGCCCGCGGCGACCATGCAGGTGACGCTCGTCATGCTGCAGGCGATCCGTGACTATTTCTACGACACCGGCCGCATGGTCGGCATGAAACCCGCCGGCGGCATCTCCAGCGCAAAACTCGCGATCCATTACCTCGTGATGCTGCGCGAGACCCTGGGCAACGCGTGGATGACCCCCGAGTGGTTCCGTTTCGGGGCGAGTTCGCTGGCGAACGATGTATTGATGCAGATCGTGAAGCAGCAGACCGGCGTGTACCAGTCGGCGGATTATTTCTCGAAGGATTAGTGGATCGCGGGCCGAGGCCCGCTCCTACAGGTTGGTAATCATGGCAACACCGGAAAACAAACTCGCGTTCGAAGGCGGCTGGGAATACTCGCCCGCGCCGGAGAGCACGGACCACATCAAGGTCGCGAAGAAGTACGGGCTCTTCATCGGCGGTGATTTCGTCGCACCTGCGTCCGGCAAGTATTTCGACACGATCAATCCCGCGACGGAGGAGCGTCTATCCCGCGTGGCGCTGGCCGGCGACGCCGACGTCGACAAGGCGGTGAAGGCTGCCCGCAAGGCCTACAACGGCGCATGGTCGAAGATGAAGCCCGCCGAACGCGGCAAGTACATCTACCGCATCGCGCGCATCATGCAGGAGCGCGCCCGCGAATTCGCGGTGATCGAATCGCTGGACGGCGGCAAGCCGATCCGCGAATCGCGCGACGTGGACGTGCCGCTGGCCGCCGCGCACTTCTTCTACTACGCGGGCTGGGCCGACAAGCTGGAGTATGCGTTTCCCGGGCGAGCCGCGTGCGCTCGATGGGTGTCGCCGGCCAGATCATCCCGTGGAACTTCCCGCTGCTGATGGCGGCGTGGAAGATCGCGCCGGCGCTGGCCTGCGGCAACACGGTCGTGCTGAAGCCCGCCGAGACGACGCCGCTTACCGCGCTGAAGCTCGCCGAGGTCATTCCGGAAGCCGGGCTCCCCGAAGGTGTCGTCAACATCGTGACCGGCGCCGGAGACACCGGCGCCGCGATCGTGTCGACCATCCGGGCGTCGACAAGATCGCGTTCACCGGTTCGACCGATGTCGGCACGCATCATTCAGAAGGCGCTGGCCGGCAGCGGGAAGAAGTACACGCTCGAACTCGGCGGCAAGGCGGCCAACATCATCTTCGACGACGCGGCCATCGACCAGGCGGTCGAGGGCATCGTCAACGGCATCTTCTTCAACCAGGGCCACGTGTGCTGCGCCGGCTCGCGCCTGCTGGTGCAGGAATCGGTGGCGGAACGAGGTCATCCGGAAGCTCAAGGACCGCATGGAGACGCTGATCGTCGGCGATCCGCTCGACAAGAACACCGACATCGGCGCGATCAACTCGAAGGCGCAGCTGGAGAAGATCGAATCGTATCTCGCCATCGGCGAGCAGGAAGGCGCGGAGATCCACCAGAGCTCCTGCCCGTGCCCGCCAGAGGCTACTGGTGCCGGCCCACGATCTTCACGGGCGTGTCGCAGTCGAATCGCGTCGTGCAGGAAGAGATCTTCGGGCCGGTGCTCGCGATCCAGACCTTCCGGACCTTCGACGAGGCCCTGTCGAAAGCGAACAACACACCGTACGGCCTGTCCGGCGGCGTATGGACGGACAAGGGCGCGAAGATCTTCAGGATGACGCAGGGCGTCCGTGCCGGCGTCATCTGGGCGAACACCTTCAACAAGTTCGACCCCACGTCGCCATTCGGCGGTTACAAGGAATCGGGCGTCGGCCGCGAGGGCGGCCTGCACGGACTCGATGCCTACCTGGTGCTGGAGGCGTAATCATGGCGACGAAAGCCAAGCGTGAGGATGCACGCGTGCCGGTGGCGAAGACCTACAAGATCTACATCGACGGCAAGTTCCCGCGCACCGAGTCCGGGCGGTATTTCACCCTCGAAGACGGCAAGGGCCGCGTAGTCGCCAATGTCTGCCGCGGCAGCCGCAAGGATTTCCGCAACGCGACCGTGGCGGCGCGCAAGGCGCAGGCGGGCTGGGCCGGCGCCAGCGCCTACCTGCGGGGACAGATCCTGTACCGCATCGCCGAGATGCTGGAAGGACGGCGCGAGCAGTTCATCGCCGAGCTCAAGCTGCAGGGAATGACCCAGCGCGCCGCGCTGAAAGAGGTGGACGCGTCGATCGACCGTCTCATCTATTTCGCGGGCTGGGCCGACAAGTACCAGCAGGTGTTCAGCGCGGTGAACCCCGTCGCGTCATCGCACTTCAATTTCTCGGTGCTGGAACCCACCGGCGTGGTGTCGATTATCGCGCCCGACGAAAGCGGCCTGCTGGGCCTCATATCGAACGTCGCGCCGACGATCGTGGGCGGCAACACCTGTGTGGTGCTGGCCTCGGAGTCGATGCCGCTGTCGGCGGTGAGTTTCGCGGAAGTCCTGCACGCTTCGGACGTGCCCGCGGGTGTCGTCAACATACTCACGGGGCTGCGTTCCGAACTCACGGAGCAATTCGCTTCGCACATGGACGTCAATGCGATCGTTTTCTGCGATGGCAAGAGGGACACGGCCAGGACGATCCAGGAGGCGGCGTCGGACAACATCAAGCGGGTTGTCGCGCGCGGCGACATGGACTGGCACAGTGACTCGTCGCAGCACCCTTACCTGATACGTGATACGCAGGAAGTCAAAACGACCTGGCACCCGATCGGCACCTAGGGCCCGCCAACAGGCCTAGTCCATCACGCCCTTCTCGATCCTCGCGCCAAGCTGCTGGATTACCGCCGTCGCGCACAGCGTGCCTGCGCGCGCGCACTCGGCGAGCGACTTGTCGTGCACCCAGCCGTAGAGGAAGCCCGCGCAATACGCGTCTCCGGCGCCGGTCGTATCGATCACTTTTTCGACGGGCGTTGCTTCCTGCTCATGATGCTCGCCGCGGTGGACGATGACCGAGCCCTTGTCGGAGCGCGTCATTACAAAAAGATTGTCGTACTTGCGGGTCGCTTCGAGTGTGTCATCGAAGTTGTCGGTGCCCATCAGCACGTTGATCTCGTCTTCGTCGGCAACGACGATGTGCACGCCGTCGCGGATCGCCTCCGCGAAGGAATCCCTGTGCCGCTCGACGCAGAAGGAATCCGACAGGGACAGGGCAACCTTGCTGCGGGTCTTGGCCGCGAGCTCCATGGCCTTTTTGGCCAGCGCCGGCCCTTCCGCGATATCCCATACATAGCCTTCGATAAGGACCGCCTTGGGCTTGCCGAAGGCCTCGGGCGTGATGTCCGCGACGCCGAGTTCCGTGCAGGCGCCGAGGTAGGTGTTCATGGTCCGCTGGCCGTCCGCGGTGATCATGATGTGGCTGCGTGCCGTCGGCGCGCCGTCGGGCGCGGCCTTGAGCCGTACGTCGACACCCAGGGAGCGCATGTCGTGATTGAAAATTTCCCCGAGCTGGTCGTCACGGACGCGACCGATGTAGGCCGCGCGGCCGCCGAGATTCGCAAATCCCGCGATCGTGTTGGCGACGGAACCGCCCGACATTTCCGTGGCGGGGCCCATCATCGCGTAGATCTCGTGTGCGCGGGTTTCGTCGATGAGATTCATCGACCCAGGCACGACACCGATCTTCTCGATGAGTTCGTGGTCGACGTGCGCCAGTACGTCCACGATTGCGTTACTGATGCCGAGAAGCTGGACATCATTGCTCATTTATCAGTCTCTCCCAGTTGGATGCGGCGCATAGCCTACCATCGTGTGCACCCCCTTGCCTTGTTCGCGTGTGGCGTCCGGACCCCGGTCGGGGTATCTTGACCACCCCGGGGAGGCGGAGAGCACGATGAGACGGTCGGCGGGGCTGCTGATTCCGATAACAATAATCCTGGCCTACTACGTTTTCTGGGTCGGCCTGGCGTGGTTTGCGATGCGCCGTTTCCCCGCGCTCGCCGAGTATTTCCCGGTCGGCGGTATCAGCGAGCTTGCGGACGCGGGTTACGACACCTTCGAGCCGGTCTATTCGCGCGCCGAACGGACGATCCTTGCCCCGAGCGGCCCGATCAAGCTGTTTTTCGCGATCATCGGCTCGATCATCGCCGTCGTACCCGTGTCCTGGGTCTATTTCATCACCAGCCGGGCGCGCAAGCTGGACCAGTCGTTCCTGCAGACGATCGTCATACTGCCGATCGTCGTGACCGGCATCGCGATGATCGTAATTAACAGTATCGCGCTCGCTTTCAGTCTCGCCGGCGTCGTGGCGGCGGTCAGGTTCCGGTTTTCGCTGGCGTTACCTTCCGACGCAATGTACATATTCGTCGCGATCGGTATCGGCCTCGGAGCCGGTATCGGTGCGGTGGCAATATCGGTGGTGATATCGTTCACGTTCGTCATCGCGACGCTGATGATATGGAAGCTCGAGTACGGCAAAGATATGTCCGGCTCATTCCTGACCATGCTGACACGACGGAACATGGAAGAAGACGAATACTAGCCGGCCGCATACGGCTGCGAGCCCTCGATGACAGAAACAGACAAAAGCGCGCGGCGCAGCATACTCATTGTGCATGGAGGCGACTTCAAGCCGCCCGCAGACGTGTACCTCGACGAGGCGATCACGGCGCTGAGCGCCGGCGTGCAGCGTGATTTTCCGGATCACGTCGACGCTTTCGGCAAGATTGGCATCGAGCTTGCGTACTACGGCGACCTCGGCAACGAGTACCTGGAATCGAAAGGCCGTCATTATGACGAGCAACTCGATATCGGGGATCGCCGCAATGCGCTGGAGGGCCTGAAGAAGATCCCGCAGCGGAAGAAGTTCGGCCTGCAGCAGTACGACAAGCTGCGCGGCAAATCGGCGGTGCCGGAGGCGATCGCCGACGTCGCCTCGCCGTTGTGCGGGCTGCTGGGTCTGACGACGGTGTTGGTCTCAATGGTCGCAAAGGACTTCGCGCTGTACCTGAGCGGCAACACTGAATTTACCAAGCAGGTGCGCGAGCGAGTCCGCAGCAAGCTGATGGAGCTGCTGCGCCGTGGCGACAAGGTCATGCTGCTGAGCCATGGTACCGGCGCGGCCGTCGCGTACGACGTACTGTGGCAGCTGTCTCACGGCGAGAGCTATCGTGATGAGTTCAGCGCCTCGAAGATCGAGGTGTTGGTTACGATCGGTTCGCCGATCAGCGACGACATGGTTCGCCGGCGCCTGCTCGGCGCGAAGCGAAAGTCAACCGAGCGCTACCCGACGAACATCATCACGTGGGAGAACGTCTCCGCCGAAGACGACTACTACTGTCACGACAAGACCGTGGCCGATGACCTGAAAGCGATGATGAGGGAGCACGTCATAAGTTCCATCAACGACTACCGGATCTACAACCATGCGTTGCGCTACGGCAAGTCGAACCCGCATTGTTCGCTCGGGTATTTCATTCACCCGCGAATCGCCAAGATCATCGTCGACTGGATCGAGGCCCCGGACGACGCTATCTGATCAGATGCACTGCGAAGAAATTTCGCGGTGCACTTTCTTCGGGTTGTCGATCACGTCGAAGAAGCGATCCACGAATTTCCTCACTTTCTTGCGCGTCGAATCTTCCAGCGCTGCCTGCTGATCGATGAGCCCATAGATGGCATCGCGGTTGTCCTGGAACAGCTGAATGGAGGTTTGCAGGTTGTCAATGTAGTCGCAGCGGCCGCGGTACAGTCGCTGCGTAACCCGCTTGATCCTGAATCTCGGATTGGGCTCGGCGTAAGGCGCATCCACAAGGCCCGACATATCGAAATCGTACGGTATCGCGAAGATTGCCTCTCCTTCGTTGCCGAACAGGGTCGAGTTGTGGCAGCAGTCCTCACCCTCGGCGCCCGCTACCGGCGAGAAGTCCGTGTTGCCGATCATGAACTGGAACAGTGACGTGAGATCGGAGTACGGGCCCTCGAGGTCGGCTACCTTTATTTCGCTGGTCGAGATCTCCGCCAGCCCCAGCCGATTGGACAATCGGCTCTTGTGCTCGATGAAGAACGCGTAGCGGACACGGTCTTTGTCCTTGAGCTCGCTGTCGACATAGGTAACCCTGGCCAGCCTGACGCGGTAGCTGATGTCGGTCAGGGTGTTGAGGATGCGGTAGGCGAGGTACTCCTTGAGCAGGTTCTGCTCGTAGCGCTCGGCGTTGTCGCGGCAATGCGCCACAAGCTTCAGCTTGTCCTGCTTGTGGAACAGGCTTCCCATGGCCTGCGACTTCTTGATGTTGAGGCGCAGCGGCGGGAACGGGCAGACGCGCGCTTGCCGTCGGAAATTGCCGCGCGTGCGTATTCCGATGTCGACTTCGACGATGCTGCCGTCGGCCTCGCTGTAGGACAGGGTACCCGGCAGGTATTCCTCGTCCGGCCGGTGCCCGAGCAACGCCTTCATCGGCGCCGTAATCGTCACCTCGATGAGCGCGTCGTCCTGGAACAGGGGGTCGGGCTCGCCCGCAGGAGCGAAAGCAGCCGCGAACAGCAAAGCGATGGCAATCAACGGCTTGCGGCAGTTCAGCATGGGTTCACCCGGCTCCGGTCAACATCGAATCTGCAAAAGTCTAGCACGCAGGCGCAGGCGGTGAGCACAGGCAAGATAGCGGCAAATTGCCGCGCGCATTGCGGGAAACTACACTGTTGCCTGGAACCGCCCGGCCAAATAAATGACTCGATACCTGACCCGATTTCTCGCGCTCCTCCTGGCTTGCACGCTGCCCCTTGCGGCTGGCGCCAGCCCCTGGCAGTACAGCGGCGTTGAACGCATTGTCGCCGTCTCCGATATTCACGGCGCCTACGACGCCATGGTCGCCACGCTGCAGAATGCCGGCGTCCTGGATGACGGGCTGGGCTGGTCCGGCGGCGCAGCCCATCTCGTCATCGTCGGCGACATCCTGGACAGGGGGCCGGGTTCCCGCGCCGCGATGGACCTGCTCATGCGCCTCGAGGGGGAAGCCGAAGCGGCGGGCGGCAGGGTGCACGTGCTGATCGGGAACCACGAGGCCATGAACCTGGTCGGTGACCTGCGCTACGTGGCCAAAGCCGAGTTCGAGGCGTTCGCCGATGAGGAGACCGGCGAGGAACGCGACCAATGGCTGGCCGAGTATGCAAAGCGGAAAGGCGCGGACAGCGAGATCAGCGACGAACTCCGGCGCGAATTCGATGAGCGGTTTCCCGATGGTTTTTTCGCGCACCGGCGGGAGTTCGAGGCCAACGGCAGGTACGGCGCCTGGCTGTTGTCGAAACCGGTCGTCGTCGTCGTTAACGGCACGGCTTTCGTGCACGGCGGCCTGTCGCCAATGATCGCCGACATCGGTCTCGAGGGCGTGAACGGAACACTGGCCGGCGAATTGCAGCGGTACGTCGAGAATCTCGATTTGCTGTACGAGTCCGGTGTGCTCACCCCGATGGACAATTTCTACCAGCACCCTCGAATCCTGCAGAACTACATGCCCTCGATGGATGCCGCGGCGACGTTGATGGACACGGTCACCGCAACGGGCAAGCTCTTCGAATCCGACGTCCACGCGCCGGACGGCCCGCTCTGGTATCGCGGCAACGTGGCGTGCTGCCGGCTCGTCGAGGAAGAGCGCCTGCAGTCGGCGCTGGACGCGATCGGTGCGACCCGGGTGGTGATCGGACATACACCGACGCAGGGGCGCCGGATACTCGAACGGTTCGATGGCGACATCATCGAGGTCGATACCGGAATGCTCAGCGAGCGTTACGGCGGCAGCGGCCATGCGCTGATCATCGAGGGTGATCGCCTTGCCGTCGTCAGCGAGGACGGCCGCGAGGTTACGTCGCCGCAGCCGCACCCGCGGCAGGTGGGAAATCGCCCCGGCGGCTTCCTTTCGGCGGATGCGACCGAGGCGCTGCTGGCGTCCGGCGAGATCACGAACGAGCGCGAGGATGCGCAGGGCCGGACGATCGTTACGGTCAGTGACGGCACGCGGCGAATCGATGCGGTATTCGTGAAGCGCGAGAACAAGGAGACCTACCCGGATCTCGCGGCATATCGGCTGGATCGTCTGCTGGAACTGGACATGGTTCCCGTGACCGTGAAGCGCGGTCTCGGCCGCCACGAGGGATCGCTGCAGTTCCTGCCGCCGAAACTCACGAACGAGCAGGAACGGTCCGAGGATGGCCGCGGCGGAGCCGCGAATTGCCCGTTGCCGCAGCAGTGGTCGGCGATGTACGTGTTCGACGTCCTGGTCGCCAACGAGGGCAGGACCCCTGAGCGCATCGTCTACGACACCGGCGACTGGCAGCTGATCCTGCTCGGCCACGACCGCGCCTTCGGTACCGACAAGGACCGGCCGCGGCACCTGCAGGGCGTTGAGCTCGAGGTCGGAGACGGCTGGACGAAGGCATTGAACGCCCTGACGGATGACGTCATCGAGCGGGAATTCGACGGCGTCCTCGACAAACGACGTCGCGCGTCGCTGGCGGCGCGGCGGGACGCGCTGCTGGCGGAGTAGGCCCTACGCGTCCCCGACGTCGCCCACCACGGCGATGCACTCGATCTCTACCCGGGCATCCAGCGCGAGGCCGCTGGCGCCGAGCGCGCTGCGCGCCGGCGGGTTCTCGAAGTAGGTTCGGTAGACCTCGTTCATCGCGCCCCATTCCGCCATGTCGGCGAGGAACACCGTGCATTTGACGACCCGGTCCAGCGACGACCCGAAGGTCTCGAGGGTCTTCCTGATGTTTTCCATGGTCTGGCGCGTTTCGCCCTGGATGCCGCCCTCGGCGAGGTCCATCGTGCCCGGGATGATGCCGATGCTGCCCGACAGGTACAGCGTGTTGTCGACCCGGACCGCGGATGAGAACGGCAGGTTGAGATCCTCGGTGCCGGGCGCCTGCAGGTATTCGACGTCCGAGGCCTGGTTGACGTGCACTTCGCAGCCGCAGGCGAGCAATACAGCAAGGAGCAAGGCGGTTCTTTGCATCTTTGGACCTCCGAAATCAAGGGGCAGCGAACGTTTTGGCGGCGGTGGCAAGCCGGCACCGCAACGCTTCGTATTTATTGGGGTTTCAGGCGTCATGCGGGGGCTGGCGACGTATAATGCGGGCATTGCGGCGCGGCGTGCAAGCCGGAGAATCGATGGGAAGACTGACGACACACATCCTTGACACGGCACAGGGATGTCCCGCCGCCGGCGTCGGTATCCGGTTGTTCGCGGCCGGCAATGACCGCCGGCTGGTCGCGTCCACCGTGTCGAATGCCGACGGCCGCACGGACCGGCCGCTGCTCGAGGGCGATGCCATGACCAGCGGCTGCTACGAGCTGGAATTCGACATCGGTCCCTATTTCGCGGACCGCGGTTTGAAGACGGGCGAGCCGGCATTCCTCGACACGGTCGTGATTCGTTTCTCGGTCGCGGGCGGCGAGCACTATCACGTGCCACTGCTTGCGTCCCCGTGGAGCTATTCGACGTACCGGGGCAGTTGAGCGCGGTGACGGCAAAGCCCTCAAACGAGATTTCGGCGAGTGGGAGCATTCGCTTCGTGCTCGACGGTGAGATCATCGAACTCGACGATGTCGATCCGACCCGGACCGTTCTGCAATTCCTGCGCGAGGACCTGCGCCGTACCGGAACCAAGGAGGGCTGCGCCGAAGGTGATTGCGGTGCGTGCACGGTCGTGCTGGCGGAGCTCGATCGCAGCGGCGATGGCCTGTCCCTGAAAGCGGTCAATGCCTGCATCCGTTTCCTGCCGACGCTGGACGGCAAGGAGCTGATCACGGTCGAGAGCCTCTGCGATCGCGGGGCCGGGCTGCATCCCGTGCAGCAGGCGATGGTCGACTGCCATGGTTCGCAGTGCGGGTTCTGCACACCGGGTTTCGTGATGTCGCTGTTCGCGCTGTACAAGTCGCAACGCGATCCATCGCGGCGCGAAATCGACGACGCGCTTGCGGGCAACCTGTGCCGCTGCACCGGCTACCGGCCGATCATCGACGCCGCGCGGGCGATGTACGCGATTCCTGGAACCGAGGGCGACTGGCTGCGGCAGCCCTTCGGCAGCAGTGACGCCGCGGACGACCGCGTGGAGCGGCTGCGCGCCATCGCGCGCACGGGTCCGCTCGAACTGCATCGGGGAGACCGCGCCTTCTATGCACCGCGGACCATCGACGACCTTGCCGGACTCCTCGACCAGCACCCGGATGCACTGATACTCGCGGGCGGCACCGACATGGGATTATGGGTCACGAAGCAGCAGCGCGAACTCGGCACCCTGATCTACGTGGGCGAGGTGGAAGGGCTCGCGGACATCAGCACGAGCGATACGCACCTCGAAATCGGTGGCGCGGCGACGTTCAGCGATGCGATGCCCGCCATTGTCGAGCATTACCCGCTGCTCGACGAGATGCTCAGGCGTTTTGCATCGCCGCCGATACGCAATGTCGGCACGCTCGGCGGCAATGTCGCGAACGGCTCGCCGATCGGCGATTCGATGCCGGCGTTGATGGCCGCGGGTGCGTCGCTCGTCATCCGCCGTGCTGACGGCGTCCGGGAAGTCGCGCTGGACGACTTCTACCACGACTACCAGGTCAACGACCTGCAGCCGGGCGAGTTCATCGAACGGATCCGGCTGCCGCTGCCCGTGCCGGGCACGACCCTGCACTGCTACAAGCTGTCGAAACGCTTCGACCAGGATATCTCGGCCGTGTGCGCGGCGTACCGCCTCGAACTGGAGGACGATCACGTCAGGTCCGTGCGCATCGCCTGCGGCGGTCTCGCCGCAACCGTGAAGCGCGCGTCGCACTGTGAGCAGGCGTTGACGGGCCGGCCATGGAACGAGGCAACGGTCGCCGCGGGGATGGCGGCCTTTGCAAGGGACTTCGAGCCCATCTCGGACATGCGGGCCTCCGCGGAATACCGGCTGCTGGCCGGCCAGAACCTGTTGCGCCGCCTCTACCTCGAGACGCGCGGCGAACTGAAAGAAACGGTGTACGGCTATGGACGCTGCGGCTAAGCCGGGGCGGCGGAGCGCCGTCGGCGAAGCGCTGCCGCACGACAGCGCGCACCTGCACGTCAGCGGCAGGGCCGCTTACACCGACGACCTGCCCGAGCCGCGCGATTTGCTGCACCTGGCAGTGGGGATGAGCAGCAAGGCACACGCACGCCTGCGCAGTATCGATTTGCGCGACGTGCTGGCTGCCGAGGGCGTGATCGACGTCTGCCTGGCGGAGGACATACCGGGCGACAACAACTGTGGCCCGATCGTGCACGACGAACCCATTTTCGCGACGGACACGGTCGAGTACGCCGGGCAGGCCGTTTTCGCCGTCGCGGCGAGGACCGCCGAGCAGGCGCGCAAGGCGGCATTGCTTGCAAAGGTCGACTACGAGGAACTCGAGCCGATACTGGACCCCCTGGCGGCGCTGGAGAAAGGCGCTTTCGTGCTGCCCAGCGAGACGCTGGCGCGCGGCGATGCGGCGGCCGCGATCGGCGAGGCGCCGCATCGTCTGCGGCGGCGTTTCCGCATGGGCGGGCAGGACCAGTTCTACCTCGAGGGGCACATCGCGATGTGCCTGCCGCAGGAGGACAATGGCCTGCTCGTTTACAGCTCGACGCAGCACCCCGACGAAGTCCAGCACCTCGTCGCGAAGGCCACGGATCGCGCCGCAAAGGACGTCGTGTGCGTGTGCCGGCGGATGGGCGGCGCATTCGGTGGCAAGGAGAGCCAGGCCGCGACGATCGCCTGCATTGCTTCGCTCATGACGGTGAAGACCGGCAAGCCGTGCAAGCTGCGCCTCGACCGAGACGCCGACATGATCATGACCGGCAAGCGCCACGACTTCGTTGTCGATTACGATGTCGGCTTCGACGATACGGGCCGCATCCGGGGTATCGAATTCAGGTTCGCATCGCGCTGCGGAATCTCGGCCGACCTGTCCGGTCCCGTCAACGATCGCACCATGTTCCACTGCGACAACGCCTACTTCCTCGAGAACGTCAGGATCGAATCGCATCGCTGCAAGACCAACACGGTGTCGAACACCGCTTTCCGCGGTTTCGGCGGCCCGCAGGGGATGGTTGCCATCGAGTACGTGATCGACGACATCGCGCGGACGCTGGGCCTGGACCCGCTCGATGTGCGGCGCAGGAATTTCTACGGGATCGGCGAACGTAACGTGACCCAGTACGGGCAGACGGTCGAGGACAACATCCTCGACATGATCGCCGACAGGCTCGAGGCTGATGCGGATTACCGCGCGCGCCGCGCCGGGATCCGCGAGTTCAATGCTTCGAGCAGCATACTGAAGCGCGGCATCGCACTGACGCCGGTTAAGTTCGGCATCTCGTTCACGGCGACGCACCTGAACCAGGCGGGCGCGCTCGTACACGTCTACAAGGACGGCAGCGTGCACCTCAATCACGGCGGCACCGAGATGGGCCAGGGGCTGTACATCAAGGTCGCGCAGGTCGTCGCGGACGAGCTCGGCCTGCCGGTGTCCGTTATTCGCATCAACGCCGCCGATACCAGCAAGGTCCCGAACGCGTCCGCGACGGCCGCATCCAGCGGCTCCGATATGAACGGCAAGGCGGCGCAGGCCGCTGCGCGCAAGATACGCACGCGCCTGGCGGAGTTCGCGGCAAGGCACTTCTCGGTTAACGAAAGTGCGATCGAATTCGGCGACGGGCGGGTCAGCGTCGGTCCGCGCACGCTCGAATTCGCCGAGCTGGTGCAGCTCGCCTGGGCGGACCGCGTATCGCTGTCCGCGACCGGCTTCTACAAGACGCCGAAGATCAACTACGACCGCGATACCTTCAGCGGCCGGCCGTTCTTCTACTTCGCCTACGGTGTGGCGGTCAGCGAAGTCGTCGTCGATACGCTGACGGGCGAAAGCCGCATCCTGCGCGTCGACATCGTGCACGATTGCGGCGATTCGCTGAATCCGGCAATGGATCTGGGCCAGGTCGAGGGCGGTTTCGTGCAGGGTGCGGGCTGGCTGACGTCGGAAGAGCTGTGGTGGAACGACGCCGGCGAGTTGCAGACACACGCGCCATCGACGTACAAGATCCCGACCTGCTCGGATCTTCCCCCGGAATTCAACGTGACGCTGCTCGATAATGCCGCCAATCGCGAAGACACGATCTACCGCTCCAAGGCCGTGGGCGAACCGCCCCTGATGCTGGCCATCTCCGTGTTCCACGCGATCCGCGATGCCATCGCCACGGACAGCGACCCGCTGCCGGCACTGGACGCGCCGGCGACACCCGAGGCGGTGCTGCGTGCAATCGGGGCCGGGCAGCCGTGAACGAGTGGATCGACGAGCTGTCGGACCTGACCGCGGCCGGCGAAGCCGCGGTGCTGGTCACCGTCTCGGCAATCCGTGGTTCATCGCCGCGCGAGAGCGGCGCGAAGATGATCGTCACGGCCCGCGAAACGCTCGGCACGATCGGCGGCGGGCAGCTCGAACACCAGTGCACGCACATCGCGGCGGGCCTCCTGGAAAAGGAAGAAGCACCGGCGACGCGGCGCTTCCCGCTGGGCCCGGCGCTCGGCCAGTGCTGCGGCGGTGTCGTCGACGTGCTGTTCGAGCCCGTCGGCCGGGGCCTGCCGGAGTGGCTGCGCGACCTGCGGGCGCTGCACGGCCAGAGGCAAGCGGCGGTGCTGGTCACGGCCATCGCGTCGGGCGCGAAATTCATTGTCACGGCGGACAGCGTGTTCGGCCTCGATGAGGACGCCTGCGATCCGGCGGTCGTGGCCGAGGCGCGCGGTTTTCTGCAGGGTGGCGCGGCCGAGGTGAGGGATGGCACGTTCTACGAACCGGTGCTGGGCAGCGATTTCAACATCGCGGTATTCGGCGCCGGCCACGTCGGGGCCGCCGTCGTCAACCTGCTGTCCGGGCTGGACTGCAATATTCGCTGGATCGACAGCCGCCGCGATATTTTCCGCGCCGCGCCGCGCAACGCCAGGACCATCGAGACCGGCGAACCTGCGCTCGAGGTCGCCGCGATGCCACCGGGCAGCTACTACCTCGTGATGACGCACAGCCATCCGCTGGATTTCGAGATCTGCGACCGCATCCTGAGACGCGGCGACGCCGCTTACTGCGGGCTGATCGGCTCACTGACCAAGCGCCGCCGGTTCGAAAAACGTCTGCGCCAGCAAGGCCTGCCGCAGAGCGCGATCGAAACGCTCGTCTGCCCGATCGGGGTCGAGGGAATCAGCGGCAAGAAGCCGGCCGAGATCGCGATTGCGGTCGCCGCCGAGATCCTGCGCGAGCACGGCCGTTCCAGAGAGGCAGCGCTGCCCCTGGCCGATAACGTGCACCCGATCGGGAGCTGACGTGGAAGCCTACCTGAGCGACTGGCTGAACATGCTCGTGCGCTGGCTGCACATGATCGCCGGCATCGCCTGGATCGGCTCGTCGTTCTATTTCGTCTGGCTGGACAATCACCTGCAGCCGCCCCGCGCCGAAGCGGACAGCGACAAGGGCGTGGGCGGCGAACTCTGGTCGGTGCATGGCGGCGGCTTTTACCACGCGCAGAAATACCGGGTCGCGCCGCCGGCGTTGCCGGACACGCTGCACTGGTTCAAATGGGAGGCCTACACGACCTGGCTGTCCGGCATGTTCCTGCTGGTGCTCGTCTACTGGCTGGGCGCCGAGGTCTACCTGATCGACCCGTCCGTCGCGCAGCTCGGTCCGCTTGCCGCTGTCGGGATCTCGCTCGCATTCATTGTTGCCGGCTGGCTCGTCTACGACGGCCTCTGCAAGTCGCCGCTGGTTCGCAACGGGCCGCTGTTCGCCGGCATCCTGCTGGTCCTGTCGGCCCTGCTGGCGTGGGGGCTGTGCCAGGTATTCGGCGGGCGCGGCGCCTACATTCACTTCGGCGCCGTGCTCGGCACGATCATGGTGGCGAACGTGTTCTTCGTGATCATCCCGGGTCAGCGGCAGATGGTTGCGGCGGCGGAGCGCGGCGAAGCGCCCGACCCGCAGCCCGGCATACGCGGCAAGCAACGCTCGGTGCACAATACCTACTTCACGCTGCCCGTGTTGTTCACGATGCTCAGCAACCACTTTGCGATGACCTACAACCACGAGTTCAACTGGGCGATCCTGATCGCGATTTCGCTCGCGGGCGCGCTCGTACGCGTGTACTTCGTGGCGCGGCACTCCGGCCGGGCATCGCCGCTGCCGATCGTTGCCGCTGTCGTGTTGCTCCTTATCGTCGCAGTCGCTATCGCGCCGCGGACGACCGCGGCGACGGCAGGCGCCGTGGATTTCGATGCCGTACGCGAGGTCGTGCACCGGCGCTGCACGACCTGCCATGCGAGGTCGCCCGAGCACGCCGGTTTCCAGGTGGCGCCGGCGGGCGTCGTGCTCGAGACGGACCAGCAGATCGCGGCCGAGGCGCTGCGCATCCATCACCAGACCGTCGTGACGCGCGTCATGCCGATAGGCAACCTGACGGGCATCACCGAAGAGGAACGTGTCCTGATCGATCGCTGGTATCGGGCAGGGGCGGGGGCGAGCCGATGACCAGGGACGACTATCCCCGCGATCTTCGCGGTTACGGCGCAAGGCCGCCCGACCCGCACTGGCCGGGCGGTGCGCGCACGGCGGTGCAGTTCGTCATCAACTACGAGGAGGGCGCCGAGAACTGCGTGCTGCACGGCGACGCCGCATCAGAGGCATTCCTCTCGGAGATCGTCGGCGCGGTTGCCTACCCCGGGCAGCGCCACATGAACATGGAGTCGTTGTACGAATACGGCGCGCGCGCGGGCTTCTGGCGCCTGCATCGCCTGTTCACGGAGCGCGGGCTTGCAGTCACCGTCTTCGGTGTGGCGATGGCACTGGCGCGCAACGCGGAGGCCGTGGCCGCGATGCAGGATGCCGGCTGGGAGATTGCGAGCCACGGCTACCGGTGGATCGACTACCAGGGCGTCGACGAGGCAACCGAGAAAGCGCATCTCGGGAAGGCGATCGACATCCACACGCAGGTGACCGGCGCCAGGCCGCTCGGCTGGTACCTCGGACGCTGCAGCCCGAACACCCACCGGCTCGTCGCGGCGGAGGGCGGCTTTCTCTACAACGCGGATTCCTATGCGGACGACCTGCCGTACTGGGACCGCTCGCAAGCGGCGCCGCAACTCATGGTGCCGTATACGCTCGACGCCAATGACATGCGTTTTGCGACGGCGCAGGGGTTCAATTCGGGGCAACAGTTTTTCGACTATCTGAAAGACACGTTCGACGTGCTGCATGCCGAGGGCGGCCGCATGATGTCGGTGGGCCTGCACTGCCGGCTCGCGGGTCGGCCCGGGCGTGCCGCGGCGCTGGCGCGGTTTCTCGACTACATCGCCTCGTTCGACGACGCCTGGGTCTGCCGGCGCGTCGATATTGCACGGCACTGGATGGACCATTTCCCGGCGGGCGAGGCATGACATGAAGGAACGCGATTTCGTACGGCGCTTCGGCGGCATCTACGAGCATTCGGCCTGGGTGGCGGAGAAGGCGGCACCGCTGGTCGACGACTGCGCGGACGTGGACGTCATCGCGCGAGTTATGGCGGACTGCGTGGACAACGCATCACGGGAGCGGCGGCTTGCACTGATCCGCGCCCACCCGGATCTCGCCGGCAAGGCCGCGGTTGCGGGGAAGCTGACCGAGGATTCGGAGAGCGAGCAGGCGAGCGCCGGGCTCGATCGCTGTTCTGCGGATGAATACGCGCGCTTCCAGGCGCTGAATACCGCCTATCGCAGGAAGTTCGACTTCCCGTTCGTCATGGCGGTCCGCAACTGCACTCGCGAGCAGATCCTGGCCGCGTTCGAGTCGCGGCTGGAGAACGACTACGATGCGGAATTCGAGAATGCACTGCTCGAGATTCACAAGATTGCGCGCATGCGCCTCGTTGCGCTGGGAGCGAACTGATGGCGACTGGCGATAACCCGTTCCACGCATGGATCCGGCTGGAGCAGCCGCGCCTCGGGACGCGAGTGACCTGCGCGAGCGACGAGTTCTTCGCCGCGAAGGAACGCCTCATCCAGGCGGCCGATCCGGTGTTCGTCGCCGACAAGTACGACGATCACGGCAAGTGGATGGACGGCTGGGAAAGCCGCCGCCGCCGCACACCGGGGCACGATTTCTGCGTGATCCGGCTGGGCGTGCCGGGCGTCATCCACGGTTTCGATATCGACACGAGTTACTTCACCGGCAACTTCCCGCCGCAGGCGTCCATCGACGCGTGCGTCGCCGAAGAGGACGTGCCGGAATCCGGCTGGACCGAGATCGTCCCGCGCACCGACCTCGAGGGCAATGCCCACAATTTTGTGCCGGTGTCGGACCGCAATACCTGGTCGCACCTGCGGCTCAATATCTACCCTGACGGCGGCGTCGCGCGCCTGCGGGTTTTCGGCGAGGTACGTGCGGAGTTCGAAGCCGGCGGTGGCGTCGTCGACCTGTTTGCGCTGAAAAACGGTGGCCGGGCGCTCGCGGCAAGCGACGAGCACTACGGCAGCATGCACAACCTCAACCTGCCGGGCCGCGGCACGAACATGGGCGACGGCTGGGAAACGGCGCGCCGGCGCGGACCGGGAAACGACTGGGTGATCGCCGCGCTCGGCACGCCGGGCGTCATCGAGCGCGTCGAGGTCGATACCGCGCACTTCAAGGGCAACTACCCGGACCGCGTGTCGGTCGAGGCGGCGTTGTTCGAACGCCACGACGAGGCAACGCCCGATAGCGAACGCTGGCAGACGCTGCTGCCGGAATCGAAATTGCAGATGGATCAGCAGCATTACTTCGACACGGAGCTCGAGACGCTCGGCCCGGTGAGCCACGTGCGCCTGTCGATCTATCCCGACGGCGGCGTCAGCCGGCTGCGCGTTTTCGGACGCGTTGCGAACGGTGAGGGTTCGTGAGCACGCGCACGCTGAAGCCGGTGCCGTTGACGCGCGAGCGCTTCCAGCCGTTCGGCGATGTCATCGAGGCGCACACGACGCAGCGAGAGGCCATGAACGCTGCGCGATTCGAGCGTTTCGACGACCTCTGCGCGATAGACGTCGGTGCTGACGGGCGGGTGCGTGTCAGCGTCGCCCGCTGCCGCAGCGCGACGGAACTGCCGTATCGTTTCGACCTGGTGGAGCGCCACCCGCTCGGCACCCAGGCTTTCGTGCCGCTGGCACCCGTGCGATTCGTGGTGGTGGTTGCGCCGCCGGGCGAGGGCGTCGAGGCGGAGGACCTGCAGGCATTCGTTACCAATGGCCGGCAGGGCGTCAACTATCGCCGCGGCACCTGGCACATGCCACTGATCGCGTTCGAGGCCGGGCAGGAGTTCCTGGTCATCGACCGCGCCGCCGACCTGCCGAATTGCGACGAGCACACGCTGGACGAGAGCGTGCTGCTGCTCGAGCCCTGACGGCATGCGCACGGCGTTCCGCGGATCCGTGTTTCACTGCATCGCCGATCCCGGTGAGCAGGATAACGAGAATGCCCTGGGCTATTTCGACGACGGACTGCTCATCGTCGAGGACGGTTGTGTCGTCGAGCTCGGCAAGGCCGACACGCTGATGCAGTCGCTGTCCGCGGACACGCATGTCGAGGATTATTCCGGCAAGCTGATCGTGCCCGGTTTCATAGACTGTCACGTGCACTATCCGCAGCTCGACGCCATTGCATCGTACGGCGAACAGCTGCTGGACTGGCTGCACCGGTATGCATTCCCGCGGGAGATGCGGTTCGCGGACGAGGCGTACGCACGCGAGGTGGCCGTCCTGTTCGTCGACGAACTCCTGAAGAACGGCACGACGACGGCGCTGGTGTTCGGCACCGTGCACCCGCACTCCGCCGATGCGATTTTCGAGGCGGCGGCGGCGAAGAACATGCGCCTGGTTGCCGGCAAGGTTCTGATGGACGCCAACTGTCCGGAGGCGCTGCGCGACAGTGCCGAGACGGGCTACGCGCAGAGCAGGCAACTGATCGAGCGCTGGCACGGCAAGGGGCGCCTCGGCTACGCCATCACGCCGCGCTTCGCCCTGACGTCCAGCGAGGCGCAGCTCGAGGCGGCGGGGCGTCTCGCCGGCGAGTACCCGGACGTCTGGGTGCATACGCATCTTGCCGAGAATCACGCCGAGGTCGAGCAGATTTCGCGGCAGTTCCCGTGGAGCTCGAACTACCTCGATGTCTATGACCGCTTCGGCCTGGTACGGGAGCGCTCGGTATTCGCCCATTGCCTGCACCTGCAGGATGCTGAATGCCGGCGGCTGGCGGAGAGCGGCGCAGCGGCCGCGCATTGCCCGACGTCGAACATGTTTCTCGGCAGCGGCCTGTTCGACCTGCGCCGTTTGCGCGAACTGCAGATCCGCGTGGGTCTCGGAACCGATGTCGGCGGTGGCACCAGCCTGTCACTGCTGAAGACGATGCGCGAGGCGTACAAGGTCCTGCATCTCCAGCAACAGCCCTTGCCGCCCGGTCGGGCGCTGTACCTCGCGACCCTGGGTGCCGCGGAAGCCCTGTATCTCGACGACCGCATCGGCAACTTCGAGCCGGGCAAGGAAGCCGACTTCGTCGTGCTGGACCCGGCGGGTACCGCCATCAGCGCGCACCGGAGCGCACTCGCCGAGTCGATCAGTGAGCTCCTGTTCGCGCTCATCGTGCTCGGCGACGATCGCAACGTCGCTGCAACCTACCTGCAGGGGCGCCGAGCCTAGTCGAGGCAGCGCTTCTCGAAGCGATCGAGCAGCCTGTCCTCGTTCGCGGCCGCGCGGAAAAACTGGTCGAGGTAGCCTGTGCGGCGCTGCTTGTCCCTGTCGCTGAGGACGGGCAGTGACTGGATCAGGTCGACGATCTCCGGGCGCTTCGACACGATTGTTGCCAGCGCCTGCGCGAGGTGCTGCCTGTCCGTGCAGAAGCCGCGATAGCGGCGCTGCGTGACGCTTCTCAGGCGCAGCTCGGCTGGCGCGAAGGCGTAGGGCGCGTCGACGAAGCCCGACAGGTCGAAGTCGTACGGCACGTACAGGAGCTCGTCCCCGGTCTCCACGAGCGTGCCGTTGTGGCAACAGGTCTTTTCCCCGTCCGGGGTGACCAGCGACCAGTCCACGTTGCCAATGAGGTACTGGAAGACGTAAACCAGCGCCATGTGCTCCGCGTCGAACCAGCTCACGGCCACCTCGGCCTTGTCCGACGCCCTGCCTCCAAGGCGCGCGACCAGCTGATCCTCCGGTTCCAGCAGGAACGTGTGGACGCGGGTCTGCTCGCCGTCCCGTGACGTGTCGGTGAACGTCGTGTGCAGCAGGCGCACGCGATAGCTCGCCGGCGTCAGGAGATTGAACATGCGGTAGATCGCGTATTCCTCGATGAGGTCTTTCTCGGCGCGCGGCGAGCTTCGGCAGGGCACGACGAGCTTGAGTTTGTCCTGCGCCGTGAACAGGGTGCCCTTGACTTCGCCCTTCCGGAAATTGAGCCTGAGCGGCGGGAGGTCGCAGGTGCGCAGGCGGCTCTTGCCGCGCGGGCGAACCTTGATCGCGTGCTCATCGCCGTCGACGCGCAGCGTGAACGGCAGCTGGTCGCGGCTGTCCGGGCGGTCCGCGAGGTCGCCCAACGGTCCTTCGAGGTTCGCGTCGATAACCGACGAGTCCTCGAAGAGCGGCGCCGCGGCCAGCGGGGGCAGTGCGAGCACGGCGGCCAGGAAGGCGGTGATTCGGGCAGCGACCATGCGGGCATGTTGCCGACGCGGCGGCGGCGCTGCAAACTGCGGGCATGCGGGGGGAGCTTCCGACTTTTTACTATCACTCCCATTTCGTCGAGATGATGCAGTTCGTCGAGGCCGGTTACGGCCACGTCCTGCTCGACGGCCACGCAGCCTTCATTCGCGACTTCGAGCGCCTGCCGCGCAACGCGCAGTGCCTTTACGTGCGCCTCGTCAATCGCAAGGGCAAGGTCTTCGCCATCAACCGGCTGAAGTACCCGGAGCTCGGCGACACGCGGCCGCTCGTCGCGACGCTTCGCGAACAGGGCTGGCTCGAGCCGCCGGGCGAGGCGCACTTCGATGAGCTGCTCGGGTTCCTGACGAGAGGCGAGCTCTACGAGGCGCTGGCCGGGATCTTCGTCGGCCTGGGGCGTTCCATGAAAAAGGCGGAGTTCGTCGAATTCGCGAAGGCGAATTGCGATCCGGGCGCATTCGTGGACCGCGTCGACCTGTCGCGGCTGGTTGTGCAGAGTCGCGCCGAGGAAGTGGATTTCCTGATGTTCCTGTACTTCGGCCGCCTGCAGGACGGGCTCTCGCGGTTCACGATGCGGGATCTCGGCCTCGTCAAAACGCACAACTTTCGCGAGACCTTCGAGCCGCGCTTCGCGGAACGCGAGGAAGCGCTGGAGCACTACTTTTTCGAAAAGCGGCTTGCGCGCCTGCGGTCGGCGTCCGCGAGCGGTATCGATGAGCTCATGGACGAGGCCAGCGAGTGGCCGGACCCGGTGAGCCCGGGTGCGGCCGCGCTGCGCGACAGGCTCGCCGGCCGCCTCGGGAGACTCGCCGAGAAAGCCGGCGACAATTACGCCGCATTGCGGCTGTACCAGGCCGGCGAATCCGCGCAATGCATGGAACGCTGCGTGCGCATCCTGTTCGCCAGCGGCCAGAAGGAGGAGGCCCGGCGCTATCTCGAGCAGTGCATCGACGACCCGGGCAGCGACGAGGAGTGGCTGTTCGCACGGGATTTCTACGAACGCAAGTTCGGCAGCAAGCGCACGTCGGCGGTTACCGACGTACTGCGGGCCGCCCAGATCATCGACATCGACGAGGCGCAAAGCGGCTCGCCCGAGCGCGCGGCCGCCGGCTATTTCGAGAAGGCCGGCAAGCGGGCGTTCCGCGTCGAGAACGCGATCTGGCGGACGTTCTTCGGCCTGTATTTCTGGGACGAGCTGTTTGCAGGCGACGACGCCGACCTGCACTCGCCGTTCGAATTCCTGCCGCGCAACCTGACGACGGGCACCTTTTACGATGCCAGTCGCACGGCGATCGAACGCAAGCTGGCCATGCTCGATGAGCCACATGCGGTCGTTCGCGAACTCCTGCGCGCGAGCACGGCGCACTACGGCACGCCCAACGGCGTGTTCCGCTGGCGCCGCGGCATCATCGATGCGCTGTTCGCGCTGCTGGAGAGGGAGCGCGGCGAGCCACTGCGGCAGGTCCTGGCGCGTTTCTGCCGCGACTACGAGGGCTCCCGTTACGGTTACCCGGACCTGCTGGTGCTGGACGACGACGGCGCGCGGTTCGTCGAGGTGAAGACCGAGGGCGACCAGCTGCGTCGCAACCAGCTGCTGCGCATCGAGCAACTGCGCGCCGCGGGTTTTCGCGCCGACGTCGTGCGCATCCGCTGGACGCTCGATCCGGATCAGGAGTACGTCGTCGTCGATGTCGAGACGACCGGAGGGCGTGGCGACAACCACCGGGTCACCGAGATCGGCGCGGTCAAGGTCCGCGACGGCAGGATCGTCGGGCGCTTTTCGACGCTGCTGAACCCGCAGCGGTCGATACCGCCGGGCATCACGCGGCTGACGGGCATCACGCCTGCCATGGTCGAGGATGCGCCGTATTTCTCCGATGTCGCGGACGAGTTCGAGGCGTTCATGGACGGGGCGATATTCGTCGCGCACAACGTCGAATTCGATTACGGTTTCATCGCCCGGGAGTACCGCCGGCTCGGCCGCGGGTTCCGGTACCCGAAGCTGTGCACCTGCGCCTCGATGCGGAAGCTGTACCCCGGCCGCCGCTCGTACAGCCTTGCAGCGCTCGCCGAGGCATACGATATCCCTCTGAGGAACCACCACCGCGCGCTGTGCGACGCGGAAGCTGCGGCCCAGCTGCTGCTGATCGTGAACGAGAAGCGCAGCGAATTACTGGCAAAGGACACAGCTGCGGAGGCATGAAGGCGCTGCCGGCGCTGCGCCGGGCGCGGGGTTACGGTAGCATCGCGGGCTGAAGCCAATCGACAGGGGATGAATTTTGGTGACTCCAAGAATAATGGCGCTGCTATTCGCGTTGCTGGCGGCCGGCTGCACGGCGATCACGGTGAACCTGCCGCCGATCACCGAGACACCAACGGATGAACGCCATAACGGCAAAGTTGTCTGGCACGACCTGCTGACCAATACGCCGGAGGCGTCGCGGCGATTTTACGGTGAACTGTTCGGCTGGGAGTTCGAGGAGCCCCGGGTCTTTGTCGGTGTCGGCAGCGGCGACTCCTACATGCTGATCCGCCACAACGGCAAGCTGATCGGCGGGATGGTCGACACCAACGCGCTGGGCAAGAAGGAAAACATCTCGCAGTGGATTACGACGATTTCCGTGTCCGACATCGACGCCGCCGTCGATCGCGTCGCCGGCGCGGGCGGCAAGGTCATCAATGACCCGGAATCGATCGGGGATCGCGGCCGCATGGCCGTGGTCGAGGATTCGACCGGCGCGCTGTTCGCGATGATCCAGACGAAGGGTGGCGACCCGGCAGACAGCGAACCGGTGCACAACGGCTGGCTTTGGAACGAGCTCTGGACCGGCGACGTTGAGCGTGCCACCGGCTTCTACCAGTCGGTCCTCGGATTCCAGCACCTGGATCACGAGGTCGATAAAGCGGATCGCAGCTACCGGGTGCTGAAGTACGCCGACAAGCCGCGCGCGGGTGTGCTCAAAAACCCGTTCGAAGGACAACGGCCGGTCTGGGTCAACTATATTCGCGTCGCGGATCCGTCGGCGGTTACCGCGAGAGTCGAGGAACTGGGCGGCCGGATACTCGTCGAGGCGCAGGCACGGGCTATCGGTGGCGAAGTCGCCTTCATCGCCGGCCCGTCCGGCGCGGGCGTGGCGCTACAGACGTGGCCGCTGGACGGAGGAGACAGCGATGAATAATTCCAAATTCAAACGAGCGGCCGGGCTGTCCCTGTTGCTGGCCCTGTGTTCGCTGCTGGCGTCCTGCGAGCCGCCCGCCGTCTATGGCAGCGTCGGTTACAGTTCGTACAGCGGCGGGGGCTACTACGGCGGCGGTGGTGTCGGCACCAGCATCAGGATCGGCGGCCGCATCTACTGATCGGCGCGAGTCGCCTTGAGGTAGCGTTCGAGCCTGTCGAAAGTGTCGGCAAGCTCCGGCCTGTTTTCGCGTAGCTCCTCGAGCGACTGCCCCGAGAGCTCGTACGGCAGAACCAGCCAGTCGTCCGTCTCGTGCACGAAATAGTCGGGCGTCCGCAGCGTGCGCGGCGTCGGCCGGTACCAGACCGAGGCGACGCGGATGTCACCGGGCAGGTTACGCCGGGTCTTGCGCGCGAGCTGGTCGATCACCGCCTTGACGCTGGAACCGGTGCTGTAGACGTCGTCGACGATCAGCATCGAGTGATGGGAGCACAGGGTCTCGAGCAGATACTGCAGGCCGTGGACGCGGATCTCGTCCGCCTTGCTGACCATCTCGGAATAGCGGTGCGCGCCGGAGTAGGAGGTGCGGATCGCGATATGGTCGGTGGGCGTGCCGAAGTACTCGAGACCTTCCTGCACCGCGATACCGACGGCACTGCCGCCGCGCCACAGGCCGACGAGAAAATCCGGCTTGAACCCCGCGGCATGGATGTTCGCCGCGAGCCGGAATGAATCTCTCAGCATGTCGTCGGCACGGATGAATCGCTTGATCATGGGTCGCGGGCGCTCGCAGTGGGGTAGAATTCAGGCCCGCATTATAGCCGGCGCGAAGTTCCTTTAGAAAAATAGAGAATAACGATGGACAAGACCGTACTTTCCGCCCAGGACGCTGCTCGATGACTCGTTTCGCCTCGGGCTCAAGGTTCTCGAGAGCGGCTTCCGCCCCACCCTGATCATCGCGATCTGGCGCGGCGGCACGCCGGTCGGCATGGCCGTGCAGGAGATCCTCGACTACTGCGGGGTCGAGTCGGATCACATCGCGATTCGCACCTCGTCCTATGTCGGCGTCGATCAGCGCGGGGCGGTGGCGGTGCACGGACTCAACTACATCATCAAGAAGATCTGCCACGAAGACCGCCTGCTGATCGTCGATGACGTGTTCGACACCGGCAACACGATCGCCGCGGTTGTCGAGGAGCTGCGCAATCGTGCGCGGGACAACACGCCGGACGACATCCGCATCGCCGTGCCGTGGTACAAGCCGAGCCGCAACGAGACCGACCTGGTGCCGGACTACTTCATCCACGAGACCGCTGAATGGCTGGTCTTCCCCCACGAGCTCGACGCGCTCTCGCCCGAGGAGCTGCGTGCGGCGCGGCCCGAGATCGCGCGCATCGTCGAAGCCGCCAGGGCGCCCGCCACTTCGGCCTGACGGCGCGCGGTACGGCATGCGACGAATCTGTGTCTATTGCGGGTCCAACCGGGGCGTGCGGCCGCGACTACGCGCAGGCAGCGGAGGAGCTCGCTGCGGTGCTCGCCGGCCGCGGACTGGAGCTGGTCTACGGCGGCTCGTCGAAGGGCATCATGGGTGTGCTCGCCGAGAAGGTGCTGGCGCTCAACGGCAAGGTGCACGGCGTCATTCCGCGGCAGCTCGTCGCGAAGGAGGTCGCGCACACCGGACCTCACGCGGCAGCACATCGTGGACTCGATGCACGAGCGCAAGACGATGATGGCGTCGCTCGCAGACGGCTTCGTCGCAATGCCGGGCGGTTTCGGCACGCTGGAGGAGCTCATCGAAATCGTGACCTGGGCGCAACTGCGTTTCCACGACAAGCCCTGCGGTGTGCTGAACGTGCGCGGCTATTTCGATCATCTGCTGAGCTATCTCGACCACGCGGAAGCGGAAGGCTTCCTGCGGCCGGAGAACCGCCGCATGCTGCTGGTCGACACGGACGCGGCGGCGCTGCTGCGCCAGTTCGATCGCTATACGGCGCCGCAGGTCGACAAGTGGATCGACGGCTAGAGCGGAAGGCGCATTTTGCTGCGGGCGCTACCAGAGGCGCATGCGCCAGCGGCTGCCTTCGGCAACGCGCCGTTTGCGCATCTTGGCGTGCAGCGTCGCGCGCTTGTCGGCCAGCCATTCCTCGCGGCCGATCCTGACGTTTTCGCCCTTCGCCGAGCGACGAGTCTCCTCGGCCTTGCGATAAGCGCAGAATTCCTCGTAGAGGCTTATCTCGTTGCGCAGCTCTCCAAGCACGATCTCGGCGTAAATCGCATCGTCGAGAAAACCGAGGCCGGGAATGTGGTCGGGGATGAGGTCCTCGGGGTCGCAAAGGTAGGCCAGGGCGCTGAGCACATGGCGGCGTTCACCGTCGGACAGGTTCCACTCCTCGTCGTTGATCATGTCGATGACCAGGCTCAGCTTGGACATGCGCGCTGAAATGAACTCGGGCAGTTCGGTTTCTTGCGTCTGGCGCAGCAACTCGCGCGCCGCCTGCTCGATGTGTTCCGCGGCGGTATCGTCCTCGACTGTCGTCCGCGCTTTGTCCACGATCGCCTGGAAGCGCGCCAGGTCGTCGTCGCTGAGTGTAAAAGTGATGTCGAGAGGCATACCGGGGATCCTTTTCTGCAGCGCTTATCCTAAGCTGGCGCGGCCGAATATCAAAACCCGTCGCTGCTGAAAATAGTCACGGCAAATCAGACAGTTGTTGCGAGGCCGCGGGAACGCGCCGCGGCGAAGTGTGAACCGGCGCACAAATTACTCTGAGACTTGCTTCAAAAGCTGAGAAACAGTTCCGGGAATCAAGGCGTTAGCTCCAGTACGATCTTCCGCGGTACCGTTGAAACCGGGTGCTTCACCATGAACCTGGACATCACATTGTCCATCCTGCTGATCTTCAGCGCCGCGTGCTACGTGCTGATGGGCATAAGCATGATCACGGCAAGGCGCGAAGTCGGAAGCGTGCCGATAGGCATGCTTTTCGTGGTTATCAGCTTCTGGGTCATGGGCGGCGCGGTGGAGCTGATGTCGGAGTCCTTCACCGTATTCTCGATCGGCCGCACCGGCCATTTTATCGGTACAGCATTGTTGCCGCTGGCGGCTTTCGTCTGTTTTCGCGAGTACACGGGCACGACGACGCGGCTGCGGACGATCGTTCTGCTGCTGATCATTCCTGTTGTCTCCATATCGCTTGCGGCAAGCAACCAGTTTCACCAACTCATGTGGTACCTGCCGGCCGTCAGCGAAGCCGGTGAATTCCTCACGCGCCCGGACAAGTGGGGCCCCTGGTTCCTGTTCGTGCACGCGCCTTACAGCTACGCGCTCATCGGCGCGGCGATGTTCACCCTGATGGTGCACAGCTCGGCGGTAGCGCCCGCCCACCGCCGCGGCCTGTTCCTGCTCGTCGCGGCCTGCGTCGGGCCGCTGATCGCGACGCTCGCCTACGACTTCGGCGTCGGCTCCAACGTGGTCTCTTTCGTACCATTCGTGTTCGCCGCGATGCTGCCGATCTATATCTGGTTGATCGTCGGAGAGGGCATCGTGGAGTTCGCGCCGCTTGCCTACGAAACGGTATTCCAGAACATGCAGGACCCGGTCATCGTGATCGACGAGCAGCAGCGGATCATCGGCCTGAACCATTGCGCCGAGACGATGCTCGCGGTCTCGGAGAAGCAAGCGCTGCGAACGCCGCTGGAAGAAATATTCAATGACGGCGCGACCGTGATATTCGAGGCGCTGGAGACCCAGAAGCCGCAAAAGATGATGACGTCCACGGGCCGCTTCCTGCACGTACAGGTTTCACCGATCCAGTCGGAACGGACGTCGGTCCGCGGCGGACGCGTGTTGATGTTCCGCGATGTCAGCGATGTCGAGAAGGCGCAGAGCGAAGTGCGCAAGAGCGAGAAGCTGTTGCGCACGCTCATCGACCACTCGGTTAACGGGGTTATTCGCTTCCGCTGGGTGCAGAACGAGGACACCGGCGGCACGGACCTGCGCTGCATCTTCGCCAATGCTGCGGCCGGTCGCTTTCTCAATGCCGAGCCCGACGATCTCGTCGATCTCCGGGCATCGGAGATAACGCGGCTGGCGATGACCGGCATGGATTCCCACAACCAGAACAGCGTTCTGGACCAGCTGCGCGAGTCCTGCGAGAGCGGTGAGAACATGGAGGTCGAGCTGCTGCAGAGCAACGTCAGCGGCCCGCGATTCCTGCGCCTGATCTGCCAGCCCGTCGGCGACGACATCGCGGCGACATTCATCGACGTCACCGACACCAAGGCGAAGGAGCGCCAGATGGAATCGATCGCCTGGTCGGATCCGCTCACGGGCGTGCTCAACCGCCGCGGATTCGAACGCGATGCCGCGCAGCGCCTCACGGACAGCGCCGACGATGCGACCGGTGCGCTGTTGTTCATCGATCTCAATGATTTCAAGGAAATCAATGACCGCTACGGGCACGTGGTCGGCGATCAGCTGCTGACGATCGCCGCGCAGCGCCTGCGCAAGGCCCTGCGGTCCCAGGACATCATCGGCCGGCCAGGCGGCGACGAGTTCGTGGCCCTGGTTCCCGATGTTTCGGCGGCCATCGCCGACAAGCTGGCAAAACGGCTGGCGAAGGCACTGGAGGCGCCCTACAACATCGGCAGCGAGACCATGAGCTGCGCGGCCAGCATCGGATTGGCACTGTATCCGACCAATGCCAACACCCTCACCGGTCTGCTGCGCGAGGCCGACCAGGCGATGTACCGGGCCAAGGCGCGCACGCGCGGAGCGTCGGAGTTGCGCCACGACGATCTCCTCGAGAAAGCAATCTGACCCCGCGACATGATTAAATAAAGCGCTCTCGCACCCCGACAAAGAGCGCAATGAACGCGACCGCCCCTATAACGATGCCCGGCGACGACCCCGTCATCCGGCTCGAGGAACTCAACCGCCGCTACCGCATGGGCGCGGAACACATCGATGCGCTCGGCAGCGTCGACCTGGCGGTCGAGCGCGGCGACTACCTGGCGATCATGGGGCCATCGGGTTCGGGCAAGTCGACGCTGATGAATATCATCGGCTGCCTCGACACGCCAACCGGCGGCACTTACTGGCTCAACGGCAAGTCGGTATCCGCGATGAACGAGCGGCAGCTGGCGCGGGTGAGGAATACCGAGATCGGCTTCGTGTTCCAGACGTTCAATCTGCTGCCGAGAATGACGGCGCTGGCCAACGTCGAGGTACCGCTCATCTACGCGGGCGTGAAGCGGCGCGAGCGCGAGCAGCGGGCCAGGGAGGCGTTGCAGACGGTAGGCCTCAACGACCGCATGTTGCACAGGCCGTCCGAGATGTCCGGCGGCCAGAGGCAAAGAGTCGCGATCGCCCGCGCGCTCGTTACTCATCCGAGCATATTGCTGGCCGACGAACCGACCGGCAACCTCGATTCCAGTACCGGGCGGGAGATCATGGCGCTGTTCGACCGGCTGCACTCGGCGGGAAATACGCTCATAGTCGTGACGCATGAAGCGCACGTCACCCGGCATGCGCGCCGCGTTATCCACCTGAGCGATGGCAACATCGTGAAAGACCAAGAGCAGGGAGCGAAATCTTGAGACATTACTTGCCGCTACTTCTCGCCATCGGGCTTGCCGCGTGTACCGAGCCGCCGGCAGGCGAGCCGATGTACGACACGGCGACGGCGGACAGGCGCACGATTGAAGTTAGCGTGAGTTCCGCCGGCGTCGTCGAACCGCTGGCGACAGTCGAAGTGAAGTCGAAGGCGTCCGGCGAAGTGCTCGACGTGATGGTCGAGGTCGGTGACCACGTTGAAAGGGACACGCTGCTGGTGCGCATCGATCCGCGCACGGTACGCAACGACCTCGCGCAGCGCGAAGCCGAGCTGAAAGCGGCGCTGTCCCGGCGCGAGATCTCGCAATCGCAGATGACCCGGGCGGAGGCACTGCTCGCGAAGGGCACGTTCACACAGCTCGATCTCGAGCAGGCGGCACTCGACCTGGCGAATGCCGAGTCGGACGTCGTCGCTGGCCAGGTCAGCGTCGAGAACGCGCGCATCGCGGTGGACGACACGGACGTCCGCGCACCGATCACGGGCACGGTCATCCAGAAGCCGGTGGAGCGCGGGCAGGTCATTTCGTCGCCGACGCGCGACGTCGCGGGCGGCAGCTCGCTGATGCAGATGGCCGACCTGAGCGAAGTGCAGATCCGCGCGCTCATCGACGAGACCGACATCGGCAAGATTCGGCCCGGCATGAAAGCCACCGTTGCCGTTGCCGCCTACCCGAACCAGCCGTTCCCGGGCGAGGTCGTCAAGATCGAACCCCAGGCGGTCGTGGATCAGAACGTGACCATGTTCGCGGTGCTCGTGTCGATCAACAATCGTGACGGCCTGCTGCTGCCCGGCATGAACGCCGAAGTCGAGGTCTCGATCGCGCGCAGCGAAGACGTGGTGACGATCCCGGTCATGGCCCTGCGTACCAACCGCGACATTGCGGCAACGGCGGCCATACTCGACATCGACGAGACCGACCTGCGTGCGTCGCTCAAGGGCTCCGGCAGTGGTGCGCGATCCGAGGGCGGCCCGAGCCGGGGCGGCGGCAAGGACTATCGCTTCGGCGGCAATTTCTGGGTCGTTATGAGCGCCGACCCGCAAACGGCCCCGGAGATTCGCAGGATCCGCACAGGCATAACCGATCTCGACAGGGTGGAGATCATCGACGGCCTCGCCGAATCCGAGTCGGTGCTGGTCCTGCCGTCGACCCACCTGTTCGAGACGCAGCAAGACCTCCAGGACTGGCTGAATCGCCGCATCGGGGTTCCGGGTATCCAGCGTCGCTGATCGCTCATGCTGATCTCCGAAACATTCCGCATAGCGCTGTCGTCGATACGCAGCAACCTGTTTCGAGCAACGCTGACGATGCTGGGCATCATCATCGGCGTCGGCGCGGTGATAACCATGGTCGCGCTGGGCACCGGTGCGCAGCGCGCCATCGACGAACAGATGGCTGCGCTCGGCGGTGACATCCTAGCGGTCGAGTCCTCGTTCTGGTTCAGCCGTGGTGTGGCACGGGACCAGATGACGCTGACCACCGGCGACGCTGCTGCGCTGACCATCGGTACGAGCCATCTCGACGAAGTTGTGCCGGAGATCAACGGCCGCTTCCAGGTGAAATACGGCAACCGCAACATCAATACCGGGGTGATCGGGATGACGCCGAACTACCTCGATGTGCACGGTTTCGAAGTCGCCGCCGGCCGCATGTTCACCGTCGCGGACGACTCCGCACGCAGGCGTGTCGCCGTTGTCGCCGCGGATGTGCCCGGCATGCTCGACACCGATGCCGCCGGCATCATCGGCCGCAATGTCTCGATCGGTAGCGTGCCGTTCGAGGTCATCGGCGTGCTCGCGGCAAAGGGCTCTACCGGCTGGCGCAATCCCGACGACGATGTCTGGATACCGCTCAGTACTGCGCAGTTCCGGGTAACGGGCAACGACATCGTGCAGCGCATCAGCGTGCTCGTCGAGAACCTCCTCGGTCGAGCAGGCGATGCTGGAGATCGAACGGGTGCTGCGCCGCGAGCACGGCATCCTGCCGGGCAGGGACAACGACTTCGCCATGGTGAATCGCAAGCAGTTCGCTGAGTCCCGCCAGGAAGCGACCCAGGTGTTTACCTTCCTGCTCGCGGGTATCGCGGGCGTGAGCCTGGTGGTCGGCGGCATCGGCATCATGAACATCATGCTGGTCACGGTGACCGAACGCACCCGGGAAATCGGCATCCGCAAGGCGCTCGGTGCCACGCGCGGCAACATCCTGCTGCAGTTCCTCGTCGAGTCCACGACTTTGTGCCTGCTGGGCGGTGCGCTCGGCCTCGTTGTCGGCTCGACCGCCGCAACGCTGCTGAACAGGCTCGCCGGCTGGCAGACGTTCGTCACCGCGGAGTCGGCGATGATGGCGTTCGGCTTCAGCGCCGCGGTCGGTATCGTCTTCGGCATCTGGCCGGCGCGGCGCGCGTCGCAACTCGACCCGATCGACGCACTGCGCCACGAATAGCCGCTGCGCGAATCCGGCCGCCTTTGGCCGTTGCGGGCCGCCGATCAGCCGTCTTTCGAGAGGCAATTCCCGGCTGACCGACATTCGCCTGTCGGGCGCGATCTGTGGCAGTCTTGCGGCTCTGACACCAGCAGCGAAGTGACCGCGGACTGATGAGCGAGCAACCGACAACCAGCCTGGCCCGACTATTCCGCGGGGCGACGCGTATCGAGCCCGAGGAGGCGCGCGCCGCGCTGCTGTCCTTCTCCTTCCTGTTCCTGTTGATGCTTGCCTACAACATGCTCAAGCCCGTGCGCGATGCCCTGGCCCCGGAGTGGAGTGACGTCGAACTGGCTTCGTTGTGGACGATCAACTTCTTCTTCAGTGCGATCGCCGTAAGCATCTACGGTTACGCGGTATCGCGCGGCAAGCTGCAAAAGGTCATTCCCGGCGTTTACGCCTTTTTCGCCGCCAGCTTCGTTGCCTTTTACGTGGGCGCGAGCGGCATGCAGGATGGTGTCCTGATCAACAAGGCGTTCTACGTCTGGCTCAGCCTGTTCTCGCTGTTTCACGTTTCGGTGTTCTGGAGCCTGATGTCGGACATCTTCAGCCGCAGGCAGGCACCGCGGCTGTTCGGTTTCATCGCCAGCGGGGCGAGCATAGGAACGATTGCCGGATCCGCGGTGGCGCTCGCACTTGCGCAGACGATCGGCGCGCTGAACCTGATGCTGGTTGCGGCCGCGATTCTCGTCGCAATCGTGCCGATGGTGGCGGTCCTGCGCAGAGCCGCGCAGCCCGGCCACACCCCGACCGCGCAGGAGCAGGCGCTCAGTGGCAATCCCTTCGCGGGCTTCCGCGAATTCGTTCGCAACCCGTACCTGCTCGGTATTGGCGTGTTCATATTCCTGTACACGTTCATCGGCTCGTTCGCCTATTTCGAGCTGAAGAACCTCATGGCCGGCAACGACCGTGACACGAACACCGCGATCTGGGCCGGCATCAACCTCGCCGTCAACAGCATAACGATCGTAACCGCGTGGTTCGTGACCAGCCGGCTCACCGGCAGCCTGGGCGTCGGCAAGACGCTTGCCCTGGTGCCGGTGCTCGTTGCCGTGGCGCTGCTGCTCGTGTTCGTCAACCCGGTGCTTGCCGTCATGATCGCCGGCTGGATCGTACTCAAGGCCGGCAACTACTCGATCACGCGCCCGGGCCGGGAGATGCTCTACACCAACGTCAGCCGCGAAGACCGCTTCAAGACCAAGCAGGTCATCGATATCGTCGTGTACCGTGGCGGCGACGTGCTGTCGGGATGGGCGTTTGCGTTCCTGACCACTACCATCGGTCTCGGCATGGCGCCCGTCGCGGTAATTGGCACGGTTATCGCCCTGATCTGGGCGGGCGTCGGGCTGGTGCTGGGCCGCCGCTATGATGCGGCGGTCGCCAGCGAGGATAACGCCGCATCGCCCGGCCCCGCGGCCGCGGTCGATGGGCGCGCATAACGGACAGCATTAACGTTACGGAAGACAGGGGTACCCGGATGGCACTCGGAAACACGCAGTTCGAATACGGTGCGGTCGCCAGGTGGCTGCACTGGCTGGTCGCGCTCGGCATCCTGGCGCTCATAATCCTCGGGCTGCTGCAGTCCGACATGGACAGCGGCCCGCAACGGACAGCCATCCGCGAGCTGCACGGATCCATCGCGCTGCTCGTGCTCGCGCTGATGGTTGCGCGGCTCGCGTGGCGCTGGATCAATGTGAGTCCTGCGCACCCGCCCGGTATCCCGGGCTGGCAGCGCGCCAGCGCGGCGCTGGTGCACGGCGCAATCTACGTCGCGGTGTTCGCGCAACTGTCGTCGGGGGCCCTCGCGGTCGCGACGGGCGGCAAGCCGCTGGCGTTCTTCGGCCTGTTCTCGATCCCGCTGCCGGTTGCCGAGGACCATGACAACCACGAACTCTGGGAAGAGGTGCACGAAGCCGGCTGGATGCTGCTCGCTGCGCTGGTGGCCGTGCACGTGCTCGCCGCCCTGTACCATCATTTCATCCTGAAGAACGACGTGCTGAAGCGCATGACCGTCGGCGTGGCAGCGGAGGACCGTCTCGATGGCTGACGCCTACATCTGCGACGCGGTACGGACGCCGATCGGCCGGTACGGCGGTGCGCTCTCGTCCGTGCGTGCGGACGACCTCGGGGCCATCCCGATCGCGGCTTTGCTCGAGCGGCAATCGCGGCTCGACCCTGCGGTTGTCGATGACGTCGTGTACGGCTGCGCCAACCAGGCCGGTGAGGACAATCGCAACGTCGCGCGAATGGCGGCACTGCTCGCGGGCTTGCCGGCGACGGTGCCGGCCGCAACGGTGAACCGCCTGTGCGGTTCGGGTATGAATGCGATCGGCAATGCCGCGGACGCGATCCGCTCCGGGGGCATCGAGATTGGAATCGCCGGCGGCGTCGAGTCGATGTCGCGGGCGCCTTTCGTCATGGCCAAGCAGACGGCCGCATTCGGGCGCAACGCGGAGATCTACGATACGACGCTGGGCTGGCGTTTCGTGAACCGCAAGCTCGAGGAGCAATACGGCACCGATTCGATGGCGGAGACCGCGGAGAACGTGGCGGACGAGTTCGGCGTGTCGCGCGACGACCAGGATGCGTTCGCGCTACGCAGCCAGCAAAAGGCGGAGGCCGCCATCGCGTCCGGCATCTTCGCCGCGGAGATCGTGCCGGTGGCCGTGCCGCAGCGCCGCGGTGAGCCGGTCATCGTGGACACGGACGAGCACCCGCGCGCGGGATCGACCCTCGAGGGGCTTCAGAAACTGCGGCCCATCGTGCGCGAGGGCGGCACCGTCACCGCGGGTAATGCTTCCGGCATCAACGACGGTGCCTGCGCGTTGTTGCTGGCATCGGAGGCGGCCGCCGGGCGCCACGGCCTCGAGCCGCTCGCCCGTGTTGTCGCCTGGGCCGCGGTGGGCGTCGAACCTCGCATTATGGGCATCGGACCGGCGCCCGCGTCGCAGAAGGTGCTGGCACTCGCCGGGCTGGATATTGCGGCGATGGACGTTATCGAGCTGAATGAGGCCTTTGCCGCGCAGGGTCTCGCTACCCTGCGGCAGCTCGGGATCGATGACGACGCCGGGCACGTGAACCCGAACGGGGGTGCCATCGCGCTCGGTCACCCGCTCGGGATGTCGGGCGCGCGTCTCGTGGCGACGGCAGCTTACGAACTGCGACGCCGGAACGGGCGCTACGCGCTGTGCACGATGTGCATCGGCGTGGGGCAGGGCATCGCGATGGTCATCGAAAGGGCATGAGCAGGAAAGCGCCGCCCAGTTACGAAACGCAATCGCTGCGCGAACTCGAAGAGGTCATCCGCGGCCGGCGCACGATCAACCTGTATCTGCAGACGCCGGTACCCGAGCAGCTCGTGCGCGAAGCGGTCGAGGCGGCCACCTGGGCGCCCAATCATCATGTTACCGAGCCCTGGCGCTTCTACCGCCTGGGGCGCGAGACCGTGGAGCGCTGCCTCGATCTCTGTTACGACATTGTTGCGGCCAGGAAGGGCCCGGAGGCGGCGCGCTTCAAGCGCGAGGCCTGGTCGGAGAAGCCGGGCTGGCTGGTGGTCACCTGCAGGCGGTCCAGCGACGAGCTGCTGCAGCGGGAGGACTATGCCGCGTGCGCGGCCGCCATCCAGAATTTCATGCTCTACCTCTGGAAGGCCGGCGTCGGCAGCAAGTGGACGACGGGCGACATCACGCGCGACGAGCGCTTCTTCGACCTCCTGGGCATCGACCCGGACAATGAGTTCGTCGTTGGCCTGCTGTGGTACGGCTACCCGAAGATAACCCCGGAGCAGAAACGCAAGGGCCTCGACGACGTGCTGACCGAACTGCCATAGTTCCTGGCGAATCCTGCGCCGATCCGAAATGGCCGGCGGCGATTTCGCATATAATCCACCCGATGCCTTCATTCCTGTCAGAACTCCGCCGCCGTAACGTGCTGCGCGTCGCCGCGGCTTACGCGCTCGTTGCCTGGATCATCATCGAGGCCGGGTCCGTCCTGCTGCCGACCTTCGGCGCGTCAGAGGGCGTGTTCCAGGTCTACGTGATCATCGTGATGATCGGGTTCTTCGTGGCCGTCGTGCTGGCGTGGGTCTTCGAGATAACGCCCGAGGGGGTGAAGCTCGACCGGGACATCGGCGAGCGCGAGCGGACGCAACCGGGATCGAAGTCGAGGATGAATTACCTGATCATCGGCCTGCTCGCGCTGGCGCTGGGTGTATCCATTACCTTCAACGTAACAGGCGTTCGCAACGGGGACTCAACGGTGGAGCTGGCCGTCGCCGAAAAGCCGGCGATCGCCGTGCTGCCGTTCACGAGCCTTAGCAGCGAACCCGACGACGCTGTGTTCGCTGACGGCATTCACGGCGACATACTGGTCCAGCTTGCCAATATCGGTTCCTGCAAGGTGATATCGCGTTCCTCGGTGATGGAATACCGGAACACCACGAAGAACGTCCGCGCGATTGGCGAGGAGCTCGCTGTCGGCTCGGTGCTGCAGGGCTCGGTCCAGCGCGCCGGCGACAACGTCAGGATCAATGTCCAGCTGGTCGACGCGAAGAACGACGTCAACATCTGGGCCGAGACTTACGATCGCCAGCTTACGGCTCACAACATCTTCGACATTCAGACGGAGATATCGCGGGCGATCGCCGCTGCGCTCGAAACGACGCTGACACCCGCGGAGCAGGTGAGGATTGCGGCGAAACCGACCGCAGACCTGCGCGCCTACAGCGCGTATGTTTCCGGACGTGACAATCTTTATCTCAGGCGCCTCGAGACGTTGTGGGCGGCGAAAGAGAACTTCGAGCAGGCTATTGAGTACGACCCGAACTATGCCGCTGCGTATGCAGGCCTGGCGGAAAGCGTCGTGCTGCTGGAGAACAACCACCAGGCGTTGCCCCAGGCAGAAGCGTTCGAGATTGCCCGAGCCAACCTGCAGAGGGCGCTGGAGCTGGACCCGGACCTGGCTGATGCCTACGCCGTAAAGGGGTTGCTCGAGAGCAAGGTATGGCAACAGACGCGGGTGGGGCGGGAGAATCTCGAGGCCGAGGAGGCATTTCGCCGTGCGATCGAGCTGAACCCCAATCACGCGAGCGCCTACATGTGGTTTGCGATGTTGCGCGATGGCGAGGAACGTGACGACGAAGCTATCGAACTCTTTCAGCGTTCCATGGAGCTGGACCCGCTGGGCCGCATACCGTACACCAACCTGCCGATGCTGTATGCGCAGCGTGGTCGCGATAAAGAGGCGATCCGGCTGTGGCTCGAGGCGATGGAGATACATCCCGAATGGCCGATGCCGCAGCAGTACATGGCGACCCACATGGCTGGACTGGGACGCCTCGATGAGGCGGTGGCATGGATGGAGCGGGCGATCGAGCTGAGCGACGACCAGACTCTTGCCATGTTCAATGTCCGCCTGTTCGTGGCGTTCGGCGACCTGGACCGGGCTGTGGAAATAGTGAAGACTTTGCCCGACGATCATCCGTTCGCGAAATACGTGGACGGGTTCATCTTGCTGCTCGATATGGATATCCGGGGTGCACTGGACTTCTTCTCTGCGTTCGCCGAGCGCGGGGAGCCATTCAATGCCAACGAATTCCCCGCAGGGGCGGCGGCACAGATCGCGATCCTGGCGGGCGACTTCGAGAAAGCGCGGGAGTTCGTATTCATCGACGAACCGATACTCCGCGAGGATGCCGCGCTGCAGGTCGACAAGTTCACCATCCCGTCAATCATCCGGCTGGCCTACATCAGCCAGCGCGAAGGGGACGAGGCATACGCGCAGGAGTTGCTGCAGGCAGCTCTTCCGGTCGTCCAGCAACAGCCCCGAGTCGGCTGGTTCGGGCAGGGGATTCATGAAGTCCGGATTCTCGCGCTGCTGGGGCGCAATGAGGATGCGCTTGGCACCCTTCGCGAGCTGATCGACGCTGGATTCCGGGAGCCCGTTCTAACCGATCTCTGGTCCCTCGACCTTGATCCCTTTCTTGCCGGGCTGAGGGACGATCAGCGCTTTGCGGAGATGTTGGACGAAGTGAACCGGTCACTCGAGGAGATGTACGAACGGGTCCTTGAGGCCGAGAGTACCGGCGACTGGGACAGGCTTCGCGCCAAAGCCGAGATCATCTGAGGCGCTAGTCACGCGCCAGTTCCTCCGGGTGGTGCACTATCGGGCCGCCGCAGATCAGCGGCTGCAGCAGCAGTATTGCCAGCATTACGATCCCCGCACCGGCGATGATCAGCACGCAATTGCGCAGCGTGCCGTCATAGGCTGACGCACCCAGGATTGCGCCCGATGCGCCGATGACATTCTGAAGCGTGCCGATGATCGACGATGCTACGCCCGCAATCCGCGGCAGCGGATCGAGCGCCAGCACCATCGCGTTGGAAAGCACGATCGGCACCGAGAAGAAAAACAGGCACACGCAACCCCATACCCAGGCAAAAGGTGCCGCATTGAGCCAGGCGGCGATCATCAGCTGCAGCGACGCCACCGCCATCAGGGACACGCCGATGCGAATCAGCGGGAGCACCTCCAGGTGCGAGACAAGGAAACGATTGATCAGCGAGCCCGCCAGTATCGACAGTCCCGCGCAGGCGAAAATCAGGCCGTATGCCTGTATCGAATAGCTGTAGATTTCAACCGTGAGCGCCGCGGAAACCGCGATAACGGACATGAAGCCGGCCGGCGGCACCACGATCAGCAACAGGCCGAAGATGCTCTGCCGGTGCCGGAAGAACTCGCTGAAACTGCGCTGCAGCTGCCGGAGCGGGTGGCCGTCGGGATTCGCTGCGTGCGTCTCCACGAGATTGCTGCGAACGCCAATGAGCATGAAGGCGCCGCCCGCGGCGATCGCGATGAACGGCGCCCGCCAGTCCCACTGCGCGACCATCAGGGCACCGATGGTGGGAGCGACGACCGGCGCGACGGTGAAGATCATCGTCATCAGGGACATGAGCCGTGCCGCGCTCTTGCCGCTTGCGATGTCGCGCACGATGGCTCGCGACAACACGACGGCCGAAGCGCCGCCAATTCCCTGCACGAAACGCGCGGCAAGCATCAGCTCGATGCTCTGGGCAAGCGCCGCGGCGGTCGCGGCGAGCGTGAACAGGCTCATGCCGGCATAGAGCACCGGCATTCGGCCGAGGCGGTCCGAGAACAGGCCAGCCGGGATCTGGCCACAGGCCATGCCGAGCATGAACGCGCCGACGATCAGCTGGCCCCGCGGCAAATCCGTGGCCAGCGCCCGAACCATCTCGGGTATGGCAGGAAGGCTCATGTCGATCGTAAGCGCGGCCGTGGCCGTGAGAAGACCGAGCGTGAGCACGAAGCGCCGCCGGGCAAGAAGAATCGAATTCATGTCGGGAGTGCGTTAACCGTTACGGGCCCGGGGCGCGTCCGGCAACAAGCAACTCCGACAGCGGATGTTCGCCGAGCCAGTACGCCAGTTCCCGCGGATGATCGAGATCCCACACCGCGAGGTCCGCGCGCTTGCCGGCCTCGAGGGTGCCGCGATCGTGGCCGAGACCCAGCGCGCGGGCAGCTTCACGCGTAACGCCGGCGAGGCATTCTTCCGGCGTCATGCCGAACAGGCGGGCGCCGAGGCCCATGGCCAGGTGAATGGAGCCGAGCGGGGAGGTGCCCGGATTGCAGTCGCTCGCGAGCGCGATCGGCACGCCGCTGTCGCGCAGTGCGCCGACCGGGGGCTGCTGCGTCTCGCCGAGGGTCAGGTAGGCGCCGGGCAGCAGCACGGCAGCCGTGCCTGATTCGGCCAGCGCCCGGACCCCGTCCTGTGATGTGAATTCGAGGTGATCCGCCGACAGCGCGCCGAACCGCGCCGCGAGTTTCGCACCGCCACCGTCGCTGAGCTGGTCGGCGTGCAGTTTGACCCTGAGGCCCAGGTCCTGCGCACGCGCAAACAGTCTTTCGATTTGTGCTGCATCGAACGCGATGGATTCGCAGTAGGCATCGACGGCATCGGCGAGCCCCTGGCTTTCCGCGGCCGGCAGTATTTCCTCGATGATGAAATCCATATAGGCATCCGCGTCGCCGGCGAACTCGGGTGGGACGGCATGAGCCGCAAGCAGCGTCGTTCGCACGGTGAGGCCGGACGATTCGCCGAGCCGGCGCGCCGTCCGCAACATCTTGAGTTCATTGTCGAGATCCAGGCCGTAACCCGACTTGATCTCGACCGTTGCCACGCCTTCGCGAGCGAGCGCCTGAAGTCGAGGCAGCGCCTCGCGGTACAGCTGCTCCTCGCTGGCCGCCCGGGTTGCCTGCACGGTGGACAGGATGCCGCCGCCCTCGGCCGCGATCGCTTCGTAACTAACGCCCTGCAGGCGCCGCTCGAACTCCCCGGCGCGCTGCCCGCCGAACACGAGGTGCGTGTGGCAGTCGATCAACGCGGGCGTGACCCAGCGCCCGCCCAGGGAGCGCGTCTGCGCGGCGCGCCCTTCGGGGCGTTCCGCCGCGGCGCCGATCCAGTCGATCAGGCCCCCGGCGATGGCGATGGTGCCGGCTTCGATGGCGCCGTAATCGGCCGCGCCCCGCCGCATTGTTGCAATGCGGGCGTCGGTCAGCAGCAAGTCCCAGTCGGCCATCCAGTGTCTCCGTAATTGCAAAGCAACCTAGCATGGACTAGCCTGTATATACAACTTGCAGGTGCCCTGATGACTTCGATTCTTGCCAGCAAAGCGCTGTTACCCGACGGCTGGGCCGACGACGTGCTGCTGCGCGTGCGAGATGGCCTGATCGACGAGGTCCGGCCGGGTGCCGCTGTGGCCGACGACGCGACGGCGGTGGGCTGTGTGATACCCGGGCTCTGTAATGCCCACAGCCATGCATTCCAGCGGGCCCTCGCCGGCCGCACGGAACAGCGCTCTCCCGCCGGCCACGACAATTTCTGGAGCTGGCGTGAACGGATGTACCGGCTTGCGGCGGCGCTCGATGCCGACCTGCTGCGCGCGATCGCCCGCCAGGTTTACACGGAGATGCTGCAAAGCGGCTATACCACCGTCGTCGAGTTCCACTACCTGCACCGCGACCCGGCTACCGGGACGGCGGGCATGCAGATGTTCGGGGCGCTGGGCGATGCGGCCCGGCAAACCGGGATTCGCCTGACCTACGTGCCCGTGCTCTACGAACGCGCCGGCTTTCATGCCACGGGCCCGGAGGGCCCCCAGGAACTCTTCGCGCTATCGCTGGCGCAGTTCCTCGAGCATCATCGCGAGGCACAGACGCAGGTGTCGGAGAAGCTCAGCGTCGGCATTGGCGCGCACAGCCTGCGCGCCGTCAGCGCGCCGTCGCTCGTGGCGATCGCGGAGGCAGGGCGCAATGCGGGCGGCCCGATTCACCTGCACATTGCCGAACAGCAGCGCGAGGTCGACCAGTGCCTGGCGGCCTACGAGCGGCGTCCGGTGCGCTGGCTGCTGGAAAACATCGACGTCGACGAACAGTGGTGCCTCGTGCACGCGACCCACATGGACGCGGACGAATCGAAGCGTCTCGCCGGGTCAGGGGCCGTCGTCTGCGTGTGCCCGAGCACGGAAGCGAACCTGGGCGACGGGCTGTTCCCGCTGGCCGATTACCTGGCACACGGAGGCAGGCTCGCAATCGGTTCGGACAGCCACATCTCGATCAATCCCTTCGAGGAACTGCGCTGGCTCGAGTACGGGCAGCGGCTGGCGACGCAGACGCGCAACGTTACCTCGCTGCGCAACTCGCACGTCGGCCGCGAATTGTTCGAGCGCGCGGTCGAGGGCGGTGCACAGGCGAGCGGCCAGCAGAATGCCGGGCTCTGCCGCGGCGCACCGGCCGACCTCGTTGCGCTCTATGACGACGACCCGATGCTGACGGGCCACGGCGACGACTCGCGCCTCGATGCGCTGGTCTTCTCCGGCTATCGCCTGCCGATCGAGGGCGTAATGGTGCATGGCGAGTGGATCGTCGTTGACGGCGAGCACCGTTCCGGCGCGGAAACGCGGGACGCGTTCCGCGCCGCCGTGAGCGCGCTGGGGGCAAGGGAATGAGCAACAGCGAGAAGCCGCGCTACCAGCAGCTCAAGGACCTGATCATCACGCAGATATCTTCGGGCGAGCTGGGGCCGCATGACAGGGTACCGTCCGAGAACGAACTCGTCGAAAGCATGCAGGTGTCCCGCATGACCGCGAATCGTGCGCTGCGTGAACTCACCGACGAAGGCTATGTCGAGCGCATCGCTGGTCGCGGCACCTTCGTGTCCGACTTTCGCTCGCGCTCGCACATGCTCGAGGTGCAGAACATCGCCGACGAGATCGAACAGCGGGGACACCGCCACACCTGCGACGTGCTGCGCAACTCGCGCCAGCACGCCCGCGGCGAGATCGCGAGGGCGCTGCACGTGGAGCAGGGCACGCGACGTATTCCACCTGTTACTCGTGCATTTCGAGAACGGCGTGCCGATACAGGTGGAGGACCGCCACGTGCTGGCCGAATTCGCGCCGGGCTGCGCGCAACAGGACTTCGCCGCGGTGACCCCGAGCGCCTACCTGACCGCGATCGCGCCGCTGCAGGAGGCTGAACAGATTGTGCGCGCGCAGCTCCCCAATGCCGCGGTGCGCATGCAGCTACAGATGCCGGAAACGGAACCCTGCCTGGTCGTCATGCGCCGCACCTGGGCACACGGCCGCCCGGTGACTTTCGCGCGGCTGCATCACCCGGGCAGTCGCTATGAATTGACGGGCGATTACACGCCCCCGGAACAACGAAATCGGCGTCCGAGGACGTCGTGCAACTGGAGAAACTGGAACGATGAACAAACCCCGTGTCATCAAGGCGCCGATCGGCACCCGGCTGTCGGCAAAGAGCTGGCTTACCGAGGCGCCGCTGCGCATGCTGATGAACAATCTCGACCCGGATGTTGCCGAGCGGCCGCAGGACCTGGTCGTCTACGGCGGCATCGGCAAGGCTGCCCGCAACTGGGAGTGTTTCGACGCGATCGTCGAATGCCTGCGTGACCTCGGCGACGACGAGACCCTGCTGGTGCAGTCCGGCAAGCCGGTCGGCGTGTTCCGCACGCACGTCGACGCGCCGCGTGTGCTGATCGCCAACTCGAACCTCGTGCCGGCGTGGGCGAACTGGGAGCATTTCCGCGAACTCGATCGCAAGGGCCTGATGATGTTCGGCCAGATGACGGCCGGCTCGTGGATCTACATCGGCAGCCAGGGCATCGTGCAGGGCACCTACGAGACCTTCGTCGAGATGGGCCGCCAGCACTACGACGGCGACCTGGCCGGTCGCTGGATCCTGACCGCGGGGCTCGGCGGCATGGGCGGCGCGCAGCCGCTCGCGGCGACGATGGCCGGCGCGTCGATGCTGGCGATCGAGTGCCAGGCCGACCGTATCGACAAGCGGCTGGCCACCGGCTACCTCGATACGGCGGCCGACGACCTGGACGAGGCGCTCGCGGTGATCGAGCAATCCGTGGCTGACAGGAAACCCGTGTCGGTCGGCCTGCTGGGCAACGCAGCGGAAATCCTGCCGCAACTGGTCGAGCGCGGCGTGCGGCCCGATGCGCGTCACCGACCAGACGTCGGCGCACGACCCGGCGAACGGCTACCTGCCGATCGGCTGGACCGTCGAAGAGTGGTTCGAGCGCCGCGAGACGGATCCGGACGCGGTCGTTGCCGCCGCGGCGAAGTCCATGGCCGTGCACGTGCGCGCGATGCTCGGCGTTCCACGAAGCCGGGCGTGCCGACCTTCGACTACGGCAACAACATTCGCCAGGTGGCGCTGGACGAAGGCGTCGACAATGCCTTCGACTTCCCGGGCTTCGTTCCCGCCTATGTGCGGCCGCTGTTCTGCCGTGGCGTAGGGCCGTTCCGCTGGGCGGCACTGTCGGGCGATCCCGAGGACATCTACAAGACCGATGCGAAGGTGAAAGAACTGATTCCGGACGACACGCACCTGCACCAGCTGGCTGGACGCGGCCGCGCGAGCAAATTCACTTCCAGGGCCTGCCCGCGCGCATCTGCTGGGTCGGCCTCGGCGAGCGCGACCGCCTCGGCCTCGCCTTCAACGAGATGGTGCGCAAGGGCGAACTCAAGGCGCCGGTCGTCATCGGCCGCGACCACCTCGACAGCGGTTCCGTGGCGAGCCCGAACCGCGAGACCGAGGCGATGCGCGACGGTTCCGACGCGGTGTCCGACTGGCCGTTGCTGAACGCGCTGCTGAACACCGCCAGCGGGGCGACCTGGGTGTCGATCCACCACGGCGGCGGTGTCGGCATGGGCTACGCACAGCATGCTGGCCTGGTAATCGTCTGCGACGGCAGCGAGGCGGCGGATCGCCGCATCGCGCGCGTGCTGTGGAACGATCCGGGCACCGGGGTGATGCGGCATGCCGATGCCGGTTACCCGGAGGCCATCGCCTGTGCGAAAGAGCACGGCCTCAGGCTGCCGATGGTCGGGCGGGGAGAAAACAAATGAAGCTCGTTGTCGACAAACAGCTCGTGACGCTCGCCGAGCTCCGCATGGCGTGGAGAGGACCCGTCGAGGTGTCGCTGGGCATCGACGCGCGCCGCGCCATCGCCGAGTCCGCCGAGTACATCAGGGACGTGGTCGAAAGCGGCGCCGAGATCTATGGCGTCAATACCGGGTTCGGCCAGCTGGCACGCGTTCACATCAGCGACGCCGAACTGGTGAAGCTGCAGGAGAACCTCGTGAGCTCGCACTCCGTCGGGGTCGGGGAAGATCTCAACGACGACATCGTGCGCCTGATCATGCTGATGAAAGTGATCGCGCTAGCCGAGGGTTTCTCGGGCGTGCGGCTCGAACTGGTCGATGCGCTGTGTGCGCTGATCAATCACAACGTCTACCCGCGGATTCCCGCCAAGGGTTCGGTTGGCGCATCGGGCGACCTCGCGCCGCTCGCGCACATGGCCAGCGTGTTGATCGGTATCGGCGAAGCGAAGATCGACGGCAAATTGGTTACCGCGCAGGAAGCGCTTGCACACGCGGGCATCGAACCGATCAAGCTGGCGCCGAAAGAGGGGCTCGCATTGCTCAACGGTACGCAGGTGTCGACGGCGCTCGCGCTGGCGGCGGTGTTCCGCTGCGAAAACGTGCTGGCGGCGGCGCTGGTCGCCGGCGCCATGTCCGCCGACGCCGTGAAAGGCAGCGACACGCCCTTCGATCGCCGCATACACAGCGTGCGCGGGCACGGCGGGCAGACCGCGGTCGCGGGCGTGCTGCGGCAGCTGATGCGGAACAGCGAGATACGGGATTCGCACCTCGAATGCGAACACATACAGGACCCGTACTCGATACGCTGCCAGCCGCAGGTGATCGGGGCTTGCCTGGACGTCCTGCGCCACGTCTGCACGGTGCTCGAGATCGAAGCCAACGCGGTCACGGACAATCCGCTGGTCTTCACGGAGTCGCATGCCGTGCTGTCGGGCGGCAACTTCCATGCCGAGCCCGTGGCGTTCGCCGCGGACTACCTTGCGCTCGCGATTGCCGAAATCGGGGCGCTGTCCGAGCGGCGCATCGCGCTGCTCGTGGACGAACACCTGAGCGGCCTGCCGGCATTTCTCGTCAAGGAAGGCGGCCTGAACAGCGGCTTCATGATGGTGCAGGTGACCGCCGCGGCGCTCGCGTCCGAGAACAAGGTGCTCGCACACCCGGCCAGCGTCGACAGTATCCCGACGTCGGCCAACCAGGAAGATCACGTCAGCATGGCGACCTTTGCGGCGAATCGGCTGCACACGATGCTGGAAAACACCTCGGACATCGTCGCGATCGAGCTGCTGGCGGCGGCGCAGGGCATCGAATTTCACCGGCCGAAGAAGAGCTCCCCGCCGATCGAGAAGACCGTGGCCGCAGTGCGCAGCGTGTCGGCGAGTTACACCGAGGACCGCTCGCTGTCGCGGGACATCGCGCGGCTCTCCGCGATGATCGATTCCGGCGAGTTCTGCGAACACGCCGCGTCGGTGCTGCCAAGCCTCGGCGCATGAGCGACGTCTACCGGTTCGTCGAAGGCGATTCGCCGCTGCTGGTGAGCGTGCCGCACGACGGCCGATTGATCCCGGACGGACAACGCGCGCGCATGACGGAGGCAGGGCTCGCGATACCGGATACCGACTGGCACGTGGCCCAGCTCTATGGCTTCGCCGCAGAACTCGGTGCCTCGTTGCTGGTTGCCCGGTACTCGCGCTACGTAGTCGACCTCAATCGTCCGCCGGACAACGAATCGCTGTACGAAGGCCAGGTCGCGACCGGGCTGTGTCCCCGCCATACGTTTGCGGGCGAGCCGCTGTATCGGGACCATGCGCGGGTGCCGCAGGAGGAGATCGAGGCGCGTATCGAGCGCTACTGGCGCCCCTACCACGATCGGCTCGCGCTGGCGCTCGATGCAATCCGGGCCCGTCACGGTTTTGCGCTCCTGTGGGATGCCCACTCGATCCCGAGCCGGGTACCGCGCCTGTTCGACGGCGAGCTGCCGGTGCTCAACCTGGGTAACTTCGATGGCCGCAGCTGTGATTCCGGCCTCGCGCAGGAGCTTTACGGGATTGCGGCCACAAGTCCGTACGAGTCCGTATTGAATGGCCGCTTTAAAGGCGGCTACATTACACGCCACTACGGCGACCCGGCCAACGGGGTGCACGCAATGCAGCTCGAGCTGGCGCAACGTGCCTACATGGACGAGGCGTCGCTGCAATTCGATGCTTCCCTCGCGAGCGAGCTGCGCGACACCCTGAAAGCGCTGTTGGTTGCTTTTGCCCGGTATCGCGCCGTTCAGTGAGAATTCATCAGCGTGCGGTTAGAATGCACGCTTCAGAAACACGCAAATCCGCCGTCGGTCGGCGGGTCAATTCAAGACCCAGACAGGAACAGGACATGACCAGACTATTCAAACTCGTGATCGCTTGCGGTCTTCTCGGCGCAATCGTGGCATCGCCGGCAGCAATGGCTGCTTCGGCGGCCGAAATCGACGTACGCGTCAAAGAGACCATCGAGGAGTTCAAGAAGAACGTCAACGGCGCCGAGGTATTTCTGCAGCAGGCAGCCGGCTACCTCGTGTTTCCGAAGGTCTACAAGGTCGGCGTCGGCATCGGTGGTGAGACCGGTGAAGGCGCGTTGCTGATTGGCAAAGACGTTGTCGATTACTACCGCACTTCGAGCGGTTCCGTCGGCTTCCAGCTTGGCGCGCAGGCGCGTTCGATCGTCATCGTCTTCATGACCGCGGAATCGCTGAGCCAGTTTCGCAACAGCGAAGGCTGGAAGGTCGGTATCGACGGTTCGGTCGCACTGATCGATCTCGGCGCCGGCAAGACCATCGACTCCAAGAACATCAAGGATCCGGTCGTCGGTTTCATCTTCGGCTCCGAAGGGCCTGATGTACAACCTGACGCTCGAAGGCACCAAGATCCACAAGCTTGACAAGAGCTGATCCGAAGAAGCCGCCGCCCGGACTGCGCAAGCCGCTCGGGCGGCGCGTCGGGGAAAACCTGCGCGCGGCCGGCATATTCGGCCGTGAGGCCGTGACGCGTCCCGGCGGCTTGCCGGACAAAGCCCATGGATGGTTTCGCGCCTGGTTCCGCAAGGTGTGGGACGTTCGCGGCGGTGGCCTGTACGCGGTGGGCTTTGCCGCCGCATTCCTGTTCTTCGAGATACGCGAGGCGGTCGTCGAGGACATTCCCCAGCTTGCCGCAATGAACAGCGTCCTGAGTTCGGAACTGGTCGGCTTCGGCATCCAGTTCATCGTCGACTCGATGATCAATTTCGTGCGCGCCCTGCTGTGGCCAATGTACGTCGTGCAGCTGTGGCCGCCGGTGGGCCTGATCGCGCTGGTTGCGGCCTTCGTGCTGTTTCCGCGCTACCTGAAACAGCCCATCGAGCGCTGGCTGTTCAGGGAAGTGGATACGACCCCGTAGGCGTGGTTGGCTGCAGGAGCGGTTCTCGAACCGCGACGGTTCGCGGGCCAGGCCCGCTCCTACAGGGCTGGTCGGATAGCCTGGCTGCAGGAGCGGTTCTCGAACCGCGACGGTTCGCGGGGCCAGGCCCGCTCCTACAGGGCTGACAGGATGGCCGGGCTGTATACGAGCGGTTCTCGAACCGCGACGGTTCGCGGGGCCAGGCCCGCTCCTACAGGGCTGATCGGATAGCCTGGCTGTAGGAGCGGTTCTCGAACCGCGATGGCGCATGGGCCCGGAGCCTCCGCCACAAATGAGAATTGTTCTCATTAATATGCCGGCTGATAGGTATTTGCCGTTATGCTGCCGTTCAGGTTCGGTCGGTAGAATGCGGCGCTGGATTTGTATCTGGTTTAGAATGTCATGCGCTGGGCATGTTCCGGCCTGAAACCAAGAAAAGTATCGAGGAGAGTCCGTTGAGCAAAATTGCACGCCGTAAGTTTATTCAGTTGTCTGCCGTCGCCGCCGCAGGCGTTCTCGTGCAGCCGGGCCGCTCAGCCCGCGCCGAAGATATGCCGAAACTTTCGGAAGACGATCCGATGGCGATGGGCATGAAGTACACCCATGATGCGAGCACCGTTGATCCGTCGACGCGCGCGAACAGTGCCGAAGTGCAGAACTGCGCTAACTGTGCGCTCGCACAGGGCGAAGCGAAAGACGGCTGGCTGCAGTGCCAGATCTTCCCGGGCAAGCTCGTCAACGCGAACGGTTGGTGCAGCGTCTGGGCGCCCAAGTCCTGAGGCAGGGTTTCACGAGTAACAAAACGCCGGCTTCATGCCGGCGTTTTTTGTTGCAGTGGGGAACAGGACCCGATTACGCTCTGCGTGTGTAGAATCCACCCGTTCTGAACCGGAGCCCGGAGAAGCCCGTTGTTTGAATCGCTGCAGCTGCTACCGCCCGATGCCATCATCGGCCTGATTGCCGAATACAAAAACGACCCGCGCGAGCCCAAGGTGGATCTCGGCATTGGCGTGTACCGGGATGCGGCGGGCGAGACGCCCGTACTCGATGTCGTCAAGGAGGCCGAGCGACGCCTCCTCGAGTCCCAGGTATCGAAGACCTACATCGGGTCGGCAGGCTCGGCGGCCTTCAACGACGCCATGCGCGACCTGACGTTCGCGGACTCGGTGACCGGTGACCGCGTCGCCATGCTGCAGACCCCCGGTGGATCGGGGTCGCTGAGAGTCGCTGCCGGCGTCATCCTGCGCGCCAGGAAGGACGCGACGGTGTGGGTGAGCGGCCCCACCTGGGCAAACCACGTGCCGCTGCTGGGCGGGGCGGGGCTCGAACTCCGAACCTACGCCTACTACGACGACGAGCGGAAGTCGCTCGACCTCGATGCGATGCTGGACGCGCTGCACGACATTCCGAAGGGCGACGTCGTCCTGCTGCACGCGAGCTGTCACAACCCGACGGGGATCGATCCCGACGAAGCGCAGTGGCGGGAAATCGCGGACGTGATCGTGGAGCGCGAGCTGTTGCCTTTCGTCGATATCGCGTACCAGGGTTTCTCTGCCGGCCTGGATTCCGACGTGTTCATCGTGCGTCAACTCGCGGGCCGGGTGCCGGAAATGCTCGTTTGCACGTCGTGTTCGAAGAACTTCGGGCTGTATCGCGACCGCGTCGGCGCCCTGTTCATCGTCACAGCCGACGGCAAGACGCGGGACATAGCGCAATCGCAGGCCAACAACCTGGTGCGTACGATGTACTCCATGCCGCCGGATCACGGCGCTGCGGTGGTCGAGACGATCCTGCACGACGAGAAGCTGCGCGCCCGCTGGGTCGAGGAACTCGGCGAAATGCGCGAGCGCCTGCACGACATGCGGCAGCTGCTGAACGACGCCCTGCGGGCTGAAGCGTCCGAGCACGATTTTTCACATGTCGTCCGTGCGCGGGGCATGTTCTGTTTTCTCGGCATTTCCACTGAGCAGGTCCGGCGCCTGAAGAAGGACCATGCGGTGTACATGGTGGACTCGAGTCGCATCAATATCGCCGGAATAACGGCCGCTAATGTCGGTCACATAGCGCGATCCGTCGCCGCCGTCCTCTGACGGCTACTGCATGGCCGGTTCCCAGACCAGGCTGCTGTCCTCGTCGATGGACAGACGCATCGTCGTGCCGGCATTGAGCTCCAGCACGAACGCCGCGGGTTCGCTCGAGCTGACCGATTTCTCGGAGAGCGGCACGGTATTCCGGGCGATGTTCGTTACGCTGCCGTCGCGGCGGGCGAACACCATGTCGAGCGGAATGTAAGTGTTCTTCATCCACATCGAGCGGTAATTCTCGTCCCCGTAAACGAACAGCATCCCCGTCCATTCGGGCAGCTCGCGAACGAACATCAGACCGCGCTGCTGCTGCTGCGGGTCGACGGCGAGGTAGATGTCGAAACGGTAACAGGCGTGTCTCGCGACGATGACGAGGACGTCTGACTGGAACGACTGCTGCAGTGGTTCCTGGGCGTGCACCGGCAGCGATGCGAGGCAAAGCATCATCAGGAACGTGCGCAGGATTTTCATTTCGCATCCCAGTGGACGTAGCCGCCGAACTCCATCTCGCGCAGCGTCACGCTCGAGTCGCCGTTGACCTCCGCGAGCGGCGCGATGCAGTACAGCGTTCCCGCGACAAAGTAGCCATCATCGCCCAGCTGCTCCTGTTCGGGCACGTCCGTCCAGCAGCTACCCAGGCCGGAAGTGCTGAAAAAGCGTCCGCCGCCTTCTTCGATCAGCGTCACGTTGCTGTCCAGTTCACGCGCGGCGGCACCGCGCTGCAGGCCGGGCATGGCGACGAGGATCGCCAGCGAAAGGTCCCCGAATTGCCCGGCGAACCGCAAGCGCGCGCCCCTGCCCTCCGGTCGCGCCATGCCTTCGCAGTCGAGCTCGCCTTGCGCCCAGTCGACCGGGCCGGACAGCTCGCCGTACAGATTCGTCCGCAGGAAACCCCGCGCGCCACAGCTACTGGCGACCGGGGCCGGCGGCAACAGTGCCGGCAGGGCCGCCGGTTCCGGCGTATCGCCGCAGCCGGCCAGCCAGGCCGATGCGGCGGCCACCAGCAGTGCCGTGAGACGGGTCTTTCCGAGAATTCCCTGCAATGTTCCTTGCCCAGCGCTGTCTTACAACGGGACATTATTACCGAAGTGATCCGGCTATGGACAAAATTCAAGGCGACGAGTTGGCGTCAACAGGCATCCTCTCTACAATGTCACGCCCCAACCCGGCCCGGGAGCCATTGATGAGTGTCGCAGACCAATTCCAGCAGCTCGAAGCGCATGCCAGCCGCTTGATCATCGGGCAGTCGCACCTGATCAACCGCATGCTGATCGCGCTGCTGTGCGACGGGCACCTGCTGGTCGAGGGCGCTCCCGGCCTCGCCAAGACCCGCGCCATCAAGGTGCTGGCGGAGAGCGTCGAGGGCGATTTTCACCGCCTGCAGTTCACGCCGGACCTGCTGCCCGCCGACCTCACGGGCACCGACATCTACCGGCCGCAGGAAGGCACGTTCGAGTTTCGCAAGGGTCCGCTGTTCCACAACCTGATCCTCGCGGACGAGATCAACCGCGCCCCGGCGAAGGTCCAGTCGGCACTCCTCGAAGCGATGGAGGAACGGCAGATTTCCGTCGGCGACAAGAGCTATCCGCTCGACGACCTGTTCCTGGTGATGGCCACCCAGAACCCGATCGAGCAGGAGGGCACCTACCCGCTGCCCGAGGCGCAGCTCGATCGTTTCCTGCTGCATGTGCAGGTGGGCTACCCGAACGCCGAAGAAGAACGCAGCATCCTGGTGCTCAACCGGAACGAGGCGAAGGCGAACAAGCGCGACGCGTTCCAGCCGCCCGAGCTCCTTTCCGTGGCCTCCGTGATGCAGGCTCGCCAGGAGATCCTGCGCCTGCACCTCGCGGAGGAACTCGAGGAGTACATCGTCAACATCGTACTCGCCACGCGCAATCCGACGCCGATCGACAGTTCGCTCGAGGGCCAGATTCTCTATGGCGCCAGCCCGCGCGCGAGCATCGGCATCGACCGTGCGGCGAGAGCAAGGGCATGGCTGGCGGGGCGGGACTACGTGGGCCCCGAAGATATCCAGGACGTTACCGCTGATGTCCTGAGGCATCGGCTGGTGCTCAGCTTCGAGGCGGAAGCGGATGGCGTCGACGCGAATTCTGTCATCGAACGGATACTGGATGGCGTCGGCGTGCCGTAATGCGGCAACTCGACCACATCTCCGAGAACGCCTCGCCCGTCAGCGTCTCGCAGTCGGGCCTCATTCGCCTGAGCGGTCCGGCGCGTGCGATCGCGCTCGACGTGCTCAGGGTGCGCTCGTTGCAGACCGGTGCATACGTTTCGCACTTCCGCGGCCGCGGCATGGAGTTCGACGAATCGCGTCCCTACCAGCCCGGTGACGACCCGCGCTCGATCGACTGGCGCGTGACGGCGCGCAGCACGACGGCCTACACCAAGCTGTTCCGCGAGGAACGCGAACGCCCGGTACTGGTCATGGTCGACCTGCGGTCCAACATGCATTTCGCGACCCGCGGTTGCTTCAAGTCGGTGAACGCGAGCCGCGCGGCCGCGCTGCTGTCGTGGGCGGCGCACCATCGCGGCGACCGGCTCGGCGGCCTGATCTTCGGCGACACGGTGCACCGCGAGCTGAAACCGCGCCTCGGCCGCCAGGCGGCGCTAAGGTTCCTGCACGAACTCGCCGAGCATCCCGACTGGGCGCAGCGCGAGCATCACGGCCCGGCGGAACTCGAAGCGCCGCTTACGCTGGCAATGGCGTCGCTGCGGCGCGTTGCGCGGCCCGGCAGCCTCGTGGTGATTCTCAGCGATTTCCTCGGCATCAGCCGCGCGGCGCAGTCCTACCTGTCGAGCGTCGCGCGCCACAACGAGGTGCTTGCGGTGGTCCTGAGCGACCCGCTCGAGCGCGAGCTGCCGCCGCCCGGCCGCTACCGGCTGGTGAGCGACGACGAAGAACTCGCCATCGACACCCATGCGCAGGCGGCGCGCCGCGACTACCATGAGGCCTTCGAGACCCGGAGGCACGCGCTGGACAAGTTCTGCCAGCGCTACGGCATTCATCTGATGCCGTTGTCGACCGACGACGACCCGGTGAGCGCACTGCAGACGGCACTGGGACGGAGGACGCACTAGTGGATCCGCAAGCCATTCCGCTGCGTAGCCTGCATCTGCCGGAGCCGGTCGGCTGGTGGCCGCTCGCTCCGGGCTGGTGGCTGCTGATCGTGGTGCTGCTTATCGCATCCGCCCTGCTGATTCGCGCCTGGCTGAAGCGCCGGGCGCGCTCGGCTGCGCGCCGCCAGGCGCTCAGGCAACTGGAGGAAAGCCGCTCGGCATACGCCTACCACGGCAACCCGGTCACGCTCGGCGCCGAGGTATCGGAACTGCTGCGGCGCACGATGCTCGCGTATGCGCCGCGCGCGGAAGTTGCCGGGCTGACCGGCGATGCCTGGCTTGCGTGGCTGGACCGCGATCTCGACGAACCCCAATTTCGGGAAGGCCCGGGCCGCAATCTCCTCGAACTGCCGTATCGCAACCCGGAAACGGTTGCCGGGGACCTGGACATCGACGGCATGCTCGCCGCCGTGCGGCAACGGCTGCAGACGCCGGTGGGGAGGGGCGCCTGATGCTGTCGCTGGCCTGGCCGTGGATGCTGCTGGCGCTGCCGCTGCCGTTCATCCTGCGCAGGCTGCTGCCGGAGGCGAACCAGCTGCAGGAAGCGGGACTCCGCGTGCCGAGCTTTGCCGGCTTCGACGTACTTGCCGATCGCTCCCGCTCGGAGCAGCTGCTGAACTGGCGAATCTGGGTTGCCATGATCGCATGGGTACTGCTGGTGATCGCTGCGGCGCGTCCGGAGCGCATCGGCGACGAACTCGAAGTGCCCGTGTCCGGCCGCAACCTGATGCTCGCGGTCGATCTGTCGGGCAGCATGGACCAGAAGGACTTCGAACTCGGCAGCCGCCGAGTCGACCGGCTCACCGCAACGAAGGCTGTCGCGAGCGATTTCATCAGCCGCCGCGAGGGCGATCGCATCGGCCTGATCCTGTTCGGTGAGCGAGCCTACCTGCAGGTGCCGCTGACGCTCGATCGCGAAACCGTGAAGATCCTGCTCATGGAAGCGTTCATCGGCCTCGCGGGAGAGAAGACGGCGATCGGCGATGCGATCACGCTCGCGGTCAAGCGCATCCACGACCAGCAGGAGGACGCGGGCGAACAGGTCCTGGTGCTATTGACGGATGGCGCGAACACCGCGGGCGAGATCGACCCGATGAAGGCCGCGGAACTCGCGGCGCAGGTCGGCCTGCGCATATATACGATCGGCATCGGCGCCGAGCAGATGGAGGTGGCTTCGATCATCGGCGGTCGCCGCCGCGTCAATCCGTCGGCCGACCTCGACGAGGCGACGCTGACGGGTATCGCGGACCTCACGGGGGGCCGTTACTTCCGTGCGACGGACACCGCGACCCTGCAGGACATCTACCGGCTGGTGGACCAGCTGGAGCCGGTCGAGGAACCCGAAGCCGGCTTCCGGCCGGTGCAGTCGCTGTACTTCTGGCCGCTCTCGGGCGCCTTCCTGCTGGCGGCCTTCCTTTGCGTCGTGAGCCTGTTGCAGTCGCTGCGGCTGCGGCGGATCAGCGGGGTACAGACCCATGCCGGCTGAGTTTCATCTTCTGAGGCCCGAGTGGCTGTGGGCCATCCCCGCGGTAATCGCCGCCGCGATTCTGCTGGCGCGCCGCCAGCTCGGCCCCGGGAGCTGGCAGAACGTCGTCGACCCGGCGCTCGCGCCGCACGTGCTCTCCGGCGCCCCGCGCCGCAAGTCCGACCTGCGCTGGTGGCTGCTCGGCATTACCGGCGTTATCGGCGCGGTGTCGCTCGCGGGCCCGGCGTGGCAGCGGATCGAGCAGCCGGTGTTCCGCTCGGACCAGGCGCTGGTGATCGCGCTGGACCTGTCGCGGTCCATGGATGCGCAGGACGTCACCCCCAGCCGGATGCTGCGTGCGCGGCTGAAGATCCTCGACATTCTCGAGCGTCGCGCCAGCGGCCAGACGGCGCTCGTCGTCTACTCGTCCAACGCGTTTACGGTAGCGCCGCTGACAACGGACACCGACACGATCGCGGCACTGGTCAACAGCCTCAGCACGGACATCATGCCGAGCCGTGGCAGCTACCCGACTGCGGCGATCTACAAAGGGCAGCAGCTCCTGGAACAGGCGGGCGCCACGTTCGGCGAGGTATTGCTGATTACCGACGGCGGTTCATCGCCAGCCACGGAGCGGGCGGCGCGTGACCTTCGTGACGCGGGCTACACGCTGTCCGTACTCGGCGTCGGTACCAAGGAGGGCGCGCCGATACCGAAGCTGTCGGGCGGCTTCGTCACCGACCAGGCGGGCCAAATCGCGGTCGCCCGGCTCGAGGAGCGCGGCCTGCGCGAACTCGCGATGAGCGGCAGCGGGCGCTACGCGACCCTTACCTCCGAGGGCCGCGATCTGGACTACCTGATGGCGGGCGAGGTCAGCTCGCACAAAGCGAGCGACGATGCACTGGCTACGGACCAGTGGCGCGAGGAGGGCCCGTGGCTTGCGCTGCTGTTGCTGCCTTTCGGCGCGCTGGCGTTCCGCCGCGGCTGGGCCGTGTTGATCGTGTTCGCGATACTGCCGGTCTCCAGGCCGGCCGAGGCATCGCTGTGGGACGACCTGTGGCTGAACAAGAACCAGCAGGCGCAGCGCGAACTCGAGTCGGGCAACGCAGCAGACGCGGCGGCCCTGTTCGAAAATCCCGAGTGGCGCGCGGTTGCCGAATACGAGGCCGGCGCTTACGCGCAGAGCGCGGCGCGCTTCGCGGAGCAGGACGACCTGCGCAACCTCTACAATCTCGGCAATGCGCTGGCGCGGCAGGGCGAGTTCGAGTCCGCGATCGACGCGTACGAACAGGTGCTGGAGGCCGACCCGGATAACGAGGACGCGGCATTCAATCGCGACCTGATCGCGCAGATGATGCAGGAGCAGGAATCGCAACAACAGAACCAGGGCGACGACCAGCAGTCTTCGGACGAGTCGGGGGGCGACAGCCAGGAGTCCGACAGCGACGCATCCTCACAGGAACAGGGCTCGGAGGGCTCGTCCGAATCGCAGAGCGAGTCCGGCGAGCAGAACACGTCGCAGCGTGAAGACGAGATGAGCGAGGAAGACATGCAGGCGCTGCAGGAAGAACTGCAGCGCGCGGCCGAGGAAGCCGAGCAACAGGCGCGACAGCAGTCGCCGCAGCTCAGCGAGGAACAGCTCGAGGCGCTGCGCCGTGAACAGGAAGCGCAGCAGGCGATGGAGCAGTGGTTGCGGCGCATCCCCAACGACCCGGGCGGGCTGCTGCGCCGCAAGTTCCGATACCAGTACCAGAGGATGGGCCGTGACCAGGACGGCAACAACCTGTGGCCCGACGACGAGGTACAGCCATGGTGAGGTCGCGGACTTACCTTAACGCGTGTGCATGGATCGCAAGCGGCGTGCTGCTGATGGTCTGCAGCGCGGCGCAGGCCGGCGTGCAGGCTCGCGTGGACCGCAACACGATCGACCTCAACGAGTCTTTTACTCTCGAGATCGTGGTGGACACCGAGATCGATCTGCAGCCGGATATTTCGGCGCTCAACGAGGACTTCTACGTCGGGCAGAGCAGCCAGCTCAGCAACACGATGATCATCAACGGCGAAATCTCGCGCAGCCGCACCTGGAGCTACCAGCTCATGGCAAAGCGCACCGGCGACCTGGTGATTCCGCCCGTTGCCGTCGGCGCGGAGAGCAGCGAACCCCTGCGTGTCAGCGTGCGGGAGCCGGCCAATGCGCCGCCCGGCGAGGCCGACGTTTTCATCAGCAGCGAAGTGGACTACACGGAGTCGTACGTCCAGGCGCAGGTGCTGTACCGCATCAAGGTGTATCGCGCGGTGCCGACGCGGCAGCCGGCACTGCGCGACCCGGAGTTCGGCGGCGCCGAGGTGCTCATCGAGGTGGCCGGCGAGGAGCGCAGCTATGACGCGCTCCTGAACGGCCGCACCTACAACGTCGTGGAACGGGTTTACGCCCTGTTTCCCCAGGAGAGCGGCGAGGTCACGATATCGCCGGCGCGCTTCGAGGCGCGGGTGCTGCGCGACGGCCGGATCACCGGGCGCAAGGTGTTCCAGTCGCAGGCGCACACGATAGCCGTGTTGCCGATCCCGGAGCCGCCGGCCGACTTTCCGGACGCCGTCTGGCTGCCCGCGAAGGACGTGCAGCTGCAGGACAACTGGTCGCGTCAGCCCGACGACCTCAAGTCGGGCGAGCCGATTACCCGGGTCGTAACGGCAAGTGCGCTGGGTCAGCTCGAAACGCAGATACCGGCCATCGAGCCGCCGAGCGTAAGCGGGGTGAACGTTTATCCCGACCGTCCCGAGCTCAGCCGGCAGATCGAGCCGGGCGGTATCCGCGGCATCCGCAAGGACCAGTACGCGATTATTGGTGTGGATGCCGGCGTCGTGACGCTGCCATCGCTGCAGCTGCCGTGGTGGGACGTCGAGGCGGGCGAGTGGAAGGTTGCCGAGCTGCCCGAACGCAGCGTCAGTATCCTGCCGACGCGCGAGGCGCCAGTGATCGATCCCGCGCCCACGGTGGCGGCACCCGTCGAAGAGCCCGACGAACCGGCGGAGGTGTCCATGGGATCCGATTTCTGGCGTCTCGCCGCGCAGGCGGTCGCCGTGCTGTGGCTGCTGACGGTCGGTGCCTGGTGGCTGTCGTCCCGTCCGCGCCGTGAGCCACGCGAGCCTGCGCCGCCGCCGCTGCACAAGCAGCAGGCGCGGCATTTGAAAGCGGCCCGCAGGGCGGCGCTCGACGGGGATGGCGCCGGGGTCCGGCAGGCCATGCTCGAATGGGGGCGCCTGCAGTGGCCCGACGATGCGCCCCGCAGCGTCGGCGCACTCGCGCGCCGCGTGTCGGCGCCGCTGTCGGACGAACTCGGCCGGCTGTCGCGTGCCGCTTACGGGCCGAGCGGGGAAGGCTGGGACGGCGAGGCGCTCGCGAAATCGCTACGCTCGTTCGCTGTTCTCGACGACACGCGCAAGGATGCCGAGAGCGATCCCCTGCCACCGCTGATGCCGCAGACGTAAGCACGGTCCCGAACCGCGATCGCGGGCACAGGGCCCGCTCCTACGGTAGTGGTGGCAAAAAATCCTGCTATCAGCGGGCAGCCGTCAATGTGACCTTACCAGTGGCCGGTGTTTTCCATCGATGCCCAGGGTTCTCTCGGCGGCAGCGGGTCGCCCTTCTGCAGGAGTTCGACGGAGATATTGTCGGGGGAGCGGACGAACGCCATGTGGCCGTCGCGCGGCGGGCGGTTGATCGTAACCCCGGCGTCCATGAGTTTCTGGCAGAGGGCGTAAATGTCGTCGACCCGGTAGGCCAGGTGACCGAAGTTGCGTCCTTCGCCGTACTCTTCGGGGTCCCAGTTATAGGTGAGCTCGACCTGGGCGTCCTCGTCGCCCGGGGCGGCGAGGAAGACGAGCGTGAAGCGTCCCTTGTCGTTGTCGTAACGCCTGATCTCCACGAGGCCGAGCTTGTTGCAATAGAAATCCAGCGACTTGTCGATGTCACTGACGCGCACCATCGTGTGCAGGTACTTCATGGGTCCATCCCTGTTGCGGTCGTTTATCGAAACGGACCACAATGGTCGTCCATCGCGGCGCGCTGAGCAACACGTGAACGACATTCGCACCATTACACTCGACCTCGACGATACCCTGTGGGATATCACGCCGGTCATACGACGTGCAGAATCGCGGCTGCGCGAGTGGCTCGGCGAGCGCTACCCACGCATCGTGGACATGCACCAGCCCGAAGACATCGTCGAGCTGCGCGCGCAGGTTGTCGCCGAGTTCGAGGATCGCGCGCACGACCTGACCTTCGTGCGCCAGCAGGTGCTCGCACGCATGGGCATCGCCGCCGGCTACGGCGACGGCTTCGTCGACGAAGCGTTCGAAATTTTCGACACGGAACGCAACACGCTCGAACTCTTTCCGGAGGTGCGGCCGGCGCTCGAGTCACTGGCGAGCCGTTACACGCTGGTGGCCGTGACCAACGGTAATGCAAGACTCGATCGGATCGGCATCGACCACCTGTTTCAGGCCGTCGTGTCCGCCCGCTCCGCGGGTGCGGCCAAGCCGGCGCGGCCGATCTTCGATGCCGCGGTGAGCGTCGGCGGTGCCGCCGCACACGAGACGCTGCACGTCGGCGATCACCCGGAGTTCGACGTCGAGGGCGCGCGCGCGGCCGGGTTACGGGCCGTCTGGTTGAATCGCAACGGGCACGAATGGCCGGGTGGTCTCACGCCGCCGGAGCGGACGATCTCGAACCTGCACGAGCTCGACGAGCTGCTCGAGGCGACTGCACCGCTGCAATGAGCACGCCGCTCATTCTCTACGTGCCGGGACTGCTGCCGAAACCGGAAGCGGGTGTGCACAAGGAGGCACTGCGGCGCTGCCTCCTGGCAGGGCTGCGGCGGCACGATGGCGGTGTTGCCGCGCAACTTGCCGCTGCCGACCGCAGTTTCGACCTGGTGGCCTGGACCTACGACTTCTACCGCGAGCACCGCGACTTCGCTCTCGATGCGAAGTCGATCGACAGCTTGCTCGAGCAAGCGACTGCGAGCGAGCACGATATCGTGGAAGCGTCGTCGCCCGGCAAGCGGCTGCTGCGCTGGCTCTACCGTGTGGGCAACCTGTTTCCGTTCCTGATCCCGCACCTGGCCGATGAGCGTATCGAACTGCATCTGCGCGACCTGATGCGCTACGTCCACAACCGCAACGACATCGCCACACACACGCGCGAGATGCTCAAGATGCCGCTGCGAGCAGCGTGGGAAGCGGGGCGGCCGGTGCTGCTTGCCGCGCACAGCATGGGGTCGGTGATCGCCTACGACACCCTGTGGGAAATGAGCCGCGATCCACGCGATGAACTGCGCGTCGATTTGCTGCTGACGATGGGGTCGCCTCTCGGGCAGAGCTACCTGCGGCGGCACGTACTCGGACACGGTGAGACGGGCCCGGCACGGTATCCCGATACTTTCCGCCGCTGGGTCAATCTCTCAGCCGTGGGCGACATGACCGCGGTGAATCCCTACCTCGGGAAGGATTTCGGGGAAATGCTGCAGCTCGGGCTCGTCGAGAGCATCGAGGACATCGAGATATTCAATTTCTTCCGCCACGACGGCGAACTCAATGTGCACGCCGAGTACGGCTACCTGGTCAACAAAGACACCGCGGCTGTCGTCGCCGAATGGTGGCGACAACAGCCACTGTCCGGCTAGCGCTCAGCTTGCGTCGAGATTGGGCTTGATAACGATGTCGATGCGGCGGTTCTTCTCGCGTCCCGACGCCGTCTCGTTGCTCGCGACGGGACGTGTTTCCCCGTAACCGGTCGCGATCAGGCGATAGCTCGGAATACGCATCGCATTGATCATGTACTGCTGCACCGATTCGGCGCGGTCCTGCGACAGCTTCTGGTTCAGGTCATCGCCGCCGTGCGAGTCGGTATGGCCCTCGATGATCAGCTCGCTGCGCGGGAACACGTCGATGGCTTTTTCGACCTTGGCCAGCAGATTGAAGTTCGCCGGCTTCAGCTGGGCGGAGCCGCTGTCGAACGTCAGGCCGACCAGGCGCATGATGATTGTGTTGCCCTGGCGGAAGACGCGCGCTTCGTCGTTGCTGAACATACGCTCGACCTGCTCGAACTGTTCCTTGATGCGTTCCTGCGCCTCGATGCGCTGGATCAGGGCGGTGCGTTCCGCCGTCGCGCCGCCGAGGCGTTCGTCGAGGATGCGCAGCTCTTCTTCCATGTCGGTCAGGCGCAACTGGTTGTCGGCATTCTCCTGCTCGAGCGCCTGCTTCTCGTTGCGCAGGTTATCGATGTAGGTGACCAGTTCGGCCGTCAGCCGCTCGGGCCCGTCGTGCATGTCGGGGAGGACGTCGGCGGCTCCGGCGACCGCGCGGAAATGCGTCTCCCACTCCAGCACGAGCTGCTCCGGCGTCAGGTCCTTGTCGCGGACTTTGAGCACGATCTCCGACAGGTAGATCGCGTGCTTGGCCTCGTAATTCGCCTGCTGCGCCAGGCTGCGCGGCAGGTCCGTGTCGTAGCGGTTTTCGTTGAGTTCACGCTCCGCGTCGGCGAGCAGCTGCTTCGCCTTGCCGAGCGTAATCGGGGCGTAGCGTCCCACGCGGCGGCGGTCCGCATCGGACAGCAGCTGGCGCGTTTCGCCGAGGTACTGCGCCTTGATCGCGACCAGTTCCGCGTCGCGGTACAACGTGGTGGCCTCGACCTCGCGGCGCTTGGCGCTCTTCAGGTTGCCGCCCTCGAGGTAGCGAATGGCGTCGCCGAACTTGTCCTGCGCATCTTCCCAGAGGTCCGGCGACAGTTTCGGCGCCTGCGCATTGGCGGCGTCCTGGCGGCTTTTCAGGGCCTGGGCCAGCGCCGTCTTCGCGAGCTCGGCCGCTTTTGCCGCGTCCGTGAAGTAATTGGCGGCTTCCGCGGCGTTGGAGCGCACGTAATCGATGTTGCGGCCGCGCTCGAGCGCCTGCTCCGCATCCTCGTATTCGCGCAGGCCTCGCTCATAGCTGCGCGGCGCGAGCCATTCGGCATTGACCGCGTCGGCCGCCGCTTTGGCGGCGTCCGCGTCCTTGAAAAAGGTGCTTCTCAGTTCGTTCTGTGCAAGGGCTGAAGCCGCCCCGAGCGCCAATACGCCCAGAATCAGGGCCCGTGGCCACGTTGGTATTACGATCATTGAATCGTTCCCCGGTTCGTTCGTGAGGAGAACTGCCCAAGCGACTGGCAGTTAACGCTCGATATTACATATGCCGCGGCCCCAAAACTGTGCACCGCGTCGCCGATTTTCGCTGATTTTTCCCAGAATTCCAGAATTTTACGCTGGAATCCGCGACTTTGCAGGCGCCGGCTCGCTATTGTTGCAAAGCAACATCCCGAATCCGCGCGTTTCCGGCCGTGATGCAGGTCACCGTTTCCGTCCCGGATTACGTCTCATCGGAAATTTGTGCTCTAGCTCACAGTCACCGAAAAGTGACGGGCGTAATCTTTAACCATGTCCGCAAAGTACTACACGCAGTTCATCCTGACCGACACGCAGTATCGTGACGGTAACGAATTCAGCGGCGTGGTGGAACTGAGCCAGCCGATGGATCACCAGACGGATACGCGCGACATAGAGGCCGCATTGGCCCGGAATTTCGACCTGCACCGGAGTTCGGTGAAACTCCTGAGCTGGTCAAGACTGCACTAGTTTCTTCTGGCGCGTTTGCAGAATCTACGGATTCCCCCTGACTCTCCCGGCTTAGGCCGGGATTTTTTTTGCTGTAGGAGCGGTTCTCGAACCGCGACCCGGTCCCAGGCCGGATCGCGTGTCAAGAAGCGCTCCTGCAGCGTGAGCAGTTCCCACGCGCGGGCGATTTGTGAGAAAATGCGCGTCCGGCTTTTCGCCGGCAAGCGAACTCATGAGTGACAGCGAAACCAAATTTCGCGGCATTCCGATTGTCGAGAGTGGCCGCAAGTACCAGACCGACGCGGGCTTTTCGGCGATCAAGAACGGCGTGAAACAACGCCGTGACGCCGAGCCCCTCGTGCATGGCCAGAAGCCGCATGGCTGCGCGCGAAAATGCCGTCGGGAAAGGGCTATTCGAATACCCGGGAAATCGTTCACGAGCACCGGCTGAGCACGGTCTGCGAAGAGTCGATGTGTCCGAACATCGGCGAATGCTGGAATGCAGGAACGGCAACGATCATGGTGCTGGGCTCCGTCTGCACCCGGGCGTGTCGTTTCTGCGCCGTCGACACCGGCAACCCGAAAGGCTGGCTGGATCCGGACGAGCCCGCCAACACCGGCCGTGCCGTAAAGCTCATGGGCCTCGAGTACGTCGTCATAACCTCGGTGGACCGCGACGACCTTCCGGACGGCGGTGCGGCGCACTACGCGGCCTGCGTGCGCGAGATCAAGAAGCGCAATCCGGCGACGGCCGTCGAAGCGCTGACACCGGATTTCAACGGCGTGCACGCGCATGTCGAGATCGTCGTCGATTCGGGGCTCGACGTATTTGCGCAGAACGTCGAGACGGTGAGGCGCCTGACACACCCGGTGCGCGATCCGCGGGCCGGGTACGAGCAGACGCTCGACGTGCTGCGCCACGCCAAGCGTCACCGTCCCGACGTGCTGACGAAAACCAGCCTGATGCTCGGGCTCGGTGAGCGCGACAGCGAGATCATGAAGACCATGGACGACCTGCGCGAGGCGAGCGTCGACATCCTGACGCTCGGGCAGTACCTGCGGCCGACGCCGTATCACCTGGCCGTCGAACGCTACGTGACGCCCGACGAGTTCGAGGCGTACCGCACGGAAGGCCTCGAGCGCGGCTTCGTCGAAGTCGTCGCAGGGCCGATGGTGCGTTCGAGCTACCGTGCGGAGCAGGTCCTGCAGAAGAACAACGTCGGCCTCGCCGCAGGCTGATACGCGGTCGGTACTCCACGGATGTGACGATAATGGAATTCCTTGCCGAGTACGGCTTGTTTCTGCTGAAGGTCATGACGATCGTCATCGCGATCGTCATCGTCATGGCGGCAGGCGCCGCGGCCGGCCGGAAAGCGACCCAGGACCACCTCGAGGTCGAAAACCTCAACAAGAAGTACCACAAGACGGCGTCCGCGCTGCGCGCTGCCGTCTCGAGGAAGGACGAGAGAAAGAAGCAAACGAAGCAGGACAAGAAGCGGCAGAAGGCGGAAGAAAAACACGCCAGCCGGCCGCGCAGTTTCGTGATCGATTTCAAGGGCGACCTGAAAGCCAGTGCGGTGTCCTCGTTGCGCGAGGAAGTTAGCGCCGTGCTCGACGTGGCGACGCCGGACGACGAAGTCGTCGTGCGTCTCGAAAATCATGGTGGTATCGTGCACGAGCACGGGCTCGCCGCGTCGCAGCTGGCCCGGATCCGCGATCGCGATATTCCGCTGGTCGTCTGCGTGGACAAGGTCGCCGCGAGCGGCGGCTACCTGATGGCCTGCGTCGCGTCGAAGATCTACGCGGCACCGTTTGCGATTCTCGGCTCCATCGGCGTGCTGGCGCAGATCCCCAACTTCAATCGCCTGCTCGACAGCCACGGCGTCGACTTCGAACAGATTACGGCCGGCAAGTACAAGCGCACGGTGACGATGTTCGGCAAGAACACGGACGCCGACCGCGCCAAGCTCAAGGAAGAACTCGAAGACATCCATACCCTGTTCAAGGCGGCCGTCGGCCGCTACCGCGCGGACCTCGATCTCGAGACCGTCGCGACCGGCGAGCACTGGTACGGCACGCGAGCGCTGGAACTCGGCCTGGCCGACGAAATGCTGACCAGCGACGAGCTCCTGCTGCAGCGAGCGGCCGAGCGCGACGTGTACCAGGTCAGTTTCAAGATCAAGCAGCCGCTGCAAAAGCGCATCATGTCGAACATCGACGGCGCGCTGGAGAAGGTCGACGCCGCGAGCTGGCGGCGGCGCTTCGAGTCGCGGCTGCCGCGCAGCCCCTGGAACTGAGTCAACGCCGGGTGGTCAAAACCGTTACACAGGAGTAACCATGCGCCAGCTACACCTCAAGTCACTGATTTCCCTCGTATTGGTGGCAATCGCCGGCGCGGCCTGTTCGACCTCGCCGACGGGCCGCTCGCAGATCATCCTCAAGTCCGACGAAGAACTGGCCGTCGAAGCGTCTCGCCAGTTCGTCGAGATGAAGGCGAACATGCCGCTCGAAACGGACCGCGCCAAGATCGACTACATCCATTGCGTGGCGCAGGCCGTGGTGGCCGAGCTGCCGCCCGAGCATCGCGACCTCGACTGGGAGATGGCGATTTTCCAGGCGGACTCCGTTAACGCGTTCGCCATGCCGGGCGGAAAAATCGGCGTCATGACCGGGATTCTCAAGGCGGCACAAAACCAGGACCAGCTGGCCGCGGTCATCGGCCATGAGATTGCCCACGTTACCGCGCGCCATGCAAACGAGCGCGCGTCGCGCGGTTCGTTCTCGAACGTCGGCGTGCAGGTTGCTGCCGTGCTCCTGGGTGGCGGCAACCAGGGCGCCACCTATACCGCCTACGAAGCGCTTCAGGCCGGCGCAGCGCTCGGCATCATGCTGCCGTTCTCGCGTTCGCAGGAAAGCGAAGCGGACGTCATCGGCCTCGAGTACATGGCGAAAGCAGGCTTCGATCCCCGCGAGAGCGTGCCGCTGTGGCAGAACATGGGGCAGGAAGCCGAAGAGGTGCCGGCCGAGTTCCTGTCCACGCACCCCTCGAGCGAGACGCGTATCGACCAGCTCGTCGGCCAGTTCGGCAAGACGCTGAAGATCTACAACGAGGCGAAACAGGCCGGCAAGACACCTTCCTGCAGCATGTAGTGCCGCCCGGGCCGGACTTCAAAGACCATTTCTCGGCGCAGTCGACGGGCTACGCGCGCCACCGCCCGCATTATCCGCCCGAACTGTTCGCGTATCTCGCCGGGCCTGGGCGCCAGGAAGCTCGCATGGGACTGTGCCACCGGCAACGGGCAGGCGGCGATTGCGCTCGCCGCGCACTTCGAGCGCGTCGTCGCCACCGATGCGAGCCGCGCGCAGATCGATGCGGCGATTGCGCACCCCGGCGTAAGCTACAGCGTTGCCCCCGCCGAGGAATCCGGATTGCCATCGGACTCGGCGGACCTGGTCACCGTCGGCCAGGCCCTGCACTGGTTCGACACCGCCCGCTTTTTCGCCGAAGCGGCGCGCGTGCTGATGGCGGGCGGCTGCGTCGCGGCCTGGTGCTACGAACTTTGCACCGTTTCTCCGGACTGCGATGCCGTCGTCGAGCGCCTGTACGGGCGTATCGTGGGGCCGTTCTGGCCGACGGAGAGGCGGCTGGTCGAGGAGCGCTACGCCGGCATCGAATTTCCGGGCACCGCGATCGCGGCGCCCGAGTTCGAGATGGGCGCGCAGTGGACGGTCGACGACATGCTCGGCTATCTGCGCACCTGGTCGTCCTGCCAGCGCTACGAGCGCGAGCACGGCGACGATCCCGTCGATCTGATCGAGCACGATCTGCGCACGGCCTGGGGCGGGGCGGCGCGAACGGTGCGCTGGCCGCTGACGGTCCGGGTGTCGCGGTTTTGAGTTCGTCTCCGGCGCCGAATTTTGCGAAGATAGCGCCTTCGCAATACGGGTCAGGGCCTTGAACACGCATTTTCCAGCTGCTCGTCGATGTTTGCTGCTGCTTGCGCCGGTTGCGCTTGCCGGCTGCACGTTCCTCGAAGACCTCTACTCGGGCACTGCCTGACGAATCCCGGCCCGAACCGGTGCCGCTGGAAGCACGTCCGGTCGAGGAACCGATTGCGCGCAATTACTTCGTGCTGGAGACCGAGACGCAATCCGTCGTCGGCGCGCCGCAGATCGTCTACACGGACTCCGAAAACACGTTTTCCGATCTCGCCCGCGAGTACGGGCTCGGCTACGACGAACTCGTCGCGGCCAATCCCGACATCGATCCCTGGCTGCCGGGTGACCGGACGCCGGTACTGCTGCCGACGCAATACATAGTCCCTGACGTCCCGCGTGAAGGCATCGTGCTCAACATTGCCGCCAAGCGGCTGTTCTATTTCCCGGACGTCGACGAGGGTCAGCCGCAGACCGTGCTGACGTATCCGATCGGAATAGGGCGCGTCGGCTGGGAGACGCCGGTCGGCACCACGGAGGTCGTCTCGAAGGCGGCCGATCCGCACTGGTTCCCGCCGGCATCCGTTCGCGAGGAGCACGCGGAGATGGGCAACCCGCTGCCGTCCGTGGTGCCGCCCGGGCCGGACAACCCGCTCGGCTCGCACGTTCTGAAGCTGGCGATGCCCGGGTACCTGATCCACGGTACCAACCAGCCCTACGGCGTCGGCATGCGTGTCAGCCACGGCTGCGTGCGGCTGTACCCGGAGAACATCGAACTCCTGTATTCGCTGGTCGAGACCGGCGAAACGGTGCGCATCGTCAACGAGCCGTACCTGCTCGGATGGCGTAACGGCGAACTGTATTTCGAAGCGCATACGCCGCTCGAAGACGACACATTACCGCCCGCCGAGCGGCTGGAGGCCTTGCTGGAAAGTGCCGGGGAAGCGGCGGGTCTCAGCGGCCGCGACGCGAATCACATCCGTTCGCTCGCAAGTGTCGCGAACGGCGTGGCATCGCTGGTGAGTTATCACGACGCACACGAGGTGTTCGCGCGCGCGAGCCTCGTTCGCAACACGGTCGAGCCAGACCCGAATGCGCCGACGCTCACCGAAGTGCGCGAGCTCATGGACGAAGTGATGGCCGAGGAGCCGGAGCAAGAGGAAAAGGATTTGTGAACGACTGGCTCGACGTGATGCTCGAAGAAATCGCCCGCAAGAAACGCGAAGCCCGCGAAGCCGAAGAAGAACAGCAGCGGCGCGAGCAGACGACGGAAGAAACGGAAAACGATCAGTCGAAGTAAGGCTTGAACTCCTCGGGCAGCCGGCCGAGGTCGACGGCCGACGGCGGCACGCCCGGAAGCGGGTTCGAATTGTAAGTGTTCCAGAACATCAGTGATGCGCTGCGAAGCCACGCCTGCTCCGAGTCATGGAGTAACGCCGCCATCGCTTTTCCCGTGTAGGTCGGCTCGAGTGCGAGACCGAGTGCATCGCGCGCGACGTCGATGGCCGCATCCGTTGCCGGGTTGCTGATGGCGTAACCGTCCCCATAGAACGACTGCCGGACCTCGATTCTCGTGCGTCGGTGCAGGTCCGCGGGAATGCCCGGCTCCAGTCGGTTGAGCATCGCGGCGGTCTTCGCCATCAGCTGATCGAGGCGCTGCCGGTTCATGATCTCCCGAGGCGACACGCGCACGGCCTGCACCTCGCTGGCGAGGCCCCCGAGCGCAAGCCCCAGCGCGAGGCCGCCGGCCGACCCCATCGTGCCCGTCGCGATGTAGATTCGCGCCGGTTCATCGATTTCGCCGGCGGCGACCTGGGAGGCGAACTCGAGCCCGGCTCCCACGTAGCCGACGGTGCCGAGCCACGACGAACCGCCCAGCGGGATCACCCAGCTGCGGCGTCCCTGGACGTACTGCCGCATCGTCTCGATACGCGCGCGGTGGGCGCCGCCGAACCGTACGATCTCTGCGCCGCACTGCATGAGCAGGCCGAGTACCTTGACGACGGCCGGTGACCTGGCCTGGTGCGACAACAGGCAGGTGCACTCGAGACCCAGGCGTTGTGCATAGAGTGCCGTGGCGAGCGCATGATTGGATGCCACGGATCCGAAAGTCGCCACGCGCTTCGCACGTTTGTCGATGGTGAGTTGCAGCAGGTACTCGAGCTTGCGGAGCTTGTTGCCGCCATAGTACGAACTCGTCAGGTTGTCGTACTTGATACTGATGTCGCGCATGCCCGCGGCGGTCGGAATGCTCCCCGTGCCCGTTGGCGTCGGGAGATTGGCAAGCGCAGCCTTGCGCAGCTTGCCCGAGAGTGCCGGATAGGCGTTGACGAGGATATCGGTCATGGTGTCGCATTCATATTGGCAATGAGCGATGGCATAAGCAAACGTCACTGATGGGGGTCTGCGGCAGTAGCCTTGTTCATAATGCTGGCAGACCCTAGAATGCCTGCACGGTAGTCTGACCCACGGAGACCAAGTTGTCGGATGCGGTCGATCGTGGCATCACGGTCACAGAGATTGCGGCGATGGACCGGCCCATCGACGCAACGCCCGAGACTACGGCGGCCTTTGTCGGACGTGCGCTTCGCGGCCCACTGAATACGCCCGTTCTCGTCCACAACTTCGGAGAATTCCGCCGCTGCTTCGGTGACGTCTGGTCGCGCTCGAGTCTCGGTCCGGCCGTGAAGCAGTTCTTCGACCACGGCGGAAGCAACCTCTACGTCGTGCGCGTAGCGAACAACGCGCGCGGCGCCATGATCTGTTTGCCGGCAAGCGGTTCCGCGCTGGTGTTGCGTGCGCTGGAGCCGGGCTCCACGGAATGCATAAGAGCGGCTGTCGACTACGACGGCATCGACCGCGGCGGCGACGAACTCTTCAATCTTACGTTGCAACGCCTGGACCCGGACTCGCGGTTGGTCCTCGACCAGGAGATGTACCGCAAGCTGAGCTACCGGGAAGAGGCCGATACGTTCGTCGGCGACGTACTGCTGATGTCATCGCTGGTTCGGGTGCAGAAGCCGTATCCGTCGCACAGGCCCGAGCGGACCACGCCGGGCGACGCGGAGACCGAGGCCGTCTATATCGATCATGCGCAGGACGGCACCGACGGTCACGAACTGACCGATTACGATCTCGTGGGCTCGCGCCCGGACAGCCGCGGCATCTTCGCACTCGACCAGGTGGATCACTTCGACATCCTGTACCTGCCACCGCCGGGCAAGGGTATCGACGCGGGGCCGGCCGCCATCCTGGCGGCAGAGCGTTACTGCCGCAGCCGCGGTGCGATGCTCATCGTCGATCCGGGCAGCGGTATCCAGTCGGCCGAGGCGATGCTGGCGGAGGTCCGCGAACGCGGCTACGCGAGCCCGAACATGATGGGCTATTTTCCGCGTCTTGCGCTGCGCGCGGCGCGGGATGCGGAGGCGCGTGCAGCGGGCGGCGCCATTGCCGGCCTGCTGTGCAAGCTCGACCGCCACCACGGCCCCTGGCAGCAACTCGATCAGCACGGGCTCGGCCTGAGCCGGAAGTTCGCGCCGGCGGTGATGGTCGACGAGGAAGGCGCGCAGGTCCTGACCCGCGAGGGGATCAACGTCATCGTGCCCGGCCCGGCGGGGAAGCCGCGGCTGACGGGTTCGACGACCATGGCGCGCGGCAGCGAGCCGCAACGCCCGCTGGCAAGCCTGGCGGTGCGCCGTCTGTGCCTGCGCATCGTCAACTCGATCGACAGGGCGACCCGATGGGCCGTGTTCGAACCCGTCGACGAAACCCTCGCGCAACGAATCCGGAGCCAGGTCTTTGCATTCCTGAGCGCGTACGTCGACATGGGGGCTTTCGACAGCGACCGTATCGATGTGCAGTGCGATGCAGGTTTGCGCAGCAGGCCCGCAGGGGCCGGCCACGGAATATCCATCCTTATCTCGTTTCAGCCGCAGGGTTGCAGCGTGCCGATATCGCTGACGCTGCACCAGTCCGCCCGGGGATTCCACGTAGCAAGCACGGCATTCGCTCCGGTTCACGGCGACTCCGCTGCGTAGGCCCTCGATGAAACTGGACAAGTTCATCCGCATCGTTCTGGGGCTCTTGATCGTCGTCGTGTTCCTCATCGCGATCGGCGCGCTGCTGTTCTTCACGCAGACCGCGCTGAACGTCTGGGACCGTCTGCTCGAGGGGCCGCGCCTGTTGCGCTGGGGATACGTGGGCGGAATGATCGGGCTCGTCATCCTCGCGATCTACCTGATCTGGCTGCTACTGATCCGCCGCAGGCCGACGGCAAAGAGAAAAGCAGCCGTCAGGGCGCCCCTGAGCCGGGACGAAATAGAAACGCGGCTGCGTGACGCCGAGGCGGCCGGCGTCGATGTCGGCGATGCGCAGCGGGAACTGCAGGAGCTGGCCGCCCGGCAGAAAGCCGGCCTCATCCATCTTTGTTTTTTCGGCGAAATCAGCACGGGCAAAAGCTCGCTGATCAAGGCGCTGGTGCCCGAGGCGGACGTCGTGATCGACGTCGTCGGCGGTTCGACCGGCGACGTGCGCCACTACCGGTGGCGCAGCAGTGCCGGCAGCGAGATCCTGTTGACCGACGTGCCCGGCACCGGGGGACATGAAGAAGGACTGGACGAGATGGCCCTCGAGGAAGCGCAGCGCGCCCATGTCGTCCTGTTCGTCTGCGAGGGCGACCTGACGCGCGCCGAGAGCCAGGCCGTCGGGCACCTGCTCGCACTCGAAAAGCCGCTGGTACTGGTCATGAACAAGGCGGACCGGTACAGCGTCGAAGAGCAGGCGGCGATCATGCAGAAGCTGCTGCAGCGCGTGGACGAGATGGGCGGTTCGCTGGAGCGGGACAGGGTAGTGGCCGTCTCGGCCGGCGGCGAGGTGGACGTCGTGCAGCGCGGTGATGCCGGCTCGGAAAACGTGGTCCGGCGCAAGCGGCCCGCAGACATCGGTGTGCTGGTCGTTGCCATCAATCGAATGCTCGAGGACGAGGTTCAGCCGCTCGACGAGCGTCGCGATCGTGCCGTGTTCCGGCTGGCCGCGGAAAAGTTGGCCGAAGCTGAACACAAATACCGCAAGCAGCGCTCCGAGCAGATCATCCGCAACTCGACGCGCAAGGCCGTGATCGGCTCGCTCGCGGCCGTGAGTCCCGGAACCGATGTCATCATCCAGGGCTATGTCGGCACCGCGATGACCAAAGAACTCTGCAAACTTTATGGTGCTGCGCCGCGGGATCTCGATATCGAGCAGTTTCTCGACATGAGCCAGAGCCGGGTCGGCAAGGCATTGCCGCTGACGCTTGCCGTCGCAGGCAACGGCCTGAAGGCGTTTCCCGGAGTCGGTACCGTTGCCGGCGGTCTCGTCCACGCGGTTGCGTACGGGCTGATATTCGACGCGCTGGGGCGAAGCCTCGTGCTGACGCTCGAGCGGCACGGTCAGCTCGTTGCCGAAGAGGCCGTGAAAGAATTCGAGGAAGGAATCAGTGAACATATTGAAGCGGGCGTTCGACGCGTTGCCAGGCTGGCCCTGGAAGAAAAAACGGACGCCGGCTGACGAGAGGGGTGGCGATGACCACCTCAACCTCGCCCGCGAGAGTCTGCGCGAACTGATCAACGACAGCCGCCTGCCGCCGGGCGTGCGCGAGTCGCTGTCGCAGGACTATGACGCCGTGCAGGCGATGCTCGACAAGCTCGAGCATGGCCATATTCACCTGGCCGCGTTCGGCCGCGTGAGTACCGGCAAGTCGTCGTTGCTGAATGCGCTTATTGGCGAGGACCGCTTTACCGTGAGCCCGCTGCACGGCGAGACGAAACGATCGTCCATGGAGGCGTGGCGCGAGGAGGAGGCGGGCGGCGTTTACCTCATCGACACGCCGGGCCTCGACGAAGCCGGCGGCGAAGAGCGCGAGCAGCTCGCGAGGGAAGTGGCAGGCCGCGCGGACCTCGTGCTGTTCGTCGTCGACGGCGACATCACCGAGACAGAACTCGAATCGCTGCGGGCGCTGCTCACCCGCGGGCGTCCGGTCATCGTGGTACTGAACAAGCGCGACCTGTTTACGGCTGACGAGCAGGCGCAGCTGCTGGGGTCGCTGCGAGCAAGAACCGACGGCCTGATCGATCCGGCACACATCATCGCCGCCGCCGCACAGCCGCGCCCGCAGACGGTCATCGAGGTCGACGCGGACGGCAAGGAGATCAGCACGCAGCGCTTGCGTGCGCCGGACGTCGAGGAGCTGAGGGTTCTGCTGTGGGATACCCTCGACGCCGAAGGCAAGACGCTGGCGGCTCTGAACGCGAGCCTTTTCGCGGCCGACCTCAGCGACCAGGTCGGGCGCCGTATCCTGGCCGCGCGCCGCAAGATCGGCGACAAGCTCGTGCGCACGTATTGCGTCGGCAAAGGGATCGCGGTCGCGTTCAACCCGGTGCCGGTTGCGGACCTGTTCGCGGCGGCGTTCATCGACGTCGGGATGGTCGTGCATCTCTCGCGCGTCTACGGACTGCCGCTCAGCCGGAGAGAGGCCGGCTCCCTGGTCGGCGTCATCGTTGCCGAGGCCGCCGCATTGATGGGCACGGTATGGGCGCTGCACTTCGTCTCGAGCGCGCTCAAGGTCGGCACTGTCGGGCTGTCCACCATCCTGACGGCCGGAGCGCAGGGCGCCATCGCGTATTACAGTACCTACGTGGTCGGCCGCATCGCCGCGGAATACCTGGCGAAGGGCAAATCGTGGGGCGAGGGCGGGCCGAAGAAAGTGGTGCAGCGCATACTCGACGACCTGGATCGCGAGACGGTACTTCGCGATGCGAGGCGCGAAATTCGCGCGCGTCTCAACCTGGGGTGAGAGGCTGCGGGTGGACAGGCAGGCAAGGCTGGAGCGAATCTACGAGACCATCCGGGAGATCCCGCGCGGCCGTGTGGCCAGCTACGGGCAGGTCGCCGAAATCGCGGGCATCCCGCGGGGCGCCCGCCAGGTCGGCTGGGCCCTGCGGCACGCGCCCCGTGGAGCCGGGCTGCCCTGGCACCGGGTCATAACCAGTTCCGGTAGAATCGCGTTCGAGGCCGGCAGCGTGCAGTTCGAGAAACAGAAAAAGCGGCTCGTTCGCGAAGACGTGGCCGTCGTTGCCGGCCGCGTCGACATGCAGAGATATCGCTGGGAGCCGCAGCTCGACGAGTTGCTCTGGAAACCGAGTTCCGCCTGGGACGAGCGTTGATACGGGGAGACAGGCAAGTGACGACAGTAATCTTTTCACACGGGCAGGAGAGCGGCCCCTGGGGCACCAAGATCAAGGCAATGGCCGAGCTGGTAGAGGAACTCGGCTGCCGTGCCGACAGCATCGATTACCAGGGCATCGCCGACCCGGCCGAGCGTGTTGCGAAACTGGTTGACGAGTGCGGCGGCATCGACGATACGCTGATCCTCGTTGGCTCGAGTATGGGAGGGCACGTCGCGACGGCCGCGGCGGAACAGGTGGGCGCGGCAGGGTTGTTTGTGCTGGCACCGGCTTTCTACATGGAAGGCTACGAAGAGCTTACGCCGCCGGCGCCTGCGATACCGGTCTGTATCGTGCATGGCTGGCGCGACGATGTCGTTCCTCCCGACAACAGCATTCGCTTCGCGCGCGGCTGCAACGCGGAGCTGCACCTGATCGACGGCGACCACCGGCTGACCAACAACATCGTCGAAATCTGTGCCTACCTGAAGCGCTTCATCGGCCGGCTCGAAGCCGCCGCCGGCTAGCGCATTTTTCGCCAAAATCAAGGGTTTGCAGGCACCGTCTTTTCGGTAGACTGACTCGCCATGAACATCGGGGGAATCCTGTTGCGGCCGCTGTACTGGCTGGCCGGCAAGATCTTTGCGATCTGGGCCCGGCCGGCAATCCAGCCGGAAGCGCCGGCCGAGCTGATCGGCGACCCGGACGCGGCCGTCTGCTATGTGCTCGAGACCGGCGGGCTGGCCGATATGCTGGCCCTGGAGCGTGCCTGCAAGATGCACGGCATGCCGTCGCCGAGCGAGTCATTCCGCTGCTGCGGCACGCGGGAACCGCGCCGCATCGTCGTCATGCGGCGCATGGAGGGCTTCTTTTTCCCGCGGCCCTCGACCAAAGGCTCGGCACGGTTGCGGCGCCTCATCGAGGCGGCCGACGCGAGGCAGCAGGAGCTGTTGCTGATTCCGGTCGGCGATCTACTGGGGCCGCTCGCCGCAGAAGGAACACTCGCTGTTCAAGCTCCTGTTCGCCGAGAACTGGGATGTCGTCGGCAGGATACGCAAGTTCTTCGCGACCCTGCTCCTCGGCCGCAACACGCTGCTGCGCTTCAGCGAACCGTTGCCACTGAGTTCCATCGTCGCCGAACGACCTCGATCCCGAGGTCGCGTTTCGCAAGGTGTCGCGAATCCTGCGCGTGCATTTTCGGCAGCGGCGTACGGCCACCGTCGGGCCCGACCTCTCGACATCGCCGCACGCTGCGTCAACCAGGTCCTGCGCGCGCCGGGCGTGCGCAAGGCAATTGCGGGCGAAGCCGGTGACGATCCGGCGGCACGGAAAGGCGCGCGGGACGCACGCCGCTATGCGCTACGAGATCGCGGCGGATATCTCCTACCCGACGATCCGGGTCGCTGGAGCGCCTTCTGCGCTGGCTGTGGACCGACGATCTACGACGGCATCGACTTGCACCATACCGAGCGCCTGCACGACGTGGCGAAGGACAAGGAAGTCATTTACGTACCCGTGCCATCGCAGCCACTTCGACTACCTGCTGCTCGGCTACATCGTCTACGAAGAGGGTCTGCAGACTGCCGCATATCGCGGCGGGCATCAATCTCAATCTTCCGATCGTCGGTCCGATCCTGCGGCGCGGCGGCGCGTTCTTCCTGCGGCGCAGCTTCAAGGGCAACCGGCTGTACGCGGCCGTGTTCGACGCCTACCTGCGACCAGATCCTGGTGCGCGGCCATTCCGATCGAGTATTTCGTCGAGGGTACGCGCAGCCGCACCGGGCCGGCTGCTGGCGCCCAAGGGCGGCATGCTGGCGATGACGGTGCACTCCTACATAAAGAACCCGAAGCGACCGGTCGTGTTCGTGCCCGTCTATTTCGGCTACGAGAAGCTGATCGAGGGCGACTCGTTCATCAGCGAGCTGAGCGGCGCCGAGAAAAAGAAGGAGTCGCTTTTCGGGCCTGATCCGCTCGATCAAGTCGCTGCGCGAGAATTTCGGCAAGGTCTACGTCAACATCGCGCGAGCCGATCGAGCTCGACAGCGTGCTCGACGACCGCGAGCCGGACTGGCGCGACGACGGTGCTCAGGGATGGTGACCGGCCGGCTGGCTCAACGACGTCATCGATGAACTCGGCAGCGAGATCATGAGCGGTATCAACGCGGCAGCCGGCGGTTACGCCGATCAGCCTGCTTGCCTATGCGTCTGCTGGCGACGCCGAAGCAGACGATCGGCGCAACCGAGCTCAAGCGCAGCTCGACTGCAGCTCCCAGCTTGATGCAGACGTTCCGCTACTCGGACTCGGTGACGGTGCCGGACTGGGCGCCGGAAAAGATCATCGAGCACGGCGCAGAAACTGAACGTCATCGACCGCACCGCGCATCCCATGGGTGACGTCATCACATGACTGAGCACACGGCGGTGCTGATGACCTATTTCCGCAACAATATCCTGCACCTGTTCGCAGTGCCGGCGTCGGTCGCCTGCTGCTTCATCCAGGGTCGGCGGCTCGAGCATGTCGGAGCTGCAGCGGCTCATTCGCCTGATCTATCCGTTCATGCGCAAGGAGCTCACGCCTGAAGTGGGATCTGCGACGAGATCGACGACGTGACGACGCAGGCGATCGAGGCACTTGCTGCACCGAGGGAATCCTGACGCGCAACAGGCAAGATGCCTGGTGCGGCCACCGCACCGGGTCCGCGCAACGCGTACCAGCTCCTGATGCTGGGCCAGTCGATGGTGCCGATGCTGCAGCGGTTCTACCTCGTGATCGCGATTGCTCGTGCAGCCACGGCTCCGGTACGTTGTCGCGCGACAGGCTGGAGAGCGCTGTGCCAGAAGAGCGCCGAGCGCCTCTCGATGATCTACGGGCTGCACTCGCCCGACTTCTTCAACAAGACGCTGTTTCATGACTTCATCCGCAAGCTGCAGGAGCGTGACGTCGTTCGCCGCAATGATGCCGGCTTGCTGGAATTCGACGACAGCATCTAGCAGTATCGGCGCGGACGCGCGCCTGGTTCTCGGCGAGGAGATTCGCCACAGCATCCTGTCCCTGACGTTTTCGAGGACCGAGGCTCGAACGATATGAACGTCGTTTCGTTTTACCGTTTCCTCGATCTCGCCGACCCGAGAGCGTTTCGGGACGACTGCAGTCGCTCTGCGATCGCGCGGGACCTGCTGGGAACCATCCTTGTCGCGGACGAGGGATTCAATGGCACGCTTGCGGGCCGGATAGCGACGCGATCCGTGGACGGTGTTCGACTGGATCGGGGAGCGACTGCGGTCTGAAGACAGCCGATCGAGGCGCGCTGGACCGAAGCGGACGAGGCGCCGTTCCGGCGCATGCGCGTGCGCGTGAAGAAGGAGATCGTCACGCTCGGCCGGCCGGACATCCGTCCGCACGAGGTAGACCGGAACCATGTGCCGCCGGCGAAGTGGAATTCGCTGATCGCACAATCCCGACGTGCTGGTCATCGACACGCGCAATCACTACGAATTCGAGGTGGGCACTTTCCGGCGCGCGGTCGATCCGAAGACCGACAGTTTCCGGCAGTTCCCGGACTATGCGCGAAGAGCTGGCCGAGACGTCGAGCGGACCGGCCGCTCGCCATGTTCTGCACCGGCGGCATCCGCTGCGAGAAAGCAACGGCGCTGATGCTGGAACTGGGCTTCGACGAGGTCTACCACCTGCAGGGCGGCATACTCAGGTACCTGCAGGAGAGTCGGCGACGACGGAGAATCGCTGGGAGGGCGAATGCTTCGTGTTCGACACGCGCGTCGCCGTCGACCGCGACCTGGCCGAGGGCGGCTACGTGCAATGTCACGCCTGCCGGCGGCCGCTGTCGGCCGAGGATCTCGAGTCACCGGACTACCGGGAGGGCGTGTCCTGTCCGCACTGCATCGACGAGATCGACGAGGACCGCGCCGCACGGCTCGAGGAACGCCGCAAGCAGGTAGCGCTCGCCGAGCAACGTGGCGAGAAGCACATCGGGCAGAAGCTCTGAGGGGATCGCGGTTCGGGAACCGCTCCTACTGCAGGTGCGCGCCTCGGCGAAACGATCCTATTCCGGTAACTCGTGATTTGCAGGAGCGCGCCTGGGCGAAACGATCCTATTCCGGTAACTCGTGATTTGTAGGAGCGCGCCTCGGCGCGCGATCGCGGTTCGAGAACCGCTCCTACTGCAGGTGCGCGACAGCGGTCAGGCGTCCAGGTCGGGAATGAGTTCGCTTTCCAGCGTCGCGATCATGTCCTTGAGCAGCAGCTTGCGTTTCTTCAGGCGGCGGATGCGCAGCTGGTCGACCATCGGGTCGTGCTGCAGGCGATCGATCAGGTAATCCAGGTCCCTGTGGCTGACGCGCAGCTCTCGCAGGCGCTCGAGCTGTCTTGAAGCATTCGGTATCGACTTTATCGGACATTCAGGTCGTGAGCAGCGGTTCCGGTTGGTGTTATTACAATAGTAGTAGACCGTTACAGGCATGCTACTCGCCGTCGGGGAGCAGCGCCAGCCAGTCGTGATCGGTCGGCGCCGATGACCATGAAATACGGATTCAGGATGTCTTCTTTCTGGTTATATTTCATGGGCTTGCCATCCAGCGTCACGACCGAGCCGCCAGCCTGTTCGACCACTGCCTGCGCCGCCGCCGTGTCCCATTCCGAGGTCGGCCCCAGACGCGGGTAGACGTCCGCCCCGCCTTCCGCCACGACGCAGAATTTGAGCGAGCTGCCCATGGGCACGAGTTCGCAGTCGCCGAGCTTGGCGATGAAGGCGTCGAGGCTTGAGCCACGGTGGGAGCGGCTGCCGACGACCCGTACCGGGCTGCGCGCTGCGCGTCGGCAACGTGAATCGGCTGCGGCGATTCGCCAGCGGCCCGCAGCTCCGCGCCGCGCCCCTCGCAGCCGATGTAGGTCTTGTCCATGTACGGGCACGTGGACGACGCCGAATACCGGCCGGCCCTCGTTGATGAGTGCGATGTTCACGGTGAACTCGCCGTTGCGGTTGACGAATTCCTTGGTGCCGTCGAGCGGATCGATCAGCCAGTAGGTTTGCCATTGGCCGCGTTCCGGGAACGGCGGGCAGCCCGCCTTCCTCGGAAATCACGGGCAGGTCCGGCGTCAGCTCGGCCAGGCCGGCGACGATGCGGCGGTGCGCAGCGAGGTCCGCCTGCGTCAGTGGCGATTCGTCGTCCTTGCTTTGAACGTCGAAGTCGCTGGCGTAGACTTCGAGGATCGCATCGCCGGCCTCGCGGGCGAGGGCGATTATGGGTTCGATGAATTCCGCGTAAGTTCATTCCTGCATCCATAATTCTCTGACGGGCGCGCAGTATACGGTGAATACGACCCCAAAACCATGTTGGCGCAGTGCGAGACATTGATGCTCGACATGGACGGCACCGTGCTCGATCTCGCGTACGACAATTACGTCTGGAAGGAGCTGGTCCCGGAGCACTATGCGAAAGCACAGCGGCATCAGTCGTAGACGACGCGCGCAGCCGCCTGTACGCGAAATACCGGGAGATACAGGGCGACATCCAGTGGTACTGCCTGGACCACTGGAGCGAGCGCCTGGGGCTCGACGTGCTGGAACTGCATCGCGGCGTCAATCACCGGATCGGCTACCTGCCGGGCGCGCGGGACTTCCTGCAGGCATTACGTGAACACAAGGTGCGCGTCCTGCTGGTGACGAACTCGCACCCCGATACGCTGGCGCTCAAGGACGAGGTGACCGGGCTTGCGGCGTATTTCGATGCGATCTACACCTCGCACCAGTTCGGCTTTGCGAAGGAGCGGCAGGAGTTCTGGCATGCGCTGCAGGAAGAGGAAGACTTTCGCCGCGAATCCACGCTGTTCGTCGACGACAACCGGGCCGTGCTGAAGAGTGCCGAGACCTATGGCCTGGAGATGCTGGTCGAGATCAGCCAGCCCGATACCTCGGAGCCGGCAAGGGAAACGCCCGTGCTACACCGGTGTCCTGGGCGTGGCGGACCTGCTGACGCTAGCAGCCGGTTCTCGAACCGTGATCGTGCGCCGACGTGCGGCCGCTACGATTTCCTTGGCGGACGCCTGCCGCGGCTCGGACGCTTCTTGCTGCCTGCTTGCCGCCCCTCCCGCCCCGGTCCCGCGACATCGGATTTCGGCTTCTTCAGCTCCGGCAGCAGATCCACAGTCGTAGTTCGCGACCGGGATTTTGTGGCCGATGTAATTTTCGATGTCGGGCAGAGAGACCGCATAGGTCTCGCAGCCGAAACTGATCGCATCGCCGGCGGCGCCCGCGCGCGCGGTGCGGCCGATGCGATGGACGTAGTCTTCGGCGTCCTGCGGCAGGTCGTAATTGATGACGTACTGGACGTCCGGAATGTGCAGCCCGCGGGAAGCGACGTCGGTGCCGATCAGGACCGGCAAGTACGCCGCTCTGGAAGTCCATGCAGCATGCGCAGGCGTTTCTTCTGCGGCACGTCCCCGGAGATTGCCTGCGGCGTCGATGCCGTTTGCCTGCAGGTAGCGCCTGCACGCGTTCCGCTTCGCGCTTCATGTTGACGAACACCATGATACGGCCCTCGCCCATTTCGCGAATCAGGCCGACGAGCAACGGCATCTTCTCCTTGTTCGACGGGAAGAAGATCGCCTGCCGCACCTTGTCCGCGGTCACCTTGTCCGGCTCGATGCGAATCAGCTCGGGCTCGTTCATGTGCTCGTAGGCGAGTTCCATGACATTGTGCGAGAGCGTGGCCGAGAACAGCATGTTCAGACGCTTGTCCGGCTCCGGCAGCCGCCGCAGCAGGTAGCGAATATCCTTGATGAAGCCCATGTCGAACATGCGATCGGCTTCGTCCAGGACGGCAACCTCGACCTTGTCGAGCTTGAAAACGCCCTGCTTGAAATAGTCGATGATGCGCCCGGGCGTACCGATCAGGATGTCGATTCCTTCCTCGATCGTCCGGCGCTGCTTTTCGTAATCCGTGCCGCCGTACGCGAGACCGACCTTGAATCCGGTGTGGCTGCCGAGCAGTTCCGCATCGTTGGCGATCTGCACGGCGAGCTCGCGTGTGGGCGCCAGCATGAAAGCGCGCGGCTGTTTCCTTTCGCCTTCGGCTGGCGTCGACGTCAGCAGCCGCTGGTACGTCGCGATCAGGAAGGCAGCGGTCTTGCCGGTGCCCGTCTGGGCCTGTCCGGCAACGTCGTGGCCCTTCAGCGCGATCGGCAGCGTGCTTGCCTGGATCGGTGTACAGAACTCGAAGCCGGCATCACGAATGCCCGCCTGCACCTGTTCGTGGATGTCGAGTGCGTCGAACCTGAGTTCGCTCAGATGGTTTTGGCTCATAGGATTATGGTCGCAAAATGTGCGTGAAAAGCTTGCAAAATGGCTCGCGAAGCGTTCAAATTAGTGAAATTCGACGCGACAATCGTCGCTCCCGCCGTATTCGTAATCATCAATTCCAGAGAGAAGCCGGAATTAATCGGCGTTAAAGCGCGATAGTTTGCCTGATGTTGCGGGCAGCGTCATCCATTTTCCAGCGTTCGTTTGTCGGGGGAACTGAAAACGAGCGTGCCAAAACCAAACTATTTACATCTTCATTGTGGAGGAAGTAGCCGGTGAGCGACAACATTGTGCACACCAATGACAGTAATTTTGACGCGGACGTTCTGCAGTCGGAAAAGCCCGTGCTGCTCGATTTCTGGGCCGAATGGTGCGGCCCCTGCAAGATGATTGCGCCGCTGCTCGACGAGGCAGCCGGCGAATACGCCGACAAGCTTGCGATCGTCAAACTGAATATCGATGAGAATCCGAACACGCCCCAGAAGTTCGGCATCCGCAGCATACCGACCTTGATGCTATTCAAGGACGGTGCGGTAGCCGCGCAGAAGCTGGGTGCGATGTCGAAGTCTCAATTAATGGAATTTCTGGACAGTAATCTGTGAGAGGGTACTTGGGTAATTCAACGAAGAGCCGGACAAAACAAGCCGGCAACAAAAGTAAAGGCAGCCCGAACCGGCGCCGCCGCAGGCGTCCGCCCCAGTCGGAGTATCCCGACGACGAGGGTGGCCTCGAGGTAATCCCGCCGGAGGAGCTCGAGCAGAGCAAGGACACGATGAACCTGTCCGAGCTCAAGACCCGCCCCGCTACGGAGCTCGTCGTTCTTGGCGAGAGTCTCGGCCTCGAGGGCCTGGCACGTTCGCGCAAGCAGGACATTATCTTTTCGATCCTGAAGGCGCATGCGGACCTGGGTGAGCATATCTACGGCGAGGGGGTCCTCGAGATCCTGCAGGACGGCTTCGGTTTCCTGCGCTCGGCAGACGGCTCGTACCTGGCGGGACCCGACGATATCTACGTCAGCCCCAGCCAGATCCGCCGTTTCGCGCTGCGAACGGGCGACACGGTTTCCGGCCTGATCCGTCCGCCGAAAGACGGTGAGCGCTACTTTGCGCTGCTGAAGGTCGGGCAGATCAACTTCGACGCCCCGGAAAACGCGCGCAGCAAGGTGCTGTTCGAGAACCTGACGCCGCTGTTCCCGAAGGAACGGCTGAAGCTGGAGCAGGGCAACGGCAGTACCGAAGACCTCACAGCGCGCATCATCGACATGGTGGCGCCGATCGGCAAGGGCCAGCGCGGCTTGATCGTCTCGCCGCCGAAAGCCGGCAAGACGATGCTGCTGCAGAACATCGCATCCGCGATCGCCGCGAACAATCCCGAAGTCGACCTGATGGTGCTGCTCATCGACGAGCGCCCTGAAGAAGTGACGGAGATGGAACGCAGCGTGCGTGGCGAAGTCGTGTCGTCGACCTTCGATGAGCCGGCAAGCCGCCACGTGCAGGTTGCCGACATGGTCATCGAAAAGGCCAAGCGACTCGTCGAGCACAAGCGCGACGTGGTGATCCTGCTCGACTCGATCACGCGCCTGGCACGTGCCTACAACACGGTCGTGCCGTCGTCCGGCAAGGTCCTCACCGGTGGTGTCGATGCCAACGCGCTGCACCGTCCGAAGCGCTTCTTCGGCGCCGCGCGCAATATCGAGGAAGGCGGCAGCCTGACGATTCTCGCCACCGCGCTCGTCGATACCGGCTCCAAGATGGACGAAGTCATCTACGAGGAGTTCAAGGGCACCGGCAACATGGAGATCCACCTGGATCGCCGTATTGCGGAAAAGCGCGTGTTCCCGGCCATCAACATCAACCGTTCGGGTACGCGCAAGGAAGAGCTGCTGACGGATCCGGACGAGCTACAGAAGATGTGGGTGCTCAGGAAGGTGCTGCATCCGATGGACGAACTCGCGGCGATCGAGTTCCTGCTGAGCAAGCTGCAGGACACCAAGACCAACGCGAAGTTCTTCGAGGCGATGAAGCGGTAGCAGCGGTTCTCGAACCGCGATCGCGCGCCCAGGCGCGCTCCTACAGGCTTGTTCGAACGTTGTAGCAGCGGTTCTCGAACCGCGATCGCGCGCCCAGGCGCGCTCCTGCAGGCTTGTTCGAACGTTGTAGCAGCGGTTCTCGAACCGCGATCAGATTTTCTCGCCCGCCGAAACCGTCGTCTTGTACCGTGGCAGGTCGTCATTGATGACCAGCCACGGCACCTTGTCCTGGACCCAGATATGCGCCTCGGGCTCGATGCCTGTCGTATCGTCCAGGCTCGCGACCGCAATGTCGATTTCTTCCGGACGCTGCTCCCAGGAGTAGGTGATCGTCGTTCCGCAGGCCGCACAGTGGCCGCGGCGCACGCCGGGCGAGGATTGGTATTCGGCAATCGTACCCGCGGTGAGCGCGAACGCCTCGCGCTCGAACGACACCCAGGTCACGAACGGTGCGCCGGCCGCGCGCCGGCAGCTTTCGCAGTGGCAGTGACAGGCAAAAGCCGGCTCGCTGGCCAGCTCGAAACGAACCTGTCCGCAGAAGCAGCGCCCGGAGTAGGTCGGCTCGCTCATCGGCGTCTCAGCAACTCGACGGTGCGCCAGTTGTTTTCGCGGCGGACCGGGTCCGGGTCCTCTATGACCGGAAGCGCCGCGATGCGCTCGCAGTACGGCACAGGGAACGCGTGCCGGCGGCATCCCAGCAGCACCATCTCGCGGTACCAGTCGAACGGGTGCAGCAGTTCGTCGATGTGGGTGCGCGCCGCAACGTAGGTAAAGCAACTGCCGAAACCCGGGACGCTGATTTCGTCAACGTCATAGCCTTTGCCGACACCCTCGATGCGATCGAGGGTCCCCCGGTCTGTCTCGTTCACTTCATAGACGGCGACGTGCAGTCCCTGCCCGCAGTCAGAAAAGCCGCATTTCGCAGAAAAATCCTGGCCACGCTTGTGGAACTGCAGCGTGTATTTGCGAACGAAGCCGGTGCCCCGCAGCGTGGCCGATCTGATGCGCTCACGCAGCCGCTGCGGGTGCAGGTTCGAGCCGTAAGCGGCATACAGCGATGTCGATTGGCCGGGTCTCATTCTCCGATGTCTTCGTTCCAGAGTTGCGGGTGGCCGCGAATGAAATCGGCCATCAATTGTACACACTCGGCGTTGTCCGTGATTTCGAGCGTCACGCCGCGGGCGCGCAGGTGCGCCTCAGGCCCTTGAAACGTGCGGTTCTCACCGATGACGACCCGCGGGATCCTGTACAGCAGGATGGCGCCGCTGCACATGTCGCACGGCGACAGCGTCGAGTACAGCGTGGCGCGCGCATAGTCCGCGGCCGTGAGCCGGCCCGCGTTCTCCAGGCAGTCCATTTCCGCGTGAAGCACGGCGCTGCCTTTTTGCACGCGCTGGTTGTGGCCGCGGCCGACGATCCGGCCGTCGAGAACCAGCACCGAGCCGATCGGGATCCCGCCGGCTTCGAGACCCTTGCGTGCTTCGGCTATCGCTGCAACGAGAAATTCGTCCATGCGAGCGTCCTCGATTCGTGGCTAGGAGCCGTCAAGCGTCCGGAACACGCTCTTCACCCGGCCGTCGCTGCCGAAACGAATCGCGAGATCGTCGAAGATCACGCAGTCGTTGTCGTGTACTGCAACGATGCCGAGTACCGATTCCATGGTTTCGACGACCAGCTCCTTGTCGAGCAGGTTGGCGAGACTCGCCACCAGCGCGAACAGGCGCTCGGAATCCTCGCGGTAGGCGTGCAGGGCCTCGATCCACTGGCGCCGTTCTTCCGCAGTCGTCACGGGGCACGCATTCCCGCTGCTCGTGAGCGGGCCGGAACCTGGAGTACTTTCATAGCTGTCACTTTATCACCTGCGGTGGGCCGGTTCCGGACGCGGTTCTATCCGCTGCCGGTCCGCCAGACCAGGTAGGGCAGCACCGCGATCCACACGAGGAACAGCGACCACACCCTGCCGTCGGCGAGATTGTAGTCGGCGAACAGCCGCGACCAGCTGTGACCTGCCACGTAATGGCCGAAGCCGAACTCGAAAGCGATGGTCATCAACAACCAGCAGAAACCGATGATCCACGCTTCTTTTGCCGAGCCGATCGGCCAGAAGCGGCCCAGTATCCAGACCACGGCACCAATCAGCAGGATGCCGGTTACAGTCGACAGCTGGTGTGCCGCCAGCTCCGGGAGGTGCCGGCCGTAGGTGGCCTGGCGCAACACGCCGTTCAACACCGCGACAACCGCGAGGATCAGCCAGAACAACAGGTAACGCGTGATCAAATCTGCCGCTCGCGCTATCGATACTCGAGGGTTTCGAAGTCCCGTACCTCGACCCGGAACACGGAGTCGGGCGGTGCCGGGTCCGGATGCACGACGATCGAGGCGGGATAGCCGAAGGTCTTGTCGTACCGGACCTCGACGTGTTTCTCCTCGCGCACGGATTGTTCGATGAGGTCGAACAGGTCGTCGATCCACAACGCGCCTGGTGGTGTGGAGATGAATTCGCCCGAAGCGGACTCGACGTCGACGGTGAAGGCCGCGAACCTGCTGTCGCCGTCCTGGGTCGCGACATAGGGCTCTGTGTAAGTGCGCTCGCAATAACAGTCGCGGTCGACGACATAGCGGTAGGACGCAGGCCGCTTCGCTTCCCAGGTGCTGCGACCGGCCGCAAGCTCTGCCAGCAGGTCACCCTGGCCGGCCGGCTTCTCCGGCGCCGGGATCATGAAGAACCAGGCGGCCGATATGAACAGGATCAGCAGCAACAGGACGAGCGCGAGAAAGGTCGTGATCTGGTAGATGCCGGCCAGCGGCTTGCGTCGCGTCATTGCTTACTCGTCAACCGCACCTGGCGGGGGACTACCGTTCGTCCCCGGGGAACTCGAGCCAGAAGACGCCGCGCAGGTCGCCGGCTTCGAACCCTGTTGCCTGGTCGTCGGGATAGAGTTCCGCAATCTGCTCGCTGACAGCGGGGGCAAGTTCCGAGCCGTGGCAGGCCAGGCACAGCGGCTGGACGATAATCGGTTCGACGTAGCCCCAGCGGTTATCGGGGAGTTCGACGGCCTGCGGCGTGCGGCTCGAGGGGTCGTCGAGGTAGGCCTGCATGATCGGGCCTATCCAGTCCGGTGCGGTGTTGTCCGGGTTGCGCAGCTTGTGGCTGCTGCGCCCCATTCGCACTCCGTCCGTGGAAAGCGCATACGCAATCCCGGGCGCCTTCACCCTGCAAACCTGGATGGCCGCGGCAGGGCCTTCGGCGAGTCCCGATTTCAGGGCCTGTTGCAGGTCCTGCTTGAACGGGGTTAGAAGTTCCGCGCCACGGGTGAGCTCGGATTCGTCCGCATGGACAGCACATGCCGCCATCAGGAACGAGACGACAATTGCCTGGAAGCTACGTGGATGGATCACGGCAGATCGACCGTTGTCTTGTGAAGAGGGATTGCCGAGTATAACGCCATCCGAACTCAGCTATCGCCGTCTCCACTCATGTACTTGTCGTAGTGCTCGATGTACTCGTCGAGGTTTTCTTCGAGCATCTTCTTGTACTCCGTGACGAAGTAATCGAGCGCCTCCGCCTTTACGGAAGCCAGTTCGTCGCTCGACTCCGTGCCGCTCGCGCTCACCCAGGCATGGAATCGTGCCGAGGCAAACATCATCGAGGCGCTGACCTTGCCCCTGTTAACGGTCTGGGCCTGCTCGTTGGCCACGGTGATGTATGCGTCGGCGCGCTCGAAAAACGCCTTGTCGGTTTCTGTCGTCATAGTCGTAGGGTCGCTCGCGGTCGATGTCTGCCAATGCCTAGTATCTGGGAGGTGGGGCGAGGTCGCAACGCTGTGGGCCGATCAATTTGCCAGGAAGGCTTTTCGAACCAGGCCGCTTGGCCGGCGCCGGGCTGTTGCAGCCGGAGACGCCTA
>CAVONH010000011.1:0-52921 GCA_963697245.1 uncultured Gammaproteobacteria bacterium | reverse complement strand
CCGATGACGACCGACACGTCGACGTCCGGGAAGTCCTCGTTGATCTCGTCCATCTCGAACACGATGTCGTACGGCACCTTGGCCTCGGCCAGCAGTACGTTCATGTGGCCGGGCATGCGCCCCGCCACCGGGTGGATGCCGAAGCGGACGTTCACGCCTTTCTCGCGCAGCGTCTTGGTGATCTCGAAAACGGTGTGCTGCGCCTGTGCGACGGCCATGCCGTAACCCGGGATGATCATCACTTCCTTGGCGCTGGCCAGCAGCTCCGCGGCTTCCTGGGTGTCGATAGCAACGACTTCGCCCTGGTCCTCGCCGCCGCCTGCAGCCACGGTGCCACCGCCGGTGCCGAAGCCGCCGGCGATCACGTTCAGGAACTTGCGGTTCATCGCGCGGCACATTATGTAGCTCAGGATCGCGCCGCTCGAACCGACGAGCGCGCCGGTGACGATCAGCAGGTCGTTACCCAGCATGAACCCGGTCGCCGACGCGGCCCAGCCCGAGTAGCTGTTCAGCATCGAGACGACGACGGGCATGTCGGCACCGCCGATCGCCATGACCATGTGGATGCCGAACAGCAGCGCGATCACCGTCATGACCATGAGCGGCACCAGGCCGCCGCCTGCCGCCGACTGCCCTACGAAGGCATAGCCGAACCACAGCGCACCGAGCAACAGCAGCAGGTTCAACCAGTGCCGTGCCGGCAGGAGCATCGGGCTGCCGCCGATGCGGCCGGACAGCTTGCCGAAAGCGATCACGGAACCCGAGAACGTCACCGCACCGATCAGGATGCCGAGGTACGTCTCGACATCGTGAATGGTCAGCTCGACGCCGACGTAGTGAGACAGCCGGTCCGGATCCATGAAGTTGGCAAAGCCGACGGCAACCGCGGCCAGGCCGACCAGGCTGTGCAGGATGGCAACCAGTTCCGGCATCTGCGTCATCTGGACGCGCCTGGCAGCGATGATGCCCACGCTGCCACCGACCAGCAGCGCCACGATCAGCAGTTCGAGATTCTGCGTGACATCGCCCACCAGGGTCGCAACGAGTGCAATCGCCATACCGACGATGCCGTACCAGTTGCCGCGCCTCGCGGTCTCCTGGTTGGACAGGCCGCCGAGGGCGAGAATGAACAGAATGGTCGCGATGATGTACGAGACCTGGATGATTCCTTGGTTTACCTCAAACATCACGACCTCACTTTCTGAACATTTCAAGCATGCGGCGAGTGACCGCAAAACCGCCGAATATGTTGACGGAAGTTATCAACACGGTGCCTACCGCGATCCACTTGATCAGGGGCACATCCGAGCTGATCTGCAGCAATGCACCGATCACGATGATGCTCGAGATAGCGTTGGTGACGCTCATGAGCGGCGTGTGCAGTGCCGCGGTCACGTTCCAGATCACCATGTAGCCCACGAAGCAGGCCAGCACGAAGACCGTGAAGTGCGCCATGAACGACGGCGGCGCAACCGCGCCGAGACCGAGCAGCGCCAGGCCGGCGACGACCATGCCGACGATCGGGCCCATGAGGCTGCGCTCTTTCTCTTCCTTGACCGGGGCCGGCGCCGGTGCGGCCTTGGCCGCCGGTGCGGCGGACAACTTCGGCGGCGGTGGCGGCCACAGCGTCTCGCCCCCGGTGCATACCGTGGCGCCGCGCACGACCTCGTCTTCGAGGTCGAGCACCAGCTTGCCATCCTTCTCCGGCGTCATGTCCGTGAGAAGGTGGCGGAGGTTGGTGCCGTAAAGCTGGCTCGACTGCGCGGCCAGCCGACTCGGAAGATCCGTGTAGCCGATAATCGATACGCCGTTACGAACGGCTACCTCGCCGGGCTCGGTGAGCTCGCAGTTGCCGCCCATCTCCGCGGCGAGATCGACGATAACGCTGCCGTCCTTCATCGACTCCACCATCTCCGCGGTGATCAGTTTCGGCGCGGGCTTGCCGGGAATCAGGGCCGTCGTGATGATGATGTCGACGTCTTTCGCCTGCTCGGCGAACAGCGCCATCTCGGCCTTGATGAACTCGTCGCTCATCACCTTGGCGTAGCCACCTTCGCCGGAACCGTCCTCACCCTCGAAATCGAGCATCAGGAACTCGGCGTCCATGCTCTCCACCTGTTCCTTCACCTCGGGGCGGGTGTCGAAGGCCCGGACGATCGCGCCCATGCTCTTCGCCGCGCCGATGGCAGCGAGACCCGCAACGCCGGCGCCGATGACCAGCACCTTGGCCGGCGGCACCTTGCCCGCCGCCGTGATCTGGCCGGTGAAAAAGCGCCCGAAATGCTGCGCGGCCTCGACGACCGCACGGTAACCCGCGATGTTCGCCATCGAGCTCAGCGCGTCCATCTTCTGTGCGCGCGAGATACGCGGCACGCTGTCCATCGCCATCGCCGTGCCGCCGGTCCTGGTCAGCTGCTCCAGGAGTTCCGGGTTCTGCCCCGGGTACAGGAAGCTGATCAGCGTCTGTGATTTCTTCAGGCCGCCGGCGCGGTCGCCTTCGGGCGGGCGCACCTGCAGGATGATGTCCGCACCGGACCAGATATCGTCCGCCGAGGCCGCGATGTCACACCCCGCCTCTGCGTATGCCTCATCGGAGAAGCTGGCTTCAGCGCCCGCGCCTTTCTCGACGATCACCTCAAAGCCCAGCTTCTGCAGCTGGACAGCCACGTCGGGGGTGGTGGCAACGCGTCGCTCGCCAGGGTGGGTCTCTCTCGGTACACCGATCTTCATTCATGGCCTCCGATCATCGTGCCGGTCAAAGTTGGGGCGCTACTCTATCAACAATGTCGCGCCCAGCACAGATTTGACGAGTCTCGGTTAACCCCTAGACGCCGCGAAAAAAAAGGCGCCCGGAGGGCGCCTTGCCGGTAATGATCATGGTCCTCAGCCGCGCCGGTCGCGCTGCATCCGGTCGCGCATGCGCTGGCGCTGCTCGGGCGTCATATCGCGGAAGCGGTCGCGCAGCCGGTCCCGCTGCTCCGGCGTGAGGCGACGGAAGCGTTCACGAAGCTGCTGTTGCTGCTCCGGCGACAGGTCGCGGAATTGCTGGTAATTCTGACGAATGCGGCGGCGTTCTTCCGGTGGCAAGCCCTGGAACTCCTCCCAGTGCTGGCGAATCTGGTGGCGCCGATCGTCGGGCAGCTCACGCCACCGCGTGAATCTCTGCTGCGCCTGCTGGCGCTGCTCCGGCGTCATGTCGGCCCAGCGCTCCGCGCCCCGTGACAGCCGCATCTGCCGATCCGCGGGCAGCGAGTCCCAGCTATCTGCAAAGCGATTCAGCACCTGCTGCTGTTCCGCGGACAGGGAATCCCAGGCTACGCCGTGTTCCTCGGCGATCGCGGCGGAACCCAGCAGCATCGTGATGACTGCGGCAACCGAAACCAATGTCCTAGCTTTCATCGTCGTCCTCCATCGATTCTTCACCTTCCGGTACGGGATCGATCCGTTCCTCGGACTCGACGTTCATCTGGTGTTCCACCACCAGCCACTCTTCGTCCGATTCTTCCCAAAGCCCAAGGTATTCAAGAAACTCCATCTCCGGTTCCTGCGAATCCGCCGCGAGCACCGTGCCCGGGACGCCGAACACGAGGAACAACAGTGCCTTTTTGCAACTGCCCCTAACCGACATCACCATTCGGTTCCGCGTTTGCCATGTCGATCCAGCTGTAGAACTCGAGCTCTTCCAGCATGTCGAGGCTGTCCTCGCTCAGCATGATTTCGAAATCCGTTGCAGTGCCCGCCGCCGGAGCGCTGTGCTCCACCGGTACGCCCTGCCAGACCACGACCGCGACGATAGCGGCCGCCGCCAGACCTCCGGCGGGCACCCAGCGTGCCCATTCGCCGGCTGACCCGGGCTCGCGAATCTCCTGCAACGCCTTCTGACGACCCTGATTCAGGCGCGACAGCGTCGCCGCGTCGATCCGCTCCACGCTGTCATCGAACAGCGCTTTCGCCTGAGCCGTCAGCTCTTTCTCGTCCAGTGGCTTCTTCATTGCCAGTGCTCTCCCAGAATCTCCCGCAGCGTATGCACCGCCCGGGAATAATGTGTCTTGACGCTGCCTTCACTGCAGCCCATTGCGGTCGCCGTACCGGCAACGTCCAGGCCTTCAAAGGTGCGCAGCATGAAAGCTTCTCGTTGTCGCGTCGGCAGCTCCGGCAACGGCATCCTCCAGCGTCTGCATCGCCTCCGCCGACTGCAGCTGCTCATCGGGCGTGCGGCCCACGGGTCGGGTGCCTGCGCGACAGGGTCGTAGTCGTCGATCGGACGCCGGCGCGCCCGAACCACACCATGACCCGATTCTTCACCATCTGCCGCCGATGCCAGTCGCGAATGCCGTTTTGCAGGATTCGATAGAAAAGCGGCGTCCACTCGTCCTCGGGCCGTCCAGCATAGTTCCGCGCCAGCTTGATCATCGCATCCTGCACGAGATCGAGCGCTTCGTCGCGAGTCGCGCACCGCGATCTCCGCGATGCGCAGGGCGCGCCGCTCCACTTCGGCAAGGAACTGGTTGAGTTGCCGTTCGCGCTGCAGCGTCCTGCCTCTTTGCGGTTGCTCGCCGCTGCACGATACCGCAAAAATACCGGCCAGGCGTTCATCGGCCGCTGCTCCCTGCGTCGGGCAAATGCTCGTTCATCGCGAACTCCTCTTGACTCCACCACGAGGTCATCTAACTTGTCGCTACAGAAATAACGCCGGTCGCACGGTCGGTTGACAGGCACTGTTGGATTCTCGCGCCCGACCTTATGTTAAAAATGTCTCGGTGCGCGCCCGTAATTAGCTGTATTCATTGGAAATTCGTGGGCAACGCGCCGGTCCTCAAAGTCGCCATCAACGTCCCGTTATCGCGACTGTTCGATTACCTGCCGCCGTCCGGCGGCCCCTGTCCGCCGCCGGGCGCACGCGTCCTGGTGCCGTTCGGCCGGCAGCGGCAGGTCGGGGTGGTGCTCGCCCACGCGAACGACAGCGATCTCCCGCAGAGCAAGATGCGCCGCGTCCTCGAGGTCCTGGACGACACGCCGTTGCTGCGCGAGGACGATCTCTGGCTGATCGGCTTCACCAGTGACTACTACCACCACCCCGTCGGTGAGGTCGCCGCGGCGGCGGTCCCTGCGCTGCTGCGCCAGGGCAGGCCGCTCAACCCCCTGCTGCGCCACGTCGCAGCGACCGACGCGGCACGCAGCTTCGACGTGGCGTCGATTGCGAAAAAGGCGCCGCGGCAGGCGGAGCTGCTCGAGATGTTGCTCGACGCCGGCGGCAACGGCATCGACGTCGAAACGCTCGCCGAACAGCTGCCGGCGTGGCGGCGCAGCTTCCGCGCGCTCGCCATCAAGGCGCTCGTGACGGAGTTCGAGATTCGCGCCGACGACCCGGAGCCGGCACCGCCCCGCGATGCCGTGGCGGGCCCCGCGCTCAATCGGGACCAGCAAGCCGCGCTGCTGGCGATCCGGTCCACTGCAGGCTTTCACGTCAGTGTTCTCGACGGCGTCACGGGCAGCGGCAAAACCGAGGTCTACCTGCACCTGATCGACGAGGCCATCGCTGCCGGCCGACAGGCCCTGGTCCTGGTGCCGGAGATCGGACTGACGCCGCAGCTGGTCACGCGACTGCGCAAGCGGCTCGGCATCGAGCCGGCGCTGCTGCATTCCGGCCTTTCCGACCTGGAGCGGCTGCGAGCCTGGCGACAGGCGCGAAACGGCGACGCAAAGCTGGTTGTCGGCACGCGCTCGGCGGTGTTCACGCCGCTCACGGATGCGGGCCTGGTGATCGTCGACGAAGAGCACGACCATTCGTTCAAGCAGCAGGAGGGGCTGCGTTACTCGGCGCGCGATCTCGCGATAGCACGCGCCAAGCACCTGGACATACCGATTGTGCTCGGCTCTGCAACGCCGACCCTCGAGATGCTGCACCACTGCGAAGCCGGCAACTATTCCCACCTGAGCCTGCCGCGTCGCGCCGGCACCGCACAGCCGCCGGCGATCCGGATCGTGGACCTCGGGCGGACCGTCTCCGCGGAAGGCCTGAGCGAGACGCTGGCGCAGGCGATTACGCAGCACCTCGAGGATTCGGGTCAGGTGCTGATCTACCTCAACCGCCGCGGCTTTGCGCCCACGCTGATCTGTTCGGGCTGCGGCCACGTCGCCGAATGCCCGCGCTGCGATTCACGCATGACCGTGCATGCCAGGGAGGGCCGGCTGCGTTGCCACCACTGCGGCAGCGCGAGGCCGCTCGACGCGCATTGCGGCGAATGCGGTACCGCGATGCGTCCCCTCGGCGAGGGTACGCAGCGCCTGGAGGACGAACTCGTGCGCCGCTATCCGGATCGGCGCGTCATGCGCATCGACAGTGACAGCACGCAGCGCAAGGGCGCCATGGACGAGGCGTTACAGCGCGCGACGAGCGGCGATGCCGACGTACTGGTGGGCACGCAGATGCTGTCCAAGGGCCATCATTTCCCGAAACTGACGCTGGTGGGCATCGTCAATGCCGACCAGGGGCTGTTCGGCACCGACTTCCGCAGCGACGAGCGCCTCGCGCAGTCGATCATCCAGGTAGCCGGCCGCGCCGGCCGCGAGAGCCGGGTCGGCGAAGTCATCATCCAGACGGCGTTTCCGGCGCACCCGTTCTGGCAGCGCCTGATCGAAGGCGGCTACCCTCGCGTCGCGCAGGACGCCCTCGAAGAGCGCCGTGCATCGAACTGGCCACCGTTCTCGCGGCTCGCGTTGTTGCGCTCTGCTGCGACGCGCCGCGGCGATGCGCATGCATTCCTCGACGTCGCCGCCGGCTTCGTCGGGCGGCTCGCGGGAGGCCGCCTCCGGGTGCTCGGCCCCGTCGACGCGCCGATGGCGCGCCGTGCCGGACGCTACCGCGCCCAGCTGCTGCTGCAGAGCACCGATCGCCGCCTGTTGCACGGGGTACTGCGGGAGTTGCGGCCTTTGCTGGAGGCCGACCCGTCGGCACGCAAGGTTCGCTGGTCCATCGACGTCGACCCGGTCGAGTTGTTTTAGAGCGTCCTGTCCGACCGACTGGGCGCGAGAGCGAATAACCGGGTAGAATCGCCGGCTCTTCAACGAGTCAGCCCGTAAAGCGCTCCAGCCTGCAAGCCCCAGCCCCATGAAATCCGCGATTGCAAAGTTCCTCGAGGACGCCCTGTCCCGCCTGCCCGAGCTCGCCGACGCCGCCAGCGGCGTTGCCGCTGAAAGCACGATCGAACGCACGCGCGACGCCGCGCATGGACACTTTGCGTCCAACCTCGCGATGCGGCTCGCGAAACCCGCACGGCGCAGCCCGCGCGATCTCGCCGCCGCCATCGTCGAACAAATTGCCGAAACCGATCAACTGGAGAAAGTCGAGATCGCGGGCCCGGGTTTTATCAACTTCTACCTGAGCCCGGCGGCGTTTCATGCGGAGATACGCACAATCCTCGGCAGCGGCGAGGACTACGGCCGGCATGCGCCCAAGCGTCGCCCCGCGTCCTGCTCGAGTTCGTGTCCGCGAACCCCACCGGCCCGTTGCACGTTGGCCACGGCCGGCATGCGTCGTACGGCGCGACGGTGGGCAACCTGCTCGAAACCGTCGGCTACCCGGTTTACCGCGAGTACTACGTGAACGACGCCGGCCGCCAGATGGACATCCTCGGCGTCAGCGTCTGGTTGCGCTGGCTGGAAGCTCGCGGCACGACCATTGCGTTTCCCTCGGCCGGCTACCGCGGCGACTACATCCGCGACATCGCCGCCGCGATCAATACCGACGACATCGATGTCGCGGACGCCGCCGCGGTGCTCGACGGTATTCCTGCGGACGCGCCGGAGGGCGACAAGGAAACGCACATCGGCGCGCTGATCACCCGCGCGAAGGAACTGCTCGGTGAAGACGGCTTCGATCGCGTCCGGCAACAATCGCTCGACAGCATTCGCGACGACATCGAGGACGACCTGGCGGAGTTCGGCGTCACCTTCGATCGCTGGTTTTCCGAGCAGAGCCTGACGAAGAGCCATCGCATCGACGAGGCACTGGCCGTGCTCGAGGAACGCGGCATGCTGTACAAGAAGGACGGCGCCACCTGGTTTCGGGCGACCGATTTCGGCGACGAGAAAGACCGCGTGGTCGTGCGCGAGAACGGCGCCAGGACCTATTTCGCATCCGACATCGCCTATCATTTCGACAAGCGCGAGCGGGGCTTCGACCGACTGATCGACATTCTCGGCGCGGACCATCACGGTTACGTGACGCGAGTGAAAGCCGGCCTCGCGGCCATGGGCTACAAGGCCGAGGACCTCGAAGTGCCGCTCGTGCAGTTCGTCGCGCTTTACCGCGGCGGCAAGAAGGTGCAGATGTCGACGCGCAGCGGTCGAGTTCGACACCCTGCGGCAATTGCGGGCCGAAGTCGGCAACGATGCGGCGCGATTCTTCTATGTATCGCGCTCCAACGACCAGCACCTCGACTTCGACCTCGACGTCGCGAAGTCCCAGTCCAACGACAACCCCGTGTATTACATCCAGTACGCGCACGCGCGCATCGCGAGCGTGTTCCGCCAGCTGGAGGAGAAGAATTACACCTGGGAAGGCGCGGACCGCTGCACCAGCCTCGCCCTGCTGGAGGAGCCGCAGGAAAAAGCCCTGATGACGACGCTCAGCCGGTATCCGGAAGTCATTGACCTGGCCGCGGTCAATCTCGCACCACAGCACCTGGTCCATTATCTGCGCGACCTGGCCAACGACTTCCATACTTATTACAACGCCCACGTCTTCATTGTTGGCGACGACGCGCTGCGAGACGCGCGCCTGTGCCTGTGCGCGGCGACCCGACAGGTGATTGCCAACGGCCTCGCGATCCTGGGCGTATCCGCACCCGACTCGATGTAATGACGAAGAAACGCAGCAAGCGGCGCAGGACGCCGAGCCGGAAGCAGGAATACCCCGGCTGGATCTGGATGCTCTTCGGACTGGCGATCGGCCTGTCCGTCGCATTCGCGATTTTCGTACGCGACACACAGCCATCACCGCCGCAGGCCGCGGCAAGGCAGCCCGCCAGCCTCGAGAGCGCCATCGACGACAATGGCGAGGCGCCCGCCAGGAAGGAAGCGCCACAGGAACCGGCGGAAGCGCCGCAGGAGAGCCGCTTCACCTTTTACGACATGCTGCCGAATTTCGAGGTTGTCATTCCCGAGCAGGAGACCGACGTCACGCCGGAGGTGGAGCCGCGTGCGGTCGTGATGCCCGGTCTCTATATCCTGCAGGCCGGCTCGTTCACGCGTTACGAGGATGCCGACCGGCGCCGCGCGGAGCTCGCGCTGCAGGGCATCGAATCGACCATCCAGCGCGTGACGATCGACGACAAGACCTACCACCGCGTGCGTATCGGCCCGACCGAGGACCTCGACGAACTCAACTTGCTGCGCAGCCGCCTGCGCGCAGCAAAGATAGACGCCATCCGTATTCGCCTCGGTGAGTAGCCTGCGACGCAGCCTGGCGGTGGTCGTGCTGGCCTGGCTCGGGGCCTGCTCGACGACCGCGCCGCTGCCGCCACCGGAACCGGCGGCAACGGAGTTGCCTCCCGTCGAAGAGCCCGCCGCGCCGGCCGAGCCGGTACGACGGGCGCCCACGAAAATCAGTATCGCCGCGGTCGGCGACATGATGATCGGCACGGACTATCCCGAGAACCACCTGCCGGACGATGATGGCATCGGCTTCCTCGCCGGCGTGGCGCCCTGGCTCTGGTCCGCCGACCTCGCTTTCGGCAACCTCGAGGGCGTGCTCGTCGACGGCGGCGAGCCGGGCAAGAAGTGCAGCAATCCGAAGGCCTGCTACCTGTTCCGGTCGCCCAGCCGCTACGCGTTCCACTACCGCGCCGCCGGCTTCGACGTGCTGAGTCTCGCCAACAACCACGCACGGGACTTCGGCGAGGAAGGCCGCACGGCAACGATGCAGGCGCTCGCGAGCGCGGGCATCCACCATTCCGGAAGGGAAGGCGACTTTGCGAGCTTCGAAGCGAAGGGACTGCGCATCGCGGTGCTGGCGTACGCGGTGACCAAGAACTCGAACATGCTGCTGGACTACGCGCTTTCGGAGCAGACGGTGCGCGACTTTGCCGCGACGCACGACATCGTCATCGTCTCCTTCCACGGCGGCGCGGAGGGCCAGGACGTGACCCGGCTGCCGTTTGCCGACGAGGAGTACTACGGCGAACCGCGCGGCGACGTGGTGCGTTTTGCACGCATGGTCGTGGACGCTGGTGCCGACCTCGTGATCGGCCACGGACCCGCATGTCGTGCGCGCCATGGAGCGCTACAACGAGCGTCTGATTGCCTACAGCCTCGGCAACTTCGCAACCTATTACGGGATCAGCGTCGCCGGCATCAAGGGAATCGCGCCGATACTGGTTGCAACCCTCGACGAGGAAGGCCGCTTCGTCGAGGGCGAGATCATCTCCACCCGCCAGTTGCGGCCGGCCGGTCCCTCGCTCGACCCGCAGGGCCGTGCCCTGAAGATGATTCGCGGATTGAGTATCGAGGACTTCGGCAACCCGGGGCTGAACTTCCATCCGGACGGCCGTGTCACGCCCGCCGACCGACCGACCGTCATGCGCCGCAGCTTCGACGACGACCAGTAATCGCTGTCGGCCGTATTGCAGGCCGGCCATGAATGACCTCACCGGGGCGGGCTGCGGGTACGTCTTTTCGAGCTGTAGGAGCGGCTCTTGAACCGCGATCGCGCGCCGAGGCGCGCTCCTACAACTCTAATCGTCGCCGCCGACCGATTTGAAATCCACGCCCAGTGACCGAAGTTTTCGATAGAGGTGGGTTCTCTCCATGCCGACGCGCTTCGCGAGCTGCCCCACTTTGCCGTCACAGAGCACGAGCTGCTGTTGCAGGTAGGCGCGTTCGAACTGTTCCCGCGCCTCGCGCAGCGGCAGCGCCAGCAGGTCCTGCTTGACGAGCGGTTCGTCGTCGGGCGCCGCGGCCGAGATTTCCGCTTCGACTTCGGCGAGTGAGATGTCCTCGTCGGTTTCCGACATCAGCAGCCGTCGAACCAGGTTCTTGAGCTCCCGCACGTTGTCCGGCCACGGGTAGTTGCGCAGCCGGTTTTGCGCGGCGACGCTGAAGCGACGGAAGCCGAGACCTTCGGAATCCACAAGCTTGTCCACGTAGTAGTTGAGCAGTTCCGGCACGTCTTCGGAATACTCGCGGAGCGGTGGCACACGTAGTGTCAGGACGCCGAGATTCGCGATCAGGTCGCGGCGCAGTTCGCCCGAACGCACCAGTTCCTCGTAGTCCGCGCGCAGGGTCGCGACCACGCGGGCATCGAGACGGACGGGGCTGCTGCCGCCCTTGCGCGTGAAGCGCCCGTCCTCGAGCACGCTGAAGAGGATTCGCTGGGCGGCTGTGCCGAGGTCCGTCAGTTCGTCGATGATCAGCGTGCCCTGGCTGGCTTTTTCGAACGCGCCCATGTGGACTTCGCCATCCTGCTCGCTGCCGAGCAGGCTCTCCTCGACGTTGTCGTCGGTCAGCGAGGCCCCGGTGATGTCGATCAGCGGCCCATCCGCACGCCCGCTCAGGGCATGCAGGTAGCGCGCGAACGCGCTGCGGCCGGTGCCAGGCTCGCCGCTGATGAGTACTGCAGCATCGTGCCTCGCGTACTGTTTGACCTTGTCGCGCAAAGCCTGCATCAGGGCGCTGCGGCCGACGGGGGCGAGTAGCGGCGGCAGCGTGCCGCGGGCGGCGCCCGCCTGCCTGCCCGCGGTATCGAGTGCACCCTCCACGGTGCGCAACAGTTTCGCGAGCGACAGCGGTTTCTCCACGAAGTCGTGCGCGCCGAGCCGGGTCGCTTCCACCGCCGTGTCGACGGTGCCGTGTCCGGACATGATCACCACCGGGCACTTCAGGTCGCCCTGGTCGGACCACTCGCGCAGCAGCGTGATGCCGTCGGTATCCGGCATCCAGATATCGAGGAGTATGAGGTCGAAGTTGTCGTTACCGCGTGCGGACCGCGCCTCTTCGGCATTGGCTGCCACGGTCACGCCGTAACCCTCCTCGGACAGAATTTCCTGGATCAATGCGCGAATGTCAGCTTCGTCATCGACCACGAGCACCTGGGCACTGCTCATGCTCTTTCTCTCCTGTTCTCAGTACGGCTGGTTCCTTTCGCGATCATCGCCTCGCGGGCCGCCTCGTTGATTGGCAGACGGATGCTGATGATCGCACCCCCGTCTTTCCTGTTTTCGGCGAGGATCGATCCCACGTGTTCCTCGACCAGCTTCTTGACCACGGCCAGTCCTAGCCCGGTTCCCTTGGGCTTGGTCGTTACGTACGGATCGAAAACCTGGGCGATGGCGACGGTATCGAAACCCGGCCCGTTGTCTTCGACCTTGATCTGCGCGAACTCGATGCCGCCGAACTCGGCGGCGCTCGCGTGCACATCGATCCTCGGGTCAGCCGTCTGCTCGAGCGCCTCCATGGCGTTGCGCAGCAGGTTGTGCAGTATCTGCCGCACCCGCCCTTCGTCGGCTTCCAGCAGCGGCATCGTCGGATCCGAGGTGACGACGATCTTGACGTCGCTTTCCTGCGACCGGTACAGGTCGACAACCTCGTGGACGAGCTTGTCGAGGTCGAAGCGATTGATGTCCATGTCCGGCGCCCGCGCATAATCGCTGAAGGCGTTGACCATCTCCTTCATTGCCTCGACCTGCTGCACGATCGTGTGCGTGGCCCGATCGAGAATCTGCGCCTCCTCGCCCGACATCGTGTCGAGGTACTTGCGGCGCAGCCGCTCCGCCGACAGCTGGATGGGCGTCAGCGGGTTCTTGATCTCGTGCGCCAGCCGGCGCGCCACCTCGCCCCAGGCGGCGTCGCGCTGCGCCTGCAGCAAGCCGGTGATGTCGTCGAACACGACCACGTAGCCGCCCGCCTGGTCGCCCTCTCCCGGCAACGCGGTGCACGCGCAGGTGAGCACGCGCCGGCCGACCTCGCCGCGCAGCACGATCTGCTCGCGCCATTCCGTCTCGCCGGCGTCGAGGTGGACGCGCGCGACGTCGACGAATTGCTCGAGCAGCGGTTCGTTGCGCGCGATATCGGGCAGGTATTCGCCGGCGCGCGCCTCGAGATCCACGTTGAGGATCGCCCCGGAGGCCTGGTTCGCCGTGCGGATGCGCAGGTCGGGGTCGATCGCGACCACCCCGGTGGACAGGCGTGCCAGTATGACCTCGAGGTTGGCGCGCTCCGCCTCGACCAGGGCCTGGCTGAGGCGCGTCTCGCGACGGGCTGCCGCCAGCCGCTGGGTCATGTCGTTGAAGGAGTTGATCAGGAAGCCGATCTCGTCGCGCGACGGCGAGGGCAGCCTGGTATCGAAGTTACCCGCGGCCACCGCGCGCGTGCCGGCGACGAGGTCCTGGATCGGCGCGACCAGCCGCCGCGACAGCATCAGGGCGCCATAGATGGCCGCCAGCAGTGACAACATGAGCACGACGGTCAGTGTCAGCGTAAAGGTCACCTTCAGCCCTTCGCGCAGGAACACCAGTCGTTCGTAGCCGGTCTGCGCATCGCTGACACTCGATGCCAGGCGACTGACGCGCTCGGTCGTGGGGAAATGTGCCTGCAGCATGCCGACCGGCTCCCTGCGGCCCCGCGGTGTGAACAGTACGGCCGTACGAATTTCGTAAAGGCCTTTTTCGTTCTCATCCAGGGCGACGTGATTGGGCCTGTCGATCGTCAGCATCGCCAGCACGTCGATCGGCGGCCTCGGGAGACTCGCGGTGGACCGGTCGGAACTGGTTGCGAGAATCTGCGCGTTGTTACCGAACAGCGTCATCTCGCTGGCGCCGGCCTCCCTGCGCAGCATGCTGAGTTCAAACACGAAACGCCGCTCCGGCACCGCCGCCAGTCGCTCCGCGATCTGGCGCGTCGACGCGAGATTCTCGCGCATCTGCACTTCGAAGACGGCCTGCACCACTTCGATGGCGCTGCCGAGCCCGTCCTCGATCTCGACGTCGAACCAGGAATCGATGCCGCGATTGATGTATTGCACCGCGAAGTAGAAGACGACAAACAACGGCAGCGCCGCGAGGCCCACGAACATGCCCACCATGCGGGCCTTGAGTCTCGCGCCGGGGACGTTGTCCCGGTAGTCGCGCAGCAGCCGGATCAGGTTGCCTACGAGCAGTACGAGCAACAGGATCGCGCCCGCGATATTCACGCTGACCAGGACGTTGTGAAGACGATCGAAGTCGTCCGAGTTCTGCGCGGTAACGCTCAGCAGGAACAGCGCGGACAGCGACAGCAGCACGCCGCCTGCCGCGAGGAGGCCGATGAAGGCGCGCTTTATCGTCCGAGTTTCCATTCGTACCAATCGCTCTTGAGCTGCCACTCATCGCGCCAGAAGAAAAGAAGCCGCAGCGGCGCGGAATACTGCTCCGTCGCCAGCAGCGCCCGAAGCCGGACCCGGTAATCACGGTTGGGGACGAGCAGCGATTCGTCGATGACGGGCAAACGCTGCACACGGCCCAGGTTGTTGAGTGCGGAATAAAGGGTTGCGAAGGAGTCCTGGTCGCCGCTGTTGAGGTTGCGCACGATGTAACGCTGGCTGATGGGCCGGTATTCGAGCTCGAAGCGGAACGCGAGCTCGGCATCGACGGCGTCGAGATAGAAGCGCCGTGAGCGGATGACCTGCATCTGCAGTTCTATCGTGAGGGGCACGCCGCTGTTGAGTGCATTGAGCGCCTCGCTGGAGAGCACCAGCTGCAACCGCGCATCGAGCATGTGGACGCCACCGGCGAGTTCGGTCGAGGCCGAACGGACCTCGAAGTACCCGGCGCGCTCCACCGGATCCTGGGCCAGGGCGACGCTGCAGAGCAACGAGAGGCAGGCCGCGATCAGTGCGCCGCGTAGGGTTCCGCCCAGCCCTTGCTCTCGTGGTGTCGACATGTCCGCTCAGCCAGCCTTTTCGAGGCAGGCGTAATAGAAACCGTCCATGTCCGCGGTGCCGGGCAGAACCTGGAATCCACACGCCTTGCGCTGCATTACATCGCGGATGTTGTTATTTTGCAACGCATCGTTCTCCCGTGCATCCGGCGTCGCCTCGAGAAACGGACGAAGCACCTCGTCGTTCTCGGCAGCGAGCACCGAGCAGGTTACGTACAGCAGCCGGCCACCGGCCGCCAGCAGCGGCCAGGCGCTGTCGAGCAGGCTCCGCTGCAGGCCCGCGAGCGGCGCGATGTCCGCGGCGCGGCGCAGCAGCTTGATGTCCGGGTGGCGGCGGATGACGCCGGTTGCCGAACACGGCGCGTCCAGCAGGATGGCGTCGAAGGCCGACCCGTCCCACCAGTCCTGTGGCGTTGATGCATCGCCACAAACGAGCGTCGCAGACCGGCCGAGACGGCGGAGGTTGTCCTCGACCGCGCGCAGCCGCTCCGGGTCCCGGTCCACACAGGTCAGGTCGAGCGACGCGCCGCCGAGCTCCAGCAGGTGCCCGCTCTTTCCGCCCGGCGCGGCGCAGGCGTCCAGCACACGGCCGCCGCGCCCCTGCAGCAGCCACGGTGCAGCGAGCTGTGCCGCCGCGTCCTGCACAGAGACCAGCCCGTCGGCAAAGCCCGGCAGGTCGGCCACGGGTACCGGCTCGGCGAGCCTCACCGCGCCGTCGACCGCGTCGCAGGGGTCCGCCGCGATCCCGGCTTCGGCGAGCTGTTGCACATACTCTGTGGCCGTCGCGCGGGACGCGTCGACCCGCAGCCACATCGGTGCCCGCGCATTGTTCGCCGCGAGGACGCCGTCACCGTGACCGGGCCAGTCGTGCTGGATTGCGTCGATCAGCCACTGCGGATGATCGTGCACGGCCTCTGCACTGTCCGGCTCGGTCGACGCAATGTCTTCGCGCAGGAAGCGCCGCATGACGGCATTCAACAGGCCCGCGAGCTTCGGCCGGCGCAGGAGGCGTGACGCTTCGACCGTCTGCGATACCACGGCATGATCGGGTATGCGGGTCTCCGCCAGCTGGTAGAGGCCGATGGCGAGCAGCGCATTGATCACGCCGTCCCTCGGCTTCAGCGGCCGCTCCAGCAGTTGCCCGATCCAGAATTGCAGGCGCCAGTGGCGCCGCAGGGTCCCGTAGCAAAGCAGCCGCAGCAATGCACGATCGTCGCCGGCCACCTGCGACTCGTGAGCCGGCAGCGCCGTGTCCAGGGATTTGCCGGAACGAACGACGGCATCGACGACTTCCGCGGCTGCAGCACGGAGTCGCGCGCCCTGGCGGTTGGCAGACATCCCGGTCAGCCCAGGTGCCGGCCGGCGATCGCCACCGCGCCGGCGAACTCGGCCGCGGTCACCGGGCGCTTGCCGGGACGCTGCAGGCTGTCGAGCCGCAGTGCCTGCCGGCCGCAAGCAACGACGATGCCGTCGCGGCCTGCGGACAACACTTCGCCCGCTACCGCCTGCTCGCTGCCGGCGACGACGCTCGCACGCCAGCACTTGATCGGCGCGTCGTCGAACAGGAAAAAGGCGCCGGGAACCGGGTTGTAGGCTCGCACCTGGCGCTGCAGCACCTCGGCCGGCTGCCGCCAGTCCAGCCGCGCATCCTGCTTGCTGATCTTCCCGGCATAGGTGGCCCGCGAGTCATCCTGCTCAACCGCTTCGAGGTCACCGCCCAGGATCGCATCGAAGTGACGCACCAGCAGTTCCCCGCCGAGCGACGCGAGACGATCGTGCAGGTCACCGGCCGTTTCGTCGGGACCGATGGCGAGCGCTTCCTCCACGTAGACCGGCCCGCAATCGAGCCCGGCGGTCATCGCCATGAGGCTGACGCCGGTCTCCGCGTCGCCGGCGAGTATCGCGGCCTGGATCGGCGCCGCGCCGCGCCAGCGCGGCAGCAGCGACGCGTGCACGTTGAGGCAGCCCCGCGTCGGGATATCGAGAACGCTTTGCGGAAGGATCAGCCCGTACGCGGCGACGACCAGGATGTCCGGCTCGAACGCGGCGACCTGCGTAACCGTGTCCGGGTCTTTCAGCGTCGCCGGCTGCAACACGTCGATGCCCTGCTCGAGCGCAAACTGCTTGACCGGGCTCGCGGTGAGCCGCTTGCCGCGCCCGGCCGGGCGGTCCGGCTGCGTCAATACCGCGAGCGGTACGATGCCGGCACGCGTCAGTGCCTCGAGCGACGCGAGCGCGAACTCCGGCGTACCGGCAAACAGCACCCTGCTATCGCTCATGATCGGATTCGGCTATTGGCGGGGGACGCTCAGGCAACCACGGCGGCCGCCTGTTGGCGCCGCTCTTTTTCGAGTTTCTTGCGAATGCGGCTGCGCTTCGCTTCGGACAGATAGTCGACGAACAGCTTGCCGTCGAGGTGATCGATTTCGTGCTGCACGCAAACGGCCAGCAGCCCCTCGAATTCTCCCTCGCATTCGCGGCCGTCCCGATCGAGATAGCGCACGCGGATGTGCTCCGCACGCTTCACTTCCTCGTAATACCCGGGAACCGACAGGCAACCTTCTTCCGTAACCGTGACACCGTCTTTCTCGACGATGACCGGGTTGATGAAGACGTGCGGATCGTCCTTTTCGGACGACACGTCCGCAACCAGCAGGCGCCGGTGCACGTCGACCTGCGTGGCCGCGAGGCCGATGCCCGGCGCGTCATACATGGTCTCGAACATGTCGTCGATCAGCGTGCGCAACTCGTCGTCGACCACGTCGACGGGCACCGCCTTCTTGCGTAATCGCGGGTCAGGAAATTCAAGAATTGTCAGTTTTGCCATAATTCGCCTGCGGCAATTTCCGGGTTGCTTTGGTCACTATGACCCCCTGAGGACATAATTATTCCACCCGGATCTCGCGTCAAAATCTACAAAAATTCTCTAAATGTTTGACTTAATTGAATAAGTTTCAGAAAATGCAGCCAATCATACGGCGTCTCCGGGCGCCTCTTGGGCCGGAAATGTGACGTAATTGGCAGCCGTGGCAGTGCCGGAACGACATATTATAGCAACGCCGCGACAGGCCCGGTTTGAAACCGCAAATATGGAGCACCCGCGAATTATGGTCCCCCGCACACAAAGCCTGAACACCTTCATTCGGCTCACCGCTGTTGCGCTGGCTGCCACCCTGGCCGGTTGCTCCCTGAACCCGTTCGCGGGCGACGACGAACCCGCGGTTCCGACGCCGGCCAGCGCGCCGCCACCGAGCTATGACAGTTCATCGCAGTCGTCCGTTCCCGAATACAGCGGTCCCGTCGTCGAACGCGTCAGCCAGCCCGTGCCGCTCGCGGACAACCACCCCAACGAGTACGTGGTAAAGGTTGGCGATACGCTGTGGGATATCGCGGCAACGTTCCTCAAGGACCCCTGGTTCTGGCCGGAGATCTGGCACATCAACACCCAGATCGAGAACCCACACCTTATCTATCCCGGCGATGTACTCGCTCTCGTTTACATCGACGGACAGCCCCGCGTTACCAACGTGCGCGCGTCGACCTACCGGCTCTCGCCGCAGGCTCGCGTCTCGCCGATCACGCAGGCGGTAACCAGCATCCCGTACGAATCCGTTTCGGCATTCCTGTCGAGCGGCGCGGTGCTGGAGAAGCGCGAGACCGATCGGCTGCCGTATCTGCTCGAAACGCGCGGTGATCATCTCATCGCGGCCGCCGGCAACGTGGTCTATGCCCGCGGGCTCGATGACGCCGCGCTGGGTTCGCGGTTCAACGTCGTGGAAGTTGGTGAACCCCTGATCGACCCTGACGACAACAAGCTCATCGGCTACCAGGGCAAGTTTATCGGCGAGGGGACCCTGCGCCGCACGGGCGACCCGGCAACGGTCGCCTTGACGGACACCAGCCAGGAAGCCGTACCCGGCGACAAGCTTATTCCCGAGGCGGTGGACATCCCGCTGAACTTTTACCCGCGTGCGCCGAGCAGCCCCATCGACGGTCGTATTATCTCGGTCGTGGGTGGCGTCACCCAGATCGGCCAGTATCATGTTGTCGTGTTGAATCGCGGCTCGCGGGACGGTCTCTCGGTGGGCGACGTGCTGACCGTATTCCAGACGGGCGAGACCATAAAGGACCGCTTCGGTGGCGGTAAGGTTCGCCTTCCCGACGAGGAGGCCGGCACACTGATGGTCTTCAAGGTGTATGACCGCATCGGCTACGGCCTGGTTATGGAGGCCACGCAGGCGATCCACATACACGACAGCGTGCGTAACCCGACCTGACCCGGGTTCCTCGATAACGGCAAAACGGCGCTTTCGGGCGCCGTTTTTTTTGCGCGATGCGCCGAGAATGATCGTGACGCGGCGCATCGCCGCCGCGGTATGATTCACCGACCTTGGCACACGATGCGGGATTCGCGGTGGACGAGAACGAGTGGTTACAACAAGAGAACCGCCACCTGCTGACACTCGGGGATGACCGTTACCCCGACCTGCTGGCCGCCATCGCGGGACCGCCCGAGCGGCTGTTCATCATCGGCAACCCGGAGGTTCTGCACCTGCCCGCTCTCGCGATCGTCGGCAGCCGCAATCCCACCAAGGGCGGTGCGCAGAACGCTTTCGAGTTCGCGAGGCACCTCGCCGGGGCCGGTTTCTGTATCGTCAGCGGGCTCGCGCAGGGCATCGATACCGCCGCACACCGCGGGGCGCTGGCGGCGGGTGCTCCGACGATTGCGTTTCTCGGCCACGGCATCGATCGCGTGTATCCCGCCGTCAACCGCGATCTCGCGCACGATATTGCCGGTCAGGGCGCGCTCGTGAGTGAATTTCCGCTCGGTACCGCACCGAACAGGGCGCTGTTCCCGCAAAGGAACCGCCTGATCAGCGGTGTCAGCCTCGGCACGGTCGTCGTCGAGGCCGCACGACGCAGCGGATCACTGATCACCGCGAGGCTGGCCGCGGAACAGGGCCGCGAAGTCTTCGCGATTCCCGGATCCATCCACAATCCACTGTCGCGCGGCTGTCATCAGCTCATCCGCGAGGGCGCAAAACTGGTCGAGGCCGCCGACGATATCGTTGCGGAACTAGCGCCGCTCGTGGGCCACCTGCTGCAGGCGAGCGACAAAACGGCGGCGGCGCCTGGAATGAACAAGGATGCGGACGATGAGTATGTAAAACTGCTCGAAGCGCTCGGTCATGATCCCGTAAGCGCCGACGAGCTCGTGGGGCGCTCTGGATTGACGATTAATCAGGTTTCCTCCATGCTTCTGATCCTGGAGCTTGAAGGAAAGATCGAGAAGCTGTCCGGAGGACGCTACTCCGTATTGAGCTAGATATTTAGTCAAACGCCAGCCACCAAGGGAGCCGCTCCAGGCATGAAAGAAAACGTACTCGACGTATTGATGTATCTATTCGAAACGTACGTCGACACCGACGAAGATCCGGAACCTGATCACGATGAGCTTCGCGGCGAACTGGCGAGCGCCGGCTTCGGCGATGCGGAAATCGATCGCGCGCTCGACTGGCTGGAATGTCTTTCCGAAGATCAGCGAGACCTGACTTTCAACTCGCAGACGGCACGCGGAACCCGCGTTTACAACGCCGTGGAGCAGGAGCGGCTCGACGTTTCCTGCCGCGGCTATATTTCTTACCTCGAGCAGATCGGAATACTGTCACCGACGCAGCGCGAGATCCTCGTAGACCGGCTGCTGGCGCTGGATGCGCCCGATATCGACGTCGAGCAGATCAAGTGGGTCGTGCTGATGGTCCTGTTCAGCCAGCCGGGCCAGGAACTGGCGTACGCGCGCATGGAAGATCTCGTTTTCGAGGAAAACACGGGGGCCGTTCATTGAGGTGAACTGACTCGTTTGTCCAGCGCGTGGGGAACGCCTTTCCTTGACACGCTGCAACGAAGTATGTAATTCAACCGCGGCACTGACCGCGGTTTTTCATTATATGTCCAAGAATCTCGTCATCGTCGAATCGCCCGCCAAGGCGAAAACCATCAGCAAATACCTCGGAAAGGATTTCGAGGTGATGGCGTCTTATGGCCATGTTCGCGACCTCGTGCCCAAGGAAGGTGCCGTCGATCCGGATAACGATTTTGCGATGAAGTACCAGATCATCGAGCGCAGTGAGAAACACGTCAACGCGATCGTACGGGCGCTGAAAAAGGCCGACGCACTGTATCTCGCGACGGACCCGGACCGCGAAGGCGAAGCCATCTCCTGGCACCTGATCGAACTACTGAAGGAAAAAGGTGCGCTGAACGGCAAGCCCGTGCATCGCGTCGTTTTCTACGAGATCACGAAGAACGCAGTAAAGGAGGCCGTCGAGCATCCCCGCGATCTGTCCGGCGACCTCGTGGGCGCGCAGCAGGCGCGCCGTGCACTCGACTATCTCGTCGGCTTCAACCTGTCGCCCTTGTTGTGGAAGAAGGTCCAGCCAGGACTTTCCGCAGGCCGGGTTCAGAGCCCCGCACTCCGGATGATCGTCGAACGCGAACTCGAAATCGAAGCGTTCAAGGCGCGCGAGTACTGGAGCATCGAGGCGGATCTGAGCAAGGACCGGCAGCCGTTCGCGTCCCGCCTGGTTCGCTACAGGGGTGACAAGGTCGAACAGTTCAGCTTCGAGAACGAGGCGGCGGCACGCGAGGTGGAAAAAACGGTGCTCGACGCGGCAGACGGGAAGCTGAAAACGATCAGCGTTACCCGCAAGCAGCGCCGCCGCAATCCCGCACCGCCCTTTACGACTTCGACGCTGCAGCAGGAGGCATCGCGTAAGCTCGGCTTCAATACGCAGCGCACGATGCGTACCGCGCAGCGTCTTTACGAAGGCATCGAGCTCCCCGGCGAAGGCAATGTCGGTCTGATTACCTACATGCGTACCGATTCGGTAACCCTCGCCGAAATCGCTGTCGACGAGATACGCGAGGTCATCGCGGATCGCTACGGCAAACAGAACGTCCCGGACGAACGGCGACAATTCAAGACGAAGTCGAAGAATGCGCAGGAAGCGCACGAGGCCGTGCGGCCGACTTCCGTCGCGCGCCATCCCGACGACCTCAAGGGTGTGCTCGAGGACGACCAGTACCGCCTGTACTCCCTGATCTGGAAGCGAACGATGGCATGCCAGATGGTCCCGGCGGTGTTCGATACCGTTGCGATCGATTTCGCGGCGGGCGCGGAGGATGCCGGCCATATCTTCCGTGCAAACGGCTCCGTGCTCGTCGAGCCCGGGTTCATCGCCGTTTACCAGGAAGGCAAGGACGATTCGAAAGACGACGAAGGCGACCGGCTTTTGCCGGACATCGCAGAAGGCGACGTCGTCGACCTCGAGGAGCTTCGCCCGGAGCAACATTTCACGGAGCCGCCGCCGCGCTTCACGGAGGCAAGCCTCGTCAAGGCGCTCGAGGAGTACGGGATCGGCCGGCCGTCGACCTATGCGAGCATCATAGCCACGCTGAAGAACCGCGAGTACGTCGAGATGGACGGCAAGCGATTCCTGCCGACGGATATCGGCCGCATCGTCAACGGCTTCCTGACCGACCACTTCACACAGTACGTCGACTACGATTTCACGGCACGCCTCGAGGACGATCTCGACGCCGTGTCGCTGGGCGAGAAGGACTGGGTGCCGCTGCTGGACAATTTCTGGCGGCCCTTTCAGAAATTGTGCGAGGAGAAGGAAACCTCGGTCACTCGCGAACAGGTCGCGCAGGCCCGCGAACTCGGCACCGACCCGAAGACCGGCAAACCCGTCACGGTACGCATGGGCCGCTTCGGGCCATTCGTCCAGATCGGCACCAAGGACGATGAGGAGAAGCCGAAATTCGCCGGGCTGAGGCCGGGCCAGAAGATGAACGACATCACGTTCGAGGAAGCGATGGAGCTCTTCAAGCTGCCGCGCAAGCTCGGCGAGACCCCGGACGGCCAGCCGGTCTCGGCCAGCGTCGGCCGCTTCGGCCCCTACGTTCGTTACGGCGACAAATACGTTTCCATCCGCGGCGACGACGACCCCTACACGATCGAACTGCCGCGCGCGCTCGAACTCATCGAGCAGAAGAAGATCGAGGACGCGAACCGCATCATCCAGGACTTCGAGGCAGAAGGCATCCAGGTCCTGAACGGCCGTTACGGACCGTACATCACCAACAAGAAGAAGAACGCGCGCGTGCCGAAGGACCGCGAACCCAAGTCGCTGACGCTCGAGGAGTGCCAGGAGTTGCTGGCTGCCGCACCGGAGCGGGGGCGGCGCGGCAAGAAGAAAGCGACGAAGAAAACGGCTGCGGCCGAGGCGCCGAAGAAAGCAGCCGCAAAGAAGAAAGCGGCGAAGAAGAAGACCAAGAAAAAGGTCAGGAAGAAGGCCGCGAAAAAGAAACCGGCTGATTAGCGGAACAGACCGATGATGATGGCTGCCAGGCTGGCTTCCGAGGTACTGCTGGGTGGCGGCGTCATCGCGTACCCGACCGAAGGCGTGTTCGGCCTGGGCTGCCTTCCGGACGATATCGACGCCGTCGAGAGAGTCCTCTGGATCAAGCAACGCAGCCCGCGTAAAGGCCTGATACTCATCGCGGCGCGGCCGCAGCAACTGGACGACTGGATCGATCCCGCGGTTCGCGGGGCGCTGCCCGAGCCCGACCCGCGGCAGCCGATTACCTGGATCGTCGGCCCGGCGGCGCGAGTGCCAGCCATCGTCACCGGCGACAATCCCGGCCTTGCCGTTCGTATCACGAGCAATCCAACCGCGGCGGCGATTTGTGACGCGGTGGACATGCCGATCGTCTCGACCAGCGCGAATATCGCAGGCAGGCCCGTCGCCCGGAACTCCTTGATCCTGCACCGCAACTTCGGGCGTCTTGTAGACTTCATCGTCCCCGGCGAGTGCGGACCCGCCAGCGGGCCGTCGGAAATCAGGGAACTCGAAACGGGCAGGGTATTGAGACCGGGACATTCATGAGCAACATCAAACAAGTCAGGGACTATCTGCTGTCTCTGCAGAATCAGATCGTCGCCGAACTGGAACAGCTCGACGGCAAACAGCGCTTCCATCGCGACGCCTGGGACCGGCCGGGGGGCGGTGGCGGTGAGAGCCGCGTGCTCAAGCGCGGCGGCGTATTCGAGCAGGCCGGCGTGAACTTCTCACACGTATTCGGCACGGAGCTGCCGCCGTCGGCGACGAAGTCACGGCCCGACCTGGCCGGCCAGGGATTCCAGGCAATGGGCGTGTCGCTCGTGCTGCACCCCGAGAATCCCTACGTGCCGACGACGCATGCGAACCTGCGTTTCTTCGTCGCGGGAGACGAAGACAGCAACCCCGTCTGGTGGTTCGGCGGCGGCTTCGACCTCACGCCGTATTACCCGTTTCACGAGGATGTCGTCGCCTGGCACCAAGCCGCGAAGCGCGCCTGCGATCCTTTCGGCGAAGAGCGTTACCCGAAGTACAAACAGTGGTGCGACGAGTATTTCTTCCTCAAGCACCGCAACGAGACGCGCGGTGTCGGCGGCCTGTTCTTCGACGACCTGAACGACATGGGATTCGACAGGAGTTTCGAGTTCGTACGCTCCGTGGGCGATACGTTCATCAAGGCTTACGCGCCCATCGTCAGGAAGCGCAGCAAACACCGCTACGGCGAAAGGCAGCGGGAGTTCCAGCTGTACCGGCGCGGCCGCTACGTCGAGTTCAACCTGATTTACGATCGCGGCACGCTGTTCGGCCTGCAATCGGGTGGCCGCACGGAGTCGATACTCATGTCGCTGCCGCCCCGGGTGCGCTACGAATACGACTGGCGGCCCGAGCCGGGGTCGGCGGAAGAATTGCTGTACAGCGACTACCTGCGCCCGCGCGACTGGTTGTAAACCCCTGGTATTCGGGTGGATTTGCCGATTCGGCGCAACTATTCGCCCACTCAGGGCATCGTAAGGGGCAACCAGAAAATGGCGACGACGCCATGACCGCCGGGGCAACAATTTACAATCCCCGTGACTGCGACACCGGCACCCCGCTCTGGGTATACATGCCCGTACACCGCGATTTTTCTTTTGCCGAAGTGAATGGTAACGTCGAACGCTTCGAGGCGCGCTGAGACAATCATCGCCTTGGCGCGCAGGTTGCAACTGGCACCCGGTGGTCCTTGCCGGCCGAACGGGGCAGCTGCCGGATCTTCGTTTTCGGCGACGACGCTGCCACCTTCGAGTTAATAGAGTATCGTGAGGATCCCGGTTGTGCAGATGTCGGCGGTAGCGCCGTAGCGAGCAGCGATGTCGTGGATTGATGAAGTCGAAGTCGGCGAAGCCGATGGCCGCCTGGCCGAGATATACGAAGAACTGGTCGAAAAACGCGGCAAGATATCGAACGTCCTCAAGGTTCACAGCCTCAACCCGGAGGCAATGTCCGGGCACCTGGACCTGTACATGACGCTGATGTTCGGCAAATCGGGGCTCAGCCGCGCCGAGCGCGAGGCAATCGGCGTCGTCGTTTCCGCCGAGAACGACTGCGCATACTGCGTCAATCATCACGCCATGGCATTGCGGCATTTCATCAAGGACGAGGAGGCGCTGCAGATGCTGACCACGGCGGACGGACTCGAGACGCTGCAGCCGCGCCTGTCCAATATCGTCCGCCATGCCCAGAAACTCACGTCCGCGCCGGAAGCCATGACCGAATCGGACCTCGGTGAACTCCGTGCCGTGGGCCTCGGCGACCGGGATATCCTGGACCTGACGCTGATAACCGCGTATTTCAATTTCGTCAATCGGCTGGTGCTCGGCCTCGGCGTCGAGTACACGGACGAGGAAATGGCGGGCTACCTGAACGACTGAAGTGGCTTTCCCCGGCTGGCGGCGCCATTCCCGAATGTGGTAACTTCGTTAAAAATCCACCACTTCGGAAATACTTCTTAAGTAGCTTGAGAAAAAACCCCGGCCGCTCAGTCGCTTACCGGCACTGACACGGCGATTCGGGCTGTCGGGCGCCGGAACCTCCGTGAAACTGATAACGCTACTCACCGGTTTTTTCCTGTCGCTCGCTGCCGTCAGCGCGCTGGCGTCGAACGACTCGCCGTTGCGCGATGCCGGCATCGCGCGCGGCCTGCAGCTTGCCGGTGTGGATGACCCCGACGCCCGCAGGGTGTACATCGTGCAGCTGCGCAACCCGTCGGCCGCGGCCTATCACTCGACACTCAACAAGCCTGCGGCGGCCGTGGTGCTGCAGAAGCCGGCGCGGACGCGTTTCAACAAGGCCAGTCCGGCGATCGCGAGTTATACCGAGAAGCTGCGCGCCGAGCAGGACGATTTGCTCATGAAGGCCGCGCCCGGCGCCCGGAAAATCTACAGTTACCTGTACGGCTTCAACGGCTTTGCGGCGGAGATGACCGCAACCCAGGCGCACAAGCTCGAGAACATGCCGCAGGTTCTGCACGTCTGGGAAGACGAAATCCGGCCGCTCGCGACCAATTTCAGTCCCGGCTTCCTGGGGCTGTTCGATTCGGACGGCGGGCTGCGCGGCCCTGAGGGACTGGACGGCGACGGCATCGTCATCGGCTTCATCGACAGCGGCATCTACCCGGAGCACCCGGCGATGTCGGACACGAAGGAAGCCGACCGGCCGCGCCTGTGCCGGAGCGCCTGGGCCGAGGTGTCCTTTCTCGGGCGCTGGCTATGCCGTCGCTTCGACAAGCTCGAAGACGAACTCGTCTTCGAGCCACCGGAAAACTGGAACGGCATCTGCGAGACCGGCGAGAACTTCGACGAAACGCACTGCAACAACAAACTGATCGGCGCGCGCTACTTCATCGCCGGCGCCGAGAATTCCGGGCCGATCGATAGCGGTGAGATTCGCTCCGCGCGCGACGTCGACGGTCACGGCACGCATACAGCGACTATCGCTGCCGGCAACCGCGTGCAGGCGTCCATCTTCGGCACGCTGATCGGCGGTGTCGAGGGCGTGGCGCCGCGTGCACGCGTCGCGGTTTACAAGGCCTGCTGGCTCCGGCCCGGCGACACGCGCGCGAGTTGCAATACCTCCGACCTGGCGAACGCGATCGACAGTGCGGTCGCAGACGGCGTCGACATCATCAACTACTCGGTCGGCAGCTCGATGCTGCAGATCACCGCCCCGGACGACATCGCACTGATGAACGCGACGAAAGCCGGCGTGCTCGCAGTGGTTGCGGCCGGTAATGAAGGCCCGAACCTCGGCACGATCGGTTCGCCGGCCGGGGGGCCCTGGGCGATAACGGTCGCTGCCTCCACGCGCGACGGGGAAACCTCCGTCGAGGCGATGCAGATCAACGAACCGCCTGCGATTGCCGGCAAGTACGCCGTCAAGGAGGCCAATTTCACGCCGCCGCTGCGCGACAGCGACGCGATCGAGGCGCCACTGATACTCGCCGATGACGACAACGATGCCAGCGGCACCGGCACCACCGCGGACGCCTGCGAACCACTCGTCAACGATACGGAGATGAACGGCAACATCGCCTTCATCGAGCGCGGTGGTTGCAACTTCGACCTCAAGATCCAGAACGCGGGGGACGCGGGAGCCGTTGCGGCGGTCGTGTACAGCATCGCCGGCGACCCCATCGTCATGAACGGCAACGCCGCGCTCGTCGACATCCCGGCGGTCATGATCGGCCAGGCGGACGGCAACCTGATCGTCGCCGAGATAGAAGCCGGCAACGACGTCACGGCCGTGCTCGAAAAAAGCCTGCTGCTGACCGAACCGGAAACCGGCAACGTGATGGCCACGTTCTCGGCGCGCGGTCCCGGCCCCGTCCACGATGTCGTGAAGCCGGACGTCACGGCGCCAGGCGTCAACATACTCGCGGGCTTTACACCGGAGACGGCGAATTCGATGCCCGACGAGACGTTTGCCTATCTCAGCGGTACATCGATGTCGACGCCACATGTCGCGGGCGTCGCCGCGCTGCTCATGCAGGCGCGGCCGGAGTGGGGCCCGTCGATGGTCAAGTCCGCGCTGATGACCAGCGCCAGGCAGGACCTGGTGCAGTCCGACGGCGAGAGTGTCGCCAATCCTTTCGACTACGGCGCCGGGCACATCGTGCCGAACGACGCGCTCGACCCCGGCCTCGTTTACGACGTCAGCGACGGCGAGTTCGACGCGTTCGCCTGCGGCTTCGATTCACCGGCGGTCCCGGAGGCACGGTGTGACGAACTCGAAAACGCGGGCGTCTCGTTCGCGCCGGAAGACCTCAACCAGCCCTCGATCGGCGTGGCACGACTTGCCAACGAGAAGACAGTCACGCGCCGGGTGACGAACGCCAGCGACGAATCGCAGACGTTCGTGGCTGCGGTCGCCGCACCGCCCGGAATTCGTGTCAGCGTCGTGCCGTCGAACCTGTCTCTCGGGCCCGGCCAGACCGCATCGTTCGACGTCACGCTCGTCTACGAGTCGGGACCGCTCGACCTGTGGCGATTCGGCTCGCTGACATGGAGCAGCAACGATCACTCGGTCTACAGCACGATCGCGGTGAAGCCCGTGTCGCTGACGGCACCGGCCGAAGTTACCAGCTTCGGCGGCAGCGGCAGCGTCAGCTTCCCCGTCGAGTTCGGCTACACCGGCAGCTATGTGCCGGGCGTTCACGGTTTACGCCTGCCGCTCGTGATCAACGGCTTCGTCGACAACGACCCGACCAAGACCTTCACATTCCGTTCCGGTAACGGAGTAACAGCGCATCTCATCGACGTGCCGGACGGGCAGCTGTACCTGAGGGTGTCGTTGTTCGACGCACTGACGGAAGGCAATGACGATCTCGACCTGTATCTCTACTACCAGCCCGGCGCGTGCAACCCGCTCGACTTCCGCGGCACACGGGTAACCGAGAGCGGCGGGCCGACCTCGGAGGAGCAGGTAAACGTGTTCAGGCCGCCGGCCGGCTGCTATGGCGCACTCGTGCACGGATACGAGACCGATCCGTCCAACAGCCAGCCGGGTACCAACTACACCATGCTCGCCTGGGCTGTCGGCATCGTCGACGACCGGGGCAACATGACGGCAAGCGGGCCGCCTTTCGTCAATTCGGGTGCGACGGAGACGGTGACGGTCAACTGGGCGAACCTGGTATCCGACACGATCTACCTCGGCGGCATATCCCACAACACGCCGCAGGGGCTTGGCGGGCTCACGCTGATCACGATCGGCAACTGAGGCTGGCAGGACGCGGGTCGCCCCGCCCTGCAAAGCTAGCGAAACTTCTTCCTGGCGAGCCGGGCACAGGGCTGGTAACGGAAGCAGCCAACCACATGATCGTTCACGAGGCCGGTTGCCTGCATGTGTGCGTAGACGATCGTGCTGCCGACGAAGCGGAAGCCGCGTTTCTTGAGGTCCTTGCTCAGCGCATCCGATTCCGGTGAGGTGGCCGGGATATCGGCGTCTTTCCTGAACCTGTTCTGGACCGGCGCGCCATCGACGAAACCCCAGATGTACTTGCTGAAGCTGCCGAACTCCTCTTGCACGCGCAGGAACGCCTGCGCGTTGCTCACGGCGGACTCGACCTTGAGCCGGTTCCTGACGATAGCCGGATTGCCGAGCAGCTTTTCCACGCGCTTCTTCGTGAAGCGCGCGACCTTCTCGACGTCGAAGTCGGCGAAGGCCTTCCGATAGCCCTCGCGCTTGTTGAGGATCGTAGACCAGCTCAGCCCCGCCTGTGCGCCCTCCAGCAGCAGGAACTCGAACTGCACCCGGTCGTCGTAGACGGGCACGCCCCATTCCTTGTCGTGGTACTCGATGTAATCGAGGCTGACGCCTTCCGCCCACTTACAGCGCGTGATCTTTTTTGTCATTTCTGAAATCTAGCAGGGCGCGGACATTCCCGCAGCCACATTTTCTCGGCCGATGAGCCACAATCTGTCGCGGTTCGAGAACCGCTCCTACAGGCGTGCCGCCCCCCCTGTAGGAGCGCGCCTCGGCGCGCGATCGGTGTTCGAGAAACGCTCCCGCAGGCGCAAACTCGGCCGATGAACCACAATCTGTCGCGGTTCGAGAACCGCTCCTACAGGCGTGCCGCCCCCCCCTGTAGGAGCGCGCCTCGGCGCGCGATCGGTGTTCGAGAAACGCTCCCGCAGGCAAAAAAAAGGCCCGCGCGATGCGCGGGCCTGTCTTTGCTCTTGCGTGGATCAGTCTTTCTTGTCACCGCAGGAGCCTTCACCGTCTTTCTTGTCGCCGCCGCAGGAACCTTCGCCGTCTTTCTTGTCGCCGCCGCAGGAACCTTCGCCGCACTTGCCCTCGCCTTCCTTGTCGCCACCGCAGGAACCTTCGCCTTCCTTGTCACCGCCGCACTTGCCTTCGCCTTCCTTGTCGCCACCGCAGGAGCCTTCGCCGGCCGCCAGCATGTAGCCGGCGCTCAGTGCCGACATGGCAAACGGGTTGTCGACGGTATCAGCGTTTGCAACGCCGCCGATGGCAAATGAACTGGCCAGGGCAGCGCCTACAGCCAAAGCGACGGGTTTTACGACTTTCTTTTCCGACATGATCTTCTCTCCTAAGTTGTTTGCCCAAGGCCGGGCACGGTTGTCATTAACACGGAGCGTCAGGTGCTCCACGTTACTGAATTCACTACATTCTGCTGGATATTCGCGAGTTCCTCGTCGCGCTCGCCGATGATGGCGACGCTGCCGTTTCCGATCGGCAGGATGATGCCGTTGATGCCCTCACCTTCGATCTGCACGGCAGATTCGACCGCCTCGTCCGGCAGCAACAGGATCGTCACCGGACCTCGTTCCCCCTGGATAACCAGGTGCGGGATCTTCCTGCCGTGGATCACACAGGTCTGCGCATACGTGATCAGGCCGGCGTCGTGGTTCATCGCCGCCACGTTCGCGGGCACGACCTTCGCGAGGCGCCTCGCGTCGACGGGTTTGTCGGTCACACGCAGCGCGTACGGTTCGTGATCCAGGTGCGCCACGATTTCGTCGGCAAGCGACGGATAGCTGACATTGCTGCCGACCAGTCGCAGCCCGACAAAGGCAGCCAGCACGAGCGTCGCCGCTACGGCCAGCCATTCCGGCATCGTGAGACGACGGCGCCCGGCCAGCGGGACCACATTCACGCTCTCGATGTCCGGCAGGTCGGGCAGGCGAAGCTCGGGCACGCTGATCGCCAGTGCACGGCTGATGCGCCCGTCGAGGCTGCGCATCTCGTCACGAAATGCCCGGCACCCGGCACAGGCAGACAGGTGCGCTTCGCCGCCGTCGTAGGACGGCTCCGCGGCTATCGCCTGTCTGTATTCTTCGCAGTTCATCCGTGTCACGTATCCGATTGGTCGGCGCCAATCCCCTCGTTCAATGCATCCTTGAGCTTGAGGCGGGCCCGGTGCAGGCGCGTCAATACCGCGCCTTGCCTGAGCCCCATCAGCTCGCCTATCTCGTTCGTGCTGTAGCCCATCAGGACCTGCAACACGAGCGGCTCTCTGTAATCGTCGTCGAGCCTGTAAATCGCATCGCGCACGTCATCCAGCTCATGGTCCGGCTGGTTGGCCAGCAGCGCTTCCTGCGACGGCGTGAGGTCATCGACATCCACCGTTTCGAGGCGGCGGCGCTCGAAATACCGGGCGTTCTCTCGCCGCACTATCGTCAGTAGCCAGTGCTTGGCCGCCGCATCGTCGCGCAGCGATTCGAGCGACTTCCAGGCTCTCAGCAGTGACTCCTGAACGACATCCTCGGCGATGGTCCGGTCCCGGCTCAGCCATGCGGCGTAGCGGTACATGTCCTGGTGGAATACACCCACGAGTTCGTCGAATCTCCGACGCCTGGTTGTTCCGGCATCACTGCTATTCATACGAGTTGACCCGCCCCGTCGCGCTTTTATTACTGATTCTGTGGAAATCTGTGATTAAGACGTGGAAACACTGCCTAAATACAGGGAAAATAAAGCAATCTTATTGTCATCCAGATTAGCTATGAGTACACGTACCCCCGGTCAGTTCCCCCGAGTTCGTATGCGGCGCACGCGCCGCACGGCCGCGTTGCGGCGCCTGGTTGTCGAGACCGGGCTTTCCGCCAGCGATCTAATTTACCCGGTTTTCGTGCTGGATGGCGAAGATCGCTCGGAGCAGGTCGAGTCGATGCCCGGCATCGAGCGGCAGAGCGTTGACCGGCTGCTCAAGACGCTCGGGGAGGCCGTGGCGCTGGGCATTCCGGCTGTCGCCCTGTTCCCGGTCATCGATGCCGACAAGAAGAGCCTGGACGGCGCCGAGTGCGCAAATCCCGATGGCCTGGTGCAACGCACCGTCAGGGCGATAAAGAATGCCTACCCCGACCTCGCGGTGATCACCGACGTCGCGCTCGACCCCTATACCACGCACGGGCAGGACGGGATCATCGACGACGCCGGATACGTTATGAACGACGAGACCGTGGCGATGCTCACGCGGCAGGCATTGTCGCACGCGGAGGCGGGGGCCGACATCGTGGCACCTTCGGACATGATGGACGGGCGTATCGGGGCGATCCGCGATGCGCTCGAAGCCGCCGATCTCCGCCACACGCTGATTCTCGCCTATGCCGCAAAGTACGCGTCGTGTTTTTACGGCCCGTTCCGTGACGCTGTCGGCTCTGCCGCCAATCTCGGCGGCGGCGACAAGTCGACTTACCAGATGGCGCCGGAAAACAGCGACGAAGCGCTGCGCGAGGTGGGGCTCGATCTCGACGAGGGCGCCGACCTGGTCATGGTCAAACCCGCGATGCCCTACCTCGATATCGTGCGCCGCGTGCGCGACCGTTACGGGGTGCCGACGTTCGCCTACCAGGTAAGCGGCGAATACGCGATGCTCAAAGCGGCGGCGGCAAACGGCTGGCTCGACGAGCGAAAAACGGCGCTCGAGGCACTCGTGTGCATCAAGCGCGCAGGCGCGAGTGCAATCCTGACCTACTTTGCAATGGACGCGGCTCGCTGGCTCGGCGAATAGGTATACTGTCGGCTGGATAAACAGCCTGGACAACGCACACGGTGACTGTCGATCGCTATGGTGTCATGGGTTACCCGGTGGCGCACAGCCGGTCGCCCGTCATCCACCATTTGTTCGCGCAGCAGACGGGGCAGGAAATGCGCTATGAGCTGCTGCGCGTTGCTCCCGAGAAACTCGAGGAAGCGGTCCGCCAGTTCCAGCGCACGGGCGGCAAGGGCCTGAACATCACCGTTCCGCACAAGCGTGCCGTGTTCCGGCTCGTTGACCACCTGAGCGAGCGCGCGAGCACGGCGGGCGCGGTCAATACACTCACGTTCCGTGATAACGAAATCCATGGCGACAACACCGACGGCATCGGGCTGTTGCGCGACCTCGTGGTCAATCTCGGCCTGCATCTCGAGGGTGCCGGTATCCTGATCCTCGGCGCAGGCGGCGCGACCCGTGGCATCGTCGGCCCGCTGCTCGAAATGCAGCCCGGGCGCGTGTGCATCGCAAACCGAACGCTGAGCCGCGCGCAGGATCTCGTCGAACGATTCGGTGGCCGCGGGCCGGTAACAGCCTGCAGTTTCGAGGACGTGCCCGTGGCGGAGCCGTACGATCTCGTGATCAACGCAACGTCGGCGATCCATGGCGGAGAGATACCGCCGTACCCGGCGGCCGCCGTTTCGGCGAACTCCGTCTGCTATGACCTTTCATACAGCCTGCACCCGACCCCGTTCTGTGCGTGGGCGCTCGAGCATGGCGCGGCCCAGGCGGTCATGGGCTGGGGGATGCTGGTCGAGCAGGCCGCCGAGTCCTTTCACATCTGGCGCGGTGTGCGCCCTAATACCAAGCCCGTCCTGAAACAGATCTCGATCAGCGCATAGTCACGAATTCTTCGGCGCTCGTCGGGTGGATCGCGACGGTGTCGTCGAAATCCTGCTTCGTGGCGCCCATGCGGATAGCGACGGCAAATCCCTGCATCATCTCGTCCGCGCCATCGCCGATCACGTGGCAGCCGACGATACGCTCGTCATCTCCGGCCGTTATCAGCTTCATGACCGTCGTCTGTTTTTGCTCGCCGAGCGCGTAGTACATCGGCGTGAAACGCGACAGGTAGACCTTGACCGCGTCGCCGTACTCGGCCCGGGCTTGCGCCTCGGTCCTGCCAACGGTACCCATCGGCGGGTGACTGAAGATGACGGTCGGCACGAGCCTGTAATCGAGGTGACGGCCCTCCATGCCGCCGTAGATTCGATCCGCCAGCCGCCGGCCTGCGGCGATTGCCACCGGCGTAAGCGCCTGTGCGCCGGTGACGTCGCCGATGGCGGAGATATGCCCGACGTTGGTCGTCTGGAACTTGTCGACCGGGATGAAGCCCTGCTCGTCGGTCATTACGCCCGCGGCGTCCAGCGCCAGGGTGTCACTGTTGGGCTCGCGGCCGATGGCCCAGAGCAGGCAGTCCACCGGCCCGAAGCGGCGACCGTCAACGCTGGTCATCACGAGCCCGTCATCGCGTTTCTCGACGCTCGCGGGGATCACCCGGGTGTCGAAGCGGATGCCGGCGTTCTCCATCGCCTCCATGACCTCCTCGCTCAGCATCGCATCGAAGCTGCGCACGACACCGTCCTTGCGCACGACAATATTGACGTCGCTGCCGAGGGCATTGAACACGCCGCCGAGCTCGACGGCGATATAGCCGCTGCCGGCGATGAGCACACGCTGCGGCCGCTCCTCGAGGGTGAAGAAGTCGTCCGAAACGATGCCGTGGCCGGCGCCCGGTATGTCGGGCACCATCGGCCGCCCGCCCGTGGCGATGACGATCCGCTCGCCGCGGTAGTGCTCGTCGCCGACCGCCAGCGTATGCGGATCGATGAACGTTGCCGCGCCCTGGACGTAGTCGACGCCGCGCCTGCCGAGGTTGTTCTCGTAGATACCGTTGAGGCGGGTGACATAAGCGTCCCGCCGCGCTTTCAGCTCTGCCCAGTCGTGGCCGCCCACGTCGATCGCGAAACCGTAGTCTGCGGCATGGTCGAGGTGGTGCCGCGTTTCGGCCGCGTACCACATGACCTTCTTCGGCACGCAACCGACATTGACGCAGGTGCCGCCCAGCGGCCCGTACTCGACCACGGCGGCCCGCGCGCCGTATTCCGCGGCGCGCTGCGCATGCGCGAGCCCGCCGCTGCCGCCGCCGATGACCAACAAATCGTATTCCCCAGCCAAATCCTTACTCCTTCCGGTGCCGTGCTAACATCCTGCGCCGGAGAAGGATATCAGCAACGCCAATGAGCAACCCATTACTGGATACGTCGTCCCTGCCGCGATTCGCCGAGATCGAGCCCGGTCACGTACTGCCGGCGCTCGAGCAACTGATCGCGACACACCGTAGCAAGCTCGCTGAGCTGTTGGACAGCACCACGGATCACGACTTCGATTCGCTCGTCGCGCCCCTCGAGGACATGGAACACGAGCTGTCCCGGGTCTGGTCGCCCGTCGGCCACCTGCAGGGCGTTCTCGGTTCCCAGCAGTGGCGGGAAGCCTATAACGCCGCGCTGCCGGTATTGACCGAGTACGGCACCGAATTGTCACAGAATGCCCGGCTGCAGCAGGCCTACGCCCGCGTGCACAGCAGCCTGCCCGCAGACACCGGCGAGGCGCGGCGCACGGTCGTGGCCCACGCGTTGCGCGATTTTCACCTGGCCGGCGTGGACCTGCCGGAGCGGGAGAAAAAACGTTTCCGGGAAATCATGCAGGCGCTCGCCGCGACCCAGGCCGACTTCGATCACAACGTCCAGGACGCCTCGGACGCCTGGGCGCTGCCCGTGGACGATGCCAGCGAACTCGAGGGCCTGGCGCCGCAGGTGCTGCAGCGTGCCGCCGCGGAAGCGGCCGGCAGGGGCCGTGACGGCTGGCTGCTGACCCTCGACTTCCCTACCTACCATGCGGTCATGACGCACGCCGAAAACCGCGGTTTGCGCGAGACCTTTTACCACGGCTGGGTGACCCGTGCGTCGGACCAGGGCGCCAACGACGAATGGGACAACAGCGATAACATCGACAAGATTCTTGCGCTGCGACACGAGGCCGCGAAGCTGGTCGGCTTCGACAGCTACGCGCATTATTCGCTCGCCACCAAGATGGCCGGGTCGCCCGCAGAGGTCATCGACTTCCTGCGCGAGCTCGCCGCCCATACCCGGCCCGCGGCGGAGGCAGAGCTCGCGGAACTGCGCGATTTCGCGGGCATGACGGTCGAGCCCTGGGATGTCTCGTTCCTGCTCGAAAAACTGAAGCAGAAAAAATTCTCGATCTCGAACGAGGCGCTGCGGCAGTACTTTCCTGCAGAGACGGTGATGAGCGGTCTCTTCGAGCTCGCCGGCAGGCTCTACGGCGTCAGCTTCGCGAGCGATCGCGACGTCGTCACCTGGCACGAGGACGCGGTCTATTACCGTGTGCACGATCGGGACGGTGAAGAAGTGGGTGGCTTCTACACCGACCTGTACGCCCGCAGCGGCAAGCGCACGGGCGCGTGGGTGAGCGACCTGACGAACCGCAAGAAGCTCAATGGATCATCATCGCGGCCCGTCGGCTTTCTCGTCTGCAATTTCTCGCCGCGCGACGAGCAGGGCCAGTCCCTGCTTACGCACCAGGACGTGGTAACGGTGTTCCACGAATTCGGCCACATGCTGCACCACCTGCTCACCCGGATCGATTACCCGAGCATCTCCGGCATCAACGGTGTGCCGTGGGATGCGGTCGAGCTGCCAAGCCAGTTCATGGAGAATTTTGCCTGGAGCTACGAGGTCCTCGAACGCTGTTCGGCGCACGCCGACACCGGCGAACCGCTGCCCGAGGATCTGTTCGAGCGCCTGGAGCAGAGCCGCCACACCGGCGCCGCGCTGGCGATGCTGCGGCAGATCGAGTTCGGACTGTTCGACATGCGCGTGCACGCCGAATACGACCCTGATGCGCCCGGCACCGTCATCCCGACGCTCGACGAGGTTCGCGCGGAGGTCTCCCTGCTGGCACACCCGGCGTATAACCGCCAGCCGCAGAACTTCGCGCATGTCTTCGCCGGGGGCTATGCCGCCGGCTATTACAGCTACAAGTGGGCCGAAGTGCTTGCCGCCGACGCGTTTGAAGCGTTCCGGGAAGCCGGGATCTTCGATGCCGAGACCGCGGCCCGCTTTCGCCGCGAGATTCTCGAGATCGGCGGCAGCCGCGACTTCATGCAGGCCTATATCGATTTCCGCGGCCGCAAACCGGATATAGACGCACTGCTCAGGCAGAGCGGGATCGTCACCTCGTGAAGATCGCCACCTGGAACGTGAACTCGATGAAGGTGCGCCTGCCGCACGTGCTGGAGTGGCTGTCGGCGAACGAACCCGACGTGCTCGTGCTGCAGGAGATCAAGCAGCTGACGGAGATGTTCCCGCAGGAGGAGCTTGCCGAGGCGGGTTACCGGTCGCTCGCCAACGGCCAGAAGACCTACAACGGCGTTGCTGTAGTCAGCAAGCAGGCGCCGCAGGACCCGGACCTGAAACTGCCCGGCCTTGACGACCCGCAGCGCCGGGTGCTGGCAACGACGATCGGCGGCGTTCGGGTCGTCAACCTGTACGTGCCGAACGGCTCCGAAGTCGGCTCCGAAAAATACCGGTACAAGCTGGGCTGGCTGCGCAAGTTGCATGACTACCTGGCCGCGCAGCTGCAGGAGCACGACAACCTGGTCGTGCTCGGCGATTTCAATATCGCGCCCGCCGACGAGGACGTGTACGACCCGGAGAAGTGGGGTGAAGCCATCCTTTGCAGCCCGGCGGAGCGCGCGGCGCTCGGTGAGCTGCTCGACCTCGGCCTCACGGACGTGTTCCGCAAGTTCGACCAGCCGGAGAAGAGCTTTAGCTGGTGGGACTACCGCGCGGCCATGTTCCGCCGCAATGCAGGGCTGCGCATCGACCTCATCCTGACCAGCGCAGCGATGACCAAACGCTGCACGGCCAGCTACGTCGACAGGGAGCCGCGCACCTGGGAACGTCCGTCGGACCATGCGCCGGTGGTCGCGGAGTTCCAGCTCTGAAGCTGCATACAGTGCCCGGTTATGCCCGTAGGGCAGAATTGCCCAACATGACATATTGTCGAATTTCGACCGGATTGCCCGAGACGCGATGTGTATGATTGAGCCTGCAGCGCCCGATTACGCAAGGATCCGCGTTGCTGTCAGGGGGGCGGCATGAGCGACCTCGGACGCAAGCGAACGACGGGCGATACGGCCAACAACAAGAAGAAAAGTATCGTGTCCCAGGACCGCCGTAACGATTACGACGTTACCAATACCGTGCAGGTCAGCAACCCCGCCGCTGTCCGCAACGCGGTATGGCAGGTCTATTCGGACACGTTTCCCGGCGCGCCTTTCGACAAGCTGTGGCTCGCTTTTTACGATTTCGAGCGGCTGTTCTGCGGACGTTTCCCGGGCTACCTGGGCTGCGATACGACCTACCATGACATGCAGCACACGCTGGACATGACGCTCGCGCTCGCCCGTCTGATCGCGGGCTACGAACGCAGCGTGGAAGCGTCGGAGCGACTCGGCGCCGAGCGTGCGCGCATGGCCATCATCACCGCGCTGTTTCACGACTCCGGCTATATACGTCACAGCGAGCGTGACAGCGACTTCGTCAATGGCGCCGAGTTCACGCTCTACCACGTGACACGCAGCGCCGATTTCCTGCGCCGCTACCTGCCCGACCTCGGTCTCGCGAAGGACGCGGGCATCGCAAGCATGATCGTCCATTTCACGGGTTACGAGGTCGAGCTCGATGACATCGAGCTCGACGACCCTCGCGACGTCATCTGCGGCCACCTGCTGGGCACGGCCGACATGATCGCGCAGATGGCCGATCGCTGTTACCTGGAGAAATGCCGTGACCGGCTTTACAAGGAATTCGTGCTCGGAGGCGTCGCCGTCGAGAATTCGAAGCCGGGCGAGTACATGGTGCGGTACAAATCCGGGCAGGACCTGCTGCAAAAAACGCCGGTGTTCTACCAGCAGGTCATGCGCGATCGCCTGAATCTCAAATTCAATCGCGCCTACCGCTACATCGAAGTCCTGTACGACGGCCACAACCCGTATATCGACGCCATCCGCAACAACATTACGCACCTGGTGCGCATCATCTCGACGGGCAACTGGGCACTGTTGCGCCGCGAGCCGGACTGCTTCGTTGGCGTGTCCGATGCCGTCCAGGAGGTGGAGAGCTTCGTGATCGAACAGCTCGCGGCCCTGACCGGCCGCGCGGTCGAGAAAGACGAATTGCTAATGCCGGTGTGAGCGGCCCGTTCAGGGCCGCGACCGGCCCTGGTCCTGCCATGCCCGGTAGGATGCGTATTCATCCCGCGCCAGACGACGATTGGCATAGTAGGCCGCCAGGCTTGCGGCGGCGAGCGCGAAGATCGCGTCGGCCGGCGTCATCACTTCATCGAAGAACACGGGCCAGGTGAAGCTGGTCGACGCCCGCAGAACCGTGAGGATGCCGGTGTCCAACTCGGCGGCCGTGAACGCGGCCGCGACGAGGATATTGCCGGCCAGTGCGCCCGCCACCGCGGCGGCGGCGGCGATGAACGGAAACCGCCAGTCGAGACCCTGGCCGGCGCGGCGAACAGCGAGGCCGATGATCAACCCCTGGACCACGGTCATCCACGGGAACAGGCGGCCCAGGGCCGTCGACAGCATCACCCAGATGGCACTGAAAGCGACGATCGCGAGCAACGCCGCGATGATCGCGCCGCGCAGCGACTGTGCGCGAACGAGGCGCGCCCCGACCGCGGGATCGGGGCGTCCTGCGCGCTCCCGCGAATGACGCTTCGGCAGGCGCAGCACCTGTTTGCGTTGCTCTTCGCTCATCGCGGATGTTGGGGTTCCTGGCGGGCGGGGAATGGTAGACTGCCGGTCCTGCAATCCTGCAAAGATACCGGAGGCGGATGCCATGAGCCACCTGATGCACCGTGCCATCGCGGTCGTTTTGCTGCTTGCTGCCGTACCCGCGTTCGCGCAAGACGCTTCGGACATCGGCGCGAAAATCCGCGAGACGCAATCGCTGGTCGCAAAGGAATTTCGGCAGATAATTCGTGAAGAGATGATGCTCACCGACGCCGAGAGCAAGGAATTCTGGCCGCTTTACGAGCGCTATAGTGCCGAGAAACGGGTGATCAACGAACCCTACTTCGCCGGCCTTGTCGAGTACGTCGACCGGTACTACAACGGCGACCTGAGGGACGAACATGCCGAGCGCCTGATGAACACCTATTTCGAGGTCAACCAGGCCGTCCTCAGGAAAAGGCAGGAATACGTGAAGAAGTTCAGCAAGGTCATGAGCAGCATCAAGGTCATGCGCTTCTTCCAGCTCGAAAACAAGGTGCAAGCCGAGGTCAATGCGGCCCTGGCCGTAACGATCCCGCTCGCGGACCCGCGCTGAACGCCATGCAAGCAGCGCTCTATCGGAAGTTCGGCGCGGCGCGGGAGGTCCTGGAACTCTGCGACGTGGACCAGCCGGAGCCCGGGCCGGGTGAAGTCCTGGTCCGGCTGCACACCAGCGCCATCAACCCGTCGGACGTGAAGAAGCGGGCGGGGGCGTTCCCGGACCTGCTGGACGAGGGTTTCATCATTCCCAACAGCGACGGCGCGGGCGTCATCGAAGCGGTCGGCGACGGCGTCGACAAGAACCGCAAGGGCGAGCGTGTCTGGGTGTACCAGGCGCAGCACGAACGGCGCTTCGGCACGGCGGCCGAGTATGTCGCTATCAGCAGCAACTGCGCGCCGCGCCTGCCCGAGGACGCGGGCTTCGACATCGGCGCGTGCCTGGGTATCCCGGCCATGACCGCTCACCGCGCGGTTTTTAGCGACGGTGACGTGGAGGGCCGGGCGCTCCTGGTCATGGGCGGCGCCGGCCGCGTCGGCCACTACGCCATACAATGGGCTCACCAGGCCGGCGCGACCGTCATAGGTACCGCGAGCAACGCCGACGACAGGGAGGCCTGCCTGGCCGCAGGTGCGGATCATGTTGTTGATCATCGCGCAGACGACTTCGCCCGCCAGGTACTCGGAGCCAACGGGAATCTCCCGGTCGACCGGGTCATCGACCTCGAGTTCGGCACCAATTTGCCGGTGTCCATCGCGGTATTAAAGACAGGCGGCACTATCGCGGCGTACGGTTCCGCCAGGAAGCCGGAGCCCGTGCTGCCGTTTTACAAGATGATGTACAAGGACCTGACCTTGCACACGATCATTGTGTATGCGATGCCCGACAGTGCGAAGGATCATGCCGTGGCGGACATCAACAGCGCGCTGTCTCACGGTTCATTGCAGCACCGTATTGCGCATTCAATGCCGCTGGCGGACATAGCCGCCGGCAACGAGATCGTCGAAACCGGCGATGTCCGCGGGGCCGTGATCCTGAACATCGCGTGACCTGCGGCGGCGAGGTAACGCTATACTGCACCGGGCCGCGAACAGCACAATAAAAGCAACGGGGGGCGCCATGCGCGCAAGCTTTGGAGCGGGGCTCTGTATTTATCTTTTGTTCACTCTGTCGGCCGCGAGTGCGGGCGAAGACGGCGCGTTCGAGCCTGTCGACTTGCCGACCGAGCTGGCAGAACGGCTCGAAGGCCTGCCGGATGAAAAAATGGAGTTCCTGCGCGGGGAAGGTGTGCTCAACTTCGCCGAGCGTCACGACATCCTGTTCGCACGCTTCAGGAACAAATCGGCTGCGGAGATCGAGGGCTATATCGATGCAATGATGCGCGTGCGCGAGTTGCTGAAATTCGACCCGGAGCGTGACCTGGCGTCGATACCGCTGAACACCGAAGCGGACGATTTCAACTGGTTCCGCACCCGCCGCCCGCCCGAGTTCGACACGCCGCGGGAACCCGGGCCGATCAATGTCTCCCGCTACCTGAACTCGGGGCCGAAGCAGGGCATTCCGACCTTTTTCAACCTGCCGATCGCCCTCACCCCGGCGGACCTGAAGGCCGGCGATGTCGAAGTTGCGATCATGGGGGCGGGACTGGATACCGGCAGCGGCTTCAGGGGCGCGGCATACGGGCCACGGGCCGTGCGTACCGGCGTCGTCTACAAGGGACAGGGTATGGTCGTATCGCCGCACATGCATACGATGGTGTCGGCCTTCAACGAACTCACGATCGTCGATTACGGCGACATCGGCATCGATGGACTGAGCCTCGAGCGCAGCGTGCGGCATATTCGCGAGATGGTGCGCGAAGTGGCGGAGACGGGCACCATCCCGATGATCGTTGGCGGCGATCACGCCCTTATGTATCCCGATGTCGCGGGCATCGTCGATGTCTACGGCGCAGGCAATGTCGGGGTCATTCATTTCGATGCGCATTACGATGCCGGCCGCAACTACGATCACCTGCTCTCCCACGGCCAGCCGGTTGCGCGGCTGGTCGAAGAGGGACTGGTGCCGGGCGAGAACTTCATCCAGGTGGGTCTGCGCGGCATGTGGCCCGGCAAATCCGGATTCGAGTGGATGCGCGAGAACGGCTTCCGCTACCACACCATGGCCGAGGTCGAGGAAAAGGGCTGGGAGTTCGTCATGCAACGCGCCATCACGGAGGCCAGGGAGGGCCCGAAATACCTGTACATTTCATTCGACGTCGACGTACTCGATCCTGCGTACATGCCGGGAACGGGGACACCCGAGCCGGCCGGTCTGACGACGCGGGAAGCCTTTCCGCTCGTGCGCCGCCTCTGCGCCGAGACGAATGTCGTGGGGTTCGAACTGGTCGAAGTGAATCCGCTCGTCGACCCCGGCTACACCACCGCGCAGAACGCCACGCGCATCCTGCGAGAGTGCCTCAACGGCATCGCTATGAGAAAACGCGGCATCACCGAAGAACACTACCTGAGCCCGTTGACGACGGACCACGGACAGGAGTGAGACCAGGAGGTGACGCTGAGCGGGCGCGTTACCAGAAATAAAAGCTGGCCTTCTTGCCGAGTATGCAGAGCTCCCTGACCGCAACAGCGGCGCGCTTGGTCATGCCGTAGCAGACATGCAGCGGTAACAGGTGCTCCTCCCTCGGGTGGCAGTAGCGCGCATGCGGCGCACTTTCCCAGGCCAGCAGACGGCGGTACCTTTCCGCCTCCCCCAGGTTGCCTGCCGTGCAGGTCTCGACGAGCCAGCGTTCGAAGGCTTCGTTCCTGTCATCCGGCAGTGACGCATCGCTGCTGAAAAACGCTTTCAGATTGTGAAAGGAAAATCCGGAGCCGATAACGAGGACACCGTCACCGCCGATGCCCGACATGGCCTCACCGAGCGCGACGTGACCGGCCGGGTCCATTGAATCGAGCAGGGACAACTGGATGCAGGGTATGTCCGCCTCCGGGTACATGATCTTTAGCGGTATGTAGAGGCCGTGATCGAAGCCGCGATCTCCATCCAGTTCAGCCGTAATGCCGGTGTCCTGCAGGCAGGAGCGCAGCCGGCTCGCCAGCCCCGGGTTGCCGGGAGCCGGGTACTCGATCTCGTAGGACTCGGGCGGAAATCCGAAGTAGTCGTAGATGATCGTGGGACTGGTCGCGCTCGTAATCGTCGCTATGCGCTCCTCCCAGTGGGCGCTCACGACGATGATCGCCCTGGGCCGCTCGATCGCGGCCGCGATGGATTGGAGACTCTCTACCATCTCGTCGTGCGCAGGATCGCCCAGCAGCGGCAACGGGCCGCCACCGTGAGACAGGAACATGGCGCGCGGCCGAGCGGGGATTGGCTTGTTCGTCATCGGCTCATGGTAGCAGGACCGGTCTTCGCGCAAGCGTATCTTGCAGGCTCGTCGATCGGCGGGCACTCTTTATGACCCGACGGGAGAGTACCTCGATGAATTTGCGTCTACTGTTGTTGTCCTGCGCCTCGATTTTCGCCGTGACCGCCAATGCGCACGGCGTCGGTGAGGCGGGGTCCGGCGCTCCTGCAGAGAACGAGCAGGTGCAAAACCGCGGCGCCGGCAAGGATGACTGGTGGGACAAGCTGCCGCGCCCGGAGTGGTCGAAATTCGAACGGATCGACCAGGACCAGGGCTGGTTCGAGGTCTACCGCATCGCCGATGGCGTCTTCGCGATCTACGAGCCCGGCCAGTTCGAGGAGGTCATTTCCTTCCTGGTTACCGGCGAGGAAAAAGCGCTGCTGTTCGACACGGGGCTCGGCATCGGCAATATGAAGCGCGTCGTGGAGCAACTGACCGACCTCGACGTCATCGTGCTCAACTCGCACACGCACTACGACCACATCGGCGGCAATTACCAGTTCGACACGATCTATGCCCGCGATACTGCCTACACGCGTGGCCGGGCCGCGGGCAGCCAGCCCGAAGCGGTGGCCGAGTTCCTCAGGGAAGGCTGGGTGTGGAAGCCGCTGCCCGAAGGGTTCGTCGTCGAGGACTATCGCAGCCGCGCGTTTGCAATCAGCCGCTTTGTCGACGAGGGCGATATCATCGACCTCGGCGGCCGAAAACTCGAGATCCTGAGCACGCCTGGCCACGCGCCCGATTCGATTTGTCTCATCGACCGCGAGAACCGGCTGCTGCTGACCGGCGATTCCTTTTACCTCGCACCGCTCTACACGCACCTCGAGGGATCCGACTTCCTCGACTACGCAAAGACCGCGGCACGGCTTTCGGGGCTCGCCGATGACATCGACGCAGCGCTGACATCGCACAACGTGCCGGTCGTCGAGCCACGCTACATGACGGCGCTCGGTGACGCGTTCGCGGCGATCGAGAGCGGCAGCGCGGACGACTACGTGATGGCCGATGGCTTCCGCGAGTATCGCTTCGACGGTTTCTCGATCATCGTCGATGCGAGCGGGCCCGCTTTCGATTGCTCGAAAGCCGAGCACGAGATCGAGACTCTCGTGTGCGGCAATCCAGCCCTGTCAGCGCTGGACCGAAAGCTTGCGCGCGTTTACCAGGAGTCCGTCGAGGCGCTGGAAGGGGTTGTCGACTCCGATGCCGCGCTGAAGCACCTGAAGGCCGAACAGCGCGGCTGGATCAAGGGCCGCAACGAATGCTGGAAGGCCGAGGACAAGATCGCGTGCGCACGGAGCGAGTACGAGGCGCGAACGGCGGGCCTGCAGGCGCGCTACTTCCTCGTACAGGGCGGCGACCCGGTATTTTTCGCCTGTGATGACAATTCGGAGATCGCGGCCACCTTCATGCCGACCGACCCGCCCACCGTGCGGCTCGAGCGGGGCGACACACTGGAGGTAGCGCGGCTGGTACCGGCCGCCTCTGGCGCCAAGTATGCAGCGGATTTCGGCACGAGCTTCTGGACCAGGGGTGACGAAGCCCTGGTCGAATGGCCGCAGGGGACCCGCTTCAGCTGCCGAGTCCGCAACTGACTCGTGCTTTACCGACCTTGCTCCGCGATTGCGGCCACGGTGCCGCCCGTCAATCGCACGAGGTCCTCGGGTCGCAGGCGAAACACGGCGTTGGGCGTGCCGCCCGCCGCCCAGATCGTGTCGAAGGTCAGCAAGTTCTCGTCGATGAAAATCACGGATTCGCTGCGGTGCCCGACCGGAGGGACACCACCGATCGTATAGCCGGTCTGCTCGCGCACGAACGCCGCGTCCGCGCGGCCGATGTCCTCACCGAGAAGGCCTGAGAGCCGCGCCTCGTCGACCCGCACCGAACCGGACGCGATTGCCAGTACGGGGCGGCCGCTGTCGACAGCGCGAAAGATCAGCGACTTCGCGATCTGCCCCACGGTGCAGCCGATCGCCGCCGCGGCCTCCGCCGCCGTGCGGGTGCTGGTGTCGAACTCGAGCACCTCGAAGCCTTCGCCCAGCACGGCCTGGACCTTTAGCGCGGATGGTGACGTTGCGGGTTTCACGTTTATGGTCTCTTTGTCAGCATACGAACGTAGACCTTACCCTGTTCGCCGCTGAGGAATTCGACCTCGCCTTTTTCCTGCCAGCCGGTGCGCGCCAGCAGGTCCGCGCGAGCGTCGCCCGGACCCTGCTTGCCGTAATACCGTTCCCACTCCCGTTCGAAGCTCTCGGCGAGCGTGCCGATGAATCGGGAATAGTCGATGAGCCGCGCGATTTTCAATGATCCGGGGGCGGCGACAGGTGGCCGAGCTGGGTCAGTATATGGACATTGTCCCATTCGACCCACATCTCGACGACCTTGCCGTCGGCGAAACGCAGGATGCCGATGAACGGCAACTCGGCGTGCTCGCCACTCGGCGGGAACGGCCCCATCTCCCCGGTTTGCGTGCCGGCATAGATTGCCCGCATGGCGACGAACTCGTCGTTCCCGAAAATGACGTCGACGGTCATGACCGAGTCGGGTATCGAGGCAAAATCCGACCGCAGGAACGCTTTGAAATCGGCCAGACTGCGTACGGTAACGCCGGCGGTAGCGGCGCTGTGGCGTACGACACCCGGCGCTATCAACGCGTCCAGCCCGTCGAGATTGCGGTCGTTGATGGCAGCAATCATGGACCGGGCGATGGCAATGTTCGAGGTCTCATCCGCCTGGCACGGCGTAAGGCATGCCAGGGCGCTGATCAGTGCTATTGCGATGTGCTTCATGACGGTCTCCCCTTGCCTTCACGAAGTCTAGTCCAAAAATCGTTTTTGCAAAGAAAACAGGGGCTTGGCGCCGAAATTGACAACATGGGCCGCTACCTCGGCGACTCCCCCGGACGCACTCGCCTCCGGTATACTGCCGGGGCCCCGCCGGGCGTTACGAACCGCCGGGCGCCTGCTTTCCATACCCTGGCCCGCAACAATTCGAGAACGGATACAAGACCATGACCGTACGCGCTGTTACTTCTATCTTCGTCGCAACGTTTCTGCTGTTCGCGCAGGCCGGGGCGGAAGTCACCCGCCTGTCGGAGCCCGTCGCCGTAACCGACGACGCCGAGGTTTTCGGCGCGCCGCTGGATGAGAGTGCAACACCGGCGACACTGGCCGCACTGCTCGAGAGCCCCGGCGATTACGTCGATACCGCGGTCCGGGTCGACGCGAAAATCTCGCAGGTCTGCCAGAAGAAGGGCTGCTTCATGATCGCGACGACCGGCGACAAGGCCGTCCGCATTTCCTTCAAGGATTACTCGTTCTTCGTGCCCACCGATACCGGGGGCAAGACCGTAACGGTTACCGGGACGTTCATCGAGCGGGAGCTGTCGGAAAAACAGGCGGCGCACTTCCGCGAGGATGCGGGAAGCGACGTACTACAGGCGGGTAAGGTCTACGAGATCGTCGCGGACGCGGTGAGTATCCCGAAGTCCTGATTGCGATCGAAAAGAATCCGCCGGCACATCGGCCATATCGACAGCACACGAGAAGTTCGACGGCGACACCCGGTTCGGGTCAACGGGCGACCGGTCCATTGAACCGAGTTGGTTAACTCTGTCACTTTCGAGGCCTTAACGCATTCATTTAGGACCCATACGAACTATCAGGTTGGTAGCGCAACTCCGTCACATTCCGTGACAAGCGCCCGACCATGAGCGGAGAGTTGGGATCGGGCCTCGCCCGTCAGCCCGAATGTCCGCTTTTCTCAAGAGCGGCCGTTCAGAGGATTCTCGGCAACAGTCTGCTATCGGCCAGGAGCAGCCACTCGCGTCAGGGCTTATTCACGTATTTCCACACGTTGACGCGCCCTCGCCATGATCCATCCGAGTGCTTTACCCACACTTTAAACCAACGGCTTGAACCGCTGGCTCTATTCCCGTCGGGGCCTGTGAAAGTCGCATTACATGTGCCCCGCGCCCAGGCCATCTCGCCTGATTCAGAAACCTCAACCAGCTCTTGTTCGCAATCTAGCGAAAACCACACATCGGAAAATGATCTCTTGTAGTAGTCGGTGACTTCCTCGGCATTGGTTAGAGGAGGCGAATCTGCCGGGTCAAAATAGGGATCGTCCGCAAGAAATGTAGACCATTTCGCGATGTCCTTCTCGTTCGCCGCCTCAACCCAAGCGCTGTACGCATTGTGAATAGCCTGCTCTTCAGATTCTGAGGCATTCGAGATCGAGCTCGCAATTACCGCTGCCGCAAGACAAATTCGTACAAGGTTTAAGATGGTCCTACGCATTGACAGTTATTGTCCATACATCGACGAAGCAGCTATTGCTATCGACTAGCTCATTGCGGCCATTTCCAGTCGTTGAGCGTATCAAAGGAGGAACACTTTGGTTCGGCCAGGAGCGGTGATTCACTCATGACTCGATTACGAGCCTTGCTCGATCCCCAATCTCTCGTTCTCTCTTCGAAACATTTCGCGAATTTTCGCGCCATCCGAAGGTTCCTCTTCCAAAGTCTCGGGATTCCACTGACTCCGGGTCGTACCGAAGAAATCACCGCCATAGATGTGAATACCGCCGGTAAAGCGCTGCAATGGATTAGTAACCGAATGCAGTGCGTCCTCGGGCAACATGGCAGTGTCTCTGACAAACAAGGCATCTGCACCGAATGCCTTGATCCCGTCAGGGGTCCTCTTCCAGAAAATATTGTCCTCGCGACCTGTGTATATCCCGATGTTGGCCCACATCAGGTGATCGTGGGGCATGAGGTTCATCTGAGGAGTCCATGTAGCTGCGAAAATTGTCAGGGTTGGAGAACTTAGAAGTACGTTCAGTCCGGCTTTGTCAGGGCCTCCTAGCGCCATCAATACAGCATCTGGTGTTGATACAGCTCGGGCAAGTACTTCGTTGACAGCGGCTTGAGCATCCGATTCTTCCCTTGCGGCGATGCAGTCATCAACAAATCGGTCTATGTCCATCCTCATACTCCTTGATGATGCGGGACGTTTAGTAGCCGCAAGGGCGGAAATCGGAGAAATCAGTTGGGCGGACGCGGCCGCTGCACCGGCAACAATTGCACGTCGTTGAAGGTTAATCTTCGTATCTTTTGTGTTCGGCATCTAGCGCTCCTGGCCAATTTGCCAACGTCCGCTTCGGGTTCAGTAGCAGTCGTTCCGACCAATTCTAGCTCAATGGCAGCTTTAGGGTGGAAAGCAGACACCCAACCTAGGTGTTGCGTTCAACGATTGAATCCGCAGACGCTTAGCAGACACCAGCACGCCGAGTCCTGGGGCTATCTGGACCGATTCTCAAGCGCCCAGAGTCAAACGTCAGCTATCCTTAAAAGCAGCCGTTCGGTCAGGCAACTCTTGGTGACGTTGACCTTCAGGAAACGGCCAGAAGGAGACACGGAGCGGGCCAGGGAGTGGCGCTACGGTGCCCGATTCCAGCCCAACAACTATCCGTACAGCCACTCGTCAACGTCAACGAAATCTGGAACGGCGAGCTTAACTCCCGGGTCTGGTGCAACCCCGAATATTACGACGAATGCCTTCACGCATTATTCAGGCGCAGCCGCAACTAGTTGCGTACTGTTGATGATCGCCTTCGCGGCGCTTTCGTGCTTGCCGTAGTAGTAGGGTTCGGCGGCGAGGTAATATATTAGATAGAGCTTTTCGTTCGCGATAAACGCGCCGACCGTCCCACGGTAGTCCGGACTCTCGGTGACTTTGGCCTGCATGTCAAACATCACGCCTCGATTATCGCCAAACATCTGCGGGCGCAGATTTGACGTACTAACCGCAGCATTACCCTCGCCGAAGACCTTGACGATCGTAGACTCCATCAGTTCTTCGAGATCGTTGGGCAGCATGTCCTTGCGGAATACCGGCAGGGCAGCCGACTCCTCCTTGACGTTGAGCAGAGCCTCGCCGTCGGGTACGCCCGGGATGAATACCAGCCTGTCGAGGAGCGGGCCATCCTGCGTCCACGTCTGCGCATCGGCGCGCGCATTCGGTGTGAAGGCCGCCGGGGCCAGGTTCCAGCCACCACCGGCCTGGACCCGCATATCCGCGATTGCATTCGGTCCGACTGACACCAGCGTATAAGCAGGCAGGGCGCAACCAGCAATGCCGGCCACGAGGACAAGTAATATCAGTTTACTGATTCTCATCATTGTTCTTCCTCAAGGTAGAACTCGATCATCGCCCGGTCCGACGCCTGCGGCGCAATCTCGAGGTATTCGCGGAATCTCCGTTTTGCGGCCTCCAGGTCGCCGGCTTTCAGCTGCAGGTAGCCGAGATTCTTGTAGGCCTCAGGGGGTGCGGCGCCACCTTCGATCGAATGCCGGTACGCGGCGATCGCGAGTTCTGCATCCCCCTCACGGCCGCGCTGCCTGAACATCTCACCGTAGAAATACCGTACGAGACTGGGCTCGACACCGATTTCGGCATGGTGCTCGAGCAACGCCTGCGTGCGTCCGAAGCGGTTTGTGTCGATCTGATCCTCCATAAGGAACAGGTAATGCTTGTTCAGGATCTCGAGAAATGCCTCATCGGCTACGAGCTCCGCATCCGGTGGGCCGAAGCGCAACTTCACCCAGGTCTCGAGATAGTCCGCGCGGTCTTCCGATGCGGGATGCGTATTTGAGAACATGCCGGGCTCCTCGCTCTTGGCGACGGCGGCCTCCTCCTCGGCGATGATCTTGCGCCAGACGCGGTAGCTCGCATGCGGGTCATACCCGGCGTCGGCCAGCAGTCGCGCACCCAGCAAATCGGCCTCGGTTTCCTGCTGCGCGATTGAAGGACAGGAAGCTCATCATCGCCGTCATTTGGCCGACCGGCACGCTGACACCGGTCAGTGCAAGCAGGGTTAGGTCGAAGAACGAGCCTCTCGCCATCTTGGCTTTCAGGTCGCGGAAGCGCTCCAGCGAGTGCAGGCGTGTGTAGTGAGCGATCTCATGCGCGATTACGGTGGCAATTTCATCGCTCGATTGCGCGCGCACTATGAGGCCGGTCCAAACCTGCATCATGCCGGTTGCGGTCATCGACGCATTGAAGTTCGGATTTCGAACGACGTAAACGCGGAAATCGTTGCAATAGTCCGCAGCCACGCGACAGGTAATCTGCAAAATGAAGTTGACGATGTCTGCATCGCGCACCAGAAGGGCAGACTGGTTGAGCTTGCGCTCGGCCTCTTCGAACTCCATCCAAAGGCCCTGCTCGTCGCGGGCGTCTTCCGGGACATAGCCGGGCGGGATCTTGTGATCGATCTCTTCGTCGGCGACGGACTGGAAAGCCAGCAGTGCGAGCAGGCCGGCTGCCAGCAAGCGTCTGGCTGGATGTGTGATCACTGCATAGTGCCGAGGCCAGCTCGTGTCGGGATATCCCGGAAAAGCGTATCGACGACTTTCGCCGCACCATCAGGGTCGCGCAATTCACCGACGCCGACGTCGACCTTGTTGAACCAGACGATATTCCCGGTCTTCAGATCGACCAGCGATGCAAAGCCAAATTCGGCACCAGCCGGTACTGCGGCACCGACTGCTGCCGCCGCGAGCACGGCGAACGCGATGCGGCCGCCGGACGCCTGATAGTCACGATAGTAAGCAAACAGTGCATAGTCCGCGTTGTGTGCGGCACCGATCGAACTGACACCCGGGCCGAGTGACCAGTCGAAACGCTCGCCCTTGCTCGGCAACTTGGCCATGCCAAAGTAGTTATTAAGCAATGTAATGCCGACAGCGGAATGAAGCGTGTCGTACCGAATCTCTTCTTCTGTCAGGTTCGTTTTATCAATGATCCGGAGGTCGCTACCGATCTGGTCGGCGAATTTTTCGACCGCCACGGCGAAATTTTCCATGGCGGCGTTCGTCCATTCTGCGTTTGGCTCCGGCAAACCACCGGCGGTTAGCAGGTAATAGCGGATGTCAGGCGGCATCAGGATGATCCGCGGGTTTTCGCCGACCGAGTCGAGCCGGTCGATTTGCTGAACGTTTGTTGTGGATGCGCAGCCACTAAGCAATAAAACGGAGCCGAGTAGTGCGCAGAAAACCGGTCGCAGACGCACCTGTAATTCTTGTTCTTGGTAGGACATCAGACTCTCCTCGAGCATGCCCCAGAATGGCGAGCAGGCTGGTATCAACCCGACCCACGTCTCCAGCTTTAGCTGGGTCCGCTTATATGGCGGCACCAATCATGCTCCAAATACGGCTTTTGTCAATTCCGAAGATCGCCAAATAACAGACCCCTTTTGGTTCATTAGCGTTGTTCAGATCATGACTCTTGAATGGCTGCTTTAGAGCCTCATGCCGGACATTTGCCAGTGGCAAGTATTGGCCGAAAAACGGCGCACGAGCTTTCAGGAAGTTACGTGCAGAAGTGACGAAGTTAGTACCCGGAGTGCGTCGGAAAATGACGGAGTTAATTCCGGAGTAACGGAGTTAAGCTCTGAGGTTCACTATTGAACCTCGGAAATTAACTCCGTCACTTTCGAAGGCCACAACTTATTGATTTGTGGTCCACATCAGCTGTCAGATCAATAATGCGAACTCCGTCACACTGCGTGACAGGCGGAAAAGTCGGGTCAGTATTCTCCGCTCGTCGATATCGCGCGCGCTGCTAAATACACCAAATGATCGCTGAGACACGTCAAGACCAATGTTGCCGAATCGCTGCAGATGTTTCTTATGATGTGCCCTGCTCTTGGGCCTTTATCGCCTACCTGTACGCAGCGAGCAGGCTCGATCGTGACATGCGCGCTCGACACTCGACCATGTGGGGACAGATAGTCGGTGCGAAGGACATCCACTCCAGTTCTAATGCGTTTCGCTTATTCTTCAGAGGTAAAGCGCTTCGCGCGCTTGGTGACGATGTTAAATCGAAACAGCTAGATCTAATCCGGTATATTTTCTGGGCTTTTTTACTTGGACTGATTTTCGCGTTCCTCTTTGCCTAATGGTAAGCGCCAGGCGGCAATTATTGATCCTTTCTCAGCATTCAATCTGAGCGGCTGCTTTTCCCAATACCTGCCGCTCAAACGTCTGCTTTAGGGAAATTGCTAACTACCGCAATCGGCCAGGAGCGGCCGATCGTACATCAACTTAACATGGTTCGCGCGGGAGCCGTGACCCATCCTGGCGAATCGGATGCTGGCAATTACTCGGAGAGTCAGTGTTCGCCGTCTTCCTATTGCACCAGCACTTGGGCCCTTGTAAGCCGGTGGACCATATACCGGTAGCCGAACAGGCCGCGAAAAATATACAGATCAAAAGCGGCAGCAGCACGAATATGCGATCCAA
>CAVONH010000010.1:0-16386 GCA_963697245.1 uncultured Gammaproteobacteria bacterium | reverse complement strand
GATCGCGGCGGCCACAGCCTCTACGCAAGCATGGTGTTTGTCGATGCCCGCGGTGAGATCGGTTCGGTGCACCGCAAGCTGATGCCCACCTACGAAGAACGGCTCGTCTGGGCGATCGGCGACGGCAACGGCCTGCGCACCCACAAGCTGGGCCCGTTCACCGCGGGCGGTCTCAACTGCTGGGAAAACTGGTTGCCGCTTGCGCGCGCGGCGCTGTATGCACAGGGTGAAGACCTGCACGTCGCGATCTGGCCCGGCAGCCTGCGCAACACCGAGGACATCACGCGCTTCATTGCGCGCGAAGGACGCTGCTTCGTCGTATCGGTTGCGGGCCTGATGCGCAAATCCGACATCCCCGATGCCCTGCCGGGCGCCGGGCTGCTGCGCGAGGTGGCGGACGACGTCATGGCAAACGGCGGCTCCTGCATCGCGTCGCCGACCGGCGCGTGGCTCCTCGAGCCCGAAACCGGTTCGGAATCACTGCGCATCGCGGAACTCGATCATGGCGTCGTGCTCGAAGAAAGGCACAACTTCGACGTCGCGGGGCATTACTCGCGCCCCGATGTCACGCAACTCCTCGTCGACCGGCGCCGCCAGTCGACGGCTGAATTCTCGGACTAGTCTATGAAACACCGTGCAATACCCTCTTGCTGCCTCCTGCTGCTGGCGCTGCCGGCCGCCGCGGAACTGCCCGACGGCTACTGGCCGGTCGAATCAACCCAGCCGATCCTCGATTCCCGGCTCGAAGTCACACTCGCCCCGGACCTCGATCATCTTTCACCGGCCGAGCTGCAGGCGGTCGACGCGCTGCTCGCCGCCGGCGAAGTCATGCACACCCTCTACGAACAGCAACTGCACGCGCAGGCGCTGGCGGCGAAACAGCGCCTCGACGAGTTACATGTCTCCGGCGCGGACCCGCACGCGACCCGCAACCTGCTCGATCTTTACTACCTGTTCAAGGGACCGGTAGCGACCACACTCGACAACCAGCGCCAGCCGTTCCTGCCGGTGGGCAGCCCCGACCCCGGCAAGACCGTTTACCCGCCGGGCCTGGCGCGGCCGGAAATCGACGCATTTCTCGACGCGAACCCGGCGGCCCGCGAGTCGCTTCTCGCTGTACGCACGGTCGTCCGGCGCGCCAGCGCCGAGTCCGTTGCCGGCGATCTCGAGCGGCTGGACGCGTACCCCGGCGTCGAGGCACTGCATCCCGGCCTGCGCGAGCAACTCGAGTCGCTCGAAGAGAACCCGGCCGCGCTGTATGCGGTTCCTTACGCGCTGGCCTACGCCCCGCAACTCGCCGACGCACAGCAGCACCTGGAGGCGGCCGCCGACGCAGTCGCGGCGGACTCGCCGGACTTCGCCGCTTACCTGCGCAACCGCGGCCGCGACCTGCTCTCCGGCGATTACGAGTCCGGCGATGCCTCGTGGGTAACGGGTCAGTTCGGCAACCTGAACCTGCAATTCGGGAGCTACGAGACGTACGACGATTCGCTGCTCGGCGTAAAAGCGTTCTACAGCGCGAGCCTGCTCGCGCGCGATGAGGCGCGGAGTCGCGCACTCGCCGCCGCGATGACCGAGTTGCAGGCGATCGAGGATGCCCTCCCCTACGAACACCAGAAGCGGGTGCGCTCGCACATCCCCGTCGGCGTCTACAACGTCGTCGCGGATTTCGGCCAGGCGCGCGGCGCGAACACGGCCACGATCCTGCCCAACGATGCGAATCACGCGCGCAAGTACGGGCGCATCGTCCTGATACGCAACAACATCCTGGGGAACCCGACGATATTCGACAGCGTCCGCCAGCGCTTCGACGCCGTCGTCGTCCCGGAGCAGCGCGAACACCTGGCGATCGACGGCAGCTTCAACCGCACACTCTGGCACGAAATCGGCCATTACCTGGGCGTGAGCGTGACCGCCGACGGCCACAACCTGGGTGCGGCGCTCGCCGAGTACGCGGACCTCGTCGAGGAGATGAAATCCGATCTGGTGTCACTGCATGCCGCACCGACCTTGCGGGAGATCGGCTATTACGACGAGCCGGGCCTGCGCGCACACTATGCCGATGGCATCCGTCGCACGCTGCAGGTCGTCCGGCCGAGACCCGAACAGCCGTACCAGAACATGCAACTGATGCAGTTCAACTACTTCATGGAGCACGGCCTTATCGAACCACGCGGCGACGCAGCGTTGCTGGCAATCAATTACGATCGTTATCACGACGTCGTGAGCGCGCTGCTCGGCGAAGTACTGCACCTGCAGTATGCGGGCGACTACGAGGCGACGAAGGCATTCGTCGAACGATGGAATTACTGGGACGACCGCGTCCACGGCCGTCTCGCGGAACTCATGCGTGAACACGTAAGCTACCGCGGTACGCTGGTGCGTTACGCGATTCTTGCGAACTAGGAACCGGAGGCGCATCACCATGGCTTATCGCTACGACAACATCCTCCAGACCATCGGCAGAACACCGATCGTCCGCCTTAACCGGATTGCGCCCGAGCACGTCAACCTGTACGTCAAGGTCGAGTCCTTCAACCCCATGGGCTCCGTCAAGGACCGCCTTGCACTTGGCGTGATCGAGGATGCCGAGCGCAGCGGTGCACTCAAGCCGGGCCAGACCGTCATCGAGGCGACGAGTGGCAATACCGGCATCGGTCTCGCGATGGTCTGCGCCTGCAAGGGCTATCCGCTGGTCGTGACGATGGCCGAGAGCTTCAGTGTCGAGCGCCGCAAGCTGATGCGCTTCCTCGGCGCCAGGGTCGTGCTGACCCCGGCGTCGCTGAAGGGCAGCGGCATGCTCGCCAAGGCGGTCGAGCTCGCGGAGAAGCACGGCTGGTTCCTGGCGCGTCAGTTTGAAAACGAGGCCAACGCGGACGCGCACTCGCGAACAACGGCGCCGGAGATTCTCGAAGCGTTCGCGGACACCCAGCTCGATTACTGGGTCACCGGTTACGGCACCGGCGGCACCCTGAAAGGCGTGTCGCGGGTCTTGCGGGAAAAGAGCCCCGCAACGCGCATCGTCGTTTGCGAACCGGACAACTCCCCGATCCTCGGCAGCGGCATACCGCAGGAGCGCGCTGCGGATGGCGCGCCGAAGGACAGCCATCCGCTGTTCCGCCCGCACCTGATGCAGGGGTGGACGCCGGACTTCATACCGCGCCTGACCGAGGACGCCGTGGCCGCGAAACACGTCGATGACATCCTGCCGATCAGCGGTGACGACGCGCTGCGCCTGTCACGGGCGCTCGCGACGCAGGAAGGGATCTTCGTCGGGGTCTCGGCGGGCGCGACCCTCGCCGGCGCCATGGCCATCGCGGAACAGGCGCAACCCGGCGCCAACATCCTCTGTATGCTGCCGGACACCGGCGAACGCTACCTGAGCACGCCGCTGTTCGAGGATATCCCGGCCGACATGACGCCGGAGGAACTCGATATCTCCCGCTCCACCCCGAACTACCGTTTCGACTCGCCGCCACCCGCGCCACCGGCCGGCGAGGAGGAACAGCCTGCCGCGTCCGCACCGGCCGATGCGCTCGCATTCCTGGATGAGGCGACGCACGACCCCGACAACCCGGTGGTCCTGTTTGCGCTGGAATGGTGCGAATTCTGCTGGTCGGTGCGCAAGATGTTTGCCGAGTACGAGATTCCGTACCGCGCCATCGATCTCGATTCGGTCGCGTACCAGCAGGACAACAAGGGCGGCAAGATACGCGAGGCGCTACTGGAGCGAACCGGGCTCAAGACCATTCCGCAGATCTTCATCGGCGGCGAGCACGTTGGCGGCGCGACCGAATTGTTCGATGCCTGCCGGGACGGCTCCATGGCCAGGCTGCTCGACCAGTCAAGCGTCTCCTGGAATACCGCCATCGACAGGGACCCGTACTCCTACCTGCCCGGCTGGCTGCATTCGCGCTGAGGCCTTACTCGCCGAAGAAATACATGCCGAGGGTTTCGGCAACGCAGGCGGGTTTGCGCTCGTTTTCCACTTCGATGCGCGTCTCCGAGGTGAGCAACAGTGCGCCGGCCCGGCGCCTGGCCTGCAGCACGGTCGCACGTGCACGCACGCGGTCGCCAACCCGTACGGGCGTGTAGAAACGGACCTTGTTGACGCCGAAGTTGATCGCCCGCGCCAGGTTCTTGACCTCGACGAAATCGCCGGTCAGCGAGGGGATCAGCGCAAGCGTGAGATAGCCATGGGCGATGGTTTTGCCATCGGGCATCTCCGCCGCGGCACGCTCGGTGTCGACGTGAATCCACTGGTAATCCCCGGTCGCCTCCGCGAACTGATCGATGCGGTTCTGATCGATGACCACCCAGTCGGACAGGCCGACCTCGACACCCTCGAGTGCCTTTGCATCTTCAATGGAACTGATGACGCGCAATTGACATTCCCTGCTGGTTCAACCGGTTAAGAAATACACATTAGGCCCCGCCGCCGCAAGTTTTTATGTCAGGATTTCGGTGGCACGCGAAGTTCGCGACCTTACAATGCAGAACCCAGTCAGCGGATTGATTGATGCCGGCAGAAGTACCCGCACAGGAAGACCGAATCGTGTTTGCCGCCGTGCTCGCGGCCGGCCGCTCGCGCCGATTCGGGCGCAACAAGCTGCTCGAAGTGCTTGCTGGCAAACCGCTCGTACACCGCGCCGCAGTGCTCGCGCGCTCGGTGTGCGGTGAACGCAGCGTTCTCGTCACCGGGCACGACAGCGCTGCGGTATGGGCTGCGGCCGGCGATGCCGCCCGCTTCGTCATCGTCAACGACCGGCACCAGCAGGGCATCGGCCGCTCGATTGCGCTGGCCGCGCATGCGGTATCGCATGCGGCTGACGCACTGTTGCTGTTGTTCGCTGACCAGCCGCTCGTTACGCCACAGCACCTCGAGGCGCTCGTTGCCCGCTGGAGCGGCGCGGACAATGAAATCGTCGCGACCGCATTCGCGGGGACCGTCGGGCCACCCGTCCTGTTTCCGAGAGGCGCCTTCGAAGCGCTCGGCGAGCTGCGCGGCGACGAGGGCGCGAAGCGCATCCTCCAGGACCCGGCTTTCGACCTGAAGACCGTCCCGTTCGAGGACGCCGCTATCGATATCGACGCACCCGTCGACCTGGAAAGGCTATGAGCCCTTCGCAGGAGCGGTTCTCGAACCGCGATCGGAATATCGCGCGCCGAGGCGCGCTCCTACAGTACGAGGCAAACCCGTAGGAGCGGTTCTCGAACCGCGATCGCGCGATGACACCTCGCAAAATAGAACATCCCGAAGCTGCCGCGACTCGCTCTGAGCCCTGCTGTCACGCCCCGTGCGCGTGCTCGGCGCAGCGCTCGCAGTTCACCCAGCCGGAATCGCCGTTGGTGTAGTGTTCCTTCTTCCAGATCGGCAAGCGGTGTTTGAGCTCGTCGATGATGTAGCGGCAGGCCTTGAATGCCTCGTCGCGGTGCGCGGAGGCGACGCCCACCCATACCGCGCAATCGCCGATCTCGAGCATGCCGGTCCGGTGCACGCAGTGGGCACGCAGGTAGGGGAACTTCTCCGCGGCTTCCGCGAGTATTTTTCCGCCTTCCGCGACGGCGACCGGCTCGTAGCCTTCGTATTCGAGCCGCAGGACCTCATGGCCCTCATTCTCGTTGCGCACCCAGCCCTCGAACGCACAGTAGCCACCGGCCGCGGGGTCGAACAGCTCGCGGCGCAGCACATCCGGATCGATCGCGTCTGTCGTCATCCGTATCATGTCAGCCGCCCGCCACCGGTGGAAACAGGAGTACGGTATCGCCATCCTCGACGGGCGACGCCCAGTCCGCCATCTCGTCGTTGATCGCGACCTTGCAGTGCCCGGCCGGCTCCGATGACTTGTGCCTGGACTTGGTGTGCTCGAACACGTCGGCAGCCGTCGCCGCGTCCAGTGACAGGGTCTCCTCTTCGATGCCGGCGTGTTCCCTGAACATGGCGAAATACCGTACGGTAATGGTCTTCATGATTTGTCTCCCGCACGATGAAAATCCTGTTTGCCGCCGGTCTTCATCATCAGCCGCGTCTCGGCGATGACGATATCGTGCGACAGCGCCTTGCACATGTCGTAAACGGTCAGTGCGGCGACGCTGGCGCCTGTCAACGCCTCCATCTCGACGCCGGTCTTGTGCGTGACCTTGCAGCGGCAATCGATCACTGCCCGATCTCCGTCGATTGCAATCGCCACGTCACAGTTATCGAGACCGAGCGGATGACAGAACGGGATCAGTTCATGCGTCTTCTTGGCCGCCATGACGCCGGCGATGATCGCCGTCGCGAATACCGGGCCTTTCTTGCTCTGTATTTCGTCACCGTCGAGCGCGGCAAGCACTTCCCTGGGCAGCACCACGATCGCGCGCGCGTGCGCTTCCCGCGCCGTCACGGCCTTGCTGCTCACATCGACCATTGCCGGCCGGTTCTTGTCGTCGACGTGACTCAGCTTTGCCACGCTATCCTCCTATCCTGTACATCTCGACTTTCGAGAAATGGTGCGCTTCGGCAATATCCGTGCGCCGCAATTCACTGTAACGGTCGGCGCGCTGCAGCCAGGTACGCGCGAGTATCTCGGTAATCTCTTCGCCGTCGGCGCCGTTCCGCAATGGTTCCCTGAGGTCCGTTCCGTGCGTCGCAAACAGGCACGTGTAGAGCGTCCCGTCAGCCGACAGCCGCGCGCGGCTGCAGGCACCACAGAATGGCTCCGTCACCGAGGAAATGAAACCGATTTCGCCCTCGCCGTCCAGATACTGGTAGCGGCGCGCCACTTCCCCGGGGTAATTGCGGCCGACCGCGCGCAGCGGCCACAGGGCCTCGATGCGCTTCAGCAGGTCCCTGGACGGCAGCACCTGTCGAATGCGCCAGCCGTTGCGGTTGCCAACGTCCATGAATTCGATCAGGCGGACGATATGCGGTGTACCGCGGAAGTGCTGCAGCAGGTCGGGCACGGTGTGGTCATTCACGCCGCGCTGCACGACGACGTTGATCTTGATCGGTGACAGCCCCGCCTCTTCCGCCGCTTCGATGCCCGCGAGCACCTTGCGAAGGTCACCGCGGCCGCCGCTCATCCGCAGGAAAACCGTTTCGTCCAGGCTGTCCAGGCTGACCGTCACCCGGTGCAGGCCCGCCTCCGCGAGCGTCTTCGCGGCCGGCGCGAGCAGCATCGCGTTGGTCGTCATCGCCAGGTCGGCAACGCCCGGCAGCTCGGCCAGGCCGGCGACCAGGTCCGGCAACTTTCGGTCCAGCAGTGGTTCACCACCGGTGATGCGCAGCTTGGACACCCCGAGCCCGGCAGCCGCGCGCGCCACCGCGAGTATCTCGTCGTGCGTGAGCCGTTCGGGCCGCTTCAGGAACGCGTAATCTTCGTGATACTCCGAAGCCGGCATGCAGTAGGGACAGCGAAAATTGCAGCGGTCCAGCAGGGATATGCGCAGGTCGTGCATCGGCCGCTGCAACGCATCGCGTGTCGCGACCGGATCGGCGACGGCTATCGGCTCCTGTAAGGGCTCGCTGCTCATCGCTACATTCTGCACGATTGGGTCGAACCTTTGAACGCATTCTGTGACAATCGGGACCCCCGCAAGCCCCGTCCCGGTCACTGAGGAGCCTCATGGACGTTACGCTGAGTGAAGAGGAACTCGCCTTCCGCGAGGAGATCCGAGCCGTATTTCGCGACAAGTTCCCGCAGGACATACGCCGCAAGCGCGAAAAAGGGGTGCCGATGGAGCGCGAGGACCTGGTGCGCTTCCAGCAGTGGCTGCATGAGCACGGCTGGGCCGGCGTAAACTGGCCCGTCGAGCATGGCGGCACCGGCTGGACGCCGGTGCAGAAGTACCTGTTCGCGATCGAGATGGCGGAAGCCGATGCGCCGCCCATCGTACCGTTCGGCCTCAGCATGGTCGGACCCGTCATCTACACCTTCGGCAGCGAGGAACAAAAGAAGCGTTTCCTTCCCGACATCCTGGCCAGCAGGGTTTGGTGGTGCCAGGGATACTCGGAGCCGGGCGCCGGCTCCGACCTTGCATCGCTCAAGACCCGCGCGGACCTGGCGGGCGATCACTACGTCATGAACGGCACCAAGACCTGGACCACGCTGGGCCAGCATGCGGACTGGATCTTCCTTCTTGCCAGGACGAGCACCGACGTTGCCCGGCGCCAGGAAGGCATCAGTTTCCTGCTTGTCGACATGAAGACCCCGGGGATCACGGTGACCCCGATCATCACGATCGAAGGCAGTCACGAGGTCAACGAAGTGCACTTCGATAACGTGCACGTCCCTGTCGAGAACCTCGTGGGCGAGGAAGGCAAGGGATGGACTTACGGCAAGGTGCTGTTGCAGCACGAGCGCGCCAATATTGCCGGGGTCGCGATATCGCGGTATCGCCTGCGCAAGCTCAGGCAACAGACGGCGAAGCCAGTACGCGGGGCCGCACCGCTGGCGGAAGATCGGAACTTCATGCGCAAGCTCGCGGCCGTCGAGGTCGACCTGCGGGCGCTGGAATACACGGAGCTGCGCACGCTCGCCGCGGTGCAGTCCGGCAAAGCGCCCGGCCCGGAGTCATCCATCCTCAAGGTCAAGGGCACGGAAATCCAGCAGGCGATCGATACCCTGTACCTCGAAGCGGCCGGCTACTATGCCCTGCCGTGGGTGCAGGAACAGTACACCCTGGATGCGGATGCGGCCGACTGGGTCGGCGAAGGCGCCGAAACCCAGTCGTCTCTGAAGTACTTCAACTACCGCAAGGCTTCGATCTACGGCGGCTCCAACGAGATCCAGAAAAACATCATCGCCAAGCACGTACTCGGGCTCTAGGAACAGGACATGGACTTCTCTTACAGCGAAATACAGGAGATGCTCGACGACAGCGTCGGCAAATTCATCGCCAACGATTACGACTTCGAAACCCGCCAGAAATACGCCGCGAGTGAGCAAGGTTACAGCCCGGAGGTCTGGCAGACGTTCGCTGAACTCGGCTGGACCGCGGTGCCCTTCAGCGAGGAAGACGGCGGCTTCGGCGGCGGCCCGGCCGACCTGATGGTGCTGATGCTGCGTTTCGGCAAGGGGCTCGTCGTCGAGCCATACCTCGCCAACATCGTGCTGGCGGGCGGCGTGCTGCGTCGGGCGGCCAGTCCCGAACAGAAACAGCAGTGGCTGCATCCGATCATTGCCGGCGACTTGCAGGCCGCGCTCGCTTACGCGGAGCCGCAGAGCCGCTACGACATTGCCGATATCGGCACCGCGGCCGTGGCGGATGGCGATAGCTGGGTCATCAACGGCCACAAAGGCGTGGTGTTCAACGGTGGCAACGCCGAGCTGCTCGTCGTTGCCGCCAGGACTTCGGGGGCGCAAACGGACGTGGACGGCATCACGCTGTTTGCGGTGCCCGCCGACAGCGACGGTGTCCGGATACGCGCGTATCCGACCGTCGACGGCCAGCAAGCCGCCGAGATCCGGCTGGACCAGGTCGCGGTGGGCGCCGACGCCGTTCTCGGCGAGCCCGGCCGCGGTTTCGCGGCTCTGGACGCCGCGATCGACGAAGCGACCCTGGCGGTATCCGCCGAAGCCGTCGGGATCATGCAGATCATGGCGCAGAAGACGGTGGAATACTCGAAGAACCGCATGCAGTTCGGCATGCCGATCGGCAGCTTCCAGGCCCTTCAGCATCGCATGGTGGACATGTTCACGGACTGCGAGCAGAGCTATTCGCTGTTGCTTTGGGCGACGATGCGCGCCGCGCAGGGTGACGAGGACGCCAGGCATGCGATCAGCTCCATCAAGTACCAGGTCGGCACCGTGGGACGCAAGGTCGGCCAGGAAGCCGTGCAGATCCACGGCGGCATGGGCGTGAGCTGGGACGTGGATGTCGCGCACTACTTCAAGCGCCTGACGGCGATCGACCAGATCCTCGGCAACGCGGACTGGCATCTCGACAGGCTGGCCGGCTAGACACCGGATGTTCCCGCAGTTCGTGGTCGACTTCTTTGCCGCTAACCAGGAGGTGCTGTGGCTGGCCACGCTGCTGCTCGATCTCGGCGGCACGGTGGTCCTGTATCGCCTGTTCGGCAAGGCCGGCCTGCAGGTGGCTATCGCGACCGCGATCATCCTCGCCAACCTGCAGGGGCCGAAGCTGACGATCATTTTCGGCCTCGAGACGAGCCTCGGCGTGATCTTCTACTCGAGCATCTTTTTTGCCACCGACGTGCTGTCGGAGAACCACGGCAAGCACGAGGCCGCGAGGGCCGTGTGGATGGGATTCACGGTGAGCGTCATCGTGCTGCTGATGATGAGCATGGGACTCATGTATCTGCCGAGCACCAATCCGAAGACAGCGGCTTTTTCACAAGACATACAGGACGCGTTTTCGACGATCCTGAATTTTTCGCCGCGCTTTGTGTTCGGCTCACTGCTCGCCTACCTGATCAGCCAGCGCTTCGATGTGTGGGCATTTCACAAGATAAAGGCCTGGACCGGCGAGCGCTGGCTCTGGCTACGCAACAACGGCTCGACCATGGCGTCGCAGCTTCTCGACACGGCGATCTATTCACTGGTCGTCTGGTGGGGCACAGTCGACCTGCAGACCGCACTGGCGCTGGGCGCAGCGAAGTACGTCTTCAAGCTCGCCATCGCGGCGATCGATACCGTATTCATCTACTGGGCGCGTAGCAGTTTTCTGAAACGACACGCGGAAAATCCGCTGGCCGCCTGATAAGATCGACTGGCCATGCAGCCATCGGGCGTCATCACCATAACCACGGATTTCGGCCACAAGGGGCCGTTCTCGGCCGTTATGAAAGGCGTGATCACCGGCCGCTTCCCGGAAGCGAAGATCATCGACCTCATCCATGATATTCCCGCACAGTGGCCGCCCGAAGCCGGATTCTGGGTGAGCCGCGCGTACAAGTACTTCCCCAAAGGCACCGTGCACCTGGCCATCGTGGACCCCGGTGTCGGGACCGAACGGGACATACTGCTGGTGCAGTACGACAAGCACGTGTTCATGGCACCCGACAACGGCCTGCTCGCGCCGATTCTTGACCACATGAGCGACGGCCAGGTATTCAAGCTCGACCTGAACTGCCTGCAGCGGCTCAAGATCGACAAGCCAAGCGCAACCTTTCATGGCCGGGATGTGTTTGCGCCCATCGCTGCGGATCTGGCGTCGGGACGGACCACGCCGGTGTCCATCGGCATACCCACCGTCGACTGGATTCCGGGCTGGATCGACGACCCCCGGGCTGCGGCTGGAAAGGTCTCCGGGATCATCATCACCGTGGACACGTTCGGCAACCTGATCAGCAACATCGACCGCACGATGATCGATGGCTTCAGGGAACCTTTTGCCCACATCGCCGGTCATCAGATTCCGATGCTTACTACGTACGGCCGGGCCAAGCCGGGCGACTATCTCGCCCTCGTGAATTCCTTCGACGTCGTAGAGATCGCCAGGGCCGAAGGCAACGCCGCGCAAGGGTTGGGCTCCGACCGGGGCGCGCCCATTGTAATAACGGACGGCATCAGCATCTAATACGGTGTTTGCCGCGCCGGAAGTACGAGCCGGCAGACCTCCCGACGCCGACACGGACTAGCCGCATTGACCGCATTTCGCAGCCTCGCCTTCGTAACGCTAATTGCAGCCGCGGCAACCGCCGCGGCCGACGTCACTTACGTCGTGCAGGGCGTGGGGGAGCCGCTCGCCAGTAATGTGCAGGGCCACGTCGGCACCGGCCTCTTCGGGCCGCGGGTCCGGCTGTACCCGGAAGATCGCGAAAGGATCGTCGAGAACGCGATCGCAAAAGCCCGGGCGGCATTGCGGCCCTACGGCTACTACAACCCGACGATCGAGGCGCGACTCACCGCGAAAAACACGGAATCGGCGATCGTGGAACTGACGATAGACGCCGGGCCGCCCATGCAGGTTGCCGCGCTCGACGTTTCGGTTACCGGCGAAGGCGCCGGCGACAATGAGTTTGACGAGTGGCAGTCCAGCTGGCCGCTGCAACCGGGCGCCACGCTGGACCAGACGGTCTGGGAGCAGGCCAAGCGCGACGCAATGGAAATCGCGAGCTCCCGTGGTTACCTCAGCGCACGCTTCGTCGAGCACAGGCTCGAACTGGACGTCGATAAGAACACGGCGGCCCTCGTGCTGATACTCGATACCGGGCCGCGCTATGTCATGGGCGACGTCGACCTGGGCCAGCACGGGCTGAAGCCGGGAATCCTGGAGTACGCCCCGCGCTTCGAGAAGGGTGATCCGTACGTGGCGAGGCTGGTAAGCCAGCTGCGCACCGACCTCTGGAAGTCCGGTTATTTCGACGACATCAGCGTTTTCGAAATTCACCACCCGGAACGGACACCGCCCGAGGTCGACCTGAGAGTCCGCGTGGAAACCACGACGAAAAACGACTATACGGGTGCACTCGGGTGGGGCACCGACACGGGCATACGATTGCAGGCCAACTGGACGCGAGTGCCGGTTTCGTCGTCCGGTGACCGGCTGGACCTGGGTATCGGTTACCAGGAACTCGACGATGAATTCAAGCTGCGCGGGCGCTATCAGCGGCCGTGGCGTAACCGCGCCCGGCAGTGGTGGGATACGCAGCTCACGGTGATGTTCGAGAACCTCGACCTGGACGTAAAGCGCGACGAGGAGGACGAGAGCGCGATAAGGCTTGCGACGGGCGACATCGAGGAAAGACACATCCGATTCGGCCGCCTGCATCTCCTGAACTTCAATGCCGGAGAGAGCCAGTGGTTTTATTCACTGTTCGGGCAATACCTGAACAGCGAGCGGCGGCTGCAAATTTCCCTGCCCGATCCGGGGACCGCGTCACCCTTCAGCGCACCGGGTCTCGAAGAACGCTTCAAGGATACGAGCGATGCCGTTTCGCTGGGTGCGGAGCTCGATATCATCAATGTCCAGGGGCGACATTTCGCCACCTTCGGCAACCACGAAATCGCCCGGATATTTCACTCTGACGAGGCATTCGGCTCCACCGTCGAGTTCACGCAGGTCTACCTGTCGACGCGCCGCAGCTACCTTGTCGGCAGCCGGTTGAAATTCCACCTGCGCGCCGAAGCGGGTTATACGGATGCGACCGTCGACGAATTCGAGATCAGTGCCGGCGGCGAACCTTTTGCGCTGTCGCTGACGCAGTTGCCGAACTTCTATCGCTTCAAGGCTGGCGGCAGCATGAGCGTTCGTGGCTACGGATTCGAGCAGCTCAGCAATAACGACGTCGGCTCGAACAACATCATCACGGCGAGCGCGGAGGCCGAGTACCGGTTCCTTAATTCCTGGTCGGTCGCTGCCTTCGCGGACATCGGCAACGCGTTCAACGACTGGCAGAACCCGGACCTGAAGCGCGGCGTGGGCGTGGGCATTCGCTGGTACTCGGTCGTCGGCGAGGTGCGCGTCGACATCGCCCAGGCACTGGATTTCACCGACAGGCCCTGGCGCCTGCACGTCACGATCGGGACGCCGCTGCTATGAGGATCGTCAGGCTGCTACTGGCGATCCTCGCTGTGTTGGTGCTGCTCACCGGCAGCACCTGGTACGGCCTGCTGCACACGCAGGCCGGCGCGCGCTGGCTCTGGTCCCAGGCCGAACGCGTGACCGGCGGCGCGCTGACTGCGCGCGAGTTGAGCGGCGACCTGGCGGGCGGGCTGTCCGTTTCCGAGTTGGCATTCGTTGCGGAGGGTGTGGGCGTCAGCGCAACCGCCGTGACACTCGACATTGAGGTCGGCCTGTCACCGCTGACCGTGGCGGTGGGCACGGCGCATATTTCAGGACTGGTCGTGAAATTGCGTGACAAAGGCGCCGCGGAGACCGATAACGAACGCCAGCCATTCGAATTCGAAAAGCTGCGGCTGCCGTTCGTGTTGACGATCGCGCAGCTTCAGCTCGACGACGCGCGCCTGTTGCGCGGCGAAGAAGTCACGCTCGTGGCCGTAGAGCATGCGACGTTCGCCGCACGCTGGGCCGAATCGATCGCCATCAGGAACCTGGAGCTGCGGAACCCGGCCGTCGCTGCCGCGGGCGATGCCCGGCTGCGGCTGCAACAACCCTACGATCTCGGCATCGACCTGCAGATCCTGGCGCAGCCGGAGCTGACCGGCCTCAGCAAAGCGATGGCCACCCACGTCAGCGCCGAAGGGCCGCTCGACGCGTTCGCTGTCGAGGCCCGCAGCGACGAACCGCGGGCGAAGCTGACGGGCACGATTTCCGGAATCAGGCAGTCGATCCACTGGGACCTCGCCCTGGAGGTTCCATCGGCGACCCTGCCGCCGGAAGCCGAGCTGCCGGACGTGCCGCCCATCAGCCTGTTTGCCGAGGGTAGCGGCGGCACGAAAGCGTTTACTGCGCACGCCACCCTGGGTTTCGCGGGCACGACGACGACCGCCTCTCTCAGCGCGGATGTCGATCTCGAGTCCGGAACGGTCTCCGGTGACGTCGACTGGAAAGATGCGCAGTGGCCACCGGTCGACCCGGATCCGCAGGTGGCAAGCCGCCGGGGCCGGCTTGCCGTGTCGGGCTCGCTGGACGACTGGACGGCCGACGGGTCCGTGCAACTGTCCGTGCCGGGCGTACCGCCGGGCCAGTTTACGATCAAGGGCGGCGGCGATCGCGATCATGCGACGGTCAATATCCTGGACGGCGCCGTCCTCGGGGGAGCGATCGCCGGCCGCGCCGAATACCGGTGGCGCGACGCCCATCGCTGGTCCGCCGGCCTGGATCTCAGGAACGTCAAGACAGACGCGTTCCTACCCGACTGGCCGGCAACACTGAGCGGCCATATCGACGTCAGCGGCCAGCAGCAGCCGCTCGCGGTAACCGCCCGTCTTCGCGACATCCGCGGCGAGTTCCGCCAGCAGCCCTTGCACGCAAACGGCAGGATCGATTTCCGCAAGGGCGTCGTGTCGGCGGATGGCCTGTCAATCAGGCACGGCGACAGCACACTGGCGCTCGATGGCAACCCGCGCGGCGCCGACGGACTCCGCTTTTCCGCGTACGTCAGCGAACTGGGTGACTACGTTGACGAAGCCTACGGCGCGATCGAGTCCAGTGGGGCTCTGTCGCTGCGGCCCGAGCAGCCGTACCTCGAGCTACGGGCATCGAGCCGGGAGCTCGGCTTTCGCGACACCGTCATCGTCGATTTGCGGATCGAGGACCGAGGCCATGCCGCCAACGTGATGGACGTCGAGCTCACGGCAGCCGAGGCCCGCGTCGGCGGATTCACGGCAACGGAACTGCGGCTGGCAGCCGTTGCGGCAGAAGAGGCGCAGAGCATCGAGATGGCGTTTGCCACCGCAGGGCTGACGACCGTGCTCGGGATCAGCGGCAGATTCGACGACTGGAATGCCCCGGCCCGCTGGTCGGGCCGATTGCGGCGGCTCGACCTGGAACACGCCGACTTCTCCGCGGCGCTGGCCGATCCTGCGTCGGTCGAGCTGACGCGGCGCAGCGCGGCGGTGCAGGGTCTCTGCCTCGAGGCCGCCAACGGCATCAGCCTGTGCACGGACAACGCGTGGAGCGACACGATGGGCATCGACCTCAGCGCAACGCTGAGGTCCGTTCCCGCCGATCTCGTCAACGCATTCGTCGAAACGGGCCTGGAATTCGACCAGCTGCTGAGTGGCGACCTGGACTGGCGCCGGACAAAACAGGGCAAGTCGACCGGCCGGGTGGACGTCGCCATGTCGGGCGGCGCTGTCTCCGGCCGTGCCCGCCCGGACCGGCAACTCCAGACGGGCAACGCGACGCTGCGCTTTCGAATCGACAGCAACAGCCTGCACAGCGGCGTCCTGGATCTTCCGCTGCCCGGCCTCGGCCAGATCGAAGCACGCTTCGACGTCCGCGATGTTGCCGGCGACGGCTCCACGGCCATTCGCGGCGACGTGGATATCGACATTGCCGACATCGCGTTCGCAGAAACCCTCGTCCCGGTACTCGACGACGTCAGCGGCAGGCTGGCGGCCGAACTCGTCATCGCGGGTTCGATCGCTGACCCCGCTGTAACGGGACAGATCACGCTCGCTGAAGGATCCATCAGCTATCTTCCTATCGGCCTGCGGCTGACCGAGGTGACGCTGGACAGTCAACTCGAGGGACGCGGCGAAGTCGAGATGAGCGGGTCGTTTGTGGCCGGGGAAGGCCGCGGCCGCATCCGCACGCGCGCGAATGGCCGCCGGACAGAGCAGCGGGGACTGGAGATCGAACTTCGAGGCAACGACCTGACGCTCATCGACTTGCCCGACCTTCGCGCCGTCGCCAACACCGACGTTGCCGTTGGATTCGACGGTAAGTCGTTGCAGCTCGATGGCCGCGTCGAGGTTCCGCACGCGCGCATCAGGCCGCGCAATCTCGACATCAACCGCATTTCGGAAAGCG
>CAVONH010000009.1:0-218812 GCA_963697245.1 uncultured Gammaproteobacteria bacterium | reverse complement strand
GATGGATTACCTGTATTACGATCTTCGCGACGCGACCGAGCGCGAAGAGAGCCGCAAGGCCGAATGGGTCGTCGAGCGCGACGATCCGGAGCTGCCGGCGCGCAAGCTGGTCATGCCCTGGTCGCGCGGCTACGAGGAAGACGCGCGCTCACGCAAATCGGTCCTGCTGGCGTTGCTCATTTGTATCGCGCTCGGGTGGCTGTTCAACATCATCGAGCTGCCGATCCCCGAACGCGCCAAGCTGATCGAGGTTCCGGAGCGCGTGGCGAAGCTCGTGCGCGAGGAGCTGCCGCCGCCCAAGCCGGAGCCCGAACCCGTTATCGAAGACCCGGTTGAGCCGGAACCGGAAGAACCCGAGCTGGCGGAAGAGACGCCGCCGGAGCCGGAGCTGGTGCCCGAGGCCGTTGAACAGCCTGTCGTAGCCGAGTCGGCGCCGGTGGACACGAAGGAACAGGTCAAATCGAAGGGCATCCTCGCCTTCCGCGAGAAATTCGCACAGCGCGCGGACCTCGACACGAACGCGAAACTCGGAGCCTCGGCACGCCTGAGCACGGCGGGCGAGAACAGCGTCGGCCGTCCCGAGCGGTCGATGGTTACGACGTCGGCGCCGGGTTCGAGTGGCGGCATCAATCTATCGAACATCAGCCGCGACGTAGGCGGTGGCGGTGACGGCATCGAAGGCGTGGCGGTGAGCCGCGTCGCGAGCTCGATCGGTGGCGGCGAAGGCCCGGACCGGCCGCTCAGCGCCGGCGTGACCGCGGGCCGCACCGACGAAGAAATCCAGATCGTGTTCGATCGTTACAAGGCGTCGCTCTACCGGCTCTACAACCGCGAGCTGCGCAAGGACCCGACCCTCAGGGGGCAGCTCGTGCTGCGCCTGACGATCGAGCCTGACGGCAGCGTCTCGATGTGCGAGCTGCAGACGTCCGACATGGGCGCGCCGGACCTGGCGCAGCAGGTCGTGGACCGTGTGAAGACCTTCGACTTCGGCGCGAAGGACGTCGGTGCGATGACGATCATCTACCCGATCGACTTCCTGCCGGCCGGCTGATCCTGCTTGACATAAGAAGCAGCGAAAACCCGTAACCCTTACATAAGTGCTGCTCGAACGCCGCGGCAGGCGGCGCTCGTGGCCTTGCACCGTGCGGGGTTCACGAAGTTCGCAATCACTTTCCACGAGCTTGTAATCGTGTGATGCAGTTCATTACTTCCGCTGTCCTCTTGCGCGATCATCTCACCGTGGAATAAAGGCAAAGCCGCCGAAAGGCGGCGACGCAAAGTCACCGGCCTAAAGGGCTAGAAGACCCAAAGGTAGCGGGACTGCTCGACGATCGCAGTTACTCGGGCCGTCCTCAGGATGAGGATTTAGCGCACACGGATCGCTAGCGACAGTCTATGGCCCTGGTAAATCGAACAACGATGCTTTCCGGTCGCGGGATCGCCCTGCGGCTGTTCGCCGTGCTGTTGTTGTCCTGGGCGGCGGCACCGTCCGCGCACGCGCAGGCGGTCGACTGTTCCGATTTCCCGGGCGGCATTATCGACGGCACTTTCGTGAGTTCGCCGTCGAACATCAATGTCGATGTGAACTGCACGATTCGCAACTTCCCGCAGGGCATCAACGAACTCACCGCGAACATCTCGTTCTTTTCGGATGGCGGATCGGGCGGCGGCAACCGTCTTCTGCTGGTATTCGACAACGTTTATCACATCGGCCAGATGTCCTGCGCCACCGTCCAGAATCACAAGATCTGGTTCGTCAACGGTGCGTCGACCCAGGTCCAGGAGAAGTGCCAGAACCTGCTGATCCCGGTCGAGAAGATCGACAAGCAGAATCCGCCCGGGGACGCGGCGACGGTCGGCGTGCCGTTCACCTACAGGCTGGTCATCCCGGTGCTGTTCGATGCCGCGACCGGCACCGTGATCGACTTCGAGGGATCGCTCAACGACATTCACGGCGTCGTCGTTACCGATGACCTGAATGCGACGGGCGTGGACCTGACCTACGTCAGCCATGAAATCACCTGGGAAACGTCGGGTGCCGCGGTACCGCATACGTTCTCCAATGCCGGCGGGCAGCTGACGTTCACGCTCGACCCGGGCGTCATCGTTCCCGCATCCCAGCAGATCTACATCGACCTGACCGTGGTCCTCGAGGACACGCCCACCAACAGCGTCGGCACGCAGTTCATCAACACGGCGAAGTGGGAGTTCGGCCGCTTCATCGACGGCATTTTCTACCAGCCGCTGCCGGGCGAGTGGGGTATCTCGGATCCGATCACGATTGGTGGGCCGGATATTGTGCTGACGAAGACTGGGCCGGCGACGCTGGGCAGCACGCTCAATCTTGGTGAGTGGGGCACGTTCACGATCGACCTGCAGAACACCGGGACGACCGACGCTTGGAACGTCTAGATATCTGACATGCTGCCGAACGGACCGACGGGCGGCATGTGCGATACGACGCCGGAGATTCTGAGCGCCCAGGTCTTCGAGGCCGACGGCGTCACGCCCGTGGCCGGCAAGGGGCCGCTGGTTCAGGACGTCGACTATTCAGTTCATATACTAGGCTGATCCAGACTGCAGGATGCATCTGAGACATGCTGACGCCTGCAGCCGTTATCGGTGCTGGCGAGCGGCTCATCATCGACTACCGGACCCGAATCGATGCCGACAGTCAGGACGGCGCGCAACTGACAAATATCGCTGGCGCGCTCAGTTGGTTCAACGACGCGCCGAGCAATCGCAGACCGGGTTCGCTACGACCGCACGATATGACGGACGGTACGCCCGGCGTGCTCGACCACCAGGATGCGCACACCGTCACCGTCGACCTCTACGGCTACTTCTTCGAGAAGACCGTCGAGAACCTGACCCAGGGAATCAATCCCGCGCCGACCGCCGTGCCCGGCGACAGGCTGCGCTACACGCTGCGCCTGCAGACGACCGACGGGCCGCTCGACGACGTCCAGTTCTTCGACGACCTCGGCGAGCTCAATGCGCTTCCCGTGTTCCAGCCCGGCAGCCTCGCCATCGTGCCCGGCACCCTGCCGCCGGGCGCCACCGACAACTCGGACCCGAACGGCGGCACCAACGGCGCGGGCCTGATCGACATCCGCAACATCAGCGTGCCCGAGTCGAGCGAAGTATCGATCCAGTTCGACGTCACGCTGGCGCCGTCGCTGCCCGAAGGCACGGTCGTCACCAACCAGGCCGACCTGCTGGACCCCGCCGGCGTCAAGCTCGTCGACAGTGACGACCCGAACGTGAACGGCCAGTCCAGCCCCGATATCACCGGCGACGAGGACCCGACGCGGGTGCTGATCCAGTCGACAGAGCCGCAGGCGCTGGCGAAGGCGACGACGCAGCCGACCGCGACCATCGGCGAGACCTTCAGCTACCAGGTGACGGTGCCGGCGGTCGCGCACACGGCGCCGATCTACGACGTGCGCATCCTCGACGACCTGGCCGCCTCGGCCGCCGACCTCGAGTTCGTCAGCGTCACCAAGGTATCCGGTTCCGGCGCCTGGACGCCGCAGAACACCGGCGATGCGACCAGCCTCGTGATCGAGGACCCGGTCAACGGCATCGACATCCCGGCCGGCGAGCAGGCGGTCGTCGAGATCACGGTACGCCTGCTGGATACGCCAATGAACGTCGCCGGCCTCACGTTTACGAACACGGCCGCGTACACCTACAACATCATCGACGGTGACGTCATCACCGAGCGCCCGGGCGACCCGGGCACCTCGGGGCCGATGACCATCGTCGAGCCGGAACTCACGCTCGAGAAGGGCGGCCCGGTCAACATGACCGCGGGCGACCCGGGGTCGTTCTCGCTCAACGTGCACAACATCGGCGATTCGCCGGCCTGGAACCTGACGATCACCGACCAGCTGCCGAACCAGGCCGACGGCGGCATGTGCGATGCGGCGCCGGTCAACCTGGTGGCGCAGCTGTACGAAGTCGGACGGCGTCACCCCGGTGGGCGCGGCGCTGGTCGATGGTGCCGACTTCCAGGCCACGTTCAACGGCGACCCGGCCTGCACGTTCACGCTGGCGATGCTGACGCCGGCGGCGTCGATCGGGCCCGACCAGCGCCTGATCGTCACCTACGACACCGTTCTCGATGCGAACACGCAGCTGAACGCGGCGCTGACCAACGTGGCCGGCGCGACGGAGTGGTTCAGCCTCGACCAGGCTGGCGCCGACGCCGCATTCGCACGCACCTACACGCGCGTCATCACCGACGGCACCGTGGGCGTGCTCGACCACGAGGATGCACACACGGTCCTCGAATACACGCCACCGCTGTTCATCTTCGAGAAGACCGCGGTCAACGTTTCGACCAGCGAGGACCCGGCCACGGTCGCGACGCCGGGCGACACCATCCGCTACACGCTGCGCGTCGAGCATGCCGGCGGCACACCGGTCAACGGCCTGAGCATCGTGGACGAGCTGGGTGCGCTGAACGCGAACCCCGCCTTCCAGCCGGGCACCCTGAACGTCATCACGGTACCGGCCGGCGCCACCGACAACTCCGACCCGAACGGCGGTGCCGACGGCACCGGGCTGCTCGACGTCAGCGGACTGAACCTGAACGGCCTCGGCGACAGCTTCACGATCGTAGTTCGAGGTGCAGCTCGCGCCGATCATCGCGAACGGCACCTACGTGCTGAACCAGTCGCAGATGACCTACGTCGGCAGTTCGATCGCCGTCAGTGACGACCCGAATATCAACGGCCCCGCCGACCCGAACATCGCCGGCGACGAGGACCCGACGCAGATCCTGATCCAGTCGGCGCTGCCGCTGGCGCTGGCGAAGGCGACGACGCAGCCGACCGCGACCATCGGCGAGACCTTCAGCTACCAGGTGACGGTACCGGCGGTCGCGCACACGGCGCCGATCTACGACGTGCGCATCCTCGACGACCTGGCCGCCTCGGCCGCCGACCTCGAGTTCGTGAGCGTCACCAAGGTATCCGGTTCCGGCGCCTGGACGCCGCAGAACACCGGCGATGCGACCAGCCTCGTGATCGAGGACCCGGTCAACGGCATCGACATCCCGGCCGGCGAGCAGGCGGTCGTCGAGATCACGGTGCGCCTGCAGGACACGGCAACGAACGTCGCCGGCCTCACGTTCACGAACACGGCCGCGTACACCTACAACATCATCGATGGTGATGTCATCACCGAGCGTCCGGGCGACCCGGGTACCTCGGGGCCGATGACCATCGTCGAGCCGGAACTGACGCTCGAGAAAGGCGGCCCGGTCAACATGACCGCGGGCGACCCGGGATCGTTCTCGCTCAACGTGCACAACATCGGCGATTCGCCGGCCTGGAACCTGACGATCACCGACCAGCTGCCGAACCAGGCCGACGGCGGCATGTGCGATGCGGCGCCGGTCAACCTGGTGGCGCAGCTGTACGAAGCGGACGGCGTCACCCCGGTGGGCGCGGCGCTGGTCGATGGTGCCGACTTCCAGGCCACGTTCAACGGCGACCCGGCCTGCACGTTCACGCTGGCGATGCTGACGCCGGCGGCGTCGATCGGCGCCGACCAGCGCCTGATCGTCACCTACGACACCGTTCTCGATGCGGACACGCAGCTGAACGCGGCGCTGACCAACATCGCCGGCGCGACGGAGTGGTTCAGCCTGGACGTGTCCGACGCCAACAACACGCCGTATGCGCGCACCTACACGCGCGTCATCACCGACGGCACCGTGGGCGTGCTCGATCACGAGGATGCGCACACGGTCATCGAGTTCACGCCGCTGCTGAACTTCGAGAAGACCGCGGTCAACGTCACCACCGGCGAGGACCCGGCCACGGTCGCGACGCCGGGCGACACCATCCGCTACACGCTGCGCGTCGAGAACGCCGGCGGCTCGGACATCAGCGGCTTCAGCATCGTCGACGAGCTGGACACGCTGAACGCGAACCCCGCCTTCCAGCCGGGCACGCTGAACGTAACGACCTTGCCGGCCGGCGCCACCGACAACAGCGATCCGAACGGCGGTACCGCCGGCACCGGCCTGCTGGACATCGGCAACCTCAACATCGGCGGCCCGGGCGAGGTCCTGCTGATCGAGTTCGAAGTGCAGCTCGCGCCCGTGATCGCGAACGGCAGCTACGTGCTGAACCAGTCGCAGGCGCTCTACGGCGGGACCCCGCTCGCGATCTCCGACGATCCGAACGTGAACGGCCCGGCCGACCCGAACGTCGCCGACGACGAAGACCCGACGCAGATCCTGATCCAGTCGGCACCGCTGTTCGACATCGACAAGATCTCGACCTACCTCGAGGGCGACCCGAACGTGCTGCTCGCGGGCGAGACGCTGCGCTACACGATCACGGTGCAGAACATCGGCACGGACAACGCGACCGAAGTCGGCGATCCGCGACCTGATTCCCGCGAACACGACCTACGTTGCCGGCAGCACGACGCTGAACGGCAACGCGCTGGCCGACAATGCGGCCGGCACCTCGGCGCTGACGGACGGCATACTGATCAGTGCGCCGCAGGACACGACGCCGGGCGTCATGAACGCGGCCGTCGCGGACAACGTCGCGACCATCACCTTCGACGTCGTCGTCTACCCCGACGCGCCGGACGGCACGGTGATCTCCAACCAGGCCTTCCTGAGCTCGCCGCCGTACGGCATCGCCGACCAGCCGTCCGACGACCCGCGCACGGCCGTGCCGGACGACCCGACCCGCGACGTCGTCGGCAACTTCCCGCTGCTGTTCGCGCCGAAGACGGCCGCGCTGCAGATCGACAACGGCACGCCGGGCATCGTCGATCCGGGCGACACGCTGCGCTACACGATCCAGGTCTACAACAACGGCGCGGTACCGGCGACGATCGCGCGGCTCGCCGACCTCGTGCCGAACGACGTCACCTACGTCGCCGACACGACGACGCTGAACGGTCAACCGGTCGGCCAGCCCGACGGCGGCGTGTTCCCGCTCATCGATCGCATCGACATCAGTTCCGCCGACCTGCCGCCGCCGGGCGCCGCCGAAGGCGTGCTCAACCCGGGCGAGTCCGCGGTGGTGCAGTTCGACATGCAGGTCAACGCGGGCGTGCCGACCGGCACACTGATCGTCAACCAGGCGACCGTCTACACCGACGAGCTGCCGAACCTGCTGACCGACGGCGACGGCAACCCGGCGACCGGTCCGGAACCGACCGTCGTCGTCGTCGGCGACGCGCAGACCTTGTCGATCATCAAATCGGTTACGACGATCGACGGTGGTCCGGCCATCGCCGGTGCAACGCTCGACTACACGGTATCCGTCAGGAACGTGGGCAACGTGCCGGCCCTGTACGTGACGATCACCGACGACCTCGATGCGATCAACCCGGGTTACCTGGGCTACGTCGACCGGTCGGCGACGCTGAACGGCCTGGCGGCGGGCGTCTCGTTCGCGGGCACCACGATCACCGCGGACTACTTCAATGCTTACGGCCCGCTCGATCCGGGCGAGGTGGTCACCCTGCGCTTCCGCGCCGTGATCAACCCGAACCTCGTCGACGGCACCACGATCGTCAACGAGGCACAGGTGGGCTGGAACGATCCGCTGCAGTACGAGTCGGCGAGCGTCGCGATCGACGTCGGCGGCGTGCCGGGCGCCGGCATCCTGAGCGGCTCTATCTGGCACGACGCGGACTTCACGAACACCCTGGAACCGGGTGAACGCGTGCTCGAAGGCTGGACCGTGACGCTGCTGCGCGACGGCCAGCCGATCCGCTCGATGCTGACCGACGTCGACGGCAACTACGCGATGCAGAGCGTCATACCGAACTACATCAGCGGCGAGCCGTACTCGCTCGTATTCAGCGCGCCGGGTGCCGGTGCGAGGACGGCCCTGCTCGGCGAGACCGACTCCGACTTCACCGACGGCCTGCAGCGCATCGACGACATCGTGGTGCAGGGCGGCAGCAACCTGCGCGACCTGAACCTGCCGATCGACCCGAACGGCGTCGTCTACGACTCCGTCAGGCGGACGCCGGTGCCGAGTGCCGTCGTGAGCCTCGTCGACGCGCGCTCGGGCGCGGCGCTGCCGGCATCGTGCTTCGACGACCCGGCGCAGCAGGACCAGGTCACGCTCGCCGACGGCTACTACAAGTTCGACATCAACTTCTCCGACCCGGCCTGTGCCGGCGGCACGGGCTACGCGATCCGCGTCACGCCGCCGGGCAGCGGCTACACGGCCGGCGTCTCGGCGTTCATCCCGCCGACCTCCGGCGAGACGACGGCCGCGTTCGACGTGCCGGCATGCCCCGGCTCGGCCAACGACGCGATCCCGGGCACGGCGCAGCACTGCGAGGCGACGCTCTCCGAGTTCGCACCGCCGGCGTCGGTTGCGGCGCAGAGCGCGGGCACGGTGTATCACACGCACCTCAGGCTCGACGGCACGCGGCAGCCGGGCTCGGCGCAGATCTTCAACAACCACATCCCGGTCGACCCGCGCCTCGACGGCGCGATCGCGATCACCAAGACGACGTCGCTGGTCAACGTGACGCGCGGCCAGATGGTGCCGTACACGATCACGGTGAGTAACTCGTTCAGTGCCGATCTCTCCGACGTCACGATCGTCGACCGCTTCCCGCCGGGCTTCCGCTACGTCGAGGGCTCCGCGCGCATCGACGGCGTGAAGACCGAACCGGCGCTGATCGGCCGCGAGCTGCACTGGCCCGGCCAGACGCTCGCGACCGACGGTCGCCACGAACTCAAGCTGCTGATGGCGGTCGGCGCCGGCGTCAGCGAGGGCGAGTTCACCAACCGGGCGCAGGCGATGAGCGCGCTGACGGGCGGCGTCCTCTCCGAGGAAGCCACGGCGACCGTGCGCCTCGTGCCGGACCCGACCTTCGACTGCACCGACGTCACCGGCAAGGTATTCGACGACGCCAACCGCAACGGTTACCAGGACGGCGGCGAGGAAGGCATCGCCGGGGTCCGGGTGGTCACGGCGCGCGGCCTCGCGGCGAAGACCGACAGCTACGGCCGCTACCACATCACCTGCGCGATCACGCCGAACGAAGCGCGCGGCAGCAACTTCGTGCTGAAGCTCGACGACCGCACGCTGCCGAGCGGCTTCCGCGCCTCGACGCGGCCGGTGCAGGTGCAGCGCGCCACGCGCGGTAAGGCGCTCAAGATCAACTTCGGCGCCTCGATCCATCGCGTCGTCGGCCTCGACATCGCCGACGCCGTGTTCGAGCCCGGCACGACCGAGATGCGCCCGCAGTGGCGGCCGCGCATCAACCTGCTGCTGCAGGAGCTGCAGAAAGCGCCGTCCGTGCTGCGCCTGTCCTACGTCGCCGACGTGGAAGAGGAATCGCTCGTCAACCGCCGCCTGGATTCGCTCAAGGGCGACATCATGACGGCCTGGGAGGCGATGGACTGCTGCTACGAGCTGGTCATCGAACCTGAAATCTTCTGGCGGCTCGGGGCGCCGCCGGAACAAGCCAGGGAGGCGGGCCAATGAACGCCGTGACGAAGCTTGGCTACCTGCTGCTGGGAGGATTCGTCCTCGCCGCGCAGCAAACCTACGCATCGAACGTCGACGAGGCGCCGATCGGCGAAGCCGTCGAACGCCACCTGTCGATCGACACGGAGTACCAGCGCTGGGTGCAGGATCCCGACGACGTGCGACACCGAGATCGGCGACGAGATCGAGACCCGTGAGACCCTCGAGGACGCGCTCGAGACGGTGAAGCTCAGCGGGCTCGTGCCGGACATCCGGTTCGAGACCGGGCGTGGCGCAGATCCCGGATTCAACCGTCGTGTCCCTCGGGGAGATCCTCGAGCGCATGGAGGACCGTATCAACGTGCGCCTGCATCTCATTGGTCACGCCGACAGCCAGCCGCTGTCGCCGCGCCTGCAGGCGATCTACGGCGACAACAATGGCCTGTCGCGCGAACGCGCGGGCCAGGTCGCCGAGCACTTCCAGACGGCGCTGGCGTTGCCGCCGGAAGCGATCTCCTACGAGTGGGCCGGCGACACCCGGCCGGTGGCGTCGAACGAGACCGAGGAAGGCCGCGCGCAGAACCGCCGCGTCGAGGTCGAGGTCTGGTACGACGAGGTCGTGGACAAGGTGGCGCTCGAGGAATTCCTGGTGCCGCACGAGATCAAGCGCGTGAAAGTGTGCCGCATGGAGACCGTGTGCAAGCTGCGCTACGTCGAGGGGCATTCGAAGCGCGCACGCGTGCAGAACCTGATCGCGCCGCTGCGCTACGGCGAGGACGCCATCGACGTCACGCCCGAGTTTATCGCCCAGGTCAGGCAGAGCCTGGACAACATGCGCGACAAGCAGAACGTCGTCGTGAAGTTCGTGGGCTACACCGATGCGGCGCCGTTGACCGGCCGCACCGAGCGTATTTACGGTGATCACCTCGGTCTTTCGAAGGCGCGTGCTCGCCGCGTCGCGCTCGCGGTGCAGGACAGCCTCAACCTGCCGACCGCGGCGATTGCGAGTGACGGCGAAGGCGCCATCCGGCCGCTGGGTTCCAACCAGACTCTGCAGGGACGCGCGCTCAATCGCCGTGTCGAGGTCGAGTTCTGGTACGACGATCCGCTGCAGGAACTGCCCGACGAGCCGCAGCTGTGTCCGGAGTCCGGCGGTGCCCAGACGGTAACGAAGGTCTACGATCCGCCCTGGGGCGCGATTGCGCACATCGAATTCAAGGACGGCGAGCCCATGGTTCCGGCGGGTTACGAAGCCACCCTCAGCCGGGCACTGGCCGACGTCGCCGACAAGACCAACCCGCGCCTGCGCTTCGTTGGCTACACGCGCAACGAACGCCTTAACCGCCGCACGGCCGCCGTGTACGGTGACGACATCGGCCTCTCCGCGTCCCGCGCACGGCGTGCGATGGAAGCGATCACCGCGGACATGGACATTGATGAAGACGAGCGCGAGTTCGAGGGCCGCGGCTACGTGCACGCGGACGACGTGGTCAACGCCGGCTTCGTGCAGGGCGACACCTCGCACGTCGCGGTCCAGGTGGTGTACGACGAACTCGCAATCCTCGACGACTACGAGGGTGTGGACATCACCCGCGTCACGCGCGAGTTGAAGCCCGAGAACCCGCTGGGGCTCAACCTGATGCGCATCACGGTCGACGGCGAGCCGATCGACGATCCGAAGCGCTCTTCGTCCGACATCCAGCGCTGCACCGACGTCGCGATGAAGGTGGCCGACATCCAGTTCGGCTTCGACAACCTGCGCTCGGCGCCGCGGCTGAGCGTGGCCGCGACGCCGTCGCGGATCGCGCTCTCCGAGATCATGCACTACGGGCCAGACCTCTCGCCCGCGAACGTGTTCGTGGACCGCCAGGCGGCGCCCGTGCACTTCATGATGTACACCAACTATTCGCACTTCATCGATCGCGCCGAGGTACGGGTGTTCGAGACCGGGCAGTCGCTGGAGTCAGAGCCCCTGGCGGTGGTGCCGGTCGGCGAGCACGGCATCGCCGAGTGGCAGCCGCAGGCGAGCTGGTTCCGCGCACCGGTGTTCGAGCTGGCCTACGTCCTCAGGGCTTACGGCAAGGGCGGAAACTTCGACGAGACGAAGCCGCAGCCGTTGTGGCTGGTGTACGACACGGTCGAGGAACCGCAGAACGAGACCGAAGACGGTGAGTTCGTGCCCGATCCCGAGCTGTACGCAGCCTACGGTGAAAACAGCCTCAACCTGCACAACATCGCGCTGTCGAGCGGCACCGTGAGCGTTCGCGGCGACGACGTGCCCGAAGGGCATGATGTCTACGTCGCGGGACGGCAGGTGCCCGTGGACGATCGCGGCAGCTTCGTCACCGAGCACATCCTCCCCGAGGGCGCGCACACGGTCGAAGTGGCCGTGGTCGACCAGGAAGGCGCGGGCGAGCTCTACCTGCGCGATCTCGAGTTCAAGGAGAACGACTGGTTCTACGTCGGCATGGCGGACGTCACCTTGTCCGAGGGCGATCCGAGCCCGTCGATGGAACTGCTGCAGGGCGAGAACAGCACCACCGATATCGACTCCAACGTCGATGGCCGGTTCGCGTTCTTCGTCAACGGCAAGTTCGGCAACCACTGGAAGCTGACGGCGAGTGCCGATACGCGCGAAGGTCCGATCGACGAGATCTTCACCAACTTCATGGACAAGTCGCCGGAGTCACTATTCAGGCGCATCGACCCGGACTACTACTACCCGACCTTCGGCGACGACAGCACGGTTGCCGAGATGGCGCCGACCATGGGCAAGTTCTTCGTGCGGCTGGCGAACCAGGACAACCACGCCCAGTGGGGCAACTTCAAGATCGGCTACATGAACAACGAGCTGGCGCAGGTGGATCGCGGCCTGTACGGCGGCAACCTGCACTACCAGTCGGAGTCGACCACCTCCTTCGGCGACCAGCGCTTCGCGGTAGACGGTTTTGCCGCCGAACCGGGTACCGTCGCGAGCCGCGAGGAGTTCCGCGGCACCGGCGGCTCGCTGTACTTCCTGCAGCGGCAGGACGTGCTCGCCGGTTCCGAGCGGGTGCGCGTTGAGCTGCGTGACAAGGCCTCGGGTATCGTCACGGGCGTATTGAACCTCACGCCGGTACTCGACTACGACATCGACTACCTGCAGGGACGGATCGTGCTGACGGAGCCGCTGGCTTCCACCGCGGACGACAACCTGCTCGTGCGCAGCAACGCATTGAGTGGCGACGAGGCCTACCTCGTGGTGCGCTACGAGTACACGCCGGGCTTCGACCAGATCGACGCGCTGTCGGTCGGCGGCCAGGGTCATTACTGGTTCGGCGACTACGTCAAGCTCGGGGTCACCACCAACACCAACGAACAGGACGCAAGCGACAGCAGCCTCAACGCGGCCGACCTCACGCTACGATTGAGCGCGCACTCATGGATCAAGGTGCAGCAGGCGACCAGCGAAGGGTTGGTCTCATTGCCGCAGATCTCGAACGACGGTGGCTTCGGCTTCAGCAGCTACGATCCGCTGTCCTTCGTGAACGCGAAGGCCGATGCCCAGCGCGCCGACATCAGTATCGCGCCCGAGGACATCTTCAGCTTCGGCAAGGGCCAGCTGACGTTCTACACCCAGGAAGTGGAGGCCGGTTATTCCGCACCGGGCCTGACGGCACTGCGGGACACCGAGAACTGGGGCGGTACGTTCACCATGCCGGTGGCCGATCGTTTCTCGGTGGGCGCGAAGGTCGACAGCCTCGTGCAGGACCAGGGCCTCGAGACCGATGTCCACGAAGTGAACCTGGGTTACCAGGTCACGGATCGTTGGGAGGTCAGCGCCGGTTACCGCGTGGACAACCGCATCGACAACTCGGCCATCGTGGGCCTGACGCAGGAGCAGGGTGAGCGCGCCGATGCGGTCCTGCAGGTCGGTTACGACTCGCAGACGACCTGGACGGCCTACGGGTTCTTCCAGGACACCGTTTCCATTGATGGTGATCGCCAGGAGAATGGTCGTGCCGGTCTCGGCGGCTCCTACCGCGTCACCGACAAGCTCAGGGTGGACGCCGAAGTCTCCGACGGCGACCTCGGCCAGGGCGGGCGACTCGGCACCAACTACCTGCACTCGGATCGCACCAGTCTCTATCTCAACTACGCGCTCGAGAACGAGCGCACGGACAACGGCCTCACGAAGCGGCCGCGGCGCCGAGGGCAACCTCGTCGCGGGCGTGAAGTCACGCATCGCCGACTCGCACCAGCGTGTTCCTCGAGGAACGCTACCAGCACGGCACGACCATGACGGGCCTGACGCACGCCACGGGCATCAGCTTCGCACCCACCGAGAAGTGGAATCTCGGCATCAACACCGACATCGGCACCCTGCAGGACCAGCAGACGGGCGCCGAGACGGAACGCCTGGCCGGTGCCGTGCAGGTCGGCTTCGGCACGAGTGCCCTGCAGCTGTCCTCGGGCATCGAGTACCGCTTCGACGATGCCGAGCAGCCGGATCTCACGCGTACCGAGCGCACCACCTGGCTGTTCCGCAACAGCTTCAAGTACCAGGTGAACCCGGGCTCGCGCCTCCTGGGCAAGTTCAATCACTCGGACAGCGAGAGCTCGCTCGGCACGTTCTACGACGGCGGCTTCACGGAAGCGGTACTCGGCTACGCCTATCGCCCGATCCATCACGATCGGCTGAACGCGCTGGTGAAGTACACCTACTTCTATAACGTGCCCACGACGGACCAGATTTCCATCAGCAATATCGCGGCGGAGTTCATCCAGAAGAGCCACGTTGCAGCCGTCGACCTCACCTACGACCTGACCCACAACTTCACGATCGGCGGCAAGTACGCCTATCGCCTCGGCCAGGTGAGCCTCGATCGCGACAACCCCGAGTTCTACGACAACAACGCGCACCTGTATGTCATGCGCGGCGACTACCGCTTCCGCGAGCACTGGGAGTTCCTGCTGGAAGGCCGCATGCTCTCGATGCCGGACCTCGGTGAAAAGCGCATCGGCGCCCTGGCGGCAGTCTCGCGATACCTCGGCGATCACCTGAAGATCGGCCTGGGCTACAACTTCACCGACTTCTCGGACGACCTCACGGATCTCAACTTCGACCACCAGGGCGTGTTCCTGAACCTCACCGGCTCGATGTAGGAGCGGTTCTCGAACCGCGATTGCGCATCACCCCCGATCGCGGGCCCAGGCCCGCTCCTACAGAACGGTCAGCCTGGCTGTAGGAGCGGTTCTCGAACCGCGATTGGTTCGAGGTTGAACAGGATCGCGCTTCAAGAAGCGCTCCTACAGGTCGCCGTGCGGGACACGGAGATGCAAGGCCGATGATCCGGGCGTTTTTCGACCGAAGTAAAGCGCAGCCGCGCGTAGCGCGGTGAGCCATGAGGGAGAGAAATGACCGGATCATCGGCCGAATACGTGCGCAGACAGGTTCCACTGTTTTGACATAAGGCGAAAAACCGCTCACACGGACCGATTTCCGTACCTTGTCCCTGCATGGGCAGCAACTAGTCGTTACATAAGCACTGTCGGAAGCCCGCGACACCACTGGCCTCCAGCCCCACCGAATCCTGCGTCGCACTTTGCTTCCCGGGCGGTGAACTGCCTTCCGATCCTGTGAATCCCATCAACATTCGCGCGCCCACGTTGCGCGATAGTCGGGCTACGGAAAGCGGCAAAACCACCGAAAGGTGGTGGCGCAAAGTCACCGGCCTAAAGAGTCACAGAACTCCAGGGCGGCGGGACTGCCCGGATTCCGCTGTGAATCGGGCCGTTCTCGTGAATTTGGCGAGCGAACAGGGACAGTTGGCAACGGACCATGGCACAGCGGAAATCTATCGCGCGGGCTTCACATAACGCAGGCCCGGTCAAGGCGATGCAAGGGACGGCGATAAAACTCGCCGGCCTCGCATTGTTGCTGGCCGGCATGCTCTGGACCGTGCCCGCGTCCGCGCAGGCGATCCCGCCCAGCTGCCCGAGCGGTCTCGCGACCGCCGATCTCATCGATCACGATTTCTCCGTCAGCTTCTGCGAGCTGTGCGAGATCGGCACGGTCCGCATCGAGATCGAGAACCCGTTCCGCAACAACGACGATGCCGACTTCAGCGACATCGTCGTCACCGAGAACCTGCTCGCATCGGGCCTGACCTACGTCCCTGGGTCAACCAGCTTCGACACCGACAACGTCCCGACGCCGCCCGTCGTCGAGCCGGCCGTGAGCGGACCGAACGGTTCGGTACTCACGTGGACGCTCGGCAACCAGTTCGTCATGGATACGCGCTCGAACGGCGCCGGCTCCGGTTCGATCCGCCGCCTGCGCATCGAGTTCAACGTGCGCCGTCACCCGTCCGTCGGCGAAGAAGGCCTGATCGGCGCGAACCGCAACATCGAAGCCGAGGTCGAGTTCACGCCGAGCTGCGACACCGGCTATCGCCACACGGACTCGACCGGCCTCGGCCTGCTGCCGCTCAGGGAGCCCGAGCCGGAGGTCATCAAGACCGGCCGCGTCGTCGATGCGGGACAGGGCGCGGGCCAGTACTCGAGCACGATCTACGGCCACGAGAACGACGACGCCATCTGGCGCATCGAGGTGCGCAACAACGGCAACGCCGACCTGCAGGACTTCGTGTTCGACGACACGATGCAGCCCGGCAATTTCGAGATCGACTGGATCTGCGATTCCGAAGGCGAAGCCAATGGCGCGGCGACCGGCGGAAACAGGGGCGACTGCGTATCGCGCCGGCGGCACAACCGACCTCAACAACGTCGCGCCCGCACAGCTCTTCGGCGGCGCCGGAACCTACATCGTCGCGCCGCCGGGCGGCAACCGTTTCTACTACCTGGTCGGCCGCGTCACCGACTCCTGCGTGAACCGCAACAACACCGTCGAGAACGTCGAGTGGGGTTGCGAGGTGCAGGCGCCGCCGGGCGGAATCACGGCGACCTCGACCGGCATCACGACCCAGGACACGGCGACGCTGAGCACCCGCGCCGTCGACAACCAGCCGCAGGTCGACGTGTTCCTCGAGGGCACGAACCGCTCGCAGCCGATGGGCACCAAGGGCACGGTCAGCATCCGCATCCGTAACCGGACCGGCGGCACGATCAAGGGCGGCGTCGACGGGCTGAAGATCCGCAACGTGCTGCCGCCCGAGTACGTCGTCGACCCGACCTTCGACCCGGTGGTGATCACGAGGCCGGCCTACGGCAGCAGCTACCCGGGCATGCTCGAACCAGGTTACGTGGACCAACCCGCAGCCGAACACCTATCCGCTTGCGACGAACGATCCTGCGCTGCCGCTCGGCAACACCGCGCCCGAGTTCAGCGTGACGAGCAGCACGGTGCACCCGGACTTCAACGACCAGTTCAACATGCTGCGCCACGGCGACGACCTGATCATCCGTTTCCGGGTCGTGCTCATCGACCCGTCGTACTACGACCTCGAAGCCTACGTGGACGTGCGCGAGGAACGGCCGGGAAGCACTCCGCCGGGCACCGACCCGGCCGAGTCCTTCCCGGTCAACACGCAGACCGAGGTCTGGTGGGAAGAGTTCTGTACCAACACCGAGCACTACCGGAGCGTCAACGACAACGACACGGCCGAGCCCGAGGACATCGACGTCGACGTCCAGGGCAGCGAGCTCGAATTTCATCCTGACGAACACCGACAACACGCCGCTGACCGTGCAGCTCAGGAACCGCGGCGGCCACGACGCCCGCGACTATTTCGCGTACGTCACCTTCGGCGATGCGATGGAGGTGGCAACGGCGCCGGGCACCTGCAGCGCCACGAGCAACCCGCCGCCGATGCCGGAATGGCAGGTGCCGGTCGGCATTCCGGCGATCGGCCGACGGTGTATGCCTGCAACGTCGGCATGATCCGCGCCGGCGCGACGCGGAATCTCAATTTCCAGGTGCGCAAGAACCCGAACGCGGTTGACGACGACCTGACGTTCCGCGCCGACGTGACCGGCGAGGTCACGCTCAGCGACGGCACGCCGCTGTGGTTCCCGACGCCGCAGGCCCGCGGCGACGGCGTCGCTGCCGCGCGCCAACGACTACACGGTCGACGCGCTGCGCGCACGCGTCGTCGGCTACAACCTGACCAAGGACCAGCTCGGCACCTGCTCCGAGAACAACCCGCCGCCGGGAGCCCGTCGACGACCAGGTGCAGATCGGCGAGGAATGCGAGGTCCACATCGAGTCCGGCGGCTGGTTCGGTTTCGAGACGCCGGGCTACGACTACATCGAGATCGAGGACGTGCAGGTCGTCGACCGGCTGCCGGACGGCCAGGGCTACATCTCGTCGACCGACCCGCTCGCGCCGGGCTACAGCACGGACCAGATCCTCGGCGTCAGCCTGAATCCGCCGCCGGCGCCGCTGGACGAAGGCAACTTCGACTGGACGCACAACCAGGCGCAACCGCATCACGGTGAAGGACCACTGGTTCCGCGTCGACGCGACGACGCGCCTGCTGAACGACCCGGTCGATGTGAGCGCGTCGCCCAACCAGCACGCCGCGCTGAGCCGCAACGTGCTGACGTCGACCTTCGACGCCGTGTTCTACAACCCGCTGACGAACGCGGAGGAGACCTACACGCTCGGCACGTCGACGACCGGCTACCCGCCGCAGTTCCGCCGCCGCGTCGACCTGACCGTGACCGAGCCGAACCTCATCGTCACGAAGGAAGTCTGCAACGAGACAGGACTACGGCGTCGGCCCGTCCTGCAGCAACTTCCAGCCGCTCGTCGATGACGGCGACGCCTTCGACACCTACATCTTCCGCGTCACGGTCACGAACGAGGCCGCGGCCAACGGCGTCACGCGTGCGCCGGCCTACGACGTCACCGTGTTCAGCGACATGGACCCGAGCGACCTGCGTCTACATCGATCCGCTCGAATCCGACGGTCTCGACAACGACGGCGACGGCGAGATCGACGAGGCCGGCGGCGAAGGCAGCATCGTTCCCGACAACGTGACACGATCGAACGGCAGTCCGGCACAGATCATCACCGCCTACGAGCACAGCGACGCGCTGCTGCGCATCGACGCCGGCGACAGCGTCACGTTCTACTACCGCGTCGATCCGGACAATCGCGTCGCGCCGCAGCAGCAACTGGTCGAGTCGGCCTACGCGACCTACGACAGCCTCGAGGGTGACTCGGGCAACCAGACCGATCCGCGCGGTGCGAACGGCGAGATCGGCGGTGCGCGCCAGTACACGTCGGCGACCGCGCAGGCCACGATCCAGATCATCCCGGTCGAGGTGCAGCCGAAGACCATCCTGCGGCTGTCGAACACGCCGCTCGCAGCGCCGCCGACGCCGCAGCCCGTCTCGATCGGCGAGGAGATCGAGTTCGAGCTGCGCACGCTGATTCCGGTGGCGCGGCTTCGGAACTTCGTCAGTTGGTGACTTCTGCCTCCGGGCATGAGCTGCGCCGAGGCCCCCGTCGTCGATCTCGACGCGCCGCCCTACGATGCGGCGGGCTTCGTGCCGGGCGGCGTCTTTACGCCGACCTGTGACGATACGCAAGTGGTCTGGAACTTCGGCAACCAGCGCATCACGACGTCGGATCGTGACGACCGTCGCTTCGACTTCGGCGTGCAGTTCGTCGCCCGGATCGACAATGCGCAGCGCGAACCAAGACGGGCTCGTCATCGGTAACGGCGGTGACTACACGGAAACGTATGTCCGCTATATGGACGAGGCCGGCAATCGATGTACATATCGACTTCGACGCCGCCGAAGTCGTCGTCGCCGAACCGCTGCTCGAACTGACCAAGGACTTCGCGGTCGAGACCGCCGACGCCGGCGACATCCTCACCGTCACCGTCACCGCCACCAACAACGGCACCGCGCCCGCCTACAACCCGCGCATCCTCGACGACCTCACCGGCGTCGACTTCAGCTACGTCGGCAACGTCGGCGGCACGAACCCGCCCACGAACATCGACACGACGACCTACGGCCCCGACAGCCCGGTCTTCAGCTGGGACCCGGGCTACGAGATCCCGATCGGCGGCCAGGTCTCGTTCACCTTCGACGTGCAGGTCGGCGACACCGTGCAGCCGCTGCAGGTGCTCGAGAACACGATCCAGGCCGACTGGACCTCGCTGCCGGGGCGCGACACCGCGCTGAATTCGACCGGCCAGATCGGCGCAGACGGCGCCGCCGACGGCATGCGCATCGGCGCGCTGCCGAACGCCGGCAATGCGCTCAACGACTACGAAGCCGAAGCCAGCGACTCCGTCTACGTGCCGCCGCTCGGCGATCACCAAGACCGACCTCGACCCGGCGCTGCCGCCCGAGATCGGCGCGCACAAGCCCTTCCAGGTGCAGATCGACCTGCCGGAAGGCGCAGAGCAACGCGGTATCGCTCGCCGATGATCTCGCGACGGGCGGCGTCAGCTACTTCCTCTCCGACAACGCCGACTTCGACGTCACCTACGAATTCGCCGGCATCGCCAGCATCAACGGCCAGCCGCCGTCCGAGGCCGCGTTCAACGCCGACACCGCCGGACGGCGCGAGCGGCATGGCCACCTGGAACATCGGCTCGGTCGTGACCGAGACCGAGGACGACAGCGCGGTCAACGACATCACGCCGTACATCCGCGCCACCTACTCCGCGCGCATCAACAACGACCTCGTCACCGACGTCGGCGACACCCTGCAGAACTCGGCGACCGCGTACTACACGAACGGCGACACGGGCGCGCAGGACTCCGTCAACGACACGACGGCCCCGATCACCGCGACCGAGCCGTCGCTGACCGCGGCGACGGCGCTTACCAACGTGACGCCCGGCAAGAACGCCGGCGACCCGCTCGCATTCGGCGACATCGCGCAGTACGTGCTCACCGTGCCGAACTTCGGCAACGCCATCGCCCACGACGTGAACATCGTCGATACGCTGCCGCCGGAGCTCGCGTTCTACGCCGGCTACGTGCCGATCGCGCAGGTCAACGGCATCGACGTCGCCGGCTTCGTGCCGACACCGACCGGTGCGCCGGGCGGGCCGCTCGTCTGGGGTGCGGGCAACAACGACACCAGCCTCGACGTGCCGCCGGGCGCCACGCTCGAGCTGACCTACCAGGTCGAGGTGATCGCGTCGCCCGATCCGAGCATCCCGCTGTCGAACAGCGTCTGGGTCGACTGGACCTCGCTCGACGAACTCAGCGGCTACGAGCGCACCGGCGCCGGCTGCCCGAACATCACCGCGCCGAACGACTACTGCTACGGCCCGGCGTCCGCCGACGGCACGCCGGTCCCGATCCAGCCGCCGGGCGCGCTCGCGAAAGCGAACACCCAGGACACCGCGACCATCGGCGAGACCTTCAGCTACCGGATCACGGTGCCGTCCACGCCGTACCCGGTGCCGCTGTTCGACGTGCGCATCATCGACAACCTCAACGCCTCCGCCGCCGACCTGACCTACGTCAGCGTCACCAAGGTCTCCGGCTCCGCCCCGTGGACGCCGGTCAACACCGGCGACGCGAAGAACCTCGTCATCGAGGACACGACGACCGGCATCGACATCGCGCCGGGCGAACAGATCGTGCTCGACATCACCGTGCGCCTCGACGACACGCCGGTGAACATCGCCGGCCTGACGTTCACGAACACGGCCGACTACACCTACAACCGCCTCAACGATGCGCCGGCGACGATCCTCGGCGGCACGCCCGGCACGTCGCAGCCGATGACCGTCGTCGAGCCGGACCTCACGCTCGAGAAGACCGGCCCGCCGCAGATGCAGCTCGGCGTGCCCGGCACGTTCACGCTCAACGTGCACAACGTCGGCGGCTCGCCCGCGAACAACCTGACGATCTACGACGTCCTGCCGAACCAGGCCGACGGCGGCATGTGCGACGCGGCGCCGACCGCCGTGACCGCGCAGGTCTTCGAGGCCAACGGCACGACGGCCGTCTCGCCGGTGCTCGCCGAAGGCACGCGACTACACCGTCGCGTTCGTCGGCGATCCGGACTGCAGCCTGACCATCACGACGCTGACGCCGGCCGCCGCGATCGGCGCCGACCAGCGCCTGATCGTCACCTACCAGGCCCTGCTCGACACCGACAGCCAGCAGGGCGCGAGCCTCACGAACGTCAGCGGCGCCACCGAGTGGTTCAGCATCGACGTCTCCGATGCCGCCAACCTGGCCTACGCGCGCACTTACACACGTGTCGTCACCGACGGCACGGTCGGCACGCTCGACCACGAGGACGCGCACACGGTCGCGGTCTTCACGCCGGTGCTCGTGTTCGAGAAGTACGCGATCAACGTAACCACGGGCGAGAACCCGGCCACGGTCGCGACGCCGGGCGACAGGATCCGCTACGGCCTGCGCGTCGAGAACGTCAGCGACACGCCGCTGGCCGGTTTCAGCATCGTCGACGAGCTCGATCGCCTGAACGGCCTGCCGGCCTTCCAGCCGGGCACGCTGAACGTGGTCACGGTCCCGGCCGGCGCCACCGACGGCTCCAACCCGAACGGCGGCACCGCGGGCACCGGCCTGCTCGATATCAGCGACCTCTCGCTCGGCGGCATCGGCGACAGCCTGCTCATCGAGTTCGAGGTCGACCTTGCGCCGGTGATCGCGAACGGCACCTTCGTCTACAACCAGTCCACCGCCGAGTTCGCCGGCTTCCCGGTCGCGGTCAGTGACGACCCGAACGTGAACGGCCCGGCCGACCCGAACGTCGTGGGCGACGAGGACCCGACGCAGATCCTCATCCAGTCGGCGCCGGCATTCGACGTCGACAAGATCTCGACCTACCTCGACGGCGACCCGAACGTGCTGCTCGCCGGCGAGACGCTGCGCTACACGATCACCGTGCAGAACATCGGCACGGACAACGCCACCGGCGTCGAGATCACGGACCAGATTCCGGCCAACACCGCGTACGTCGCCGGCAGCACGACGCTGAACGGCAACGCGCTGGCCGACAACGCGGCCGGCACGTCGCCGCTCACCGACGGCATCCGATCAACGCGCCGCAGGACACGACCGCGGGCGTCATGAACGCCGGCGTCGCCGACAACGTCGCGACCATCACCTTCGACGTGGTCGTCTCGCCGGACGTGCCGGACGGCACGATCATCTCCAACCAGGCATTCCTCGATGCGGTCGACTACGGCATCGCGGACGTGCCGTCGGACGATCCGCGCACGGCCGTCGTCGACGACCCGACGCAGGACGTCGTCGGCAACTTCCCGCTGCTGTTCGCGCCGAAGTCGGCCGCGCTGCAGGTCGACCTCGGCACGCCGGGCATCGTCGACCCGGGCGACACGCTGCGCTACACGATCCAGGTCTACAACAACGGCGCGGTACCGGCGACCATCGCGCGCCTTGCCGACCTCGTGCCGAACGACGTCACCTACGTTCCCGACACCACGACGCTGAACGGCTTGCCGGTCGGGCAGCCCGACAACGGCGTGTTCCCGCTCATCGACCGCATCGACATCAGCTCGGCCGATATCACGCCGCCGCTGCCGGGCGCCGCCGAGGGCGTGCTCAACCCGGGCGAGTCCGCGGTCGTGCAGTTCGACATGCAGGTCAACCCGGGCGTGGCGACCGGCACGCTGATCGTCAACCAGGCGACCGTCTACACCGACGAGCTGCCGAACCTGCTCACCGACGGCGACGGCAACCCGGCGACCGGTCCGGAACCGACGGTCGTGGTCGTGGGCGATGCGCAGCAGCTGTCGATCGCCAAGGACGTCGCCGTGGTCGGCGGCGGCCCCGCGGTTGCCGGCGCGACGCTCGAGTACACCGTATCCGTGCAGAACGTCGGTCCGGTTCCGGCTCTGTACGTGGTGATCACCGACGACCTCGACGCCGACAACCCCGGCTACCTGAGCTACGTCGGCGGCTCGGCCGTGCTGAACGCCTCGACGGCCGGCGTCACGTTCGCCGGCACCACGATCACCGCCGACTACTCGACCCTGAACGGCCCGCTCGACCCGGGCGAGGGCGTCATCCTGCGCTTCCGCGCGGTGATCAACCCGAACCTCGTCGACGGCACGCCGATCAGCAACACCGGCGTCGTTAGCTGGAGCGACCCGCCGCAGACGGCGAGCGCGACGGCGGTCATCGACGTCGGCGGCGTGCCGGGCGGCGGCATCCTGAGCGGCGCCATCTGGCACGACTCCGATTACACCAACACCTTCGAGCCGGCGAGCGCGCGCTCGAAGGCTGGACCGTGACGCTGACGCGCGACGACCAGCCGATCCGCTCGATGCTGACCGATACCGACGGCCGCTTCGTCATGGCCGGCGTGCCGCCGAACTACGAGAACGGCCAGCAGTACGGGCTGCGCTTCAGCGCGCCGGGCGCCGGTTCGCGCACCGCCCTGCTCGGCGAGGCGGACTCCGACTTCACCGACGGCCTGCAGCGCATCGACGACATCGTGGTGCAGGGCGGCAGCAACCTGCGCGACCTGAACCTGCCGATCGACCCGAACGGCGTGGTCTACGATTCCGTCGGACGCACGCCGATCCCGGGCGCGGTCCTGACGCTGGTCGACGGCCGCACGAACGTCGCCATGCCGTCGAGCTGTTTCGACGACCCGCGCCAGCAGGGCCAGGTGACGCTGCCGAACGGCTACTACAAGTTCGACCTCAACTTCGCCGACCCGGCCTGCGCGGCGGGCGCGCTGTACACGATCCAGGTGACGCCGCCGAGCAGCAACTACGTATCGGGCGTGTCGGAACTGATACCGCCGACTTCGAGCCTGTCGACGCGCACCGTTCGACGTGCCGGCGTGCCCGCGGATCGACCAACGACGCGATACCCGGCACGGCGCAGCACTGCGAAGCCACGCTGTCCGAGTTCGCACCGCCGACGTCGGTTCCGGCGCGGAGCGCGGGCACCGTGTACCACTCGCTGCTGCGGCTGAACGATTCGCGGCAGCCGGGCTCGGCGCAGATCTTCAACAACCACATCCCGCTGGATCCGCGGCTCGACGGCGCGATCGCGATCACCAAGACCACCTCGCTGGTGAACGTGTCGCGCGGCCAGATGGTGCCGTACACGATCACGGTGAGTAACTCGTTCGGCCTCGACCTCTCCGACGTCGACGTCGTCGACCGCTTCCCGCCGGGCTTCCGCTACGTCGAGGGCTCGGCGCGCATCGACGGCGTCAAGACCGAGCCGGCCATCGTCGGCCGGGAACTCATCTGGTCCGACCTGACGCTCACGAGCGACGCGCGCCACGAGATCAAGCTGCTGCTCGCGGTCGGCGCCGGCGTGAGCGAGGGCGAGTTCACCAACCGCGCACTCGCCATGAATGCATTGACGGGCGGCGTGATGTCCGAGGAAGCGGCGGCGACCGTACGCCTGGTGCCCGACCCGACCTTCGACTGCACCGACGTCACCGGCAAGGTGTTCGACGACGCCAACCTGAACGGTTACCAGGACCAGGGCGAGATCGGGCTGCCCGGCGTTCGCCTGGTCACCGCACGCGGACTCGCGGCGAAGACCGACAGCTACGGCCGCTACCACATCACCTGCGCGATCACGCCGAACGAGAGCCGCGGCAGCAACTTCGTGCTGAAGCTCGACGACCGGTCGCTGCCGAGCGGCTTCCGCGTCTCGACGCGGCCGGTGCAGGTGCAGCGCGCAACCCGCGGTAAAGCGCTCAAGATCAACTTCGGCGCCTCGATCCACCGCGTCGTCGGCCTCGACATCGCCGACGCCGTGTTCGAGCCGGGCACCGACGAGATGCGTCCGCAGTGGCTGCCGCGCATCGACATGCTGCTGCAGGAACTGCAGAAAGCGCCGTCGGTGCTGCGCCTCTCCTACGTCGCCGACGTCGAAGAGGAAGCGCTCGTCAACCGCCGCCTCGACCGGCTGAAGAACGACATTGGCTCGCGGTGGGAAGACCTCGACTGCTGCTACGAGCTGGTGATCGAGCCGGAGGTGTTCTGGCGCCTCGGCAGCCCGCCGGGGAAGGGCAAGGGGGGTGACCGATGAAGATCCTCAGGAACGGTTTACGCCTGCTATTGCTATTGCCGGTCTGTGCCGGCCTGCCGGCGCTCGCCTCGAACGTCGACGAAGCGCCGATGGGCGAGGCGGTGGAGCGTCACCTGTCGACGGACACCGAGTACCAGCGCTGGGCGCAGCACCCGGAGGACGTGGAGACCGAGGTCAGTGACGAGATCCAGACGCGCGAGACGCTGGAGGACGCGCTGGAGACGGTGAAGCTGAGTGGCCTGGTGCCGGACATCCAGTTCGAGACCGGCGTGGCGCAGATCCCGGACACCACGGTGGAGTCGCTCGGCGCGATCCTCGATCGTATGAAGGACCGCATCAACGTGCGCCTGCACCTCATCGGCCATGCCGACAACCGGCCGCTGTCACCGCGGCTGCAGGCGATCTACGGCGACAACGCCGGCTTGTCGCGGGAACGCGCCGGCCAGGTGGCGGAGCACTTCCAGACATCATTAGCGCTGCCGCCGGAGGCGATCTCCTTCGAGTGGGCGGGCGATACCCGGCCGGTGGCGTCGAACGCGACCGAGGAAGGCCGGGCGCTGAACCGCCGCGTCGAGGTCGAGGTGTGGTACGACGAGGTGGTGGACAAGGTGGCGCTGGAAGAGTTCCTGGTGCCGCACGAGATCAAGCGGGTGAAGGTGTGCCGCATGGAGACGGTGTGCAAGCTGCGCTACGTCGACGGCCACGCCAAGCGCGCCCGGGTGCAGAACCTGATCGCACCGCTGCGCTACGACGAAGACGCCATCGAGGTCAGTGATACGTTCATCGCGCAGGTCGATCGTGCCCTGGCCAACCTTTCTGACAAGGACAACGTGGTGGTGAAGTTCGTGGGCTACACGGACGGCATGCCACTGACCGGCCGCACCGAGCGCATCTACGGCGACCACGTCGGTCTGTCCAAGGCCCGCGCGCGGCGCGTGGCGCTCGCGGTGCAGGACGCGCTCGAGCTGCCGACCGCGGCGATCATGAGTGACGGCGAAGGCGCCATCCGGCCGCTGGGCTCCAACCAGACGCTGCAGGGCCGCGCGCTCAACCGCCGCGTCGAGGTGGAGTTCTGGTACGACGACCCGCTGCAGGAGCTGCCCGACGAGCCGCAGCTGTGCCCGGAGTCGGCCGGTGCCGCGACGGTCACCAAGGTCTACGATCCGCCGTGGGGCGAGATCGATCACATCGAGTTCAATGACGGCCGGCCGGTGGTACCGGCGGGTTACCAGGCTGTCCTGGCGCGCGCCCTCGCCGACGTTGCCGGCAAGGGCAACCCGCGCCTGCGGTTCGTGGGCTACACCCGCAACGAGCGCCTCAACCGCCGCACCGCGGCGGTGTACGGCGACGACATCGGCCTGTCGGCATCAAGGGCCCGGCGCGCGATGGACGCGATCACCGCCGACATGGACATTACCGCGGACGAGCGCGAGTTCGAGGGCCGCGGTTACGTGCACGCCGATGACGTGGTGAACGCGGGCTTCGTGCAGGGCGACACCTCGCACGTCGCGGTGCAGGTGGTGTACGACGACCTGGCCATCCTCGACGACTACGAGGGTGTCGACATCACGCGCGTCACCCGTGAGCTCAAGCCGGAGAACCCGCTGGGTCTCAACCTGATGCGCATTACCGTCGACGGCGAGCCGCTCGACGATCCGAAGCGCTCTTCCTCCGACATCCAGCGTTGCACCGACGTCGCGATGAAGATGGCCGACATCCAGTTCGGCTTCGACAACCTGCGCTCGGCGCCGCGCCTGAGCGTGGCCGCGACCCCGTCCCGGATCGCGCTCTCCGAGATCATGCACTACGGGCCGGATCTCTCGCCCGCGAACGTGCACGTGGACCGCCAGGCCTCGCCGGTGCGCTTCATGATGTACACCAACTACGCGCACTTCATCGACAAGGCGGAGGTGCGCGTGTTCGAGACCGGCCAGTCGCTGGAGTCCGAGCCGCTGGCGGTGGTGCCGGTGGGCGAGCACGGTGTGGCCGAGTGGCAGCCGCAGGCGAGCTGGTTCCGCGCGCCGGTGTTCGAGCTCGCCTACGTGCTCCGCGCCTACGGCAAGGGCGGCAACTTCGACGAGACCCGGCCGCAGCCGTTGTGGCTGGTGTACGACGCGCTCGAGGAACCGCGGGACGACAACACCGAGGACGGCGAGTTCGTCACCGACCCCGAGCTGCTCGCGGCCTGGGGCGAGAACGGCCTCAGCCTGCACAACATCGCGCTCTCCAGCGGCACGGTGAGTGTCCGCGGTGACGGCATCCCCGAGGACCACGAGGTCTACGTCGCCGGGCGACAGGTACCGGTGGACCCGGGCGGCAGCTTCGTCACCGAGCACATCCTCCCCGAGGGGGCGCACACGGTCGAAGTCGCCGTGGTCGACCAGGAAGGCGCCGGTGAGCTCTACCTGCGCGATCTCGAGTTCAAGGAGAACGACTGGTTCTACGTCGGCATGGCGGACGTGACGCTGGCGCAGGGTGATGCGAGCCCGGCAATGGAACTGCTGCAGGGCGAGAACAGCACCACCGACCTCGACTCCAACGTCGACGGGCGCCTGGCGTTCTTCGTCAACGGCAAGTTCGGCAACCACTGGAAGCTCACCGCGAGCGCCGATACCCGTGAGGGCCCGATCGACGAGATCTTCACCAACTTCATGGACAAGTCACCGGAGTCGCTGTTCCGGCGTGTCGACCCCGATTACTACTACCCGACCTTCGGTGACGACAGCACGGTCGCCGAGATGGCGCCGACCATGGGCAAGTTCTACGTGCAGGCTTGCCAACCGCGACAACCACGCGCAGTGGGGCAACTTCAAGATCGGCTACATGAACAACGAGCTGGCGCAGGTGGATCGCGGGCTCTACGGCGGCAACCTGCATTACCAGTCCGAGGCCACCACCGCCTTCGGCGACCAGCGCTTCGCGCTCGACGGCTTTGCCGCCGAGCCCGGCACGGTGGCGAGCCGCGAGGAGTTCCGCGGCACCGGCGGCTCGCTGTACTTCCTGCAGCGCCAGGACATCCTGCAGGGCTCCGAGCGCGTGCGCGTCGAGCTCCGGGACAAGGCCTCCGGCATCGTCACCGGTGTCCTCAACCTCACACCGGTGCTCGACTACGACATCGACTACCTGCAGGGCCGCATCGTGCTGAGCGAGCCGCTGGCCTCGACCGCGGACGATAATCTCCTGGTGCGGAGCAACGCCCTTTCCGGCGACGAGGCCTACCTCGTGGTGCGCTACGAGTACACCCCGGGCTTCGACCAGATCGACGCATTGTCCGTCGGCGGCCAGGGCCACGTCTGGCTCGGCGACTACGTGAAGCTGGGCCTTACCACCAACGCCAACGAGCAGGGCGCCGACGAGAGCAGCCTCAACGCGGCCGACCTCACCTTGAGACTCTCGGCTCACTCCTGGGTCAAGGTGCAGCAGGCCACCAGCGAAGGCCTGATCTCGCTGCCGCAGATCTCCCAGGACGGCGGCTTCGGCTTCCAGAGTTACGACCCGCTGTCGTTCGTGAACGCGAAGGCCGATGCACAGCGTGCCGACATCAGCATCGCGGCGGAAGACATCGTGAGCTTCGGCAAGGGCCAGCTGACCTTCTACACCCAGGAAGTGGAAGCCGGCTACTCGGCCCCGGGCCTGACGGCACTGCGGGATACCGAGAACTGGGGCGGCACCTTCACCATGCCGGTGGGTGACAAGTTCTCGGTCGGCGCCAAGGTGGACAGCCTGGTGCAGGACCAGGGCCTCGAGACCGACGTGCACGAGCTCAACATGGGCTACCAGGTGACGGACCGCTGGGAAGTCAGTGCCGGCTACCGGGTGGACAACCGCATCGACAACTCGGCCATCGTGGGCCTCACCCAGGAGCAGGGCGAGCGCGCCGATGCCGTGCTGCAGGTCGGTTACGACTCGCAGACCACCTGGACGGCCTACGGGTTCTTCCAGGACACCGTTTCCATTGATGGTGATCGCCAGGAGAACGGTCGTGCCGGGCTCGGCGGCTCCTACCGCGTCACCGACAAGCTGCGCCTCGACGCCGAGGTCTCCGACGGCGATCTCGGTCAGGGCGCGCGGCTGGGCAGCAACTACCTGCACTCCGACCGCACCAGCCTGTACCTCAACTACGCGCTCGAGAACGAGCGCACCGACAACGGTCTCAGGAGCGGCCGCGGCGCCGAGGGCAACCTGGTCGCGGGCGTGAAGTCACGCATCGCGGACTCCACCAGCGTGTTCCTCGAGGAACGCTACCAGCACGGCACCACCATGACCGGGCTCACGCACGCCACGGGCATCACGTTTACACCGACCGAGAAGTGGAACCTCGGCCTCAACACCGACATCGGCACGCTGCAGGACCAGCAGACCGGCGCCGAGACAGAGCGCCTCGCCGGTGCCGTGCAGGTCGGCTTCGGCACCTACGCGCTGCAGCTCTCCTCCGGCGTCGAGTACCGCTTCGACGACGCCGAGCAGCCGGACCTGACGCGCACCGAGCGCACCACCTGGCTGTTCAGGAACAGCTTCAAGTACCAGATGAACCCGTCCGGGCGCCTGCTCGGCAAGCTCAATCACTCAACGAGCGAGAGCTCACTGGGCACGTTCTACGACGGCGGCTTCACCGAGGCGGTGCTGGGTTATGCCTACCGGCCGATCCATCACGATCGCCTCAACGCGCTGGTCAAGTACACCTACTTCTATAACGTGCCGACCACCGACCAGGTTGCGCTCAGCAACGTTGCCGCCGAGTTCATCCAGAAGAGCCACGTCGCGGCCATCGACCTGACCTACGATCTCACGCACAACTTCTCCATCGGCGGCAAGTACGGCTACCGCCTGGGGCAGGTGAGCCTCGATCGCGACAACCCGGAGTTCTACGACAACAACGCCCACCTCTACGTGCTGCGCGGCGACTACACGTTCCGCGAGCACTGGGAGTTCCTGCTGGAAGGCCGCATGCTGTCGATGCCGGATCTCGACGAGCACCGCGTCGGTGCGCTGGCAACGATCTCCCGCTACCTCGGCGATCACCTCAAGATCGGGCTCGGCTACAACTTCACCGATTTCTCCGACGACCTCACCGACCTCAACTACGACCACCAGGGCGTGTTCCTCAACCTCACCGGCTCGATGTAGGAGCGGTTCTCGAACCGCGATTGCGCATCACCCCCGATCGCGGGCCCAGGCCCGCTCCTACAGAACGGTCAGCCTGCCCGTAGGAGCGGTTCTCGAACCGCGATTGCGCATCACCCCCAATCGCGGGCCCAGGCCCGCTCCTACAGAACGGTCAGCCTGCCCGTAGGAGCGGTTCTCGAACCGCGATTGCGCATCACCCCCGATCGCGGGCCCAGGCTCGCTCCTACAGAACGGTCAGCCTGTCTGTAGGAGCGGTTCTCGAACCGCGATTGCGCATCACCCCCGATCGCGGGCCCAGGCTCGCTCCTACAGAACGGTCAGCCTGCCTGTAGGAGCGGTTCTCGAACCGCGATTGCGCATCACCCCCGATCGCGGGCCCAGGCCCGCTCCTACAGGGGGAGGCTGGTACGGCGGAATCGCGATCGTGGCTATGCAGCGTGGGATGAGCAACAAAGGAACGTAAACGTTCGCGACTGTGGTAGCTTACCGGCCTCGTGGGCAATCCCTGTCCACGATATTGGGAGAGATACATGAGAAAAACAGCAATCACAATGATGGCCGTCCTGACATTCGGCGCATCGACAATAATGATGTCTGGAACCGCACTTGCCGAAGAATGGCCATTGAAGGGTGGCGATTACTGGGAGGTAACGGGAATCAAGGTCCATGACGGCGGTAGCTACAAGTATTCGAAGTGGCTCGCCACGGAGTGGCGCAAGGGCCTCGAGTTCGCCAAGTCCAAGGGCTGGATCAAGGACTACATGATCATCGCCAACGTTCATGCGCGGAGCGACGAACCCGATCTCTACCTGGTTCGTGTCAGGGATAGCATCGTGTCGGCCGCGGAAGGCGAGAAGCGCCAGAAAGAATACATGGAGTGGCAGGAAAAGAGCATCGAGAAGATGCAGTCCGAGAGCGGCAACCGGGCTGAGTACCGCACCGTGATGAGCGATTCACTGCTGCAGGTTATGAAGTTCCGCGACTGATCGTCGATACCTGACACAGCAAGTACAAGCGGACGGTTGGCCCTCTGGCTGGCCGTCCGTTTTTTTTCGGACTGTCCCCGCAAGTCATACCGGTGCCCGGCCACGGCCGGCACGGGATTATCTGCTAAAGTTGCCGATTATCGCTGTCGCGCACGCGGCGGCTGGTTGAGATGAGAGCACTGGATGGCGGTAACGCTCGCATTCGATGTCTACGGAACGCTGATCGACACGCACGGTGTCGTCGCGAAGCTCGGGGAGATCGTCGGCGATCGGGCAACCGACTTCTCGTCGACCTGGCGTGACAAACAGCTCGAGTATTCCTTCCGCCGCGGGCTGATGCAGAACTACGAAAACTTCGCCGTCTGCACGCGAGACGCGCTCGACTACACCTGCCGCCGGTACGGCCTGGAGATCCGGCAGGAAGACAAGCAGGCGCTGCTCGACATCTACCGCGAGCTGCCGGCGTTCGACGACGTCGAGAGTGCCCTGGCCGACCTGGCGGCGCGCGACTGCCGCCTGTTCGCGTTTTCGAACGGCAGCGCGGAAGCGGTCGAGACACTGTTGTCGGCGGCGAGCATCCGCGACCGTTTCCACGGCGTCGTGAGCTGCGACGACGTGCGTTCCTTCAAGCCGAACCCGGCCGTCTACGCACATTTTCTCAGGCAGGCACAGGCCACGGGCGATGCGGCCTGGCTGATCTCCGGTAATCCGTTCGACGTGATCGGCGCGATCTCCGCCGGCATGCGGGGCGCATGGGTGCGTCGCACCGAGGACGCGATCTTCGATCCCTGGGGCATCGAGCCGACGATCACGGTTACGAGCCTCGCCGAACTGGCGGACGGCCTGGGCGTTTAGACGCGCGTGATCAGGTGCGCCGCGGGTCGGCCCTGACCTGCAGCTGGAACTGCGCCGGTTTCTGGTTCGCCATGTGCTCGTAGGTCGCCCAGCGCATGTCCACGAGTTCCTGCGCACTCTTCATGAGCTTCTCGGCGGCGTCCGGGTGCGTCTTCAGCAGCGACCGGTAGCGCATCTCGTTGTAGGCGTACTCACTGAGCGGGATGCTCGGCCGCGGCGAGTCGAGCACGAACGGCTTCTTGCCGACGTCGCGCAGCGCGGGATTGAAACGGATCAATGGCCAGTAGCCGCTCTGCGTGGCGAGCTTCTGCTGCGTCAGGCCGTCCGACATGTCGTAGCCGTGGGCGATGCAGTGGCTGTAGGCGAGGATCAGCGCCGGGCCGTTGTATTCCTCGGCCTCGCGCATCGCCAGCAGTGTCTGCTGCGGATTGGCCCCCATCGCGACCTGCGCCACGTACACGTTGCCGTAGGAAACCGCCTGCAGCGCCAGGTCCTTCTTGCCGATACGCTTGCCGGCCGACGCGAAACGCGCCGCCGCACCGAGCGGGGTGGCCTTGGACATCTGCCCGCCGGTGTTCGAATACACCTCGGTATCCAGCACCAGCACGTTGACGTTGCGGCCGCTCGCGAGCACATGGTCGAGGCCGCCGGAGCCGATGTCATAGGCCCAGCCGTCGCCGCCGACGAGCCAGATGCTGCGCCGGATCAGGTGATCGACGATCGACAGCAGCGCGGCCGCTTTCTCGTCGCCCTCGTTGTCACGCAGTTGCCGCAGCTTGTCCTTGAGTACGGACACGCGCTGCCGCTGCGCGCGGATCTCGCTGCCGAGGCGCTGGCGTGAGTTGACAAGGTCTTCGGCGAGCTCTACGCCGATCTTCGGCGCGAGGTCGGTGACCAGTCCTTTCGCGATGTGCATATGGTGGTCGGCGGCAATGCGCATGCCGAGGCCGAATTCCGCGTTGTCTTCGAACAGGGAGTTCGACCAGGCCGGGCCGCTGCCTTCCTTGTTCTTCGCCCAGGGCGTCGTCGGCAGGTTGCCGCCGTAGATCGACGAGCAGCCGGTGGCGTTGGCCACCATAAGCCGCGGCCCGAAGAGTTGCGACAGCAGCCTTATATAAGGCGTCTCGCCGCAGCCCGCGCAGGCGCCCGCGAACTCGAACAGCGGCTCGAGGAACTGCGAGCCGCGCACGGACGAGAAGTCGACCTTGGCGCGGTCGGTGAACGGCAGCGTTTCGAAGAATTCGATGTTGGCGCGCCCTTCCTCGAGGATGGGCGCCTTGTCCGTCATATTGATGGCGCGTACGCCCGGTTCGTCGGGGCTCTTGACCGGGCAGGCTTCGACGCAGAGCTTGCAGCCCGTGCAGTCCTCCAGGTAGACCTGCAGGGTGTAGCGCGTCTCGGGGAAGCCGCGCGCGCTGATCGGCGACGACGGGAAATTGTCGGGCGCATCCTTCAGCGCACTGGCGTGGAAGAACTTGGCGCGGATGACGCTGTGCGGGCAAACGAAGCTGCAGTTGCCGCACTGGATGCAGAGATCCTCGCGCCACAGCGGCACTTCGTCGGAGACGTTCGACTTTTCCCAGCGCGACGTGCCGCTCGGGTAAGTGCCATCGACGGGCAGCATGCTGACCGGCAGGTCGTCGCCGTGGCCGCGCATCATCTGCGCCGTGACATCGCGCACGAACTCCGGTGCAAAGTCCGGGACGACCGCATCCATGTCGCGTTCGCTGCGCCTGTCCGTGGGCACCGCGACCTCGTGCAGGTGATCGAGCGCGGCGTCGACCGCGGCGAAGTTCTTCTCGACGACGGACTGGCCCTTCGACTTGTAGGTCTTCTCGATAGCACTTCTTGATCTGCTGTATCGCCTCGTCACGCGGCAGCACGCCTGACAACGCGAAAAAGCAGGCCTGCATGACCGTGTTGATGCGCTTGCCCATGCCCGCGTCGCGCGCGACGCGTGAGGCGTCGATGACGTACAGATGGATGTCGCGGTCGATGATGATCCCCTGCACGGGGCGCGGCAGCCGGTCCCAGACCTCGTCCGCCGGGTACGGGCTGTTCAGCAGGAACACGGCGCCGTCGCAGGCGTTCTTCAACAGCTCGATCTTGTTGACGAGCTCGAACTTGTGACAGGCGATGAAGTTCGCGCTCTGGATCAGGTAGGGCGCATGGATCGGCTCGGGCCCGAAACGCAGGTGCGAGATCGTGCGTGACCCGGATTTCTTGGAGTCGTAGACGAAGTAGCCCTGTGCCCAGAGGTCGGTGTTCTCGCCGATGATCTTGATGCTGTTCTTGTTGGCGCCCACGGTGCCGTCGGAACCCATGCCGTAGAACAGGGCGCGGGTGGCGCGCTCGTTCTCGATGTGCATGGTGGCGTCGTAGTCGAGGCTCGTGTGGGTGACGTCGTCGTGGATGCCGACCGTGAAATGCTGCTTGGGCTGCGGTTTCTCCATCTCGGCGAACACGGACATCACCATCGCCGGCGTGAACTCTTTCGACGAGAGACCGTAGCGGCCGCCGATGACGCGCGGCATCGTCGTGCGCGCACCGCTTCCGATGGCTTCCGCCAGCGCCGTGACGACGTCCTGGTAGAGTGGTTCACCGCTCGCGCCGGATTCCTTGGTGCGGTCGAGCACCGCGATCGTGCGCACAGACTCTGGCAGGGCTGCGAGCAGGTGCTCGGCGGAGAACGGTCGGTAAAGCCTGACGTTCACGAGGCCGACGCCTTCGGGGTGCAGCGTGTCGATCGTCTGCGTCACGGTGTCGGCGCCGGAGCCCATCAGGACGACGACCCGTTCTGCGTTCGGGTCGCCGTGATAGTCGAACAGCCGGTACTGCCGGCCCGTGATGTCGCCGAAGCGCTGCATGGCGCGCTCGACGATGGCCGGTGTGGCGTCGTAGTAACGGTTGACGGTCTCGCGCGCCTGGAAATACACGTCGGGGTTCTGCGCGGTGCCGCGGATGAACGGGTTATCCGGGTTCAGCGCGCGGTTGCGATGCTCGTAGATGAGCTTGTCGTCCATCATCGCGCGCATCTGCTCTTCGGTGACGAGCTCGATCTTGCTGACTTCGTGCGAGGTACGGAAGCCGTCGAAGAAATGGATGAAGGGGAGGCGCGCTTCCAGCGTGGCTGCGTGGCTGATCAGCGCGAGATCCTGCGCGGCCTGCACGGACGACGCGGCGAGCAGGCCGAAACCGGTCGTGCGCGCCGCCATGACGTCCTGGTGGTCGCCGAAAATCGACAGCGCCTGCGCGGCCAGGGAGCGTGACGCGACGTGGAACACGGCCGGGGTCAGTTCGCCCGCGATCTTGTACATGTTGGGCAGCATCAGCATCAGGCCCTGCGACGCCGTGAAGGTCGTCGTCAGTGCGCCGGTCTGCAGCGCGCCGTGCGCCGTGCCGGCAGCGCCGCCTTCGCTCTGCATCTCGATGATGTCCGGCACATGGCCCCAGATGTTGGGCTTGCCGCTGGCGGACCAGACGTCCGCCAGTTCCGCCATCGTGGATGAGGGCGTGATCGGGTAAATGGAGCAGATCTCGCTGACGGCGTAAGCGACGCGGGCAACCGCCTCGTTGCCGTCGAGTGCACGCATCTCGGTCATATCGCGTGCACTCCTCCGGCCTCGGGTTCGTCGATCATCTCGATCGCGTGGCACGGGCATTGCTCGAAGCAGACGGCGCAGCCGGTGCAAATCGCGTAATCGAAGCGGTAGCGCTTGCCGCGGCCGAGCTTGATCACCGCACCTTCCGGGCAGGCACCGTAGCAGCCGTCGCACTCGAAACAGTTGCCGCAGGACAGGCAGCGTTGCGACTCGAACAGGGCGTCGGTTTCCGACAGGTTGCGCATGATCTCGTCGAAGTTGGTCTGCCGCTCGTTCACCGGCAGGCGCTCCTGCTCGACCTTGGGCGCGTGCGTGCGGTACCAGAGATGCAGCCGTTCGTGGCCGATGACCGGGTTGCGCGGCCCGCGGCGGTATTTCGTGCCCCTGAGGTATGCGTCGATGTGTCGCGCCGCATGCTTGCCATGCCCGACGGCGATCGTTACCGAGCGCTCACTCGGCACCATGTCGCCACCCGCGAAAATGCCTTCGTGGCCGGTCATCATGTTGTCATCGACGATCACCGTGTGGTCCCACTCGAACCCGATCCCCGGGACCTTCTCGAGGAAGCCTGTATCGGTGTCCTGGCCCAGCGCAAGGATCAGTGAGTCGGCTTCCAGGGTTTCGAACTTGCCGGTCGGCTGCGGCCGTCCCGTCTCGTCGAGCTCCATGATCTCGACCTTGAACGTCGAGCGGTCGATCTCCTTGATGGTGCGCAGCCAGTTGATGACGACGCCTTCCTCGAGTGCCTCCTCCGCCTCGAAATCGTGTGCGGGCATGCTGCTGCGATCGCGCCGGTAGATGATCATCGCTTCGTCGACGCCGAGGCGTTTCGCGGTGCGTGCCGCGTCCATCGCGGTGTTGCCGCCGCCGTAAATGGCGACGCGGCGGCCGAGTTTCGGCGCTTCACCCTGCTTGGTGCTGGACAGGAAACTGACCGCATCCAGGATCTTGCCCGCATCGCGATTGGGGATGTCGATCTTCTTGCTGATGTGCGCACCGACAGCGACGAACACGGCGTCGAAGCCACCTTCTTCCTTTTCCGTGAGCACGTCCTCGACGCGATGATTGAGCGTGATCTTGACGCCCATCTTCTCGATGCGGTCGATCTCCGCCTGGAGTTCATCGCGCGGCATGCGGTACGCCGGGATGCCGAAGTGGATCATGCCGCCCGCGACGGGGCCCGCCTCGCGAATCTCGACCTCGTGGCCGAGCCTGACGAGATGGTAGGCCGCCGACAGGCCGCTGGGGCCGGCGCCGATGATGAGGATCTTCCGGCCGCTGGTGGTCTCCGGTTTCTCGAACTGCCAGCCTTTTTCGAGCGCGAGGTCGCCCAGGTAGCGCTCGACCGCGTGGATGCTCACCGCGGCGTCGGTGAACGCGCGGTTACAGACGTCTTCGCAGGGGTGGTAGCAGACGCGGCCGTGGATGGAGGGCAGCGGGTTGTCGCGCACCAGTTCGCGCCAGGCGCCCTCGAAGTCGCCTTCCTGCGCCAGCGCCAGCCACGCCTGGATGTTCTCGCCGGCCGGGCAGGCGTTGTTGCAGGGCGGCAGGAAATCGACGTACTCGGGCCGCTGGGTACGCAGCGCACCTGTACCTTTATCGTGGCGCGTCAGGTCGGCGCGCTGTGTGAGGTCGGTGTTAGTCATGGATAGTCATGATGATAGGCCCCCCGTGCCGGTACAGTATCAGGATATCTACGAATGACCGTTTCCGCCCGGCGTGCTAGGGCCGAAGGCCGGTTGTACCGGCAAAAATGCCGCTTTTCGCCCCGCAGCACGGAGCTTTTTGCCGCGGCAGCGGTCGAACCCCGCGTCCCGGGCGGTGCCAGCCGCGCAAATGAGGCCGATTGACCGGTCGCTGACCGTTCGGGATACGGGACAGTTCACCGCATTTGCCTAGAATTTCCCGGTAGAATCCGCCGAACCAACCGACCAGAGGAGTCCTGATGCCGTCGTTTGTCCGCGACCTGGCCGCCTACAGCGCTTTGCTGCTGCTCGCGAGCTGCACCACGCAGCCGGCGGCCCCGGTGCGCGTGACGGAGGCGCCCGCCGCCGATACGGCCGCCTGCATCGCCGACCTCGCCGGCGACCGGGTAACGGCGTCCGCGCTGGACTCCCGCAACATCAGCGTCGTCAACTGGAACATCCAGAAGGGCCGCAACACCGAATGGGTGCGCGAGCTCGACGATATCGGTGCGCGCCCGGACCTGCTCATCCTGCAGGAGGCCTCCGTCAGGACGAAGGTCTGGCGCGACCTCGTTCCCGGGCACCACGAGTCGTTCGCCGAGGGTTTCGGCCCCGACTGGTCGCCGAGCGGCGTCATGACGGTGAGCGCTGCCGCGCCGCTCACGGAATGCGAACTCGTGGCCCACGAACCGTGGTTCGGCACCCGCAAGGCCACCCTGGTTACCGAGTACGCATTGTCCGGCACCGACAGGACGCTGCTGGTCGTGAATATCCACGGCATCAATTTCGCGCTCGGTATCAGCGACCTGCAGAACCAGTTCGCACAGGCGAAGGCCGTGATCGCGGCGCACGACGGACCGGTCGTGTTCTCGGGCGACTTCAACACCTGGCGCAGCCAGCGCGCGAAGATGCTCGAGGACATGTTGGCGGAACTCGGCCTGGCGGCACTCGATTTCGACATCGACCATCGCAAACGCTTCTTCGGCTGGGCGCTGGATCACATCTATGTGCGCGGCCTGTATTCGGAGTTCGCGACGACACTGCAGTCCGATGCTTCCGACCACAACCCGATGACGGTGCGGCTGCGGCTCGCGGAGGAGCCGCTGCGCGTGAGGGCGGCACGATGAAGCTCCTGCCCGCACTTGTCGTACTGCTGGCGTTGACGCCGGCCATTGCGATGGCCGATGCCGCGGAGACCGAGATCGAGCACCTGATCGCCACCGTGGGCGAGAGCGGCTGCACCTTCATTCGCAACGGATCGCGCCACGATGCCGAAGACGCGGCGTCGCACATGCGCCTGAAATACCGGCGCGGCAAACGCTACGCGCCGACGGCGGAGCTGTTTATCGAGCGCCTCGCCAGCAAGAGCTCGTTCAGCGGCAAACCCTATGCGATCGAGTGCCCCGGCAGCGAAGCCGTGCCCAGTGGCGAGTGGCTGACCGCGCGGCTGCACGAGTACCGCGAACGGCAGGCCGGCACTCCGTAAGCGCCGGCGCGGCGCACTACATAATCCCTGCGTAGTTCTACGCATTAACGCCTGTCCCCGAATCCGCTAGAAAGAAAGTGGAAAACTGCGTGTGTCGCAGAGCGGGAGAAACAGGATGTCCGGACGCAACCCCATCGAAGCGCTGGCAAAGCTGCGCCACGAGTTCGGCGAGCACGGCGGCGTCAACATGTCCATCGAGGCGAGCTCGACGTTCACGGTAATGGAGCCGGGCACGATGCCGGCGATGTTCCAGGGTCTCAAGGGCCACGACGCCGGCTGCTATCTCTACGGACGGCATTTCAACCCGACCGTGTATCACCTCGGGCTGCAGCTCGCGGCGATCGAGGGCACCGAGGCCGCTTACTGCACGGCGAGCGGCATGGGCGCGATCTCCGCGACGGTGCTTGCGCTGTGTTCGGCGGGCGACCATGTCGTCGCTTCCAACGCCGTGTACGGCGGCACCTATGCATTGCTGCACGACTTCCTGCCGGTGAAAGCGGGGATCACGACCACCTTCGTCGACATTACCGATCTCGAGGCCGTGCGCAGGGCGGTTACGGACAGGACGCGCCTCGTTTATACCGAGAGCCTGTCGAACCCGACGCTGAGAGTCGCGGACATTCCACAGCTCTCCGCGATTGCGCACGATGCCGGCGTTCCGCTGGTGGTCGACAATACCTTCAGCCCGCTGATCCTCAGCCCGGTCGATCACGGCGCGGATGTCGTCGTGCACAGCATCACCAAGTTCATCAGCGGCATGTCCGACGTGATCGCCGGCGCCGTATGCGGCACCGAGGCATTCATCGAGTCGCTGATGGACCTGCACGAGGGGCCGCTCATGCTGCTCGGGCCGACCATGGACCCGAAGGTCGCCGCGAACATCAGCCTGCGCATCCCGCACCTGCCGCTGCGCATGGCGGCGCACGGCGAGCGCGCGCTGGCGCTGGCCGAGCGCCTCGACGGGTACGGCGCGAAAGTCAGCTATCCGGGCCTCGCGGGACACCCGGATCGCGGGCTGCTCGACCGGCTGCGCTGTCCCGACTACGGCTATGGCGGCGTCATGACGGTCGACATGGGTACCGACGCGGCGGCGAATGCCCTGATGTCGAAGCTGCAGAACAAGCACGGCTTCGGGTTCATGGCGGTAAGCCTCGGTTATTTCGACACCCTGATGTCCTGCTCGGGCTCGAGTACCTCGAGCGAACTGACCGACGCCGACAAGGCGTCTGCCGGGATCAGTCCGGGACTCGTGCGCCTGTCGGTCGGCTACACGGGTACGCTGGAGCAGCGCTGGCAGCAATTGCACGACGCCCTGGAGGAAGTCGGCAAGCAGCAGGCCACTAGTCGCCCCGTTCGCGCGGATCGATCTCGTGGATGTCCGGCGCGGGCTCCCAGCGGCGGAATATGAAATCCCGGTTCGAGCCGTGACGTGCCAGCAGCAGCAACGCGTCATCGCATTCGGGCCCGTCCATCTGCAGGTCGATCATGTACACGGGGGTCTCAGCCCCCAGCCGGCGGAACGAACGCACCACCATGTTGCAGTCGTACGCGCTCGCGACACCGTCGACCAGGTCCGTGGCCGACTGCCGCGCGAGCGCCTCGTCGAGGTCGAGCGCCCCGGGTGGCCGTTCGCCGGCCACGGCCACGGCTGCGACGGCGAACAGTAGAGTGATCGAAATCCGCTTCATGATGAAACCCGGCGCCCTGTATAGTGTCTGACCACTGGCCGGCCGCAATTCGCGATGGCCCGCGCCGCGCCGTAATTGTGCCGGAAAATCTATCAAATTGTTGCTATTTGCACCGAACTTGGCGCAAATCGCTGCGATTGCGCTGAAAAACAGGAGCCCCAGGTGGAGCTGACACGAAAATTCCTGACCGTCTGGCTGATCTCGCTCGTGCTGTGTGCCGCCGCGTACGCGGCCGACGACGAGGTCGCAACCCAGGTCAACATTCCCTACGACATGTTCCGGCTGGAGAACGGCCTGACGGTGATCGTGCATACCGACCATTCGACGCCGACGGTGTTCGTCGGCATGTGGTACGGCGTCGGCTCGAAGGACGAACCGGACGGCAAAACCGGGTTCGCGCACCTGTTCGAGCACCTGATGTTCCAGGGCACCGAGAACCGCGAGGGCGAGTATTTCTCGCCGTTCATGGATGCCGGGGCCACGGGCATGAACGGCACGACCTCGGAAGACCGCACCAACTATTTCGCGACGGTCCCGACGGGCGCGCTCGACATGGCGTTGTGGATGGAGAGCGACCGCATGAGCTACCTGCTCGGCGCCGTCACGCAGGAGGCGCTCGACGAGCAGCGCGGCGTGGTGAAGAACGAGAAGCGCCAGCGTGAGAACCGGCCGTATGCGCAGATGGCCGATCGCATCCGGGATGGCCTGTATCCCGTCGATCACCCGTACCGCCATTCGATCATCGGTTCCATGGAGGACCTCGACAACGCGTCGCTGGAAGACGTGCATGGCTGGTTCAGTACGTATTACGGTGCGTCGAACGTGGTGCTGGTGCTGGCGGGCGATATCACCGTCGAAACTGCGAAAGAGAAGGTCTCGCACTACTTCGGCGAGGCGCCGGCCGGCGTGCCGCTGGTGTATCCGAAGAAGTGGGTTCCGATCCTTGCCGAGAATCGCAAGGAGTCGATGTACGACCGCGTCGGCCAGACGCGCATCACGCGGGTCTGGGCACTGCCCGGGCTGAACGACCGCGACACGACGCTGATGTACCTCGTCAACGAATCGCTCGTCGGCAACAAGAACTCGCCGCTGCAGAAGACGCTTGTCGACGACCTGCAGCTGGCGACGAGCGTAGGCGGCAGCGCCTACGGCCGCGTACTCAGCGGCGAGTACACACTGACGATCGACCTGAAGCCCGGCGTGAGCTACGACGAAGTGATGCCGATCGTCGACCGCATCATCGCGGACTATCTCGACGGCGGCCCCGACAAGCAGATCGTGGAAAACGCCAAGCTCGGGGTCAACATGTACATGATCAGCGCACTGGAGCGGACGTCCGCGATCGGCCGTGTGCTGGCCGAAGGCTACCTGTACTCGGACGATCCGATGTACATCAACAAGGAGCTGGAGTGGCTGAATGCGGCCACGCCGGACGAGCTCAGGGACACGGCGAATCGCTGGCTGAGCCGCGGCTACTACGAGCTGACCGTGCTGCCGTTCCCCGAGTACCAGGTGGCCGAGCCCAAAGCGGACCGTTCGCAGATCCCCGACGTGTCCGCCGACGCGACGATTTCCTTCCCCGACATCGAGACCGCGACGCTGGATAACGGGATACGCGTCGTGGTCGCGACGCGGGACGCCCTGCCGATCGTGGACGTTTCGATCCGCATCGGCGCCGGGAGCACGGCAAGCCCGCCCGAGGCGCCGGGGCTGGCCAGTTTCGCGATGTCCCTGATGGACAAGGGCACCCGGAAATACGACGCGCACGAGCTCGCCGCGGCGAAGGACGCGATCGCGATGAACGGCCAGCCGCAGGCGGGCACCGAAGAGAGTTCTTTCGGCTATCGCATCCTGCACAGCAAGCTCGAGGAGTCGATGGAGATTGCGGCCGAGGTGCTGCGCCATCCGACCTACCCGGACGACGAGCTGAACAAGCTCAAGCAGCAGATCGGCGCGTGGCTCGCGACACTCGAGAAATCGCCGTCGAGCGCGGCGGGCAGCCTGTTCGAGCGCGCCGTTTACGGCAGCGGCAGCCCGATGGGATCGGTCTGGACGCCGGAACTCGTTGCACAGGTGGATCGCGACATGCTGATCGATTTTCACCGCCGCGAGATCACGCCGGAAAGCATGACGGTGTTCATGATCGGCGACATAGGCATCGACGAGGCGACCCGCGTCGTCGAGCGATCCTTCGGTAAATGGCGTCACGATGCGGACACGGCACGCAAGGCGATCGGCGAAGCGCAGCCTGCGGCGCCGCGCGTCATCCTCGTGAATCATCCCGAGGCGCCGCAGAGCACGATTTATGCCGGTCATGCACTGCCGCCTTACGATGCCGAGACGTCCACCGAGCTCTACATAATGAACGGCGTGTTCGGCGGCGGGTTCGAGGCGCGCATCAACATGAACCTGCGCGAGGACAAGCACTGGTCCTACGGCATGCGTTCCGGCATTCAGCAGAACACCAGCGGCGATCAGTACCTCGCCGTGAGCGGCAGCGTGCAGACCGACAAGACGATGGAAAGCATGCAGGAGATCATGAAGGAGTTCGAAGAATTCGTGACGACGCGGCCGGCGACCGACACCGAGGTTACACGTGTGAAGATCAACCGCACGCGCTCGCTGCCCGGCACGTTCTCGACCAATCGCGGTTTCCTCGCGAGCATCATGACGTCGGACAGCTACGGCCTGCCATTCGACTACGCGGAGACGGTTGCCGAGCGCATCGATGCCGTCACGACCGACGCCGTCAACCAGCGCGCTCGCGAGATGATCGATCCCGACAAGCTGACCTGGATCGTGGTCGGCGATCTCTCGCAGATCGAGGACAAGGTTCGTTCACTCGACTACGGCGAGGTTGAGGTCTGGGACGCTTTCGGCAAGCGGGTGCGATAAGCCTGCAAGGATCGCGAGTTGGAGCAGGCTGCCCGGGCTCGTCATGCGCAGGACGGTACGGACGGCAACAGGAACGGCATCAACCTGGTTACCGTCCGGCACGATGACCGCGCCGTCGCTTTCCGTCGGAGTCCGCAGGATTCCGCAACACCGACGCCAACCCGACGGGTCTGAATGCCGGCCGCGGTTGCGACGCGCTCCCGTTTCAGGCGTGCCGTGGCTGAGCCGGGCCTTTGGTTGGCCGGCCAAAAGAACCAGGGATGTTGCTACCCGAGTATCCGGGACACGACATTCTCGATATCGACGTCGCCGCTCGTATCGACCCGGATCGCAGCTTCGTCGCGGCCGATTGCGGCAACGGATCCGAGCTGGTGCTCCAGCACGGCGAGATCGGCTTCCGAGGCCTCGTCCTTTTGTTTCGAGCGCTGTTCGATCCGTGACCTGAGTACATCCTCCGGCGCTTCCGCGCAGACCAGCACCGAAGCGACGCCGAGGCTCGAAGCGATGCTTTTTGCAGACACTCGCTGTTTCTTCCTGAGAAACGCGGCATCGAGAACGACGTGGTGCCCCGCGGCCAGCAAACAGTCCGCGAACGTAAACAGGCGCTCGTAAGTCTCTACGCTTGCGTGCGGCGAGTAGATGCCGGAGCCGATGCCGGATGCGCTGTCGGCACCCTCTGCGAGGCCGAACAGCCGCTTGCGCTCTATGTCCGAGCGTACGCGGATGGCCGGCAGCGCCGCCATGAGCCGTTCGGCCAGCCAGGTTTTTCCCGAGCCCGACAGCCCGTGCATGATGACCAGCACCGGTTCGCCTTTGGTGGCCTGGCGGCGCGCCATCGCCGCATAGTCGCGCGCGTCCCTGATATCGGCGGACCGTTCGGCTTCCGAGTCGCGCTCGCCGCTGCGAATCGCCGCCACCTTGGCGCGCACCAGGCAGCGATAAACGAAATAGAGGTCCAGCAGCGCGACACCTTCGTAGTCGCCGCTGCGCTCGAGGTAGCGGTTGAGGAAATGCGCGGCCAGCTCCGGGTGGCCTTTTTCAGTGAGGTCCATCGCGAGGAATGCCACGTCGCCGAAAACATCGGTATTGCGCAGGTCGGGATTGAACTCGATGCAGTCGAACGTCGTGATGCCTGAAGGCAGGCGTACCAGGTTGCCGAGGTGCAGGTCGCCGTGGCAGTCGCAGACGAAGCCGCCGTCGAAACGCTGCCGCAGTGTATGGCCGTGTTTGTCGAGTTCGCGTTCGGTCCAGTCCTGCAGGAACCGGAAATCATCCGCTTCGATGATGTCGCCGAGATGGTCGAAGTTCTCCCGGAAATAGTGAACCGCCTGCCCGACGAGGCGATCCCGGTCGGCCGGATCCGGCCGCTCCGCCCCGGCATGGCGGGCGGCGATGGCCTGGCCGAGTTCTTTCATGTCGGCGACGGTCAGCAGGCCCGCATCGAGTTGCCGGTCCAGCCGCAGGTCCTGGTCGAAACGCAGCATCTTTACCGCGTATTCGAGTGCATCGCCGTCGCCACCGATGAGCGGTGCGTCCGCCGGGCCGGTGATGGCCACGACGTCCAGGTACAGTTCGGGCGCCCAGGGCCGGTTCAGGCGCAGCTCCTCCTCGCAGTAGTGGCGGCGCTTTTCCAGGGTGCCGAAATCCAGGAAGTCGAGAACGACGGGTTTCTTGATCTTGTAGGCGTAGTTGCCGGCGAGAACGACCCAGGAGATGTGCGTCTCCATGAGTTCGATATCTTCGGCGGGGTGAGGGAATGCATCATTCCGCAGCAGCGCTTTGACAAAGCGCGCGTCGACGTGCGAAAGCTGTGAGCTCGAATTATGCAAAGTGCGTCCCTGGAACGCTTATTCTCGTCGTTCCGCGTGAGCCCTGCTAGTATTCCGGCAACCAAGCGCGAGGACAAGGAGAGGGGGGATGGCTCTATCGGCGGGCACGGATAGCAATAGCACCTGGTCGTCGGGTACGACGTTCGTACTTGCGGCGATCGGCGCGGCCGTCGGGCTGGGCAATATCTGGAAATTCCCCTACGTCGTCGGCGTCAGCGGCGGCGGCGCGTTCGTACTCGTCTACGTGCTGTGTGTCGCGCTGATCGCGATACCGATCCTGATCGGCGAGCTGCTGATCGGGCGCCTGGGCAGCAAGAGCCCGCCCGTGGCGATGGCAGACGTTGCCGAGCGTTCGGGCCGCTCGCGCTCGTGGGGCGTGGTTGGCTGGATGGGCATGATCGTCGGCTACCTGATCGCAACCTTCTACAGCGTCATTGCCGGCTGGACGCTGGCCTACATCTTCAAGGCGGCCACCGGCTTCGGTGGCGCGTCCCCGAGGAGGTCGCCTCGCAGTTCGACGCGCTGCTGGACAGCCCCGCAACGCTCACCGCCTGGCACACGGTGTTCCTGTTCGCGACCCTATTCATCGTTGCCCGCGGCCTGCAGGGCGGCATCGAGAAAGCCGTCAAGTTCCTGATGCCGTCGCTGTTCGTCATGCTGCTGGTGATGATCGGCTACGGCACGATCGCCGGCGATCTCGGCGCAGCGCTCAATTTCCTGTTCAGCACCGACTTCAGCAAGATCGACGGGCCGGTCATCCTGTCCGCGATCGGCCAGTCATTCTTCTCCATCGGCGTGGCGATGGGACTGATGATGGTCTACGGCTCCTACGTGCCGAAAAGCGTGTCGCTGACCCGCGCCTCCCTCATTATCGCGGTGGCGGACACGCTGGTGGCGATACTTGCCGGCCTGATGATCTTCCCGATCGTGTTCGCGAACGGTCTCGACCCGGCCTCCGGGCCCGGCCTCATCTTCAAGACCCTGCCGACGGCTTTCGCGGCAATGCCGGGCGGTGCGCTGTTCGGGGCCATGTTCTTCGTACTTCTGGCATTTGCGGCCGTGACCTCGTCCATCTCGATCATCGAGCCCATCGTTGCCTACGGACGTGATCGCTGGGGCATGAGCCGGATCAAGGGCTGCACTGTCTTCGGCATTCTTGCCTGGCTCATCGGCATGCTGAGCGTATTCTCGTTCAACGTCTGGAGCGACGTGACGCCACTCGGCGCGTTCAAGGTGTTCGAGGGCAAGACGTTCTTCGACCTGATCGACTATTTCACGGCGAACCTCCTGATGCCGCTCGGCGGCATACTGATCGCGCTGTTCGTCGGCTGGCGCATGAAGCCGGAGTACCTCGAGAGTGAGCTCCAGTTCCCCAACCCGCTCATGGCGAAGATCTGGCTGCTGTTGATCCGGTTCGTGGCTCCGGCGGCGATCCTGTGGGTAATGGTCTCGAGCCTGACCTGACCCTTGGCGAGACTGACGACAATCGTCCCGGCGCTGCTGGGGACCCTGGTGTGTGGCGATGTGCTTGCCGAGCAGGAGCGTTTCGACGAGATCCTCGTCACGGCGACGCGCCGTACCGTAAGCCTCGCGGAAGTTTCGTCGGGCCTGACGCTGGTCGACGGCGCGGCTGCCCGCGAGCGGAAGCTGGTCACGGATGCGCTCGATGCGGAGGTGGGCGTCTACCTGCAGCAGACCACGCCCGGGCAGGGGGCGGCGATCATTCGCGGCCTCAAGGGGTCCTCGATCCTGCACCTCGTCGACGGCATGCGCCTCAACAACGCGATCTTCCGCAGTGCGCCCACGCAGTATTTCGCGCTGGTGCCGACCGGTGCCGTGGAACGCATCGAGGTCCTGCGCGGCACACCGGCATCGCTTTACGGCAGCGACGCTGTCGGCGGCGTCGTGCAGCTGGTAACCCGGGTTCCGAACTTCGATACGGAGGAGACCGCGTATCGCGGAGAAGCCTATGCGGCTTACGACACGGCCGAACTCGGCAGGATGCTGAGTGGAACGATCGATGCCGGCAACCGTCGCCTGGCAACCTCGTTCAGCGCCGACTGGCTGCAGACCGGCGACCGCCGCACCGGCAGCGGCGAACGCATCGGGCCGAGCGGTTATGAGTCCCGCGCCCTGCGCTGGGCGCTGGCCGGCAATCCCGACGACAGCCGCTCGTGGCTCGTGGACGTGCACTACCTCGAACAGCCGGAGACACCGCGCGTTGACGAGCTGGTGCCAGGCTTCGGCCAGGCCGAACCGTCATCCTCGGAATTCTTCTTCAGCCCCAACCGGCGCGTCTTCGTGCACGGTCGCTACGGGTACGAGGAGGGCATCCTCGGGCTCGACTGGAAGGTCGATCTCGCATGGCAGCGTGTCGACGATGACCGCGTGTCACGCGACTTCGAAGCAACCGACCGGCGCTACGAGTCGAATCGCAGCGATCTCTACGGTTTCGTCGTCAGCGGCAGCCAGGTGACGGAGTCCGGATCCTGGGTAGCAGGCGTCGAAGCGTATCTCGACGAAGTCTCCAGCAGGCGCCGCGAGGAGAACCTGCTGGACGGGCAGTTGACCGAACTGACGCCCCGCTTTCCCGACGGGTCGGAGATCGAACGTTTCGATGCATTCGGCAACATGGAACGCTACGTTTCCGCGCGCAACATGCTGAGCGGCGGGCTGCGCATCAGCCACGAGAACGTCTCGCTGCCGCAGACGCCTGTCTCCGCCGCGACGACCGTCAACGTGACGGACACGAGCGGCGATCTCGGCTGGATTTTCAGCGCGAGCGACAACTGGCAGTTCGTCGCGAACGCGGGCTTCGGTTTCCGTGCGCCCAATGTGTTCGACCTCGGCACGCTCGGCAACCGGCCGGGCAACCGCTTCAATATCCCGAACCCGGACCTCGATTCCGAACGTGTCATGCAGTTCGATGCGGGCGTCCGCTACGCCGGCAGCCGCGTGCGTTTCGAGTTGATGCTGTACACGCTGGATTACAGCGACCGGATCACGTCCGTGCTGACGGGCGAGGTTACGCCGGAAGGCCGCGACGTCGTGCAGAGCGTGAACGCGGCCGACGCGACGATCCGCGGATTCGAAAGCGGCGCGAGCGTCGACCTGACCGACACGATGAGCCTGAGGGCCGTGCTCAATTACACCTGGAGCGAGGAGCGTCTCCCGGCGGCGCCCGCGGAGCCCGGGGATCGCATCCCGCCGCTGAGCGGCCGGCTGGAGTTCGGCTACGACGCCGGCGGCGATTTCCGCCTGGATGCATGGCTGCGCTTCGCCGGTGAACAGGATCGCCTGAGCTCGCGCGATGTTCGGGACATCCGCATCGACCCGAACGGCAGCAGCGGCTGGGGCATCCTCGGCGCGCGCGGCACCTGGGATGCCCGCGGCGGCTGGCAGTTCACGCTCGGTGTCGACAACCTCTTCGACAAGCGCTACCGCGTGCACGGCTCGGGGCTGGACGCGCCGGGGCGCAACCTGGTGGTCAGCGTCCGCAAGACCTGGTAGCCGCAGGTCCCGCCTGTAGGAGCGGGCCTCGGCCCGCGATCGCGGTTCGAGAACCGCTCCTACCGGTCTGACCGGTCGCGGGATTCCCTATTTCGATCCGCAGATGCCCGTATGGCGTGCCGGCGGTTCCCGCGTCCTAATACGAACTCTTCCTGGGTTGCCATGGAGCACCTGTCATGCCCGGAATAGCCGTCACCCGATTCGCCGTGCTCGTATTCATCCTGATTGTGGGGCTACTCGCACTTTGTGAGACGGCCGGCGCGATGCCCGCATTTGCGCGCGAATACGGCGTCAGCTGCAATGTCTGTCACGCCGCGTATCCGCGCCTCAACGACTTCGGCAATCGATTTGCCGGAGACATGAACTACCGCATGGCAAACTGGCGCGACCACACGGTGGCGACCGGTGACGAGACGCTGGCCCTGCCGAAGACGCTGCCGCTGGCAGCTCGTGCGCAGGCCTTCGTGCAGGCGCGGGACGCCGAGTCCATCGACCCGATCAGCGGCGAGATCGTCGCCGACTCCAGCCTGGACTTCCAGGCGCCGTACCTGCTGAAGCTGCTCTCGAGCGCACCGCTCTCCGATAACATCAGCTACTACTTCTACATGATCTTCGCGGAGAAGGGTGCCAACACGGAGGTCATCGTCGAGGACGCCTGGTTCAGTTACGACGACCTGTTCAACAGCGGTGTCGGCCTGCAGCTCGGACAGTTCCAGGTATCCGACCTGATGTTCCCGCGTGAGGTACGAATGACCTTCCAGGACTTCATGGCCTACCGCTTCGCCGGCATCACCTACGACCGGGGCGTGCTGTTCGGCCGCGGCTTCGGGCCCCTCGACGTGTCGCTGGGGTTCGTGAACGGCAACGGCATCGAGCAGAATTTCAACGTGACCAGCCCCGGTTACCGGCGCCCGGATCACCTGTTCGACAACGACACGGGCAAAAGTGTTTTCGGCCGTCTCGGCACGGACATCGGGCCCGCGTCGCTCGGCTTGTTCGGCCTGCTCGGTGAGCAACGCAACGTCACCGGCCCTGCCGGGACCGAGTCCGGCGATCGAGACACGGACAAGACGGTCTTCGGCGTCGACGCGTCAGGGAGGATCAGCGATGGCTGGTACTGGTTCGGCCAGGTCCTGTGGAGCCGCTGGGACGGGTTCCTGGATCCCGCGGTCGATTATGAATGGACGGCCGGCTTCGCCGGCGTCGACTACGTCTACAGCGACAAGTGGGTCTTTTCCGCGCTCGTCAATCTCGCCGACGCCGGCGACCTGGCCGGCACCGACACGATCTACGAAGGCATCGAAATGCAGACGCTGACGTTTGCAGCCGCCTATTACTTCATGCGTAACGTCAAGGGTGTCGTCGAACTGAACGTCGATTTCCTCGACGAGGAGCCGCAGAGCGGCCAGTACTACACCGGGCACCTCAGCAAGGAGAATTATTTCCTCGTCGGCATTGATGCCGCGTTTTGAAGCCGGCGGCGGGGTTCGCGGGCCCAGGCCCGCTCCTACGGGCAGTCTGAGCTGCAGGAGCGGTTCTCGAACCGCGACCAGGACGCATTGCGGGGAATAATTCCTGACGCGAACGGACAATACGAAGGATTTTGCGATCTTTATCGTCTAACCCTCCAGAGTGGTGGAGAAGACGATGAAATACGCAACGATCCTGGCGCTGGCGGCGATTGCCTGCCTTTCGGCCTGTTCGACAACGTCTCCGCGGAGTTCGGCCCTGCCGCCGCCCTTCGAATGTACGTCGATTCACCCCGAGATTTGCGAACTCGAGGAGCAATTCCACAAGCTGCGCTTCGAGCAGGCGGAGCAGAATGCCGCCATCGAGGCGGCCGAACTCAGGCGCCGGGAGCAGGAACAGGAACGTGCGACTGCGACGGCAGCCGCCCGTTCCCCTTCCGTAACCGACTCGCTACTGGATTCCCCGGCCGGGTGACCAGGGTACACCTGCTGCATCCAGCGCGACCTTGAGCCCCGCGTACTCGACGTCGACGAGGTTCGACAACTGCCGGGTCACGTCGTCGTAAAGCGACCTGGCGATGCGCAGCGAGTCGCGCTGTGCGGGCGTCGGGCCGTACGCATTGGTCGTGGGCGCGAAGCGCGCATGGAACAACCGGGTCGTCACGGTCATCTCGTCGAAGTCGTTGTAGAGCTGCCGCGCCTCGTTGTTCGTCAGCCGGTCGCGCTCGGCCTGGATGCGTTTCTGTATCGAGTTCGCGATTTCGTACAGCGACGGGTCCGCCGTCGATGACAACAACACTTCCTTGGCCGCGTCGAGTTCGCCGACGATGGCATCGATGGTCTTCACGGTGCCCTGCGCTGCACGCGCGAGCTCGTTCACCTGGTTGTCGAAGACCACGCGCTGTTCCTGCGTGCTGCCAGGCAAGGTCGGTTTGCGTATCGACACCACGTCGAAGCGCTGTGACTGATCCAGGTCGGTCAGCACGCCGTCCACGCGCTTCTGCATGGAAACGCTGAAGTTGCCGGGCGCCACGAGAACGCCGGCCGTCGGGAGCCATTGTTCCTCGCGCTGGTCCTCGGGCACCCACGCTTCGACGGCCGGATAGCGCAGGTCCCATGTGACGCGGTGGAAGCCGGCCTCGACCGGAGCCTCGATATTGCGCACGACATTACCGGCCGCATCCCTGACCGTGAATACGATGGCGGGATCATCCTCCCGCAGCTCGCCGATGATCCGCTCCCAGGACTGGAACTCGACGTTCTCGTTTTTCTTCTCCTTCTCTTTCTCCCCTTCACGCCGGGCATCCTTGCGCGACTGAATGGCCTCGGGCAGGTAATACGTGAAGGTCGCGCCGAAGGGCGGGTTGGGTGCTACATAGAAGTCATCACCCTGGCTGCCCTTGCAGCCTTCTTTCGAGCAGCCGAGCGGGCGCTTGGGCACGTACCAGTGCGTCCTGCGAACCGGGAACAGCACCGTGTCGTTCTTCAGCATGTCCGTGGTGACGCTGCGCAGCGGCGAGTAGTCGTCGAGGACGTAGAAGCTGCGGCCGAAGGTCGCACCGACCAGGTCGTTTTCACGTTTCTGGATCGCGAGGTCGCGGAACGGGATGTTCGGCGCGCCGCCCTTGAGCTTGGTCCAGGCGCCGCCACCGTTCACGGTGAAGAACACGCCGAACTCGGTGCCCAGGAACAGCAGTCCCGGCTTCTCGTGGTCCTGCACGATGCGCCACAGAATGTGCCGTTCCGGCAGGTTGCTCGCGATGCTCTTCCACGACTTGCCGCGGTTCTCGCTCTTCAGCACGTAGGGTGAGAAGTCGCCACTCTTGTGGTCGTCGACGACAACGTAGACCGTGTCCGGGTCGTGCAGGTCCGCCTTGATGTCGTTGACGAAGAAGCGGTCGGGCACGCCGGGCAGCTTGTCGATCCTGCGCCAGTTCTGCCCGCCATCCTCGGTCACCTGGATCAGGCCGTCATCGGTGCCGGCATAGATGAGCCCGGGCACGAGCGGCGACTCCGAGATGTTCACGATCGTGTTGAACATCGACATCGCGAACAGGTCCCACGGCGAGTCGTAGCTCCAGGTGCGGCCCATGACGGGCTGGCGCACGCGGTTCTCGTTGCGCGTCAGGTCGCCGCTTATCGGTTCCCAGCTGTCACCGTAATTCGTGCTCTTCCAGACGCGCTGGGTACCAACGTACAGCGTCGCCGAGTCGTGCGGACTGATGAGGATCGGGGCGTCCCAGTTGTAACGGTCGGGCGCTTCGCCTTCACGGGCCTGCGGCCTGATGTAGACGTTCTCGCCGGTCTTACGGTCATAGCGGGCGAGGTTTCCCTGCTGCCACTGCGCGTAGATGATGTCCGGGTTGTTCGGATCCACGGCCGACTGGTGGCCGTCGCCGAACAAGGTTACGAACCAGTCCGCGTGGCGGATGCCGATATTGTTGTCGGTGCGTGACGGCCCGCCATGGCTGTTGTTGTCCTGCGTGCCGCCGTAGACGTTGTAAAAAGGCTCGTCGTAGTCGACGGCCACCTTGTAGTACTGCGTGATCGGCATGTTGCTGATGAAGCGCCATGTCTTGCCGAGGTCATAGCTCTCATAGAGACCGCCATCGTTGCCGACCAGGAGGTAGTTCTCGTCGTTCGGATCGAACGCCATGGCGTGATGGTCGACGTGCTTTGTCTCGTGCGCGAGCTTCTGCATCGTCTTGCCGCCGTCTTCCGTCACGTGCAGGTTCACGTCGGCGTGGTACACACGGTCGAACTGGTGCGGGCTCGCCCACAGTTCGTTGTAGTAGTGGGGCCCCGTGCCGCCCGCGGCGTAGTCAGCGCCTTTGGTCCAGCTCTCGCCGCGGTCTTCGGAGCGATACATGGCGCCCGTGCGGTTGGCCAGCTCGACCGTCGCGTAGAGCACGTCGGGGTTCTGCGGCGAGATCGCGAGGCCGGTCTTGGCCATGATCTCTTCGGGCAGACCGTCGGTGAGTTCCCGCCAGGTCTCGCCGCCGTCCTCGGACTTGTGAATTCCCGTTGCCGGTCCGCCATCCAGAAGCACCGCGACGTTCCGCAGGCGCTGCCAGGTCACCGCGTACATCACGTCCGGGTTGCGCGGGTCCATGTGGACTTCCGAGACACCCGTGTAGCGATCGTCGAGCTCCGTGTTGCCGTGGCCGTCGCCCAGCACCTTGCGCCAGTTCTTGCCGCCGTCAGTCGACTTGTAGAGGCCGCGATCGCCGCCCCCGGACCAGAGCGGTCCCTGTACCGCAACGAACACCACGTTCGAGTCGCGCGGATCGACCCGGATCATGCCGATGTGTTCGGAATTCGGGAGCCCCATGTTCTCCCAGTTCTTGCCGCCGTCGAGGCTCAGGTAGACGCCCGCGCCATAGCCGACGTGGCGGCCGCTGATGTTCTCGCCGGTGCCGACCCAGATCGTGTTCGAGTTGTTGGGGTCTATCGTGATGCAGCCGATCGAGTAGGCATCCTCGTTTTCGAAGATGGCCTCCCAGGTCGTGCCCTCGTTGACGGTCTTCCAGACGCCGCCGCTGCCGACGCCGACGTACCAGGTGCTCTGGTCGTTCGGGTCGATCGCGATGTCGGAAATGCGCCCGGACATGAATGCCGGCCCGATGCTGCGCATCTCCAGTCCCTTGAAGGTCTGTTCGTTGAATCCTGGCTCGACCTTGTCGTCGTCAGCCGCGAATGCGGGAGCAGACGCAAACAAAAACGTGGCAGCAAGGAGCGTAAGTCGCTTCATGATTTCCCCTGTTCGATCTTATTGACGGTGGCGCGGAGGGATTGATGTTCTTTGAGGGTGCATTCTAAACGCTTCCGCGATACAAGTACGAGTGACACGGGTTCCGGTCCGCCGCCGCTGCCTGACACTCACCCACAGGATCAGGGGGCACCTAAGTAGATGATTCGAATAGGACTTCTCGGTGCATCGCGGGTTTCCCGCTATGCGCTCATCGAACCCGCGGCAACGATCGAGGGTGTCGCGGTCAGTGCGGTCGCGGCGCGTGAACCGGCGCGTGCCGCAACGTTCGCGGAGGAAAACGGGATCCCGCAGGTCGAAAAGGATTACGCGGCCCTGGTGACGAGTGACAGCGTGGACCTCGTCTACAACGGCCTGCCGCCGAGCGGCCATGCGCGCTGGACGATAGCCGCCCTGGAGGCCGGCAAGCCGGTGCTGTGCGAAAAACCGTTCGCGATGAATGCCGGCGAAGCGAGGGCGATGGTCGATGCGGCCGAACGGACGGGCAATGTCCTGATCGAGGCGTACCACTATCGTTTTCATCCCCTGTTTGCGCGTGTGCTGGAATTGATCCGCACCGGCAGCATCGGCGCCGTGCGCGACATCGATGCCCACTTCAACGTGGCGATCCGTCCCGTGCCCGGCGAACTCCGCTACGATCCGGCGCTCGGCGGCGGCGCGATGATGGACCTCGGCTGCTACTGCGTGCACTGGGCGCGCAGCGTCGCGGGCACAGAACCCGAAGTAGTGTCCGCCTCGGCCGTCCGCCATGAATCGGGTGTCGACGTCGCAATGACGGCGGTGCTCGACTTTTCCAGGCATCATGCGCGCCGAGGTACGCGCGTCGATGTCCGGGGAGCTGCCGGACGGGCTGGACGCCGGGCTCGTGATCGGGGGCGAGCGAGGCACCTTGAGGGTCGACAATCCCCTCGCGCCGCACATGGGGCACGCGCTCATCCTGGAGACGGTCGATGGCGTCAGCACCGAAGAGGTCCCCGGTGAGACGACCTACGCGCACCAGTTGCGGCACGTCATCGACGTGTTGCGCGGCAACGTGAAACCGCTGACCGGCGGCAGCGATGCCGTCGCCACCATGCAGGTTCTCGACGCCATCTACCGACGGGCGGGCATGAGGCCGGACTGATCCGTCAGGATCGCTGCAGGATGTCAGGGCTGCGGGATGCGCCAGTTCTCGTTCGGTACCCGGTAGCCTCGCTGGAAAGCGGGCCGTTCCGCGAGGCCTTCGTACCAGCGCAGCACCTCCGGAAAATCGTGCAGGTCGATCTGCTGGAACTCGAAGCGTGACGCCCACGGCCAGGTGGCGATATCGACGATCGAGAACTCGTCCGCAATGTATTCGCGGCCTTCGAGCTGGCTGTTCAGCACGCGGTAGAGCCGAAGCGCCTCCTGGTAATACCGTTTCTCTGCGTATTCCGACTTGCCCGGGTTGAATTTGAGGAAGTGATGCACCTGCCCGAGCATTGGCCCGAAATGGGCGGTCTGCCACATGAGCCACTGCATCATCCGGTAATACTCGTTGCTGCCGGCGGGTGGGGCGAGCCTGCCGGTCTTGTTTGCGAGATAGAGCAGGATCGCACCCGACTCGAACAGCGAGACGTCGCCATCCACGATCGCGGGTATCTTGTTGTTGGGGCTGATCGCCAGGTAGTCCGGGGCAAACTGCTCATCCCGGGTGATGTCGATCGGGATGACCTCGTAGGAGAGGCCCAGTTCCTCCAGCGCGATCGAAATCTTGACGCCGTTCGGCGTGCTCCACGTGTAGAGCCTGATCATGTCAATCCCGGCAACGAAGGGCTACGCAGTCATGATACTCATCGAGTTCGAGCACGATATCCGCGTTGCTACCTACGGAATCCAGGTTGTTCCGGGTGATGCGCTCGAAGTAAGCGATGAATTCGCGGACCTGCGCGTCGTTCATGATGCCCGGCGCTCCCGGTTCCGCCGATGCAGTGAGCTTGTGCTCCTGTTCGATGCGCCAGCGGAGAATGGCTTCGAAGCTCGGCGCCCGCAGGACGACCAGGGCATCGAGTGTCTCGAACAGCTCCGCGTAGTCTGCCGCGAGCCATCCGTTTACGTAGCGCCGCCAGCGCCCATCGGCGTCCCTGGTCCTCTCCAGCGCATTGACGGGCCGCTCCAGCCGGTCGTCCGGTTCGGCGGCGCTGCCGACGCACCAGCCCTCCAGCACGACAAGATCAATTGGGCCGGTGACGGAGGGCCAGCACGCCTCGTCTGCACGATCATCGGTCGCCTTGTCGAAACGCGGCAGACGGCATTGCGCTCCCGGTTCGAGATCGCGCAGGCGCCGCAGGTAATCCCTGAGCATGGGGATGTCGTGTGTGCCCGGGACCCCGCGGACCGCGAGCAGCGGATGCAGCGTCCGTGACAGCTGCTGCCGCTCGGCCTTCGTGAGGTAGAAATCGTCGATCGACAGAATCGCGACGTTGCGCCCGCCGGACTCGAAAAGGGTGAGCGCAAGGTAATCGGCGAGGGTCGATTTGCCGGTGCCCTGTGCGCCGTTGACGCCGAGCAGGAACGGCGTACCCGGTGCGAGTTTGTGGCGCAGCCATCCGGCCAGCGGCTCGTAGCAGTCGGTCGCAGTATTGCGAAAGGAGTCGGGCAGGCGGTGCTCGGCGATGAACCGGTCGAGAGACTGCGTGCTTACCACGTGCCTTGCAGATCCTGCGTCAGTCGAAAGTCGCCACGAATACGCCGCTTTCGCTGTCGACCGATGCGCGCTTCATGCCCTCTGAGTTGTAGATCGTCTCGATGCGACCGGTGGAATCGACCGCGATGATGCCGCCGTCCCCGCCCAGGTGACGGACGTCGGCGAGCACCTCGTCGATGGCCTGGCTCAGCGGGATGCCGGCCTTCGTCTTGTACGCGACGGCGAGTGCTGCGCCGGTGCGGATAAAGTACTCGCCAGTGCCGGTGCACGAGACCGCGATGTCGCAGTCGGCCCAGGTGCCGGCGCCGATGATCGGCGTGTCGCCAACGCGGCCTTCGAGCTTGCCGAAAGTGCCGCCGGTCGACGTTGCCGCAGCCAGTTCGCCGTTGATGTCCAGCGCCACGGCGCCGACGGTGCCGTGCGACCCGGCCGTTACTTCTTTCTCCTGCACACCGATGGGCAGCATGTAGTACTTGCCGGGATCCGTGACTTCCTCGAATCCCTGGGCGCGGGCAAATGCGAGCGCACCGGCACCCGATAGCATCACGTGCGGCGTTACTTCCATGACGCGGCGCGCAACCGAGACCGGGCTTACGATGTCACGGATGCAGGAGACCGCGCCCGCCGCGCTGACGGGGCCGTCCATGATCGATGCGTCCAGCTCGACGTATCCCGCCGAGTTTGGCGCCGAGCCGCGCCCCGCGACATACAGCCCCGACGCCTCCATTTGCGCGACCGCGTACTCGACGACATCCAGCGCACGCGCCCCGGATGCCAGCCGGTCTCGCGCGTTTTCCGTCAGTTCGCGCATGTGGTACTCGGCGACGGAATAGTCGCGGCCGCTGCGGGCGCCGGCGCCGCCGTGGAGTGCGAATGCAAATCGCCTGTTGCTCATCGCGCTAGTTTACTCGAAAAGCCCTCACGCTCCGCGAAGATAAATCAGTACACTGGCGTGCCATGCGATTGCAGGATCTATACGGGCAGCTCAGGGAACGGCGCGTTATCCGCATAGCGCTGATCTGTATTGCGCTGACCGCCGCGCTCGCCGCTGCATTATTCGCCTGGCAGCAGTCGTCAACGTCGTTCGCACGGCCGACCGTGGCGGTCCTGCCGTTCGAGGCGACGGACGCGCGCGAGGACACACGGGACCTGGCCGACCATCTCGCGAAGCGCTTTCGCACGATCCTCGCAACGCGCCCCGAACTCCGCGTTACGGAATCGCGCAGTGCCATGCATCTCGCGCTGACCGGTCTCGAGCCGGTTGCGAGGGCGGAGGCGCTTGGCGCCGACTACTTCCTGACAGGCACATTGAGCCGCGGCGAACAGCGCCTGCGGCTGACCTTGCAGCTGCTTGGCGCAGACGGCGCACAGCTATGGAGCGACAGCTTCGAGAGCCCGCTGCTCTTCCAGGCGCAGCTGCAGGAGTGGGTCCTCGACGAACTGTGGGCGCAACTGCCGCTCGATCCGCAGGCACTGGATGCCGCGAAGAGCCTGGTCGCCGACTGCCATTACCCGGACGACGGCATGGCGATACTCACGCTGGCTCGCACCGGCCGCCGGGGGGGTGGGCCCGCATTGCTCGCCATGGTTGCCACGGCGGACATCGAGACGGGACTCCTGCATCTCGCGCAAGCCCAGTTCTACTTCGGCCAGCTCCGGACCCTGCCATCGTCACAGAAGCCGGTCATCCACAAGCTGGCCATGCGGTCGCTGGCGCTTGCGGCCGCAAGCTGTCCGGGTCACCCGCATGTCGAACTGTTGCGACTGCTGAACACGAACGAGCTGCAGCTCGACTTCGACGATGTTGAAGGCTACCTGTCCAGGCACCCCAATTCGGCCGACCTGTACCTTGCTATCGCAGAACGGCATGCCGAGGAAGGCCAGGATCGCCGGGCGCGCGCACTTGCCGGCGAGGCATTACTTCTGGACCCTGTTTTTGCCGAAACCCGCTGCCGCGTGCACGCATTGCTCGAGCCGGAAGCCGGCGAAGCGGGCGCCTGCGACTGAGATCGAAACCGGCCTGCGAGATCTGCAGCGTTCTGGTGGAGACCCGTTCACTCGCCGGTGAACAGCGACCGGAACTGGTCGCGGTAGCCGCGGCTGAGCGGCACGGTCCTGCCGCTTTGCAGTTGAATCTCGTGGCCGCCCGTCTCGGTTGCGCGTATTTCATCGATCTTGTCGATGTTGACCAGGTAGCTGCGGTGGGTCCGCACGATATTTCCCGGGGCGAGCTGCTGCTCGAGTTTCGCGAGCGTGTTCCTGACCAGGTAATCGCGTTCGCCGGTCGAGACGGTTACGTAATTCCTTGCTGCCTCGAGGTACTCGATGTCGTCGCGGCGAATGATCGACTCGCCCTTGCCCGTCTGGACGACCATCCGGTCGGTCGTGACCGTTGCCGCCGGCGCCCGTGATCGGGCCGCGCGGATGTAGCGGTAGGCCGCGATGATACCGACGGTAATCAGGTAGATCTTGATGTCTTTCTGGTACTCGATGACGAGGTTGCGGAACCAGTAATCGGAGAACACGTAGTCGCGTGCCGCGAACAGGAACACGGCATACCTGAACGCGACCATCAGGAAGTAGTGAGCGACGGCGAACAGGATGCTGCCGAGAACGTGACCTGCCACGGCTGCAACCAGGCGATCCCGCCGCAGCGGGAACCGGGTCAGCCACCAGGCGACGCACGGCACCAGCAGCAACACGACGACGGCGCTCGTAACCTGTTCGGTAATCAGCCGGAAGCTGTCCGGTTCATAACCGAGAAAGCGCAGCTGGCTGAACTTGGTGAGGGTGTCCGCCGTCCACAGCACCGCCACCAGCACCACGAAAAACGCCGCCTCGCCGAGCCTGCGCAGCGCAGGTCTCTCTTCGTGCCCTTCAGCCTTGCCAGTCCCTGCCACCGCCCCACTCGTCCCCGGTGCCTGCCGTTTGTCCCAAAGCGAGGAATCACGCCGCCCGGGCGCGTTCAAATCCGCCGCTGATCACATAACGGAGGATGCTTAGAACCATGACGATACCAATCGCAATCGCCGACAGGGCGATGAAACTGCTCTTCTACGGCCTCATCCTGGTGGCGCCCGCGTGCGGCGGCGGCAGCGGGGGAGGTGATGCGCCGCCCGGGCCGCCGCCGCCCGGACCGCCGGTGGGCTTCGTTTACCAGGTGCCCGAGGATCGCGGCGACACCTGGGGCGTCGCGCACGCATCGACGCAAGGCGTGGACGTGGTGGCGCTGGAGGCGATGATGGATGCCGTGCTCGGGGGCGGATTCGACGTCATCGACTCGATAGCGATCGCGCGGGGCGGCGAGCTGATCTTCGACGAGACGATACGTGCCGAACTCGCCGCCAACGACGCCGAAGTCGGCAACACCGAGCTCGCCATGCATGCGCAGTTCTCGGTGAGCAAGAGCATCACGTCGCTCGTCGTCGGGGATCGCCATCGACGAGGGCTACATTGCGGGCGTCGACGTCCCTTACCTCGACCTGTTCCCGTACACCGGGTACGAGAACTGGGACGATCGCAAGAACGACATGACCCTGGAGCACGTGCTGACCATGCAGCTCGGGCTGCAATGGAACGAATTCGATCCGCCCTATACCTCGCCGGACAACCAGTGGAACCGCTTCTACTTCAACGAACACGACTTCGCCAAGGCCTTGCTCGACCTCCCGATAGTTGCCGACCCCGGGACCGAGTTTGCCTACAACACCGCCGCGACGGTGTCGCTCGGCCAGGCCGTGGAGAATTCAGTGCCACTGATGCTGGACGATTTCGGCATCACTGAACTGTTCTTTCCGCTCGGAATCACGGAGATCGAAGTCACGCGCACGCCCACGGGACTGGCCAACGGGGGCGGCGGCTTCTACCTGCGCACCCGTGACGCGGCGAAGTTCGGGCAACTGCTTCTGAACAACGGCACCTGGAACGGCGAGCGCATCGTCAGCGGCGAATGGCTGGCAGCCTCGCTCATTCCGCAGACCGCGATGGCGTGGGCCGAACCCGACCAGTGGGACTGGCAGGTCACGGGCTACGGCTACCAGTGGTGGACGGGTTTCTATGAGCACGGCGGCGCTACGGTCGATGCCTGGGTTGCATGGGGATACGGCGGGCAATGGGTTGTTGCAATGCCGTCACTCGATCTCGTGGTTGCGGTCAACTCGAACGGTTACGACGGCGGAGACGCCGCGCTCAACCAGGCGCATGCGCTGATCGCACAGCACATACTGCCGGCATTGCAGTAACGCACCGTCATAACCTTCCGCCATGAGCGGAACCCGGGCGGTCGTGCCTGCATTGAAATGCTCGTTTATTGTCGTATCCTGCCGCAATGTCCGCGACCGACGAGAACGACAAAGAGCTCATATTCGACGGCGGCTGTGCCTGCGGCGGTGTTCGCTACCGCGTGCAGGCGCCACCGCTGTTCGTGCACTGCTGCCATTGCCGCTGGTGCCAGCGCGAGTCTGGCGCATCGTATGCACTCAACGCTTTGATCGAGGCGGAGCGGGTCAGCCTGCTCGAGGGCGAGCCGGAGATGACGCTCACGCCGTCGAACAGCGGCAAGGGGCAGAAGATCTGGCGCTGCCCGGATTGCCGTGTTGCGCTGTGGAGCAATTACTCGGGATTCGGTGACAAGGTCAGGTTCGTCCGGGTCGGGACCCTGGACCGTGCTGATCGCATGGCGCCGGACATCCACATATTCACGTCATCGAAACAGCCCTGGGTCGTCATTCCCGAGGGCAGCGACGCGGTCGAGGAGTTCTACAGCCTGAAGCAATACTGGCCCGACAGCAGCCGCGCGCGTCTTCGCAAGATCCTGGAATAACTAACAACCACAAGAACCGTTGATGTCGATGATTGGTACTCGATCGGTAACAGCAATGCTCGTCGCCATGGTTGCGCTCGGCAACGCGGCCTGCTCGACACTCGAGGTCGACGACTATTGCCGTTATTCAGACACACGTTCGATCAGGACAGCCGATCCGGAATCGCTGGCCCTGGTGCTCGGCGTACAAGCGGGACGTGCGACGCAGACGCCGTTTGTTGTCGTTCGCAGCGTGTCGGAGAGCAACCCCGGCGCCTCGGTAACCTTGCACACGACGCCTGCGGCTCATCCAATGCCGATGAGCCTGGACGAATCACGATGCGCGAGAATGGACTGGAACACGTACACGCTGACGGTGGACGCGGACGAATGGAACGCATTCTGGCAGGACGAGAGGAATTCACCGTTCGAAATCGGCATCGCGTTTGTCGAGGATTTCAACCCGCTTCCGCTCAGTGCTTTCGGTGCCGCGATAGTGGACACCGGTAGCGCGGACTACCTGGTCGCCTGCGGCTGCTTCTGGCGATAATTTCCCCGAAAACCGAACCTGCGTCGCAGCCGGGGAGCGCCCACGTCGCTAACTTGAGCCGCTGGGAGGTCGCAGGGAGGCGTTCGTACTCCGGTGTTCGAGGGATGGCTCGAAAAACTGCGTGGACTGGGCATCGGGCAACGGCTTGCCGGGTGCCTGACGGTGCTCTGGCAGTACACGGTCACGGCGTGGCAGGTGATCGTGCGCATGCTCCGGTTCGTCCTGCGGGGCATCGTACGGCGCGTGCGGCCCGCCGGAACCGACGTCCGCAAGATATTTCGCGCCCGAGCCTACCGCGGGTCCAGGCGCCGCGAATACCTGGTTCACGTGCCGCCGTCCTACGAGCGACAGGAGCGCGTACCGCTGGTGATGGTCCTGCACGGCTGCAACCAGGACCATTTCGACATGCAGGCCATTACCCGCTTCGACCGGCTGGCAGACCGCTACGGCTTCATCGTCGTGTACCCTTTCATCACCACCTACCGGGGCGTTCGGCTGCGCAACTGCTGGGGCTGGTGGCGGCACCGGGACATAAGGGGCGGGAGCGGCGAAGTCGAGGACCTCTGGAGCATCATCGGCGCCGTGCGCCGCAGTCACAGGATCGACCCGGACCGGATTCACGTCACGGGCCTGTCATCGGGTGCCGCCATGGCGGTGGCGATGGCTGTCGTGCACAGCGGCAAGATCGCATCGTGCGCGGCTGTGGCCGGTGTGGCATACGGTGAATCGATCTGGGCGCTCGGCAGGTACCCGCGGGTGAAGCAGACCAGCTCGACGGTGGCGGATATGAAGCAGGCCATGGGCGACAAGCGGGGATTCGCGCCGCTGTTCATCGCGCATTCCGCCGACGACAGCGTCGTCGGGCTGCGCGCGGGAGAAAAGCTGCGCGACAGCTGGATCGGCTGTTTCGACCTCGATACGGACAGCGCCAGCGTCACCCGGGGCACACACGGACGCAGGCCGTGGGCACTGACCACGTACACCGACAGGGAAGGCGCCGGGGCCGTCGATTACCTGGTGCTGCAGGGTTATGAGCATGGCTGGTTCGGCGGGGAGCAGGGCGAGTTCAGCGTGCCCGAGGCCCCGGACGTATCGAAGATGATCTGGTCATTTTTCGCACGGCATCCGCGCACGGGACGCCAGCGCCCGGCGCCGCGATCCCCTGCGGCGGCGGATGCGCGCGGCAGCCTGGCCGCCGCCGGTTTAAAATCGGCCTGAGCCAAGCGCATCCGTCGGGATTCCTGGCCGTGGAGATACGCCCGGGAGAGGTACCGCTGGACAAGCGACGATGAATCCAGAGGAGTGACCATGGGAACCGGGAAAAACAAGCAGATCGTTCTCGACTTTTACGCGGCCGGCGCACGCGGGGACATGGAAACGTGTTTCTCGATGTTGGCCGATGACATCGTGTGGACGAATATCGGCACGACGAAATTCTCCGGGACCTTTGCCGGCAAGCAGGCGCTCATCGAGCAGCTGCTCGGTCCCCTGTTCGGCCAGCTGAAGGCGGGCATCGCCTCGCAGATCGAAAAGCTGGTGGCGGAGGGCGATACCGTCGTTGCTCAGACCTCGGGCAGCGCCGAGACTATCGACGGCAAGCCGTACAACAACAGCTATTGCCAGGTCATTCGGATCCGCGGCGACAGGATTGCCGAGGTCAAAGAGTATTTCGACACGGCGCTCGTGGATGCGGTGTTCGGCAACCCGCCGGAATGATGCAATGGAAATCAGGCCGGTTACCCGAGCGGACAGGGACGAATGGGCGCGGATGCGCGAAGCGTTGTATAACGACCCGCCAATCCGGGAGATCGACGACTGGCTCGAAGCCAGGGATTCGGGGGGCACGCACCCGGTCGGCATCGCCGTGCTGGTTGTCGACAGGGGTGACGGTTCGCTGGCGGGTTTCATTGAAATCGGCTCGCGCAATTACGCCGAAGGCTGCGAATCCAGCCCGGTCGCTTACCTCGAAGGCTGGTACGTCGACCCGGACGACCGGCGCGGCGGCATCGGCCGGCGCCTGCAGCAGGCCGCCGAAGCCTGGGCGGTCGCCAACGGCTTCACGGAGATGGCGAGTGACACCGAGCTGCACAACGACGTCAGCCTCAGGGCCCACACGGCGCTCGGCTTCGAAGAGGTGGAGCGGCAGATCTGTCTCAGGAAGCGGCTCGCATGATACGGAGTAGCGGGCATGGGTGAAGCCGACCGTACGTCCGACACGAGAAGAGGCGCGTATCGCTGGATCGCCGCCGGACTGCTGAGTGCCACGCTCGTCAATGCCGCCGCGTGGCTTTACTGGCCGCGGCTCGAGCCCATCGATCAGCCGGTGGACCGCCTGTTACTGGCGCTGCAGTGCTGTGCCGCTGTCGGCTTCGTCGCGCTGGTGATGTTGCAGGGGCTGTGGCGCCTGCCGGACAGTCCCGGCGCGGAGGACCCGTTCGCCAACGCGGAGAGCCGGGCCTGGAAGATCAACCAGCGTGTATTCACGAACACCGTCGAGCAGGCCCTGATCTTCGTGCCGATCTTCATCGGGCTCTCGATTCGCATGGATGCCGGGCATGTGCACATGCTGCCGGCCCTGATGACGATCTGGTGTGCGGGCCGCTTTCTCTTCTGGGCGGGCTACCGGTACTCGCTGAACGCGCGCGCGATCGGCATGGACTGGACCACGGTCACGACCATGATTGCCGCGGCATGGTTCATCGCCACCTTGTTGTAATATGCAGCTTATGACCTTCAAGAACCCAGGCCGCATAGCTGCCGGGGCTTCCAGCCCCCGGGGGGCAACGAATTGTGCGCCCGGGTGTTAGCTCGGCGAACTAACGGGGGGATCCGGAGTCAAAACCGGAATATGGCAACGGGGAGCTCTGCGCAAATGAACTTAACGATGATCCCGAGAATAGGGATGATGCTCGTCCTGGGGGCTTGTGCGAGCGATCCGGTCTACCTGCCCCCGCCATCGGAGACCGTCGAGGATTATGTCGTCGCAACGCAGCTGCGGGACGTCAACCTCATTCGCAAGACCGACCGCGACAGCTGGCAGTATGTCAATGATCAATACATCATCTACCGTGGCCGACCGAACGACTACCTGATCGAGTTCAAGCACAATTGCGAAGGCCTCGACGACAACGGCAGATTGCCGCCCGCGGACATCATTCACGACCATCGCAATATTCGCACGACCGACACGATTCGCGGCTGTATCGTCGAGAAAATTTACGCGATCTCGAGCGGGCAACGCAAGGAGCTCCGGCAGCTGGGCCAGCCGCAGGGCTGATTCGCGGGCAGACTTGGCGCGTTGCGCGCGCCGTTCCTTTTCCAGTGCGGCGCCCGTAATGTACTCTTGGACCGGATTCTTGTGGCTGAAGGGGTGCGAACGATGACGCGTCTCAGGGTTTTTGCTTTATTGCTCGGAGTTCCTGGTGCAGTGTTCGCACAGGAATGTGCCGAGATCGAGGACAATGCAGAGCGCCTCGCCTGCTACGACGCCGAAAACCGGCCTTCTCCGGCCACCTCCGATGAGGCCAGCGCGCTGCAGCCAGCCGACAGCAGGTCACCTGTTCCGGCCGAACCAGCACGCGAGGTGGAGACCGCGGCGCCCGTCGCCGCCGCCGTTCCGGACGAATTCGGGAAGGAAGAGCCGTTAGACACGCCCAAGGAGTACATTGACGCGACCATCGTCGAGGTCGCCAAGTCGGGCCTGGTCCATTACCTGCACCTCGATAATGGCCAGGTGTGGCGCGAAGTCGAAGACAGCACTCTGCGGTTTCGCACGGGCCGAAAAGTGACGATTACAGAAGGCATCCTCGGCTCTTACGACCTGCAGATGGAAGGCCAGAACAAGATCGTCAAGGTTCGCCGCGTCCGTTAGCCGGACTGATGAGGTCCGCCGTTTCAAACCGCCAAAAAAAAGGCGGGTCCCGAAGGACCCGCCCCTGACCCGCCTGCGCGAGTCGATTGTTATTACATCGAGAAGGTCAGGCGTGCAAACCAGTATGAACCCATTACGTCATACAGGAAGGCATCCGTGTTGACACCCGATGCAAACACGTACGGCGGATCTTCGTCCGTGACGTTGTTGATGCCGAAGACCAGGCGATAGCGCTCCCAGTCGTACGCGACACGAATGTCGTGCTTCCAGTAGGCATCCGGGCCGTCGTAACCGAACGAGTTGTTGGTCGGATCAAACCGCGGGTCGTCCATATCGCCGATGTAGCGCGTCAGCCACGAGAACGTCCAGTTGTTCAGGAACATGTCGGCACGAGTGTTAGCCGAAATGTCCGGAATCGAACCACGATCGTCCGCGCCACCCGCATTCGGGTAGAACGTATTCTCGTCGACGTAAGTACCAACCAGCGAGAGGTTCCAGCCAGTCTGACCAGCGTCGAACGCGTAGTTTATCGACAGGTCGTAGCCGTTGGTCTCGACGAAATCGTCGTTGATCAGCTGGTTGACGAAGTCAACCGGGCGCCCGTCAAGCGGGTTGCGGCCATTGAACTGGCTGCACTCCGGGGCGGTCAGGCCGACGGGACCTTCGTAGCAGGCGTCAAGAATGCCGTCCGACTGTGGGCGGGTGATCAGGTCTGTAACCTCGATGTCCCACGCGTCGACCGCGATCTGCAGGCCTTCGGCGAAGCCGCCAGGCGTGAACACGATTCCATACGTCATCGTGTCGGCGGTCTCGGGACCGAGGTTGATGTTACCGCCAGCCAGTACCGCGTACTGCGACGACAGCTGCGTGAACGTATCCGGGTCGATGCCGTCCAGTACACAGTTCTGGTAGGCGTTCGATCCGGGCGTGATGCCGCTGACGGCCGCTTCACAGATGTCGGTGAAGAAGTCGAAGCTTTCCACGCCGCCACTGTACAGGTCGGTAACCTGCGGTGCGCGGTAGGCTGTGCTCACATTACCGCGAATGCGGACCCAGTCGTTGATCTGCCAGTTGAGGCCGGCGCGGTATACGTCTTCGCCACCAAAGGTGTCGTAGTCGGAGTAACGCCACTGAAGGTTGACCGAGAGTTCCTCAAATGCGGTCATGCCCGAGAGGATCGGAATGTCGATTTCGGTGAACACTTCGTCGACCTCGATGGCGCCTTGCGTCGGGAACGTCGCGTTAGCGATGCTCTCGCCGGCTGACGTGATCGAGTCCGGCTTGGCATAACCCGTTTCCCTGCGGCTCTCGACACCGAATGCCAGGCTCAACGGGCCGGCCGGCAGCTCGACCACGGAGCCGGAAACGAATGCCTGGACACCGAACAGATCGAACTTCGAGTTCGCCTGTGCGCCCTGGCGGACGTAGTCGATTTCATTCTCGGTCCAGTTGCCCGGACGAGCGGCGTCAAGTGCGCCGGACGGATTCACGGCGGCTGCACAGAGAGCGTCTGCTGCACAGGCGTCAGGATCCGCAATGCGTTCCATACGCACCAGGTTCCAAGTGGAGTTGGTCACGAGGTCGGCCTGGACTCCGGTGTACAGAACGGAAGCCTCGTAGAACCAGTCGTTGCCAAAGGGCAGGTCACCCTCGAGGCCGGCGACCATGCGAATGGTCGAGGACTCGTAGTCCTGCGTACGCGGACCGACCGTCGTCGACGGGCGGACGTACATGAGGCCATCTTCACCCGGGAACGGGTTGTTCGGGTTCGTACCCGGAACGAGGAAGGAGCCGGGGTTACCGTCGAGGTGGGTCGTGCCCTGGCGATTGGCGTACTGCACTTCCATGAACGCGTTGGCGTACTCAGTGAGCTCGTAGTTGCCGTACACGGACGCCGTGATCACTTCGTTCGGTACGATCAGGTCCTGCGCCAGGCCGTAGTCGTAACGGGTCAACTGCACCTGGTCCGGGCTCGAGACGTTCTGCCGGGGCGCGAGGCTCGGGCAGCCCGTCGTGCCGGAGACGTCGTCGATTTCATTTCCGCCGAAGGCCAGCGGCTGCGTGCAGAAGAAGCCTGCCGCCGTGTCGAAGAAGCCACCCGTCGAGAAGAACGAGCCGTTCGACGCGCCGCCGGTGTTCAGGGACGAGATTGCCGGGAATGCCCAGTCACGGTCCGTCTGCTTCACAGGATCCTGGCGGCGGAACTCGGCGCCAGCCACGAAGCTGCCGCGCTCACTCGAGGTACCCATGGTCATCGAGAAGGTGTAGTTTTCACCGTCGCCTTCCGACGTGGCACCGCTGCTCAACGACGCTTCGATACCCTCGAATTCTTTCTTGAGGATGACGTTCACCACGCCCGTGATCGCGTCAGAACCGTAAACGGCGGATGCGCCGTCACGCAGGATCTCGACACGGTCGACCATGGCGGTCGGCACGAAGGTCAGGTCAGCGGCCTGGTTCTGCAGGGCGTCGGCAAACGACGCAACGCGACGGCCGTTGATCAGGACCAGAACGCGGCTCTGACCGAGGTTGCGGAGGTCGATCGAGGTAGCGCCACCACCCGAGAGGATGCTCGACTGGTTGAAGCCGCCGGTACCGACCGCGGCCTGGTCACGCAGTGCCTCACCGAGATTGGACATACCTGCTTCCAGGATAGCCTGGCCACCGATAACGCTGATGGGCGTGGCCGAGTTGAAATCGTCGCGACGAATTCTCGAACCCGTCGTGACGATTTCCTCAAGGACCACGTCCTCGTCATCGTCTTGCTGTGCGAAGGTCGGCAGACTTGGCGCGACCGACAGCACAGAGACTGCGGCCAGTGCACCAAAGGTACGTGCCGTTCGATTGGATATGTTCATTATTGAACCCCTTATGCTATTTGACGGTTACCGTCTTTTTGATTATCGCGCTTTGTTTCATTAGCGCGACAAGTTTCATTTGCACCAAAATGCAAATTAGTGGGCTGATTCTCCACTTTTTAAAGGGATGTTTCAATTGCTTTTGGGCAACAACGCCGTATTTTCATTATCTGTTGCGATTGTGCAACAGGGCTGCCTGGCGCCTCTTCGGCCAAAGCCGGGCCCCGGGCGATCTTTAACATAATCCCGATGCCCATCAGGGAGGGCTCACATTGGCAGCGATGGCCCCCGCGCGCGGGATCTCGCTTGCTTCCCCGGATTAGTGCTACCATTTCGCACATGCCAAAGCTCGCCCAGAATGCCTGTTTCCTGCCGGCTATCGCTGGTTCTCGCCTGCCTGGTCGCGGGGTGTTCGGGGGCCCCTGCGGCGTCACAGAAGGACCCGGATCCGGAAGTCTTTGCGGCGGAAGTCGACCGGCGGCTCGACTCCGATCCCAACAAGCGCACCTGCCGGAAATTTCGTCCGACGGGCTCGATGCTCCCGCAGCGTGTCTGCAAGAGTAATGCCGAATGGGCGAAGATCGAGGCCGACAGTCAATCCGCCATCAAGACGATCCAGAGAGACCAGAGCGTTTCCGTCGGCGAGGGCGCGGCGGCGGCGGTTGAACGGCACTGTCAGGTCCTGCCGCCAGCGGAGGAGCCGCGACACCACGCACCTGAAGAACTCGCCGGATATTGCTCTGCAGGTACGCCCCGCATGAATTCTCGTTCCGATTCCTCGCCGGCAACAGCAGGCTGGGACACCTACTGGCACGGCGCAGCGGCGGGCGCAGCATTCAGCAGCGGGGGGACCAGCCATCCCGTCGTCCTGTCATTCTGGGCCGAGTTTTTCGGCAGGGTCCGCGCGGACTATAGCCAGCCACGGGTCGTTGATATTGCCAGCGGCAGCGGTGCCGTAGTCCATTGTGCGCGTGCCGCGCTCGATGGCGCTCAGGCCGTCTTCACCTGCGTCGATATTTCCGAGTCGGCGATCGCAGCGCTCGTGAATCGATTCCCGGACGTCAGGGGCATCGTCGCCGATGCAGGCCACCTGCCGTTTGAATCAGCAAGCTGCGACGTCGCCACGAGCCAGTTCGGTATCGAGTACGCGGGGCTCGATGCCTTCGACGAGATCGCGCGATTGCCTGCGCCAGGTGGTCGGCTTGCGCTCCTTGTCCACCACCGGCACGGTGGGATCTACCGGCAATGCGCGGCGAGCCTCGACGCGATCAGGATGCTGCAGGCATCGGACTTCGTTCCCCGCGTCATCGCGACCTTTGAAGCAGGATTCGCTGCCTGCCGGGGCGACAGCCGCTCCGAGTACCAGGCGGCTGCGGCACGCCTGAATCCCGCGATACGCGCGGTGGAGTCGATCATGGTGAAGCACGGACGGGATGTCGCAGACGGGACTGTCGTCAGGCTGTACAGGGACGTGGCGGCCATCCACAAGCGGTTGGCGAACTACGAACCCTCCGACGTTCTGGGCTGGCTGCGGGGTATGCAGAAGGAACTCGAGGCGTACGCCGAGCGCATGGCCTCCATGTGCGAAGCGGCAATCGACGAAGCGACATTCGCGCGGCTGCGGGACGACCTGCAGCTGAAGGGATATTCCATCGATCGAGCCGAGGCGTTGCAAAACGCCGCAACCGGCGTGCCGCTGGCCTGGGCCCTGATCGCCGCCAAGACCTGAAGACGCCTCACGGGTTACGCGTGCGCGAACCCCGCGAATCTCGACAAGAAGTGTGCCTGGTCTTACGTCGCTTCGCGGCCTGGCGAGGAGAGCATTCGGATTAGCGGTTGAAGATGGCTCTCGTAATCTTTCCACCGGTTGACCGATGACGCGTACACGGGCTTACGTACCTGCCTGCTGCTGAGATTGTGAACCGCACGCCGGTTTTCGTAGTGTTTCAGGCAGCGATCGTCCCAATCGAGCCCGAGATAGTCGACGACACCGCGGACGACAGATTCCTGGTCCGCGACCAGATCCTCGTAATGAACCTCCAGAATATCGCGCTGAAAAATCGTGTTCCAGTGCGCCATGATTTTCTCGTAGTCCAGGTAATGGCGGCCGAGTTCTTCGAGATCGAACGAGTACTGATTTCCCTGCCGCGAAATAATTGAAGTAGTTGGACAGGCAGGTATCCAGGGCATTGCGTTTGCAGTGGATGATTCGACAGCTGGGAAACAGGATCTTTATGAGGCCGATCTGGACGAAGTTGCCCGGCATCTTGTCCGTGACGCGCTTTGCATCCGGCGCGAGGTCGCGCAGCTCCGCCAGGTAACGGTCCGAATACTCCAGGATAGTTCGCTGGTCGAGCTGCCGCAGCGCTGTCGCATATGAGCCCGAGACGCCGAATCTGCTCACCAGTTCTTCCTCGAAGCGCCCGAACGACGGGAGCTCGCCGGCGCCATGGACGTCGCCATGACTGGCGACGATCTGTTCCATGAGCGTGGTTCCGGAACGCGGCATGCCGACAATGAAGACCGGTAGCTCGGACCTGGAGCCGGGAGGAACGCTGTCGCCGAAGAAATCGGCGGAAAACGCCTCGATCAGGCCGTCGACATAGCGCGTCCACTTCGATGCATCGTAGGCAACGGTCTTCCGTCCCAGGCGGTTTCCCCTGCTCGTAATTCTCGAATGCCCTGTCGAAATCTCCGGACCTGTCATAGATCGACCCGAGCGCGAAATGGCAGTGTATCGCTTCCCGGTCCGACAATGACGGCGATACCAGCAGTCGTTCGATCGCTGCTGCGTCAGCCCCTGACGGGTCCATTCGCGCGAGGTTCCTGTGAGCCTCCGCGTACCCCGGCTGGATCCGTATGGCCTCGCGGTAATGTGCAATCGCGTCGTCACGTTGTCCGAGTTGGTCGAGAACGTTACCGAGGTTATGGTGTGCTTCGGCATAGTCCGGATTAATGGCCAACGCCCGTCGATAGTGTCTGGCCGCCGCGTCGGGATCGCCCGAACTGTCGACGGCGATGCCGAGGTTGTAATGTGCCATCGCAAAATTCGGGTCGATCGCGATCGCCTGTTCGTACTGTGCAATCGCCTCCCTGCGCCGATCCAGCGCCTGCAGCGCCACTCCCAGGTTGCTGTGCGCCATCGCGTAGCCCGGCGTGAGCGTAAGGGCCCGTTCATGATGAGCGATGGCTTCTTCCGGCCGATCCATTGCCAGCAGGAGGTTCCCGAGGTTGCTGTGAGCTTCGGCATAGTCGGGCGCTATCGATATGGCCTTCCCGAGATGCTCCCGGGCCTCTTGCAAATGACCGCTCTCCTTGAGCGCAACGCCCAGGTTGTTGTGCGCCATAGCCATGCCGGAGTCGATGGCGACCGCCCGCCTGTAATGCGACACGGCATCCTCGAGCCTCCCGGCCTGTTTGTAGGCGTTGCCTAGATTGTTGTGCGCCCCTGCAAATCCGGGATCCAGGGAAATCGCCTGTTTGTAGGCGGCTATCGCAGAATCGACGTCACCGAGCGCGAGCGAGGCTTCTCCGGCGATGTTGTGATAGTTGGGCTCGTCCGCTTTGATGTGTATTGCCTGGGCGATGAATTTCGACGCATGCTGAAAGTTGCCCGTCTGCATGTAGAGCACGCTCATCAGGTAGAGGACGTCAGGTTGATTCGGGTTCTCGCCCAGTAATGCGCGATAGATCGCATCGGCTTCGCCAAACCGGCCCGCCTGGTGATGCTGCAAAGCTTCTTCAATTCGATCGGAAACATTCATCGGCATTAATCGCGACGTCAGGGCCTCATTTGCCTGCAACCGGGATGCAAAAGGTTTACTCCGGGCCGGGCTCGAAATGTTTAAGAATAGGCGCAAGCTGCGATTCGTAATTGCGCCAACGCCCCACTGAACCCGAATGCAGTTCGCCACGAACCTGCCACACGCTTGCTGTCTTTACGAGGTTGGACGCATCCGTGAATTTGAGGCAGCGCTCGTCCCATTCCAGTCCCAGAAAATCGAGCAGTCGGCGCAGCACCGCTTCAGGCTCCCGAACCAGTTCCTCATAGGCGACCGTGTGGATGGCGCCACCAATGCAGGACCGCCAGTGCGACATCAGGCGCTCGTGTTGCCGTAATAGTGCGCAATATCCTCGAGGTTCGTCGAGTAGCTCAGTGCGCCACCCAGTTGCTGGAAGTAGATCGACAGGCAGTTATCGAGCGGATTGCGCTGCGTAAATACGAATCTCGCCGACGGAAACATCGCCTCTGATCAGGCCAAGGTGAAGAAAATTGTCGGGCCGCTTGTCGGTGACGGTGCCGGCACTCGGGGAACAGTTCGGACACCTTCGACTGGTATTCATTCGCGATTGCCGCGATCATTTCTCTCGTGGCATTCGCGATACCCTGCGGAAAATCCGCGAATCGTCGTCCCAGCAGCCAGGGCAGGATGTCGAGCTCCCCGCCGGCGGTGACCGCCGGATGTGACGCGAGTGCCTGCTCGGTCAGCGTCGAGCCGGAACGGAACAGCCCGCATATGAAAATCGGCGAGGACGTTGACGCGGACTCGACACGCTCGATCCAGCCCGCATCGAACAGCGCGATCAACTGGTCGAAAGCCCGTGCGGTCGCCACGGGATCGTAAGCAGGCAGCCGCAATCGGGCCAGATCGTTAGCCGCTGCGTAAGCCTCGAAGGCCTCGTCGTATCGGCCCAGTTCGTCCAGGGCCTTGCCGAGCGCATATTGAAGAGTCTCGATGCCGAAACGGTCGCCGGCGGATTTCTCTATGGCCTGTCTCAGGTCGGCGAGCAGCGCATCCTGGTCGCCCGTGATTTGCGTTGCATGAACAATGCGTGCGCGTGACTCGGAGTGGCCGGGGTCGATGGCGAGGATCTTTTCGTACAGCCCGATCGCCTGTCCGCGTTCACCCGATTCCTCGAGCAGTCCGGCGAGGTTGAAGAGCGCAGGAAGGTAATCCGGAGCGAGATCGAGTGCCCGCCGGTACATCGACCGCGCATTTTCCGCGTCATGCAGTTGCGAGTACAGCACGCCGAGATTCGAGTAAACCTCCTGCGGTTCCTCGATACCGAGATCCAGCGCCTTACTGTAAGCATTGCGCGCTTCGTCGTAGCGTTTTTCCTTCTTGTACAGGAGGGCCACATTGAAGAATATCGTCGCGGCATCGGGCCGCGCTGCAGGAAGTGTTCGTAAGTGGCGATCGCAGAGCCGGTATCACCCAGCGCGTCGAGGAGGCTTGCCAGGCGAGCGCAATGCGATGGGTTATCCGGCGCCTCCCGATGCAGCGCAGACAGCATATCGACCGCGTCTTTCGGGCGCCGTGACTGCAGGTACAACTGGGCGAGCGCCTGCAGCGCAGCATCGCGGTGCTCAGCCTTTTGCGCAAGTCGGCTGTAGGCCGTCTCCGCCTCACCCAGCCTGCCAGCCGCCTGCAGGCGGCGTGCCCGTTCGAAAGCCGGGTCGATGTTCACATTTTCGCTCATGGTTTTTCAGGGGTCACATCGAAGGCGACGGTCATCCTGGGTTCGTCGGACAGGAACGGTACCGTGCCATGCCACATATAGGAGGGGAACAGCGCCAGCCGACCCGCCCGCGGCCGGACCTCACGCCGTGCCATGCCTTCGGAGCCGATGTCGATGTCCGGCTGTCCGAATTTCAGGCCGCCGCCGCAGCTATCGGATTCGGCAATCTCTGCCGGTACCTGAACGTAATAGGCCGAGCTTATCCAGCCGAGCGGATGGATATGCATGGTGTGGTATCCGTTGCGCGTGAGCCTGACCGACCAGGACGCGGCGAAATGGAACTGGTCCTTGCGGCGCACGAAAAGCGGATGCTCCGAGTCCACGGGAAACCGGCCGATATAGGCGTGGATGCACTCCTCGATGCCACTCACCAGGTCCCTGATTTCCGGTTCCGCCCGGTCGAACAGGTTTCCCGTCGTCTGGCTGCCTCCACGCAGTGTCTGTTCGGGAGGGTGGCGTTTGCCGACGTGAAGCCGATCGAGGACGGCGGTCAGTGCAGCATTGAATTCGTCGATGCCACCGTACGCTGCGGGAACGGGCAGGTCGAACACGCCGACAAGGTTCTCGTAGTCGTTCATTATGGCGTCACGCGGGTCGCCCAACAGGCGCCAGCAGAGGCCGAGATAGGCAAGCGCACGCTGGTTGAACGGCATTCGCAAGGCGCCGCGTTCCGCGTGGCGCAGGGCCTCGTCGGGCCGCTTGCAGGCGAGCAGCGCCCTCGCGTAGCTGACCTCGTGATCCGGGTTCGACCCCGGCATGCCGACGGCCTGTTCGTGAGCGCGGAGTGCCTCGTCCCAGCGCCCCTGCCCCTCGAGCGTGAAGCCGAGCAATGATCTCAGGTCGCTGGACTGCGGACAAAATCCCAGGGCCTTCCCGAGCACCCTCTCCGACTCCTCGTAATCTTCCTTCTGGTTAAGAGCAACGGCATAAGCACGCCACAGGTTTTCCATCGTGGGGTCCCTGTGCAATGCGTCGCGATAGGACTCCAGGTAGTCGTCCGGCAAATCCTGCTGCCAAAGCAGCGAGTTCAGGTTGCGGTGGCTGTCCATGTCGCCGGGGTTCCGGGCCACCGCGTTCCGATACGCGTCGATGGCCGCGAGCTCATCCTGCATATCGACCAGGGCATTGCCGATGTTCAGGTAAAGTTCGGCGCGATCAAGGCCCAGCTCCCGCGCGGTCTCGTAATGTTCCAGGGCACCCTCGGGCTGTAACTGCATCCGCCGGCAAAGACCGAGGTTATGGTGCGCCTCGGCGTATTCGGGGCGTAGCTCGAGCGCTTTTTCGTAGCAACGAACTGCCGAGTCGAGGTCGTCCTGACGGCGGCGGGCGTTGCCCAGACAAAGCCATGCGACTTCGTCGCGGGGATTGGTTTCGAGGCATCGCTCGAAACTGGCAACCGCCTCGTCGATCCGCCCGAGCGTAAGCTGGCACAATCCGAGATTGCGACATGCGTCGATGTAGTCAGGTCGGATTTCGAGCGCGTGTCGATACCACGCGAGTGCGGCCTCCGGGTTTGCGCTGCGTTTCAGGGCATTGCCGAGGTTGTTGGCGACTTCCGGCTGCGCGGGAAACAGGCGCAGCGATTCCTGCATCAGCGCAATGGCGGTGGGGTAGTCGCGGCGCTGGGAGTGCAAAAGCCCGAACATATGCAGCGCCATCGGGTGATCGGGGGTCGTCTCGATGAATTCACGGTACAGCGGATAGGCGTCGTCAAGGCGGCCCCGTTCGTGCGCGGAAATGGCTTCCTTCAGCAAGGTCGGGAGCGTGGCGTGGCGGTCCGGGCCGCCGCTGACGGTCGAAGATTTCATCTGCAGGTTTTGACCAGTTCGGGGCCGAATGTTCGCATTGTGCGCCACAAATAGAAATGGCGGGCCCGAAGGCCCGCCATGTCCTGGTCTGACTACCCGAACGCCGCTTACTGGATGCGGACGTTGAGCCCGACGTAGTAGTAACGTCCCATCGCATCCCAGGTGCCCGGAATGGTGTTGCCATTGCCGTAAACCGAGATGTTGTTGAGGCGCCCGAAGATCGGCGGATCCTCGTCCAGCAGGTTGGAGACACCGGCGTTGATCGTCGTCTCCGTGCCGAACCATTCGCCGATGTAGTTCGCGGACAGGTCGAAGTAGTCCTGCGCCTTGACGGTAAGCCGGTCCGGGAGATCCTCGAACTCCTTGACCTCGCCGACGCGGCGCCAGCCGAGAACGAACTGTGCGTTCCACGGCGTGTTCCACGTGGTGGCGAAGGTGTGCTTCCATTCCGGCCGTGGCCGCTCGCAGGTGCCGAGGACGAACCCGGCGCAGTCGTTGACGATACCACCGGGAACCGGCTGCTCGTCCCACTGCGTGAGGGCGGTGCCGCGCAGCGCGAAGTCCAGGCCGTGGCCGTTGTCGAGATCCCACGCGTAATTGGCGTTGATGTCGACACCCGAGACCTCGAAGAAGCCGATGTTGACCTGCGTCGCGGTAATGCCTGCCTGGCCGATCCAGAGGTTGCCGTTCGGGCCGCGATTGATCAGGCTGCAGAACGTCGGATCGCCGGTCGAGCCGCACAGGTTGATCGTGTTCTCCTCGCCGATACCCGTGGCGATGGCCTTTTGGACGTCGATATTCCAGTAGTCGATGCTGAACGACAGGCCTTCCGCGAAGCCGCCGGGCGTGACGACGAAGCCGGCCGTCACGGAATCGGATTCCTCCGGATCCAGGCCCGGGTTGCCGCCGGTGAATGCGGTTGTACTGGCCCGCCGGGCTGGACGGAATGTTGCCGTACTGCGCCGCCGTAACACCCTGGTTGGCACATGCCGCCGCCGAGAGTGTTGGCGTAGCACCCGCGCAGCCGTCGTTACCGGACCACAGGCCCTTGCTTTGCGGCTCGAACAGCTCGTTGATGTTCGGCGCGCGCACCGCACGCGAGATGCCGCCACGGAGCATGACGCTTTCCGTGATACGCCACTCGCCGCCGATGTTCCAGGTGTCCGTGGTGATGTCCAGGTTCTCGTAGTCGGAATAGCGGTAGCGGAGGTTCAGCGCGAGCGACTCGAAGAACGAGCGGCCCTGGATGATCGGGATCCGGGTCTCGCCGAAGAACTCACTGACCCGCACCCGGCCATTGCACCGGCGGTATAGCTCCGCCCTGACCTGACGCATCACCGCTCTGGTAACCGAGGTCGATATCGAAGTCCATGCTGTCCTGGCGGTACTCGTAACCGAACACCAGCTGGAGGCCTTCTTCCGCGGTCGGGATCACGACGCCGGCGTCGGTCAGGTCGCCGCTCACGTAGCCGACGATCTGGTTCTGCTCGAGGTCGGCCTTGGAAAACAGCGGCAGGTCGACATACGCGAGCGCCTCCTGGGTCACGCCGCCAGCCTGGAATATATTCCACGGCACGCAGTTCGGATCGGATCCGTCAACGACCGAGCGGCATGCCACACCGCCGGCGCCATCATCGACGACGTCCAGCGCACGGGTCATCCTGGTGATGGACAGGTCGTTGCTGTACACCTCGCTGTAGCGGTTGCGCGAGAAATTCGCGAACACGTCGAATTCCCAACTGTCGGTAATATCTCCGCGGAGACCGACCAGTGTGCGCGTATTGGTGTGACGAAGATCGTCGAAGCGTGCACCGCCTTCGACGTTGCGGCGGCCGATGTACCAGGGCACGACGTCGGCGGTCGAGGTGCAGCCCAGTGTCGCGAACTGCTGGGCGGAGAGCAGCGGGTTCTCGCACGGGATCGAGTCGATATCGAAGAACATGCCGGACGGCGCAATCTGTGCGAGGCTGCGGTCATCCATGTACGTCACTTCGACATAGCCTTCCAGGCCGTCACTGATCTCGTAGAAGCCGTATGCGCCGGCAGTGATCCGCTCGTCGGGCCGCTGGAAGTAGTTCAGCGGCGCGTAGTTGTAGTAGGTGTAATCCCACGGGACGAACTGGTCGCCGGCGACCGTGAAGTAGTTGACACCGTCGAACGGCGAAAACAGGCCGGTCGGAAGCGTTGCCGATCCGCCGCAGGTCACGCCGTTGTCGCTGTCCAGCGCGCAGGCGCTGTAGTCGCGGTCGCCCTGCAGGATGGCGTCGATCTCGCGGTAGCCGATGTAAGCCGTCAGGTTGCCGGTACCGTCGTCGGAGTTGATGCCCATGACGACGTTGATGTTGCGCGTGTTGCCGTCGGTGACGCTGCCCGAAGGAACATCGAAGCCCGCATCCCGGAGCGCGCCCTGCGCGAAGCCGTTGCTGTTGTCGTGCTGGAAGGCCGAGTACTGGTAGTCGATCATGAAGCCTTCGAAGTCGTCCTTCATGACGAAGTTGACGACACCCGACGACGGCGTCGGCACCGTAAACCGAGGATGCACCGCCCGTCAGGAGTTCGACGCGTTCGACGAGAATCGACGGAATCTGGTTGACGTCGGGCGCGAGCGCGAACGGGTTGCCCAGGCCCATGCGGTGGCCGTTCGTGAGTACCAGTGTCCGGTCGGAGCCCAGTCCGCGCAGGTCGAGCGTGGCCGTACCGGTTGCGCCGTTGGACTCGTTGGCCGTCAGTTCCGGCACAACCTGCGGCAGATCGTTGACGAGGTCCTCGACGCGCGTGATGCCGCGGTTCTGGATCTCGTCCGCTTTCACGGTCGTCACCGGGGATGCGCTGGTCAGGTTTGCGTCCTGCTTGATGCGGGAACCCGTGGTAATGATTTCATCGAGATACTCGGCCTCGCCGGTATCCTCCTGCGCAATGGCGGATATTGGCAGCGTTGCCGTTGCCGTCACCAGGGCGGCGCCGTAAAGAGCGCGTTGAACCGCTCTTGAAAGCGGTGTTTGTCTAGACATCAGGATTTCCCCCTGTTGCGGTTGAACTACGGATCGTTGTATCTATGACACAGCGATTGCCCAGTGGTTCCGATTGTGGCGCTGAAATTGTCTGCCGGCAACAACTTATTCGGAATAAGTGATGTTGCTTCTTGGCAACAAAAAGGCGCAGGTCGCGAATGCCGGTACCGCGCCGCGAGGACGCCCGACGCCCGGGCGGAGCGCCTGATCCAGGGGCTATCAGCCGTTGTAATCGTCGACCAGGGGCCCGAGCGCCGCTTTCAGCGGGCCCAGCCAGGGTTCGTAATTGCGCCAGTGTTCGAGGCCCTCGCGGAAGATCGGCCGCCGCACCTGCTCGGCGCTGGCGGTACTGACGGCGCGCGCATTTTCGTGGAATTTCAGGCAGGACTCTTCGAATGGCAGGTTGCAGTATGCGAGCAATCGCTCAATTTCCGCCTCGGTGTCGGCAACCAGGGACTCATAGATGACCCGGTGTACCCGGCCGGGCAGCACCGCATCGAAATGCGCCATTAATTCGAAATAGTTATGGTAGTAGCGGCCGATGGTCTCGAGGCTGTAGCTGAAATTCTGGGCGCGTGCGAAATGTTCCTTGAACAACGAGAAGCCGCACGCCATGGGGTGGCGCCGCACGTCGATGATTCGGGCGTTGGGCAAAATCAGGTGAATCAGTCCGATGTGAGCGAAGTTGTTCGGCATCTTGTCGATGAAGAAAGGCGTGCCGAGCTTGCGGTTCACCTTCGTCTGTTCGAGGTATGATCGGCCGAGTTCCGCCAGTTCGTCCGCACCCAATCTGTCCAGTGCAGAGAGATAGCCCCCCTCGTCGTCGTCCGACGCGGAATCCTGGAGCGACTTTGCGATCGACGCGATGTTGGGCAGTTCCATCGTGCCTTCGACCGCTGAGTGGCTCGCAAGAATCTGCTCCACGAGCGTCGACCCGGAGCGTGGCAGACCGAGCACGAAAATCGGATCCGGGTCCGGCGACCCCTGACCGGCGCGCGCGGCAAAAAAATCGGCTGTCAGCAAGGCCTTGCTGTGGCGCACGTGCTTTTCGAGTTCCTGCAGGTCGTACGGCGCTTTCTCCTGCCGCAGGCGGTTGCCCTCCGCATAATGCCGGAAAGACTCCTCGAACTCGGATCGGTCCTCCAGCGCCCTGCCCATTGCGAAATTGAAATGCAGGCGATCCGTGTGGGGCAGCGACGGATTCTGCAGCTGCGCCCGCATCGCTCCGATTAGCTCGTCACCGATGCTGTACGTCTTCAGGTTTGCGAGACTCCAGTGAGGTTCGCCGTAATGCGGTGCGAGCTCGATGGCTTTGCGGTAAGCGGTGACGCAATCTTCCCTGCGTCCGACAGATTTCAGCATGTGTCCCAGGCTGTTCCATACCGTGGGCTGTGCGGGATCTTCTTCGAGCAGCTCTTCGCATATCCTGATCGACGCATCGTACTCCAGCAGGCGGACCAGGATCGCGGCCCTGAGCTTGCGGCAGTCGGTGCTCTGCGGGTCCTCGGCCAGCATCTGGTCGATTTGCTCGAGCGACTGCTCGAGTTTGCTCTGTCGCAGGAGCATGACCGCATGGTTGTAGCGCGCCCTGAAATAGCTGGGCGCGAGTTCCAGGCAGCGGGCGAGCAGGGCGTTGGTCTCATCCACGACGGCCCTGGCGCTCGGTAACGTCGGCGAGCATGCACAGTGCGACGATGTCACTCGGCTGGGCGCGAAGACGGTTCCGCAACAGGGACTCGGCGTCGCGGATGCGTTCTTCCTGCAGTGCGCGCCCGGCCTGAACGAACAGCGGAATGTTCTCCGAGTGCTCGACGTATTTGCCAAGGGCCTCGTCCGCGCCGCCGGAATCCGACATCGCCGCAAGCAGGTCGCCGAGCGCCAGCCAGGCGTCCGGAAAGTCCGGCCGGACCTCGACGGCGCGGCGCATCGAGGCCGCGGCGGCCGTGTCGTCGCCTGTTTCCCTGAGCGCCAGGCCCAGTTGAAGATGCGGCATGGGCGCGTCCGGCCAGCGTGCGGCCAGGGGGCGAAGCACATCGACTGCCGCCGCCGGATTGCCCAGCATGCGCCGGGCAATCCCCTGGTAGAGCTGAGCCATGGGTTCCCCGGGCACGGCCTCGAGCAATCTTGTCGCTCTGGACTCAGCGGATTCGGGATCGACGCCCAGCAGCCGCTCGATTTCTGCAAGCGTGGACTGGAGGCGCTGACTCGAAACTGGTTGCGTATCGGAAGACGTCAAAGTCGATGGCCTGAATTTCCAAACACGGCGGGAGCTTTAGCGGGCCGCTTTGCGCTGCTTGTAACGCTCCACGAGGCTGTTCCAGTTGTCGAGCGAAAACAGGTGTGCATAAATCGATGACAGCGTGCCATCCGCGTGCAAAGCGCGCAGCGTCTCGGCGTCCATGTCTCCGAATTTCTCCACGTCCACGGCCACATAAGTCTTGCTCGACAGTCGTTCGTCGCTGCCGTCGACCTCAAATGTCGCCTGTTGTCCGTTGAGCAGTTCCATCTCCGCCAGTTTCTCGCCGAGGCTGGCCGACGATTTGAGATAGGTATGGTAGTTGGCGCAATAATCCACGCGGGCCTTGATGGGCGGCGTCAATTCGTTCTTGTCGTCGAAAAACGGCTGTTCTGCATCTTCCGCGATGCACGTTGACGCGCGATCGATGACGACAGAGAACTGGTCGTCGTTGCGCGTTGCAACGGCAAATGGGTGGCAGCGCAGGTACGCGGGGATGTATACGCCGGGAGCCCACCCGCCATTCTCATCGACGAACAGATTGTCGCTGTCCATGAGGGACAGGATTGCGAGCAGTGTAGGTTGCTTGGGGCCGGAGAATACGATCGGATAATGCCTCTGGGCCGATACGATTTCTGCCGCTGCGATCGGCGCGAATTTCGCGGACTTCGCGAATGCGTAAGGCTGCGTCGAAGGGTTGATGCCCAGTCCACGATGGTCCCGGGCGTTGAGGAGCTCCGGTTTCGAGTACAAAAACATATCGCCCTTGAAGTTGGGAGAATCCGCGTTCGCGCTTTGTTGGTTCATTTTGCTCTCCGGTTCCTGCCGGCACGTAACCATTAGTCAGCGGAATGTACCATGTGTTCCCCTGCGCCGTGGGTCCTGTAAGATGCGATGAGCTTTGTACGGTACAGCAACGATGCTTTCGAACGGTATTCCCCCCAGGCATGTCGTCATTGCCGGCGGCGGCAGCGCCGGCTGGATGACAGCCATTATTTTTCTGCACAGTCTCGGTCGGGCCGGCAGCCGAATCACGCTTGTCGAGTCGCCGGACATTCCTACGATTGGCGTGGGCGAAGGAACCACTCCGCTGTTCAAGAGATTCCTGAAATTCCTGGGGATTTCGGAACAGGAGTTCATGGGTGCCTGCAGGGCGACATTCAAGCACGGTATCGAGTTCCCGGGCTGGACGGGCCGCGAGGAGTTCTCCTCTTACTTCCATCCGTTTGCGTCCCCTGCCTATCGCCATTTTGAGCAACAATTCTTTGCCAATTGTGATCAACGGAGAAAAGGCGAGCCAGCCGATACGAACCCTGCCAATTTCTTTTTCAACGCGGAGCTCGCGAGACAGTGCAAGGCGCCGGTCAGCGCACAATCGCACGGTACTGACAACATGGACTACGCGTATCACTTCGATACCGCGTTTCTCGCCGAATTCCTCAAGCAAAAGTGCATCGCCGGCGGCATAAACTACGTTGTCGATAACATTACCGACGTCGCACTGGATGCCAACGGAGATCTCGACTACCTGGTGACATCGGGCAACGGAAACCTGGACGGTGATTTCTTTGTCGACTGCACGGGCTTTCGACGCATGCTCATGAGCCGGGTGATGGATTCGGAGCCGGTTTCATACGAGCCAAGATTATTCAACAACAGTGCGGTCGTAATCAGGACGCCGGTTCCCGAGGGCGGCGACCTGCCACCTTACACGGAATCGACAGCGCTCAATTGCGGCTGGGCCTGGCGCATACCACTGATGAACAAGATCAGCTGGGGTTACGTGTACAGCACAAACTACACGTCCCGTGAAGATGCCGAGAAAGAACTTCGCGAGCATATCGGAGAAGATGCAGCCGAAATCGAACCGCTACACATTAAACTGCAGGTAGGCCGCGTTACCGAGCATTGGAAAAGGAATTGCCTGGCTGTAGGTTTGTCGCAGGGATTTATCGAGCCACTGGAAGCGACCGCGCTCGGCCTTACACAATTTACGATCAACCGCTTCGTTACTTACTTCAGTCGCGGTGGATTCGGCGCGAACTACCGTGCCCACTTCAACGACATCATCAATGAAGCCTTCGATCGCACCATCGATTACATCCAGATGCACTACAAGCTGAATACGCGGGACGACACGCAGTACTGGCGTGACTGCAGGGCGAACGAGAATATGACTGCGACGATGCGCGCCATCATAGAAGCGTGGGATGATGAGTCCGCAGATTTCATATCCGTGCTCAAGGATCAGGTGCACCGGTCGTCCTATGCACCCTATTCCTGGTATTGCATTCTGTCCGGTATGGGTCGCTACGGTCGCGGCGCGGACCGGCAGGACCTGCCGGGTTTCGCGAACCCCTACCGCGAAGAGGTGAGCGGTTACCTGGGACATCGTCGCTACCTCGAGGGGCTGCGGTCACCGTTGCAGGAAGCTGCCGGCTGAGAGCCGGTCGACATCGGGCGCGGCAGGCCTGCCTAGAGTACCGTGTCGGTATCGCTCGTCGATGCCGTCTCCGACACCAGTATCCTGACGTCCGAACCCTCGGACAGGTTTTCAGCGCCGCGTATCGCGACCCGGTCGCCAGCCGCCAGTTCACCGCGTACGGCAACCATGTCTCCGGAAGAATCGCCGATCTCCACCCTGACCTGCTCGGCCTTGTTGTCCGCGTTGATGCGGAAGACGAAGGAGCCGTTCTGGCGCAGTACCAGGGCGTCGCGGGGCACCGCGAGCGCGAGCTCGCGAGCCCGTATCGGGATGGCCACGCTGACGAGCTGACCCACGGTCCAGTCGCGCGTCGCGCTCGCGGGCAGGTCGATGCGCGCTTCGAAGGTCTGTGAACGCACGTCGCCCGTCGGCACGAGCGAGCGAATGTTGCCGGTATGGTCCGCATCCGTCGCAAAGACGTGGATGCTCTGGCCCGAAGCGGTCCGCGGCAGGTGCTTCAACGGTACGAAGGCACGCACCTCGAGGTTCCGCGTATCCGTCAAGTGACCCAGGATTTCGCCCCTCGCGACTTCCTCGCCCGAGCGGCGGCTGCGGCTGATCACGACACCCGAAAATGGTGCCCTGACGTCGGCACGCTGCAGCAGATCGTCGATCTGGCGGACCCGCACCTTTATGATCGCCGCATCGCTGACGGCAAGGTCGCGATTCGCTTCGGTCTGCTCGAGTTCGAATTCCGAGACGAGACTGGAGCTGGCGAGTTCCTTCTGCCGCCGCAGCTGGCTCTCCAGCTGGCGGATATTGATGCGCGCCCGCTCGAGCAGGGCCTCCTGCTCAGCGCGCTGCAGCCGCAGGCTCTCCTTGTCGATCCGGGCGACGTAGTCGCCTTCCGCAACGACGGTGCCCGGCTCGGCGACCATCACGAGCCGGCCACCAACGCCGGCGGTTATCTGCACCTCGTTGCGGCTGTAAACCGTTCCCGGCACGGCCACCGTCGGCGCGACTTCGGTCTGTGACACCGTCGAGATCTGGACGGCACGGGCAGGCGGTTGCTGGGCATGCGACAACGCGGCGCACAGCAGCATGGCGCAAGAGACAACGAGTCGGGCATCAGGCATCGGCGGGTACTCCCGGGACGGTGTCCTGGCTGCGTCGCAGCACCCGCCGCAGTGCGAGCGGCGGCAGACGCAATATGCTCGGCATCAGGATCAGGGTGAACAGGGCGCTGACCACCATGCCGCCGATGATGACGGTGGCGAGTCCGCGGTAGATCTGGGACCCGACGCCCGGCACGATCATCAGCGGCAGCATGCCGAAGATACTCGTCAGCGTGCTCAGGTAGATCGGGCGGGCGCGAATGCGTACGGCATCGGCTACGGCGGCGCCGCGATCGAGTCCCTCGCGAAGGCCGTTGCGGGCCTGCATGACCAGCAGGATGGCGTTATTGACGACCAGCCCCAGCAGGATGAGAAAACCGATCATCGTCAGCAGGTCCATGGCCTGGATCGTAAACAGGTTGAGCAGGCGCAGTGCGCCAACGCCACCCGCGATCGCGAGCGGCATGGACAGCATGACCAGGGCGGCATCCCGCAGCGAGCGGAACATCGCCGCCATGATCAGGAACAGGACGACGGCCGCGGTCGCCAGGTTCACCGCCATGCTCGAGAAGGCCGCGTCGAGCCGGTCCGCCGTGCCGCGGTACGCGAGACTGACACCGGCAGGCATCAATTCCCTGATCTGCGGCCCGGCGGTTTCACGCAGGGCCTGCAGGGCCTCCTGCACCGTCATGTCCGCGGGCGGTGTCACCGAGAGCGTCAGGGTGCGCTGGCCGTTGACGCGCAGCAGCTGAGTCGGGCCGACGGTTCGCCGGATGTCGGTGAGTTCGCCGAGCGTCTGCAGCCCGGCGAGCGGCGTGGCGATGGGCGTCGATGCCAGCTGTTCCGGCGACGTCCAGGTCGGACCTTTGAGGATCATGTCCATGCGGTCGTTGCCGTCGAAGTATTCGCCCACCCACGTGCCGCTGGTCACCGCCCTCACGATCGTTGCGATGGTCGACCGGTCGAGCCCTGCCGCGGTGATGCGGCGGTCGTTCGGTGCCAACTGCAGTTCGGGCTCGGCGATGGCGAGGCCCGGGATCGGCCGCACCTGTGCCCCCGGAACGGCCTCGCTGACGATGGGCATGGCCTGCACGGCGATCTGCGACAGGACGTTGATATCGGGGCCCTGCAGGTCGACGTTGATCGCGCGCCCGCCGTCGAAACCGAAGTTCAGCAGCGACGAACGCTGCACGAACGATTGCGTGTCGGGGAGATCCACCAGCACTTCGTCGCGCACGATCGAGATCATCTCTTCGATGCGTGACGGGTCCGCCGGGTAAACGTACATGCCGCTGAATGCGCCGAAGGAAGACATGTTGTAGCCACGAATGTAAGGCTGTTTCTCGTGTTCCATGTAGGGGCGCATGCGCTCCACGATCGTGGCCGCGATCTCGTCGCGCAGCACATCGACCGTGCTGCCCGGCGGCGTGATGAAGAACGCGTTGAGCGAATCCGACGGTGCCTGCGGCAGCAGGTTGGCTTTCGGCATCAGCGTGACGATGGCGACGATCGAACCGCCGAGTATCGCCACGATCCACGTGCGGCACAGGGCCGGCGTGCGCGTCAGGTGCATCACCAATTCGGTAATCCGGGTCCACCAGTGACGGCAGGGGTCACGATCCTCGTGCTTGAGAAGAAACGATGCGGCGACCGGCAGGACCGTTACCGCGATCAGGAAAGATGCGGATACCGCGACCGCGATCGTCAGCGCGAGATCCTGGAACAGCTGCCCCTCGATGCCGTCCATGAACAGCACGGGGGCGAAAATCGCGACGCTCGTCACCGTGGACGCGAACAGCGCACCGGTAATCTGCCGCGTGCCTTTCGCGACCGCGTCGCGCAGGCCGAGGCCGGACTGCCGGCATCTCACGATGTTCTCGAGCGTGACGATCGCCGCGTCCATGACCAGCCCGACGGAGAATGCGAGGCCGGCGAGCGATATCACGTTGAGCGACTTGTCGAACAGGCGCAGTGCGACGAATGCGACGAGCAACGACAGCGGCACCGTTGCGGTGACGAGAAATGTGGCACGGCGGCTGCGCATCAGGAAATAGAGAACACCGACAGCGAGCAGCAGGCCGGCGCCGAGATTGCCCTGCACGAGCGCGATTGCGCGACGGATGTGGACCGACGCATCGAAACTCAGGTCCATCTCCAGCCCGGCTTCGGCAAGGGGCCCCGAGTTGAGCTCGACGATCGCGCGGTTGACCTCGTCGAGGATGCTGACGGTGTTGGCGTCGTAAGCGCGCTGCAGGGTGATGTAGTACGCCGGGTAGCCGTTCCGGAGCGTGAAGCCGTCGAGCTTCCGCGGCACGACGTCGATATCCGCGACTTCGCTGAGATAGATCGGCCGTTCGTTGCTCCAGCCGACGATCAGGTCGCTGAGGTCGTGCGGCTCGAACTGGCCGGCAAAGCGTACCGTGTATTGACGGCGGCCGACGTCGGCGAAACCGCCCGAGGCGTCCGTCGCGCGCGACAGCGTCGCGATGATGTCCGTAACGCCGATGCCGAGTGCTGCGGCACGGTAGGCGTCGAACGTGATCTGCATTTCCCTCGGCTGCTCGCCGGCCAGGTTGACCTGGGAAACGCCGGGGATGCGGGCGAGACGCGGCTCTACGTGCTCCTCGATGAGTTTCTGGTAGCTCGCAAGCGCCTTGTTCGGGTTCTGCGGCAGCACACGTATGAGCAGCGACGCGGCGGGCGGTGACTGTTGCCCGCCACCCGCGAAGACCTGCGGTTCGACGGCATCGGCGGGCCGCGGCGGCGCCTGGTTGAGGTTGTTGATGACGTCGAGCTTCGCTGCCTGGATATCGGTGCCGACGTCGAAGGTCAGCGTGATGAAACCCGCGCCGCGGCTGATGAAAGCGTTGATATCGGTAACGCCGGGCGTGTTGCGCAGCACGTTCTCCTGCGGCTCGATGATGCTCGATTCCATTTCCTCGGGCGCCGCGGCTCGCCAGAAGTTCTGTATCGACACCTGCGGCTGCTCGATGGTCGGCAATAACTGGATAGGCAGCCTGGCGATCGATATCAGACCGAACAGAGCAACGAGTGCGACGGCAGCGGCTACCGACGGCCAGTGCCTGGTGCAGAGCTCCGTCAAATTCATCCCGACCCCTCTTTCTTGTATGTCGGTCTGACTCGATGCCCGGTGACGAGTTCAACGTCCGGGGCACCCGCCCTCATTACAGAATGGAATAAGGAAACGGTATTGCCGACAAAGTCTTCCGTAGATGCGGCGAGCCGGGAAAAGGTCGCAGGGAACAGGGCAGCGCTGGATACGGACCGCCACCCTGTGCCGCGAATCGGGTGCTAGGGAATCGGCTGGTTGAGCATCAGTGCCCGCACGAAGCGGGCGGGCGGCGAGCCGTAGGAGAGCACCTGGTCGTGGTAGCGGCGCAGCGTGAACTCGTCGGCCCACGCCCGTTCGACATCGGCACGCAGCGCCTTGTGCTCCTGGTAGCCGACGAAGTAGGTCGATAACTGCGTCGACGAAAGCTGTGCACGCACCCACTTGCCGGCCGCTTCGCGCTCCTCCTGGAAGCCGCCCTCGATCATCAGCTTCATCGCCGCTTCCTGGGTCATGCCGTCGACGTGGATCGCCGAGTCGATGATCGCGTTGGTGATGGACCGGAGGTACCACTTGCGATTGATGAGACGCATCAGCGGATCGTGATCGAGGTAGCCTGCCTCGATCATCACGCGCTCCGCATAGACCGCCCAGCCCTCGACGAACGGCCCGGACCACAGCGCGCTGCGCAGCGCGGAAGGGTGCCGGTTGCTCAGCGCCAGCTGCAGGTAGTGTCCCGGCACGGCTTCGTGGATCGTAAGGCTCTGGATCGAGTACAGGTTGTACTCGCGCAGGAACGATTCGACCTGTGCTTCGGTCCAGTCGGCCGGCAGCGGAGCCACGGCGTAGAACGCTTTCTGATTCCGGTCGAGCGGCCCTGGCGGACTGAGATAGGCCAGCGCGATGCCGCGCTGAAACTCCGGCATCACGATGATCTCGACGGGCTCCTCCGGCATCGTGACGATGTTGTTCTCGACGACGAAGTCGCTGGCCTGCTGCAGGTACTGCCTGGCGATCTGGACAATCTCGTCACGCAGCGGCAGCTGCTGGTAGGCCTTCTCGAGCGCCGCCCGGATGATTACCTGCTTGTAGGACTCGTCGGGGCTGTCGGGAAAGGCGGTATACGGGTGCTGCTCGGCGTAAACCTGCTTCGCGATTTCGTACATCTCGTTGCGCACGAATTCGTACTCGCGTTCGGCCAGCGTGCGTATCTCCCGGCGGCTCAACGACGAGTTCAGGGCGAACGCGAGCTTGCGGTCGTAGAGTTCGGCGCCGATGCGGAAGTCGCCGTTCGCGCGCGGCAACAGTTCCTCTTCGAGCCAGGCCTGTTGTTTGGCGATCGCTTCACGAGCCGACGTCATCGCCTCCTCCAGGCGCTTCGCCGTGTCCGGCGGCAACGCCTGCAGTTGCGGCACGATCATCGAATCCATGATCGTAACGAGGCCGCGGTTCTGCTGGATTGCGGTCTCGGCATGGATTTTCGGTACGCGCTCCGGCTGCAGCGAATCCCGCGCCTGGGCAAAGAAGCGCGGCAGCTGCTCGAGGCGAGACGCCGCGTTGTCGAGGCGCTCTTCGAGCGGCGCGAAGTCGCGTGAGAGGAGTCCGTAAATCGCATTGCCGGAGAGGCGTACGTAGTAGAGCGGGTTCCACGCCCACTCCTCGAGCGTGTCGAGTTCGAACAACGTCGACTCGATTTTGTTGTGCAGGATCGCCGCGTCGACCTGGTTGGCGCGCGACAGATCGCTGCGCTTGATGGCTGCCAGCGTCTCCCGGTATTCGCCGAAGGCCTTGCGGACGCGCTCGCGGGCGGCGGCGTCTACTTCGTCGAGGCGGCTGTCCGCCCGGTGGTCACCCAGCGCGGTGGCCGCAACCGGCGAATGAACGGAGACCTCGTCGAGGTAGCGGGCAGCAAGCTGCGAGAACGATTCGTCCGGGCCGGGCGCGGCGGCGGCGACCGCGTGGACGATCGCGAGTCCTGCTATGACCAGGGATTTTTTCACGACGGTTCCGCTATGCGGCTGCCCGGGCTAACGCTGGCTTTCGCGCGTGATCAGTTCGTCGATGACGGCCGGGACCGCATCGTAACTGCCGGCCTCCTGGCCGCCCGTGCGGTACTTGCCGTTGACGACGACCGCGGGCACGCCCTGGATGTTGTAGCGGCGACCCAGGTCTTTCGCGACGCGGAGTTTCTGGTCGACCTCGAACGACTTCCAGGTCTTGTCGAAAGTATCGGCATCGACACCAAAGCGCTCGAACAGGCGCCTGACCGAATCTTCGCTGGTCAGGCGGTTGCCGCGCGTCTGGATCTCCTGGAACACGGTGTTGTGGAACGCCTCACCGTCGGCGAGATCGCCGTTCCGGGTAAGGACTTCCATCGTGTAGAACACCCGCGCATGCAGTTCGTGAATCGTGTTCCAGACGACGGGGATACGCACGAAGCGGGCGCTGGCCGGCATCTCTGCAGCCCACGCGTTGATCGTCGGCTCGAAGCTGTAGCAGTGCGGGCAGCCGTACCAGAAGAATTCGGCCACCTCGATCTTGTCCGCGCCACCCATCGTCGGCTGGCTCGGCACCATGCGAATGTAGTGCTGGCCTTCCTTGAACTTCCAGTTTTGCGCAGGCTTGTCCGTGCTGTCAGCCCTGGCGAGCATGATCGGCTGTTCGTCAGCCTCCGGTTCGGCGGCGGATTCTTCAACGACGACCTGCGTTTCGTCCTCGTCCGCGACGGTTTCTTCGTCGCTTGCCGCCTGCTCTTCGACAGGCGCTTCATCCGCCGGCTGCGTTGCTTCTGCCGCGGATTCCGGTTGCTGGTCGCCGCCGCAGGCAGCGAGCCCGATCAGTAACAGCAGGGCCAGCGCCCCGCACATCAAAGCATTTTTCATTGTCTCAATACCGTCCTGCTTCCGGCTCTTACTTCAATCCCTGGACATAGGAGGCCAGCGCGGCAATCTCCTCTTCGCTGAGCTTCCCTGCTATGTCGCGCATAACGCGCGTCTTGCCGTCCGATACGCGTTCACCGGAGGCATAGTCGCGCAGCTGCTTGGCCGTGTAGGCCGCGTGCTGGCCTTTCAGCGCCGGGTATCCCGCGGCCGGGTTGCCGGTCCCGGTCGGGCCGTGGCAGGCCATGCAGGCGGCTACCTGCTTTGAGACCTCGCCGCCGCGATAAAGTGCCTCGCCGGTGGTCACGAGATCCGGGTTTGCGACCGACTGGGCCGGTGCGGGCAGGCTCTCGAAATACACGGCCAGGTCGGCCATGTCCTGATCGGAGAGCATCATCGCCTGGCTGGTCATCAGGGGATCCTTGCGGGCACCGTCCTTGAATGCCTTCAGCTGCGTGACCAGGTACGGGGCGGCTTGCCCCGCGATGTTCGGCCACAGCGGGTTCGCACTGATGCCTTCGGCACCGTGGCAGGCGGCGCAGGTCACGGCCTTGGACTTGCCGGCTTCTGCCGAACCTTCCACGAGGCTCCCGGCCTGGACCTGGAGAGCTGCCAGCGCCAGGCCGGCAAATGCGCAAACGTAAGCGAGCGTGTTCTTCATGTTATGTAACCGTTACTTCTTCACGGTGGCCGTTGCCATCGTTGTCATTTTCGACGAGTGTATAATCTGGCCCGCCTGGCCGGGGGACCATGAATTCTGCGGCCATGAATTATACACAGAAACCCGTGGCCATACCCCCATGTCGCAATACCCGGATGCCCAATTCCTGAAGAGTGCCAACGCTTCCAGCCAGTTCGTGGCGGACACCGGGAGCGAGGTTGCCGTGGCCGGCCGCTCCAATGCCGGCAAGTCGAGCGCGATCAACGTCATCGTGAATCGCCGGCAATTCGCCCGTACCAGCAAGACCCCGGGGCGGACCCAGCTGGTCAACTTTTTCGAGCTGCGCGAGGGCCAGCGACTCGTGGACCTGCCCGGGTACGGGTTTGCCCGGGTCGCGGAGTCCGTGCGCCGGCACTGGGGTGAGCTGCTGGCCGAGTATTTCGAGACGCGGCAAAGCCTCGCCGGCCTGATCCTCATCGTCGACATCCGGCGGGGCCTCACCGATTTCGACCGCCGCATGATCGCTTTCGCGGAGTCGGTGCAGCTGCCGATCCACGTCCTGCTCACCAAGGCCGACAAGCTGAAGAAAGGGCAGGCCGCCGCGGCGGTGCTCGCCGTGAGAAAAGAACTGGGTGATCGCGCGACGGTGCAGCCGTTCTCCGCCCTGAAACGCCAGGGCGAACAGGAAGCGCGGGCGGTGCTGGAGCGCTTCCTGGCCGCGCGTAACCTGTAGCAGCGGTTCTCGAACCGCGACCCAGTCAAGCGACAATTCGCGGGCCCAGGCCCGCTCCTACGGCCAGTTGATCGGTAGCACCCGCCGAGACCCGTAGGAGCGGTTCTCGAACCGCGAAAACCATAAAAAAGCCCCGGATTTGAATCCGGGGCAAGAAGAAGCAACAGGCTTGGGGTTACCGTGTTGCGCGCCTGTCTAGGGAGGTAAACAGGCGAGTACTTACGCACTCGATAAATTAGAGTGTGGCGCAATTTATTAGTTCCTTGCGCCACATAAATCTCTGAAAAACATGGAAAAATAGTTTAGACCGAGTCTCGACGCCCGGTCGGTCCGGGGGTCAGTGCGCCTCGTCCCAGTTGTGCCCGGTGCCGGCGTCGACCTTGAGGGGCACGGCGAGCTCCGCGGCGTCTTCCATGAGCCCGACGACCTTGCGGCGCACCGTGTCGACGGCGCCCTTTTCGACCTCGAAGACGAGTTCGTCGTGCACCTGCATGATCATGCGCGCGCCCGGTTTCGACGTCAGCAGCCAGTCCTGCACGGCGATCATCGCGCGCTTGATGATGTCTGCGGCCGTCCCCTGCATCGGCGCATTGATCGCAGTGCGCTCCGCGTACTGGCGCCGCTGCGCGTTGCGCGCGTTGATCTCGGGCAGGTACAGCCGCCGGCCGAATACCGTTTCCACGAACCCCTGCTTCTTCGCCCTGCTGCGGATGTCGTCCATGAACGCCTTCACGCCCGGGTAGCGGTCGAAGTACAGGTCGATGTACTCCTGTGCCTCGCCGCGGGGGACGTTGAGCTGCTTCGCGAGCCCGAACGCCGACATGCCGTACATCAGGCCGAAATTGATCGCCTTGGCCGAGCGCCGCTGGTCGTCCGACACCGCGTCGAGCGCCAGCCCGAATACCTCGGCCGCGGTGGCCCGGTGAATATCCTGCTCGGCCGCGAAGGCCGACTGCAGGCCGTCGTCGCCGGACAGGTGCGCCATGATGCGCAGCTCGATCTGCGAGTAGTCGGCGGCGAGCAGGACGTGCCCTTGCGGCGCGATGAAGGCCTTGCGGATGCGCCGGCCTTCGGGCGTACGGATCGGGATGTTCTGCAGGTTGGGGTCGGTGGAGGACAGGCGGCCGGTCGCCGCGACAGCCTGGTGGTAAGAGGTGTGCACGCGGCCCGTGCTCTTCGATATCTGCAGCGGCAGCTTGTCCGTGTACGTGCTCTTGAGCTTGCTCACCCCGCGGTACTCGATGATTACGCGCGGCAATTCATAGTCGTTCGCGAGTTCGGCGAGCACGTCCTCGGCGGTCGACGGCTGGCCTTTCGGCGTCTTGCGGATCACCGGCAGTTCCTGCTGTTCGAACAGTATCTGCTGCAGCTGCTTGGGTGAGCCGAGGTTGAACGGTCCGCCCGCCAGCTCGTGCGCCTGCTGTTCGAGTTCCGCCATGCGCCCGGTCAGCTCGTGACTCTGGTCGGCAAGCATCTGCTTGTCGATGAGCACGCCGGTTTCCTCCATCGCGAGCAGCACGGGCACGAGCGGCTGTTCGATGTCGGTGTAGACCTTCTGCAGGGATTCGATCTTGCCGAGCTCCGACCACAGCTTGCCGTGCAGCTGCAATGTGATGTCGGCGTCTTCGGCGGCATACGGCGCCGCCGTCTCGAGATCGACCTGGTTGAACGTGAGCTGTTTCGCGCCCTTGCCCGCGACGTCTTCGTAATGGATCGTCTCGCGGCCGAGGTAGTGGCGCGCGGTCGAGTCCATGTCGTGGCGGGTCGCAACGCTGTTCAGCACATAGGACTCGAGCATGGAGTCGAATGCCATCCCCTCGAGCGCGATGTCGTAACGCGCGAGGATGTGGGCATCGTACTTGAGGTGGTGGCCGAGTTTCTTCTGCGCGGGGTCCTGCAGCCAGCTCTTCAGCTTCTTCAGCACCTCGCCGCGCGGCAGCTGTTCGGGCGCGCCGGGATAGTCGTGTGCCAGCGGCAGGTAGGCGGCCTTGCCCGGCTCCACGGACAGGGAAATGCCGACGAGTTCCGCCTCCATGTAATCGAGGCTCGTCGTTTCCGTGTCGAGCGCGACGAGCTTCGCTTTGTCGATCGCCTTGTGCCAGCGGTCGAACGCATCCCAGTCGAGAATCGTCTCGTAGTCACCCTCGGCATCGACCTCGACAGCGGGCGCGTCGCCGCCATCACCGTCGAGCTGCCGCAACAGCTGGCGCAGCTCGAATCGCCCGTAAATCTCTCGCAGGGCGGCCTCGTCCGGCTCCCCCGGGGTCAGCTCGTCCAGGCTTGCCGGCAACTCGACGTCCTGGCGGATCGTCGCCAGTTCGCGGGAGAGCCGCAGCTGTTCGATGTTCTCGCGCAGGCTCTCGCCGACCTTGCCGCCGATGTCGGCCGCATTCTCGATGATGGCGTCGGCCGTCGGGTACTGGTTGAGCCATTTTGCCGCGGTCTTGGCGCCGACCCGCGGCACCCCGGGAATGTTGTCCGAGCTGTCGCCGACGAGCGCGAGGTAGTCGATGATCTGCTCGGGGAACACATCGAACTTCTTTTTCACGCCGTCTCGGTCGAGGACCTGGCCGGACATCGTGTTGACCAGCGTCGTGTTGTCGCCGACGAGCTGCGCCATGTCCTTGTCGACCGTCGAGACCAGCACGTTCTTGCCCTCGTCGGCGCAGCGGCGGCACAGCGTGCCGATCACGTCGTCGGCTTCGACGCCTTCGACGCGCAGCAACGGCAATCCCATGGCCTTCACCGCGTCGATCAGCGGTTCCACCTGGTCACGCAGGTCGTCGGGCATCGGCGGCCGGTTCGCCTTGTACTCGGCATACATCTCGTCGCGGAAGGTCTTGCCCGGCGCGTCGAAGACGACCGCGATGCGCTCGGCGGGCTGCTCGCGGACGAGCTTGTTGATCATCGAGAGCACGCCGTGCAGCGCCCCGGTGGGTTCGCCGGCGGAATTGCTCAGTTTCGGCAGCGCGTGGTAGGCGCGGTACAGGTACGACGAGCCGTCGATCAGCACCAGGTCGGCGTCGGCCATCCGCAGCTACCCGGCTCAGCTTTCGTCGTCGCCGTCTTCATCCTCTTCTTCGTCCGCGTCCTGCACCGGCCGCGGCGCGTCGCGAATTTCGCTCGGATCCCCGGGGAGGTAAAGCGGCCCGGACTGGCCGCAGCCGAACAGGGCAAAACCGGAAATCGCGGCAATGAGCAGGATGAGTCGTGTCATGGTGGAGTCCCCCGGAAAGTACGCCCGATTATAGAGCGCCCTCAGCGTGCGGCATACCGCTTCGCGACCGCGCGGTACGCGTCGCGGAACGGGATGCCCTTTTCACGGACCAGCCGGTACGCTTCCTCGGTCGCATAGACGCCCTCGTCCAGGCGCACCCGGCTCGGCACGAAGGCGATGCCGTCCAGCACGTGCGCCAGGATGTCGACGCTGTCGACGGCGAGATCGATGCCGCGGAACAACGGGCTCTTGAGGCGCTGCAGGTCGCGGTGGTATCCCGACGGCAGCTTGGCGGTGATCATCAGCGATTCGTCCAGGCATGCCTGGGCCGTTGCCGACGCGCCGCGCAGCAATTCGAGCACATCGGGGTTGCGCTTCTGCGGCATGATCGACGAACCCGTCGTTACATCGGCGGCGAGCGCGACGTAGCCGAATTCCTGCATGTAGAAAATCAGCAGGTCGGCGGCCATGCGTCCCACGTCCTGCAGCAGCAGGGTGATCTCGAACAGCAGGCCACTCTCGGCCTTGCCGCGCGACAGCTGGGCGGCCGTCACGGGCGTCTGTGTCGCCGCAAAACCGAGCGACTCGGTGGTCATGTCGCGGTCCAGCGGCAGGCCGGGGGTGCCGTAGCCGGCGGCAGAACCGAGCGGGTTCTTGTCCATGCGCCGCCTGGCCGCGCCGATGCCGTCGCAGGCGTCGGCGAAGGCCTCGTCGAAACCCCCGCACCACAGCGCGACCGAGGACGGCATGGCCTGCTGCATGTGCGTGTAGCCCGGCAGCGGTATGTCGCCCTGGCGTTCCGTCAATTGCGCGACGGACTCGCGCAGGGCCGCGATCCTGGTAACGAGATCGTCAGCCGCATCGAGCAGGTAGAGCCGCAGCGCGGTAAGTACCTGGTCATTCCGCGAGCGGCCGAGGTGCAGGCGCGCACCGGGCTCGCCGATGGCCTGGGTGAGCCGCGTCTCGAGCGCCGTGTGTACGTCCTCGTCCTGCAGCGTGATGCTCCATTCGCCGGCCTCGAACGATGCCTGCAGCTGCTGCAAGCCGTCACGGATGGCATTCGCGTCGCTGTCTTCGATCAGCCCGGTTGCCGCGAGCATCTGCGCGTGGGCGATCGAGCCCCGCACGTCGTAAGGCACGAGGCGGGCGTCGAGCAGGTGGTCCTCGCCGGCGGTGTAGCGCAGCACGCGCTCGCTGAGCGGCAGGCCCTTGTCCCACAGGCGCGTCATGATGTGCCGCCTGCCTGTTCCTCGGGCGTCAGGGCGGCAATGTCGTTGACGACGAGCGTGCCGGTACCTTCATTGGTAAACACCTCGAGCAGCAGGCTGTCCGGGAAGTTGTAGGAGATCACGTGGACACGATTGACGCCGTTGGCGAGGGCCGCGTCGATGGCCGCCGCCTTGGGCAGCATGCCGTCGGCGAGCTTGCCGTCGTCGCGCAGCTTGTCGAGCTGCGCGCGGTCGATGTAGCTGATGAGCGAATTCGGGTCCGAGGCGTCCTCGAGGACGCCGGGCGCGCCGGTCAGCAGTATCAGCTTCTCGGCGCCGAGCTCCGCGGCGATGGCCGCGGCGACGGTGTCGGCGTTGATGTTGAGCAGCGTGCCGCTCTCGTCGCAGGACAGCGGGCTTACGACCGGCATGAGGCCGTTGTCGAGCTGCTTGCGCAATACGTCCGCGTCGACGGAGTCGATGTCGCCGACGAAACCGTAGTCGACGGTCGATGCGTCCGCGCGTTCCACCGGCGGCCGCTTGTGCGCCCGGATGAGCCCGGCATCGACCCCGCTGATGCCGACGGCCGGTATCTGCAGGTCGCGGCAGGCCGCGAGGACCCGCGTGTTGATCTGCCCGTTGAGCACCATGGTCGCGACGTCGAGCGAAGCATCATCCGTCACGCGGCGGCCGTCGACGAAGGTCGTGTCGACGCCCAGGGCGGCCGCAAGCTGCGTCGACTGCGGGCCGCCGCCGTGTATCAGCACGACGCGGATGCCGACCTGGTGAAGTATGCCCACCTGCTCCATCAGCGCCTTCGTCGCGGCCCTGTCGGCAAATATTTCGCCGCCGGCCTTGAGGACGAACACCTTGCCCTTGAAGAGCCGCAGGTAGGGTGCCGCGTGCTTGAGCGCCGATACGACGATGGCGAGTTCGCGTTTTGACGTCATTTGCTGCCTCCGAGCATGCGGTGCAGGACGGCCATCTGCGCCAGCATGCGATTACGTGCTTCGTGGATGACGACGCTGCGCGGTCCGTCCAGGATCCTGTCGGCGACGACCACGCCGCGGCGCACGGGCAGGCAATGCATGAATCGGCAATCGTCCCGCGCGTTGTCGAACCAGGGTTCGTCGACGCACCAGTCGACGAGTTCGTTGCGGAGCTTCTGGTCGTTGATGCGATCGCCGTAGTGGCGCGTTGACGACCACGACTTGGCGTAAATGACATGCGCGCCTTCCATCGCTTCGGCGCGGTTGTCGGTTTCGCGGACGGCGCCGCCCGCCGCTTCGGCCGCGGCCTTCGCGCGCTGCATTACGGGGTCCGGAAGTTCGAATCCCTCCGGCCGCAATACGGTCACGTCCATGCCGCGGCGCGCCGCCGTGTAGAGGGTCGAGGCCGGCACCGCGAGCGGCAGCGCTTTCGGGTGGAACGCCCAGCTCAGCACGAACTTGCCACCGTTGGCCGGGATGGCCAGGTCGTCCAGCGTCTTCCAGTCGGCGAGGTTCTGGCAGGGATGGCTCATCGCCGACTCCATGTTGATCCACGGGGTATCGATGAGGCCGGTCAGCGTATTGAACTCCGTCTCCGCCATGTCGTGTTCGAGGTTCTTGCGCTCGGCGAAGGCGCGAATGCCGATCGCATCGCCGTACGACGCAATGACCGGTACGGCTTCGTTGATGTGCTCGGCCGCGGTGCCGTCCATCACGATCCCGGGCCGCGTCTCGAGTCCGTGGATCGACATGTCGGGCGAGATGACGAAAGAGCCGCCGCCGAGGCGCGTCATTGCTGCCTGGAACGAGGCCAGCGTGCGGAGGGAGGGGCTGAGGAACAGCAGCGACAGCACCTTGCCCTGCAGTGCCTGCGGTTCCGGTTGCTTGTCGAGCCGGTTGGCAAGTTCCAGCAGTGTGCTGATTTCCTCGTTGCCGAGTTCGGCCAGGTCGTTAAACGTCTTCATTGGGTTTCCTTGCAGTCTTTATGCATCGCCGCCCGGAACTGCGGCAAGCGCACGCGCGAGTCGGTCGACATGATCGTCGGTGATAACAAGTGGCGCGAGTATACGGACCACGTTCGGGTCCGCGCTCGTGCCTGTGAGTATGTCGTGCTCGAGCAGCGCATCGCGCACCTCTTTCGCGGGCCGGTCGCAGACGAGACCGAGCAGCAGCCCCTTGCCCTGGATGCCCGTGACCGGTCCGGTCAAGCAGCAATCGCGTATCTGCGCCTCGCGTTCGCGGACATTTGCGAGCAGGTCCTCGTTCTCGATCGCATCGATCACGGCGTTGATCGCGGCCGCCGCGAGCGGGCCGCCGCCGAAAGTGGTCCCGAGGTCGCCCGGCCCGAAGTGTTCCGCGATGTCGTTGCGGCAGAGCACCGCCGCGCACGGAACCCCGCCGCCGAGCGACTTCGCGCTGGTCAGCAGGTCGGGCTCGATACCGTGAGCCTGCACAGCGAAGAAATGCCCGCAGCGCCCCATGCCGCTCTGGACTTCGTCCGCGATCAGCAGCGCGCCGTGGCGCCGGGTCGCGTCGCGTAACGCGAGCAGGAACTCACGGGAAAGGTCGAACGCGCCCGCGACTCCCTGCACCGGCTCGACGATGACCGCCGCAATGTCCGGACCGATCATGGCGGCGGCAGCGGCGCAGTCGTCGCGCGGGATGAAATCGACGTCGAAAGGTCGCTGCGGGAAGCCGTACCACCTGTCGGAATTCCAGGTGACGGCCGCTGCCGCGGCGGTGCGGCCGTGGAAGCCGTGGGTGATCGCCAGCACCTTGCTGCGCTTCGTTACCCTGCAGGCCATGCGCAGCGCGTTCTCGTTGGCTTCTCCGCCCGAGTTGACGAACAACACCCGCTGCAGGCCGGCCGGCGCCACAGAGACGAGTTTTTCCGCGGCGCTTGCCCTTACATCCAGCGCAACCGCGTTGCTCTGGAACAGCAGCGATGCCGATTGTTCCTGCAGTGCTGCCACCAGTCGCGGGTGCCCGTAGCCCAGTGCTGCGACGGCATGCCCGCCATACAGGTCGAGAATGCGGCGGCCGTCGGCGGTGACGATGTCGCAGCCCTCGGCGTGCACGGGCACGAACGGCAGCTGGCCGTACACGGGGATCGTGGTGGCTGCTTCCCGGGTCCTGGCATCCGCCGCGTTCGTCTGCATCGCGCGCATCTCAGGTCCAGCCCGGCGGAATGCCCGTGAGGCCCGCGGTATCGGGCTGCCGGAACAGGCGATTCATCCATTGCATTGCACCGCCGGCGGCGCCTTTCACGAGATTGTCGATCGCCGACATCACGACGACGGTGTCGCCCGACACCTCGATCCCGATCTCCGCCATGTTGCTCGCGACAACGTTCTTCAGCTTTGGCGAGCCGTCGACGATTCTGACGAACGGCGTATCCGCGTAGAGCGATTCGAACGCGTCACGCAGCCTGGCCGCAGAGGCGCCGCTGGTCGTCTTCGCCTGCACCGTGGCGAAAATGCCGCGCGCGAAGGGGCCGGAATGCGGCACGAAGTTGACGTTGGCGCGAACGCCCGACGCGGCCTCGGCCAGGTTCGCGATTTCCGGCGTGTGCCGGTGCGCCAGGGCCTTGTACGCATACAGGTTGCTGTGGCGTTCCGGATGGTGGGTGCCCGCCTGGGGCGTACGCCCCGAACCCGTGCTGCCGGTGATCCCGGTGACGAACAGCTCGGGTTCGACCAGCCCGGACTGCAGCAGGGGCACGGTGGCGAGCAGTATCGCGGTCGCGAAACAGCCCGGGTGGGCGACGTGCTGCGTGGTCGCGGCCGGAACGTGTTCCGGCACCGCGCAGACGAATTCGCCGAGAAGCTGCGGCGCACCGTGGGCCGTTCCGTACACCGCTTCATAGGCTGCCGCATCGCGATAGCGGAAGTCGGCCGACACGTCCACGGTATGGACCTCGATGCCCCGCGCGCTCGCCTGCTCCAGGACGTTGGCGATCATCGCCGCAGACGCGCCGTGCGGGGCGGCGGAGAACAGTGCGAGCGGCGATCCCCCGGGGATGCGTTCGAGCCAGGACCCGTGGGCTGCAAATGGCGTGTCGCCAAGGGCGGCGGCGAGGTGCGGGAACGTGTCCCCGACCGGCGTTTCCGCGCGGCTCTCCGACACCGCGGCGGCCAGCTCGAAGACCGGGTGAGCCGCGATCAGCCGCAACAATTCGCCGCCGACATAGCCGGTTGCGCCGAGGACGACGGCAGGTATCGACGTCATTTGCGGGCCCCCTTGAGCACGCCGAACACGTGGTCGCCGAGGGCTACGCCGTTCGACAGTGCATTGATCGCCTTGAGCCCGAGCCGCTCCGATATCTGGTCGATGCCGACGGCATTATCGGTGGCCGGGCCGGTTACGACCGCCGGTTCGATCTCGAACTGGTCCCTGAGTATCTTGGCGCCGCCCCAGGCGGCAACCGGGTCGTTGGCGCAAAGCACGACCGCCGTCAGTGCGCCGCGGATCGATGCGTCGGAAAGTATCGCCTCGACGCCATACGCGCCGAGCAGGCCGTCGCCGAGTTCGAGAACGATGACATCGGGCTGCTCGCCGGCCAGGCTCGTCAACAGCGTCCGCGTCAACGCCGGCCCGTTTGCCGCCGTGGTGGTCACGATGCCGAGGTCGGAGAAGATCATCGTCTCCGCGGCCCCCGCGTCCTGCATCGCGAGGATGTCGCGCCGCAGCGAAACGCCCGTTGCCTTGCAGGCTGCGACGTGCAGACCGCGATGCCGCAAGCGGCTGACGATGGCGCAGGCGGCCGCGGTCTTGCCCGAGTCCATGCAGGTGCCCGCGAGCGCCACAACCGGGACGCCCTGCGTGTCGAGGACCGCCTCGGGATCCAGCGTTTGTGCGCCGGCACGTGCCGGCACACCGATGCGTTCACCGAGGTACGGGAAATGCAGGACCGTGCCGAGGACCTCGCAGTCGAACGGCGGCCCTACGTCGGGATTGGCCGAATCGCAGATTCCGAGAACCCCCCCGATATTGAGGATCTGTATGGTGTCGCCGACGGCGAGTTCCGTGGGCAGGTGTCCGGAATAACCGAGCAGCGCCTTGCGATGCCCGAGCGCGCCCACGAGGATGTCGCCCTGGGTGACCGTGGCCATGCGCCCGGACGTGAGCTCGAGCTGGTTGTATCGCGCCTTGTTGTTCAGCACCCGCACGGCAACCAGCACGCCCTCTTCGCAGGGTATGTCGGGCGAAAGCCGCAGCTTGTTGCCGAGGTCGCTGTGCTGCGCCACCGATGCGACCTTGTCGACGAAAACGGACCTCACGCCTCGTCCCCCGCGGCCCGGGTCTGCAGCGTACCCGGCAGGGAGAGAATGCGGGCATACCCAACTGCATCCGCCGGCGTCCACTCGCCGGCCGATTCGCCGTACACGCCGCGCGTTGCCGCGAGCAGCGAGTGCGGCGAATCAACGCCGTTGACGAACAGGGCGCCCGGGCGCAGCGTGAACGTTACGCTGCCGCTGACGCGTCGCTGCGACGACGCGAGCAGCGCTTCGATGTCACTGCAGACCAGGTCGAGTTGTTTGCCCTCGTGCACGAGGTCGCCATAGATGGCCGCGACACTGTCCTTGACGCGCGATTGCTGCGCGCTCAGCACCAGTTTCTCGAGCTCCCGGTGTGCGCTGATCAGTGTGATCGCGGCGGGCGCCTCGAACGCGACCCGGCCCTTGGTGCCGAGAACCGTGTCCCCGAGATGGATGCCGCGACCGATGCCGTAGCGGCCGGCCAGCCGTTCGAGCGCTTCGATCAGCGCGACGGGCGACAACGCTTCGCCATCGAGCGCCACCGGCACGCCCTGCTCGAATTCGAGCGTATGCGTGCTCGCTTCGAGCGGCTCGCTGAACGCTTTCGGCGGACAGCACCCAGGCATCGTCGGGTATCGAGTTCTGCGAGGTCAGCGTCTCGCGGCCGCCGATCGTGATGCCCCAGAGGCCACGGTTGATCGAGTAGGCGGAACCCTGCGCCGGCAATGGCAGGCCGTGCTTCTCGAGATACGCAAGCTGCTCGTCCCGTACCCAGCTGTTGTCGCGCACCGGCGCCAGCACCTCGAGACCGGGGCTCAGCGTGCGCAGCGCGACCTCGAAGCGAACCTGGTCGTTGCCGGCAGCGGTACAGCCGTGGGCGACGGTCGTCGCGCCGCGCTTATTGGCAATGGCCGCCAGCCGCGACGCCTGCAGACCGCGCTCGGCACCGACGCACAAAGGGTAGGCATTGCCCCTGAGCACGTTGCCGGCGATCAGGTAGCGAATGACCGTGTCGAAGTAGTCCTGCCGCGCATCGATGAGCACGTGCTCCACGGCGCCGAGGGCGTAAGCGCGCTCTTCGAGCTGCGCCGCGGCCGCGGCATCGATGCCGCCGGTGTCGACCGTCGCGGTGACGACCTCGCGGCCGTAGGTTTCCTTGAGCCACGGCACGCAGAACGACGTATCGAGGCCGCCTGAAAACGCAAGAATGATGGGTGTCTGGTCTTTACTCACGAATATGCTCCGGGGGAGGCGCGCATCAGCGCGCAATGATGCGTTCCAGCCTGGCGGCAAGAATCTTCTGGTGATTGGCGGAGTCGGTGGCCACGAACACGGTATCGTCGCCACCGATGTTTCCCACGATCTCGGGCCAGCCGGCGCGATCGAGGGCCAGCGCGACCCGCTGTGCCGCACCGATCGCCGTCCGCAGCACGAGCAGGTGCGGTCCCGCAGGCAAGATCGCACGCACGAACTCGCCGATGGCCGACAGCTCCGGCCGCCCGGGGGCGTCCTCGACTTCGAGCTCGTAGCCGCGCGGCGTCTTGATCGCGCCAATCTCCCTGAGGTCGCGGCTCACGCTGGACTGGGTCGCTGCAAATCCACGCCGCGCAAGCTCCGCCACCAGCTGCTGCTGGGTCGGCACGGGTCCCCCGCCGAGCAGCTCGCGAATCGCGCTGCGGCGTGCTCCCTGGTCGCTATTGGCGTTCGGCATGATCAAATCCGCATAAATATGCGCATATAAATAACATCATGCGCATATATCGTCAAGGACGTGGCGGCGATTTCCGGCTAAACTGCGCGCCTTCCAGACGCTCGCGTCGCATTCCCGAACTCCCGGAGCACCCATGTCCGATCCGCAAACCGTCGAAGTCGAAACCGGTTCCGAACCGTCCGCCAGCGTCATCTGGCTGCACGGGCTCGGTGCCGATGGCCACGATTTCGAGCCGATCGTCCCCGAGCTGCGGCTGCCCGACACGCTGTCGCTGCGCTTCGTCTTTCCGCACGCGCCGGTGCGTCCCGTAACCCTGAATGGCGGCATGGCAATGCGCGCCTGGTACGACATCATCTCGCTCGACCGCAACGGACCCGTCGACGCCGCCGGCATCAACGAGAGCAGCGCGTTGCTCGAGTCGCTCATTGTCCGTGAAGAGCAGCGCGGCATCGATCCCGGCCGCATCGTACTGGCCGGGTTTTCCCAGGGCGGTGCGATTGCGATCAACACGGTATTGCGTGCGGGCAGAAAGCTGGCCGGGCTAATGGCGCTGTCCACCTGGCTTGCGCTTCCAGAGACCTTGCAAGGCGACTCGGTGGATACCTCGACGCCCGTTTTCATGGCGCACGGGCGTTTCGACCCGATGATACCGATGCAGTACGGGCGCTCCGCGGCCGACGCGCTCGTCGCTGCCGGCTTCGACGTCGACTGGCACGACTACCCGATGGCGCACGCGGTTTGTCCGCAGGAAATCGACGACGTCCGCAACTGGCTGTTAAGCGTCCTGTCCTGACGCGAACGCATATCTGGATTCGCCGGTCTGGCGGCCATCCGCATCGAAGCGGCGCTCCACGAAGGACACCTTGCCCGCAGCGTCGAAGAGCAGGACCGTCGAGCAGCGCGTGCCGTACACCGGGTGCACGATGAACGGCGCAGTAAGCGCATGTGCCATTTCGAACGACAGGCCGTTCGTATCGACTTCGTCGGCCGACGCTTTGTCCCGGTCGGCGAGTAGCCGCATCAGGCTGGACTCGTTGACATTGCCTTCTTCGAGCAAGGTACCCAGCCTCGATTTCGTACGCGTCACCTTGGTCCAGGGATCGTCGAGCGTCGCGTTACTCAAGCCGTAGATGCCCGGCGGCAATTCGCGCATTCCCCCGCCGCGATTCGAAAGGTACGCGGCGGAGCGGCCATCCGAAACCAGCAGGTTGAATCCCGCGTATGCGTCGCCGTCGATCGAGTCGAGATAGTCCGCGATGCTGCCGCCGGCGTCGAGGAACCCGGTGATGAGGTGGCCACGCGACCTGAGCCCCGCGCGCTCTCGCTGGGCATCGCGGTAATTCGTGACGGCCGCAAACCGACCTCCGCGGTGCGCTGCAAGCCAGGTGCCCCCGGCCTGGAGGTCGCGGCCGCCGAGTATCTGCGGCTTGTCCGGCCACCAGCGCGCCGCCTGCGCCGGGCGCGCGTGAAATTCGTCGCGGTTGCCGGCGACGATCAGCGGCAGTGATTCGTGCTGCTGCAATGCGAAGACGAGGAGGCACATCGCGCCAGAATATCAACAAGCGGTGCGGGCCACAGTAGCCGGCTCCCGGCACCGGGCAATCAGGACTCGAGATCGATCCAGTGATCCACGAGGCGGCGTGCGATCGAGATCCTGAACGGCAGCTTGGGAAAACCGGAATGCAGCTGCTCGCGGGTGAACCACTGTGCGTCCTCGAGTTCCGCGTCGTTCAGGCGAATGTCGCTGGATATGGCCTGTGCGAGGAAGCCCACCATGAGTGACGACGGGAACGGCCATGGCTGCGAGCTGTGATAACGGACCTCGCCCACGTGCACGTTGGTCTCCTCGTAGACTTCGCGACGCACCGCGTCTTCGAGGCTCTCGCCCGGCTCGGCAAATCCCGCGATCGTCGAGTAACGGCCTTCCGGCCAGCGCGCCTGCCGGCCCAGCAGGCAGCGGTCGCCGTCGGATACCAGCACGATGATGGCCGGGTCCACCCGCGGAAAAATCACCCGGCCGCAATCGGTGTTCATGCAGGTCCGCGCATTGCCGCCGGCCTCGGGTCGCGCGGCGGTGCCGCATACGCCGCAGTAGAGCTGCGACGCGTGCCAGAGGACGAGTGCGCGGGCGTGGGCAGCGAGATTGGCTTCATCCGGGGACAGGGTGGTGCCGAGAAACCGCAGGTCGTGGAACTCGCCGAGCTCCGTGAACGGCGGCGGTTGCTCCTGGTCGATCGAGAAAGCGAAGGTCGGGTGGTCCTGGTACAGGCCCAGGAAGATCAGGTGTTCGTCATCGATAAACGATTCGACCCGCTCACGCGGCAACAAAATCGCGTGCGGCGGATCGCCACCCACGAGGCAGCGATCCCCCCAGACCGGCACGAAACGGCACTCGTCGCTCGATGCAGCCCGCGCAAGCCATTCGGAATCCTTGCGGCGCTCGCCGCTGCGATCCACGAATGCGCCTGCAAAAACATTGTGGTCCTGCACCCGATTCCCCAGGTGACCCTCGAACGTGTGCGAGAGTCTACCCGATTGCCCCGCGGCGCATTCAATCGCCCCCGAAGCTCTTGATGCCGGGCCGCCTGCGGCGCTCCGCCTCGATCTCGCAGCACGGGCAGGTCTTGAGGTCGAGCGCATAGGCATCCCGGACATAGCGTCCGTCGCAGCGGACGCACGTGGCAAGCAGCAGTTCCTCACCACCGCAAATGCTGTGCAGCAGGCTCCATGCCCACTCGAAGCTCAGGAGCGGCCGCTCGTGCAGTAACAGGTAGGTCTCGAAGGCGCGGCACAGGCGGTGCCCGAACTCCACGTCGGGCCGCGGCCAGCACGGGTGGATCCGGTTCCGCTCGTCGATGCGCAACAGGAGCCCGGCGTTGTAGAGGGCAACGAGGGTCGTGGACTGCAGCTGGTGGTCGGCGTTCTTCACGAAGCGGGTGATCTGGCGCGGCGACTTGCCGCGCCGCCGCCGCACCCCGGTGAGCCCCGGATTGCGGAAATAGGTACTGTAGAGTTTGCGAATGCGGTCATCCGAAAGCCCGGTGCACTCGCGGATCGTGCGGGTGCGCGCTTCATGCCGAATCATCCGTAACGCCAGTTCGAACTGGCTCCTCTCATTCGCATAGCGGTCGTCGGTCAGGCGCATATTCTACCTATAGTGAGTACAAAAGCCCATATACATTTGTTTATGGCCCATTATCATCTAATATTGGTCGAAAAAGAAAATATGCCGTAAATACCGAATCCGTCGAGATTCGCGCACAGGAGCCTCGCCATGAACTATGACGGCCCGGACCGTACAGACCTCGCCAACGTGTTCATGCTGAACAGGGCCTTCATCGCCTGGCAGAGGGCGAAGCCGCCGGAAGCCCCGGGTGCAGGCGACCTGCCGGCCGAGGCGCGAGCCCGCTTCGCAGCCTTGTCGGGCGAGCAACGGGAGCACCTGGCCAGGACGCCGTTCCTGCTGATGTCGTTTGCCGAGGACGACGAAAAACGCTGGCAGTCACTGTTTGCGGAGCAGCGGACGCGGGACCTGCTCCACTGTGTACAGGCACGTGATGAAACGGCCTCGACACTGATCGCGGCCGGTCTTGGATTCCTGTGGCAGCTTGCGCAGCGCAATCCCTACGCGGTGCGCCTGGTGAGCGGCGCCAGCCTGGCCTGGTGCGAGCAGCTTGCGGCATGCACGCTGATGGATCTGTTCGCCCGCGCGCTCGACGACAAGACCCTGCTTGCGCCCAGGATGGCCGGCGATCCGGATCTCTGGCAAAAGCTCCTGACCGCGGGTGTCAGCAACCGCAGGCCTCTGCGGCGCGCGGCTCGCATGGCCGCCCTGCAGAGCGTGCTCACGCGCGGCTCGGCACGCCAATACCGGCCGCTCGCGGCCGCGGCCTGCAAGATGCCGCCGACGCGGATCCGCAGGTCCGGGAAACAGGGCCGGTGACGCCGGTCGCCCGGGCTGTGTCGATAGGGCGGTGGCACGGTTACAATACGCCGCCTGATGAACGCCCTGTCGATCAAAAACCTGCGCAAGACCTACAGCAACGGCAAGGAGGCCTTGAAGGGCATCAACTTCAACGTCGCCGTCGGTGACTTCTATGCCCTCCTGGGGCCGAACGGCGCGGGCAAGACAACGGCTATCGGCATCATCTCGTCGCTCGTCAACAAGACGGCGGGCGAAGTCGAGATCTTCGGGCACAGCATCGACCGGGAACTCGAGGCGGCGAAGCGCTGCATCGGCCTGGTGCCCCAGGAACTCAACATCAACCAGTGGGAAAAAGTCGGCAATATCGTACTGAACCAGGCCGGCTACTACGGGCTCAACAGGCGCCTCGCGTGGGAGCGTGCCGAGAAGTACCTGCGCGCCCTGCGCTTATGGGATCGTCGCGACGACGTCTCGAGGAGCCTGTCGGGCGGCATGAAGCGGCGCCTGATGATCGCGCGGGCTCTCGTTCACGAGCCCAGGCTGCTGATCCTCGATGAGCCAACCGCCGGCGTCGACATCGAGATCCGCCGCTCCATGTGGGAGTTCCTGCGCGAGATCAATGCAGCCGGCACGACCATCATCCTGACGACGCATTACCTCGAGGAGGCCGAGTCCCTGTGCCGTCACGTCGCGATCATCGATGAGGGCGAGATCATCGAGGACGCCCCGATGAGCCGGGTTCTGCGCAAGCTGCAGCGCGAAGTATTCGTGCTGAGCCTGGCTGACGAACTCGAGCGGGCGCCGGAACTCGACGGCTTCCGTACCGGGCTGCTCGACGCGACCGAGCTCGAGGTGGAACTGGGCCCCGAGCAGAATCTCAATGACCTGTTCCGGGAATTGAATACCCGCGGAATCCAGGTCGTCAGCATGCGAAACAAGGCCAACCGGCTCGAAGAGCTGTTCATGCGTCTTGTCGAAAGCAAGCAGCGCGACGACAGGGAGATCGCTGAAGCGTGAACGTTGCACTCAATGTCATCGCGATCAAGACGCTGGTCCGCAAGGAGATGATCCGGGTGCTGCGCATCTGGGTACAGACCATCGTCCCACCCGCGATAACGATGACGCTGTATTTCATCATCTTCGGCAACCTGATCGGGCGCCGCATCGGCACGATGGACGGTTTCGACTACATGCAGTACATCGCGCCCGGCCTGATCATGATGTCGGTCATCACGAACTCCTACGGCAATGTCGTTTCCTCGTTCTTCGGCGCCAAGTTCGGCCGCCACCTGGAAGAGATGCTGGTGTCGCCGATGTCGAATGCCGCGATCATCATCGGGCATGTCGCGGGCGGCGTATTGCGAGGGCTGCTGGTCGGCGTACTGGTTACCGTAATCGCGCTGTTCTTCACGCGGCTGCAGGTTCAGCATCCGCTCATGACGATTTCGATCGTGCTCCTGTCATCGACGGTTTTCGCGCTCGCCGGCTTCATCAATGCCATATTCGCGAAGAAGTTCGATGACATTTCCATCATCCCCACGTTCGTTCTCACGCCCCTGACGTACCTCGGCGGCGTCTTCTACTCGATTTCGCTGTTGCCGGAATTCTGGCAGACGGTGTCCAAGGCAAACCCGATCCTCTACATGGTCAATGCCTTTCGCTACGGCATCCTCGGCGCCTCGGACATCAGCATCGTCAACGCCTACGTCATCCTCGTCGTATTCGTCCTGTTGCTGTTCTCGGCCTGTCTCCTCCTGATGAACCGCGGTGTCGGGATCCGGGAATAGCCGTGTGCGGGCGATTCGCTTTCTATTCCCCGGCCGAGGCTACCGCGGCGCTGTTTGGCGCGGCCGGTTCGCTCGAACTCGGGCCCCGTTACAACATCGCGCCGACCCAGGATATCGCCGTGGTACGCGATGCGGAGAGCGAGGCCGGAAGCCGGGAACTGGTGGCGCTGCGCTGGGGCCTCGTGCCGTTCTGGGCGAAGGACCCGGCCATCGGCAACCGCATGATCAATGCACGTGCCGAGACCGTCGCAGAGAAGCCGGCATTTCGCGCGGCCTACCGCCGCCGCCGTTGCCTGGTCCTGGCCGACGGTTTTTACGAATGGCGCCGCGACGGTTCCGTCAAGATTCCCTGGTACATTTCGCTGGCAAGCGAGGAGCCGTTCGCGTTCGCCGGGCTCTGGGAGAACTGGCGCAGCAAGGAGACGGACGAGTCGCTGCAGACCGCGACGCTGATCACCACGCAGGCAAACGACTTCCTGGCGCCGCTGCATCATCGCATGCCGGTCATCCTGGATGCCGAACGAGCGGAACGCTGGCTCACCGGTGACGACGACCTGGTCGCGACGGCAAGCCGCGATAGCCCGCGCCTGAGGGCCTGGCCCGTGGACAGGCGGGTCAACAATGCGCGCAACGAAGGAGACGAGCTGATCGAACCCGACGGCGACGTGCTGGAGGGTTAGGACACCGTCGGTCGCGAGTAGGGCTGGGTGGCCACGATCAGGGTCCCGGGTCCGCCGTGCACCCCGAGCGCCGCGCCGATATCCGTGATCGTCGTGCGGTGGATGTTGTCGAAGTAACGCCGCAATTCGCGCTCGAGTGCGACCGCGTCCTCCCGGCAGACCGCGTGGCCGATGGCCATGTCGAGTGACTCCGCCGGGGGCGTTTTTCTCGCGACGTAACGCGCAAACCGCCTGATCCGGTGCTTGCGGCCGAACAGAAAGGTGCCTGACGCGACGCGCCCGTCGGGTACGGTGCGGATGATCGCGGTCGCCCGTAGCAGGTCGGCGATAGTCTTCACCCAGCGAGGCACGCGGCCGCCCCGCACCGCGAAGCGCAGGTCCTTCAGCAAGCCGTAGGTGCGGGTCTCGGGAATCAGCCGCTCAACCGTGGCGATCGCATCCTGAACGCTCAGCCCTGCTTTCGCACACTCCGCGGCGGCCACCACCAGCAGGCCCTGGCCCAGCGATGCATTGCGCGAATTGATGACGTGAACACGGCCATGGGCATTGACGCGCTCTGCGGCGGACCGCGCCGCCTCGAGCGTGCCGCTCGCCATTCCGGTGAGGTTGATCGACAGCACGTCCGCGAAGTGGCTTGCGAGGAACTGGTACTGACGCCGGAAATCGCCGGGCGCCGGCTGCGACGTCGTCGGATGGCTCGGGTTCGAACGCAGCTCCTCGAAGAACTCGTCGGCCGTGATGCTCACCTTGTCGAGGTAGCCGCGGTCGCCGAACTGGATCCGGCACGGGACCATGTGGATGTCCAGTCGCTCCATGTCTTCATCCGGTATGTCGGCCGCGGAATCAGTGATAACGGCGAAGCGCCTGCTCGCATCGTGGCTGCTCGTCTGCTGCCGGCGCATGTCATCAGCCTTCTCGGCACTGACGTGCCCGAACTGGCGCGCGACCTCGAATACGCTGTCCGGCTCGTCGACATGAATGTGCACCTTGGCTTTCCGCTTGGTGCCCGCGAGAACGAGCGAGTCGCCGAGTTCGCCGAGCGCCTCGCGCAACTTGCGCCGGTCGATATCGACTCCCGTCACGATGCATTCGGTGCAGAAGCGGTACCCGGACTCCAGCGACGCGCCGGCGGTAACGACAGGCGCTTCGATGCTCAGCAACGACAGGTCGGGTTCGGCGACGATGTTGCCCGTGCTGACGTATTCGTTCATGCCGTCGATGAGGTCGACGAATCCCTTGGCGCCGGCATCCACGACGCCGGCTTTGCGCAGCACATCCAGCTGCTCCTGGGTTGCCGCGAGCGCCTGGCGCGCTTCCTCGAGCGCGTGCTGGAGAAGTGCGGCGAAATCGCCGTCCGCGCTCTGCCTGGACTTGTCGTCGATACTCACGGCGAACGCGGCGATAACCGAGAGAATGGTGCCCTCGCGCGGGTTGGACATCGCGTCGTGGGCGTAGTCGTTGCCCATGGCGACTGCCTTCGCGAACGTGTAAGGCGTGAATCGGCTGAGGTCGCCGGCCGAGTCGCTCATGCCCTGGAAAAACTGCGCCATGATCGCGCCGGAATTACCGCGCGCGCCATCCAGCAACGCGTCGGCAACTGCCGCCAGCAGGGTGCCCAGGTGTTTTTCGTCGGCCTGCTGCAGGACCGGCAGCGCGGCGCCGAGCGACAGACTCAGGTTCGTCCCGGTATCGCCGTCCGGCACAGGGAATACGTTTATCTGGTTGAGTATTTCCTGGTCGTCGATAACGCGGTGGATGCCTGAAATCAACGCGCTGGCAAAGCCGTCGCCGGTCATTTTTGTCGATACCGGGTTGTTCAAGTGGCTTGCCCGGGCTACTCGCGCGGCAGCAGGAAGCGGGTTCCGCTGTAGTCCAGGACGACACCCTCCGGTGTGATCTCGTGAACCATCGGCCCCTCCGCGAGACGTGATTTCTCCCGGTGCTTGACCATATTGATGAACACGAATCGTTCAGCCGGCTTTTCGCTGTACACGTGAATGTCCAGGTGCAGGTCCGACATCTGGAGCTGGCCGTTCGCTCGCAATTCATCGGCGGTCGGCAGTGCGGCGAGCGAGTACTCGGGCTGCGGCCGGGACTGCACAGGCGCCGGCGGAGGCGGGGTTGCCGGGGATTGCTCGACCGGCTCCACTGCGGCCGAAGCACTCTCGCTGGCGGCAGTTTCCCGTTCGCGCGCTTCGCGGATTTGCTCCGAGAACGAGGGGCCCGAGGCGGACTCCTGTTGCACCCGAGAACCCTCTGCCGGCGTCGGGCCGTTCTCCGGCCCATCGTCGCGTAACAGTACGCCGATTAGCACGGCCAGGTTGACGGCCAGCAACAGGCCGAGCACCCAGAGCCAGCGCGGTACGCCTGGCGACTCGGTGCTGGACGGGATGTTCGCGAAATCCGACGGCCCCTGCTGCTGGCGTTCGGTTTCGGATTTCTTCAGTGCATCAAGAATGAACGACATTGATTAATCCCGGGCAAGTCTCGAAGTCGTCAGCCGGGGCGTGTCCTCCGACCCGAGCAGCGAGTTGATGATGATCTGGGTTTGTTGTCCCGCGAGACCATCGACGACCAGTCGGTGATCGCGCTGGAAGTCGATAACGCGCTGCTCGAGTTCCGCGTCGTAGATGGTCGAATCCAGCGGCTCGGCCCGGTAGCGCGCGTCAATGGCAGCAAGGCTCTGGCGCAGCCAGACGACGTTGTCCCCGCGCGACCCCCGCCCGAGCGCGAGCGAGTTGCCGTGCGGTGGTTTCCACAGCAGGATGAAGTCTCCGAACCACATGTCCGTGACGTCCAGGAACGAATGCGTGACGCTGACGCCGGCGATAGAAAGCTGTGCCCGGTCGCCCTGCAGAGCTTCCAGCACCACGTGGTGCTTCGTGCCACGGCTGTCGGTGAGCGTGAGGATCGCCGGACGGTCCAGCTGGCGGAGGCTGCTCCATGAGCCCCGCTGCATCAGGCAGGCATAACCGGCACCCTGAGCCATGTCGCAGCCACTGGTGATCGGTTCGCTGAACTCGAGGCCCCAGAGATCGAACAACACCTCGAATGCGGGACCAAGCCGGGTCAGTTCGCCCGCAAGCAACAGCTGGTCGTCCAGCGTCACGTCGGGTTCGGGTTCGGGTTCGGGTTCGGGTTCGGGTCGGGTTGGGCTTGGGCTCGGGATCCAATTCAGCCCGCGGCACGGCCGCCGGTCCGGGCAGCGTTGCGGCGACAGGGGCGGCGGTGCTTTCCCTGGCGGCAACCGCGCTCGCGGGAGTTGTGGTGACCGGATCGTCACGCTCTCCAAGCAGGGGCCACAGGCTGGCCACGATCACGGCTACGGCCACACCGCCGACAACGGGGATAGCCAGGCGCAGCAGCGGTGATGTGTATGGAATTCCCTTGATCTCGGCCGCGGCACGGCGCACGAGCCGGCGATTCACGCGCCGCGTTTCCTTGCTGTACGCGCCCAGCAGGGCGCGATCGCAAATAACGTTGATCAGTCGCGGCACACCCTCCGTCAGCCGGAATACCTCGCGTTTCGCGGAGCTGTCGAAAACTTCGCCGAGTGCCCCGGCGACACGCAGGCGGTGCTCGATGTACTGCCCGGTCTCGTCGCGCGACAGGGGTTCAAGGTGGTAGCGCCCGGTTATGCGCTGCGCCAGTTGCCGCAGGTCCTCTCTGGCCAGCAGGTCGCGCAGTTCGGGCTGGCCAATCAGGATGATCTGCAACAACTTCTGTTTTGCCGTCTCCAGGTTGGTCAGCAGTCGCACCTGTTCGAGCACGTCGCGCGACAGGTTTTGTGCCTCGTCGACGACGAGTATGACGCGCCGCCCCTCGGCATGCGCCCTGAGCAGCTGCTGGTTGAGGCTGTCGACCAGTGCTTTGACACTGCCCCGGTTCTCCGGGGCGAGAATCCCGAGTTCCTCGCAGATGGTCTCGAGAAACTCGATGACGGAGAGGCGCGGGTTCAGGACGACCGCGACATCGGCGTTGTTCGGGAGCTTGTTCTGCAGCAGCGTGCGAACGAGGGTGGTCTTGCCGGTCCCGACTTCGCCGGTGAGTTGCATGAAGCCGCCGCTCTCGGTTACCCCGTAGACGAGGTGAGCCAGCGCCTCGCCATGGCGTTCGCTAAGGAACAGGTAACGCGGGTCAGGCGTTATCGCGAAAGGCTTCTCATTGAGTCCGAAGAAACTCGTATACATGACTAGGTCCGTCGACCATGCCGAACAGCGCTCGATTCTACCTTATTAACGATCAATCCAAGGTCCTGGCACGAGACACGGCGCTGCTGCCGAAACGGTCGCGAATCTCGTCGACGGCGCGATCGAAGTCCGACGCATGGCCTGCATCGGCGTCGCCAAAAAGGTCCGGCTGTTCCGCCGGCACGAGCGCAGTGCAACCGACGCCGAGTAGCCGGACCGGCGTGCCCGGGTTCTCGCTCAGCCAGCTCGCCAGCAGCTTGCGCGCGACGGCGTAGATCTGGTCGGTGCCGTTTCCAGGCGGCCGCAGGCGTTTCTGGCGAGTGAACGTCCTGAAGTCGGAACGCCGTATCTTGACCTGTACAGTGCCGGCTGCCAGCGCCGCCTTGCGCAAGCGCCCCGCGGTGCGTTCCGCCAGCCGCAGCAGCTGACGCTCCATCGCCTGGCGATCGCGAAGATCGGTCTCATAGGTCTGCTCGTTACTGATGGACTTTTCGGCGCGCGATGCGACGACCGGACGATCGTCAATACCGGCGGCGCGCTCGCGCGTCTTGCGCGTGAATCGCCCGAACACCGGCTCGAGGTCGTGGTCCGGTGCACTGCGCAGGTCGGCGATCCGGTGTACGCCGATCTTGTGCAGCCGGGCCAGGGTGCGCCTGCCGATCCCGGGAATGACCGAGACCGGCAGTGGGTCGAGCACCTCGTGCAGCCGCTCCGGCTCGACGACGACGAGGCCGTCCGGCTTGTCGAGGTCCGATGCGATCTTTGCAACCAGCTTGTTCGGGGCAACGCCGACCGAGGCCGTCAGCGCCGTGCGTTCGTGAACCCTCTCCTTGATGGCTGCGGCTATGCTGCGACCCGTGCCGAAAAGGCGGCGGCTCGATGTTACGTCCAGGAACGCCTCGTCGAGCGAGAGCCCCTCCACGAGTGGCGTAAATTCGCCGAAGACGGCAAAGATATCGCGCGACACGGCCTGGTAATGGGCCATGCGCGGCGCAACACGCACGAGATCCGGGCAACGCCTGCGGGCTTCGGCCATCGGCATCGCCGAACGAATGCCGAACTCGCGGGATTCATAGCTCGCGGCCGCGACGACACCGCGGTTGGTCCCACCGCCCACGACAACCGGCTTGCCGCGCAGATCGGGGTTGTCGCGTTGCTCGACGGACGCATAGAAGGCGTCCATGTCGACATGCAGGATGACGCGACCGGTCATCGCGTCACTTGCCCCGGTCGACGATGAAGTGTGCCAGCCAGGCGAGCGCTGCGGCGTCGGGCAGCGCCTCCAGGTAACCGAGGCCCTGCGCAAGCAGTTGGTCACAGCGGCGGCGTGATGCGTCAATACCAAACAGGGCGGGATAGGTCGCCTTGTTCATGCGCTGGTCGGAGCCCGCGGTCTTGCCGATATCCTCGGTCTTGCCTTCCACGTCCAGCAGGTCGTCACGAATCTGGAACGCCAGGCCGATCGTGCGCCCGAAGCCGTCCAGTGCCGCGGAATATTCGGCCGAAACCGGTTCCGCCAGCACGCCTGCCGACATGACGGAGGCATGTATCAGCGCGCCGGTCTTGAGCGCAAACATGTGTTCGAGCTCGTCGGCATCCAGCGAGCGGCCTTCCGCCCCGAGATCCATTGACTGACCGCCGGTCATGCCCGTGGAGCCGCAAGCATTGGCGACCAGTTTCACCAGTTGCGCACGCACCTCGCCGGCGGCACCGTCGATGCCGGCGAGCACGGCAAACGCGAGTGGCTGCATGGCGTCGGCGGCGAGGATGGCCGTTGCCTCGTCGAATTTGCGGTGCAGGGTCGGCAGGCCGCGGCGCAAATCGTCATCGTCCATCGCAGGGAGGTCGTCGTGCACCAGTGAGAACGCATGGATGAGTTCGATCGCGGCAGCCGGCGAATCGAGCAGCGATTCCGGAACGCCGAGGGCCTCGCCGGCCGCGTAGACCAGCAGCGGACGTACCCGCTTGCCGCCGTTGAAGATCGCGTAGCGCATCGCCTCATGCAGGCGGGTCGGTTTTACGTCGCTGCCCGGCAGCACGCCGTCGAGCTTTGCCTCGACACGGCGGACGTAGTGGGGGATGCGTTGTTCGAAATTGTCCGGCACCGCGTTCAGCTGGCGATTGATCGACCCGGTAGCGTACACTTTTTCCGGTGCCGGGGCGCCACCGTCTCTGGGCTATAATCCGCTGTCCTGTCTGCTTCGATCAAGCCGGAATCCAGCATCATGAGGGCAACTGCGAGAGCCCAACCCAATATCGCGCTCATCAAGTACTGGGGAAAACGCGACAGTCAGCGCAACCTTCCCGCCGTGGGTTCGATCTCGGTGACGCTCGCCGAGCTTTACACCACGATGGAGGTGGACCTCGACGGCGCGCTGGATGACGACGAACTCGAGGTCAATGGGCGCGCGGCCCGGCCCATGCTGCCGCGGGTTTCCCGTTGCCTCGATAACGTGCTCGGCGCCGATCGGCTGCGGGCGCGCGTAACGAGTGAGAGCAATTTTCCGATCGCGGCCGGACTGGCGTCGTCGGCTTCATCCTTCGCGGCCCTGGTGGTGGCTGCTGCAGCGGCCGGCGGCCGCGAAACCACCGTTGACGAGCTGGCCGGCATGGCGGGACGGGCGTCGGGATCCGCCGCGCGCTCGCTGTACGGCGGCTTCGTCGAGCTTCGCAACGCTGCCGACGGCATCGACGTCGCCACGATACTCGATGCCGAGGCCTGGCCCCTGCGAGTGGTGGCTGCGGTCACCTCGAAGGCGCCCAAGCCCGTCAGCTCCGGCAAAGCCATGGAGATCAGCCGCAGGACCTCGCCCTTCTATTCGCGCTGGATCGAGGAGCAGGACATGGATCTCGCGACGGCGAGGGATGCGATCGCCGTCCGTGACTTCGGCAAGCTGGCCAGCATCGCCGAACACAACTGCCTGAAGATGCACTCGGTCATGTGGACGTCGCGCCCTCCCGTGGTGTACTGGAATGCCGCGACGCTCGCATGCCTCGAGCGCGTACGCGAACTCCAGGCGCAGGGTGCCGCCGCATTTTTTACGATCGATGCGGGGCCGCAGGTCAAGGTGATCTGCCAGCCCGAGGACGAGACACGCGTTGTCGACGCCCTGTCGGATACCGACGGTGTCGAGACCGTACTCGTGAGCGGCATCGGTCCGGGCGCGGCACGGGCGAACGGCGACTGATGCGGACTGCGGCGAGCGCCCCCGGCAAGTTCGTGCTGTCGGGCGAGTACGCGGTGCTGGACGGCGCTCCGGCGATCTGCGTGGCCGTCGATCGTCGCGCGGTCGTGGTGATCGAACCGCACGATGCGGATCACCACGTCGTCCGGGCCCCCGGATTCACGACCGCCGTCGGGCGCTTCAGCACGGCGGCGGGCGGGATGACCTGGCTGGGCGACGGCCAGGATTTCGGGCTGTTCGAGGCGGTCTGGCACGCAGCGCGGCCGGTGCTTGCCGACGGTTTTCTGGCGATTTCCCTCGACACATGCGCGTTCCGCGATCCCGACAACGGCAGCAAGATCGGGCTGGGGTCGAGTGCCGCCCTGACGGCCGCGCTTGCAACTGCGCTGGAGTCGCTTGGCGGGGAGCGTGCGGCAAAGGTTGCGCATGCCGCACATCGGCAGTTTCAGGGTGGCTCGGGCAGCGGCGTCGACATCGCCTGCAGTATCGCCGGCGGCGCAATCGAATACCGCATGGCGCAGCGGCGGTCGAAGCCCGTGCAATGGCCCGGCGGCCTGTACTTCAGTGTGCTGTGGAGCGGCGTCGCCGCCGGTACCCGCGCCAGGCTCGCGCAATTCGCGGACCAGCCGGACAGCACCTCGCGCAGCGCGCTGAGCCGCGCGTCGGCAGCGGTTGCGGCCGCGTTCGGGAGTGACGAGGCTGCGTCCGTGCTTGCAGCACTTCGCGACTACACCGAGGACCTGCTGCGCTTCGACCGGGCTCATGGCCTCGGTATTTTCGATGCGGGCCACGCATCCCTGGCCGAACTGGCAGCCGCTGAGGGCGTGGTCTACAAACCCTGCGGGGCGGGCGGCGGCGACATCGGCGTCGCGCTGGCGACGGACAGGGCATCGCTGGCATCATTCGGGGATGTGGCGGCACGCTCCGGATTTGCGCAACTCGCGCTGACTATCGATCCTCGCGGCGCGATGTTGCACGACGAAGACCTATTGTGACCGATTCCCCGATATCCGGATTCTACCGGCTGGACATCCGGCAGCGCATCGACCGGCTCGAACAGCGCGGCCTGCTGTCGGCCGGCGACGCGGCGGCATTGCGCGATGGCCGCCATGTGCTGCTGCCCGCGGCCGCGGACAAGATCATCGAGAACGTCATTGGCGTGTTCGGGCTGCCGTTCGCCATCGTGCCCAATTTCATCGTCAACGGCAGCGTCCGCCTGGCGCCGATGGTCGTCGAGGAGCCTTCGATCGTCGCGGGACTGAGCTTTGCCGCGGCGCTCGCCCGCAAGTGCGGCGGTTTCGAGGCGCGCTGCGACGAATCGTTGCTGGCCGGACAGGTTCACGTAACGGACATCGCGGATGTGGAATCGGCAGCCGGCCGCATTGATGCCGCGGCGGACGAACTGCTCGCCGCGGCAAACGCGGTACACCCGCGCCTCGGCAAGAGGGGCGGCGGCGTCCGCGACCTCGAAGTGCGCCGGCTGTCGCTGCCGGGCGGAGATGCTGCGCTCGCGGTGCACCTGCTCGTGGACACGCGGGATGCCATGGGCGCAAACCTCGTCAACACGATCTGCGAAGCACTCGCGCCGCGCATCGCGGCGATCAGCGGCGGCAAGGTGGCGATGCGGATCCTGTCGAACCTGGCTGACCGGTCGATCGTGACGGCACGGGTAAGCTACCCGGCCGAACGGCTGGCCACCGGCGATTTTGACGGCGAGGCGGTTCGCGACGCGATTGTCACGACCAGTGATATCGCATCTGCAGACCCCTACCGGGCGGCCACGCACAACAAGGGCATCATGAACGGTATCGACGCTGTCGCGATCGCCACCGGCAACGACTGGCGAGCAATAGAAGCCGGCGCACATGCCTATGCGGCCATCGACGGCCGGTACCGCCCGCTGTCTCGCTGGAGCAAAGGCGCCTCAGGCGAGCTCGTCGGAGAAATCCGCGTGCCGCTGAAGGTTGGCACGGTGGGCGGAACGCTGGCGGCAAACCCGGCGGCCGCGCTGGGACTGAGGATCGCGGGTGTCGACTCCGCGGTCGAGCTGGCGCAACTGATGGCGGCGGTAGGGCTTGCGCAGAATTTCGCTGCGTTGCGCGCGCTTGCGACGAGCGGCATTCAGAAGGGCCACATGCGCCTGCACGCGCGCAGCCTGGTCGCCGCAGCCGGCGTTGCCGGCGACCGTTTCGATGAAGCCGTCGAGGAATTGATCGCCAGCGGAGAAATCAGCGAGACGCGCGCGCGCGAAATCGCCGCAAAGCTCGAAGAGCAGCGGCCGCAAGACGATGCGCCGATGGGCGTGGCCGCCGGCAAGGTCATCCTGCTGGGCGAGCACGCAGCCGTCTACGGCAAGCACGCGCTCGCGCTGCCGATCGCGGGCGGTGTGACGGCCACCGTCAAGGAGGCGGCCGGCCTCACGCTCGAGGTCCCGGACTGGGGCTTGTCCAGCAGCATCTCGCCGGATGGGGGCGGTGTCGATGCCGCCGTGCGCCGAATTCTCGAAAACCTCGGCGTTGGCCGGGAAGGCTTCTCGATCCGCGTGCGGTCTGCGCTGCCGCGCGGCATGGGGCTTGGCTCTTCCGCGGCGTTCGCCGTCGCGATCGTGCGGGCATTCGACACACTGCTCGGACTGTCGCTCGATGATGACCGCGTCAACGAAATCGCCTTCGATTGCGAGAAGCTGGCGCACGGCAATCCGTCGGGTGTCGACAATACACTGGCCACCTTCGCCCGCCCCATGCTGTTCTGCAGGCACGAGTCGTTCGTTGTCGAGGAACTGGAGCTGGCAGAACGCCCGCCGGTCGTGGTCGCCTGCAGCCAACAGCCGGGCGTCACGCACGAGCAGGTTGCCGGCGTACGCAAGCGCCATGACGCGCGTCCCGCCGCGTTCGATGCGATCTTCGACCAGATCGATGCATTGAGCGTCGCCGGCGCGAAGGCGCTCGTCGCGGGCGACTACGAAGAACTCGGGCAACTCATGAACATCTGCCAGGGATTGCTGAACGCGCTCGGCGTGTCGACGCCGGAGCTGGAACGCATGGTCGATATCGCGCGCAAGGCGGGTGCGGCGGGAGCCAAACTGACCGGCGCAGGCGGCGGCGGATCGATCGTCGCGGTCTGCCCGGGTACCGTGAACCAGGTCGTCACGGCATTGCGTTCTGCCGGTTATTCCACGATCGATCTGAGCAGCAACAGGGAATTGCATTGGACAACGTAAACCGCGTGGTTTCGTCGGACGACGAAAAACTGATACTCGTCGACGAGGACGACAGGGAGCAGGGCGAGCTGTCGAAAGCCGCATGCCACGACGGCGATGGCGTCCTGCACCGCGCGTTCTCGGCGTTCCTGTTCAACGCGGCGGGCGAGTTGCTGTTGCAGCAGCGAGCGTCGTCGAAACGCCTGTGGCCGGGTTTCTGGTCGAACAGTTGCTGCAGCCATCCGCGGCAGGGCGAATCGATGGCTACCGCAACCGAGCGTCGCCTCGACGAAGAACTGAATCTCGCGGCGGATCTCCGTTTCGTTTACAAATTCCGCTACCAGGCCTCGTACGGAGACCTGGGCTCAGAGCACGAGCTTTGCCACGTCTTCCTGGGTCGCATCGATGACGATGTGCGGGCGAACGCGGAGGAGATTGCGGCGATTCGTTTCGTGACTGCCGAGACGCTGGATGCGGAGCTGGAGCAGAATCCGGGGCGTTTCACGCCCTGGTTCAAGCTGGAATGGGACGCCCTGAAGACAGAGCATTCGGTTGTTCTGGAGGATTATTCGAGCGCCCGAAACGCCCCTTGAGCGAACAGGCCTGCCGCTGTTCGGCAAGCCGTGTCTCAACCTACATACTTGTAATATTCGATCCCGAGATCACTGAAGTGACGGTCGTCGGAGTGGCCGACGCGATCGATCACGAACTCGTTGACGGGCAGGTAATCGAGGCCGGGAGCGCGGCGCCCGGCATGCAGGGCCTCGTACTGCTCGAACGTGATGTCGATGGCATGTTGCATGGCATCGCCGAAGCGTATTGCCGCGGTAGCCTCGCGCCAGCCATCGGCCATGAAGAACGGGATGACTTCGGCGGCATCGCCGCTGCCGTAGCCGAGCGTCAGCACTTCTTCGCCCGCACTGAGGCGGTCTTCGGCGAGCGCCTGCTCGAATCCCGCTGCCATCCATGCGGGCAGGGCAGCCGTGTACAGGTTGCCCAGGTCGCGCATCATCTCGCTGCCCAGCGCGAGCTTGTCGAGGACTTCCCGGCTGTAACTGTCCGAGGCGCGGAACGCGCGCAGGACGGCCATCGTCAGTGGGTAGGCCTCGTACTGCAGGCGCTCCGGATGAGCGAGCTTGGCGACGCGCGGGCTGGCGTGCATTTCGTCCAGCACCGCCCGTGAATCCACGCCGGCCGCATCGCAATAGGCAGCGAGTTCGGCGTGGTCGTCGGGGCCACCCTGGCCGAGGGCGAACAGGTAGGAAATCGCCCACCCGGTCTCGGGCATGCGCCGGTACGGCCGGTGCATGAATACGGTGCTCAGCGAACGCAGGTATTCGCCGGGGCTCAGCCGGCGCTTCTCGTACATGTCGGCCAGTGCGTGCAGCGTCTCGTCGACGTAGCAGGTGGTCGAGTACTTGCCGTTGAAGACCGGGAAGTCCTGGATATGGTGTGACTCCGAACGGTCCTGGCCGCAGAAGCGCACCATCGGCTTGCGGAAGTCCATGATGCGGTAATCGGACGCCGAGCCGGAGCCGACGAGATCGACAACCGTAAGCTTCGGATCTTCCTCCAGCAGCATCGCCACGGCACCTGCGCCCTGGGTGGGTTCGCCGCTGGAGCCGCGCGCGTATTCGGCGATATCCGCGCAGACCACGATCGCCTGGCCGCCTGCGCCATCGAGTGCCAGGTGCCTGATTGCGCCCTTCATGCCGTAAACGCCGCCCAGGCAGGCATGCTTGAACTCGGGTACCTCGCAGCTGCGCGAGATCGGCGGCAGGCCGCGAGCCTCCAGGGCCCGGTCGACCATGCCTTTAATGATGATCGAGCCGGCCGAGTTGTCGGTGCTCGATTCGGTGCCCAGCCCCAGGAACTTGATTCGCGCGGGGTCCACCTCGTATTGCTCGATCAGGCGCATGACGGCTGTTGCCGCCATGGTGTAGACGCTGTGGTTGGGCCCGCGCATGCGGAAACTGCGCCCCACGACATCGCGCAACTTCGGCCAATGCCCACCGGTCCACTCGCACCAGTCCTCGAGCCACACGCGATAGGGCGGCACGTAGGCGGCGAGGCCCGATATTCCGATGGGTTTCCTGGTGGGTTGATTCATAGGCTGGACTTTGGTTAGCCCGGGAATTTTAGTGTCCCCGGCCCTGCTGCTCAACTAAATATTTTTCGGGACCGCTGCCGGTCGGTGGGATTTGTTCTTCTTGCGTCTGCTGTTGCCATAATAATAGGTGTTTCCCTCGTCGCGTCCACCCGCAGTCTCAGGCAGCGCCTACCGAGAACGCTGCCATGGTGACGGCGCCGAGCATCGTAACGGTGAGTCCCGTGAGGTAGGCCAGCGTCAGAATGGCGTATTTGGCTGCCGTGATCAGGCGCCCCTGCCCGTACACGCGGCGCATCGCGATAAAAAGGTACACGGGAACGTAGAACGAGGCGGCAATGATGACCAGTATTCCGATCGCTTCAGGGGTTGGCAGCATGGAATTAACCCGGCCCAGCAGGATCTGCAGGGTCAGGATCAGGAACGCGAAGGCGTGGAAATGCACGAAGAACAGCAGGTGCTCGACGTAGTAGCGACGTGACAGCGGGTACAGCGCCTTGAGCACGAACGCCATGATCGGCAGCAAGACGATCAGCGCCATCGGCAGATTGTCGTAGAGATTACTCAGGAATTGGCGGCCGTTGTCCTTCTTCATCTCCTCGCAGATGCGTACGAGGCGCTCGGGCGTCAGTCGCCGCTTCAGCCAGTCGGGGCCATTGATATCGAATTCGTCGACCTGGCAATCCGTTTCCGCTCCACCGTCACCGTTGATGCGGATATTCAGCCCCGGCTCGGATTCCTCGCCCTCTGGAACCGACAATTCGCCCGAACCAACGATGAGCCCTTCTTCTGCGAGATCCCTGCGGACCTCCTCGGCGATATCTCTCGCCTCGCGCTGTTTCTCGGATGCCTCGCCCTGCTGCTCGGCGTCTTGCTCCTCCTGTGTCTGGGGCTCGAAGAAGATGCCGAAGGTTTCGCGCGGGTCGAAAAAGGCAACCAGGAAGAACAGCAGGCTGAGGACGAGATACATGCGAAACGGCGGCATGTAGCGGGCGCGCCGGCCCTGCAGGTAGTCGTGCGTCAGGCGGCCCGGCCGGATGACCAGTGGAACCAGCGTCCGCCACAGGCGCGAGTCGAGTTCGAACAGGTCGCCGAAAGCATCGCGCACCAGTTCCCACAGGCTGATGAGCCGTTGCTGCGCGCGCTGGCCGCAATTGCCGCAGTACTGTCCCCTGAGGTGAGCGCCGCAGTTGAGGCATTCCGGCATTTCGCCGGCCGGCAGTTCGCGGAACTCGTCTTCGCGCAGGATCGCGCTCCTGCCACGAAATCCGCTCGCCGAACCGCTCGAGCGCCTCGGCTTCGATATCCGTCGCGCCTTCGTCGACGAAGCGCTCGAGGGCCTCGTCGTCTTCGAGCGTGAACTGGCAGACCCTGCCGGGACGGCCCTCGTCATCCGGACTCGATCCTCGAAGGAGACGACGTCGACGATGCCCGGGATCGTGCCGGGCACGTTCGCACGTTCCTCCGAACCAGGCGTCGTAGTCGCCGACCGATTCCGGCTCTACGAAAACGCGGCTTTCATAGATGGGCCCGGAGCGAACTGTCATCGGTCCCTATTCGGTGTCGGTGTTTTTCTTGCGGCCGGCCTTTTTCTGCCGGAGACCTTCTTTCGCGGCGCCTGCTTGCGCTTGGCGGCTTTCTTCGCCGGCTTTGGCGAGCGCCTGTCTCCGCCTGCTCTGCCGGTCGTCCGCCTGAGATCCTCCGGCGCAAAGTCGTCGACGGCGAGCAGCGCGAACACCTTGTCATGGTAATCGCGCAGTTTCGCGGCCTCGTCCTTGTCGATGACCTCGGCGTTTGCCGCTTCGTCGATCTGCGTGCCCGAGGTACTCGGCGCTGATGAGCCCTTCCTTGTAGGCCTGCCGCAGCCTGCGCTCCAGCGGGGCGAGTTCGATGCTCAGCCGCAGCGCTTCCTCCAACAGTCCGATGGGGTTGCCGGGCTCGACGGTCGTGTAAGCCTGTTCGCTCAGCCGCTCGCGCGCCTCGCCAGGCGCGGTCACCAGCTCCACGACCTTGTGCACGAGATCGTCGGATGGTGCGGAGTAGGTGCGGCCGCGCGGGAAGATGAAAATGCGCAGGAATGTCGCCGCCCAGCGGTTCGGCAGGTTCCTGCAGGAACGAGTGCAGCGCTTCCTGGGCCTGGTACATCAGCGTGCGCACGGACCATTCGACGAGCGGCAGGTCCGTGGCGCGGCGACCCTGGTTCTCGAAATGCTTGAGCACGCAGGACGCGAGGTACATCGAGCTGAGCACGTCGCCGAGCCGCGCCGACAGCAGTTCGCGCTTCTTGAGGTCGCCGCCGAGCGTCAGCATCGCGAAGTCCGACGCCAGCGCGAACGCGGCGCTGTAGCGATTGATGTTCTGGTAGTAGCGCCGCGTCGGCGTATTGAGCGGCACTTTGCTGAACTTCGCATGCGTCAGTGCGAGGAAGAACGAGCGCGCCACGTTGCTGATCGCGTAGCCGATGTGGCCGAAGAGCGCATCGTCGAATTCGATCAGGCCGCGGTCGATGTCCTCGTCGCCGGCCGCAGCGAGCTCGCGCAGCACGAACGGATGGCAGCGTATCGCGCCCTGTCCGTAGATGATCAGGCTGCGCGTCAGGATGTTGGCGCCCTCGACGGTGATCGCGATCGGGGTGGCCATGAAGCCGCGGCCGAGATAGTTGTTCGGTCCCAGCAGATGGCCTTGCCGCCGTGCACGTCCATCGCGTCGTTGCTGACCTTGCGGCCCAGCTCGGTGCAGTGGTACTTGAGAATCGCGGACGGTACCGCCGGCTTCTCGCCCTGGTCGATCGCACCGGAGGTCACCGATACGGCGGCATTCATGATGTAGCTGTAGCCGGCGATTCGGGTCAGCGCCTCGCCGACGCCTTCGAAATTGGCGATCGAGGTATTGAACTGCTTGCGAAGCATGGCGTATGCGCCGGTCGCGTAGCTCGCTGCCTGGCCGCCGCCTGCCGCGGTCGACGGCAGCGTGATCGCGCGGCCGACGGACAGCAGCTCGACCAGCATCTTCCAGCCCTTGCCGGCCATCTCCTGGCCGCCGATGATGTAGTCGAGTCGGCACGAAGACGTCCTTGCCGGACGTCGGGCCGTTCTGGAACCCGATGGTCAGCGGATGATGGCGACGGCCGACGGTCACCCCGGGCGTGTCGGTCGGGATGAGCGCGGCGGTGATGCCGTATTCGTCCTTGTCGCCGATCAGGTGATCCGGGTCGTACAGCTTGAAAGCGAGTCCGAGCACCGTCGCGATGGGCGCCAGCGTGATGTAGCGCTTGTCCCAGTTCAGGCGAATGCCGACGATGGTCTCGCCTTCCCACTCGCCTTTGCAGACGACGCCGCTGTCGATGATCGATGCGGCATCGGATCCGGCCTGCGGTGACGTCAGGGCGAAACACGGGATCTCCTTGCCGGCCGCGAGACCCGGCAGGTAGCGGTCCTTTTGTTCGTCGGTGCCGTAGTGCAGCAGCAGTTCGGCCGGGCCCAGCGAATTCGGCACGCCGATCGTCGACGAGGCCGTCGCGCTGCGGCTCGCGAGCTTCATGATGACGCAGGCATTCGCGTAGGCCGAGAACTCCAGTCCGCCATACTGCTTGGGAATGATCATCGCGAAGAATTTCTGCTCGATGATGTAGTCCCAGACTTCTTTGGGCATGTCGGCACGTTCGTGGCAGATCTCCCAGTCGTCGATCATCCGGCACAGCTCTTCGCAGGGGCCGTCGAGAAACGCCTGTTCTTCCTCGGAGAGCTTTGGCGCGGGATAGGACATCAGGCGGTCCCACTCCGGCATGCCGGAGAACAATTCGCCTTCCCACCAGACGTTGCCCGCTTCGAGTGCCTCTCGCTCCGTGTCGGACATCGACGGCAACATCTTGCGGTAGACGTCGAGTAGCGGTTTGGTGATCTTCTCGCGCCGGAACTCGATCAGGTTGGGCACGATCATGGCGCCGAACGCCGCCCACAGGACCAGCTTCCAAAGGAAGCTGCCTTCGCCGAAGATCGTGTACGCCAGGACCGCGAGTCCTGCTGCGATCGTCGACGTGCGCAGGTCGATCCGCTGGTAGGCGAGATAGATGGCGCCGCCTACGAACAGCAGAAACCAGAAAAGACTCACGATGAAACTGGACACGCGAGAAACTCCCGATTCAGGAAATTGCGTTTGAAACAGACACTAACATCGTGACGCGAGCCGCGCCATCGAGTGTGTCACGTCAAAGCAAGGACTCGATCGCAGCGCGCTCTTCGCGCAATTCGGCGTCCGTGGCGTCCATGCGCGAGCGGCTGAACTCGTCGATGTCGAGGCCCTGCACGATTTCGTACTTGCCGCCACTGCAGCGCACCGGGTACGAGTAGATCACGCCCGGCTCGATGCCGTAGCTGCCGTCCGCAGGGATTGCCATGCTGACCCAGTCGTCACCATGGGTGCCCAGCGCCCAGTCGTGCATGTGATCGATGGCTGCCGACGCCGCCGACGCCGCCGAAGAAGCGCCGCGCGCCTTGATGATTGCCGCGCCGCGCTGCTGGACCACGGGAATGAAGTCGTCCGTCAGCCAGGCCTCGTCGACAAGCCCCCTGGCCGGCTTGCCGGCAACGCTCGCGTGGTTGACGTCAGGGTACTGTGTCGCCGAGTGGTTGCCCCAGATGATCATCTGCTGCACGTCGCTGACGTGGCTGCCGGTTTTCTGCGCGAGTTGTGCGATGGCGCGGTTGTGGTCCAGCCGGGTCATGGCCGTGATGTTGGCCGGATCGATATCGGGTGCATTGCTGCTGGTGATCAGCGCATTGGTGTTGGCGGGATTGCCGACGACGAGCACGCGAATGTCGCGGCTTGCATGGTCGTTGATGGCTTTGCCCTGCACCGAGAAGATCGCAGCGTTTGCCTCCAGCAGGTCCTTGCGCTCCATCCCCGGGCCGCGTGGCCGGGCGCCAACGAGCAGCGCGTAATCGCTGTCTTTGAAAGCAACGTTCGGATCGTCGGTAGCCACGACGCCTGCGAGCGTTCTGAATGCACAATCGTCGAGTTCCATGACCACGCCCTTCAGGGCATCCAGGGCTTGCGGAATCTCGAGCAGCTGTAACACGACGGGCTGGTCGCTGCCGAGCATCTGCCCGGAAGCAATCCGAAAGGCGAGTTGATAGCCGATCTGCCCGGCGGCCCCGGTGATCGTTACGCGAACGGGTGATTTCATGGTGTTTTTCCCTGTTAGCCGGTCTGAATGGATGCTGCCGTCCCCCGGCCAGCCTGCAGCACGACTTTGCAATAACCGGGGCCGGCGATTCTAGCATCGCCCTCAGCCCGGGACATCGGGAACAACCGAAATCAGGGCAGTTCCGGGGGCGGAAACGCCTGCGTCAACAGGTCCCGTTCCAGCCGCGCCGCGTCGAGCAGTCCCTGGCGCTCGAGTTCGAGTATGCACGCCAGCCAGGTATTCGGATCGACGGTCTGCGATTCGTCGCAATACCGTTCCGTCGCGAGCTCCCGCGCGCTGGCCGGGGCGCTCTGCAGCTGCAAGGGGGCTGTCTCGCCCTTGACGACAGCCCCTTCTGCGTCCGAGTCCTGAATCCGGTTCAATGCCTCGGCTTCGTCGGAGCGCCCCTGCCTTTCCTCGAGCCTGTCGCGCGAGAGCTTTTGCGCGGGCCGCGCCGCCGCCGGCTCAGCGGTCTGCGGGGCGGCTCTCTCGAGGCGCTTCGTCGCCGTGGCCGGCAACGCGTCCTCGGAGACAGGGGCAAGTCCGGCAGGGTCCTGTTCGGGCAGCAGTGCGATCTCGACAACGATGGCGAGGCACACGCCGATCGTGGCGACCCACGCCGCAGGGCGCAGCCACGCAACGGCGCGGTTCCATCTGGGTTTCGCGGCGCCGCGTGCGGCGTTCAGGATGGCGTGGTCGAGATGCCCGGGCGATCGTTCATCGGCCAGCTCCCGATAGGCCGCCGAGACACGCGGGTCGACCGTTTCGTCGCTGTTCTTGCGCTTGTCGCTCATGCTGTCTCCGGTGTGTCGTCAAGTGCCGCACGCAGCTTCCCGACCGCATAACGGAGCCTGCTCTTGGCCGTTTCCCGCTTGCAGTCCGTGATCATGGCGATGTCGTCCAGGCTGAGCCCCGCCTCTTCGTGCAGCAGGAATACGTCGCGCTGTTCCTCCGGCAGCGATCCGAGCGCAGCGTCCAGCCGGCGCCGCGCAAGGCTCTTCTCGACCAGTGTTTCCGGGCAGTCCGCGCCGTGGGGCTGCGAGTCAGGCTCGATGTCCGCCGTGTCGCCATGGCGCTTGTTGCGGCGGATGTAATCGATGAAGCAGTTGCGCGCCACGTGATACAGGAAGGTGGTGAATTTTGCCGTGGGCCGGTAATTGTCGCGCGACTTGATGATCTTGCCCCAGACGTCCTGGAAGACGTCTTCCGCCGCCGCGCGATGCCGGCAGAGCCTGAGCAGGTAGCGGAACAGCGGGTCCTTGTGACGCCGGTACAGGACCTCGAAAGCGGCCACGTCACCATCGCGGTAGCGCAACATGAGCGCACTGTCCTCAGGTCTGTGCTCCATGCGCGCAGCATAGGCGAGGCTCGGCGATTGCGAAAGCGCGGGCGGCGCAGGCCGCGGCGCGGATCTCACAAGTTGTTGTTTTGAAATACTTTCGCTGGCATACAGCCTGATAAACGAGCGCAGACCGGCGACGGGGTTAGTTTTGCGGTTGCAGGGCTTGTAAATTGTCGAAATGGTGTTATAGTCAACTATAACACTAGCTCAGTAAGCAATGACTGCGGAGACCGGCGGTGAAAAACAAGGTGGCCCAATATCTGAACGAGATCGTGAGCATCACGATCATGTTGCTGATGACGATCGCCCTGATCGCAGGACCGGCCACGCCGGTGTCGGTCGGTGCCGACGACGGCTCCGACCGCGTGCCTTACCAGGCCGTGCGGGTGCCCGGCGACGAGTAACGGCATGATTTTTCCCAACGGTTCATTTTCCGTCACCAAGGCGAGTAAAGTAGCGACGGAGTTGTTGTGCCGGCCTGCAGCCGCAGGCCGGCACTTTTTTACGTTCGGGCGGACGCAGGCGTGTTGACCTGTCGTGTTGCCGGCGCATAGCGAGGGATCGATGGATCCGAAGTGGAGTGAAGACCTGCCGATTTATCGTCAGCTGCGCGATCGCGTCGTGGACATGATATTCGAGGGCGTACTCGGCGATGGCGACGCCCTGCCTTCGGTCCGCAATGTAGCCGCCGAATACCGGCTCAATCCCCTCACTGTGCTCAAGGGCTACCAGGAACTCGTCGACGAAGGGCTCGTCGAAAAAAAGCGCGGCCGCGGCATGTTCGTGACCGACGGTGCGCGGCAGCAGCTGCTGAAGGACGAACGCCGGCGTTTCGTCGAAAAGGAATGGCCCAAGGTGTTGCAGACCATAGACAGGCTCGGACTCGATGCGACAGAGCTCCTGTCACGATCGGCCGAGTCCGCGGACGATGGAACCAACGATGACTAGCCTGGTTAGCGCTCGCGGTGTGTCGAAGCACTTCGGCAAGGTTTGCGCCGTCGACAACGTCAGCTTCGACATCGACAAAGGCAAGATCATGGGCCTGATCGGTCCGAATGGCGCCGGCAAGACGACTTTGCTCAAGGCCGTGCTCGGGCTCACCGACTGCGAGGGCGAGCTTTCCGTTCTCGGTCTGGATCCGTTCCGGCAGCGCAAGGAACTGATGCAGAACATCTGTTTCATCGCGGACGTCGCCGTCCTGCCGCGCTGGATCCGCGTCTCCCAGTTGCTCGACTTCGTCGAATCGACGCATCCGAATTTCTCGCGCGACAAGGCCGAGGCGCTGCTCGCGAAGACCAAGGTGAACAATCGCAGGGACGCCAGGGTTCGGGAACTTTCGAAGGGCATGGTCACGCAGTTGCACCTCGCGATCATCGCCGCCATCGACGCCCGGTTGCTGGTGCTCGACGAACCGACGCTCGGCCTCGATATCATCTTCCGCAAGGAGTTCTACGCGAACCTGCTGTCGGACTATTTCGACGAAGAGCGAACCATCCTGGTAACGACACACCAGGTGGAGGAGATCGAGAACATCCTGACCGACATCATGTTCATCAACGAGGGCCGGATAATTCTCGATACGTCGATGGATTCGCTGGGTGAAGACTACGTGGAACTCCTGGCATCGGGCGAAAAAGCCGACCAGGCGCGCGCGATCGGCCCCATCGCAGAGCGCGACGTATTTGGCAAGAAGATCATGCTGTTCGAGAAGCCGGACCGTGCGCAGCTCGGGCAACTGGGTGAACTGCATACGCCGTCGATTGCCGACCTGTTCGTCGCCAAGGTGAAAGGAGCCGCGGCATGATTGGACACCAGCTGGCATTGATCAAGCGCGAGATCTGGGAGCATCGCTCGATCTACGTAACGCCGATCGCGATCGCCGTGATCGTGTCGCTGGTTTCGCTGGCGGGGATGGTAACGGTCTCTGCGTTCGACAAGGAGGTCAACATCGCGTTGTTCGGCGCCTCGAACATCGCCGGCGACGCCGAGCGGCGAGCCGCGCTGACCGTCTTCTTCCTCGGCACCTCGTGGGTCTTCCTGTTTGCCCTCGCAATCCTGCACCACGTTCTACAGCGCTCGATTCACTGTATGCCGAGCGCAAGGACAAGAGCATCCTGTTCTGGCGCTCGCTACCGATTACCGATGCTGAAACCGTCATTTCGAAATTGCTGACGGCGGTCATCGTGCTGCCACTGTTCACCGTCGCGGCAATCATCGTCACGCATCTCGTCAACCTGGTGATAACCACCGGGTGGGTGATGGTCAAAGGCGGTAACGCAGCGCACCTGGTCTGGGGTTCTGTAACGCTGTTCGACAACTGGGCGGCAGCGCTGGTCGTCACGGTGGCAAGCGCGATATGGATGTCTCCCTTCATCGGCTGGTTCCTGTTTGTCTCGGCGTTCACGAAGCGATCGCCGTTGCTCATGGCGTTCATGCCGCTGATCATCATTCCGATCATCGAGTGGATATTCTTCAGGTCGAAGATCTTTGCGAGTGCGGTATTCGGACGCGGCGAAATGATTCCACTGTTCAGGGAAATGGACATCGAGCACTTCTTCGACGAAGAGCGCATGCGGGTGAACGAGGAAGTAGTCAGCCTGCTCGCGCATATCGACATCGGCAATTTCCTGCTTAGTCCCTCCGTATGGGTCGGCGTCGTCGTCTGCGGTCTTTTTGCGACTGCGGCGATCTACGTTCGCCGCTATCGCGACGAGTCCTGATTACCTCGGCTGGGTGCTGATCCCGTACTTGCGCAGCTTGCCGCGGAACTGGTGGTAGCTCAGGCCGAGTAATTCTGCGGCCATGGTCTGGTTGAAGCGGGCCTTCTCCAGCGCAGCGCGCAGGAATTCCTTTTCCGTCTCCTCCAGGCGTTCCGTCAGCCTCATCGGCAGTAGTGGCGTGACGTTTCTCTCGCCGTGTCGGCGCTGTCGATACGGCTGACGTGCAGCTTGAAGGGTGAATCGAACGGATCGAAAGCGATCTTCGTAATCAGCTTTTCCGCATCGGGCTCCCGGTAAACGGATCGCTCGATCGTGTTCTTCAGCTCCCGGACGTTGCCGGGCCAGTCGTGCCGCAGCAACGACGACGATGCGCGGACGCCGAAACCGGCGAAACAGTTCGCGCTTCAGTTCACTCGCCATGTTGATCGCGAAAGCGTAGGCGAGCGGCAGAATGTCTTCGACGCGCTCGCGCAGCGGCGGCACCGTGATCACGTCGAATGCAAGCCGGTCCAGGAGGTCACGCGCGGAATCTGCCGTCGGCAGCCAGCTGCCGCAGATCGGCATTGGTCGAGCCGACGATCCGCACGTCGACCTGCAAGGTCTCGCTGCCGCCGACCCGCTGGATCTCGCCGTATTCGATCACGCGCAGGATCTTCTCCTGCATGCGCAGCGAAATCGTCGCGAGTTCGTCGAGGATGAGCGTGCCGCCGTCGGCGCGCTCGAAATGTCCGACGTGCGGTCTTGACCGCGCCGGTGAACGCGCCGGCCTCGTGGCCGAACAGCTCCGATTCGAGGATCGATCTCGGTCAGCGCTGCGCAGTTGACCTTGACGACGCTCGACTCCCAGCGACCCGACAGGAAGTGCAGTCGCGAGGCAACCAGTTCCTTGCCGGTGCCGCGCTCACCGACGACCAGCACCGGCTTTGACAGCGGTGCCGCCCGGGAGACGTGTTCGAGCATTTCCAGGAACACGGGTGCCTCGCCGATGATGGGCTGTGTAGGGTCGTTCGGCCGCCATTGGCGTATTCAGCCATGAATTAGCATAAAAAGCAATAATTAGCAAAAATGGCATTTCTCACCAATCCAGGGGAGCGGCTGTGTCGCCATAAAATGGACATAAATACCTGAAAAACAACAAATTACGTGATCATCAATAGCCTTTGGCACGGATTCTGCAGCTGTATTGGTGACATTCACGCCATCAAGAGGACACATCATGGGTATTTTCACGAGATTCAGCGACATCGTGAACTCCAATATCAACGCGATCCTGGACAAGGCAGAGGATCCCGAAAAGATCGTCCGGCTGATGATCCAGGAAATGGAGGACACCCTCGTCGAGGTGCGGTCCGCGGCTGCGCGATCGATCGCCGACAAGAAGGACCTCAATCGCAAGCTTGAGTCACCTCGAGTCCGAGATTGGAGGATTGGGACGAAAAGGCGGAGCTGGCGCTGCGCAAAGGACGGGAAGACCTGGCCAAGGCGGCGCTGGTCGAAAAATCGCGGGCGCAGGCGGCAGCCGACGCGGTCAAGTCGGATTACGCGGCCGTGGACGACGGGCTCGCGAAGCTGAACGACGACATCGCGCGCCTGGAAGCGAAGCTGCGAGGACGCCAAGGCGCGTCAGAAGGCGCTGCTCGCAAGACACAAGACGGCCAACAGCCGGCTGGCGGCCCGCAAGAAGATTCACGACTACAAGATCGACGATGCAATGATTCGATTCGAGCAATACACGCGGCGCATCGATGACGTCGAGGGTCGTATCGAAGCCTACGACCTTGGCCTGCCGAAGGACCTGAACCACGAATTCGCAAGCCTGGAAGCGGAAGAGTCCGTACAGAAGGAGTTCGACGCGCTGAAACGCCGCGTACAGGGTGAATCGCGGCAAGCCCCGGACGCGGAGTAAGCGAGCATGTATGCACTCATGACTCTCGCAGTCATCCTGTTCCTGACGGTCCTCGCGCCGATCATCGTCATTTTCTATTTCATCACGAAGTGGAAGCAGACACGTGAGATCTCGGGCGATGACGAGCGCATGCTCGAAGAGTTGTGGACGCTGTCGCAGCGCCTCGAGGAGCGCATCGAGACCCTGGAGCGGATCCTGGACGACGATGATTCAACGACACACAGGAGACAATAGATGACGCAAGGCACCTGGAATATCGACTACGGTCCATTCCGAGGTTTCTACCGCGATCGGGAGAACGGCTGGATCTTCGGCGTTTGTGCGGGCCTGGCCGATCGTTTCAACCTGCAGGTCGGGGCGGTACGGGTCCTGGCGGTGATCAGCCTGCTCGTATTCTTCTGGTTGACTGTGGTCGTCTATATTGCAGCGACCCTGTTGATAAGGGAAAAACCGCTGATCTATTCCGGTTTGCGTTCGGAATATGAATTCTGGCGCCGTGAACGCAGGCGGCAATGGAGGGAAGAATGACCAGCGAGGCTTCTATGTCGGAGCGACGTTTCTACCGTAACGCGGACAAGGCGATGCTTGGCGGCGTCTGCGCCGGTATCGCCGATTACTTCGGCTTCAATCTGGGGGTAACGCGATTACTTGCCGTCATTGCGTTCTTTACGATGCCGGTGACGATAATCGGCTACCTGGCGCTCGTGGTCCTGATTCCCAGCGTCTCCAGGCGTGACCATTCGCGGCCCGTGGACCCGGAGTTCCACAGGGCGGTACGTTCCTCGCCCTCGCAGACGATGAGCGACGTGCGCAGCCGGTTCAAGTCGCTGGACCGGCGTCTTGCGCGTCTCGAGAAGTACGTGACGTCGTCGCGTTACCAGCTGGACCGTGAATTTGACCGGCTGAAAGACTGATCGGGCAGCAACCAGGGGGTGTGTTGATGAACACGATGTTTTATGTGGTCTGTATCGTCGCGATCGTGCTTGCCGCGAACACGGTGCAGCAGTATCTCAAGCTGCGCCACCGAAAAGAAAACAGGAGTGCACAGGCGGAGGAGACACAGGCGCAGCTCGATGCGCTGGAAGATCGGATCAGGGTATTGGAGAGAATTGTCACGGAAAACAAGTTTGACCTTCGTGACGAGATCAATAAGCTCTGACGCATGACCCGGCAGACATTGCGTATAACGTCAATACTCGAAGACCTCGGGTTTGGCGAGCCTAACCTGAGCCTGGTGGCCATCGGCATGACCGATTCAGAGATGCCGGGAGTCGACATCAAGCAGGCTTACGAATCGCTGTCGGGCGCGGATGAGCTACCGCAGTCATTGAGGGTGGAACTCGGCATCGTCGTTTCGCCCCTCGATTTCATGTCTCGCAGCAACGCGGAGCAGCTCCTGTCGCGGCTTCGGGATGTGCATTGCGACAAGGTCCTGCTCCTGGACACCGGCGGCAGCTGGAAGCCCGATGAGCTCCGCTCACTGGGTTTCCTGGAAGTGCAGTCCCCATCGATCGATGGGCGTTGCTATTTGTTCGATCCGGAAATCGTCAACCAGCCTCGCGATTGGAACAATCCATCGGACTGGGCCAATCCGCAGAACTTCCGAAAATATCGCTGGTAAGTCCTACTCCGGTTTTTGTTCGGCTTTCTGAGCGTTATAGGCGCGGACTTGCTGGTTCCATTGCTCACCAAACAGAAATTTTTCTTCGTTTGCCGCATCGAAACGTTTTGACAGTAGCTCGTCGCGGCGCTTGATGGTTTCTTCGTCCGGATTGTCCATGGCCGCAATGGCGTCTTTCTCTTCCTGCTCGATGCAGTCGAGATACTCGTCAATCGATGCGAGAAACGCCTTGACGGCGGTCTGTGCGGCGATCATCTCTTGCTTGGTTGCCGTGCCTCCTTCGGGGAGCGCCGGCCGTTCAGGGTATTCGCAGGCGAAGCCGACCAGCGGCGAGGCAAAGAGGACGGCTGCGATTACAGTTCTTGTCAGATTCTTCATCAGTTCACTTCAGGCGGTCAGGGGTTCGAGTACCGTGCCCCGTTTATCGGATAGCGTATTTAAGCATGATGTCCGCGGGGAGTGAAAGCGCGCAAAGTCAGGCAAAAAGTGCGCGGTGCGTGTCCGTGCCTTCGGCCTGCGCAAGGAGCAGTTCGAGGTAACTGTCGGAGCTCATGGGATCTCCGAACAACAGGCCCTGAACGTAGGTGCAGCCGAGTTTCTGCAGGAAGGCGAGCTGATCCTCGCTCTCAACGCCTTCGGCAACGACATCCATGTCCAGGTTGCGGCCCATCTGGATGATCGTGCCGACGATCGTCGCATCGTCGGGATTCGTGGAGATGTGGCGCACGAATGATTTGTCGATCTTGAGCGTGCTGATCGGAAACTGCTGCAACGCGCTCAGCGAAGAATAGCCGGTGCCAAAGTCGTCGATTGCGAGATGCAGGCCAAGGGCATACAGCTGGTCCAGCAGCTTGATGGTGCGCTCGGGATTCTCCATGAGCGTCGTTTCCGTTATCTCGAGCTCGAGCGAGGTGGGCGAAACTTCGTAGCTGCGCAGGATCGAGCTGATTCGGCGCGTGAAATTCGGTTGCCGCAACTGTTTCAGCGACAGGTTGACCGAAACACGGCCTGGCGACGATACGGAACGCTGCCAGAACCGGAAGTCTTCGCAAACCTTATCCAGCACCCATTCCCCGATCTCGATGATGAGATTCGTCTCTTCAGCGATCGGGATGAAATCGGACGGCAGGATCATGCCCCGCTCGGGGAGCTCCCACCGGACCAGCGCTTCGGCGCCGAAGACCTCGCCGGTTTCCAGGTTGTATTTGGGCTGGTAATGGACGAGCAGTTCATCGCGCTCGAACGACCGCTTCAGCTTGCTCTTTGTCATCAGGCGCTCGACGGCCGCTTCGTTCATCGCCGGTTCGTAATAGGAGTACACATTGCCGCCGGACTTCTTGGCGTGATAGAGAGCGGCATCGGCATTGCGAATCAGGTCAATGACGTTCGGCGCGTCCTTCGGGTAGTAGGCAACGCCCAAGCTGGCGGTCATGAAAACCTCATGGCCCTGAACGAAGAAGGGATCTGCAAGCCTGTTCAGCAGAAGCTGCGCGAGACCGTCGGTCCGCTGCCTGCCGCTGTCGTCCGGGCCGAGCCCGTCGAGGATGACGGCAAATTCATCGCCGGCCAGCCTGCCTATGATGGAGTCTTCGGGCAGTGCCGCGCTCAGGCGTTCTGCCACGGTCTCCAGTGTGGTGTCGCCGGCGAGGTGACCGAAGGTGTCGTTTATCTCCTTGAAGGCGTCGATGTCGATATAGAACAGGCAGAGAGGTTTGCCGCTCCTGCGCGCCCGCGCAATACACCGCTGCAGAAGATGCTGGAACTGCATTCGGTTCGGTATCTTGGTCAGCGCGTCGATCCGCGCGAGGTAACGGATGCGTTTCTCCGCGCGCCGTCGCTCTGTTATGTTCTGCGCCCCGTAGATTCGGTCGCCGGACTCGGCTTCCTTGCCTCCCAGGAAGGAGCAGGTGTAGGAAACCGGAATGGACTCGCCGAGCTTGCTTTCGAAGAACGCCTCGCGAGGCAGGCCGGAAGGCTTTAGCCCGACGAGCGAGCCGCTTCTTGCCGTGTTCACGATCTGGTCTATAGGCGTGCCCACGAGTTCTCGCTCCTCGTAGCCGAGGAGGTGCGAGGTCGCCTTGTTGACTCGCTTGATCGTGCCGTCATTTGCCGTGACGATGATGGCATCGTTCATGCTGGACAGGATGCTGTCGACGTAATCGCGTGAAATCGTCGTCGCCTTGAGCTTGTCTCGCATGTCGTTGAAAACGGCGGCAAGTTCACCGAGTTCGCCTGGCTGGACGCGCAGCGGTTCGCCGAAGTCGGCATTGCGGAGCTTCTCGGCTTCGCGTTTCAGTTCCCGGATTCGTTTCGTCTGGTTGCGTGCGATGATCCAGATCGCTATGCCCGACAACAGCAGTACCACGGCGGAGAAGATCTCGACCCATACGAAGCTCATCGTGATGCCGCTTTCCGATACCTGCGCCGCGGCGAAAACGGGCGACAACAGTACGCCAATGCCCCACGTGAGCCGTGGAACGGCCCGTGCCAGCACAGTCTTCGGGAACCTGTTACAGCCGATCATTGCCTTGATTTCTTGCGTGCACGGGGCGCCGGGCGCAGCGGCCGCCGGGGGCCATACACGCTGATTTATTCTTATGCAGGGAGTTTAGCACCCGTGCAAAAGTCGCGCCGGCTTTTGCCGCGCAAAAGGTTTCAAAAGAAACGAACGGCGCGATCCGCCGAATCAGGCGTCGGTTTGCCGCTTCTCGATGAACCCGACCGGTTCCGACTGGCTGGTGGTTTTCATCACGCCCTCGACAACGGCGCCCTCGGCCACTGCAATGGCGCTGGCCGATACCGTCCCGGTGATTCTCGCGGTATCCGTAATCTCGACACGGCCGGAGGCGATGATGTCACCCTCGACATGACCGGAAACGATGACGTTTGCCGCCTGTATCGTGCCTTTCCAGAGCGAGCTCTTCGCGAGCATCAGTGTGCTGTCGATCTCACAGTCGCCTTCCACTTCGCCGTTGACCTGGAAGTCGCAGCTGCCGGTTATCACCCCCGCGACCCTGCAGCCCTCGCTGATGAGTGTGGCGGTACCGGAAGAACGATCGCGGAGGCGTCGACGGCGGGTCTCATTCATGGTTCTCGAACTCCGAGGTGAGCGGCAGGTGACAGCGCGCATGTTACCTGCGTTTACACAGGCTTGTAAGCGATCCGGGGTTATTGTTTAACGGTTCTGCGCTACTTCTCGAGATAACCGTAGCCGATCGTCTCGATCTCCACGAGGACGCTGCCCTCGAAAATGAGCCGACGCATGAGTTTGCGCGGACCGAAGTTGTAGACGAACTCGGTAACGACGACCTCCGTCGCGAAATGTCCGACGCCGGGGGTGCGGTAGTAAATGATACCCGGGTTGCGCAAGCGAAAACGATAGTCATAGGCGCGCACCGTGTGTCCCAGGTGCCTGACCGTCGTCGGTTCACCACAGGCCGCGATAACCTGTTGCTCGTGCATACCGTCGCGGACGATCTTGCTGCCGCAGCGAAATGCCAGCGCCGGATCTGCCGCAAGCAGCAAGGCCGCCGCGAGCAGTGCGGGCCCCATAGTTGTTGGCGCAAGCAATTTCATCGTCGCCATCGAAAGCCGGGTCTTTGCGCAATACGCCTACCGTATCGCATTTTCGGTGGATTCGCAGCGCACCTGACGCTACCCGTGTTTTCATTGGACCGGGCGGGCGTAACAGGGTTCATTGACGGTTGTTCGCGGATACAGCGCGCCAGCGAAGCTTGTGGTAAAACGCTCCTTATGAATCAGGTGTTTGAGCAGCGCCTCGCTGCCCTGTCGAGTCGTGGCGACGTTTCCGTAGCCGGCGGCAAGCGGGGCGTCGAGAAGGAATCACTGCGCGTGAATTCCGACGGTTACCTGGCGCAGACGCCGCATCCACAAGGCCTGGGGTCCGCTCTCACCAATCGCTTCATTACTACCGATTTCTCCGAAGCACTGCTCGAGTTCGTCACGCCGGCGCTCGGCAGCACCTGGGAAGCGTTGCAGGTGATCTGTGACATACACCAGTTTACTTATCAGCAACTGGGGGATGAGCTGCTGTGGTGCGCCAGCATGCCCTGCCGCCTGCCGGCGGATGCCGAAATTCCGCTGGCGCGATACGGGGATTCCAATGTCGGCCGCATGAAGACCGTTTACCGCAGGGGTCTCGGTCATCGCTACGGTCGCAGCATGCAGACCATTGCGGGCGTACATTTCAATTATTCGCTGCCGGAGACGTTCTGGACGGGATATCGGGACGTTCTCCAGCAGGACGTCGATGACACCGTGTTCCGTTCTACACACTATCTCGGCCTGGTCCGTAATTTTCGACGATACGGCTGGATTGTCCTGTACCTGTTTGGTGCTTCGCCGGCATTGTGCAAATCGTTTGGGGCCGGCAGGACGCTGTCGATGCCGGAGCTCAATGCAGAGACCTGGTACGAACCTTACGGCACGTCGCTGCGCATGAGTGACCTGGGCTACAACAACAAGACGCAGGCCGGCATCACGATATCGCTGAACCGGCTCGACGAGTACATTCGCGATCTCAGTGAAGCGATCCGGACGCCTGAACCGGACTACGAGAAGATCGGCGTAATCAGGAACGGCGAGTACCAGCAGCTGAATACCAACAAGCTGCAGATTGAAAACGAGTATTACAGCCCGATCCGGCCGAAACGGGTCGCGCGGTCGGGCGAACGGCCGACGGCCGCGCTCAGGCGTGGCGGTATCGAGTACGTGGAAATACGCTCTCTCGACCTCAACCTGTCCGATCCTGCGGGTATCAACCAGAACACGATGCGGTTCATCGAGGCATTCCTGGTTTTCTGCCTGCTGGAGGAAAGCCCGCCTTTCGATGACGTGTCATTCGAGGAAGCATTACAAAACCAGTCGTTGACAGCGAAGCGGGGCAGAGAGCCCGGCCTGCAACTCCGGCGCGACGGCAAGCCTATCCCGTTGTTCAAGTGGGCGGCGGAAATCGTCGAGAAGGTAGCGGCGGTCGGGGAACTCATCGACCGGCATGAGGATGACGGCAGTTACCGGGACGCGGTAGCGCTTGCAGCAGCCCACGTGGCGGAACCGGAAAGCACGCCGTCCGCCCGCCTGTTGCACGAGCTTCGTGACTCCGGGACCAGCTTTTTCGAGTTCGCGCTGGAGTTGGCGCGAAGCCACAAGAGCTACTTCTCGTCGATCGCGCCGATGCCCCCGGAACGGGCGCAACAGATGCAGAACGAAGCGCTGGAGTCGGTTGGTCGGCAGCGAGACATAGAAGCCGCCGACGATACGAGTTTCGAAGAGTACCTGGCCCGTTATTTCGCGTCTGGCTGATTCAGAACGGGATTTCCTCGCCATCACGCCACGCTGCTTCCCGGTGCAGCTTCTGCAGCCGCCGGGTCGTCTCACCAACGGTTCCGTTACCGATAACGCGCCCGTCGGCCTCGAGTACGGGCGTCAGTTCTCCCATGGTTCCGGTCGTAAAGACTTCGTCGGCGGTATACAGCTCGGTGAGGGACAGGTTGCGTTCGGTAACGGGGATGTCCTGTTCGCGACAGATGTCGATCACCATTTGCCGCGTCAGTCCGGGCAGGCAGGCGTCCGCGTGCGGCGTGCAGACGGTGCCGCTTCGAACCATGAAGATGTTGGTGTCGTTCGTTTCCGAAATGAAGCCGTGCAGGTCGAGCATCACCGCGCTGTCGGCTCCGGCCACGTTTGCCTCGATCGCGGCGAGTATGTTGTTGAGCAGATTGTTGTGGTGAATCTTGGAATCGAGGCATGAGGGCGTATTGCGGCGGGTCGAGGCGGTAATGACGCGAATCCCCTCGTCGGAATAGACCGGCGGCTTCCATTCCGCGAGCACGATCAGCGAGCAGCCCGACTGGTTCAGTCGCGGATTCATGCCGGACGTGATCTTCTCCCCGCGCGTGAGCGTGAGCCGGATGTGCGCCCCGTCCTGCATATCGTTTGCCTTGAGCGTTGCGAAGACCGCGGCACGAACTTCCTGGCTGGTGGGCACCGCCGCAAAGGCGAGGGCCTTGGCGGAGTTCTGCAGGCGCGACAGGTGCGCGGAGAATGCGGCGATTCTGCCCCTGTAGACGCGCAGGCCCTCCCAGACCGCATCGCCGCCCTGCACGGCACTGTCGAAGACGGACACCCGAGCCTCGTTCCTGGGTTTCAACTCGCCGTTGACGTACACGAGGATGTCCTGGTTGCGAGGATCAACGTTCATCAGTTGTCTGTTCCTTTGGTGTGGCGCGGATCGCGTGCTCGAAAAGCCTTTCGTACCAGGGCTGGCATTCGTCCAGCAGGGTCCGAAGGCGGTCCGGGAACTCCGTCTTTGCGCGGTAAGGCCCGAAACCGGTGCTGCGGTGCACGGCATGGTACCAGTGCGGCGCCCAGACGCCGTCTTCCGGCCGCGGCCCCGCTTCCCAGCTCAACATCGCCGGCGTGAAGGGCAGGTCAATGTGTTCGCAAAGCGCACCGAGAACGCTGCGCGGGTTCGTCAGCAGTTCTCGGGAATCGAGCACGGCCGGCTGCTGCCCGGCTTCCCGCAGGTCGGAAAACAACTCCCACTGCCGGCGCAGCCCGGTATCGGCCAGCTGCGGGTCGGGCAGCTGGATGGACAACGATGGCAGCATGTCCCACGGGTCGCGAATGAGGAAGATATTGCAGGTCCTGCGCAGGAAACCGAGATCGATGTCGACAAGATGGTGCGCCATGTGTTTCACGAACAGCCGCGGCTCGGGGTGAGCCGCCTGGCGCTGCAGCAATTCGCGCATCACAGCGTCACCGTCGCAGTTCATGGCCGCGATAACGTCGTCGCCGCCCGGATGGTCGGCACCCGTCACGCGAAGGTAGTGACCGTAAAGCGGCTCGTCGACAACGGCCACGAGGTCGTTCTGCGCAAAACTGTACATCAGCGCAGTGGAGACGTTGCGCGGCCCTGACCACAGGCAAATTGCGGTTGTCATTGCATCATCCGGCGGCTGTCGCGGTTCCAGCGTATGCAGTTTAATGGTATCGCGCACAGGGCGAAATCGATTCTCCGCTCAGGCTCGATCTACCGGTCCCCGCAGCGTCATCTGTCGTCCACTGTGCGGTCCGTCACAATTTCAAGCGGGGATGCTGTGACCGCCCTGCCGATTTAACTAAACTCGTAGTCTTCGTAGTAGCTTGCGATGGACTACGCATGTTGAAAACCCTCATTTTTGGATTCCTGCTGGGCATCGTCGGAACCGTCGCGGCGGCGTATTATCTGCCAGTCGTCGATCAGTACCGCGAGTCTTCGGTGATTTCGGTCTCGCCCAATGGCGGCAATACCGAGTCTTTCCGCATCAACATACCGACCGATCGAATCATGGTCGGAGCTCCCCGGCAGGCCGAGCCAGAACCCCCGGGCCTGCACTGGCCCACGGACGAAATGTTCGACGGCGTGCGGGTGGAGCTGTTCAAGGTCAGGAACACACGCGACGCCGTAATCGGCGTTGCGAGCCGCCTGGTAGCAGACAGCGATGGCATCGAAGACAGCGTCGAATGGGTGTTGCACCTTCCGGCCAGGGGCACATTCTACGTCGCCATGCCTGCACAGGCGGCTGACGGTGTCCATCGGGTCGGCGCGCTGCGCGCAGGAACGAGGGAGTTCCGCCCGATGCAGGGCGAGGTCTCGGAGCGCTGGGTGCCAAATACCTATGATGACGACGTGGATGCCCCGGACGGCTATATCGAACTGGTGACGTCATTCGTGGGTGCCTTCTCCGACGACGTCACCGAGTCGGCGTTGCAGGAGGGTGCATCGTGATCAAGTATGTCGCCGGATTGCTGCTCGGAATCCTGCTGGGCGCGTGCGCGGCTGCGACGTTGCTCTATTTCAACCCCCTCGCGGCGCGTAATCCGCTGTCGCCGCTGTCGGTCAGCAACAACGAGATCCTGAGCCTGGGTTATTCGGCCGTCCCCACGGACTCGATCGTCTACACCAACAACGGTGAGTCGCGTGTGCAGCCGCACCCGGAGAAGGTGCGGGAATTGTGGGAAGCCCCCATCAGGCATTCCGCGGTGCTGGTCACCGTTGTGAGGAACAGCCGTAACATGCCCGCGGGCATCGGCATCAAGTTCTCATCCGATTCGGAAAAAACCCGGCTTATCAATGGCGAAGCGCTTGTCGATAGCGCCTGGCATATTCACCTCGTCGAGCGCGGCAGCCTGTTCGTCGAGCAGACCGAGAACTACTGGAATTTCCTGCGCAAGATCGTGGTGCCGGCTTACTGGAGTTCGGCGAATCACTGGAAAGGGGTCTGGAACGGCAATATGACCGTGGGTCCGGGTGCCCTTGGAACCGCAGCAGTATCGGGTGGCACCGGCGAATTCGCCGGGCTCGAGTCCGAGGCCGTCGAGGCTGTCCGTGCAAGCGCTTACTCGGTGTCACAGGGCCCGGTCGCGATGGACGGGCGCCTGGCTATCGACGTGACCGGCAATATCGAGCTGACCGCCAGCGACGCCGCAGAACTGTGAGAAACGCGCCCTAGCCCAGGTCTTTCAGCTGGATCGACGTGTCCGCAAGGCGCGCGTGCGCGATTATCTGTTTTGCCGCGATCAGCGCCTTGGACTGCACGAAATCCCGCGGTGCATTGACCGCGTCACAGGCTATCAGCGCGCCGTTCCGTAAGTACAGGCAGGAAAACGAACGTGTCGCCGGCTCGCCCCTGATTACGACCTCGTCGTAGCCCTCAGAAAGCCCGGCTATCTGCAGTTTGAGATCGTACTGGTCCGACCAGAACCAGGGCACCTGCGAGTATTCGGCATCATTGCCGCAGATATTGGCAGCCGCAGTCTTCGCCTGTTCGAGCGCATTGTGGACGGACTCGAGCCTGACGCGACGACTGTAAATGCCGTTGGGGTGAGAGGTGCAGTCGCCAACTGCGTAGACATGCGGGTCCGCCGTGCGGCAGTGCGTGTCGACGACGATGCCGTTGTCCACGGCAAGGCCGGCCGACGCCGCAAGTTCGGTGTTCGGTACTATGCCGATGCCCGCGATCACCAGGTCGGCAGGCACCAAATGGCCGGTATTCGTCCGGACCGCATTGATTCTCCTGTCGCCCTCGAGTGCTTCGAGCTCGGTCGAGAACAGGAAACGCACGCCGCGCGCCTCGTGTTCCGCCCGGAAAAACTCCGACACGACGGGCGATACGACGCGGCTCATTACCCTGTCCGCCATTTCCACCACGCAAACCTCGTGCCCCAGCTGGCGGATAACGGCAGCAACCTCGAGGCCGATATAACCGGCACCGATGATGACCACGTTGCGAGAGGTCTCCAGGTCTTCGCGAATACGCGCAACGTCATCGATGCCGCGCAGATAATGCAGCCCCCGTTTGTCGCTCCCGGGAACCCGGATGCGGCGGGCGCGTGAGCCCGTCGCAAACACCAGCGTGTCGTAGGCAATGTGCTCGTCCGCCGCGGTGGTCACGAGCCGCCGTTCACGATCTACGGCAACGATGCGCGTCTCGAGGCGAACCTCGATCGCCGGGGTGGCGTAGAAGTCCGCCGGCTTGAAGTAAAGGCGCTCGGCCGGGAGCTCACCGGCCAGGTATTTCTTCGACAGCGGCGGGCGCTGGTAGGGCAGCCAGGCTTCATCGCCGACCAGCACGATATTGCCGTCGAAGCCTTTTTGTACGAGGGAGGCGACGACCTGTCCGGCGGCGTGGCCCGCACCGGCAATTACGACTTGCTGTGCCAGGGAACCGTTCCTTTTTCGAGTCTCAGACGGGCTGGAGTGGCCAGAAGAAGGGCAACAATATCATCACCGCGATGAACACCACGATGGTGAGCGGCACGCCGACCTTGAGGTAGTCGACGAAGCGATACCCGCCAGGGCCCATTACCAGGATGTTCGCGGGATGCGATATCGGGCTCGTAAAACTCGCCGATGCGGCCATCGCGATCGCCATCATCGCGGTCTCGGGTGCATAACCCATGTCCGACATCGCGGACAGTACGATCGGCGACATGAGCACGACCAGGGCAGCCGTGGGAATAATCATCGTCGCCATCGCGGTCAGGATATAAAGTCCCATGATGACGGGCCACGGCCCGGCATCGCCGAGCAGGACCATAACCTGGTCGGCGATGTAGGTGGCCGCGCCGGTAGACTGCATCGCCGTGCCCAGCGGCAGCATGCCCGCGATGAGGAAGATTGCCCGCCAGTCGATTGCACGATAGGCCTGTTCCATGGTCAGGCAGCCGGTGAGCACCATGACCGAACCACCGACAACCGCGGCGACGGAGATGGGTGCGTAACCGAACATCACGCTGAGCACGACGCCCAGCATAATGGCAGCGGCCAGCGGCGCACGCCGCGTGTCCGGCGGCTTGCGGCCGAGTGGCGTGAGAACGAGAAAATCCGGATCGGAGTCGAGCAGTTCCAGCCGATCGCGCGGACCCAGCAGCAACAGTGCGTCGCCGATCTGCAACCGCTCATCGGCGAGATCCGCGCCGACCGTCTCTCCTTCCCTCCATATGCCGGCCAGCTCGATGCCGTAACGCTCGCGGAAATTGAGTTCTCCGACGGTGCGTCCCGCGAGGCTGCTGCGGGGGTCGAGCGTCGCGTCCATCAGCGTCAGTCGCTCCGAATCGAAAGCACCGAGGTTCGCGGGCACACTGGTATCGATCTCCAGGTCCTGCAGGCCGCGCAGCACGTCGAGGTCGGCAGGCTGGCCCTCGATGAGCAGCAGGTCGCCGCCTTCCAGGACGTCGTCCCCCCGGGGCATGACCTGCAATTTACCCTCGCGAAAAGTTGCGAGTACACGGAAGTCGAACACGTCGCCCAGCCGGCTCTTGGCCAGCGTGGTCCCGGCGAGGTCGCTGTCCTTGGGGATTCGCACGACGAACATGCGCTCGTCGGTATGGTATTGCTCCGTCAGCCGTTCGTAGTCGAGCCGCTCCACATCGGTGAAGTCCGAGAAGCGGTCGATGGCCTCGATCGCCGCTTGCTCACCCTGCACCAGTACCCGGTCGCCTGCCCGCAACGGGACATAGGACAGGTTGGTGAGGCGGTAGCCGCTCTTTCTCAGCAGTCCGACCACTGCGACATCAAACCGACTGCGAAACGCCGCATGCCGCACCAGTTCGCCGACCAGTGGAGAGCCTTCGGTGATGGTGACTTCCGCGTAGACGACTTTGGCGGCGACCATCGATTTCAGTACCGGCGCCTCACGCTCGATGACGAGATCGCTCCAGCGGCGCAGCTCACGGAACTGGTCGACACGTCCCTGCACGAGGATGCCGTCGCCGCCGCGCAGGACCACCTGACGGCTGGGCAGTGTCTCGCTGCGACCGTCCCTGATCATTGCCATGATGATAAGGCCGGTCGACGTGCCGATACGGCTGTCCGCCAGCGTTTTTCCGACCAGTATGGAGTCGCGCGGCACACGCAGCAGAAATGTGCGCTCATGCAGCTTGTAACGCGTCCGCAGGCTGCGCTGACTGACATGCTTGTCGCGCTCGCCCCGTTTCTTCGGCAGCAGCAGGCGGCCGAACAGTGCCACGAACAGCACGCCGCTGACCATGATCGCGCTGCCCAGCGGCGTGAAGTCGAACAGCTCGAACGGTTCATAGCCGCCGAGCACCAGGGACTCGCTGATCAGCAGGTTGGGCGGTGTGCCAATCAGCGTCATCAGGCCGCCGAGCAATGTGGAATAGGCGAGGGGCATCAGGAGTCGTGATGCCGGGATGCGTGTCCGTCGCGCCACGTCGACGACGACCGGCAGCATCAGGGCCGCGACGCCGATGTTGTTCATGAACGCTGAGAGCACGGCGCCGGTGACCATGATGACGAAGATCATCGCCACTTCGCGGCGGCCGGCTACGCGCATGACCTGCCTGCCAATCACGTCGGCGATACCGGTGCGCGTCAGGCCCTCACTGAGTATGAACATGGCCCAGACAGTGATGACGGCGCTGTTGCTGAAGCCGGCGAAAGCCCCTTCGGCATCGACGAGCCCGGTGATGGCCAGCGTGCAGAGCACCAGCAGCGCGACGAGATCCATGCGAATGACTTCGCTGACGAAAAGGACCAGCGACACGCCGAGAATGACCAGGACTATTAAGATCTCGACCGTCATTCGAATTGTTCGACAGGTAAACCGTTGCTCCAAGTGGCCTGATAATGCCACGATGCTCAATCGATGTCCGATGATTCAATCTACAAGGCACGCACGCCGGCGCGCGGGAACGCGCATCGTGTGCGCGACGTGGATTACTACATCAACGAGTGGGGCGACCCGGCCGACCCGCTGCTGGTTTTCCTGCACGGCTGGGGTGACTCGGGCGCGACGTTCCAGTTCGTGGTCGACGCGCTGGCGCGGCAATGGCATGTCATCGCACCGGACTGGCGGGGCTTCGGTCGAACGCAATACCGGGCGACGTCCTACTGGTTCCCGGACTACCTCGCCGATCTCGATGACCTGCTCTCGAAATACAGTCCTGCTGCGCCGGTCCGTCTGGTGGGTCACAGTATGGGCGGGAACGTCGGCGGGCTGTACGCCGGCGCAATGCCGGAGCGCGTGGCCGCGTTCGTCAACGTCGAGGGATTCGGTCTCTTCGACACGCGGCCCGACGAGGCACCGGCTCGCTACCGGGAGTGGCTGCAGCGCATGCAGGCGATGCCCGAGTTCAAGCGTTTCGATAGCATGGACGCACTGGCACGCCACATCGCCCGGCGCAGTCCTCGCATGTCGGCGGCGCAGGCCCGATTCGTCGCCGAGGCCTGGGCGGACGACGGGCCCGACCGGCCGGTGCTGCGGGCCGACCCGGCGCACAAACTTCCCAACCCCGTTCTCTATCGGCGCACGGAAGCGGAGGCCTGCTGGCGCAACATCGCGGCGCCGGTCTTGCTCGTCGCCGGTGCCGAGAGCGCCGTCCTGGACGCCGTCGGCCTGAGGCCGGCGGACGGCGGCCTGGACCTGCCGTTTCCGGACAGCCGCACCCGGATCATCGAGAGCTGCGGGCACATGGTGCATTTCGAGGCGCCCGCTTCGCTGGCGGAGGCGATCGAGGAGTTCCTGCAGCCCACCCGGTGAACCGCCTTGTAAATATAACCAGTACTGTATAAAAATACAGATTTGGGGGAGGCGACGGTGGAAGCGAGCAGCAGTCGGCCCGGGTATCTCGACACCCTGAATCCGGCACAGCGCGAGGCCGCGAGTTTCGGTGAGTGCAGGGACGGCGCAGCGCTCGCTGCGGGACCGCTGCTGATCGTTGCGGGCGCGGGCACCGGCAAGACGATGACGCTGGCTCATCGGGTCGCGCACCTCGTGGTAGAAGGCGTCGATACCCGCCGGATCCTGCTGCTGACATTCACGCGCCGTGCTGCCCTCGAGATGACGCGTCGGGTCGAGTCGATCCTGCGGCAGGCTCTCGCCGGCAGGACGGCAGGCGCGCTCCCGGCCGGCATACTGCCGTGGTCGGGCACGTTCCATTCGGTGGGCAATCGCATGCTGCGGCGCTTTGCCCCTAATCTTGGACTCGACCCCGGCTTCTCGGTTCTCGACCGGGGCGATGCGGCCGACCTGATGGACGTCGCACGTCACGAACTGGGGATGTCCAGGATGTCGCGCCGCTTTCCAAAGAAAGACACCTGTCTCGCCATCTACTCGCGCTGCGTGAATGCACAGGAGGCATTGCAGGACACCCTGCAGCAGCATTTCCCCTGGTGCGGCGACTGGGAAAGCGAGTTGCGATCGCTGTTCCGCCACTACGTCGAGCGCAAGCAGCAAACACAGGCGCTCGACTATGACGACCTGCTGCTTTACTGGAGCCACCTCGTCGAGGAAGAGGATTTCGCCGCGGAAATCGGTGGCTGGTTCGATCATGTGCTCGTCGACGAATACCAGGACACCAACCTGCTGCAGGCGAAGATCCTCTCGGCAATGAAGCCGGACGGTGCGGGGATGACGGTCGTCGGCGACGACGCACAATCGATCTACTCGTTCCGCGCCGCCGAGGTCGAGAATATCCTCGGCTTTCCGGCACAGTACACCCCGCCGGCCCGGGTGATTACGTTGCAGCAGAACTATCGCTCGACCCAGCCGATCCTGGACAGCGCAAACTGCCTGATCGCAGATGGCGAGCGCCAGTATCAGAAGTGCCTGCAGTCGCAGACGTTGACGGGCGGCAAACCGCGCTACGTGACGGTCGAAGACGGCGATGCCGAGGCGGAGTTCATCGTCGAATCGATTCTCGCCAGCCGTGAGGAAGGGCTGGAACTCAAACGCCAGGCCGTGTTGTTTCGCGGCTCGCATCACAGCGATCGCCTCGAGATCGAACTGGTTCGCCGCAACATCCCGTACGTGAAGTATGGCGGGCTGAAGTTTCTCGAGGCCGCGCACGTAAAGGACGTGCTCGCGCTGTTGAAGTGGGCGGAGAACCCGAAAAACGAGGTTGCGGCATTCCGTGTTCTGAAACTCCTCCCCGGCATGGGGCCGCGCAACGCCCACCACTGTTTCCGGCACCTCGCGACCGCCGATTACCACGTGGATTCACTGCGGTCGTTCCGGCCGCCGGTCGCTACGCGGCCGGAGTGGGACGATTTTTGCAGTCTGCTGACGACGCTGGCGTCCGCGGAACGCGATGATCCCGGCTGGCAGAGCCAGCTCGCGGCCGCGAGACGCTGGTACAAACCGCAGCTCGAGCGCATTTACGATGGCGTCGAAACACGCGAGGCTGACATCGAGCAGCTCGAGCAGATCTCCGGCCGATACCCGACGCGCGAGCGTTTCCTGACGGAATTGACGCTGGATCCACCGAGTGCCGCGGGCGATCTCGCAGGCGACCCGCTGCTCGACGAGGACTACCTCGTGCTGTCAACGGTTCATTCTGCGAAGGGCCAGGAATGGGATGCTGTTTACGTGCTCAACGTAACGGACGGCAACTTCCCATCGGAGTTCGCGACCGGAAAGCCCAAGCTGATCGAAGAAGAACGGCGCTTGCTCTACGTTGCGATAACGCGCGCAAAGCAGTCGCTCACCTTGGTCGCGCCCCTGCGTTTCCACGTTACCCAGCAACGCCGCGATGGCGACAGGCACGTTTACGGCGCGCGCAGCCGTTTCGTCACGGAATCCCTGCTCGGCACGCTGCAGCAATGCTGGCACGGTCGAAGCGAGGCAACGTCACCGGCTGCCGCCGCCGCGGGCCGGCAGATCGACGTGGCTTCCAGGATGCGGGAGATGTGGGGCTGAGAGCAAAAAAAGGCGGTGGCACGAGCCACCGCCAGTCGGTACGAAACAAACAGCATAAGGGATTTTCAGTTTGTTACGTCAACCTCTTTCATGGCGACGTGCGCCGGCTTCAACGCGGCACCGTCGTCCACAACCGCTTCCACACTCAGGCGGTGTTGCTCGCCGCACACAGCGGCTGCCGCCAGTACGAGCGCGAAGACGGAAACTATTGCTGCCTTGGCTTTCATATGACACCCCAATGTCGGCCTTCCTGATAGTGGGATGCCCCGGAACCGGTAAAGGTTGCAAACTCTTTGGAATAACGGTTCGCGCCCGGGCCGTGGCGTTCTATTCGGGTCGATATGTCAGGCGAGGAAGATGCGGTAGGCGGGGTTGTCGCTTTCTTCCCAGTGCGCGTAACCGAGGTCTGCGAGGTGTGCCTCCAGTTCCGCCGTGTCGCGCTCAGGTACGTCGATACCTGCCAGGATGCGGCCATAATCGGAGCCGTGATTGCGATAGTGGAACAGGCTGATATTCCAATCGGTACCGATCGCGTTCAGGAAATCGAGCAGCGCGCCCGGACGTTCGGGGAATTCGAACCGGTAGAGCCGTTCGTTGGCAATTTCGGGTGATCGTCCACCGACCATGTGCCGCACGTGCAGCTTTGCCATCTCGTTGTCGCTGAGATCCTTCACCCGGTAGCCCTGCGCTCGCAGCTGCTCTACCAGTTCGCGACGTTCCGCCCGGCCGCGGCGCAGTTCCACGCCGACGAAAATGTGCGCTTTCGCCGAGTCGCTGTAGCGGTAGTTGAACTCGGTGACGCTGCGCCGTCCGAGCGCTTCGCAGAAGCGGCGAAAACTGCCCGGTTCCTCGGGGATCTCGACGGCGAGCAGCATCTCCTTTTCCTCGCCGATGGCAGCTCGCTCCGCGATGTGCCGGAGGCGGTCGAAGTTGACGTTGGCACCGCAGCAGATCGCGACGAGATCCTCGCCTGACAACTCATTGTCGATGATGTATTTCTTGGCGCCTGCAATTGCGAGCCCGCCTGCCGGCTCCACGATCGAACGGGTGTCTTCGAAGATGTCCTGTATGGCCGCGCAGATATGGTCGGTATCGACGGTTATGATCTCGTCGACGTGCTGCTGGCAGAGGCGAAAGGTCTCCTCGCCGACACGGCGCACGGCGACGCCGTCTGCGAAGATGCCGACGTGATCGAGCCTGACCGGTTTGCCTGCAGCCAGTGACGCCTGCATCGCGGCGGAATCGTCCGGCTCGACGCCGATGATCCTGACATCGGGGTACAGGGCCTTCACGTACACCGCGATCCCGGCAATCAGGCCGCCGCCGCCGATGGGAACGAAAATCGCATCGACCTTGCCGCCGCTCTGCTTCATGACTTCGACGCCGATCGTGGCCTGGCCCGCGATGACCTCCGGGTCGTCGAATGGATGGATGAAGGTAAGTCCCTGCTGTTCCTGCAGGGCGCTGGCATGCGTGTACGCGTCGTCGTAGGTATCGCCATGCAGGACGACCTCGCCGCCCAGGGCACGCACCGCATCCACCTTGATCGAGGGCGTGGTAACGGGCATCACGATCACGGCCCGCACACCACGGCGTTTCGCGGCAAGCGCCACGCCCTGTGCATGGTTGCCGGCCGAACTGCAAATTACGCCAGCCTGTAACGCCGCGTCGGGCAGGGATGCAATCTTGTTGTAGGCGCCGCGAAGTTTGAACGAGAACACAGGCTGCAGGTCCTCGCGTTTCAGCCAGATGCGGTTGTGAAAGCGCGCAGAGAGAGTGCTGGCGAGTTCCAGCGGCGTTTCGCGGGCGACGTCGTATACGCACGCGTTTTCAATGCGTTTCAGGTAGTCGTCGGTGTTTTTCGTGGCTGCGGGCATATGACCTGCGGTTATCGCACACACGGGCTGGCGTCGCAAAAAATTCGCGAATTGCGCGGAATCGCGTCTCGCGGCGGGGTGCACGGGGTGGTTGCATGGGGCGGTGAACGATCATCCGACAGTACGCCGACCGGTGCCCGATCGCGGTCCGCGGGCAACGACGCCCCTGTTCCGAACGCAGGCCCTGGCTTCGAGGCGGCAGCGCTGGTTCGGGCCCGCGAGGGTGGCGCTGCCGCCGTCGACGCTGCTCGTGGTCGTTGTTGCATGCGCGGTGATCGTGATGCTTGGTGTGGCGGTCGCCTCGATCGAGATTCCCGACCGTATAAGGAGTTACGGCGTGTTGCTGCCGCCCGAGGGCCTGCTGAAAATCAGGTCGCCACGGTCGGGTCGGGTCGAGTACCTGCCGGTCGCAAACGGCGACCGCGTGCAGCCGGGCCAGGTGATCCTGCGCCTGTCCGGGCAGCAGCGCGCCCCGGGCAGGGAACCGGAGCTCGCCGCGCGTATGGCATCGCTGCGGCGGGAACTGCAACTGCTCGATGAAGTCGTCGAACGGCAGGCCGGGCTGGCCGTCGCGCGCGAGCGCCTCTTGCTTCGCCGGCTGCAGCTGACGGGGAAGCGGATCGATGTAGCGCAGGCCGAGGCAGTGACACGCGAGGAACAGGCCGACATCGTGGCGGCGCGGTCGGACAGGGTCGCACAACTGAGGGTGGCGAATGCGATTGCCGAGGATGCGGCCGCTGACTCGGCGGCTGCAGTCCTGGCAGCGAGAGCGGCGAGCCTGTCGGCAGCGCAACGGGTGCTGGCGCTGCAGGACGAGCGGCTGACGATCGAGCAGCAGCTTGCGCAGGACAGCAGCATGCTGGCCGCCATGCGGCGGGAAACAGGCGCCCGGCGGGAAACGATTCTGCGGCAGATTGCCGCGAGTGAGCTGCAGTCCACGCTCGAGATCACCGCCCCCGGGGCAGGCATTGTTTCGGGTCTCACCGCGCGTGCAGGCGAAGACATTGCCGCCGGCGATGTCATCATGACCGTGTACGCGCCGGAGGGTCGCCTCGAGGCGCGCCTGTTCCTGAGTCCCGATAGCGCCGGCATGGTCTCCGTGGGGCAGCGCGTCGAACTGCAGTTGCCGGCGTTCCCGCACCAGTTCTTCGGGACACTGAGTGCCGTGGTAACGGCGATCTCCACCGTGGCCCTGCCGCCCGCCCAGATCGATGCGGACGTGCCGCTGGGCGGCCCGGTGTTCGTAGTTCGGGCGCGGCTCGGGCACCACGCGATTGAGACAGGCGGGCGGAGCTGGCCGCTGGCCCCCGGGACGTCCTTCCAGGCCGACCTGGTACGCGCACGCTGGCCACTCTACCGCTGGCTCCTGCGTTCCGTGTCCGGAGACCCGGCGCGGTCCTGATAATGGCGGCACCCGTCATACTGCAGTCGCGGCGGACAGAGTGCGGCCTTGCGGCCATCACGATGATCGCCAGGCACTTCGGGCACGACCTCGACCTCACGGCAATGCGCCGGCGCTTCGGTGAGCCACGGCCGGACCTGCGGTCGATGCTCGATGTCGCCGACTCGCTCGGTTTGGTGGGCCGGCCGGTGCGACTGGGCATCGCGGAAGTGCGGCAACTGGGCCTGCCGGCCCTGCTGCACTGGGAGTTCGACCATTTCGTCGTGTTGGTCGGGGTTGGCCGCCGCATCGTGATAAACGACCCGGCGGTGGGTCGCCGCACGCTCGACCGGAAGGAATTCAACCGCGGGTTCACCGGCGTTGCGGTCGAATTCACGCCCGCACCCGGGTTCCCGAAACTGTCGGAGCGGCAAACACCCTCGCTCGTCGGGCTCCTGCGGTCGTTCCGCGGTCTGCCGCGGTACCTCGCGCTGATGTTGTTCCTGCTCGTTGCAGCGCAGCTGCTGTCGCTCGCGCCACCGGTTGCCACACAGCTGCTGATCGATGAGGTGGTGCTCGGCCAGGATCGCCTGTGGCTTCACAGGCTTATCGTCGGCCTCGCGCTGGTCATGCTGGCCGCGGTGGCTATCGATACGTTGCGGCGGCGTATCGCACTCTATACCGGGGTGCGGATTGCGGCGGATTCGACGGCCCTGATCATCCGCCACTTGCTGCGGCTGCCGGCCGCCACTGTCGGGCGGCGATCCGTCGGCGACCTGATGTCGCGGGTGGATTCGCTGCAGCCGCTGCGGGTGGCGCTCACCGATACCAGCCTGCAACTCGTAGTCCAGGGCGCGGTCCTTGTCGCGACGCTGACACTGATGTTCGTCTACAGCAGGCTGCTGGCCGCGATTGCCCTGGCATCGGTGCTGTTGATCGCGCTGCTGCACGCGTCGCTCCTGCCGCGTTCGCGCGCGCTTAACACGGAGTTTGTCGTGGCGGCGGCGAGAGCCGGAAATTCACTGATCGAATCCCTGCGTGCGTACCCGGCGGTCAACGCGATGAGCCTGGGAGCGCAGCGTCTCGCGCACTGGCAGCACGGGTTTGCCACGGCAATCAATGCAGAAACGCGCAAGCAACAGCTGTCGATAATCGCGGGAGCCGGCCAGGGCATGATCATGGTGTTCGAGTACGCCCTGTTTCTGGCCGTCGGCATCGGTGGTGTACTCGACAAACGGATCACGCTCGGGGTGCTGTTCGCGTTCCTGAGCCTCCGCGGTACCCTGATGGGGGCATCCATCGAATTGCTCGGTGCAGCACGGCAGCTCTATCTTGTGCGATCGCACGTGGACCGTGTCGCCGAGATCGTCGCCGAGACCCCCGAGCCGGAACCTCCGCGTCACGCGCTGCGGCGGAGACTGCGGGGCGGGCTCGCCTGCGAGGCCATCGAATTCCGCTATCCCGGCGGACCGCTGCTGCTCCGTGACTTCGCGGTGGAGATCCTGGCGCGCGAGTCGATCGTGATACGCGGACCGTCAGGCTGCGGCAAGACCACGCTGCTGCGCCTGCTGTCGTGCTCACTGGCCGCCGACCGCGGGCGGATCCGGTACGACGGCATGGACGCGAGACTCTGGGACCGCAATGCGCTGCGCCGGCAATTCGGCATCGTGCTGCAGTCGGATCGCCTGTTCGAGGGATCGGTTGCCGACAATATCTCGGGTTTCGAGGCCGATGCCGACGTCGGGCGCCTGCGCGAAGCGGCGCAAATCGCCGCGATATGGGATGACATCGAGGACCTGCCCATGGGCGTCCACACCCCGCTTTCCGGCGCCGAGGGCGGACTTTCCGGCGGTCAGGCACAACGGCTGCTGCTGGCGCGCGCGATTTACCGGCAGCCCCGCATACTGTTCCTGGACGAGGCGACCAGCCAGCTCGACCGTGCCACCGAGCGCCGCGTCATCGACAACCTCGGCGCCCTCGATATCACGTCGATAAGCATCGCCCATCGCAGCCACGCGCTCGCCGCAGCCAGCCGCTTCATCGACCTCGGCAAAGGCCGGGCCGTGGCTTTTGATCACTGAGCCTTTCATAATGGCAGGCGGCAATACGCCTGACAGGAACACGGTCGATTGAACAGACTGCTAATTACCAATGCCCGTCTCGTCAATGAGGGCGAGACGCGAGACGCTGACGTACTCGTCGAAGGCGAGCGAATCAGCAAGATTGCGTCCTCCATCGCCCCGGGCGACGGCGTCGAGGTCATCGATGCCGGCGGGCGGATGCTATTGCCGGGCATGATCGACGACCAGGTGCATTTCCGGGAACCGGGGCTTACCAACAAGGGGGACCTGGCCACCGAGTCCGCGGCGGCCGTCGCCGGCGGCATTACCAGCTTCATGGATATGCCGAACGTGAACCCCCAGACGACGAACCGGCAGGCGCTGGCCGAGAAATACGCGATGGCCGAGCATCGCTGCACGGCGAATTACGGTTTCTATCTCGGCGCGACCAACCGCAATATCGAAGAAATCAAGGGCCTCGAAGTCGGGGAAGCCTGCGGCATCAAGGTGTTCATGGGCGCATCGACGGGTGACATGCTGGTTGACGATCCGGCGGCGCTCGAGCGGATATTCGAGCACGCGCCGGTGATGGTGGTCACGCATTGCGAGCACTCGCCGACAATCTGGGACAACGAAGCGAAAGCCCGCGCCGAATATGGTGATTCCGTACCCATGTCGGAACATCCCGCCATACGTTCCGCTGCCGCTTGCCTGAAGTCGTCGAGTTTTGCCGTGGACATGGCCCGTCGCTTCGACGCGCTGCTGCATGTTCTGCACCTGACGACCGCAGTCGAGATGGCGCTGTTTTCGAAGGCGCATCGGTCCGAAAAGCGCATCACGGCGGAGGTTTGCGTGCATCACCTGTGGTTCGACGAGTCGCGCTACGAGGATCTCGGGACGCGGATCAAGTGCAACCCGGCGATCAAGGCGGCGCGCGATCGGGAGGCGCTCGTGAAAGCGCTCAACGAGGGGCGCATCGATATCATCGCGACCGATCATGCACCGCACACGGCAAACGAGAAGCGGCAGAGCTATTTCAAGGCACCTGCGGGATTACCCCTGGTGCAGCACGCGTTGCTGGTGCTGTTCGATCTTGCGGCGCGCGGTGAAATTTCTCACGAACTGATCGTCGATCGTGCATGCCACGCGCCGGCAGACCTGTTCGGCGTGAAGGAGCGAGGCTATGTTCGCGAAGGGTGGTTCGCGGATCTCGTGATCGTCGATCCCGACAAACCTTTCCGGGTGGACAAGACCAACCTGCTGTGCAAGTGCCACTGGTCCCCGTTCGAGGGCCACGAATTCTCGTCGACGATCGACACGACGATCGTCAATGGGGAGGTGGTGTACCGCGACGGCGAACTGACAAAGAACATCGCCGGGCAGCGGCTGGAGTTCGGCCGCGCCAGGTAGCGCTTTCAGGACACGGCGGTTCTGTATTTGCCGTTGTCGCTCGCCGCGACCAAAACGGTTTACTTTCCGGTCGATGTCGTTATGCTAGCCCACAATGCGGGATCGGCCCGTTCGCCGGGAAGCGGGCGTGGCAACTGAATGAAGCCGACTGATACCTCAAACCCCGATTACTTTCACAAGGTGGTCGATTGCCAGTGGGCTTGTCCTGCCCATACCGACGTTCCTCTATATATAAGAATGATCGCGCAGGGTCGCTTTGGTGACGCCTACATAGAGAATCGCAAGTCGAATGTGTTTCCGGGCATACTCGGCCGCGTCTGCGACCGGCCTTGCGAGCCCGCCTGCCGGCGCGGACGCGTTGACGAGAAGCCGGTCGCCATCTGCCGCTTGAAACGCGTCGCCGCCGATCATCGTGAAGACATTACGGAACGACTGCCCAAAGGGGCGGAAAGCAACGGCAAGAAAGTGGCGCTGATTGGTTGCGGTTGCGCATCGCTGACCGTCGCGAACGACCTCCGGCCGCTCGGTTACGACGTCACGATCTTCGAGGCGCTCGACGCGACCGGCGGCCTGATGCGCACCAATATCCCGCGTTTCCGCCTGCCGCCCGAGGTCCTCGACGAAGAGATCAACTACATCGTCGACATGGGCGTCGATCTGAAGTTGAATCATCGCATCGACAGCATGAAAGAGCTGCTCGACAGCGGGGAGTTCGACGCTGTCTTCGTCGGCACCGGCGCACCGCGTGGCAAGAATCTCGAGATCCCGGGGCGTTACGACAGCGACCGCATACATATCGGCATCGATTGGCTGGAATCCGTGGCATTCGAGCACATCGAGGAGATCGGCGAGCGGGTACTGATCATCGGCGTCGGAAATACGGCGATGGATTGCTGCCGCACTTCGCTGCGTCTCGGCGCCAGGGACGTCAAGGTGATGGCTCGCAAGCCGCGCGGGTTCTTCAAGGCATCCGAATGGGAGCTCGAAGACGCGGAAGAGGAAAACGTCGAGATTCTCGTCAATCACTCGCCGAAGGAATTCGTGATCGAGAACGGCAAACTCGTGGGCATGACCTTCGAGTTGATGGAATACAAGGTCGGCGAAGACGGGCGCATCGATCGCGGTACGGTCACGGGCGAAACGACGATTCCCTGTGATGACGTGATACTCGCGATCGGGCAGGACAACGCGTTTCCCTGGATCGAGCGCGACATCGGGATCGAATTCAACGAGTGGGATTGCCCGGTGGTCGACGAGAACACCATGATGTGCACCCGGGAAGGCGTGTTCTTCGGTGGTGACTCCGCTTTCGGTCCAAAGAACATCATCTGGGCCGTCGCGCACGGCCACGAAGCCGCGATCTCCATTCACAAGTATTGCCAGGGCGAGGATGTCACGGAGCGCATGCCGCGGGGCGTCAATCTCCTGTCGCAGAAGATGGGCATGCACGAGTGGAGTTACTCGAACGATTTCGATCCGTCAGAGCGGCGCATCATGCCGCACGTGGACCTCAAGGAACGGTTCAAGAAACTCGATATCGAGGTCGAGCTCGGATTTACCGTGGAGCAGACGATCCTGGAAGTCGAGCGGTGCCTGAACTGCGACATCCAGACGGTATTCACGGCGAAACTGTGTATCGAGTGCGATGCCTGCATCGATATCTGCCCGGTCAACTGCCTGACGATCACCCACAATGGCGACGAAGCCGATCTGCGCACACGGCTGTTGGCCCCGACGGAAAATCCCGAGCAGGCGCTCTACGTGTCCGCCGCGCTGCCCCACACGTCTCGCGTCATGGTAAAGGACGAGGATATTTGTGTGCACTGTGGCCTGTGCGCCGAGCGCTGCCCGACCGGGGCGTGGGACATGCAGAAATCGCAGGTTCTCATTCCCTATGCGACGGACGAGGCAGCTGAGGCAAAACCGAAGAAAAAGGCCGGCGTAACCGCCGCCTGAACGGAAGGTCATCGAGTGGCAGGAACCAACGACATCGTCATCAAGATAGCCACGGTGAACGGCACCGGTTCGGCGAGCGCGAACGGGCTGTTACGCAAGGCCATATTCCGCATGGGCGTCCCCGTCGTCGGGAAGAATTACTTCCCGTCGAATATCCAGGGCCTTCCGACCTGGTACGAGATCCGCGTGACCAAGGACGGCTACCAGGCGCGGTCCGATCGCGTCGACATCATGGTGGCGATGAACGTCCAGACTTATTCCCAGGACATGGCGGACGTCGTGCCGGGCGGGTGGTTGATTTACGATTCGACCTGGCCGCGCAGCCGGCAGATGAACCGGGACGACATCAACGTGGTCGGCGTGCCGCTGTCGCGCATGTGCAACGAACATTTCGACGGTGTGCGCACGCGCATCCTGATGAAGAACATCGCCTACGTCGGCGTCATCGCCGCGCTCACGCATATCGATCTCGAAGTCATCAAGGGTCTGCTCGAAGAGACGTTTGCCGAGAAGCAGCATCTCATTGCAGCGAACATGGAAGCTATCCACCTCGGCTACGATTACGCGAAAGAAAACTTCGATGGTCCCGCGCCGCCGAAGGTCGAGAAGATGGACGCGACGAGCAAGCACATCGTAATCGACGGCAACACGGCTTCCGCCCTTGGCTGCGTCTACGCAGGCGCTACCGTAGGCGCCTGGTATCCGATTACCCCGTCTACGTCACTGATGGACGGCTTCCGGGCATTCTGTGCCAAGTTCCGCGTCGATCCCGAGACCGGGAAGAGAACCTACGCGATTATCCAGGCCGAGGACGAGCTTGCCGCAATCGGCATGGTGCTCGGCGCCAGCTGGATGGGCGCGCGTTCTTTCACGCCGACGAGCGGCCCCGGTATCTCGCTCATGAGCGAGTTCATCGGTTTCGGCTACTACGCCGAGATACCGGCGGTCATTTTCAACGTGCAACGTACCGGACCCTCGACGGGTATGCCGACGCGAACCCAGCAGTCGGATCTCCTGAGCTGCGCGTATGCATCCCACGGCGATACGAAGCACGTACTGTTGTTCCCGGCGGATCCCCACGAGTGCTTTACGATGGCGCCGCAGGCTTTCGATCTCGCGGACCGCCTCCAGACACCGGTGATGGTGCTGTCCGACCTGGATATCGGCATGAACGACTGGATGGTGCCGGAATTCGAGTGGGACGAGAGTTACGTCCACGATCGGGGTAAGGTCCTTTCGGCCGAAGACCTCGAGGAAATGGATGCTTTCTACCGTTACCTGGACGTCGACGGCGACGGAATCACGTATCGCACGCTGCCGGGCACGCACCCGAAGGGCTCGTTTTTCACGCGCGGCTCCGGGCACACGAAGTACGGCGCGTATACGGAGAATGCGGCGGACTACCAGGAAGTCATCGACCGGCTGTTGTTGAAGTGGGAGACGGCGCGCAAGCTGGTGCCGGAACCGGAAATCGCGTATTCGAAGTTCAACAACGCGGCCATTCTTACCGTCGGCAGCGGCAACGGTGCCTGCCGGGAAGCCCTCGACAGGCTCGGTAATCAGAACGTCGGCCTGAACTACTGTCGGGTGAAGGCGTTCCCGTTCGGCAAGTCGGTAAGGGAGTTCATCGACAAGCACGAGGTGGTGTACGTCGTCGAGCAGAATCGCGATGCGCAGCTGCGAGCCTTGCTGATCCTCGAGCTCGACGCTCCACCGGACAAGCTGGTGCCGCTGCTGCACTACAATGGAATCCCGATGAATGCGGATTTTGTCGTCGATAAAGTTCTGGAGAAAATCTCCGAGGGTCGCGCAGCATGACCTACATCGCAAAACCGCGGGTATCCCATCCCAGCCTGCGGAAGAACAAGCTGGGCCTGACGTCGCGCGATTACGAAGGCGCGGTGTCCACCCTGTGTGCCGGATGCGGCCACGATTCGGTAACGGCGGCGATCATCCAGGCGGTGTTCGAGCTGGACATCGAGCCCCACATGCTGGCCAAGATGAGCGGAATAGGCTGTTCCTCGAAGACGCCGGCCTATTTCGTGCAGCAGTCGCACGGGTTCAATTCGGTGCACGGCCGCATGCCGTCGGTAACGACCGGCGCCAACACCGCCAACCGTCACCTGACCTACATCGGGGTCTCCGGGGATGGCGACTCGCTGTCGATCGGGGTCGGGCAATTCGTGCATGCGATTCGCCGCAACCTCAACATGTGCTACATCATCGAGAACAACGGCGTCTACGGTTTGACCAAGGGGCAATTTTCGGCGTCTGCGGATATCGGATCGAGGCCGAAGAAGGGCCTGCCGAACCAGCAGGAGCCAATCGATCCGGTAAGCACCGCGCTCAGCCTCGGCGCCACGTACATTGCGCGCAGTTTCTCGGGCGATAAGGCCCAGCTCGTCCCGCTCATCAAGGGAGCGCTGTTGCACAAGGGCTTTTCGCTTGTCGACATCATAAGTCCGTGCGTGACATTCAACGACCACGAGGGGTCGACGAAGAGCTACGCCCACACCCGGGAATTCTACAATCATGTCGTGGATGTCGATTACATCGCCCTCTCCGAGCAAATCACGACGGAATATGAAGAGGGTTCCGCGATGCCGGTCGCGCTTCACGATGGCAGCAAGATAATGCTGCGCAAGCTCGATGGCGACTACGACCCCACGAGTCGCGCGAAAGCTTTCAAGTACCTGCGAGAGCGTTTCAACGCGGGTGAGATCGTGACAGGGTTGCTGTACATCAATGACGAACGCAAGGAGATGCACGATCTCATGGGCAACGTCGATACGCCGTTCGCGGAACTGCCCATGGAGTCCCTGCGCCCGGCGAAGGGCGAGCTGGAAAAGCTCCTGAAGCGCTACCGCTAGATACCGGGCGCCCGGCGGGCGCCCGTACCGATAGAATCAGTCCCAAAGGCGGCTCCACCACGGCGCCGGATCGTCGTCCGGCCGCTGCTGCGGAAAGCTGATGCGCGCACGGATTTCCTCGATATCCCAGCCAGTGAGATTGGCAAGCTGTTGGGCTTCACGCTCCTGGCGTTTTCTGGTCTCCTGGTGGTATGCGCTCAGGTCGCAGCCGCTGTTGCCTTTCCACGGGTGCCTCACGACGTAGCGGCCCTGGTAGTTCTGGCGGTCGCCGGTTTCCTGGAACACCAGGTCCTCCGGAAAGTGTTCCCGGTCGTACCTGACGTGCAGCCGCGTAACGAACACGTTCTGCGCCTGCGGCGGCGCTATCTTCTGCGGCGTCGATTGTTCGGCCAGCCAGAAGACGCCCAGGCTGCGGAGTTCCGTGGCCGACAGCGGATCCGCCGCACACGGGTCGCACCACGACATGTCCCACGCGTATTCCAAAAATACTCCGCGGTTGTTCTCGGCCGCTGTCTGGCGCGCGAACATGTCCCTGTAGAAGTCGGCGAAGTCATCCTTGACGAATGCAGGCACGCCCATGTCGCTCGGCAGCTTCACGGTACGGTAATTGGTGGTCTCTACCCGCCCGCTACGGGTCAGCGCATAGACGTAGAGATCCTGCTGTTGTTTCGCGTTGAGTGTCCCGAGGCGAATCGGCAGCATGAATTTATTGCTCTCGTAGGCAACCTGCAGCGGACGCAGGTAGGTGTAGCCGGACTTCCTCTGCTCTTCGACGTTTACTTTCGCGACGAAAAAGCGCATGCCCTGTTTCAGGTAGCTGCCGACTACACCATCGGCCCCGCGCGGGACGCGGTAGCCGTTGTCGTTCAGCCAGCGGATCAGGCCATCGCTTTCATCGGCAGAAAGGATGAGGATGTCGTACTCACCAACGGTGTAACTCGCTTCGATCGTGACGCCCTGGGAGCGTGCCTCCGATTCCCTCACGGCTTTCGAGGATGGCAGCGCAGACCTGTCCTGCGACATCTCCAGGCGCCCGGCCATGCACGGGTCGGGGTCGAAATATTCGACGAGCCGCGGCGACGTATAGGCATCGAGGTGATCGATGACCGACTTCTCGCCGACGTTGACCTGCCCCCGCTCGATGAACGTCGGCACCGGAACGACGACCGCGAAGTCCTCCACGTCACCTTCGAAATCGTTGGCCATGGTAATGACGGTGCGCTGCCCGTCGCGGACCAGCACGACCTGTGACGCCCGGTTGAACAGGCTTGTATCGGCCTTGGCGACGTAGAAGCCGCAGAATGCCTGCGCGGTGGTGCTGACGCCGACTGTGACGACTGCGGCAACCAATGTGATGAGAAATTTCATGATCGTGCTCCTTCGGTTTCATGGGTGGTCGCAATTCGCGTCCAGCGGTAGTTCGTTCCCCGTAACAGGTAGTCGATCACGGGCACCAGCGGCGCCGTGACGACGAGTGCGAGTATCGGGCCGTGCGGCTGGTACAGCAGGTACTGGATCGCGAACGCGGTAGCGGCGACCAGCATGGCGTAAACGATTCGACCCGTGGCCGTGTCGGGCGTGGTCTTCGGGTCCGAGATCATGAAGAACGCGAAAACCAGCAGTGCGCCGCTCTGCACCTGGTGCAGCGGGATCGCCAGCGGGTCGCCGAGCCACAGCGCGCGGCCGAACAACAGCAGGCCATAGAAGGCGAGGAAGCCGACCGTGGTTTCGGCGCGTCTTGCGCGCGTCAGGACGATGAAGCCCAGGCAGGCCAGCGCGAATGCGCCCAGAGCGGCGCTGCCCCATTGCCCCGATGAGATCCATGCATGATCGCTCGATGCCATGAGGGTAACGATCGCGAGGTTGGCCGGATTGAATACGTGCTTGCCGCGTATGCGAACCAGGAACTTGCTGGAGATCGCAATGAGCGCCGCGAGCGCCGCGAGAGCGACCAGGTCAGTGCGCAGGAGCAGGGTGAGCGACAGCGACGTGATAATGGCGCTCAGCGGATCGAAGCGCGGTAGTCCTGCGGCCCGGGTTCCGGCAAACTGCACGAGCAGTGCGGTGATGGCGATCGCGATGGCGTTTTCCAGGCGGATGCCGAAATCCAGTGCAAGGATGCCGTACGCGACGAGAGTGCCCAGCACCGCGATCTGGTAGCAGCGTGGATCCTGAAAACGGGCTTTGATGTCCATGCCCGGTAACAACGCGCCCGACCGCGCGGCGGGGTTACCCGCGCCGGGCGAATTTGGCGCTTGGTTTACAAGTCATTGATAAAATTAATAAAAAAAAGATTCGAATCGCGCATCCAATCGGCCTGTGAGGCTCATCTAAGGGATAGAAGCAGCCAGTTGTTTACTTTGAACCAAGGAGTTTGACGATGAGTCCGCATGAAGTCTGGGTACCCCTGTCGATGTTTATCGGTCTGGCGGTGGTGTTGTCGCTGTGGGTCTGGTTTCGCTACAAGGCGAAACGCGACCTGCAGGAGACGATCCGCACGGCAATAGAGAAAGGCCAGGGCCTGTCGCCCGAGCTGATAGAGAATCTGGTAAATCCGCCCGTATCACCGCAGCGCGACCTGCGGCGCGGCGTCATCAGCGTGCTGACGGCCGTGGCGATCGCCCTGTTCGCGGTTTTCGTGGATGAGAGTGACGCTGTGGGCCCGATAATGGGCATCGCGATGTTCCCCTTGTCCATCGGTGTGGGTTTCCTGCTGATGCACCGATTCGGCAAGTCCGGCTGAGTGTGAGCGGCCGAAGGGAGACGAACGATCGACGACCAGCTACTCGTCGCGCGTGTGGTGGCCAGCCAGGATACGAGCGCATTTGGCGAGCTTATCCGGCGCCACCAGTCGCAGGTGCGGAATTTCCTTCGCAAGCTGACGCGGGACGATGCGCTTGCGGATGACCTGGCGCAGGATTGCTTCCTGCACGTCTGGGACAAGATCCACACCTTTTCGGGGACCGGGAGCTTTATCGGCTGGATGATGAAAGTCGCGTACACGACATTCCTGCAGTCGAAACGGAAGTCGAAGCGCTACCTGGAGATCGTGGAGCAGGCCGGTCACGAAGCGGACCTGGCACCGAAGGCGTTACAGGGCACGGCGGATACCGAGCTGGACCTCGAGACACTGATGGCGGCGTTGAACGAACAGGAGCGCGTGATTATGATCTTCTCGTATGCGTGCGGTCTTTCGCACCGGGAGATCTCGGAAGCGACCGAAATGCCGGCCGGTACGGTGAAGTCGATCATTCATCGCGCCAAGGAAAAGATCAGGACGCAGTTTGAACTCGAAGATCATAAATATGGCTGACAAGACCTCAGATGCCGTGGACCGCCTGCTGGCTTCAGCGTTCGCCGCCGAGCCAATCGCCGACGACGGCTTCAGCGACAGGATCGTGTCGAAGCTTCGTCGCCGAATATGGGTCAACCGCCTGGCGTTGCCGGTGGCTGTCCTGGTCGGTGTGGTGTTCGCACTGAAACCGGCCTTTCAGCTGGTCACCGCATTGCTGCCGCTGCTGAATATCGTGCCTGTCGAGCTGGCCAGCGCGCCGATGCAGTTCCTGCCGCAGATACAGATGATTGTCCTGGGCGGAATGGCGTTCGCAGCCGGTGTAACGCTGGTCAAAATGCTCGAAGAAACCTGACAGGGCGGCAACACCCGAAGTCGGATCCACGTCATTGTCACGCGGGGCGGGCTCGGCTAGAGTCGGGCCATGAGTCTTCGCGATCAGGTCGAGAGATTGTTGCCGAATTGGGAGCGCTGGTATCCCAGTCTCTTCGATGCGGCCAGCGATCTTGGCCTGATAAAAGCGCGGGTCTGTGATCCGGGTTCGTTGCTGTTGACCCGGCGGCACCAGAAGATCCGCCAGCGAGCCGAAGACGCGCATCGCGAGAAGTGGGGCGGCAAGGCCGAAGAGTAGAAATCAGCGCTGCCATGACACTCGATCTCGAAGCGATTCGCTCGCAGTTCCCCGCGCTCAATGAAGGTGACGACGGCGTTGCCAGGGTTTACCTGGATAACCCGGCCGGTACCCAGGTCCCGCAACGCGTGGTCGATGCGATGTCGCATTGCATGTTGAGTGCGAGCGCAAACCTCGGCGGCTATTTCCGGACCTCGGAGATTGCCGGCGGCATCGTCGCCGATGCGCAGCAAGCGATGGCGGACTTTCTCAACGCGCCGTCCGCCGACGAGATCATCTTTGGCCAGAACATGACGTCGCTCACGTTTCACGTGTCGCGGTCGATCGGGCGTTACTTCGGTGAGGGCGACGAAATTATCCTGTCGCGGATGGACCATGACGCGAACGTGCAGCCGTGGGTGCTGCTCGCGCGCGATTGCGGATTGAACATTCGCTGGTTGCCCTTCGATACGGAGACGTTCGAGTTCGATCTCGAGAAGCTCGGGGAGCTTCTCAATGAGCGGACGCGGCTGGTATGCGTAGGTGCGGCCAGCAACCTGACAGGGACGGTCAACGACGTCGAGGCGATTTGCGGCATGGCCCGCGATGCCGGGGCGTGGAGCTACATCGACGCAGTGCAGAGTGCGCCGCATATGGTTAATGATGTGCAGGCATTCGGCTGCGATTTCCTGGCGTGTTCCCCCTACAAGTTCTTCGGCCCGCACCAGGGTGTTCTCTGGGGCCGGCGGGAGGCGCTGGAGGCACTCGAGCCGTACAAGCTGCGCCCGGCGCCGAGCGAGATTCCCTGGTCTTTCGCGCCCGGCACGGCGTCACACGAGGGCATGGCGGGCACGGCAGCGGCGGTGGAGTACCTGGCCTGGGTCGGAGAGACCATGGCCGGCGGCCACGGAGATCGCCGGCAGAAGTTACGTGCGGGGATGGCCGCCATAGCGGAATACGAGCAGGGACTCGCAGAGCATCTCGTGAACGGCCTGCAGTCACTGCCGGGCGTCACGATACACGGAATCACGGCGGCGGAGGCCATGTCGAGACGCGGCCCGACGGTTGCGTTCACCCACGAACGGCACGCGCCCGAGCCTATCGCAAGAGCGCTTGCGGCGCGCAACATATTCGCCTGGAGCGGCCACAACTACGCCGTCGAGGTGGTGAAGTCGCTCGGTCTTTACGAGTCCGGTGGCGTTGTGCGCGTCGGGCCGGTTCATTACAACACCGCTGCCGAGCTCGATCGCCTGTTCGAGGCGCTGGAGACCATCCTCACCTGATTTGTCGTCTATACTGTTCCCATACGCCCGGCGTCCGGGCGACAACAAATAAATATAGGGGAACAACAATGAAAAGAATTCTCGCCGCAACCGCGGCCTCTGTATTCGCATTGGGCACGGCCCCGGCATTCGCCGACAATCACGAGCAGGATGCGCGACGTTTTGTCCCGGTGGAAACCTACACCTGCAACTACCGCGCCGGGAAGGGCCCCGGGGATCTCGAGAAGGTCATCGGCAACTGGAACAAGTGGATGGACGACAATGGTGGAGAGGATTACTTCGCCATGACGCTGACCCCGCACTACTACGGGGAGAATACTTTCGACGTGGGTTGGCTGGGGTCATGGCCGAATGGCGAGGCCATGGGCAGGGGCACGGACCAATGGATGGCGAAAGGCAGCGAAATCGGCGCGCAGTTCTATGAAGTGCTGGATTGCGTTTCGCACACCAACTTTGCGACGACCGAAATCAAGTCTCCCGGCGAAGGTCCGGCGCCTGACACGCTGGTACTGGCGTTCTCCGACTGCAAGGGTCCCGAGGATCCCGGCAAGTGGCCGGACCTGATGGGCGGCGTTGATGCCTGGGCGAAATACCAGACCGAAACCGGTTACCACGAAGGCAGCTGGATGATGTTCCCGGTCTACGGTGGCGGTGACTTCGACTTCGATTTCAAGTATGTGACCGCGTGGGACAATCACACCCAGAACGGTCAGGATTACCAGCGCTACGGCGACCAGCAGGACTGGAACAAGCACGGCGAACTTACCCACGGACTCATGGACTGCGACGTCGCACGCGTGTACGACGCGAAAGTGCGGCGCCGTCCCGCGCAGCAGGATTAGCCAGGTATCGGCGGCGGCTGCGGCCGCCGCCAGGCTTCAAGAAACAAGAAAGGCCGCCCTTCGGGCGGCCTTTCGTGAGTGCAATATCGAAAAAACAGCAGTCAGAGGATTTCGGAGGGTTGCTCCACAATCCGGCCAAGACCCAACGGTTCTCTCGATAACCTTGCAATCTCACTAGACATGGATCACCTCCTTTCAGTAGTTTGCCCACGGAAAGTATGTCTCGGATCATCGCGAAATCCAAGGAAAAATCGCACAGAAACAAGGGTATAAAAGTAATAATCGATGAGTTATCCTGAACCGCTCCGCACGCCGAACGCAGGCCCTGTCAGCGCGGCCGAGCGGCTCCTGTCACTCGATACCCTGCGCGGTGTTGCCGTAATGGGCATCCTCGTCATGAACGTGTACGCGTTCGCGATGCCGCTCGCAGCCTATTACAATCCGCTCGTCATGGGCGGCAGCGACGCGCTGAATCTTGGCACCTGGTTCTTTACCCACCTCGTCTTCGACCAGAAGTTCATGAGCATTTTCTCGATGCTCTATGGGGCAGGGCTGGTGATGATGATGAACCGCGCCGAGGCGCGCGATGCCGCGTTCACTCCCGTGTTCTTCCGCCGTAGCGCCTGGCTGATCGTCTTCGGATTGTTGCACGGCTATTTCATCTGGTTTGGCGATATCCTGTTTCACTATGCACTGATGGGCATGATCGTGTTCCTGTTGCGCAAGGCGTCGCCAGGAAAACTGATCGCCGTCGCCTGCGTAATGTTGCCGGTGACACTGCTGATCAATTTCGGTAGCTCGTTCTACGTGGAGGAACTGCAGGCAGAGGCCGCCGGGATCGAACATCAGATTGCGCAGGGCGCAGCTGTCGACGACACGCAGCAGCAGAAACTCGAAGAGTGGCGGGCCATTCGGCCCGTGTTTGCACCGAACGAGGAAGATATTGCCGCCGAGGTTGCCGCCTACCGGGGCAGTTACGTCGACGCACTGGCACATCGCGCCCCGTTCGTCGCGTTCATGCAGATCAACCTGACGCCGGTCTTCGTCGTGTGGCGCGTCGGCGGACTGATGTTGCTCGGCATGGCGCTCATGAAACTCGGCATTCTGTCGGGCGAGCGCAGCACCGACTATTACCGGCGAATGACCCTGCTGAGCTACGGACTGGGTTTGCCGCTTGCTGTCCTCAGCGCAGTGCTGCTGGAAACGCATCGCTTCGATCCGCTGTTCGTGGCCCGTTATGGCGGCATCCCGAACTACATCGGCAGCATACTGGTTGCGATCGGCCACATCGGTGCTGTCCTCCTGCTCGTGAAATCCGGCGCGCTGCGCACGATCGTGGATCGCTTTGCGGCGGTAGGACGGATGGCGCTGTCGAATTACCTCGCCCAATCGCTGGTCATGACGAGCCTGTTCTACGGCTACGGCCTCGGCCTTTACGGGGCCGTCCCGAGGATCGGGCAGCAAGCCCTGGTGGTCATCCTGATCGCCCTGCAGCTGCTCGTAAGTATTTGGTGGTTAAAGCGTTTTCGCTTCGGTCCGGCCGAGTGGCTGTGGCGCTCGCTGACCTACGGGCAAAGGCAGCCGATGCGCCGCTAGACGTGTATACTTTGGCCCTTGCCTGCCGTGCGGCAACCGTATTCGAACAATCAAGAACCCGGGAGAGAGGACGTAATGGCACTCGCAGATCTCAAGAACGTACTGAATATCTTCGGCGGATCGGAAATCGGCGAAGACAAGCAGAACGAGTTGTTCAAGGAAGTACTCCTGATGACCCTTGCCAGGGCTGCTGACGCCGACATCAACATCCAGGCGATCGAGGTGAAGAGCATCCAGGCGATCATCAAAGAGCACACCGGGGAAGACGTCAGTGCCGCCGATGTGCGGGTGGCCGCCCGCGCCGAGCTGTATGCGGAAGCGAACCTGCGCAAGTACCTGTCCAAGGTGCAGGGCAAGATGAAGCCCGAGCACCGCGCGCAGACCGTACAGGCGCTCGCAGATATCTTTCGTAGCGACCATGTCGTTAATCCGCTGGAGATCGACTTTTTCAACGGCGTTGTTGAATCGCTGAGCGTGACGCCGGCACAGGTCGCCGGACTGACCGTCGGCGACGTCGAATAAGGCGCAGCTATTCGCCGGGTTTTTGCGTGGCGCGCCGCCGCCGCGACAAAAGTGCGCTGCCGCTGGCCGTCAGGGCGCGCAGGTAACGCATCGAACCCGCGGCGCCCACCTCGCGGTATACGATGTACAGGCCGGACAGGATAATCACCAGCGCGCCTGCGATCACCCATCCGTCAGGCACCTCGTCCCAGATCAGGTAGCCGGCCGCTGCGCCCGCGATCAGTGCGGTGTACTCGAATGGTGCGAGCAGCGCGGGGGCGCGCGCCGGTAGCCTCCGACGAGGCCGATCCAGGCGATTACGGAACACGCGCCGGCAGCAAGAAACAGGGTCCAGCCAACGGCGTCCGGCGCCACCCAGTCCCCGTCCAGCGACAGCAGGCCCGAGACCAGCATCGGTCCGGTGATCACGTACACCGACAGGCCGAAAGTCGACTCCGTATCCGCGAGCTTGCGTGCTGATATCGCGAGGCAGGCGTAGCACAGGGCCGCGAAAAGCACGCTCAGGGCCGCGAACGAGAAGGTCCCGGTACCCGGGCGGAGGATCATGAGGACCCCTGCAAATCCCGCAACGACCGCGAGCCAGCGGCGCCAGCCTACGTGTTCGCCGAGCAACGGCACGGAGAGTGCCGTCATGATCAGAGGCGCTGTGAAGCCCAGGGTCAGCGCATCGATCAACGGCATCCTGGACAGGCCGAAGAAGAACCCGAACATCGCACCGCAGGCGAGCAAGGTGCGCAACAGGTGCCAGCGCCACCGGCGCGTTACCAGGCTCCTGAACCCGCCGAACTGCCGTGCCAGCATCAGGAACAGGACGACTCCGATGAGACTGCGGAGAAACACGAACTGCTCGAGAGGGTAGGTCTCGAGTATCGCCTTGGCACACAGGTCGAGACCGAGGCCACCCATGACGCCGAGCAGTATCAGCGCGATCGCACCACCGACCGGCGCACTGTCAGTTTCCTGAACCACAGATTAACCGCAACCTCGACTGGGGCATGCCTGCTGAACATATTCTCACGGGCTGCTGAGGGTTCCCAGCAATTCAGCTTCGATTCATGCGTCCACGCGTTTAATGGAATCGTCGAAAAACGAACCGAGGACGGACAAATGAAAACGGCAAAGCTGGACAGGAAACCGGTCATCGCGTTGCTGATCGCAACGGCGCTCCTGACGGTGATCTCGGCAACGTCGGCGGCCGCGGTCGTCGAGGAAGACGGTAACAAGCGCGTCAGCAACTCGACTCATTCCCAGGGCGACGGGCGCGAGAATGCCGCCGTGATAAAGGAATCCCGCGACGAGTACGAACCGCTGGGTTCGAGCGGCGAGAGCCGCGAAAAGACCAGGACCCGGAAGCAATCGAAATCTTCGTCGCTCCAATCGGCATCGGCTAATTCGGACTTCTGGTTCTACCTCGCCGACGTCGAGCTCTACGGCGACAGTGACCGCGACGGCTACTATTCGGGCATCGACCTGTTGTTCGATGTCGACACCTACTACTCGGTGGCGGACATCTACGCAGTGGCTTACCTGAGTCATGAAGGTGGACCCTGGGAGGAATACGCGGTAACCGAGGACTTCACGATCTTCGGCGCGTCCGGTGCAGATGACTACGTCATCGTCACGGACCTGGTATCCGGCTATCCGAAGGGCGACTACGATATTCTCATCGAGGTATTCGATGCCGATACCTCCGAGTTCCTCGCCTGGTATGGCCCGGAGGATACGTCGGCGCTTGCCTTCCTGCCCCTCGAGGACATGGACCGCGATGCGCCGGCGCCGGAAACCCGCATAACGGTCAATAGCGGCGGCGGCGGTGCGAGCGATCTCATGCTGCTCGCGTTACTCGGTGCAGCGGCCGCGTTCTCCGGTCTGCGGCGTGTCAGGAAACCGCGGCGCCGCCTCTAACGGCCGAGCCCCGGCGGCGGCGTGCGGTCCGCAGGACTTTCCTGCCCCACGCCGCCAGCTTGTCGAAGTAGATGTACAGGGCGGGGACCACGAACAATGACACCACGGTCGAAAACGCGAGTCCGCCGATGATGGCCCGGGCCATCGGGTAATAAGGCGGCCCGTCGCCGCCGATCTGCGTGGTACCAAGTGCCAGCGGCGTCAGCCCGACGATCGTCGTCGCGACGGTCATCAGGATCGGACGCAGCCTGTCACGGCCCGCTTCGACGATCGCGTCGCCGCGCGACAATCCTTCACCGCGAAGATTATTCACGTGATCGACGAGCACGATGCCGTTGTTAACAACGACGCCGATGAGGATCATGATGCCTATCATGGCCATGAACGAAAACGTCGTGCCGGTTGCCGCAAAAAACAGGAAGACACCGAAAATCGAGAACACGATGGAGCCGAGAATGATCGAGAACGGCAGCAACAGGGACTCGAACAGGGCAGCCATCACGAGGAAGATACAGGCGATGCCCAGCAGGATATTGGTAGCCATCATCGACTGCGTCTCGTCGGTCCGCTCGAAACCGCGGCCTTCCTTCCAGCTGTAACCTGGTGGCAGCTCGATCTGGTCCATCAGGCTCTTGACCGCCGGCCGTATTTTCTCCTTGCTGAAGCCGTCGTCGAGATTCCCGGAGAGGATGACGGCGGTCTGCCGGTCAGTGCGGCGGATCGTTGCCGGCGACCTTCCTACGTGCAGTGATGCGACACTGCCGAGATTGATTCGGCTGCCGTCCGGTGTGAACAACGGCAAATTGGCGAGCTGTTCGACACTCTGCTTGTCGTCCTCCCGGAACGCGAGGCGAACCTCGATTTCCCCCGTCTGTCCGCGAAATTCGCGCAGGTTTTCGCCGCGCATGGCGATAGCAATCGTCTGTGCGATTTCGGCGGCCGTCAGCCCGACCAGCGCTGCCCGTTCGCGGTCGATCGATACGCGCACCTCGTTCTCGCCGGACTCGGCGTCGGAACGCACATCCTTGAGCCCTTCTATCGAGGACAACGCGCGCGCGACCTCTTTGCCCAGTTCGTTCAGCAGTTCTGTCGAATCGCCGGAAATCTGCACCGCGAATCCTTCGCCGCCACCCTGCTGGTCGAACTGGAAGGTCGGCTTGCCAATCGCGATGATCGGCATGTCGGCCTCGATTCGCTTTATGATCTCCTTGGTCGACAGGGTGGCTTCATCCTCCTCGGTCAAGAGCAACGCTGACTGAGCCTGACCCTGGTCGTAGTAGCTGTAGACGGAACGAATGTCGAATTCTTCCTGGCGTGAGAACAGGTATTCCTCGATCGTGTCGACCGCGGCCTCGACGCGCTTTACCGGGTGCTGGCCCTCGATGTGGTACGACATGTACAGCCGCCGCCCCACGTCCTGTGGGAACATGTCGAACTTGACGAGCTGGAGCACCAGGGGCAGTACGCCGATGACGCAGGTCATGACAATTCCGAGTGCTGTCCACCACGGGTGGTCGATAATCCAGCGCAGACTCTTCGTGTAGCTGCGGGTCAGGCGCGGTATGAATGCGCCACTCTCTGCCGGCCGCGGAAGGCGGATGCGGGCCGCAAGCATGGGGACGAGCGTCTGCGCGATCAGCAGCGAGGCGATCAGCGCCACGATGATGGTCACCGCAACGTGCGTGAGGAATACCATGATGTCGTTCTTTGTACCGACGATGATCGGCGCGAAGACGATGATGGTCGTTGCCGTACCCGCGATCACTGCTGTTCCGACTTCGCGCACACCCTTTAGCGTCGCGTCAAACGGCCTTTCCTTGTCCATCGCGCGATGCCGGAAGATGCTCTCGGTCACGACGACCGCGTTATCGACGAGCATCCCGATCGCCAGCATCAGGCCCATCATCGATAAGATGTTCAGCGACAGGCCGGCGAAATAAAGAGCGCCCAGCGTAATAAGGAGAGAGAACGGCACCGATGAGATGACGATCAGTGTCGTGGACAGCTGGCGCAGGAACAGGTACAGCACGACGATCGCGAGCAGGCCGCCCAGCAGTCCCGCGTTCAGCAGGTCGGACAGCGATTTGCGCACGCTGTCGCCGGCGTTGTCCAGCGGAAAGATGTTGATACCGCGCATCTGCGGCAATTTGGCCACTTCTTCCACTTCGGCGATTACGCGGTCGGTCACGTCGACGAGATTTGAGCCCGTCGTCTTGTTGATCGCTACGCCGATCGCGTAGTCGCGATCGAGATGTCGCCCGTAATTCCGCTCGGGCGTGCGCAGCTCGACGCGCGCAATATCGCCGAGACGCAGGCCGTCCGCCGACACGACCAGGTTGCGTATGTCATCGATCGAGCCGAATTCGCCGCGCGGGCGAACGCTCAGCCGCTGGTCGCCGGCGGTCAGGCGCCCGGCGCTGACGGCGAAGTTGCTGCGCGTCAGCAGGTCGCGCAGGTCGGCTACGTCGATGCCGTAAGCCGCGATCATGTCCGCATTGAGAAGGATACGGATCTCGCGGGGGTCGACGCCCTGCAGTTCGACGCGAGAAACGCCGTCGATACGCTCGAGGCGGCGCTTGAGGAGGCGGTCCAGCAGGTCGTAACTGTCGGACAGGTCCCGCTCGCTCGAGATTCGCAGCTGCAGAACGGGCTGGTCACCCAGGGACCCGGTGAAAACGAAGACGCGGCGGACGTCGTCGGGCAGCCGATGACGGATACCGTCCACCTTGGAACGGGCCTCGATCCCTTTCGCGCCCATGTTCTGGTCCCAGTCGAACTGCAGGAATATCTGGGCGTCGCTTTCGGTGGATGTGGAGAACATCCGCTCCACGCCGGACAGGGTGGCGAGGGCCTCTTCCACCGGCCGCGTGATCAGTCGTTCGATTTCTTCCGGCGACGAACCCTCGTAAGGGATCTGGATGAAGATGCCGGGGAACTCGATGTCGGGGAATTTCTCGAGCGGCAACAGGCGGGCTGCGATCAGCCCCACAAGTGCCAGCGCAACGAAGACGACCACGGTAGTGACCGGCCGTCGCAATGCGATCTCCGTGTGCCTCACGGCTGGCCTTGTGCTGCAGTGAGGGTGGCCGTTGCCGGCCAGCGCTTGCGGTCCAGCAGCGAGTAGACGACAGGTATCACGACCAGCGTTAGCAGCGTGGACACCAACAGCCCGCCGATCACCGTGATCGCCATCGGCGTTCTGACCTCCGATCCCTCCCCGAAGCCCAGCGCCATCGGCAGCAGGCCGAGCGCGGTGGTCAGGGAAGTCATCAATATCGGCCGCAGCCGGGCGATGCCGGCCTCGATGATCGCGTCGTTACGGTCCTTGCCTGCCGCGCGCAGCTGGTTGATGAGGTCAACGAGCACGATGGCGTTGTTGACGACGATGCCCGCCAGCATGATCACGCCGATGAAGGCGACGATGTTGATCGTGGTGCCGGTTACGAACAAGGCGAGCACGGCGCCGACGAGCGCAAGCGGAATCGTGAACAGGATGACGAAGGGGTGAATCAGCGATTCGAACTGCGACGCCATCACGAGATAGACCAGAAACACTGCCAGCGCGAGGGCAAACTGCATGGAGGTGAACGACTCCTGCATTTCTTCACTCTGGCCGGATACGGTCGCACTGATGCCGGACGGCATGGGGACACGGTCGAGTATCCTGCCCGCCGCGGCGGCGGCCGCACCGAGATCGCCATCAGCGACATTCGCCGTGATTATTGCGACGCGCTCCTGGGCGACACGGCGAATTTCGGCAGGGCCCCGGGCGATCTGCACGGATGCCACCGCCTCGAGGGTCACCGGCCGCTGCGACTCCGGGTTGATGATCAAGCGGCGAATCTCGTCGACGCTGGACTGGCGCGTGTCAACGCTGCGCACGAGGACATCGATCTTGCGGTCCCGCCAGGTATAGCGGGTCGCGACCTCGCCGCGGACGCTGGTCACGACACGGTCCGCTATGTCGCGGACGGCCAGCCCGAGCTTCGCAGCGCGCTCCTGGTCGAAGACGATCTGGATCTCGGGATTGCCGTTTTCGACGGTCGTCCGGATGTCCGCGAAGCGGTCGTCCTGCGCCATCTCCGCCAGCACGGCGCGGCTTACCAGGGCGAGCTGTTCGAGATCGTAGCCCGCGATCTCGAGCTGCAACGGGCTCGAGAAACTCAGCAGGGAGGGCCGGGAAAACTCGTACTGCACACCGGGGATGGCGGCAAGCGCCCGGCGCATCGCGTCCATCGTTGCGCTTTCGTCGTCACGGCCGGTTCCCGCCGTCAGGGCGACGCTGAGCGTGCCCGTATTGTCACCGGCATCGACGGGATTTGCATCGAGCCGATTACCGGTTCCGGCGACCGAATAGTCGAGCGCGACGGCGTCGATGCCGCTGGTTGCGCGTTGCGCCGCCTGGATGGCGCGGTCGGTCTCCGCCAGGGTGGCGCCGGGCGGCAATCGCAGGTCGACGTTGAATTCGCCCTGTGACAGCTGGGGGATGAGTTCGGTGCCGAGGCGGGGTACGAGCGCCATGCTGCCTGCGAAAATCAGCAGGGCGGAAACGAGCACTGCCGCCCGGTGGTGCAACGACCAGTTGAGCAGTGCGGGATAGACGCCTGCCACGGCACCATACAGCCTCTGGAAAAATTGCGTGGGCAGCCACAAGAGCGCCCAGAAGAGCCACCGCAATCCGGCGAACGCGAAACCGAAGCCGCGCACGATGGCAGCGACGACGCGTGTGAAGCGTCCCGGCGGTTCGTTTTCCTTCTCGTCGACGTAACGACCGCCGGCGCCGAGTGCAGACAGCATCGGGATAACCGTAAGCGCGACGATGAGCGAGAACAGCAAGGCGAAAGTGACGGTCAGTGCCTGGTCACGGAACAACTGGCCCGCGACGCCGGAGATGAAGACCATGGGGAAGAAGACCGCAATCGTCGTCAACGTGGCTGCGACGACGGCCGATGCGACTTCCGCGGTACCGTTCCTGGCCGCCTCAACAATGCCCTCTCCCTGTTCCCGCTTGCGCACGATGTTCTCGAGCACGACGATGGAATTGTCCACGAGCATGCCGACGGCAAGGGCGATGCCGCCCAGTGACATGATGTTCAGCGAGATGCCATTGGCATACATCAGCAAGAACGTCCCGATGACCGAAATCGGGATCGCAATGCTGACGATCGTCGTCGAGCGCGCGTCGCGAAGAAAACCGTACAGCACGATGATCGCGAAAATGCCGCCGACGATTGCCGCATTCTTGACGTTGTCGACGGCTGACGAGATAAAGCGCGACTGGTCGTAGATCTTGACCAGTTCCATGTTCTCGGGGAGTGATTCGCGAACCCGCTGCAAGCGGTCTTCGAGGCGGTTCGCGACCTGCACCGTGTTCGCGTCGCCCTCCTTGTAAATCGCCAGCTCGACCGACTCGCGTCCACGTACGCGTGTAATGGCTTCCCGCTCCTTGTAGCCGCGTTCAACGGTGGCAATGTCACGCAGGTACACGGGACGACCGCCGACGTAGGCGACGATGGCGTCGCTGAACGCCGCCACCGATTCGAATTCGTTCAGCGTGCGAACGAGGAAACGCTGGTCGCCTTCCTCGAGCCGTCCGCCCGACAGATTGACGTTCTCGGCCCGAATGCGTTCTGCGACTTGCTCGATCCCGATGCCGAGCTGCGAGAGTTTCTGTTGATCGACCTGGATCTGTATCTCGTCCTCGAGCCCGCCGCTGACCTTTACCGCGGCGGTGCCTTCTTCAGCCTCGAGGTCGGTCTTGATGCGGTCTTCGGCGAGGCGCCGCAGCGACTTCAAGCGTGCTTCGGCGCTTTCGGACGCGTCGTCCGATTCCGTGTTCAGCAGCCCCAGCCGGATTATCGGCTCGGAGGAGGGATCGAAGCGCAGCAACAAAGGCCGGCTTGCTTCGAGCGGCAGGAACAGCAGATCGAGCTTCTCGCGGACTTCGACCCCGGCAACGTCCATGTCGGTGCCCCACAGGAACTCCAGCGTCACGTCGGACTGACCAGAACGCGACACCGAGCGCACCAGCCTGACGTTGCGGATGACGCCGACGGCTTCCTCGATCGGCTTGGTCAGGAGGTTCTCGACTTCGACGGGCGCCGCACCGGTGAGCTCGGTGCGGATGGTAACCGTAGGGTAGGAGACGTCGGGCAGCAGGTTCAGGTTGAGCCGCGACAGGGACACCATGCCGAACAGTCCCACCGCGACCATGAGCATGACGACGGTGACGCGACGCTCGGTCGCAATCTCAATCAGCCGACGCATCGCCCGCTTCCTGTGCTGCGGCGTCCTCTTCGCTCGCATCCGCGAGTTCCGTATCGCCTGACCGGTTTATGACCGTGACGTGCGAGTCCTGCTTGAGGCTGGACTGGCCGACGGTGACCACGCGCTCGTCATCCTCCAGGCCGCTGACGACCTCTACCATGCCCCGGTTGCTGAAGCCCGTCTGCACTGCTCTCCGGATCGCGCGCCCGTCTTCGACGATGTACACGCTGGTCATGGCCTGGTCTTCGATGATCGCGCTGCGCGGTACCTGCAGCGCATTTTCATGTACATCGTAGACCACGCTGATGCGGCCGAACATGCCTGGCTTTATGCGTCTCTCCTCGTCGACGATTTCCACGGTGATCTTGAACGTACCCGTCTGCGGGTCGACCACCGGGCTGACGCGGCTGACTGCCGCAACGATCGTTTCGGCCGGCAGCGCATCGATTTCGATGCCGACCGGCTGGCCTGGATCGATGTTCCTGTATTCGCGCTCCGGCACGTGAAGGTAGGCGACCAGCGGGTCGAGGCTCGTCACCTCGAACAGCGCTTCGCCTTCCCTTATGGTGCTGCCGAGCTTCACGAAGCGTTGCGCGACGACGCCGTCGATCGGAGCGCGGATCTGCGTGTAATCGAGTTCCAGGCTCGCGAGATTGAATGCGGCTTCCAGCGCTTCCATCTCGAACTTGATCTTCTCGAAATCACCGTCGCTGATCAGGCCCTTGGCCTTGAGGTCGATGTTGCGTTCGTAATCGCGCTGCAGCTTGCGGAGCTTCGCTTCGGATTCGTTCAGCTCGAGTCTCAAGCGTTCCCCGTCGAGTCGGGCGAGGACCTGGCCTTTACTGACGTCGTCGCCTTCCTCGACGAGCAGCTCACGCACCTCACCACCGACCTTGGCGATGACGTCGGCCTCCGCGAATGCCTCGATCGGCGCGGTGCCCGTGTACATGGCGTATACGTCGCCACGGACGGGCGCACTGGTCTCGACCGGAATCGGCCGCGTTTCTTCCTCGGAGTTCTCAGCCTCCGATGGCTGATCCGGTTGGCAGGCACCAACCAGCAGGACGCACAGCAACGCTGGCGGTCCGGATCGGAGTAGGCTCATAGGATCCTCCCTTGATGCCGCGCGGCGATTCTTTGCACCGCTGCTTGCGGCCAGAAGCCGTTTGCGTCAGCCCGTGTAGCTCTCGCGCGGTCTGATGCTGGCGAGCACCTTGCTGCCGTCGCGGAGACTCGATTGCCCGGTGACTACTATCTCTTCGCCAGGGGCCAGCCCGCCAAGCACCTCGACGAGTCCGCCCGACTCGATTCCGACTTCGATCGCGCGCCGGGTCACGGCGCCGTCGGCAACCACGTAGACCGAAGTGCGATCATCTTCCTCGACCAGCGCCGCGCGCGGGATGACCAGTGCGTCGGAATGCCGCTCGTAGGCGATAGAGAAGCGCGCGAACATGCCGGGTGCCAGTTCGCCGGACTGGTTGTCGATGAAGGCCGTGGCGCGGAACGTCCCGTTACGCACGTCGATAGTCGGGCTGATCCGCGCAATGGTGGCGCTGTACTTCGAACCCGGCATCGCGTCCACGGTCAGGGTGGCCGCTTGACCAGCCGAGAACTTTGCGAGTTCTGCCTGCGGTATCTGCAGGTAGGCGAGCAGCTCGCTGGTATCGGTAATTCGGAAAGCGATGCCGGATGCGTCGATGCTCTGGCCGAGCTTTACTTCACGCGCCGATATGACGCCCGCAATCGGTGCGCGAATCTTCGAGTACTCGAAATTGAGTCGCGCCAGCTTGTAGGTGGCCTGCAGTGCTTCCAGGTCGTATTTCAGGCCATCGAACATCGCCTCGCTGACCAGGCCACGTGCGGCGAGGTCGGTATAGCGCTCGTACTCGCCGCGAGCCTGGTCGAGATTCGCCCTGGCCGACAGCATCTCGAGACGCAGCCTCTCACCGTCCAGTTCTGCGAGCACCTGGCCCTGGGCGACCCGGTCACCTTCTTCGACGAGCAGCCTGACCACCTCGCCGCCGACCTTCGCCACCACCGGCGCGTCGGCATCGGATGCGATCGTGGTCGTTGCCTCGTAAGTCGCGAGGATGTCGAGGCGCGACGGCACCGCGGTTTCAACCGGTATCGGCGTTGCTGCCTCGACGTCACTGTCCGACGCGACGCTTGCCTCGCCCACCCCACAGCCGGACGCCAGAGCGGCTGTGAGTGAGACCATAAGCGTGGCGACAGTGAAGTGTCTGAAGTTCATTTTGACGGCCATATTTTCAGTTTCAGTGTTGTAGTGAAGTATAACACTAGAATAGTATAACGCAACACCCCGGAAGGAAATCTTCTTTCGAGCTATTACCTGAATAAAAACAGGTAGTTAGCTCGTTTCCGCCGCGGCGCCTGTCGCCGCTCCTCCGCACAACCGACGCAGGATGAGACCCTCGCCGGGCGCCGGAGTTCGGCGGCGCCGCAGCGCCTTGCCCGGGGTTTGCCCTTTAGATGCCGGAAACGGGGGTTTGGATGCAGGTGTCGCCGGAAATTCAGGAGGCCGCGGGAGTCGCGGATGAACCGCTGCGACGCCGTTCGCGGCGCGCCTCGAGCCGTTGCGAGACGTTTGCCTGGACCATGAGCAGGCTGGGCGTCAGGAGCAGCGTGAGAATCGTTGCGAACGCAAGGCCGCCCGCCACCGACGATGCGAGCTGCGTCCACCACTGGGAACTGGGGGCACCGACCGAGATCTCGCGCCCGATCAGGTTGATGTTCACGCCGAGCACCATGGGCATCAGCCCGATGATCGTCGTTACAGTGGTCAGCAGAACCGGCCGAAGGCGAATCGCGCAGGTTCGCAGCACCGCGTCGTAAGCATCGAGGCCGCGGCGACGCAAGACGTTGTACGTATCGATGAACACGATGTTGTTGTTCACGACGATACCGGCGAGCGTGATGACGCCGACGCTGGACATGATGACGCCGAACGGTTTGCCCATTGCCAGGTGGCCGAGCAGTACGCCGCCGGTCGAAAACAGGACCGCCGTGAGTATCAGCCCCGCCTGGTAGATGCTGTTGAACTGGGTCACGAGGATAATCGCCATGATCGCGAGCGCCATGAGCATCGCTCTCTCGAGGAAGGCCATGTCCTCTTCCTGGTCTTCCGTGCCGCCGCGAAACGCGGCGCTGACGCGGGGGTCGAGCTGGAGTGACGGCATCAGCTCGCGCAATTCCGCGACGACATCGGAGACCAGGTAATCACTGTCGACGTCCGCATCGATGCTGATCGTGCGCTCCAGGTCGATCCGCGTGATCGTGCTGACCTTCTGGGCCGGCCTGCGCTCGACGAACGTGCTGATCGGCACCAGGCCGTCATCCGTCGGGATGCGCAGTTCATCGATCTGGGAGAGGCTGCGGTAACGTTCCGGGTAGCGTACGCGGATGTCGATCTCGTCGTCGCTGTCATCGGGGCGGTACTCGCCGATCTTGATGCCGTTGGTGACGAGCTGAACCATGGCGCCGACGAGCGAAATGTCGGCACCGAATCGAGCCGCCTCGGCGCGGTCGACGTCGATCTGCCACTCGATGCCGGGCAGGGGACGGCTGTCTTCGATATTGATGACGGCCGGGTGCTCTTCCATGACCGAGCGGATGTCCGCTACGGCCCGCTCGAGCAGCTCGGGGAAACGTGACGCAACCTCGATGTGAATTGGCTTGCCGATGGGCGGACCCGCGTCCGGCTTGCGTGTCTCGATCGCGATTCCGACGAGGTCGGCGGTGTTGCTGCGGATCTCGGCAAGGATTTCGTCGGACTTGCGCCGCTGGTCCCAGTCGACGTAGTTCAGCGTGAGCGAGCCGATGTGGTCGGAGGCGGCGTCATCGCCGCCGGCGCCGACTTTCACGTAGAGGTTCTCGATTTCGGTCATGCCCAGTACACGGTTTTCGACCTGGCGGACCAGCTGGTCCATCTCGTCGATCGACAGATCGCCTCGCGCACGGATATCGACCATGCCGAACGGCATCTCGACCTCCGGGAAGTACTCGACACCGCGGCCGAGCGCAAAGAACGCAGCGTATACGACCAGCAGCAATCCCGTGACGCCCGCGACGTTTCGCCACGGCCGTTTCAGAGACCTGCGCAGCAGCCTGATGTAGCTGCCGGTCAAGCCGGTGACATGGCCCAGGTCCCCGGTCTCCGCCGCTGCGAGATTGCGCTTCATCTCCGCGGTCGTGGCGCCGGTCTTGCCGAAGATCGAGCCCAGTGTCGGCACGAATATCAGTGCCATGATCAGCGACGCGGCGAGTACCGCGATCAGCGTGATCGGCAGGTATTTCATGAACTCACCGGAGGTGCCGGGCCAGAGTGCGAGCGGTACGAATGCCGCAAGCGTCGTGCATGTCGATGCGATGATCGGCCAGGACATCCGGATGGCGGCGCGCGAGTAGGCGTCGAAGCGGCTGTCGCCCTCCGCCATGCGCCTGTCCGCCATTTCGGTCACCACGATTGCGCCGTCGACGAGCATGCCGACGGCCATGATGAGTGCGAACAGCACCATCATGTTGATCGTGATGCCGAAGGAGCCGATGAGCAGGATGCCCATCAGGAACGAACCAGGGATAGCGACACCGACAAGCAGGGCGGTACGGATTCCGAGGATGCCGATAATGACGATGAACACCAGCAGCACGGCCGCGAGCACACTGTTCTGCAGCTCGGTGAGCATGTCGTTCACGTCTTTCGACTTGTCGCGAGAGGCGATGACCTCGATCTCGGCCGGCCAGTACGCCTGTTCCTCGGCGATGAGCGCCTTGATCTCGTCGATCGTCTCGATGACGTTGGCTCGCGACCGTTGCACGACCTCGATGGCGAGCGCCGGCTTGCCGTTCAGGCGCGCGTAGCTTTCAGCATCCTTGTAGGTGCGGCGGACCTCGGCGATATCACGGAAGTGAACGATGCGGTCGCCTACAGCCTTGATCGGCATATTGAGGACGTCGCCCGGGCTTTCGAACACGCCTGGCACCTTGACCGGGAAACGTCCTTCGGCCGACTGCAACGCGCCGGCCGCTACCAGCCGGTTGTTAAGCGTAACGAAGTTGATAATCTGCGCCTGGTCGAGCCCGTAGCTCTCCATGGCCAGGGGGTCCACGATGACCTCCATCAGTTCTTCGCGAACCCCGACCAGGTTTACCTCGAGAACGCCCGCGAGACCTTCGATGTCCTCCTTGAGGTCCTTCGCAATGGTTATGAGCGTGCGCTCCGGCACGTTACCGGCCAGGTTGAGCACCAGCATCGGGTCGAAGCGGGACATCTTGACTTCGTTGACCGTCGGTTCGTCGGTCTCGCCCGGCAGCTTGGCCTTCGCCATGTCGACTTTTTCGCGCACGTCGGCCAGCGCCTTGTCGGTGTCGATACCGGCGTCGAACTCGATCAGCACGTTTGCGCCGCCTTCGTAGGCGTTCGCCGTCATCTCCTTGATGCCCTCGATTGCGCGCAGCTCCTGCTCCATGGGCCGAACCAGCAGGCGCTCGCCATCTTCCGGGGAAATGCCGTCGTGCGTGATGTGGACGTAGATCATCGGGATCTCGATGTCCGGTTCCGCCTCTTTGGGTATCGTCAGGTAGGCGATAACGCCGGCGACGAGCAACACCGCCAGCGACAGCAGCACGGTCCGCGACCGCGACATTGCCGTCTCGATCAGCTGCATTCTGCTAGTCCTCGTCGTCCGACTTGATTGCGACGGCGGTATCGATGTCACCCTCCGGAACCGCGTTCACCATGGTGCCGGGCACGACGAAGCCCTGGCCAACGGTGATAATCGTCGCGAGATCCGGCAGGCCGGCTACCCACACGCCATCGTTCGTCGACAGTGCGATGTCGGCAACGACGAATTCGACTTCGCCTGCTTCATTGATGATCTTCACACCAATGTTGCCGGCATCGTCGAGCGTCAGCAGCGACGGTGAAACACGATGCGCGAGCACGCGCTCTGCGGGAACCCGCAGCTCGGCGGTGCCACCCGCACGCAGCGCCGCCATCGCTATTGTCGACTTCGAGTTCGACGGTGAATGTGCGTGTCGCTTTGTCGGCGACCGGGGCGACATACCGGATGATGCCGTGCACGATTTCGCCCGTGGCGAGTTGAGCCTGGGCTTTCTGGCCGGTGCTCACATAGCTCGCATCGAATTCCGAGACATTCGCCGTAACGACGATCTTGCGGTTGTCCACGAAACGCGCGATCGGGTCGCCGGCCTTGACGAAGTCACCTACCTCGACGTGGCGTTCCTGCAGCGCCCCGTCGAAAGGCGCGCGAATCGTCATGTACTCGAGGTCGAGCTGTGCACGTTTCAGTTCGGTTTTTGCGGCCTCGAGCTGCGCAACGGCTTCCTGCAGCTGCGCTTCCGAAACGTAGCTTTGTCCCTTGAGCTTGAGGCGCCCATGGTACTCCACCTCTCGCTGCCGCACGGTCGCTTCTGCCTGGGCAAGCCGCGCCTTGCGGTCGCGCTCGTCCAGCCGGACTATGACGGCGTTTCGCGCGACATTCGTGCCGCGATCGACGCCTGTGTACTCGATCCGTCCGTCGGTTTCGGCGGCAATGTCGACGACACGCGCCGGGGCGGTCTCGCCGTTGACGACGATGGTTCGCATGATCTCTTCGGCGGACTGGGTACGCACACGGACGCTCGACTGCGGTGCCGGCGCCGTGGACGTTATCACGCTTCGCGGGGCTTCCTCCGGTGCGTCGGAGGAGACCTGTCCCGATGCGAGCCACACCGATACCAGCAATACGATGCCGGCCGAAATGAACCAGGAGCGGAACTGCTTCAATTTGCCCAAATTCATAGTCTCAAAACCTTTTCTTCGTTGGCACCGGCGCCGCGGCGGTTTCAGCCGACGGCGGAATCCTGTGCCGCGCCCGTCTCTTCGACGAGCATGTCCCTGTTCTCTTCAATGTATGTCCGCATGGTCTTCATCATCGTCTGGCCGAAGCCAAGGACGAATCGTGCACCGGGCGGCCAATCTTCCATGCAACTTGTTTCGAACTCTTTAAAAAGCTGCAGGTATGCCGTCATTTCTTTGACACGGTGGTCGAGCACAGTTTCGATCTGTTCACGCGACATCAGGTGTGAAAAACACATCGTGGCGAGGAACTCGGAGCGCACCTTGTGCGACGGGCAGGGGTTCTGGAGTGCCGCCAGCAGGTGTTCGCGGCCCGCCTGCGTGATCTTGTAGACCTTGCGGTCCGGCTTGCCTTCCTGCGGAATGTGCCGGCACTCGACCATCCCGTCCTGGGCGAGCGCGTTGAGCGCGGGGTAGATCGAGCCGTAGCCGGCGGCGAAAAAATGGCCGAACGACGATTCGAATTCCTTCTTCAGGTCATAGCCCGAGGCTTCGCCATCGGTGAGCATGCCCAGGCATACGGTTTTGACGTCCATTGCGCTTCATTCCGGCGACCGGTGTCGCCCATATATCGGGGCGATGCATTATATTACTCCGATATATAAAGTCCAGCCTGCAGATGTAACGAAGTGTCTCTTGCGATAAAGCCATTAAATACAGGCAATTAGAAACTTTCCGGGCGGCAAATACAGCGCCACGGGCGGCCATGCGCCCGGAAATTGCGCGATCCGTAATCCGGACTACTGGAAATACTGGGCCATGAACGGTGTCAGGAAGCGGTCTTCGGGGTCCAGCTGGCGGCGTACCCGGCGGAAGAAGTTGAGCCTGGCGCCGTAGGCCTGGCGCGCGTAGTCAGCGCGCAGCGAGCGCGTCTGGCTGAACAGGGGCACGCCGGCCCAGTGCTCGGCAAAGTCAGCCAGGTCGATAACGAAGTCTTCCCAGCCGTTCGCCTGGGTCGACGACGTCTGTAACGCGATCATCGGCTCGTCGAACGACGGCGAGAGAAATGCGGATCGGTCCTGGTACACGTAGTAGCCGACCGCCGGCATGTCGCAGCGGTAACGTGAGTTTTCGTAGCTCTGCCTGCAGAACTGCCGGTAAGCGCGGGCGACCACAGAGAAGTCGGAGGCCGGGAAGCACCAGGTCGTGTACAGCAGGTTACGCGCGCGGCTGAAATTGCGCCTGGCCGAACCGGCGAGCGTGTTGTTACCGGTCGTGACGAAGCGACCGTTGACGATGCCCTGCGTCGCCTCGCTGACCGTGTCGATCACCTGGTAGCGGACCGAGTGCAATGGCAGCAAGCGGTTGAACGACTTGAACAGGTCGGGCAGTACCGTGCTCTCGCCCCAGTCCTTGATCTTCCATGGTGTCTTGTAGGTATGACCGGCCGATTCCGAATACCGTCGCAGATCGAGATAGACGCGGTCGCGATAGGGCAGCAGGTAGAATTTGAAGCCGACGTCGTTATTGGACAGCGTGTCGACGACGACTGCAGAAATCGTCGATCGTCAACTTGCGGTGGCTTACCGTGAAATTGGCGATCGGCTGGACCCTGAGCGTCGCCTCGACGATTACGCCGAGCAACCCGTAGCTCGAGCGCACGGCGCCGAGCAGGTTCTGCTGCCCACCGCTTCACCTTCATAAGCTTGCCCGAGGGCGTAACCAGTTTTGCGCTGAGTACCCTGCTGGACAGGCACGCGGAACGTTTGCCGATCCCGGGGCCCATGCTGGGTGCAGCGATCGCGCCACCCAGCGTGCGTCCGGCGAGGTCGTGTGCGCCCACGAGTTCGAGTCCATGCTCCGCAGAGCGCCTCCGCGAGACGATAAATCGCGGACGCCTGCCTGTGCCGTGACCGTGTTGTTGAACGTGTCGATATTCAGGATCTTGTCCAGCGCATCGACGCTGACGACGGTGCCGGATGGAGTCGCTATTGCAGCCGGTGCATGCGCTGCGTGCGCCGCCGGCCGGATCGGGGTCGGCGTTCGCGCGGCAGGATTCAGCAGCCGCATCAGTTCCCGCAGGTTGTTGATCGTGTATTCGGTGGTGGCACCCTTCGACGGGCGCACGAAGCGCCCGGTATTGCGAAGTCTCGCTGCAGTCATAGTCGTCTCCGGCACAAGAAAGTCGAATGCCAAAGACACGGCGGGAGCGGATCGGGGGAGCCAGACGGCGAGGAACGTCGAAATAGAAACAGAACTCGTGTTGGCGGCCCCGCTGTCCTAGGTTCTACCCGTAGACCGGAAGCTTTGCGACCCTGGCTTTCGCCAAGTGTGCCTTTGTCAAACGAATCGCCATCGTCGCACGGATTCGCGAAAGCTGTCAACGAGTGCGGGGCGTGTCGGAATATTCTGTCAAATGCCGCGTTGGTAACCGCGGTCAATGCAAGGTTACGACCCAGCCAGCCACGATAGAGGCATCCGCTCCCTGGATCGTTTCGCTCGGTATTTCCGATGCCGACGACAGCATCCGATGCGGGTAGCCAGCCGCTTACGCCGAGCCGCAGGCGCAGGCCGAGCTGCTTCGTGAGTGCGGCCGCGTCGACTTCGATTCCTCCCTCGGCAACGAGCACGGCGCGGTCGACGGCCTCCGACGCCTGGTCGCGGCGTACATCGCGGCCCAGCAACTGCTCCCGTCGCCAGCCTGCGCCGAGGCTGGTATAGAAGCGCAGCCAGTCCATGGAGCGCGATGCGACCCGGGACCACTCGATGCCGAGGGACACCTGTGCGGTATCGACGTACAACGTCGGGTCGTCTCCGAACTGGGGCTGGCCGCTGCGAACTTCGGTGAATATTGCTTCATCCCAGTCCGATGCCGGCGAGACGAACACAGGGCGGTGCCAGCGCGCCGCCGCCTGGAACGTGATGTGAGGCATCTGCAACGATAGCTGGGCATCGAATCGCGCCGGTGCCCGGTGCGTGCGCCAGCGCGTCTCCGGAGACGAGATAAAACTCAGCTGTCCGTAAGACGCCGCGCTGTCGATGCGCTGTACGGTCTCGAATACGAGGGCGCCAAAGCGCAGCCCGGCGGAGACCGCGAACTTGTCCTCTTCGTTCGCGGTATCCTGCAGCACGAAGTCCTGGCTGTAACCGCTGCGCCAGTCGCGCCTGACGCCCAGCCAGAGATCCAGCGCCGGACGGGACGCGATCGCGTAGATGCCCGCAACCGCATCGAACTGGCCGCTGGTCGAGGCGAATGCCCCGGTACGGATCCATACGCCGGTGTCCCATCGTTGCCAGAACCCGGGACCTGATGCCGCTGCAAGGCGCCGGTAATGATCGGCAACGAACCATGCCGCCGGATCCGTCTCGCGTGTATCGGTGTACGGTATGACGTCCGTATCCGAAGCGACCAGGCGGTGAAAGCCGTTCTGGATGCGCTCGCCGGCGAAGTTACCGATGCCCCGCAGCGCAATCCCGGCCGCAACGGTCGATTGCCGCGTCTCGCCGTCCGCGAGCAGGAATTCATAGCCGAGCGCGAGAGTCATCGTGTCGATGCGTGCGCGGCCGCCTTCCGCGAGGTCATCGCGCGTCAGAATGCTGTGATCGAGCACCGCCAGCCAGGAATCCCCGAATCGTCCGGCGACCATCATCTGTTCCGTGCGATAGTCGTCACTGGTTCCCGACGCGGCGAAGTCGTTGCCGAGGAAATACAGGTAATCGGGGCGCACGGTCGGCGGCACGTGCGAGGGCAGGCCGGAAATCTCGCCGCGCCAGCGACGCGGCTGTCGCGAGCAGTGCGACAAAGCCCGTCCAGCGGGCCGCCGGCACTGGGGCGCGAAACCGGAATGCGGCCACCAATTCTCGCTGGACGATCGACACGTAACAAATTGTAAGCCCTGCGCCGTTTCCCGTCGTGGTGTTTGACAACGATCATGCGGGAAACCATCATCTCCACCGGCTGCTTCCAACCAACCCGGATAGAAAAAGTCACAAACTGCCCGTTGCAACGGGCAGCCTGGAGCGAGGTAAATTCCATGAACAAGCTAGTTGCGATTGCGGCGACGATCTTTGTTGCGGGCTGCGCGACAGAACCGTCGTTGCAGACGGGGCCGAACGCGGAAACGACATTCGACGGCCTGGTCCGGATCGACAATGCGCGTTTCGCCGCCGCCTGGATCGATCCCGGATGTCGACGTCAAGCAGTACACCAAGATCATCCCCGGCGGTGCCGAATTCGAATTCAGGGCCGCACAGAAGATGACGGCCTCCCAGGCGAGGCGCTCGAACGAGCGCGAGTTCTGGATCAGCGACAGCAACAAGCAGCGGCTTGCGGACACCGTAACCGAGGTGTTCGAAGAGGAGTTGCAGAAGAGCAAGTACTTCACCGTGACCGACGAACCCGGTCCGGATGCGCTCGTCATTGTCGGCGGCCTGCACGACATCGTCTCGCAGGTTCCGCCCGAGGACGTCGGCCGGTCCGAGGTCTGGCTGCGATCGGTGGGCGAGGCGACGCTCGTCATCGAGCTCCGCGATTCGCTGAGTAACGAGGTCATCTATCGCGCTGTTGAACGCCGTGCGGCAGAGAGCGCCGGTAACCAGATGATCCGCGCCAATACCGCGACGACCTGGGCCGAGGTACGGCGCTGGGCTCGACGCTGGGCCGTGCGCTTGCGCGAAGGTCTCGATTCCGTGCACGAATGAGGAACGACCGGCGCCCGCCGGACCCTGCATGACACACCAAAAGCCCGGAGTTCTCTCCGGGCTTTTTTGTTTGGCGAGATGGCGTCCTTTATGGCGCATGCCTTGCGGCCATGGGTGATAATGAACCCATGGGCATGTTCGAAACTCTGGTAGGCAGCCGCGTACCGCAAAAATACCGCAAGTACTTCGATCTGCCGGAGCGCCGGGATTCTTACAAGCTGACCGAGACGTCCGCTACCCTGCTCGGGAGGGCTGTCCATGGGTGGCTGTCGGCGAATACCGGGCCCTGCGGCGTTTTCCGGCTGCAGCTGGGCATCGACGCGCTGTGTCTGCGCCTGGGCCTCATCGACAAGGCCGAGCGCAGTATCGATATCCAGAGCTACCTGATTCGCGACGACCTGAGCGGTAACCTGATCGCGCTCAAGCTTATCGAGGCCGCCAACAGGGGCGTGCGGGTCCGCCTGCTGATGGATGATGCGTTGACCGAGCCCATCGATGCCGGCCTGCTGAGCCTCAATGACCACGTCAACATTGAAGTCCGTGTCTTCAATCCATTCCCGCGGCGCCGTTCACGGCTGATCAGCTTTATCGCGAACTTCAATATTCTCAACCGGCGCATGCACAACAAGTCGTTCACGGTCGATAACCAGGTAACGATCGTCGGCGGCCGAAACCTGGCGGACGAGTACTATCAGACGAGCGTGAAAAGCGAGTTTCTCGACGAAGATATCGCGGCCATCGGGCCGGTCGTGGATGAGGTTTCGGACGGCTTCGACGAGTACTGGAATACGAAGGAGGCCATACCGATCAACGTCTTCGACAAGTACCTCCCGCACCAGGCGCTCAACAAGACCATCGCCGCCGGCCACCGCCATATCGAAACGCACAGGGACAGCCCCGTAATCCGCGGCCTGAATGAGCACCTGATCAGCATGCTGGCGGACGGCACCCTGCCCTGGGTCTCGGCCAGGACCGAGCTCGTGCTCGACCATCCGGACAGGGTGCGCGGTCTCGTGCGCCGGCAGATCGGCGACGTTACCGAGCGCCTCATCCAGATGGTCTCGTCGGCGCGCGAAGAGGTCATCGTCGTCTCGCCGTATTTCGTGCCGCAGCGCGAAGGCGTCGATTTCTTCGGCGCGCTGGCAAAGAAAGGCGTGCGCGTTGTCATCCTGACCAATTCACTCGCTTCCACGAACCACTCGAGCGTGCACGCGGTGTACGCGCGTTACCGCAAGCCGCTGCTGCGGCAGGGCGTCGAACTCTACGAGCTGCGCCCGATCGAGGACGGCAGCATCGTCGGCGACGTGGACCCGGCGAGGCTGACGCTGCACTCGAAGGTGGCAATTGTCGACCGTCAGCGCGCGTTCGTGGGTTCGTTCAACCTGGATCCGCGTTCGCTCTATATCAATACGGAGCTCGGGATGGTCGTCGAGTCCGGGGAGATCGCCGAGGCGATGGCAGCTTCCGGTCTGGAGTCCTTGCAGACGGTTGCCTACCGCTTGCAGCTGACTCGCACCGGGCGCCTCAACTGGCACTACATGAGCGGCGGCCGGGAACTCGTGGCAAGCACCGAGCCCGACACCAGTTTCTGGCGGCGCTTGCTAACGCGGCTCATGGGGCTGCTGCCGATCGAAGGTCAGATGTAGCTATTCCTCGGGCGACCACTCACACTCCTGCAGCTCGGCCGAGTAGCGTTCTTCGCGAAGGGCACCGCGGTGCATGGTGATCTGGTAGCCGACGTAATATTTGAAAACGTTGCTTACATAGGTCACGGTCTCGCGGCCTATCCGGCGAGCGGCGATAATCTCGACATTGTCGAACCAGCGATACGGGTCGTAGCCGTTTTCGGCCGCTTCGCGCCGGTAACTGTTGATCTTCGCCGGGCCCGCATTATAGGCGGCAAGGCTGAACAGCCACTGGTTCAGGTCGTTGAATTCTTCGTCCGCGAAATACCGGTCCGCGATAAAGCGCAGGTACTTCGTGCCCGCGTGAACATTGCCGTCGACCGTGGAGATGTCGTCGATCCCGACGTTCTTGTCCGCCGCTGTCGATGGCTTGATCTGCATGATGCCGACCGCGCCAGCCGGGCTGCGCCGGTCCTGCCGCAGTCCGGACTCCTGGAATGCCTGCGCGCCGAGCATCAACCAGTCGAAGTCGAATTTCTCACCGTACTCCTGGAATACGACGATCAGGTCCTGCAGTTCGCGCAGTGATTTGCTCGTGTGGGAACAGCGCACGGGAACCGCGCTGGACAGGTAGCGGTTATAGGTGTCGTTTCCAACGAGCGTGCCCTTGCCGTATTTCCTGAGGAAACCATTGACCGTCGAGGCGAATTGGGGGCTGTCCTTCCGTATCGCCCAGGCAATCGAGCCGCCCTCGTTAATGACGAGGTCGTCGCGCACGACGACGTTCGGAAATACTGCTGCCCAGAACTCCGCCTTGTAGTCGTCCATGACCGTGATGTCGATCATCCCGCCGTTGACCATTTCCAGCAGGTCCTCGGCTTCGAGTATCTCGTCGGCGAACTGGAGTTCCGGTGGCGTGAGGCCTCGGTCTTCGAAGTCTTTGATCAAAGCCTGCAGGTGCTCGTAGTAACTGCTCGACCTGCGGACCACAATGTCGCGCCCGGCCAGCTCATCCAGGCTTTCGAGCGGCGGTGCGCCCGGTCCGGTTACGATGACCTCGTCGATCTCCCTGAGCATGGGCCGCACGAAATCGACGAGTTCGGACCGCTCCGTTGTGATCGTCAGATCGCCGGCCACGAGGTCTGCGTGACCGTTGAGAAGCGCAGGGACGAGTTCGTCGCGGCTGACCGGTATAACGACGACGAAGACCTTGATGTTGCGCCGCCCCAGTTCCCTGTTGATGTGGGACTCCATGCGTTGCAGCAGGTCGTAGGCCGCGCCTTTGGGCCGGCCGTTCTCGTAATAGAACTGGTAGCCGCCGAATGGCACCACGGCTCGAACGATGCGGCGCTCCACCATGCCGTCGAAATCACCGCGCCACGGTTCCCAGATGACCCGAAACGGCAGCGGCAGGATATCGCCGGCCGACGGGTTTTCGTCGAGTGCCAGGTATCCCGGCTGCGGGGATTCTTCCGCGGCGGCCGTCGCCGCTTCCTGCCCGTCGCCGGCCGCGGCTTCTTCGTCCTCGGTGTGATCGACGCCACAGGCCGCGAGGACGGCCAGGGACAGGATGAGAGCAAGCCGAAATGTTATCTGAATAGCGCAACCCTCCGCTGGATCGTCCATTCTGGCAGCCGAAGTGCGGTGGCGCCAGATTCGTTCGCTGCGCGCTTGACGTCCGTCGTGTGCGCGGCCGAGACTGTACGGATGAATGAACTCGAACCCACAGACGTGGCCGCTGCTGCAAGAGACGCGGCGGGGAGAGTGGCGGGCCTGGTTCGGGAGACGCCACTCGATCTGTCCTGCCGCTTCAGTGCTGCGATCGGCGCGGACGTGTATTTCAAGCTGGAGAACCTGCAGTACACGGGTTCGTTCAAGCTGCGCGGCGCCGCGAATCGCCTGATGACGCTGGAGAGCGCGCAGAAGCGCGCGGGCTGCGTGGCGGCATCCAGCGGTAATCATGCCGCGGCGATTGCATACGCGATGCGTAAACTGGGCATCGAAGGCGTGATCTTCGTTCCGCAACACACCTCCCCGGCAAAGGTCGAGGCGATACGCAGCTATGGTGGCGACGTAAGGTTCTTCGGCAACGACGGCCTCGACACCGAACTGCATGCCCGCAAGCATGCCGATGAGCGCGGCATGTTCTACGTGTCCCCCTACAACGATCCGGAAGTGATCGCGGGGCAGGGGACCTGCGGGGTCGAAATCGCTGCCTCGCTGCCGCAGGCCGACACGGTGTACATCGCCGTCGGCGGCGGCGGATTGATCGGCGGTGTGGCGAGCGTGCTCAAGGCCGCGAACCCCGCGATACGAATCATCGGCTGCCAGCCCGAGGCATCGGCCGTGATGGCGCACTCGGTCGAAGCCGGCCGGATCGTCACGGAACCGAGCGCGACGACCCTGTCGGACGGTACCGCCGGTGGCATAGAGGAGCACGCGATTACCTTCGGCCTGTGCCAACGGCTCGTCGACGAGTTCGTACTCGTCAGTGAGGCGGAGATTGCGGCGGCGATGCGGCAGTTCATCGACTACGAACATCAACTCATCGAGGGCGCTGCCGGCGTTGCGCTTGCCGCGATGCTGCGGCAGCGAGACACCCTCGACGGGCCGGAAGGCCGTCGTCCTGGTCTGTGGCGGCAACATCAGCCGGGACACCCTCAAGAAAGTGCTGTAGTTCGACTGCCGTCGTCCCGGCGCGCCGGATTGCCGTTGCACCCACGGAGATTTACGCTTGCAGGGCGGCCAAATTGAACCGCGGGGCGAAACAGGCCTCAAACCAAGCTGAGTCGGAAACAGCAGCCGCAGCCAGGGTCCACCATGCATCGTTGTATTTTTGTCCTTGTCTCCGTTCTTGCGTTCGGCATTGCAGCCGCGGACACCACCGCGTTTTTCAACGTCAATGTGATCCCGATGTCGGACGAGCGGATCATCCGCCAGCAAACCGTCATCGTCAGCGACGGCCTCATCGAACGGATCGGGGATGTCGACGAGGTGCCGGTGCCCGAGGGGGCCGGCGTCATCGACGGCACGGATCGCTTTCTCGTTCCGGGCCTCGCAGAGATGCACGCGCATGTGCCGCCCGTTGCTTCCGCCGAGCTCGATCGCGACTTCGCGCTTTTCATTGCCAACGGCGTGACGACCGTTCGCGGCATGCTGGGGCATCCGTCGCACCTGCAATTGCGGAGCGACCTGCTTGCAGGGAAGAGGGCCGGGCCCAGGCTGATCACCTCGGGCCCCTCGCTGAACGGCCGCTCGGTCAGCGGTCCGGCGGATGGTGCCGATCAGGTCCGTCAGCAGCACTCGGCGGGCTACGACTTCATCAAGATCCACCCGGGGCTCGACGACGAAGAGTTCACGGCGATAGCTGAAACCGCGAATGAACTGGGCATGCCCTTTGCCGGCCACGTACCGGTCTCGGTTGGCCTCGGCGGCGCGCTGGCGTCGGGGATGGCCAGCATCGATCATCTCGACGGCTACATGGCGGCGTTGATGCCGCGGAACTACGACGCGTCCGGCGGCTACGGTGGCTTCTTCGACGTGCTGCTGGCGGACGACATCGACACGGATGGGACAGGCGACCTTGCCGCAGCGACGGCCCGGGCCGGAACCTGGATCGTGCCGACGGAGACCCTGGTGGAGCAGCTCATCAACGAGGTGCCCGCGAGTGAGCTGCGCAGCCGCGACGAGATGCAGTACGTGCCCGAGGCTACTATCGAGCGCTGGGTGGCGGCGAAACGACAGCAACAGCAGGAACGCGGTTACAGCCCCGACGTTGCCGCGAAAGCGATAGCGTTGCGCCGCATGCTGATACGGGAGCTGCACGATGCCGGTGCCGGCATCCTGCTCGGCTCGGATGCTCCCCAGGTGTTCAACGTGCCCGGCTTTTCGCTGCACCGTGAACTGGAGCTGATGGTGGCGGCCGGTCTGACGCCGTTCGAGGCGCTGCAGGCCGGCACCTTGAGCGTCGCACAATTCCTGGGCCTGAACACCGGCGTCATAGAGGTCGGGCGTGAGGCGGACCTCGTCATGCTCGACTCAAATCCGCTCGAAGATATTGCCAGCACACGACGCATACACGGTGTCATGGTGCGCGGCAGGTGGTACTCGGCCGCCGACATCGAGGCGCTCCTGCAGCGGTTCAGGCTCGGTGGCCGCGGCTGAATGCGCTCGTTTGCAACCAAATTGCCGCGAGCGGCGTCTTATGGGTAACCGTTCAAACGCACAATTACCCAGGGAGTTAGCGATGCGTGGATTTATCGTGATGGCCATGTTTGCCGTGAGCCTGTCCCATGCCGGCTCGCGCGAGTACTCGGAGGTCAGGAACCTCGAACTGGATGCCTCCGGACTGTCCGAGATATTCATCGATGCCGGCGCCGGCTCGATGGTCGTCAGCGGCGTCGAAGGCAGCAATGAAATCACCGTCGTCGCGACGATAAGGGTCGACACCGACGACGCGGGCGAGGGCGCGGAGTTCGTCGAGAAGCGCTTGCGGCTCGGTCTCGAGCGCGACGGCGACAGGGCAGAACTGGAAGCAGGCTTCACCCCCGGATGGGGTTGGGGAAGCGAAGCTGCGGTGGACCTCGACGTTCGGATGCCGGCACGGCTTGCACTCGTTATCGACGACGGTTCCGGCCCGATTACGGTCGATGCCGTGTCGGGTGCCGTCCGGATCGACGACGGCTCCGGCCCAATCGAGCTCCGCAACCCGGGCGACGTCGACATCGACGATGGCAGCGGCTCGATCAGGCTCGAGAACGCCGGCGCCGTGAACATCGAGGACGGCTCGGGATCGATCACCATTGTCGGGGCTTCGGGCGACGTGTACGTGGAAGACGGCTCCGGGAGCATCGACATCCGCGGTGTTCGCGGCAGCGTCACCGTCGACGATGGCTCCGGCGACATCGAGATCGACGACGTGGAGCGCGACCTGATCATCGAGGAAGAGGGCAGCGGCTCACTGCGGTATACGAACGTGCGCGGCACCGTGCGCCAGCGCGACTGAGCCGCTCCTGCGACGCGGTCAGGAATCCGCGCAAGGCCCGAATGCCGTATTTCGGCCCCGCATGGCCCGCCGGCAATGGCGGGCTTTGTTTTGTCGGGCTAGAATGAGGCCACACCCGCAGAACGGGCGCGGCGCCAGGTTGCGCGGATAACAAGCCGTATTCGGCAAGACAGGGGGGGATCGATGAAGCTGGTCACGCATCTGCTCGAGGCAAAAGGCAGACAGGTAATTTCCATTTCGCCGGATGCCTCGGTATTCGAGGCGATCAAGATGATGGCCGAGAAATCCATCGGCTCGCTCGTGGTGCTTGACGAGCAAGGCAAGCTCGCCGGTATCGTCACCGAAAGGGACTATGCCCGCAAAGTCATCGTCATGGGCCGCTCGTCGAAGGATACCCGTGTCGCGGACATCATGACGGAGGACGTCCTGACGACCGACGGCAACGACACCGTCAATGCCTGCATGGAACTCATGACCGAGAAAAAGATCCGTCACCTGCCGGTCGTCGAGGGCGGACAGGTGATCGCGATGGTGTCTATCGGCGACCTCGTACAGGCCATCATCGCCGACCAGAAGGAAGAGATCGAACATCTCGAGCACTACATCAGCAGCTGAACCATGAGTGACAAATACGAAGTCGACGAACGGGTGTGGAAGCTGTTCGACGGCTATGTGCACGGTTCGATCACGCGTCGTGAGTTCCTCGATCGCGCGGCGCGCATTACCGCCAGCGGCGTGTCTGCCGCGACGCTGCTGTCCGCACTGAGCCCGAACTACGCGCTGGCGCGGCAGGTCGACCCCGAAGACCCGTCAATCTCCGTCGCTTACAAGAAATACGCGTCACCGCAAGGCGCGGGTACGATGCGCGGCTACTTTGCGCGCCCTTCCGGGGCCGGACACAGGTTGCCGGGCGTCGTGGTCATTCATGAGAACCGCGGCCTGAATCCCTACATCGAGGATGTCGCACGTCGCCTGGCGGTTGCCGGTTTTGTCGCCTTCGCGCCGGATGCGCTGACGCCGCTCGGCGGCTATCCGGGCAATGACGACGAAGGCAGGGCACTGCAGCGGCAGCGCGATCCCGGGGAAATGACCGAGGACTTCGTGGCCGCGGTACATTTCCTGCGCGATCATCCGGATACCACGGACCGCATCGGTGCCGTGGGCTTCTGTTTCGGGGGCGGCATGGTACTCGAGCTCGCCATCAGGGTGCCGGACCTGGGCGCCGGCGTCGCGTTTTACGGGCGCCACCCGGAGGCGGGGCGTGCGGCTGCCATAAAGGCCCCGTTGATGCTCAACCACGCGGAGCTGGACGAACGGGTCAACGCGAGCTGGCCCGCTTTCAAAAAGGGCCTCGAGGCCGCCGGTGTCGACTACGTGAACCACGACTATGCCGGCGTGCAGCATGGGTTCCACAATGACACCACGCCGCGCTACGACAAGAATGCGGCTGAACTCGCGTGGGCCAGAACCGTCGAATTCTTTGGTAAGCACCTGGAATAACGACGGACGATAGGGGGTTCGCGCGGCGGACCCGACAAACATGACTACAGCTCGAGTCCTGCCACTGCTGTTGCTGCTGGGTTCACTGGCCCATGCGCAGGCGCCCGCCGGGCAATCCGAAGCGATTGCGAAAACCGTTATCGGACCCGCCAATGCGGATCTCGCCGACGGCGCGGCGGCGCTGCGAATCGGTGACGCTGAGGAGGGGGTCAGGCTGACCCGGCGCGGCCTGGCGACGGCCAGCGGCCAGCGCGAACGGGTTGCCGGCTATTCCAATCTCTGTGCGGGGCTGGCGATGCTGGAACGGCTGGAGGAGGCCCTGCAGGCGTGCAACCGGGCGCTGGAACTCGACGACGAACACTGGCGCAGCTACAGCAACCGCGCGCTCGTTCATCTCAAGCAGGAGCACTACCCGGAAGCCGAAAGAGATATCTTGCGGGGCGAGGCGTTGAACCCGAACGCGCGTACGCTCAAGACGCTGCGGGCGATGTATCGCGATGCCGTCGATCCCGTATCCCCGAGCATCATCATCGACGATCGACGCGAGGCCGAAGCCAGTGAGACGAACCGATAGGCGATGGCTGCCCATTGCGTTGCTGCTGTTCGCAACCGGCGTCACGGCGGCGGAATCCCGCGTCACCCATCTCGCCGACGACAGTTACGAGCGCGTTCCGCTCAACACGGTCGCGCCCGCGTACCCCGCCCTTGCGCGCCGCGAGCGCATCGAGGGCGACGTGCAGGTCTGTTTCAACGTGAATCGTGAAGGCAGGCCGTACCGCATTGCCGTGCGCAGCAGCACCAACCGGATCTTCGAGAAGCCAGCGATCCGTGCGATCAGGGCGTCGCGCTACCAGCCGCTGCCGAAAGACAGGGAAGTGCCGGCGATCAAGACCTGCCGGACGTTTCGATTCAGGCTGGAGTCCGTGACCGCGGGCTGACTCAATCGAGCAGGCCGGCAGCGAGCTTCGCGGAACGCAGCGTGTTGGCCATCAGCATCGTGATCGTCATCGGCCCGACACCGCCGGGTACCGGCGTGACGGCCTTCGCAACCTTGCATGCTTCGTCGTAGTTGACGTCGCCGACCAGCCTCGATTTTTTCTCGCCATCGACTTCCGTCTCGATGCGATTGATGCCGACATCGATGACGACCGCGCCCGGCTTTATCCAGTCGCCGCCGACCATGCCGGGACGCCCGACCGCGGCGACGACGATATCGGCGCCACGCACTACGGCGGGCAGGTCCTTCGTGCGGCTGTGGCAGATCGTCACCGTGGCATGGCGCGCGAGCAGCAGGCTGGCCATGGGCTTGCCGACGATATTCGAGCGGCCGATGACGACCGCGCTGAGGCCCGACAGGTCCGTGCCCAGGTGATCTTCGACCATCAGCATGCATCCTGCGGGCGTGCACGGCACGAATGCGTCCGCAGTGTCACCGGCCGTCAGCTTGCCGATGTTGATGTAATGAAAGCCGTCCACGTCCTTCGAGGGCAGGATCGACTGCGTAATGCGTTGCTCGTCCAGGTGATCGGGCAGCGGGAGCTGCACGAGAATGCCGTGGATGTCCGTATCCTCGTTGAGCGACGCGACGAGATCGAGGACCTCCTCCTGGGTGACATCGGCCGGCAGCGAATGCCGCAGCGACAGGAAACCACAGGCTTCCGCCGTGCGCTTCTTGTTGCGCACGTATACCTGGCTCGCCGGGTCCTCGCCGATGATGACCACCGCGAGCCCGGGCTTGATGCCGTGGTCGCGCCACAGTGCCGCGGTTTCTTCCGTGATTTTCTCCGACAATTCAGCCGCTTTGGCCTTGCCGTCAATGCGAATAGCAGTCGCCATCAGTCGGTTTCCTCCAGGGGACAGGCGCGCGCATGGTAACGCCGGCACCAGTTTGCGTAAACTGCGCCATCTACCTAGCATTGTGGCAAGCGGATGCAAACAATGACCGAATCCTGGCTGGAACGCTGGCGCGAGGGGCGCATCGGTTGGCACGAGGAGCACGGTAACGTCAGCCTGAAAAAACACTGGCGTGCTGAGGGCAAGCGTGTCCTGGTGCCGATGTGCGGAAAAACCATCGACATGCTGTGGCTGGAAGAGCGTGGTAACAGCGTCTTCGGCGTGGAACTCTCGGATATCGCGGCACGGGCATTCTTCGAGGAGAACGACCTGCGCTACACGGTCCGCGAGGGCCGTCTGCCGGCCTACATGGCCGAGGACCGGGACATCACGATCTTCTGCGGCGACCTGTTCGAATTCAATGACGCGGGATTCACCGGCTGGTACGACCGCGGCGCGTTCGTTGCGACACCGGCCGAGCAGCGCCCTGCCTACGCGGCCCACATCAATACGCTGCTGGCGCCGGATGCCTGCAGGCTGCTGATCACGCTCGAATACGACGACGCAATCGCCACCGGTCCCCCGTTCTCGATACCCGGCGAGGAAATTCGCCGTTACTGGCCGGACCTGCGGGAGGTCGAGCGCTACGACGACATCGACAACGGGCCGCCGAAGTTCCGCGACGCCGGGTTGCAGGAGATGTTCGAGTCGGTCTGGTGCTGACGGCCGGGGAGAGGCGGTCTCAATAAGAGCCCGTTGCCGCTTCCTAGATACCCATCTTGGCGAGCAGGTCCGCAATCTCGCGGGTGATGCGCTCGGCAACCGGGTGCGTGGCGGCGAAGCGGGACTCGAGTTCCCTCGCGCTGTCGCTCAGCGTGTCGTCGCTGCCGGGCGCGATCTCGTCGAGGTCGTCATTGAGCTTGGACAGCAGTCCGCGCGTCTCGTCGTCGATCTCGCCCGTCGATTTCAGTTCCCTGTCGAGTTCCGTGAGAAGTTTGCGGATACGTTCACTGTTCAATAATCTGCTCCCGCGATGGCATCAGGCCACGTCTTCGATGTCTTTCAAACGCAGTTCGTGTTTGCTGACCGGCAACTCGCGAATACGTATGCCCGTCGCGTCGTAAATCGCGTTCGTAAACGCCGGTGCGATCGGCGGCGTGCCGGGTTCACCGGCGCCGCCCGTCATCCCGCCGCCGTTGACGATGTAGGTTTCGACGTCGGGCGCTTCATCCATGCGCAGCATCCGGTAGTCGTGAAAATTCGACTGCGCGACCGCGCCGCCTTCGATCGAGATTTCCCCGTAGAGCGCCGCGGTCAGGCCGTAGGCGATGCCGCTCTCCATCTGTGCGGCAAGATTGTCGGGATGCACGGCGAAGCCGGGGTCCACGGCGCACACGACGCGCCTGGCGACGGGCTTGCCGTCCACGATCTCGACGTCCGCCACCTGAGCGACGATGGTGCCGAAGGAGCGGTGGATGGCGATGCCACGGCCCATGTTGTGCGGCAGGCTGTCGCCCCAGCCGGCTTTCTCGGCGGCCAGGTCCAGCACCGCGAGGAAACGCGGGGAATCGGCGAGCAGAGTCCGCCGGTAGTCGTAGGTGTCGCGCCCGGCGGCCACCGCGAGTTCGTCGATGAAGGACTCGGTGAAGAACGCATGCAGTGAATGATCGACGCTGCGCCAGAATCCCCAGGGCACGTGCGTGCTGCTCTCGCTGTACGCGATGGCCTGGTCCGCGATTGCATAGGGGATGTGCGGCGCCTCTTCGGGGTCGTGCTTGTTGACGTAGAGGTTGTGCCATGCGACTGCATTCCCGGCGGCATCGAGTCCCCCGTGAAAGCGGCTGATGCTGGCCTGGCGGTAATGGTCGTGGCGCATGTCTTCTTCACGCGACCAGATCAGCTTGACCGGGTAGGGCGCATCCGCGGCGAGTCTCGCCGCCTGAATTGCGAAGTCCTCGAACGCGCGCCGTCCGAACCCGCCGCCCAGGTACTGGTTGTGCAGGACAACCTGCGACTGGTCCATGCCGATCGCTTTCGCGACCAGTTGCGCGAAGCCCAGCGGGTTCTGCGTGCCGAGCCACAATTCGCATCGGTCGTCGTGCACCCACGCCGTGCAGTTCATGGGCTCCATGGTTGCGTGTGCGAGGTACGGGACGCGGTACTCCGCTTCCAGCACCCGGGCCGCGCCGTCCAGTGCGGCGGCCGCATCCCCTTTCACGAAATCGTCTGTCACCCTGCCGCCGGCGGCTGCCGCGTCGAGCTCGTCGCTGAACTGCTGGAATATGCCGGCCTGCGACGCTGCTGCCGTTGCCGCCGTCGCCGAATTCGACCGCAAGTCCGTCCAGCGCTTTTTTCGCCTGCCAGTAACCATCGGCAATGACGGCCACCGCGTCGTCGAGGTTCACGACCTTGCGCACGCCCGGCATCTCCTGGATCGAGGACTCGTCCACCGACACGACGTGGCCGCCGAAAATGGGCGCCGCCTTGACCGCGGCGTACTTCATGCCGGGCAGGACCGCGTCGATGCCGAAGTTGGCCGACCCGTCCACTTTCGGGGGAACGTCGAAGCGTGGCGGCGAGGTGCCCATGATGCGAAACGCGTCAGGGGCTTTCAGTGCGGGTTTGTCCGGCAGGGGCAGTTCCGCGGCGGCCGGTGCGAAGTGTGCGAACGACGCTTCGCGACCGCTGCTCGGGTGACGAATCATGCTGTCGGCGGCTGTAAGTTCGGTAACCGGGACGCCCCACTCCGCGGCCGCCGCTTCCAGCAAGACCGACCGGGTCGCGGCGCCGGTGACGCGCATGGCAACCTCGCCGGTCGTGCGAACGGACAGGCTGCCGCCGGTTATCTGCAGCCCCATCATTTGCGTGGCGCGGAAGAACAGGCCGTCCACGGAATCGATCAGCCAGGCCGGGAAGTCCATGCCGGCCGTCGAATACCCGCGCGCCAGCGCGTAGTTCGCGAACTCCTTGTGAGCCGGTGCCTCCTCGAAACGCACGGTCGACCAGTCGGCATCGAGTTCGTCGGCGAGCATCATCGCGAGCGCGGTATGTACACCCTGTCCCATGTCCGCATGCGGAATGATCGCGGTAATGGTGTTGTCCGGCGCGATCTTCAGCCAGACATCGAACAATGCGTCGCCGTCGGCGGCAACCAGCCCCCGCACCTTGTCTGAACGTTCACCGCGGCGAATGGCGACGCCGAAGACCACCACGCCGCCCGCCGCGACGCCGGAGGTAATGAACGCGCGCCGGGTCCACTTACCCATTGTCGGCCTCCGCCGGCCGTGTATTCGCCATCGCGGCGGCCGCACGCCTGATCCCCTTGCGGATGCGCGGGTAGGTGCCGCAACGGCAGACGATGCCCGACATCGCGGCATTGATATCGGCATCGGTGGGTGACGGCGTGCGTTCGAGCAGCGCCGCAGCCGCCATGATCTGGCCGGACTGGCAATACCCGCATTGCGGGACCTGTTCGTCGATCCAGGCCTGCTGCACCGGGTGCAAGCCACCCTTGACGCCGTTGACGCCCTCGATAGTCGTTACCTGCCGGCCGACCGCGGCCGCAGCCGGCATTACGCAGGAACGCACCGGCCTGCCGTCGACGTGTACCGTGCATGCGCCGCACTGCGCGATGCCGCAACCGAACTTGGTGCCGGGCAGGCCGGCATAGTCGCGGATCACCCACAGCAGGGGCGTGGACGGGTCGACGTCGAGGTCGTGCGACTGACCGTTTATCGACAATTTGAGCATCGGTTCTCGTCTTCCAGGCTGCTTCGGGTCACGGTACTCCAAGGCATAAGAGCGGGCAAGTCGGCCGCGAATGCCGCGCAGGCGTGCGGGTTCGGGCTACAATGCGGCGCTTCGAAAGCGGCATCCGGGGGAGCGGGTGAGGCGATTTCCAAGGCAGGCGCGGGGCGTCCTGATATTCGGCGTGCTGACCGTCAACACGGTGTTCTGGTTCGTGCCGGTGATGGTGCTGGCTGTATTGAAACTCCTGATCCCGGTAGCCGCCGTGCGCCGCGCACTGACGCGCTGGCTCATGTGGTTGGCCGAGAACTGGATCGCCGTCAACGCGCTCGCGCTGCGAGGCTCCGGCTCGCGGCACTGGCGTGCCGAGGGCGCCGAGGCGCTGAGCAGGAACGGCTGGTACCTGGTGCTTGCGAATCACCAGACCTGGGTGGACATCGTGGTGCTCCAGGTCGCCCTGAATCGGCGTATTCCGCTCCTGAAGTTCTTCATCAAGCAGCAACTCTTCTGGTTCCCGCTGCTCGGCCTCGGGTTCTGGGCGCTCGACATGCCCTTCATGAAGCGCCATTCGCCGTCCTACCTGGCGCGCCATCCCGAAAAGAAAGGCTCCGACCTCGAAGCGACGCGCAACGCCTGCGAAAAATTTCGCCATACGCCGACCTCGGTGATCAATTTCATCGAGGGTACGCGCTTCAGCGAAGCGAAACGCGTCGCCCGGCAGTCGCCTTACAAGCATCTCCTGCCGCCGCGGGCGGGCGGCATCGCCGTCGCGTTGTCGGCGATGGGCGAAGTCTTCGACTGCATCCTCGACGTTACGCTCGTGTATGCCGATGGCCCGCCGAAATTCTGGGACATGGTCTGCGGTGATCGCGTCGACGTGATCGTTGACGTCCGCGTGCTGCCCATCGACCCTGAGATCGTCGCCGGCGACTACCAGAATGACCGCGAATTCCGCCGCGAGGTGCATCGCTGGCTCGGCCGGATGTGGCAGCAAAAGGACGAGCGGATCGCTGCAATCAAGGGCCGCGTCGCGTAGACTGCACGAATCATTTTGCTGCGGAGGGCGCAATGGCCGACAGCCGCCATTACGACACGGTCGCCTTCGATGTGCGCGACAACGCCACGATGCTGTTTTTCGCGACGACCACGGAAACCGGTGACATCGACGAGTACCTGCTGCTCGTTCGCACTATCGAGGACGATTTCGAGGAGTCGATGCATGTCGAGATCAACGACCGGCAATTCGGCGGGCACGAACTGCTGAAGGAAGCAGAGCTCATCGGCAACATGCTGACGCTCAGGTTCAACGAGGCGGTCGATGCGCTGGACGGCGCCAGCGAACTGGCGCTGACGTTCACCGAGACGCAGGAGAACCTCAACAGCGTCGAGGCCGGCGCGTTCCGTGTGCTGGGCGATGCGCTCAAGGGCGGCAACGCCTGAGTTACAGTCTTTACATCCTGCGCTGCGCCGACGGCAACCTGTATACGGGCATCGCGACCGACGTTGCCCGCCGCCTCGAGGAACACCAGAACGGCGTGCGCGGCGCGAAGTACCTGCGTGGCCGCGCGCCCCTGGAACTCGTGTTCGAGCAAGCCGCCGGCGACCGGGCCGCGGCGCAACGCCTGGAGCATCGCGTCAAGCGGCTCAGCAGGGTCGACAAAGAAGCGCTGATCGGCGGCGACCTGTCGCTGTTGCAGACCGCCGAAGCCTGACGCGCTCAGGCATCCGGTTCCTGCTCGGGATACAAAACCAGCGGTTCGCCGAAGACGGGCAGGAACAGTTGCGTATCGCGATCCCAGGTATCGCGTATATCCCGCAGCCACCCTGCGGTCCTGGCGAAGTTGTCGATCAGCTTCGGCGGTAACACGATTTCGCCGAACGGACGCGTCTGGTCTTCGAAGTGCACCGGGAAGACGCGGGTTGCGCCGGTCGAGGTCACCAGTGCCTGCCAGTAGCGTTCGGTGTGGTCGCGACCGAGGCTCTCCAGCAGTCCGACGCCGAGCATCACGACGTCGGCCTGCACGTCGTCGAGCGCACCTTCCCTGTAGCCCGCGCTGCCCTGCACGATGGTCGTTCCCTGCGGGTGCGAGATCACGATCGAGTAGCTGCCGCCTTCCCGCCATGCCGTAATCGGCGCGGGCAGCTCGATCGGTTCGTCCACGGTTCCCGCCAGTGGCACGTCGCCGCGCAGGCCGATCGGCGCATGCAGCGCCCGCACCAGCGTGACCGTGAAATCGCCGAAGCTGTATGGCGTATCGGTCTCGGCCACGACGATCTGGTCTTCGGGCACGCCGTAGCCCCGGGCGATATTCGCAGTGGATTCGGAACCGAGAATCGATGCGCTGCTGCGAAGCGCGATCGCGCCGACGTCCATCGCGTGATCGTAATGCGAGTGCGCGGGAACGATGGCGGCGAGCCGGTGTATCCGGTACTCATTCATCACGTAATTGATCATCGGGGCATCGCAGTTTACGGGCCTGCCGGTCAGCGATTCGAACAGCGTCGGACGCGATATGAAGCCGTCAACCAGTATCTGCGTCTCGCCGTCATCGAAGAGCAGTGTCGTGACGCCCAGCCACGTCGCGGTCACCGCAATGTCCGATGCATCGTCGACGACCTGCGGGTGCAGCCCGGTGTCCGCGAGATCGGCGCGCACCTGCCACGCCCAGGCCAGCAGAGCAGCGAGCAGCACGAGCAGGCCGGCGATGGTGAGTACCGCACGCCTCGTGTAGCGTTTTACATCCTGGATCGTCACCCTCGGCATCGCGCGAAGATACCATCAACGTCCGCACCGGGCACCGCCCGCGGGGCGGGAATCGAATGCGGCCATAGGGACACGCGCCTAGGCGCCGGCTGCCGCCTGTTCGCCAGCGCAGCCCGGTTCCTCGCGTGCCGTGAAGTCCACCGCCTTGCCGGTCTCGAGCAGGGTCTTCAGACCGGCGATCACGTGCGGCCAGCCGAAGGCGACCAGCGTCGCCGTTGCCGAGCCCTCGGCCAGCCGGTCGTGGATCACGGTAAGACGCGTGCCCGCGCGAATCGCTTCGAGCCTGAACGTTACCAATGACACGGGATCATCAGCCGCGTCGGGATTGCGCAGGAATCGCCAGGTGTAAGACAGTTCCTGCGGCCGCTCGGCGGTGACGATCTCGCCGGCGACGCCCACGCTGTCGTCGGGGTTGAGGAACTCGATCTTCGCGCCCGGCGTGAAGTCGCTGCGGACGCGGGTCGCGTGCCAGTACTGCCGGGTGAACTCCGCAGTGGTCAGGCCTTGCCAGACCCGGTCCGGCGGGGCGGCGATCACGGTCATGTAAACAAATTCGCTGTTACTCATGTTCGTTCTCCTGCAATGCGTCTCTGAGATTGAGGATGGCTTGCGCACGCTGGCCCGAGTAGCGGTCGAGCCAGCGGCGGCCGATATCGGCGATCGGCAACGGGTTCAGGTAGTGCAGCTTTTCGCGCCCCTGCCAGCGGCAATTCACGAGGCCGGCTGCTTCGAGCACCGCGAGGTGTTTCGCGACCGACTGCCGCCGCATGCCGAGCCCGTCGACCAGTTGCGTCAGCGTCTGGCCCTGCTGTTCCAGCAGGCGGTCGAGCAGTGCGCGTCGTGTCGGGTCGGCGAGGGCTTTGAAAACGGCGTCCATGGTTTTAAATGCAGCCAAATGGGTGCCTTTTATTATGCAGCTAAATAGCTGCATGTCAAGCGGCCTACTGGCCGGCGGCGAACCGGGCGAGGTATCCGGTCAGGGGAGCGAGGTAGTTACCCATGGCATAGCCGAGCAGTGCCATCAGTATGGAGACGGGCACGAGGCTGGGTTTGTGATGGGCAGCGACAATGGGTGCCGACGCGGCCGCCCCGATATTCGCCGCCGAGGCGATGGCGACGCTGTGTACGTCGACCCTGAACAGCCATGCGCCGGCGAGGCAAAACGCGCCGTGGATGAAAATCCAGATGAACGCGCCGAGCAGGAAAGCGGGCGCCTGTGCGAGCCCGGCGATCTCGGCGCGTGCGCCGATCCCGGCGACGAATATGTAGACCAGCGCGGTCCCCATCGCGGTGGAGTTGGGCAGTCGTGATACCGGCGTCGCCGACAGCAGCAGCGCAACCGTCGTTACCAGCAGGATGCGCGTCGTCGACTCGCCAAACACGGGTGCCAGTGGCTCGACCGTGGTGCCTATCCATTGCGAGATTCCGGGCGCCAGTGCGATACCCATCCAGGTGATACCGATGACGACGGCGGCGAGGAAGACGTACTCGGGCATGGTCGGCGGATGCTCTTCTTCGGCATGGTGTTCGGCCGCTGCTTCCATGGCGGCAAGCCGCTCGGGAGGCACCCGCGCCCAGGCGTTGAAGCGATCCGCGAAGTTGCGCGACATCAGCAACAGCGGCAGCCACACGATGTAGACCGCGTTGTCCGCGATGACGGCGAGGCCGAACAGTTCGCTGGACGTGCCGAGCATTTCCTTCGTCGCCGCCATGTTGGCCGTGCCGCCGATCCAGCTGCCGGCCAGGGCACCGAAGCCCATCCACGCATCGTCCGACAACCAGCGATGCACGATCATGTAAGAGACCACGCCGCCCACCATGACGCCCGCCGTGCCCATCAGCATGACCAGCACGCCCTTGCCCATGATGCGTATCACCGCCGGCACATCGACCTTGATCAGCATCAGCACGATGAAGGCCGGAAGCGCATAAGTGCTCAGGCCGCTGTAAACGACGGAGGTGTTCGGGATGATCGAAGCGCCGCCGATGTCCACGTTGCTCAGGATCACGGGCGTGATGTAGATGAACAGCAGTGGCGGCACGTATTGGAACAGCTTGGCGCCCGTCGCGTGCTCGAGAAAAAAGAAGAAGCCTGCGACGGCGCACAGGATGGCCAGCACGCCAATCGGAGAGGAAATCAGGGCTGCGGTTTCAGGCATGCGCGGTGGGTCCGGCGGCAATAAAGCGCCCGAGTATAAAGCATCGCGCGACGGCGGGCGGTGGGTCGGATCAGGTGAAGCCCAGCTGGGAGGCGTGATCCTTGCGAGTATCCTCGTCCGTCAGGGCTGCCGACCTGACGGTCATCCAGGCGGCGTCCCAGTCCTCGACCTTGCTCGGGCCGAACACGAACTTCGCGATGTAGCTCTCGAGCTGACTGACGCGGATGACATTCTTCGGCGGCGCCGAGGTGAATTCGACGGAACCGGTGAATATGACGAGATTGGCGACCGGTACTTCGGGAACCACCTTCTGCAGCGCGCGGGTGCGGCCCTCGTTCTGGATCAGCGGGTTCAGGAAGCGGCGTCGCATGACGCCGTCGACGTTGGTCCATTGTGCTTCGTCCGGCTCACCGAAGACGACGCCGTTGTAGTGCTTCGTCTGGATGCAGAGTATGCCGCCGGCCGTGAGGATGGCATGGTCGATCTTGGCGATGCCGCCGTAGGCGCCCGGCAACATGAAGTCGTGCAGCACGTCCTTGCTGCGCGCCGCCAGTGCACGCCGGATCCGGTATTCGCCCAGCCGCGACACGAAGTAGTGGGCGACCTGGGTCGCGGCCCTGCGGAAGATCAGCGTCAGGAACAGTGCGCCGCCGATGGTGAACATGAACACCGCGGGGCCGACGCTCGTTATCCCGGTTGCGACGGCCGTCTCCGCCGCGACCGCGGGCAGCGCGATCAGTGGCAGGCCGGTGAGCAACGATCTTAGGATCCTGAGCATGTTGCTAGGATAGGCCCGATTTGCGGGGAAGTTAACGTAATGCGTCACGTTTTTGATCGCTCCCCGTTGCCCGGATACGCGAGGTAATGACCTTCGATTTCGGCCACGCCGATGCGGGTGCCGTAGACCCGGCTCAGCAGGTCGGGCACCAGCACGGCCTCCTTCGGGCCGTCCGCGGCGATTGCGCCCCGGTCGAGGACGACCACGCGCTCGACCTCGGGCGGAATCTCGTCCAGGTGATGCGTCACGATGATGATGTTGCAGCCGTCCCTCGCGAGCGCCCGGACACGTGCCAGGTAATCGAAGCTCGCCGCGAAATCCAGCCCGGACGTCGGCTCGTCAAATACCAGCGTGTCCGGGCGATGGACCAGCGCCCGGCCCAGCAGGCAGCGGCGCTGCTGCCCGGTCGACATCGACCCGAGCGGCGTGCCGGCAAGCTCGGCAATGCCGAGTTCGTCGAGGATGCCGTGGCCGGCGGCGATCCTGTCCTCGCTGATGCTCTCCCGCAGGATGCCGTGCACCCCGATGCTGGAAAGAAAGCCCGAGAGGACGACTTCGAGCGCCGTCGTCGAGGGCCGGTAGCGCTGCTGCAGGTCCTGCGACACGATGCCGATGTGGCGGCGAAGTTCCCAGACGTTCCATCGTTCGCGCCCGAGGATGCGCAGCCAGGAGCCTTCGCGCTCCACCGGGTAAAGTTCGCGATTGATGGTCTTGAGCAGCGTCGTCTTGCCGGAACCGTTCGGGCCGAGGATGGCGACGCGCTCATGGCGGGCGATCGTGAGCGTCAGGTTATCGAAGACGCGCGTGCTGCCGCGCCAGATCGTCGCGTTGCGGATATCGATGAGTGGCGGCTCGTCCATTACCAGTGGCCGGGCACCTCAACCCTGGCGGCGCAGGTCCTGCTCGAGGATCGACTCGAGTTCCCTTGCTGCGTCTTTCGCCGACTGTATCAGCCTGTCCTCCGAGTCCTGCAGTGCATGTTGCTCGACCAGCAGCTTCTCGTCGGCCTCGCGGAACGTGTCCGAAATGTGCCGGACGTCGTTCTCGCTCAAGCCGAGCGTGGCGAGTACGCTCTCGCCCATTGCAAGGCTCGATAGCAGCGTGTCGCGAAAGATGTGATCAACGCCGACGTCCATCAACTTGTGGGCGTGGCGGCGATTGTGCGCGCGCGCGATTATCCTGAGATTCGGGAACTGGCGCTTCGCCGTCTCGGCAATGTGCAGGGACGTCTCCATGTCGGCCGTGGCCAGGACGAGTATTTTTGCGCGGCCCGCACCCGCGGCGCGCAGGACCTCCGGGCGGGCGGCATCGCCGAAGTGCACGCTGTTGCCGTAACGCCGCACGATGTCGACCTGCGAGGAATCGATCTCCAGCGCCGTAAACGGCTTGTTGATGCTCTGCAGCAGCCGCCCCACGATCTGCCCGACGCGGCCGAAGCCGGCGATGATGACTTCGTGATCTTCTTCGGGGATGTTGTCGAACTGCGGCGACTCCGCTGCGCCGAGTTTCGCGCCGAAATGCTCGTTGAACAGGTACACGAACGGCGTCAGCAACATCGATACCGCGACCGCGAGTATCAGCTCGTCGATGAGCCCGGCAGGGATGAGGCGCTCGCGCGCGGCCAGGGCGAACAGCACGAAGGCAAACTCGCCCCCCTGCGACATGACAGCGGCGAGACTCAGTGCGTTGCGCCGGTCGCACATGCCGAACAGCCGTGCAAGGACGATGAGCACCACCGCCTTCGACACCATGAGCCCGGCGACGAACAGCATGATCCGTCCCGGCATTTCCAGCAGCAGGTTCACGTTCACGGACATCCCGACCGCGATGAAGAACAGTCCGAGCAGCAGTCCCTTGAAAGGTGCGATATCGGCTTCCAGCTGATGCCGGTACTCGGAGTCGGCCAGCAGCATGCCGGCGATGAACGCGCCGAGCACCATCGACATGCCGGCAAACTGCATCAGCAGCGCCGAGCCGATGACCACGAGCAGCGCCGTGGCTGTAAACAACTCCGGAATTCCTGCCGCCGCGACGGTGTTCAGCACCGGCTTCAGCGCGAGGCGTCCGCCGACGATCAGGAGTGCGAGTGTGCCGATCATGATTCCGACTTCCGCCGGATCGAAGTCGCCGCCGAGGCCGGCGCGTGCGCCGAGCAACGGCAGCAGCGCGATAAGCGGGATGACGGCGAGGTCCTGGAGCAGCAGGATCGAAAAAGCGGCGCGGCCGTACTGGGTGGCGAGTTGTTTTTTCTCCGCCAGCATCTGCAGGACGAAGGCAGTCGATGACAGCGCGAGGATCAGGCCGATGACGATCGAGGTTTCGGCCTCGAGGCCATACAGCCACGCAAGGCCGGCGATGAGCGCCGCGCTCACCAGGACCTGCGCGGTGCCGAGACCGAAAACCATCTTGCGCATGACCCAGAGGCGGGACGGCTTGAGTTCCAGGCCGATGATGAACAGCAGGAATACGACACCGAGTTCCGCGAAGTGCAGGATGTGCTCCGGCTCGTGGATGAACCCGAATCCGAAGGGCCCGATCAGGATGCCCGCGCACAGGTAACCGAGTACGGAACCAAACCCCAGGCGCTTGCTGATCGGCACGCTGATGATTGCCGCCAGCAGATAGATGATGGATTCCTGGAGAATGGTCACGCGGTGGCCTCCGAGGTCAGCGCCAGGGAATCCGCAGTGTAATCGCAGCCGATTGAGGTCGCGAGTCCTTCGATAGGCAGCGGTTTTCTATTACACTGGCGAAAAGGTCCGGGATCGTTCTATGAGTGACTGCACACCGGGGCGCCGCGCGATCGTGGCGATCCAGATGACCATGCTTTGCATCGTTGCCGCCTGCGACCGTACGGAAACGGGGCCGGCAGCAGACGAGCAGGTGGCTGCCGTCGAGAACGTCGAGGCGATGGCGCGCGAACACGCGGACGATAACGCCGAGCCCAGCGAAGCAGCCCTGGCCGAGCCGCAACAGGCGGTGACGGCCGAGCGTCTTGCCTACGCCGAAGTCGGCGACGAACTCGTTTACGGCCACTTCGCATTCCCGTCCGACATGATCGAGCCGCTTCCGGCGGTCATCATGATCCACGAATGGTGGGGCCTGAACGACAACATCCGCTCGATGGCGGAACAGCTTGCCGGCGAGGGATACATCGTTCTCGCGGTCGATCTCTTCAGTGACCAGGTGGCGACGACTCCGGAGGCCGCCCGGCAGCTGATGATGCGCGCGGTAGAAAATCGCGACTCCCTGATTTCGAACATGGAACAGGCATACGCGTTCGTAACACAAACGGCGGGCGCGCCGCGTGTCGCTTCGCTCGGCTGGTGCTTCGGTGGCGGCTGGTCGCTCAATACGGCGCTGCTGTTCCCCGAGGACCTCGATGCCGCGGTGATCTACTACGGCCAGGTGACGGACGACGAATCCAGGCTTTCGCCTCTGCAGGTGCCGCTACTGGGCCTGTTCGGCGCGGATGACCGTGGCATCCGGCTGGAGTCCGTGCAGGCATTCGAAGCCGCGCTCGAGCGCCTCGGGAAAGATTACGAGATCCATGTGTACGAGGGCGCGGGCCATGCGTTCGCCAATCCCAGCGGCACCAACTTCAATGCCGAGTACGCTGAGGACGCCTGGAAACGGACGCTCGCTTTCCTGAGCGACCATCTCGGTAAAGACCCGACCTAGTCGACGGCGGGCGCCGCTTCCGCGGCCGAAGCAATGCAATCCACCCTGATGTCGAGCGGTTCGGCAGCGAACACGATCGACTGTTTTTCTGCGCGCGCGCAGCGCAGCGAAGCCTGGGCGGTCAGAGCCGACGCAAGCAGGATCGACTCGCCTTCTGAAACGGGGTCGACACAGAACTCCTGCAGCGCAAACGGTGCGAGCTGGCTTGCCGACACGCGCAGGGTTACGTCAACGGTCGTCGCGGCCTGTAATTCCTCGCCGCGCAAGGTGGTTCGCGTGTCCGCGATCGTGATCGACAGGGACTCGCGCTCACCGCTTTCCGCACAATGCGGAGAGAGACTCAGTGCGAACTCGAGCTCCGGCAGCTGCACCAGGTTGCGGCCGCTTTGCTGGACGGCGAGCACGGCCACGGCAGGTTCTGCGCTGATACGCAGCCGGTCGACTTCGACGAAGACGAGGTACAGGCCGGGCAGCAGAATGAAATGGGTCAGCATGCAAACTCTCTCTTGCGGGAACGGTCGAATTATAGGAAATCGATTGGTGGTAATCTCCATCGCAACCGCATCCCCGGGAAAAAATATGATCCGTAAAGCTGCGCATCTTACCTACAGGACGGCCCGCCGCATTGCCGTGCTCGCCGTCGGCTCGACCGTCGTAGTGCTGGGCATCGTGATGCTCGTTACGCCGGGGCCGGGCCTGGTCGTCATTCCCATCGGTCTTGCCATACTCGGCATCGAGTTCGCATGGGCACGGTTGTGGTTGCGCAAGGTGCGCGAAAGCATCAGCAACCAGGCGGCAAAAAACCATTCGTCACGCGCGCAGAGGCACCGCGATCGCGTGCGGGGCTGAAGATCTCGTAATCCGAAAAAAAGAAGGCGCCGGAGTGCTGTATTCGATACTCGATTCAGCGGGCCGATCCGACACGGAGCGGACTCCGGCGCCCAGGTTTAGCGGCAGGGGGGTGCCGCCGGACCTTCCTGGTCCTGCTACGCTGGCGATCCTGCCGGCGCTGTGCGAGGCGGCTTCTCGACCGGGCTGTAGGGGGAGAGATACCCGGTCGCGGTCCACCTCAGGGGGTTCGTTGCTACTGCAGGGGCGCACCCCTCACAGTGATTTCTATTTGCGGCCACCCGTCCCGATATCAAGTGGGCGGTTGCCGCGTTTGTGTGCTTTTGCGCCTCAGGCGACGGTGGCCGCTGCCGCGAACATGACGCCGAGCAGTACGACCAGCATGCCTGCCAGTGCGAGCCCCTCCTCCTTGTAGTTCTTCATTACAGTCACTCCTTGTGGTTGAGCCGGTAATCCTTTCGGGCCGGGTAGTACTAACTACCAGTTGTTAGTGCAGGACTCGTGCCAACTCGTAAAACTTATATAAATTAGGAAGTTACGGTATTTGATGTATTTACGAAAAATCGTTAATAACGAAAAATCGTGACCTTGGTTACGAAATTTCGTATAGAATCGCGCGATGGGCAGGAGTGACGACTACCAGTGGCTGTTTCGCAAGGCGCCGATGATGGCCACGGCCATCGACGAGGACGGCCGCTTCCTCGATGTCAACGACGCGGTCGAACAGCGGCTCGGCTTCACGCGCGACGAAATGATCGGCCGCAAGCCGCTCGATTTCGTGACCGCGGAGAGCGCTCACCGCATCCACGAGGAGTTTCGCCCGGCACTGCGCCGCACCGGCAAGCTGGAGAACAAGCCGCTGAGTTTCGTCGCGAAATCCGGCGAGGTCGTCGACTGCCTGAGCGACGCCATCATCGAGTACGACCCCGAGGGCCGCTTCGTTCGCACGATTGCCATGTACGCGGAGGTGACCGACCAGGCGCGGGCCGCGTTCAAGTACCGTGATCTGTATCGCCTGACCCCGGCAATGCTGCACACGCTCGACGCCGGCGGCCACATACAGACGGTTACCGATCACTGGTTGCAGAAGCTCGGTTACACCCGCGAGGAGGTCCTCGGACGGCCGATCACGGACTTCTACAGTGATGCAGACCGGCGCCGTTTCGCCGGCTCCCGGCTCCAGGAGGCGATCAATCGCGGCGAGTTCACCAATGTCGACCGGCAGATGGTAACGAAAGACGGGCGGGTGCTGGATATCGTCATGTCGTCCATCACGCACCGTGACAACCGGGGCAAAGTCGACCGGATGCTGGTGGCGTCGAAGGACGTCACCGAACGCAAACGCGCCGAGCGCCGGCTGCGCCGCACGCTGGCCGAGAATGCGCGGCTTCGCGAGGAGCTGGAGCAGGAGCGCGATTACCTCAGGGAAGAAGTCAGCGTTGCGATGAACATGGGTCGCATCGTCGGCAAAAGCCCGGCGCTGCGGCGCATGCTGAAGCAGGTCGAGGCGGTGGCGGATACCCCGGCGACCGTGCTGCTGCACGGCGAATCGGGCGTCGGCAAGGAGCTGGTCGCACACGCGATTCACGCACGCAGTCCGCGCGCCGAAGGGCCGCTGGTCAAGGTCAACTGTCCGTCTATCCCGCAGGAACTGTTCGAGAGCGAGTTCTTCGGTCACGTCAAAGGTGCCTTCACCGGCGCGCATCGCGACCGTGTCGGCCGGTTTCAGCTCGCCGACGGCGGCACGATATTCCTCGACGAAGTCAGCGAGATTCCCCTGGAGCTGCAGGGGAAGCTTCTCCGGGTCCTGCAGGAAAGCGAATTCGAACGAGTCGGCGATGACGTCACGCGCTCCGTGGACGTGCGCGTGATTGCGGCGACCAACCGCGACCTGGAGCAGCAGATCGTCGACGGCAAATTCCGCGAAGACCTGTTCTACCGCCTCAGCGTGTTTCCCATCGAAGTGCCGCCATTGCGGGACAGGGGCGAGGATGTTATTCAGCTCGCACAGGAGTTCCTCACCAAGACCTGCAAGGATTTCGGTCGCGAGCCAATGACGCTGACGCGCGGACAAGCCAACAAGCTGCGAGCCTACGACTGGCCCGGGAACGTCCGTGAGCTCAAGAACGTCATCGAGCGCGCGGTAATCCTGTCGCCGGGCAACGTGTTACGGCTCGAAGCGCCCATGCCCGAGGCGGCTGTGGAACGGCGCGGACGCGGAATCCGAGGCGCCCGCCGCTCCCGAATTTCTCACCGAGCAGGAAATGCGTGAGTTTCATAAGAACAATACGATCGCCGCACTGAAGCAGGCGAACTGGCGGGTATCCGGCTCCGGCGGCGCCGCCGACCTGCTCGGCATCAAGCCGACGACCCTGGCGGACCGCGTCCGGACGCTCGGCATCAGGAAGCCGGCCGGGCGAAGCCGCGCATGACGCGCGCGACGATCAATCGCCTGCTCGTTCTCGCAGGCATCGTCCTGTTCGCGATCCTGTTCCGTACCCTGCCGGTCACGGAATGGCTGGAGCAGCTCGCGCGTCTGAACGAGCACTACCCGGTCGCCGTTCCCGTTGCCTACGTCGCCGCGGTGACGGTTGCGACGGTCGCGCTGTTTCCCGGCTGGATATCGATGATGCTGGGCGGGCTGCTGTTCGGTCTGCTGCCCGGGGTGCCGTTCGCCTTGCTGGGGATAACCGCGGGTGCGTTCGGCGCGTTTCTCGCGGGACGCGCACTGGGGCGCACATGGGTCGAGAAGCGCATGGGAGACAACCTGAAACTGCAGGCCCTCGACGAGGCCGTGAACGCACAGTCGTTCTATATCGTGTTCCTGACGCGCTTCGCCATCGTTCTGCCCTTCAACGTGCTGAACTACGCGTTCGGCCTGACGCGGGTTTCGGCCGTGACCTACGTGGCGGCCACCGCGCTCGGCATGTTGCCTGCCGTGCTGCTGTACGTTTATCTTGGCACTCTCGCGGATGATTTTGGCGCCATCCTCGCCGGCGATGTTCGTCCGGCGAGCGGTGCATACTGGATCGCGGTCGTCGCGATCGCCGTAATCGCCGCGGTCATCTGGATCGTGCAACGGGCGGCCAGGCGTGCGTTGCAGCAACAACAACTCGACTAGCAAAAGATCACTTATGAAATACAGGGCAGTTCTCGGGATGCTGCTGTTCGGCAGCCTGGTGTCAATCGCGGTCGCGGAACCGGCGGAATTGCCGGAGCCGGTGCGCAGAATCCTGGACATCCGCAAGGTACCGCACGATTCGCTCAGTGTTTTCGTGCAGGACGTCGACAGCGGGGAGGTGGTCCTGCAATGGCAGGACGATGTGCCGCGCAACCCGGCTTCGACGATGAAACTGCTGACGACGCTGGTGGGCCTCGACACGCTGGGCCCGACCTACACGTGGACCACCGATGTCTTCGCGCTCGGAGAGGTCAAGGACGGTCGCCTGGACGGCGACCTGCTGATCCGCGGCGGCGGCGACCCTTTCCTGGTCACGGAACGCGTCTGGCAGATGTTGCGGCTGGTTCGCCAGGCCGGCATTCACGAGATCGACGGCAACCTGCTCATCGACGACAGCTACTTCGAGGTCCCGGGACACGACCCCGCAGAGTTCGACCGCCAGCCGCTGCGCGCTTACAACGTGGGCCCGAATGCGCTGCTGATGAATTTCAAGGTCGTGCGTTACTGGTTCGAGCCGGACCACGACCGCAATGCGGTTAGGGTCTGGGTCGATCCGCCGCTGGAAAACCTGCGGGTCGAGAACAAGCTGGCGCTGCGCCGCGGCTATTGCGGCGGTTACCAGCGCGGCATAACGATCACGGCGAACGAGGCGATCGACAAGATGATCTTCAGCGGCCGTTTCCCGACCGGCTGCAGGAGTTATGCGATGGACCGCACGGCGCTCAGCCACAACGAGTTCGCCTACGGCCTGTTCACGTCGGTGTGGCGGGAATCGGGCGGTGTGTTCAGGGGTGGCTGGATGAACGCCAGGGCGCCCGAGGATGTCGAGCCGATCGTGTCTTTCCAGTCGCTGCCGCTCGCGGAGATCATCTCCCGGGTCAACAAGAACAGCAACAACGTTATGGCCCGGCACATCCTTTACACCCTGTCGGCCGAGGTGCTGGGCCCACCGGGCACGGAAAGCGGCGGCCGCAAGGTCGTCGAGGACTGGCTCGCGGATACCGGCATCGAGTTCCCTACGATGCAGCTGGACAACGGTGCCGGGCTGTCGCGGGAAGCACGCGTATCGGCGCGCGAGTTCGGCGCATTGCTCGAATTCGCCTGGCGCAAGCCGTACATGCCCGAGTATCTCGCGTCGATGGCGGTGTCCGGCCTCGACGGCACGCTGAGACGCAGGTTCGACGATGCCGAGCTGACCGGGCAGGCGCACCTCAAGACGGGGTCGCTGGACCATGTCGCGGCAATCGCCGGCTACCTGCAGGCGAAGTCGGGACGGCGCTTCGGTG
>CAVONH010000008.1:0-13248 GCA_963697245.1 uncultured Gammaproteobacteria bacterium | reverse complement strand
CTCCGGCGTAGCATCCTCGGCGGCGGCTGCCTCCGGCAGCTCCAGGTCGAGGTCCATCGTGGCGGCGAAGCCGAAGTCCCGGTTGACGTCGGCGTCGTCGGAGTCTTCGAGCCCTGTCCCCTCGACCAGGTCGGCGTCGAGCGCGAGATTTTCTTCCGTTGGTGAGTCGTCCGACAGATCGAAATCCACGTTTTCGTAGGTTGGCTTGATCTCCTGCACGGTCATCTCGGACTCGGGCACCATTATCGGGGCGACCCGTTCCGCGGGCGGCAATACCCGGTCGTCGGCGCCCACCGGTTTCGACGCGAAGCGCTCGCGCAGCTTCGGCCAGAACATCAGGTAAGAGCCAAACGCCGAGATCAGGGCGACAGCGGCCCAGACGAGCCAATTCCACGGTGAGCCAGCAGGCTCCGGCGAGCCGACAATACGTGTTCCGGCGCTCGGCTTCACGACCCTGGCCGGCGGCGCAGCAGCCTCCGCGGGGGCTGCATCGGTCTCCGCAGTCTCTTCTATTACGACGTCGCCAGCGACGAGGTCCTTGTAGGCTGCCGAGTAATCGGCCTCTTCGGCGGGTTCGTCCACCGCGGCCGTTGTCGCATCGGCCGTGCCTGTCGCCACGTCACTGGTTTCCAAATCGACATTCTGCGGCACCTCGGGAAGGAACTCGGTCGCCGGTATCTGTCGGCTCGCATCAGGCTGCAGCGTTTCCGCACCCTGGTACAGGTTGGCGCCCGCGGTCGATGCCTCGCCGTCGTCGTAAGCCTCGTCCTGTGCAGGCGCCGGAGCGACTTCGGCCACGGCACCGGCACTGCCGGTAAAAGAGGGGAGATCCAGCAGGCTGCCGGCTTTGAGTCTGTCCGGGTCGCCGTCGATGAAAGCACCCGGATTCGCGGCAACGATCGCGGCCATGGCGGTGCTGCTCGATGCGTCGAGCCCTTCGAGGCGGCGCACGATGCCCGACAGGGAGTCGCCGGGCTGTACGCGATAGCGTGATTCCAGAGCAATGGGGGTCGTGGTCGGCGCGGGTCGCGACACAGGCGCCGCGCGCCGCGCAGGGGCGCTCGCGGGCACTGCCGGAGCCGATTGCCGCGCGGCCACCAGCGGTCTTTCCTGCGGGTCGATGAACAGCATGTAGTTGCGGCTCACGTGCGCAGAGTAGGGGCAGTCGACCACGATATTGGCGGACAACATCGGTTCCATGACCCGGGGTCCGCCGCTGATCGATATGACGCCCTTCGAGACGCGAATACTGGCGTTTTGCAGGCCGGGCAGGTCCTTGCCGGCCGCGCGAACCGAAACGCAGCGATCGTCGATGATTTCGTTCGGGCTCAGCGCGTAGGCGATGCTCGCGCGCAGCGGCTGACCGAGGGTCGATTGCACCTGCAACTCGCCGAGTTCGAGCGCCGCAGCGGAGCCGATGGCAAGTCCACCTCCCGCAGCGACGAGAGCGGGCAGAGCCACCTTGCTCGTCCTGGACCGTGATTTGCCCGGTGCCTTGTGCGAAATCTTTCGTATTTTCACTGCCCTGTACCTCGGTACTCTCGTGCGGCGTTCAGGTTACGAACACCTTGCTGTCCCGTCTACGAGCCGATTCCACGTTTTTTGTAAAAAAGGCCCGCAACCGGCGGTTTCAATGCGAATATGTGAAAGCGGTCACACTCCAGGACAGCCGCCTAGCCCGCGTTGGCCGCGGCGAGCTCCTCCAGCGTTCTCTTCCGGACGCTGTCGGTCTTGTCCTGCAGCACGACCTCCGGTTCGTGAACGTAGTGTCCCTGCATGTAATCGAGCCCGAGCTGGAACAGGACTGCCATGGCGTTGGCGTTCTCCACCCGCTCTGCGATCGATTTGATGTCGCGCTTGGCCGCGGCGTGAACGATGCGCTGCACGGCCTCCTGCATGCCGGTGTCGGTCATCAGGGTGTGCATCAGCTCACCGTCGACCTTGATGTAATCCGGCTTGAGGATGTCGAGTATCTGGAAGCGCTCCTGGTCGATGCCGTAATGCTCGAGCGCGAAGCCCACGCCGAGCTTCTTCAGCTTGCTCACGATATCGCGTGTCTGCTTGATGTGCCGCGCTGCATCGCGTTCCGGGAGCTGTGTAACCAGCCGCGAGCAATCGAACTTGCGCTCATCGAACTCACGCTGCATCCAGCCGATGGTGCTCTTGTCCACGATCGATTGCCGTGACAGCCTGACAAACACCCGGTCTGCGTTGCTGTGCTCGCAAAAATCGATCGCTGCCTTGATCATCCAGCGATCGATGTTCTTCATCATGTTGTTGCGCTCCGCCGCAGGAATGAATTCCGACGGGAGCACGGGGTTTCCCTGTTCGTCGACCATGCGAACAAGCAGGTCGAACATTTCGATGGAGTCGCGGCGCAATCCGGCGATCGGCAGCTGTGCGAGCATGAATCGATCGTCCATGAGCGCCGATTTCAGGCGCTTGACCCAGACCGCATCGAATTCCTTGCGCTTGGTGTCTTCGTGTGCCGATTCGTTGAGGAAACAGGTATTGCCGCCAGCGTCCTTGCCCAGCCTGTAGGCATCCACCGTCGCTGCAACCAGTTCCTCGAGGTTGCTGAATTCGTTGCTCACGGCGCAGACGCCGACCGTGCAGGTGATCTGTGCGGACTTGTCGCCGACGTCGAAAGTAGTCTTGTTGATGTGGTTCGCGAGCTGCCGGCCCGACACCTGGCCGTCCCTGGCATTGCCGCGCTCGAGCAGCACCATCAGCGACGTGCCTTCGAAACGGCCGGCCACGTCTCTGGGGTGCATGCGCTTGCGCATCTCCTCGGCAAACTGCGCGAGCACTTCCTCTGATTCGATGATGCCGATCTTTTTCTGCACCTCGGCGAACTTGTCGATCTTCACGTATGCGAGGACGTGCAGGCCCGATTTCGGCTTGCGTTTCAGGCGCTTGCCGAGCCGTTCGAGGAACTGGGCGCGGTGATAGAACAGGGTCGTCGGATCGCGCTTCAGGGCATCGTGTACGAGCGCAGTGGGCTCCTTCCTGGAGTCATCCTGGGGCGCAATGCGCACATGGACGCAGTGCACGCCATCGAAGTCCATGCGCTGGAATTCGAGTTCCAGCTCGTTGCGCTGCCCGATATCGAGATGTGGCTTGACCCTGAGCTTCTCGTCTTTGGCCCACTTGCCGCCGATGGCGGCATTTAATGCACCTTTCAGTGCCGCGTGGCTTTGCGTGTCGAAGCTGTCCATCAACGGCAGGCCCTTGACCTCGTCGACACCGGCGAATTTGAAGAGCTTGAGCCATGCGTCGTTCGCCTCGATCACAATGCCTTCATGGGCGATAGCAATGGCGGCGGTCGACGATTGCATGTAATCGCGAATCTGGCGCTTGTACTCGGTGGCAGAAGCGATCGTCGAATTGAGCGCACGTTCGGCCCGCAGAGCGCGCAGTTCGCGGGTAACCACCGACTGCAGCCGGTTCTTCAGGCCGATGGAAACGAGATCGCAGGCGCCGTGGCGCATGGCCTCCTGGATGCTGCTTTCGTCCGCCTCCTTGCGCAGCGCGATCACCGGGACTTCCGGATTGAAGCGGTCCTTCTGCTTGATGACCTGGCGTATGCCCTCGGGGTAACGGTCGCAGTTCACGATGATGAGCTCGACCTGTTCGGCTGCGAGCGTGTCATCGAGCTTGCCGGCCCGGTCGATCCAGTGGCAATGGGCGGCGTGGCCGCCGTCGCGGAGGGTGCCATTGATCAGCGCTACGTCATCCTGATTCTGGGACAACACGGCGATGGAAATGCTGTGGCGGTCGTTCAATGCGCGGTCCTTGCCTGCCTCCGGCCTACATTCCGGATATCCATATTCTGTTAAAAAAGCCGGACTTGACGATGCTCCCAGACTATCCGTCAGCGATTTACCATACTGTGATCCGGGTCTAGATTCGGCGCCCCCCCGATCCCCCTCACCATCAGGAGGGTGCTGCCTGGGTTGAATGATCAGACCGGGGAGGCAGGCGCCCGGGACCTTTATCGAATGTAGGAGCGCGCCTCGGCGCGCGATCGCGGTTCGAGAACCGCTCCTACGATTTCGGCGTAGTCGCGAGGCCGCGAAGATGCGGCCCGCCCGATTCAATCCGGGCATTTTTCTGTAGAATAGCGCCTCGCCGAAACCCCCGGATACCCTAATGGCAAGCTACAGCACCAATGAATTTCGGTCAGGTCTCAAGATCCTGATCGACAACGACCCCTGCATCATTGTCGAGAACGAATTCGTCAAACCCGGCAAGGGCCAGGCATTCAATCGCGCCAGGATCAAGAACCTCAAGACCGGCAAGGTTGTCGACAAGACCTTCAAGTCCGGCGACAGCGTTGAGGCCGCCGACGTCATGGACACCGAGATGCAGTTTCTCTATGCGGACGGGGAGTTCTGGCACTTCATGAAGCCCGATACGTTCGAGCAGTTCGCTGCCGATGCCAATGCGGTGGGCGATGCAAAGGACTGGTTGAGTGACGGCGACATGTGCCAGATCACGCTTTGGAACAACGTGCCGTTGATCGTCGAGGCGCCGAACTTCGTCGAACTCGAGATCGTCGAAACAGACCCGGGTGTAAAAGGCGATACCGCGAGCGGCGGCGTCAAGCCCGCCAAGCTGTCGACCGGCGCTGTGGTCCGGGTACCCCTGTTCGTCGACCAGGGTGAGGTGATCAAGGTCGATACGCGCTCGAAAGAGTACGTCAGCCGCGTCAAGTAGGACCTAAAGGAAGCCGCGGCCGGAACGCAGGCCGCAGAACGCCGCGCACAGGCTCTCGATGCCGGCCTGGTCGTTCGCGCTGAAGCGCTCCAGTGACGGGCTGTCGATGTCCAGGACGCCGACCAGCGAACCGTCGATGACGAGCGGCACGACGATCTCGGAACGTGACGCAGCGTCGCAGGCGATGTGGCCGGGAAACGCGTGGACGTCGGCCACGCGCTGGGTTTTCAGCGTGGCGGCCGCCGTTCCGCAGACACCTTTGCCGACCGCAATGTGAACGCAAGCCGGCTGCCCCTGGAACGGCCCCAGTACCAGCTCGTCCCCGCGCAGCACGTAGATGCCGAGCCAGTTCACGTCGTCCAGCGCGTTGTAGAGCAGCGCAACGAAGTTGGCCGCGCTGGCCAGCGCGTCCGGTTCGTCGCGCAGCAGCGCAACGGCCTGGGATTCCAGCAGATCGTAATCGGTCATGGTTGCTCAGTCGTCTGTGTTGTCGAATGCGAACGTCAAGACGTCGCGAATGTCTCCGGCACCGGCTGCGATCATCAGGAGACGCTCGAAACCGACCGCGACGCCCGCGCATGCCGGGAGGCCGGACTCCAGCGCCGCGAGAAGGGGCTCGTCCACCGGCACCGGCTGCTGCCCGCCGGCGCGGCGCTTCTCGATGTCCTCCAGCATGCGCCGCCGCTGTTCGTCCGGGTCACGCAGTTCGACGAAGCCATTGGCGAGTTCCACGGCTCCGAAAAAGATCTCGAAGCGGTCCGCCACGCTGTCATCCTCAGGGCAACGTCGCGCAAGCGCCGCCTGGCTGCCGGGGAAATGGCGCAGGACGGTCAGCCGGCCGGGGTCGAAGCCGGGCGCGACGCGCGTCGCCAGCAGCAGGTCGAGCCAGGCGTCGCGGTCGCGGCCGATGCTCGCGCGCAGGCCCGCATCGGCGTTGGCGGCGCCAGCCAGGTCGTCGATCGATGCGGTGAACGGGTCGACGCCGGCCAGTTGCCGGAATGCTTGTCCGTACTCCAGCTGCGCGGTATTGAGCAGCGCGGGCTTGGCGAGGAGTTCGGCAATGAAGGCCACGGTCTCCGCGATCATTGCGCTGAGCCCGAAGTCGTGCCGGTACCATTCGACCATCGTGAATTCGGGCTGATGCAGCCGGCCCGCCTCGCCACCGCGAAACACGCGGCACATCGCGTAGATATCGGGATAGCCGTCGGCGAGCAGCCGCTTCATGTACGCTTCCGGGGACGTCTGTAGATAAGGCGTGCTCCGGGAAGGGCTTGCGACGCGCAGGCTCTCGATATTGGGGTCGGTGGCCGTGCAGCGGCCCAGCGTGGGCGTGGTGACTTCGAGAACCTCGCGGGCGCGGAAGAAGCGGCGCGCCCGTTCCTGCATGTCGGCGCGCTGCCGGGCCACGGCAACGCCGGACGACGCCCGCCAGGTCACGCGCCGGGTACCGCCAGGTCGCCGATCGCCTGCCCCATGACCGTGGTGACCCCGGCCTCGAAGTCATTGCGCCACGCGCAACTGTCCCGGGGCAGCAGCACGATGACCGTGGACCCCATGTTGAACCAGCCGAGCAAATCGCCCTTGCGAACGCTGCGGGGAGCGGCCGACAGGTCGATGCTTTCCACTACGCCTGATTTTCGCGGCCGTATCTCGCCGCTCCAGGGCGTCGAGATGCTGCCCACGTTCAACGCGCCAACGAGTACGACGACCATCGGGCCAGCGGCGGTGGTGAAATGCAGGTTGAGCCGCTCGTTGCGGCTGAACAATCCCGGTACGTGAGCGGCGGTGCTGGCATTCACGCTGAACAGGTCGCCAGGCACGTAATGTGCCGCGACGAGCTCACCGTCAGCCGGTGCGTGCACGCGGTGATAATTATAAGGAGCGAGGTAGATCGTGGCGAAAACACCGCCGTCGAATTCGCGCGCCTTGTCGACGTCGGCGGCAAGCAGGTCTTCGATCGTGTAGTCGATGCCCTTGGCCTGCAGTATCCGGTTGCCGCGCAGCACCCCTGCCTGGCTCAGCGTACCGTCCGCCGGCGCGACAATTGCACCCGGGTCCGGATCGACCGGCCGCGAACCGTCTTTGAGTTCGCGGATGAAAAACTCATTGAACGTCGCGAAGTCCTCGGGAACCCGTCCACTGACCTCGTCGAGCCTCACGTCATAGAGCTTCAGGAAGCCGCGAATCAGCGCATTCTTGACGGCTGGCAGGCGGATGCGCGCGAGCCGGTACACGATCGCCGTGAGCCAGTACTTGGGCAGCAGGTACTGCATGAATACGAACAGTCGGGACAACATGGGCGCGGTAACTGCCTCTATTCCATTGCGGCCGTGAACTCGGTGCTGACGCTAAGGAGCAAGACGTCGGCCGAGTAGAAATTGAGCGTGATCGTCCCGGGATCGCCGACCGGCTGCATCAGCATCAGGTGTTTGCCACCACGCTCGAAGACGATCGTGTCGCCGTCCGCGATTTCCAGCGCCGGAATCGCTCGCATCCGCGCGATGCCGTCCTCGACGACTGTTTCGTGCATCTCGACAGATCCGTACTCGGGACTGGAAACATGCGTGATACGGACCGCTGCGCCGGAGCGGTTGCTGATCTGCAGATACCCGGCCGCCATCGGCATCCCCGCGGCGGGCGCGGTCACCACGACGTCGGTCGCGACGACGGGCGGGCCCTCGCCGCTGCCGCAGCTCGCGGCCATGGCGACAACAGCGATCAGCGTGATCAGGCGCATCATTGCTTGCTAGCCATGATCAGCGGCAGGTCGTGGACGAGATTCGCGACCTCGTGCGGCGCGCTGAACAAAGCCTTGAGCCGCCCCTCCGGATCAATGACGAGCACGACCGTGGAGTGATCCACGCCGTAAACTTCCCCGTCGGCTCCGGCCTTCTGGAAGTAGACGCCGAGTGCGTCGGTCAGCTTCCTGATCTCCGCGAGGTCTCCGGTCAGGCCGAGATGGCCGTTCCCGAAGTAGGCGACGTAGCGCGCCATGGCTTCGGGGGTATCGCGTTCCGGATCGACACTGACGAGCACGATACGCGGCAGCGGATCCTGCCCCCGTGCTTCCAGTTCGCGTTTCGCCTGCCCGAGCACCGTCATCGTCGCGGGGCAGATGTCGGGACAGTTGGTGAATCCGAAGAAGACGACATCCCACTGGCCTTCGAACGCCGACCGGTCCACGGCTGTGCCGTGCTGGTCGAGCAGCGTAAAGTCCGGCAATTCGTTGCCCGCCGGGAGCAGCGTGGCGGTCAGCGTTGCGACCGGTGCACGGGCATCGCGCAGCGCGAGCGCCACGCCCGCCGCGATCGCGATGCCGAGTGTGAGGGCGACGATGATAATTCGGGGTTGCATGAGTTCCGGGAAACTTCGGTCCAGAGGGCGCGATTCTACAGCAGCCGTGTGACATTATGAGATGGGTCCCATAATTGGCGTTGCAAGCGCGAGAACGACAGTGACAGCAAGCCCCCCAGAATGCCCTGAATGTCGAACAGCTGATCCGGCGGACGGCGGAGCGGTTCGCCGCGGCACGCCTGACCTACGGGCACGGCACGGACAATCCCACGGACGAAGCCGCATGGCTGGTTTTCTCGCACCTGGGCCTGTCGCACGACGATGCGCCGGCAGTCTACTCGCGCCTGGTGGCCGCGGCCGACCTGGAAGGCTTCGAGGAGCTCGTGGAGCGTCGTATTCGCGAGCACGTACCGGTGGCCTACCTCGTCAACGAGGCCTGGTTCGCGGGCATGCGGTTCTACGTGGACGAACGTGTACTGATACCGCGCTCGCCCATCGCGGAGCTGATCCACGCACGCTTCGCGCCCTGGGTCGACCCGGACCGCGTGCGCTCGATCGTCGACCTGGGGACGGGCAGTGCCTGCATCGCCATCGCGCTCGCCAGGGCGTTTCCGGACGCAACGGTGGACGCGGTGGACATCTCCGCGGATGCGCTCGAGGTGGCGGCGATCAACGTGGAGGCACATGAGGTCGGCGCGCGTGTGCGCCTGGTCCGGTCGGATTTCTTCGACGGCCTGCAAGGGCGCCGTTACGACCTGATCGTCAGCAATCCGCCCTACGTCGATCGCGATGACATGGATTCGCTTCCCGACGAGTTTCGCCATGAGCCCGAGCTCGGACTCGCGGCAGGCGACGACGGTCTGGATTCGGTAGCACGCATCCTGCATGATGCGTCGCGGTTCCTGTCCGACGATGGAGTCCTCGTTTGCGAGGTCGGCAACAGCCAGCAGGCACTGGAAGCCGCCTACCCGGATGTTGCATTGTGTCTGGCTTACGTTCGAGCATGGCGGGCAGGGCGTGTTTTTGCGACCGCCGGAGATTTGAAAGGTGTCGGGTAACAGTTTCGGAACGCTGTTCGCCGTGACCACCTTTGGCGAAAGCCATGGCCGGCCCTCGGCTGCATCGTCGATGGCTGTCCGCCGGGGCTGCCGCTGAGCGAGGCGGACATCCAGCCCGACCTCGACCGTCGCCGGCCCGGCACGCTCGCGGCATACCACCAGCGCGCGAGAGCCCGATCGCGTGCAGATCCTGTCGGGCGTCTTCGAGGGCCGCACCACCGGCACCCCGATCGGCATGCTGGTCGAGAACGTCGATCAGCGGTCGCGCGACTACAGCAAGATCAAGGACTTGTTCCGTCCCGGGCACGCGGACTACACCTATCAGCAGAAATACGGCGGGCGGGACTATCGCGGTGGTGGCCGGTCATCGGCCCGGGAGACCGTGATGCGGGTGGCGGCGGGCCGTCGCCCGCAAGTACCTGCGCACGGTCGCTCGGGCTCCAGCATCTACGGCTGGCTGCGGCAGCTGGGGCCGATCGTGCTGGATTGCCCGGAGCCGGACGCCGCTCAATTCAACCCGTTCTTCTGCGCCGATCCTCGCGCCTGCCGGAGCTGGAGGCCTACATGGACGCGCTGCGCAAGGAGGGTGACTCCGTGGGTGCGCGCATTAACCTGACGGCGACCGGCATGCCGGTCGGCCTCGGCGAACCGGTGTTCGACCGGCTCGAAGCGGATATCGGTCACGCCATGCTGAGCATCGGTGCGGTGAAGGCGGTGGAGTTCGGGCCGGTTTTGCCAGCGTGGCCCAGAAAGGCACCGAGCATCGTGACGAAATCACCCCGGCCGGATTCCGCTCCAACTCGGCGGGCGGCACGCTGGGCGGTATTTCCTCGGGCCAGGACGTCCTGGTCAGCATTGGCCTGAAGCCGACCTCGAGCATTCGCTTGCCCGGCCACGATCGATACGGAGGGCAGGCGGCGGAGATATCGACCACGGGTCGCCACGATCCCTGCGTCGGGCTGCGGGCGACGCCGATTGCCGAGGCGATGCTGGCCATCGTGCTGATGGATCACTGCCTGCGCCAGCGCGCGCAGAACGCAGACGTCGCCGACACCGGTCCCGCGGCCGCCCGCCGAAGTCCATAAGTTAGATTCTTGAAATTATTTGAGCATTTGATTAGATTAAATGACTAAGTTGCCGTGGTGGAGCGACCGGCCTGGTGGGCGAACCCCTGCTGGAACTGCTGGCGAGCGCGAATTTCCCGTCGGCAAGCTGCATGCGCTGGCCAGCGAACGATCCGCGGGCAACGACGGTGAACTTCAGGCCGCCGCGCGATGCCGTGACGGATCTGGCCAGCTTCGATTTCTCGGGCGTGGACATCGGGCTGTTTTCCGCCGGCGGCAGCGTTTCGGCCGCCCATGCGCCCCGCGCCGGCGCAGGCCGGCTGTGTCGTGGTCGACAACACCTCGTTTTTCCGCTACGAGCCGGACATCCCGCTGGTGGTGCCCGAGGTGAATCCGGAGGCGATCGCCGGTTATCCGCCGCGCAATATCATCGCCAACCCGAACTGCTCGACGATTCAGATGGTCGTGGCACTCAAGCCGATTCATGACGCGGTGGGCATCACCCGGATCAATGTCGCCACCTATCAGTCCGTTTCCGGTGCCGGCCGACGCGCCGTGGAGGCCCTCGCCGAGCAGACCGCCAGGCTGCTGAACGGGCGGCCGCTGGAACTGCCGGGACCTGCCAAGCAGATTGCATTCAACGTGGTACCGCATATCGACGACTTCCAGGACAACGGCTATACCCGTGAGGAAATGAAGATGATCTGGGAGACCCGCAAGATCCTGGGCGACGAGTCATCGAGGTGAATCCGACCACCGTCCGGGTCCCGGTGTTCTTCGGGCACTCCGAGGCCGTGCACATCGAAACGCGGGACAAGATCTCCGCCGAGGTGGCGAACTGCTGGCCGCAGCGCCCGGCGTTCGAGGTGGTCGATGAGCTGGAGACGGGCGGTTATCCGACAGCCGTCACGGAAGGCGCGGGTCACGACGAGGTATTTGTGGGTCGAATCCGTGAGGACATCTCGCATCCGCGTGGCATCAACCTGTGGGTGGTCTCGGACAACATCCGCAAGGGCGCGGCGCTGAATGCGTCCAGATCGCGGAGATTTTGGTGAGAGATTACTTATAGGCTATAGTTCGCCCCAGAGCAAGGACAGGCCGTATTGCCTTCATGCGTATGCCGACCCGCGGCGTCTGCCCGGCACGCGGGGAGTCGGAGACGTGCATTATGCCGCGACGATGCAATCGTTTCTCGCTTGCGATCGTTTTATGCTGGCGGGTGACGCCGGGGCGCTTGGTCTCGGCGACATTCGTCTGCAGTCCGCACTGAACGAGCCGATGCGCGCGCAAATCGAATTGATGTCGGCGACGCCGGAGGAACTGGCAAACCTCCCGATAGGAGTCGCGTGCGCAGAAGACTTTCGAGCATACGGAATCGACCGGCCTGACTACCTCGGACCGCACGATTCGAGATCGTAGAAGGCCGGGTCCGCACGGTAACTACATCCGTGTCACGACCGCCCGAGCCGATCACCGAGCCATTCCTCACGTTCCTCGTCGAGGCCGTGTGGTCGCGCGGCCGTCTGCTGCGTGAATACACCGTGCTGCTCGACCCGCCGACGTTCGTGCGCGAGCCGGCGAGGAAACGCGCCCCGCCGTGGACAGCGCCGACGCGGAGTACGCCGGCGGACAGCGGCCGGATCGAACGCCAGACCGAGCCGCGGCCCATGCCTGCCGCCGAGGCCCCGACGGCGAGACCGAGCCCGATACCTGCACCCGCGCCGCGCAGCGAGCCGGAGCCATCATCCGAACCGTCACCCGCGCCGAAGCCGCAGGCGGGCGAACCCGACCTGCCGTTCGACACCGCGTCGGGCGAGGACTACGTCGTGCAGCCGCGCGAGACTCTCTGGGGCCTCGCATCGCGCTTCCGTCCGGATTTCCGCCTGACGATGAACCAGACGATGCTCGCGATCTACGAGGCGAATCCGCAAGCGTTCGGCGGCACGAACATCTGCGTGCCGGCGCCCGGCTGAGAATACCGAGCGCCGACGACATCTACCGCATCGATCGCGCCTACGCGCTGAACGAGGCGAAGCGCCATCATGCCGAGTGGAGCGGCGCGCCAGCGCCAGCGCCTGCAGAGCCCGTGGCAACGACGACGCGCCCGAGCCTGCAGCTGGTGCCGCCCGACGAGGAACCCGTGGGCATCGGCACCGGTGCGGAAACGCCCGAGGACGCCGAAGCGACGGCGGAGGAGCCCGACACGTCGCTGCGAGAGCAGGAGATCCTGGACCGGATTTCGGAACTGGAAGCGGCCGACGTTCCGCAGCAGCGATCGCTCATCGAGATCCGCGACAACGAACTCGCGGCATTGCGGCAGGAGCTCGCGGACATCCGGGGCGAACTGTACGAGCCGGATTCATTCGAGCCCACCGGCTACGAGACCGTGGCTGGCGAGGACGAACTCACGGCCGAAGATGAACTGCTCACCGAACCCGAAGACGCCGAGGATGCGGCCGCGGAAGAGGAAGCCCATACGGCGATTCAGCCGCCGAGCAACGTGATCACGACACCGACGCGCGCCGAGCCGTCACTGCTCGACAAGATTATCGGAGTCGCGACCAACACGTGGGTGCTCATTATTGCGGGTGCGGTGCTCCTTGCCGGCGCCGTGCTGTTCTGGTTCGTACGCCGCGGGCGCGGCGAGGACGACGAAGAATGGAGCAACGCGAGCATGGCCGCCCGCGACCTGGACGAAACCGCGCTGTCGTCGACCGAAGCGCTGCGTGCACCATCGCGCGACGACGAATCGATCGTCGTCGTCGAGCAGGGGTCGACCGGGATCGGCCCGCTCGACGAGGATACTCTCGATGCACCCGGCCCCGACCGGGGCATGGGCGGGCAGACGACGGAAATCGGCGCATTGGCGTCGATGGAAGACACGTTCAGCAGCGAGACGGCGGTCAACCTCGACCAGAGCGACCCGATCGCCGAAGCCGACTTCCACATGGCCTACGGCCTCTACGACCAGGCGGCCGACCTCGTCAATGGCGCGCTGGAGGCTGATCCGGGAGCGGCTGGACCTGCTGACCAAGCTGTGCGAGATCTACTTCGTTTGGGGTAACCGCGACGCGTTTGTCGACGCGGCCGGCCGCGTGCAGCAGGTTGCGGGT
>CAVONH010000007.1:0-176667 GCA_963697245.1 uncultured Gammaproteobacteria bacterium | reverse complement strand
GCCGCAGGTCCAGTGTGTGGGAATCGATGTCCCAGTCGTCGGTCATGTACCGGTACGAGGCGTCGAGCACCTTGCCGCCCATGTAGTACTTGGCCTGCGTGTAGATGCTGTGTTTCGTACGATCGTCGGGCCGTCTCTCGAAGCGGAACTCGTGCGAGGGCCCCTCCGCGCCGGGTGCGGGCACGCGGGTGAGGGTGTCGCCGGTCGTGCCGTCGACGAGACTCAGGAACTTGTAAGGGTCCGTCAGGTAGCCGCTGGAATTGCTGAACGAATAATTCAGCTGTACGAGCAGATTTCGAGAAATCACCTGCGTCACGCCGAGTACCGCGTCGACGACGTCCTTGGTCTCGGTGCCGGTCTTGTTGCCGGTGTCGCCGACGTCGAGCATTGGCGAGAACGGGATCGGGGTTCCCCCGACCGGGTCCCACTCGTCGCGGGCGACGGCGAGGCCCGCCGACACCGTCGTGTTGCGGTTATTGAAGTCTCGCGACAAGCCGCCGTTGAGGCCGAGATGCGTGTAGTCGTACTCGAACGAGCCGCTGAAGCCGACGCTCGTCTTCCACAACCGTCCCAGCGGCTGCTCCCAGCCGGCGGTGAGCGCTACACGCGTGTCCTTGAAGGTATCGTCGAGGGGCAGCTCGTTGGCGGGGATCGTGTACGCGGAACTGCCGGAGGGCCGTGTGAACGTCTGGGGCACGCCCTGGCGGATCGCACCGTTGGGCGTCGCGCCGGTGAGGGTGTCCACCGTGAGGCCCAGGGTCAGCGAGCGGTCGTCGACGAAGTAGCGCTTGCCGAGGACGCTCAGGCTCAGATCCTGCACCCGGTCGTTGTCCTCGCCGTAGTACAGGAGCGCCGTGTTGAAATCCCAGTTCGGCTCTTCCTGGGCCTGCACCGCTGCCGTCGGCACCGAGCCCAGCAGGCTGCAGGTCGCGGCGGCCAGCGTGGCCGATACCGAAGTCTGTTTCGTGTCCTTCATGCCGCCCACCTCAGTTGCAGCCGCAGCCGCCGCCGCCGAAACCGCGGCCGCCGCTGGAGGCTTCCTTGCTGAAATAGATATGGTCGTCGATGGCCGCCTCGATGGGGTCCGTCGTCAGCTGCATTTCCTCCTTTGCGAGAATGTCGCGCTCCCAGGGTTCGACCCCCATGGACGAGCAACCGCTGGCCAGCGCGGCCAGAATCGCGATGCCGCAAGCGGCGATCCTCCCTTTGTTCATTCTATTCTCCCGCCTCCTGCAGCGCTGCGACGATCAGCGCCTCGTATTCGTCCTGTTGTTTGACTTTGAAGCCCATGTGTCTTGCTGCGACCTTGCCGTCGCGGCCGATCACGTAGGAGCTGGGCATCGCTACCACTTCGTACTGTCGTGCCAGTTCCTGGTTCTCGTCGTAGACGATGGAGAACGCGGCCGGGTAATCCTCGAGGAATTGCTCGGCGTCGGCGCGCTCCATGTCCAGATTGACGCCGACGATGACCAGGCCGTCGTCGCCGTATTTGTCGTGCATCGCGTTGAGCCACGGAAACGAGCGCCGGCAAGGCACGCACCACGAGGCCCAGAAGTCGACAACGACGACCTTGCCCGCGTATTGACCGGGGTCGAAGACGTCGGCTGCCTTGACGGGCGCGCCGGCGAGCAGCGCGCAACAGGCGGCGATCAACGCGGCGGTCCCGGGCCGCGTCGACCCGTGCTTCAGTGAATAAAGCTTCATTCGAATTCCAGTTTCTGATCAGTGATTGGGGCCTGCAGCAGCACTGCATTACGCGTTAGAGGGCCGTGCGGGAATTTTCCTTCGCGGCGGAACGCAAAAAAAATGACATTTCTCAGCGTTCGAGAAACGCCCGGACCCGGTCCGGGAAATCCGTGAACAGGCCATCGACCTCCAGTTCGACGCAGAAATACCGCAGCATCTCGGCAAAATCGCCGAATCCGGGTGCCAGGTCGTCGGCGCGGAAGGTGTAGGGATGGACCAGGAGGCCGGCGCTGTGGGCGCGCTCCACCAGGCCGGTCGAGCATGGCGGTGCGCCTGCGCCACCCGGGGTGTACAGGCGATTGACCCACGGTCCGATGGCATCGGCGCTCCGTGCCAGCTCGGCCAGCCCGCGTTCGCTGCACAGCGCATCGTAGTCGGTCGTCGCCTCCCCCCAGCTGTTGTCGCCGATGAGTTGGACGAGGCGCATGCGGCAGCCGAGCTCGGCGCGCAGGCGCCGCAGCTCGTCGGCATCGAAACACTGCACCAACACCGGGTCGTCGGGGCCTTCGTAGCCATGTGCCGCGAGCACCTCGAGCATCGCGGCCGCGAGGTCGATGCCCTGCTCCCGGTGCCACGCGGGGCGTTTAATCTCCGGGTAAACGCCGGCGCAGCCGCCCGTGGCCTTGTTGAGGCCGCGTACGAATTCGAGCTCCTCGGCGAGCGTATGCACCGCGAAACGGCTGCTGTGGGGCGGAAACCGCCCGGGGTAAACCGGTTTTCCGTCACCATCGAGACGTTCGGTGACGCGGAGCGTGCGCACCTCGGCCAGGTCGAAGTCCCGCACGTAGTAGCGGCCATCGTCACGCCCCCGCCCGGGAAACCGTGTGGCCACGTCCGTGACCCGGTCGAGATGGATGTCGTGCAACACCACGAGCTGGTCGTCGCGCGTGGCAACCACATCCTGTTCGAGGAAATCCGCGCCCATTGCGTAGGCCAGGGCTTTTGCCGGCAGCGTGTGTTCCGGCAGGTAAGCGGAGGCGCCGCGGTGAGCGATGATGGCAGGCATGGCCAAATAGCTTTAAGAGAAGCCGGTAAATCTATGTTTTATCATCGATTTCACCGGTCGCATCCCAGCCCGGAAAGTCGATGGTCTCCCACCGCGCCGTGTCTTCGCCGCGCGCCTGCCGTTTCAGCGCGTCGACGATTTCCCGATCGTTCCACTCGATGTGCTCCTTCGTCCGGTCGAGCACGGCCTGCGGCGTTTCGAGCAAGCCGCCGAAGGGCCGGATTGCAATCATCGGTTTCGAGTTCGCATCCGCCGCGTCCATCAGGAACCGGGCCAGGCTCTCTTTGTCCGCGTAAAGGCTGGGCAGCACGATGACGGCCTCGGCCTCCTTGATCTGGCGGATCAGTTCGTCCTTGATGGCCTCGATGCCGCCTGTCGTCGGCACGTTGTCGGGTTTGCTGACGTTGAGGTAGAAGAAGCGATCGACGCTCTCCAGGAACTCGAATACCCGCAAGTAATCATCCGTTTCCTGGAATGCATGGGTAACGAAAACCCGTATGGGATTGCTCTCGGACACGGTGGCCTCCGCTCGTGGCATTTCCAGCACGATTCTAGCCAATTCGGGGCGGCATCGTGAGACCGGGGTCACGTCTGCAGGATTCTGGTTGCATGCCAGCGACGTTTCGGTATCTTAGCGACGCGCATGCGACTCCTTCTCTACAACATTCGTTACGCCGTCGGCGGCGGTGCCAGCATGCATATGCCGTTGCCCGGGGCGGGCTACGTGCTGGGTAACCAGAGTGTCCTCCCGGAGATCACGCGCTTCATCAAGGACGTGGACCCGGATATCGTCGGGCTGATCGAGGTCGACACCGGTTCGATCCGCAGCCGCATGGTGAACCAGGCCGAGAAAATCGCTGCCGACCTGCGCATGAACACGTCTTACGAGACCAAGTACGGCAGCAAGTCGATCAACCAGGTGCTGCCGATCGTCCGCAAGCAGGGAAATGCCTTCATGGCGGCTCAGCGGGTCCATGGCGAAAAATTCCATTACTTCGATACCGGTATCAAGCGCCTGATCATCGAGCTCGAGATGGAAGACTTCGCCGTGTTCCTGGTGCACCTGTCACTGAAATACCGGCACCGCCATTTGCAGCTGCGGCACCTGCACGACCTCATCGAGGCGACGGAGAAACCGGTAATCGTCGCCGGCGATTTCAATACCTTCTGGGGGGAGAACGAGATCTACCTGTTCCTGCGGGCGGCGGGCCTGAGGTCCGCCAACGCCGACGGGCTACCGACCTACCCGAGCCGTTCGCCGCGCAAGGAGCTGGACTTCGTGCTCTACCAGGAAGGCATTGAAGTAAGCAGTTTCGAGATTCCGGACGTAAGGCTCTCGGATCACCTGCCCCTCATATGCGACTTCGAGGTGACCAAAAAATCATGACGCTCAAACACTGGACATCGGAAACGGGCGACGACGGTATCGTCTGGCTGTGCATCGACAAGGCCGACGGTGGCGCCAACGTGCTGTCCGGCGAGGTTCTCAGGGAGCTGCACCAGCTCATCGAGCCGCTCGCGAAGCAAGCGCCGCAAGGCGTCGTCATCCATTCGGGCAAGAGCAACGGCTTCGTAATGGGTGCGGACATCAACGAATTCACCCGGATCGAGAACCCGGACCAGGCCTACGAGCTGATCAGGCTCGGGCAGCAGGTGCTCGACCAGCTCGAGGCGCTGCCCTGCCCGACCGTGGCCGCGATCAATGGTTTTGCCCTGGGCGGCGGCCTCGAACTGGCGATGGCCTGCGACTACCGCGTCGCCATCGCGAGCGACAAGCGGATCCTCGGCCTGCCCGAGGTCCAGCTCGGCATTCACCCGGGCTTCGGCGGCACGGTGCGGGCGGTCCGGATCGCCGGCGTGCGGCCGGCCATGCAGCTCATGCTCACCGGCAAGCCGATCACCGCGGACAAGGGGCGCAAGATCGGGCTCGTCGACAGAATCACCACGGCGGACGACTGGCGCGCGGCGGCGCAGGCACTGATTACCGCCAGGCCGCCGAAGAGCAAAGCGCCGCTGCTCGAGCGCCTGCTCAACCTGGCGCCTGTCAGGCCGTTCATCCGCAACGTGCTGATCAAGCAGGTGGCCGGCAAGGCACGCAAGGAACACTACCCGGCGCCGTACGCGATCATCGAGCTGTGGTCGCGCTTCGGTGCGTCGCCGCGCACCGGCTACGAGGCCGAAGCGCGTTCGATCGCCGAGCTCATGTGCACGAGCACGTCGCGCAACCTCGTGCGGGTATTCTTCCTGCAAAACAAGCTCAAGGGCCAGGGCGGCAAGACCTCGACGCGGATCTCGCACGTGCATGTCGTGGGTGCCGGGGTCATGGGCGGTGACATCGCGGCGTGGTGCGCGCTACGCGGCCATACCGTGACGCTGCAGGATCGCGAGCAAAAATACATCGACCCTGCGATGAAGCGGGCGGCGAAGCTGTTCGACAAGCGTATTCGCAACGATGCGGACCGTGCGGCAGCGGCCGGGCGGCTGCAGTCCGACGTCGAGGGTGCCGGCGCCGCGAAAGCCGACCTCGTTATCGAAGCCATTTTCGAGAATCTCGACGCCAAGCAGGCGCTGTACAAATCGCTGCAGGAGAAGATGCCGGCCGGCGCCCTGCTCGCCACCAACACGTCGAGCATTCGTCTGGAGGACCTGCGCGTCGGCCTCGATGCGCCGCAGCGCTTCATCGGCCTGCACTTCTTCAACCCGGTGGCGCAGTTGCCGCTGGTCGAGGTCATTCGCTGCGAGGACACGGAACAGGATGCACTCGACGTCGGCTTCGGCTTCGTCAAGGGCATCGGCAAGTTGCCGCTGGAATGCATGAGCTCACCGGGTTTCGTCGTCAATCGCATACTCGCGCCCTACATGGCCGAAGCGATGGAGCTGGCCGAGGCCGGGGTGCCCCTGGTCGAAATCGATCGCGCGGCCGAAGCGTTCGGTATGCCGATGGGGCCGGTCGAACTCGTCGACAGCGTCGGCATCGACGTCGCGCTGCACGTGTCGAAAGTGCTGGGCGGCGCAATGAACAGGCCCGTGCCGCAGAAGCTCGCCGACATGGTCGAGGCCGGCCAGCTCGGCCGCAAGAGCGGCCAGGGCTTCTATCGCTGGGAGAACGGCAAGCCGGTCAAGCCGGCAGCCGCCGGCACCGCGGGCGGCGCGGATATCGAGGACAGGCTGATCCTGCCGATGGTCAACGAAGCGGTTGCCTGCCTGCACGACGGCGTGGTGACAGAGGCCGACCTGCTCGATGCGGGCGTGATCTTCGGCACGGGCTTCGCGCCGTTTCGCGGTGGCCCGATCAACTATGCTCGGGAGCGCGGCGTCGACGATGTGGTCGCGCGCTTGAACGACTTCACACAACGCTATGGGGAACGGTTCACACCGCACACAGGCTTTTCGAAGATCTGATCACAGTTTTCGGAAGCACTTCCGGCAAACTGTGCGCCGCTTCACGCTGCGCACAGCCGGGTGTATCGGAAGTCATTGAATAGAAGGTAGAATACCGTCGGCTGAGGGATTGGGCAGCGCAGCAGCCAGCCAGGCCAGTACCCGCTAACTGAACGACAAAGTACGGCAACAGGACATCGAATGACACACGAGCCGGTAAGCACCGCGCTACTGCAGCAATTTTCGCCGCTGGACGGCCTCAAGCGGGATAACCTGGCGGCGCTCGCGCGCAAGGTCCAGGTGCGTGAGTTGTCTCCGGGCCAGGTGTTGTTCAAGGAAGGCGATACCGAGAAACGCACGATATACGTCGTCTCCGGTGTGCTGGAACTCCAGGACCAGGGCAAGACCGTCGAGACCATACGCGGCGGCAGCGACGCGGCCCGCAATCCGGTGGCGCCGGTATTTCCGCGCCGGGTATCCGCCAAGGCGCGCGACCGCGTGCAGTTCATCTCCATCGACAGCGACCTCCTCGACGTCATGCTGACGTGGGACCAGACGGGCACCTACGAAGTCTCCGAACTGGCTGGCGAGTCGGATAACGGCAGTGAAGACTGGATGACGATGCTGCTGCAGACCAAGGCGTTCCACAAGATCCCGCCTGCCAACATCCAGGCGATCTTCATGCGCATGCAGCAGATCAACTACAAGGCCGGCGACGTCATCCTCAAGCAGGGTGCCGAAGGCGACTATTTCTACGTGCTGACGCGCGGCAGCGCGCTCGTTACGCGCGAGACGCCGCTGTCGAAGGACGGCATCAAGCTCGCGGAGCTGCGGGTCGGCGACACTTTCGGCGAAGAAGCCCTGATTTCCGACGCCAAGCGCAATGCCACCGTGACGATGCTCACGGATGGCGGCGTCATGCGGCTCGGCAAGGAAGACTTCAAGAAGTTGCTGAACGAGCCGATGCTGGATTGGCTGGACTTCTCCGAGGCGCAGCAGATTATCCAGCAAGGTGGCCAGTGGCTCGACGTGCGGCTGCCGAGCGAATTCGAGAACCAGCACCTCGATGGCGCAATCAACATCCCGCTGTATTTCATCCGCCTCAAGCTCAACACGCTCGACCAGAGCAAGCGGTACGTGGTGTGCTGCGATACCGGGCGGCGCAGTTCGGCCGGTGCCTATATCCTCAGTGAGCGCGGCTTCCAGGCCTACGTGCTGCGCGGCGGCATCAACAAGGAACAGAGCTGAGTCCCTGGCTGTAGGCGCGCGCCTCGGCGCGCGATCGCGGTTCGAGAACCGCTCCTACGGGTACAACGCAGCTCGAGCCAGACTGTAGGTGCGCGCCTCGGCGCGCGATCGCGGTTCGAGAACCGCTCCTACGGGTACAACGCAGCTCGAGCCAGACTGTAGGAGCGCGCCTCGGCGCGCGATTGCGGGTTACATCGTGTGGGTCGGCTTGTCGCCGCCGAGGGCGCCGGCGAGATAGTTCTCGATTTTCTTCTGCGTATTGCCCTGGTCCTGGTCGCTGAACTGGACCCCGATACCCGCCGTGCGCTTGCCCTGTGCGCCTTTCGGCGTCATCCAGATGACGGTGCCGGCCACCGGGATCTTCTCGTCCTCGCCCATCAGGTTCAGCAGCATGAAGACCTCGTCTCCGAGGCGGTACGAGCTGTTGGTCGGGATGAACAGGCCGCCATTGATGACGTACGGCATGTACGCAAGGTACAGCGCGCTCTTGTCCTTGATCGTCAGTGTCAGCAGTCCCGGTTTGCTCATTCCTCTACCTCTGCGCCGGCATCAGCCGCATGCCGCCCAATTGCCCGTCGTTGCCGGCTTCGGCGAGGCCCTCTGCCCAGTCGATCAACAGCGATTCCAGCGTCAGCTGGACGTTGTACGATCCCTTTGGCTGGCCCCGCAGCCGATTGATCCTGTCTAGATAACAAAACAGGTTTGGCCTGTCCATGCGCTTCAGCACAGATTCGTCAATTGTCAGTCCCGGTGCCCGGTCGCGGCCCCCGCTGAGCGCCAGGATCCCCTGGCGCAGCTGCCGCGCGAGCCAGTCCAGGACGAATACGGGCTCCAGCTTGCTCCAGCGCGCCGCCACCTCGATCGGCGACAGCTTGCCGGCGCCGACCGCGGCCAGTTCGCGGCTCATCGTCGCGAGCGTATCGAGGTTGTCCAGCGCGTCCAGGGCCGCGAGCGGCGCGTTCCCGGCCACCCGCAACGCCTCGGCCCAGCGGGCGCCGGGCTGCAGCCGGTCGAGCCACGCGAGCCCCACGCTCTCGGCGGGCGGCGAGAAATCAATGCGCTGGCAGCGGCTGAACACGGTCGCCGGCAGGCGCCCGATGCGGTCCGCGACCAGTATCAGCAACGCGTCGCCCGGCGGTTCCTCGAGCGTCTTCAGGAGGCTGTTGGCCGCATTGGTGGTCATCGTATTGGCAGGTTCGATCACTGCGACCTTGCCGCGGCCTTCGTAGCTGGTCAGCTGTAGCCGGGTGACGAGTTCGCGAATCTGGTCGATCAGGATGCCCTGCTTGTCCTCCGGCGGCTCGAGCCAGTGCAGGTCGGCGTGCTCCGGCCTGTCGAACGGATACTGCGGCAGGTCTGCCCGATCACCGATGCCCAGCTGCCGGCTCGCCATCCAGGCGGCCGCAGCGCGTTTGCCGACCCCCCGCGGCCCCGCCAGCAGCACCGCATGCGGAATGCGCCCGTGCCGGGCCCGGTCCAGCCAACCCTGTGCGAATTCGTTGTGCCAGCAAATATCCATTAAAACAATGAGTTGATTATCATAATTAATGTCATTTATCACCAAGCAGTTCAGCCGCGATCCTGCCAATGTCGGCCTGCACCACCGCGAGGGCCTGCGAGCAGTCCACCACCGCGAACCGTTGCGGCTCGGCCGCCGCGAGGTCCAGGTAGGCCTGCCGGACGCGGCTGAAGAACTCCGCCTGCTCGACCTCGAAGCGGTCCAGTTCGCCACGCCGCCCGGCACGCTGCATGGCGGTCGCGACCGGCGCATCGAGCAGGATGGTGAGATCGGGCTGCAGGTCGCCGTGCACGAGTTGCGCGAGGCCTTCGATGCTGTCGCGGGGAAACCCGCGCCCGCCGCCCTGGTAGGCGCGTGTGGAATCGGTGAAACGGTCGCTGATCACCCAGGTCCCGCTCTCCAGCGCCGGCCGGATCGCGTTGTCGACGTTGATCGATCGTGCCGCAAACATCAACAACAGTTCGGCGACGTCCGGCAACGGTTCGTCGCCGTGTTCCTTCAAGATGCGGCGAATGTCTTCGGCGATCGGCGTGCCGCCAGGCTCCCGGGTCTTCATCACCGGGTGGCCCTTGTCCTCGATAAGGCCCGCGAGAAAGTCGATGTTCGTCGATTTGCCGACGCCCTCGATACCCTCGAACGTGATGAATTTGCCGCGTTTCACGCTACATACCCTTGTTGCGGATGCTGCGCAGGCGGCGCAGGTACTCGGCCACGGCGGCATCATGCTCGGCCTTCGTCTCCGAGAACTTGTGACTGCCGTCCCCGAGCCCGGTCGCGACGAAATACAGCTCCTTCCCGGGCTCCGGATGCAGCGCCGCGCGAATCGCGTCGCGGCCCGGCATGGCGATGGGGGTCGGCGGCAGCCCGCCGCGGGTATAGGTGTTGTATGGCGTGTCCGTCCGCAGGTCCCGCCGCGTCAGATTGCCGTTGAAGTCCGGCCCGATGCCGTAAATGACGGTGGGGTCGGTCTGCAGGCGCATGCGCTTTTCGAGCCGCCGCGCGAACACGCCGGCAATGCGGCTGCGTTCGTCGGTGCGTGCCGTCTCCTTCTCGACGATCGAGGCGAGAATGAGCGCCTCATACGGCGTACTGACCGGCGCATCCGGATCGCGCCCGGGCCACTCCTCGGCGAGCACGGTCTGCATCAGCCGGTAGGCCTGCACGAGCACGGTACGATCGCTGGTATTGCGCGGGAAATGATAGGTCTCGGGCAGAAACAGGCCTTCCGGGTGGTGGGTATCGGCGCCGAGCTCCTCGAGCAGGGCCGGCCAGTCCTCGTCGCTCATCCGCGCATCGATCTGCGGATGTTTGTGCAGGGCGCGCAGCAGGTCCCACTGGTTCCAGCCTTCGACGATCGTGAACGAGTAAAGAAGGACGTCACCGCGGGTGAACTGCTCGACCAGTCCGGCCGCCGTGGTGCCGGGCTCGATGAAATACTCGCCCGCGTGAATCGAGCCGGCCTTGCCGGACACCCGGGCGTAAATGCTCAGCAGTGTCGGGTACGCGATGATGCCCTGCTCCGCAAGCTGCTCGCTGACCCGCGAGAACGGCGTGCCGGGCGCAATCTCGAAACTCGTGCCGTCTTCCGGCACATCGAGGGTGCCGTTGAGAAACCGGTCCACCTGCCACAACGTGGCTCCGGCAATCAGGATCAGCGCGGCCGCAAGAACACCGAGTGATTTCAGGAGCGGTGTCACGCGGGTCCCTCTTCGATGCCGCTGTTCCGGAGCAGCGCCCTTAGCCTCTGGAAGACGTCCTGCTGTGGCCATGCATGGCGGCCGCAACGCCTGGCGGGCAGGATGCCGAACTGGCTGTTGCTGATGAACACACCGTCGGCTGCCCACAGCTCGCGAACTTCCACGTCGCGAACCTGGCAAGCGATGCCTGCCTTGTCGAGCAACGTAAGCAAGTGACGCCGCATGACACCGGACACGCCGCAACGCGACAGTGCCGGTGTAATCAGCTGCTGGCCGGTGATGAGAAACACGTTGCTGATGGTACCGCAGATGACCCGGCCGTCAGTATCCAGGGTAAGGCCTTCGAACACCGATTCGTCGCGCCACTCGGCGCGGGCGAGAACCTGCTCCAGCCGGTTCAGCGTTTTCATCCCCGCCAGTTGCGGCTGCACGGCCAGGCGGGTGTTGCACAGCCGCAGGTCGATGCCGTCCCGGTACCAGGCATCCGGGATGAGGCGTGCGTCCGAGATGCCCGTCAGCAGCGTGACCGGCGCCTCACCGCTGCGGCGATAGCCGCGTGGACCTGCGCCCGCGGTGAGCAGGATCTTGGCGACGCATCGCCGTGTTCCTGTCTGCGTCTTTGCAAGTGCCGTGTCCAGCCCGGAGCGCAACAGCGCCTCGCCGGGTGGCGCGAGGCCGAGCCGTGCCGCTCCGGATTGCAGCCGCTCCACGTGGTAATTCCACAGGCGCGGTGCACCGTCCCGGATCGCAACTGTCTCGAACAGACCGTCCCCGTAGTGAACGCCGCGATCGTCAGCGGACACGGTGTCGCAGGCGCGTCCTTCCCGGTACCACTGCGTCATACCGCAAGCGACCTCAGCAGGCCTTCGGCTTTTGCGCGGGTCTCGGCCAGTTCGGCGCGCGGCTCGGAGTCCGGCTACGATTCCGGCGCCGGCGCGCAGGCCCAGCGTACGGCCCCGCAAAACCATCGTGCGGATCAGTATGTTCAGATCCAGGCTGCCGTCGCGGTTCAGGTAGCCGAAGGAACCCGTGTAGGCGCCTCGCGCAACGCCCTCGAGCTCGTTGATGATCTGCATGCAACGGACCTTGGGGCAGCCGGTTATGGTGCCGCCGGGGAACACCGCGCGGATGGCCTCGCCCGGCGCGATGCCGTCCCTGAGGCGGCCACGCACGTTGGAAACGATATGGTGCACGTGAGCGTAGCTCTCGAGCGCCATCATCTCGTCGACCTCGACCGTGCCCGCTTTGCAGACCCTGCCGAGGTCATTGCGCTCGAGGTCGATCAGCATGATGTGTTCGGCGCGCTCCTTCGGATTGGCGAACAGTTCCAGCGACAGGCGGTCGTCGTCATCGCGGTCGGATGCACGCGGCCGCGTACCGGCGATCGGCCGAGTGGAAGCGACCCCGTCCCGCACTTCCAGGAGCCGTTCCGGTGATGACGAAATGATTGCTGCGCCGCGCCAATACGCCAGCCCCGCAAACGGCGCCGGATTTGCGCTGCTCAGCGCCGCATACAGCTGCGCCGCGTCCGGCGTCTCCGCGAATTCGCTGGTCCAGGCACGCGACAGGTTCGCCTGGTAGATATCGCCGGCGGCAATATAGTCCTTCGCGCGCGTTACGGCGTGCAGGAAGGGTTCTTCATCTTCCTCGGCGGTACGCACGGCACCCGGCCCTGCCGGCGCCGGCGGCGCACTGCCCTCGGCCGCGAGGATATCGGCCATCACCTGCTCGACATCGACGTTCGCGCCGGTCTCGGCGACGAGCCAGGTCTGCCGTTCGACATGATCGTGTACGACCGCGGCCGGGCACCGCACGGCAAACGCAGTCGGCAGCGCATGATCGGCGGGCAGGTCCAGTCGCGGTTCGATTTCCGCCGCGAGTTCGTAGCCGAGGTACAGGAACCAGCCACCGTGGAAAGGCAGTTCCGGAACCGGCTCACAGCGTTGCTCGCTTCGCCACCAGGTGTCGAGCGCGGCGAGGAAGCCGGTCGCGCCGGCCGCGTGGTTGCCTGCCAGCCGGCCGTTTTCCGTGAGTTCCAGGGACTCTCCCGGAAACGCGAACAGGATGTCGTAGCGGCCGAGCGGCGGCCGCGCAACGGTGCTCTGCAGGAGGAATGGATAGCGTTGCGGGGACAGCCGGTGCAGGCCCAGCAGGTCGACCGGCTGGGCGAGCGCGCGCACCTGCAAACCGCTGTAGGAGTTCCGCCCGTACACGGCGGCGCGCTCAAGTCGAATGCTCGGAAGACGAGGCTGCCGTTCGTACCGCCGAAACCGAAGGAGTTGGAAATGGCCGTCGTGACCTTCGCGTCGCGCGCCTCGTTGGGTACGTAATCGAGATCGCAGTCCGGGTCCGGTTTTCCAGGTTGATCGTCGGTGGTACCACCTGGTCCCGAATAGCAAGTACCGAGAAGATCGCTTCGACGACGCCGGCGGCACCGAGCAGGTGCCCGGTGGTCGACTTCGTCGAACTCCGACCATCAACTTGTCCGCGGCATCACCGAAAGTGCGCCGGATGCCGACCGTCTCCGCCGATGTCGCCCGCGGGTGTCGACGTGCCGTGCGCGTTGAGATAGTCGATGTCGGACGGGTCGACGCCGGCATCGCGGATCGCCGCAACCATGCACTTGCGTGCGCCTTCACCGTCCGCGGGCGGCAGCGTGATGTGGTAGGCGTCGCCGCTCATGCCGAACCCGATCAATTCCGCGTAAATCTTCGCGCCGCGCGCCCTGGCGTGCTCGAGCTCCTCGAGCACAACGCAACCGGCGCCGTTGCTGAGCACGAACCCGTCGCGGTCGGCGATCGAACGGCCTGCTTGCGGCTAGTCGGGTCATCGTTGCGCGTGGACATGGCGCGTGCGGAACAGAAACCGGCCATCGCCAGCGGCGTCGTCGCGTACTCGGAGCCGCCCGCAAGCATCACCTCCGCGTCGCCGTGCACGATGCTGCGGCCCGCAAAACCAATGCAGTGCGTCGACGTCGCGCACGCGGTTACAATGGAGATATTTGGGCCGGTAATACGCTACAGGATGCTGACGTGGCCGGAGGTCATGTTGATGATCGGCCCGGGATGAAGAACGGTGAGACCTTGCGGGCGCCGCCGGCAAGATAGCTTGCCGTAGTTGTCCTCGATCGTCTCGAGACCGCCGATACCAGCCCCCATCGCGACCCGATCCGGTGACTGTTCTCCGCCGTCACTTCGAGACCGGAGTCCTTCACGGCGTCGACGGTGGCGGCTACGCCGTAATGGATGAAGGGGTCCATGCGGCGCGGTTCCGCGGCGAAGGTACTCGTCGATGTCAAAGCCCTTGACGTTGCCGGCGATGCGGGTGGCGATAACTGCTCGCATCGAAATCCTCGACGAGACCGAATGCCGGAATGACCCTCGCTGACATTGCGCCACGCATCGTCGACGTCGATGCCCACCGGGGAAACGATTCCCATGCCGGTGACTGACAACGCGACGTTGCTCAATTAATTGCCGTTTGGATTCGGCGGAACCGCCAGGCGAATACGGTGAAAAAAGCGCGGCGACATTGAACTCGGTCGCCGCGCCCGATCAATCAGGACTCGCGCTGGCGAGCCGTGACGAAGTCGATAGCCTGCTGCACCGTCGTGATCTTCTCGGCATCCTCGTCCGGGATCTCGGTCTCGAATTCCTCCTCGAGAGCCATGACCAGTTCGACCGTGTCGAGCGAATCAGCGCCGAGGTCATCGACGAATGAAGCATCGTTCGTCACCTCATCTTCTTTGACGCCGAGCTGCTCGGCAACGATGCTCTTAACCTGTTCTTCAATACTGCTCATAGTGGTCGCTTCTCCTGAAGAAGACTCATTCGAAGCGCTCGTCACGGCGTACGCACCGTGCGTCACCCAGCCGATCGTGCCCTTCCTGGGCGATTCGTACGTCGCGCCCGTGATGCCGGGCACTCCGCCATTCGGCGATAAGCCCTTGATAAAACAAGGTCCTCCCCATCCGTGGCCCGGTATTGTAAGTGAATCCATAGTGGCAATCTATACGCGGGCGCGCCGAATTTGCCTAATTCAATCCATCAGCATGCCGCCGTTGACGTGCAGCGTCTCACCGGTCACGTAGGCGGCGGCCGGTGAGGCCAGAAACAGCACCGCATTGGCGATATCTTCGGCTCTCGCCGAGCCTGCCGAGCGGTACCTGCGCAAGCATCGCGTCGCGCTGCTCTGCGGGCAGTACGCGCGTCATATCGGTGTCGATAAATCCGGGGGCAACCACGTTCACCGTGATATTGCGCGAACCGATTTCGCGCGCGAGCGACTTGGAGAACCCGATGATGCCCGCCTTGGCCGCGGCGTAATTCGACTGCCCCGCATTGCCCATGATACCGATCACCGACGCGATACTGATGATGCGTCCCTTCTTCGCTTTCATCATGCCGCGCAGGCAGCCCTTGCTGACGCGGTACACGCCGGTGAGGTTGGTCGAGATCACCTCGTCCCATTCCTCCGGCTTCATCCGCATGAGCAGGTTGTCCCGCGTGATGCCCGCATTGTTGACGAGTATCGTCGGCGCTCCCTCCTGTGACTGGAGGTCCTTCAGGGCGGCTTCGACGGAGTCTTCATCCGCGATGTTGAGCACCATGCCGCGGCCCTGGTCACCGAGCGTATCGCCGATCGCGCTCGCCCCGCTGTCGCTGGTGGCGGTCCCGATAACCGTGGCGCCGGCGCCGGCCAGCGCGGCGGCAATGGCGGCGCCGATCCCGCGGGAAGCCCCGGTTACCAGTGCAACTTCACCGTCGAGCGCCGTTGCGCTGAATAGACTGCTCATACTCGTTCCTTCGTCACGGCATGCCCCGCTTCATGGTTGGTTATTCCGGAGGCGGATTATATAGACGCCCTGCCCCGGACTCTAATCAGCATCGCCGCGACCAGGGTTCCCCCGATGATGCCGTAGAGGTGGGCATCGACGATGACGGCACCGCCCGACGTCGCCTCGGAGCCCGGCAACGGCCCGGAGAATTGCTCCCAGGCCAGCTTGCCGGCCACGACGACGGCCAGTATCAGGGCTTCGCCGCTGCGCGCGGCGAGGCCGGCCACGATGCCGGCGCCGAGCATGCCGTGCAGCAGCCCGGAGAGCCCCACGTACCATTCGAGTGACGGCGCGCCGATCCACAGGCCCAGGTCAATCGCGCCAATGGAGCCCGCCATGACCCAGAGCCACTGTTTCCAGTCGAACGCCCGGCCCACCAGGAACCAGACCAGCACGAGGCCCGCAAGGTTGAGTACGGTGTGAGAAACGCCGAGATGCACGAAGTGCCCGGTGAGCAGCCGCCAGAGCTCGCCAGCGGCGATCCCGCTGCGCTCGAAGCGCAGCCATTCGCGGCCTCCGTCGCCGGTGAGAAGCAGGATCAGGGCGGTCAGCACGACAGCGCCGGGCACCAGCCAGGCGAGCGATGGCAAGGCGCCGCGGCGTGTTTCCTCGCCTTTGCTTAACCCCATGTTTGGTATACTGACGTTTGAACCGACAACGAGTCAATTTCGGCCGGTTCCACCGGCCCTCGTGTTACGGCGAAATCCTCTGGAGCATACCGTGAGTAAAGACATTAGGCAGCGGCGCAGCCATCGGCGCCAGCGCGGTTTCACCCTGATCGAGATCATGGTCGTCGTGATCATTATCGGCATTCTGGCGGCGATCGTCGCCCCGAATGTCATCGGCCGTGTCGACGACGCGCAGATTACCAAGGCCAAGGCGGAAATCTCGAACATCGAGAACGCGCTCAAATTCTATCGGCTCGACAACTTCCAGTACCCGACGTCGGAACAGGGTATCGAAGCGCTGGTCACCAAGCCGGCCGATCCCACCGTCACCAACTGGAAACCCGGTGGCTACCTCGATCGAGTCCCGAAGGATCCCTGGGGCAACCCCTACCAATACCTGAACCCGGGCAACAATGGCGAGATCGACATTTACACCCTGGGGCGCGACGGCCGGCCCGGCGGCGAAGGCATCGATGCCGATATCGGCAACTGGAACATCGAATAGGCCAAGCGCGGGCCGGGTGGCGACAATGCGCCTGCACGGTCGGAACGGCGGATTCTCGCTGATCGAGATCCTCGTCGTTATCGTGATCATCGGTATCGTGGCGTCGATTGCAATTCTCTCGGTAACGCTCGCGGGCGGCGACAGCCAGGTGCGCGAGGAAGCCCAGCGGATTGTCTCACTCGTCGAGGTCGCGCAGGACGAGTCGCTGCTGCAGGGCCGGGAGTTCGGCCTCGAATTCATGCAGGGCGCATACCGTTTCGTCGAATTCGATCCGCTCAGCCGCCAGTGGAGCGAGATCATCGGCGACGACACCCTGCGGCTGCGGCAACTGCCGGAAGAACTCGAACTGGAGCTCTACATCGAAGACCGTCGCGTGGTGCTGAAGACCGACCCGGCGCGGATGAAGTCCGGCGAAGAGGAGCGGCGCGGCATCGAGCAATACGCACCCCATGTCCTGATCTATTCGAGCGGCGACATGTCCCCGTTCGAGATCCACTTCGTGCGCCGCATCGACGACAGCGTGGTCGCGGTGCAAGGTGATCTGGCCGGTACGCTGGAGATCGTCGCGCCGGAGGACTCGATGTGACCCTGCCCCGCCGCACGACAGGGTTCACCCTGATCGAGGTCATGGTTGCGCTGGTGATCGTGTCGCTGGCGCTCGCAGGGGTCGCTGCCAGCATGGGGCAGATGATCGACACGGCCAATACGATGCGCGACCGCACCTTCGCCAGCTGGATCGCGCAAAACAAGATCACCGAAATGCGGATCGCGGGCGTGATACCGGAGGTCGGCGAGAGCAGCGGCGATGTCGACTTCGCGAACATGAGCTGGGAGTGGACCGCGGACGTCTCGGAAACCGGGGTCGAAAACCTGATGAAAGTCGATGTCGCCGTTTCCTACGCCGGCTTCGACGACACCATTTTCAAGGTAACCGGCTTCATCGGCGAACCGGTGGCACCCGGACAGGGTAATCTCGCGTGGAACGCCGGGCAGCCGGACCGGGGTCAGCAACAGTGAATGCGCGACGCGCTCACGGCTTCACGCTGATCGAAGTGCTGGTTGCGATGGCGGTTTTCGGCGTGCTCAGCGTCGTCGCTTACATGGCGCTGGGCCAGACGCTTGCGAATGCCGAAATGCTCGGCGAGCGGATGGAGCGCCTGGAAGCGATCCAGCGGACCGTCCGCTACCTGGACTCCGACCTCATGCAGGTGGCGCCGCGCCCGGTTCGCGGCCTGCTCGGCGATGGCTACGAGCCTGCGATACGCTCCAGCTTCGGTTCGGAGTACGCCCTGGAAGTGACTCGACGGCGGCTGGACCAACCCGGCAGGCCTGCCCCGGGGCACGCTGCAGCGCAGCGCCTACCGCCTCGAGGACGGCGAGCTGCTGCGTTTTCACTGGCGTGTCCTGGACCGCACCGTCAACAACCAGCCGATCCAGACCGTGCTGCTCGACGGCGTCGAGAGCATCGAATTCCGCTACCTGACGGCTGATGGGGAACCGTCCGAACAGTGGCCGCCCGTAAACGTGCCGGGACCGGCCGGCTTCCGCCTGCGGCCGCGGGCGGTCGAGATGGTGCTGACGCTGACCGACGAGGGTGAGATCCGGCGCATCGTGGAGATGGCGCCATGAGGCCGCCTTTCCGGCAACGCGGCGTCGCTTTGATTACCGCAATCCTGATCACGGCGCTGGTCAGCAGCGTGGCGTTGAACCTGGCCTGGGACAATGCACTGGACCTGCGGCGCACGATGACACTGTTGTACCGGGACCAGGCCGTGCAGGTCGCGATGGGCGCGGAAAGCTGGGTGCAGTCGATACTGGGCGACGACCTCGCGGAAACGGAGACGGATCATCTCGGCGAGATCTGGGCCAGCGAGCTGCCGGGCCTGCCGGTACAAAGTGACGTCGTGCAGGGCGAGCTGTTCGGCACCATCGAGGACCTGCAGGGGCGCTTCAATATCAATAACCTCGTCGACCAGAACGGCGAGATCGACGAACTCGCGCTCGAGCAGTTCCAGCGCCTGCTGGTGGTGCTGGAGCTCGACCCGCGAATCGCGGGGATCGCTGCGGACTGGATCGACGCGAACCAGGAGGCCGGCTTCCCGGACGGCGCCGAAGACGCGATCTATACCGGTTTCGTCCCCGCCTACCGCACGCCGAACCTGCCCATAACGCATGCGACGGAACTGGCCGCGCTGGAGGGCATGGACAAGGAGAGCTTCGACATCCTGTCGCCGCATATCGTCGCCCTGCCCGGCCGCACGGGCATCAATGTGAATACGGCGACCGCGGCGGTGCTGCAGTCGCTGGACGAGAACCTGACGGCGTCCGATGTCGAAAGCCTGATCTCGGAGCGCGAGAGTGGCGGGTTCGCCGACCTGCAGAACACGTTCTCGACACTGGTTGCGCCGGAGGTCCTGCCGCAACTCGAGGAAACGACGAGCTATTTCCAATTGAGGTTGGTCGTGCAGATTGCTACCGTTCGTATCATCTATTTCAGTACGTTGCAGCGGGGTGCGACGGGACAGGTCGTACCCATCCTGCGCAGCCTAGGAACTACCTGACGATGGCGGAATTTCTGGTCATTCGGCTCAGCGCCGATGAAAACGCCCACGCGAGCTGGATCGCGGTGGACGATGCGGGGACGCGCCGCACGCCGCCGGTCATGGGGCCGCTCGAGGAAGCGCTGAAAGATGTGGGTGACCGCGAGGTCATCGTACTGGTGCCCGCCGGGGAGACCTCGACGCTCAGCTGTGACCTGCCGGCGAAAGGCGCGCGGCTGAGGGCGGCGCTGCCGTTCGCGCTCGAGGAGCAGGTCGCGGACGAAATCGAGAATTTGCACTTCGCACCGGGGCCGCGCCGCGCCGCGGGCGATCTGCCGGTGGTCGTCGTCGCCCACGACAAGATGAACGCCTGGCTCGCGCGGTTGCAGGAAGCCGGTATCCGGCCGGCCCGCATGATCCCCGAAGATCACGGCCTCGCCTTCGTGCCGAACACCCTGAGCCTGCTCGTAGCCGAGGACCAGGTCGTGTTCAACAACGGCTCCGATCTCGCATTCGTCATGCAGGGCGTCACACCGATCGATGCCCTGATGGCGGCCGGCCTTTTTGGCGAAGAAGGCCTGACCGACGCGGCGACCGAGAGCGCGCGGCACCTGCTGGTCTACTGCGAACCGACCGACGAGCAGCGTTTCGCGGAGCACTGGAGCCGGCTGCGGCAGCACCTCGACAGCGTCGACATCAATCTCCTGCCGGACGGCGTATTGCCGCGGCTCGCCGTTACGGTCGCGAGCGGGTCCGGCGTCAACCTGCTGCAGGGGCGTTACGGCGAGAGCACCGACATCGGCGCGCTGGTGAGGCCCTGGCGTTACGTCGCGATGCTGCTTGTCGCGCTGGGCGTCCTCGGCATCGCCGGCAAAGGCATCGACTACGTTCGGCTGACCTCCGAAGAAACCGCCCTGAAAGAACAGTTCACCGCGGAATACCGCAAGATCCGCCCGGACGATACGCGCGAAGTAATGGACCCGCTGGGCACGGTCACTTCGATTCGCCGCAGTTTCGGCGCTCCGGGCTCGGCCCCGGCGGTATTCCTGCCGTTGCTGCAGCAGCTCGCCACGGCCATGCAGGAGAACAAGGACGCCGACATCCAGGCGATCAGCTACCGCGCCGGGGTCGTCGACGTGCGATTGACGGCGCCCGACGTCGCAACGCTCGACAGGATCGAGAAAGGTATCAGCCAGTCCGATCGTTTCAACGCAACGATCCAGTCGACGGATCGTGTCGGTGACCAGGTCAACAGCCGCATCCAGATTCGCGAGGTGGGGTCATGAGAGACTGGTTCGAATCGCTCGAAGCCAGGGAACGGCTGTTCGTCGTGCTGGGCGCCGTCATCGTCTCGATCTCGCTGCTCTGGGGCCTGATCTGGGTACCGCTTGACAAGGGGCACCGCGACCTCGAGCAGCGCGTCTCCACCTGGGAGCGATCGCTGGCCGAGTTGCGGCCGCTCGTGTCCATGCCCCGGCCGCAGAACGGGTCCCGGTCCACGTCCGCCGCCGCCGCGCAGTCGCCGGTCGTCGTCGTGGACTCGACGCTGCGGTCCCACGGACTCGGACAGCCGAAGCGCAGCCAGCCCACGCCGAACGGTATCCGCGTCGAGTTTGAGAACGTGGCGTTCGACAAGCTCGTGGTCTGGCTCGGCGAGCTGAGCAGCCAGTACGGCATGGAGGTACAGGCCGGCAGCGTTTCCACCGCCACGCCGGTGAGCCCGGGCCGCGTCAACGCCACGCTGACGCTCGAACGGTCGCTTTGACGGTCAACCCGAAAACGCTCGTCGCCGCAGGCCTGCTGACATTCGTCGTGGCGTTCGTCGGCCTGTTTCCTGCGCGGGTCGCCTACCACTGGTTCGCACCGCCCGTGGTCCAGCTGAGCGGCCTGCAGGGCACGATCTGGTCCGGGTCCGCCGCCGAGGTATCGGCGGCAGGCCTGTATGTGCGCGACCTGAAATGGCGCCTGCAGCCGTTGCGCCTGTTTACCGGCAAGCTCGGCGCCAGCCTGGAGGCGAGCCCGTCTTCGGGTTTTCTCGAAGCCGACGTTGCGGCCGGTCTCGGTGGCGAGATCGCGCTCACGAACGTCAACGGTTCGTTGCCATTGCGTGATATCGCATCGGTCGTGCGCGTGCCCGGCCTGTCGGGAAACGCGAGCCTGCAATTCGAGGCACTGCGCTTCCGGGACGGGTTGCCGACCGCCGCTACGGGTACGCTGGCCATCGCCGATCTCGTGGCGCCGATGGTCGATCCTTCGTCGATCGGCGGCTACCGCGCCGAATTCTTCACCGATGACAACGCCGTGGTCGCGAGCGTCGAGGACGTGAACGGTGTATTCGACCTCGCTGGCAGCCTGACACTGTCGGCGGATCGGAATTACCAGTTCATCGGCAAGGTGGCGGCGACGGAGCGCACGTCGGAAAAACTCCGGGGGCAATTGCGCTTCCTCGGTTCGCCGAACGATCGCGGTCAGCACGATATACGGCTCGAGGGCCAGCTCTAGGCTGCGACATCCACCTCGACGAACGCCTGCAGCAGCGGGAAATACAGCGCGCAACGCACGTCAACGCCCCGGTAGGCTCGATACAGGGTCGAGTAGCGCTCTAGTTGATCGCGATATCTGTCCGCCTCGGCTGCCAGGAATCCTTCCAGGTTGCCGCCTTCATGGGTACTCGTCTTGTAGTCCACGAGCCAGTGGGTGCCGTCTTCGTCGATGCGAATACGATCCAGTATTCCGGATTCGATCGCCCCGTTGACGACACCGCTGAGCGCGAGTTCCGCGTGCCCGTCGCCGCTCAGCAGCCAGCGACCGCGGGCGTCTGCGCGCACCCCTTCGAGCGCGGCATCGACCCTGGCGCGTATGCGCGCCATCGTATCGCCGGGCGCAATGCCGAGTTCACGCAACCAGCGCTCGGTGGTGTCCGCGTAACCCGCATCGGCGAGCGCATCCGCTCCACCGCCCTTTTGCACGGCAAACTGCAGCCAGCGGTGTACGACCGTGCCGGCAATCCTCGCCTCGGCGCCGACCCAGTAGAAGTCGACAGCGCGTATCTCGCCATCCGCCTGCAGTGCCGCTGTCTGTCCCGGTACCGTCGCCACATCGGGCAGCTGCCACTCCGGTTCGAGGCAGCGGCGTTTCGGGAGCAGCCAGCGGTCTGCTCCGGCCGCAACGGTCTCCGCCGCCTGCGGCACGAAGGCCTGCACGAACTGCGGTTCCACGGCCGGCCACAACAGGCTGAGCAGGCTCCTGGGGTCCGGTGCCCGAAAGGACTCTCCGTCCGGGCTGAGCGCCGTATGGCCGAGCAGATGCAGGCTCTTGCGCGCGCGGGTGCAGGCCACGTACAGCAACCGGCCGACCTCGTGGCGGTCTTTCTCCGCTTCGGTGATCTCGATGAATCGATGGATGGGGTCATTCTCGAGGTCGGCACGCCGCCCGACGGGGCTGATGATCTTCTCCTCGTCGCCGTGTTCCTCGGGCAGGTCGAACCAGCTCAGCACGGACCGATCGCTTTTCCTCGGTATGCGTCCGAGGCCGTAGAGCAGGACGTGATCGAACTGCAGGCCCTTGGCCCGGTGCATGGTCATGACCTGCAGCCTTGCGGCTGTGTTGTTCGACACCCGCTCGAGATCCAGTTGCGCCTCGAGCTCGGCCACGTCGTGCAGCGTGCCGGCGACCTCCAGCTTTTCCAGCACATCGAGGTAACGGTAGACGTTTTCCACGCCCCCTGCCCCTTCCAGCAGTGCCGGTCCGCCGAGTGCCAGCCAGGCCTGCTCGGTGCGCTCCCTCAGGGACGCCGACCGCGATATCGACCGCAGGGACTCGAGGATCGGCATGGCTCGCTGCAGCGACGCGCGCGCCTCTTCGGAAATCACGTCGAGCCGCTCGGTGTCGTGAAGGAGCTCCCATACCGTGCGCCTGGCGTCATTGACGACAAGCCGGTGCAGGTCGCACCAGTCCCAGCCGATCCACGGTGCGCGCAACAGGGCCAGCCACGCCAGGCGGTCGCAGGGATGGACGATAGCGCGCGTCAGCGCCAGCAGATCGATGATCTCCGGCAGATCGGTGAGCCGGTCGATGTCGACGGCCTGGTAATCGATGCCAGCTTCTCTCATGCGCGGAAGCAGCGCGGCGAGCTGCGTGCGGCCGCGCACCAGCACGGCCATGTTGTCGTCCGGGTTGCGGGCCAGCGTCTCCGCTATCGTGCGGCAGCCCAATTCCGCTTCGCGGGCCGGGTCGGCGCCGAACAGGGGGTAGACCCGGCATTCACCTTCCGTGGAGAGCGCGGGCACCGCTTCGGCATAGGAGACGGCGCCTCGCACCGGATCGTCGATGGCCGGAAGTACCTGCGCGAAGACCGTGTTGAACCAGTGCACCAGGAACTCGCCGGAGCGAAAATTCCTGCGCAACACCAGGCGTTCGAGTTGCAGCGAACCGATGCCCTTGCGCTGCGCCAGCAGGAACTGGGCGACTTCGGCGTTGCGGAAGCGGTAAATCGACTGCATCGGATCGCCGACGCAGAACAAGGTGCGGCCGTCCCCCGGCTCCCAGCCTCCGGTCAATGCCTCGAGCATCCGGTACTGGGCGCGGGAAGTATCCTGCATCTCGTCGACGAGCAGGTGTCGCACCTGGTAGTCGAGCAACAATGCGACATCGCCGGGGTTCTCGGCGGAGCCCAGTGCGTCGTCGGCGGCAAGCGCGATCTCGATGTAATCGGTCAGGCGATTTGCGTTGAACAGCTGTTTCAGTTCGGCGACGGCCGTGGGCAGCAATCGGAACAGCGCGAGCAGCACCGACCATTGCTCGTCGCTGTAGGTCACTGGCGGCAATGACCGGACACCCTGCAGCAGACCGGCGAGCGCCGGGTTGCCTGAGGCCGATTCGATCAGGTCGTACAGCGCGTCCTTCTGGCCGGCGTCGCCGGCCGGAAAGCCATCGTTCACGTTGACGCGCTTGCGCCAGCTTCCCACCGCGGTGAGCAGCAACGCGGCAACGCCGTGCCATGTGTCCAGTGCGTCAACGGCTGCCGCCGGCAACGCAGACAGCTCACGCAGCGCGGCGACGGGATGATCCGTCTTGCCGGCGGCGCCCAGGTTATCGGCCGCGTAAGTGGCAAGCGGCAACAGCTCCGGCACGAGCTCACGCGGGAACGCATCGCGCAGCTGCCGTAGCTGTGACTCGACCACGTTGCGGAGATTGGTTTCGAGCTTGCCGCGCAGGGCCGCGGGATCCACCGCCTGGCCGGTGCCGATGAACGGCAGCCACTGGTCGCGCGTTTCGAGCATTCGCGACAGGTAACCGACGTACAGCGACGTGTTGTTGTCGAGGTGCAGCAGCACGTCCCGCACGGCATCGCGCGTCTCTCCGGGCTCGGTCAGCCAGTCGAGCGTGACTGCCGCCGCCGCGCGGTAGAGGCCCTTGATCTCGGCGTCGTCGGCAACGGTATTGCCGCTGGCCGCGCCCCCGGTCAGCGGCTGCATTCGCGCGACCGAGGCATTGAGCGAATCGAGCGTCTGGATCCGCAGGCGCCGCGGGTTCGCGACGAGCTGCCAGTTTTTCCGGCGGTCACGCTCGAGCGCCGCGACCGCGGCCTCGGCGGTGATTCGCTCGTGCGCCGCCTCGGGGACGATACCGCGCTGCGATCGCAGCAAGGCCTGCAGTACGCGGTACTGCATTTCTGCCGCTGCCTTGCGGGTAAACGTAATTGCGATGATCTCTTCGGGCGATTCGACCGTGGCGAGCAAGCGCAGGTAACGCTGTATCAGCAGTTCCGTCTTGCCGGAGCCGGCAGGCGCCTGCACGATGAACGAACGGGTTACGTCCAGGGCGTCATCGCGCGCCTGTGCGTCCGCGGCAAGCAGTGCGTCATCATGTGTCACGCCGGAGCTCCCCGAAACGTGACAGGATGTTCAGCGGCCGCGCATCGCGCAGCGTTTGCCAGTAACGAATGCGCACGTCGCCGGCTGCGAACCCGGCGGCGGCGTTCTCGACGTCACGCGACCAGCGTGCAAGCGCCTCGCGCCAGTCGTCGTCGCCCATGACGTCGCGGCCGCTGGCATCGAGAAACGTCTCACGGCTGTCGATGTTGTAGAAGCCGAGAGCCGCCACCGGCTCTCCGGCCGCAATCGCGTAAACGACCAGCTGGGCGTCGGTCGGGTCGCCGTTGCCGTCGAGGAACTTCCTGCGGCCGCCGGTCTTGTAATCGAGTATCGCCATCCCGCCGTCGTCATAGCGATCGATGCGATCGATGCGCAGGCCCAGTCGCACCCCGGCCATGACGAACGCCGTCGCCTGTTCCACCGCGTGAACGCGGAACGGAGCACGCTGCAGATCGACGTCCACGAGTTCGTGCAACAGCCGCGTGACGCGCAGCCGTTCGAGCTTGAACAATTCCCTCAGCACGTTGTCGGTGTGGCGCTCGTAGCGCGGGAATGCCCTGGAAACCGCTTCGGCGAGCCGCTGATCGAGCCCTTCGCTGGTCCAGCTGCGCAGGTCCGCCTGCGTCGGCCGCTCGCCGTAGAGTTGAAACGCAGCGGCGTGAATCAGGTTGCCGCGCAGCATCGGGGACAAGCCCGGCATGATCGGGCGGAGCGTGGAAACACCGAGCCGGCCCAGCGCGAACGCGCTGAACGGCTCGCTCATCTGCCACTGAATCGTGGCGGCGCCGCCCGCCACGGACTCGTCCGCCGACACGGGCGGCACCGGATCGGTGCCGAGGACAACGGGTGAGGCAAGGCCGCAGAGCTGGCGGGCGTGCCACCCGGGGTCCATCGGCGCATCCTCGGCAACGGCGTCCGCCAGCAGGGCCGTCATCGCTTCGACCTCGTCGCCGCTGCGCTCGGGGTAACTGCAGACGCACGCGGGTGCACTTGCGCGCAAGCGTTCGATGACGCGTTGCGCATAGGCCGCGGTGTCGTCGGGATCCGCATCGGGCATGCCATAGTGACGCTGCAGCCGCCGCGAGATCAGTGCCGTCGGCCTTCCGGCCGGCGGCCACCGGCTCGCGGTAAGCCCGGCTATCCAAAGTCGGTCGAATTCCATGCCGGCCGCTTCGAGCGGGCCCAGCACCTCGACAACCGCACCTTGCAACTCCGGCTGGAACACCGTGTCGGCCGCCATTCCGCGCAGCTGTCCCACGGCGTGCCCGAGCGTCATCCGCGGCACCACGAGCTCCAGGCGTGCGAGATCATTCAGCAGATCGCGCCATCGGTTTACGAGCTGAAAGTCGGCGCTTTCGAGTGGCGCCGCACCTGGCCAGCCGAAATCCTCCAGCAGCGTGTCCACGACCTCCGCCCAGTGCGCCGGGGACCTCTCACCCTGGGACGTGCGGCGGACATCGACCAGCTTGTCGAGCCGCGTCAGCCAGTCGCTGGCATCGTCAGCGGTCTCGCGCTCACCGAAAGCGCGCAGGAAGAGTTCGGGTGTCCATTCGCGGTCGGGTATCCGCCGCAGCTCGAGTTCCAGCCTTGCCCTGGCATCGGTGCTTGCCGTACCCAGGAACGAGGCTCTCAGCAGCAGGCTCAGGTCGCGGCCGCCGATAGCGCTGTGCGTCCAGCGTAGCAGGAGCAACGCGATCTCGATGGCCGGGTAATCGAGCAGCCGCCGGCCGAATGACACGTTCGCCGCCGCAAGCTGCGTACCTGCGGCGTATTGCCAGCCCGGCGCCAGGCCCTCACGCACTAGCCGCCCTGCCCGGGGAGCATCCTGCTCCAGGCCGGACACGACGATGCCCAGCCGCAGCCCCGGATCGCCTTCGAGCTGTGCGCGCGCCCAGCTGCCCGCGGTACGCAATTCGGCATCCGGTTCTTCGCAGGCGATCACGGCGGCCTCGCCCGGTGATTGCGCGGCCTGCGCCATCTCGACATGGGTGTCTTGCTCGCGCAGGGACGCGATGAGCGTTTCTGCTTCCGGGGTCAGGCGGTCGAAGCCTGCGAGCAGGACGCGTTCCGGCAGGGCCAGGCGCCCGGCTTCTGCGGCCGCCATTATCGCGCTGCCGAGCATCGCTTCGTCGATCCAGTTTTCCCTGGCAAGCCGCTCGCGGTAGCGCGACATGGCCGCGGCGAATACGCGCTGGTCGCGGCTGCTTGCGGCGGCAATGCATTCGTCGACTGGAACCCGCCACTCGTGAAGGTTTTTCCAGGCATCGCGCGCGTGGCGCGACAGTCCCGGGATATTCACCAGCGGATCGCGGATCACTTCGTCGAGAACCTGTTCCCAGATGACCCGGCTCTGGTGTGCGTTGAGCCTTGCGGGCATCGATTCCGGCCCGGCCGAGGCGAATAGCCTGGACAGCCAGTCCGGCCACGCGACGATGACCGGCGTTAGCCAGGCGGTGTTACCTCGCGCGACCTGCCTGGCGTTGTATTCACCGCTCAGCTGCCGGGCAAGGCGCCGGCTCGCGGTCACTACCTGTGACGAATCGTCGCAGACCTCGGGTAACCAGCCATACATGGCTCAGGCGTGCTGCACCAGCACGTCGTCGATGCGATCGAATACCGTATGCAGCGTGTCGGGATCAGGCAGCGTGGTGATCCGGAAGTGGTCCGTGTAGGGCGTGTTGAAGCTGCTGCCCGGTGCGACGAGCACATGACGTTTCTCCAGCAGTTCGAGCGCAAATTGCTGGTCGTCGAGTTTGCCGGCGAAACGTTTGTGCAGCCTGACGAACGCATACATGGCACCCATGGGCGCAACCAGGCTCAGGTACGGACTCCCGGCGACACGCTCGATGATGCATTGCCGGGACTGGTACAGGCGGCCGCCCGGCTGTACGAGTTCGCCGATGCTCTGGAAGCCCCCCAGCGCCGTTTGCACCGCCCACTGCGCCGGCACGTTGCTGCACAGGCGCAGCGCTGCGAGCAATTCCATGCCGTGGATGTAATCGCGTGCCCGCTCGATGTCGCCGCCGAAAACGCACCAGCCGACACGATAACCGCAGGCCCGGTACACCTTGGACAGCCCCGAATACGTGAGGCAGACCACGCCGTCGCCGGCCAAGGTCGCGAACGGGATGAACTCGGCGTCGTCGTAGACCATCTGGTCGTAGATCTCGTCCGCGAGCACGATGATCCCGGTCTCCGCTGCGATGTCGGCAACCTGTTCCAGCGTCGCCCGGTCGTAAACCGCGCCGCTCGGGTTGTTTGGATTGATGAGCACGATCGCGCGGGTCCGGTCGCTGACCAGCTCGCGGATCTTCGCCGGGTCCGGCATGAAGTCGTTCTCCGGCGGGCAGTCGTAGTAACGCGGCACGCCGCCATTCAGTACGACGGCCGCCGACCACAGCGGGTAGTCCGGGCTGGGTACCAGCACCTCGTCGCCCGGGTTCAGCAGGGCGCGGAGCGACAGGTCGATGAGTTCGCTGACGCCGTTTCCGATGAACACCTCGTCGGCGCTGACGTGGTGGATGCCGCGATTCTGCTGCTGCATGACGACGGCTTCGCGCGCCGGGAAGATGCCTTTCTGGTGGCAATACGCCTCGGCCTGGCCGAGATTCTCGATCATCGCGAGCCGCATCGTTTCCGGTGTCCTGAAACCGAACAGGCCGGGGTTGCCGATGTTCAGCGAGATGATCTCGTAGCCGCGCTTTTCCAGCTCGCCGGCATGGTGTGCGAGCTGGCCGCGAATCTCGTACTTGACCTCGCCGAGCGCGGTGCTCGCGGTGATGTCAGCGCGCGTTTCCTTTCCCTTGTTCAATGTCGTGACGTTCAAATCGTTCCCGCTTCCCGAAGCTCTGAAATCGTCTGTTCAGAATAGCCCAACCAGTCGGCCAATACTTCCCCCGAATGCTGTCCGAGCAGTGGCGGCGCCGAGCGGTAGCTGACGCCTTTGGCTGAAAACCGTACCGGGTTGGCGACCGTCGGCAGTTCGGCATCGTAGGGGTGTGCCAGCGTCCGTACGAGTTCGCACTCCGCGGCGTAATCGCCGGAGAACACCTCGCCGATGTCGTTGATCGGGCTGCACGGCACGCCGGCTTCGCCGAGGCTCTGAATCCAGTGAGCCGATGATTGTCGCTCGAACGCGGTGCTTAACCTGGCGATGAGTTCCTCGCGGTTGGCGAGGCGCTCGGCATTGCGTTGAAAGCGCGGATCCCGGGCGAGCTCGGGCTGCCCGCAGCAGTTCGCGCACGCGGCAAACTGGCGGTCATTGCCCACAGCGACCATGACGTGACCATCGGCGGTCGCGAAAGCCTGGTAGGGGACGATGTTCGGGTGAGCCGTACCCAGGCGCCCCGGGACTTCGCCGCCCACGAGGTAATTCATGGCCTGGTTCGCGAGCCAGGCGACCTGGCTGTCATACAGCGGTACCTCGATCGATTGACCGCGACCGCTCGCCGAGCGCTCGTGGAGGGCCGCGAGGATCGCCGTGGCGGCGTACATGCCGCACATGATGTCGGCGATCGCTACCCCGACTTTCTGCGGCTCGCCGCCCTCCTCCTGAGCGGCGCCGGTAATGCTCATCAGCCCACCGGAAGCCTGGATCATTGCGTCGTAACCCGGCTCGCGCCCGCGCGAACTGCCGTGCGCGAAGGCGGAGATCGTGCAAATGACAAGGCCGGGGTTCTGCCGCCGGAGCTGCGCGGGATCAAGGCCCCAGCGTTCGAGAGTTCCGGATTTGAAGTTCTCGACGATGACGTCGGCGGCAGCAGCAAGTTCACGCACCAGCGCCTGCCCGCCTGCGGACGACAGGTCCGCCGTCAGTGAGCGCTTGTTGCGATTGGTGGCAAGAAAGTACGCCGATTCGCGTGCCGCGTCGCCGGCCTGCCGCTGCAGCCAGGGGGGTCCCCAGTGGCGGGTGTCGTCGCCGGCGCCGGGCCGTTCGACCTTGACGACATCGGCACCGTAGTCCCCGAGCAGCTGGGTGGCCCACGGCCCGGCCAGCACGCGGGAAAGGTCGAGTACCCGGATCCCGGACAGGATTCCGCTCATGCGCAGGCTCCGGGCATTAAAAACCCGGCCAGCTGTGAAGCTGGCCGGGTGGGTCCGCACGGAGATTGCGGATTGCGTGACCAAGATGCCCTTTCTGATGGGGGCAAATCAGTCCAGCTCTTCTACCTCGGCGCTGTCGACTTCGTCAGTCGCCGGGGCTGGTTCGTTGGCCGGTTCCCTCTTTCCAAACCGGACCAGTAATGCGTCGTATTCTTCGGGCGTCAATTGCGTGATCGCCGCTATGCGAATGCGTTCGGGGCCGAAGCCGTCGTCGACGAGGATATCGTCAAAGCCGCCGCAGATCCGACCGCTCGTGGACCGGAAGCCGATTTTCCACGATGATCTCAGTCCTGTCGCGCGGCGGCTGAGCGTGACGTGGTACTTCCGGTTGGCGTCTGCCGTGACCACGAGATTGGTCTCGTCCAGTACCCGATAGTCTCGGATAGTCCTTGTCGAGATGCAATCGGAACGGGCCGTCGCGGTCGCATTTTCGTCCCCCAGCGACGGCTCGGAACTCCCGGCACAAGCTACTAAAAAACATGAAAAAAACGCTATAAATAACTGTTTATACAAGAGTAGTTACTCATAATACAGCCGAGACCTCGTGCGCCGGCGCGAACCCGTGCGGCGCCAGCCGGAAACCGGATCGGGGGCAAATTCAGGCGTTAAGTTTACGCCGATTCCGCAGATCCGGCGGCCGCAATTCTACCTATTGCCCTGCAGGCCGGCTATCGGTCTCGCGGGGTCCCGGATCCACTCGCTCCACGAGCCGATATAGACCCGCGGTTCCGGGTAGCCTGCCAGGAGACCCGAGATCGCCAGGTGGCAGGCGGTGACGCCGGAACCGCACATCACGCCCCAATCGTCCCCCGGCTCGGCCCCCAGCACGGCGGAGAGTCGCTCTCGCAACGCCGCGGCATCCAGCCAGGTGCCGTCTGCCCGGAGGCAATCGCTGAAAGGCAGGTTCCTGGTCCCCGGGATATGCCCGGCCCTGGTGTCGATCGGCTCGGCCTCGCCCCGGAAGCGGACGGCGTCACGGGCATCGACCAGCAGCGATTCGCGCTGTGCGCCGAGCTGCCCCACGATCTCCTCCGTCGTCATTACGCGCTGCGGCTGTTCCAAACAAGGGAATTCGCGCCGCTCCGTTTCAACTGGACCGCTCTCGAGCGGGAGACCCCGGTCACGCCAGGCCTGGAGGCCGCCGTCGAGCACCGTGACGTGGCGGTGGCCGAGCCAGCGCAACAGCCACCATGCACGTGACGCGATGGCGCCGCCGGCATCGTCGTAAGCGACGACGTCGGTATCCGCGTCGATCCCGAGACGGGAGAACGTTTCCTGTGCCCGCGTGGCGGACGGCAGTGGGTGGCGACCGGAGTCGGGCGTGACCGGACCGGACAGGTCCCTGTCGAGGTCGGCGTAAACCGCTCCGGGAATATGCGCGTCGAGCCAGCGCTTGCGGCCGGCTTCCGGGGCCAGCAGATCGAAGCGACAGTCGACGCTTCGCAATTGCGGGTCGCCAAGCCGCTCAGCCAACTCCTCCACGCTGGTCAACAGTTCTTGCCGTGCGGGGACGCTCACTTGTCAATACGCGTATCTCACGAGTACACGTCTTGTACACCCCGCTAGCCTCATAGACAATAGCGAACCCGCCTGCCGGGCGCCCGCCCGGCGAGCATTCGAAAGCAAGGGAGACGTTCAGGTGGAAAAGATTCTGGTGGGCCTGAAACGCGTCGTGGACTACAACGTCCGTGTCCGCGTCAAGGGCGACGGCAGCGGCGTCGAAACGGACGGTGTGAAGATGAGCATCAATCCGTTCGACGAAATCGCGCTCGAAGAAGCATTGCGCATCAAGGAACGTGGCGAAGCGAACGAGAGTCGTCGTCGTATCCATCGGCTCCGGCGAAGCGCAGCAGCAGCTGCGGACCGGGCTCGCGATGGGCGCCGACCGGGCCATCCTTGTCGAAACGGCTGACGAGCCGGATCCGCTGAGCGGTGCGCGGGCACTGCTGGAGATCGTCAACCGTGAGAATCCGGAGCTCGTGATCCTCGGCAAGCAGGCCATCGACAACGACAACGCCCAGACCGGTCAGATGCTCGCCACGCTGTGGGGGCGACCGCAGGCGACGTTTGCATCCAAGCTCGAATTCAGTGGCGGCAGCGTTCGCGTGACCCGCGAAGTGGACGCCGGTCTCGACGTAATCGAGGTCGACCTGCCCGCCGTCATCACCGCGGACCTGCGCCTCAATGAACCACGCTACGTGAAGCTGCCGGATATCATGAAGGCGAAAAAGAAGCCGCTGGATACCATTCCCTGGGCCGATCTCGCACTTCCGGACAGCCCGGCAATTGCAGCGGTCAACTTCGAACCGCCGGCCGCACGTCGAGCGCGGCATCATGGTGGAAGACGTCGCCGGACTCGTCGGCGCCCTGAAGGACAAAGGACTGCTGTAATGGCCAAGGTACTGTTGATCGCCGAGCATGACGGTGAAAATCTGAACCCGAATACTGCCAAGTGCATTGCCTGCGCTGCGGAATTCCGGGTGCGGAGATCGATGTTGCGGTGTTCGCCGCATCGGCGGGCGACATCGCGGCCGAAGCCGCGAGCCTGGAGTCGGTGAGCCGCGTGCTGAGCAGCGAGGATGCGGCGTACCGTGGTGCGCTGGCAGCGGTGCTTGCACCGCAGATCGTGGCGCTCGCTGACGGTTACGACTACGTGCTGGGCCCGTCGACCACCTTCGGCAAGGACCTGATGCCGCGCGTAGCCGCCCTGCTCGGCGTGAATCAGGTCAGTGACATCATGAGCGTCGAGGGCGAGCGGACTTTCAAGCGGCCGATCTACGCCGGAAGCGCCATCGTAACGGTCGAGGTGCCTGCAGACGTCAAAGTAGTTGGCACCGTTCGTGCCGCGTCGTATCGCGCAGTCAGGCGCAGGAAACTCGGCGGCCGTGGAGTCGCTGGCCATGACCGCGGACGTGCCCGATCACACACGCTTCATTGGCAGCGAAACCGGCAAGTCGGACCGGCCGGACCTGCAGGCGGCGGCGCGCGTCGTCGCGGGCGGTCGCGCCCTTGGCAGCACCGACAATTTCGACCTGATCTACAAGCTGGCGGACAAACTGGCTGCCGGTGTGGGCGCTTCCCGCGCCGCGGTTGACGCCGGGTACGTGCCGAACGAGATGCAAATAGGCCAGACCGGCCGCATCATCGCGCCGGATCTCTATATTGCGATCGGCATTTCGGGCGCCATCCAGCACGTGACCGGAATCAAGGATGCCGGCACGATCGTTGCGATCAACAAGGATGAGGAAGCGCCGATCTTCGAGATTGCCGATGTCGGCCTGGTGGGCGACCTGTTCAACGTGGTGCCCGAACTGATCGACGCTCTCGACTGAGCATGCGGCGCCCGCCAGGGCGCCGCAGCAGCGTTCTTCAAAGGGCTTCGAGTATCGCTTCAGCCTTGCTGACTTCGAACTTGCCCGGCGCCTCGACGCCTACATGAGTAACGGTGCCGTCGTCCACGATGAGCGCGAAGCGTTGACCGCGCGTGCCCATGCCGAAGGCCGTGCCGTCCATCTCGAGCCCGAGCGCACGCGCGTACTCGCCGTTGCCGTCCGCCAGCATCATCACCTTGTCACCGACGGCGCGATCCTTGCCCCAGGCATTCATCACGAACACGTCGTTGACCGCCATGCAGGCGATCGTGTCCACGCCCTTCGCCAGGATGTCGTCGGCATGGTCGACGAATCCTGGCAGGTGGTTCATTGAGCAGGTGGGAGTGAATGCTCCCGGCACCGAAACCAGCACGACTTTCTTTCCTGCGAACAGGTCATCGGTCGAAATTGCGCCCGGACCCGAATCGGTCATAACGCCGAACGTGCCGCTCGGCATCTTGTCTCCTGCTTTGATGGTCATTCAGTTCTCCTGGGTTGCTCGTGTGGCGAGGCCGCGAATCGACCGTACCGAACCTGAAATGATAAGCCCTGCAACTGCAGGAGTCATGCGGTCCGGGGCTTTTTCGGCATGCCGCAATGTCACCGCGGACTCCCAGATCGTATAATGCGGCGCTGCTTGAGGAGAAGACATGGATTTTGCACTCACCGAAGACCAGATAATGATTCGCGACGCTGCGCGCGAATTCGCACAGAACGAAATTGCGCCGGTTGCCGCCGAGTTCGATCGCAGCGGGGAATTCCCGCTGGCAACCATCAAGGCTGCAGCCGAACTCGGTTTTATGGGCGTCGAGATCCCGGAACAATATGGCGGTTCAGGCCTTGACCCCATCAGCTACGCGCTGGTCATGGCGGAGATTTCGGCTGCAGATGCTGCCCACGGGACCATCGTCTCGGTGAACAATTCGCTGTTCGGCGTGCCCTTGCTGGAATTCGGCAGCGAGGAGCAGAAGCAGAAATACCTGGTCCCGGTTGCCTCCGGCGAGGTGAACGGTGCCTATGCGCTGACCGAACCGCAGTCCGGTTCCGATGCCGGTTCCATGCGCGCCAAGGCGGTCCTTTCCGACGACGGCAGTCATTACACGATCAACGGCAAGAAGTCCTGGATTACGTCCGGACCGGTCGCGAAGTACGTTGTGTTCTTTGCGCAGACGATCGGCGCCGATGGCGAGTCCAAGGGTATCAGTGCGTTCGTCATCGACGCGGACGCCGATGGCTATCTTCGCGGCAAGCTCGAGCCGAAACTGGGTATCCGCGCTTCGGCCACCTGCGAAATCGAACTGGAAGACTATCGCTGCCCCGTCGAGGACCGTATCGGCGACGAGGGCCAGGGATTCAAGATCGCCATGACCGTGCTGGACGCCGGCCGGGTCGGCATCGCCGCCCAGTCGCTGGGGATTGCGCAAGCGGCTTACGAGGCATCGCTCGAGTACTCGCGGGAGCGCAAGGCATTCGGCGCCTCCATCGGCAGCTTCCAGTCCATCCAGAACAAGCTGGCCGATATGCGCATGCGTATCGAAGCGTCCCGCCTGCTCGTGATGCAGGCCGCCTGGGCGAAGGCCGAGTGCAAGAAGACCGGGCAGAAGAACACGCTGAATGCGAGCATGGCGAAATTGTTCGCGTCGGAGACCGCGATGTGGGTGACGCACCAGGCCATCCAGATTCACGGCGGCATGGGCTACAGCAAGGAACTGCCGCTGGAGCGTTATTTCCGCGATGCCAAGATCACGGAAATCTACGAAGGTACCAGCGAGATCCAGCGCATGGTGATCGCTCGGCTGGAGACGGGCCTGCGGTAATTGTAGGAGCGGTTCTCGAACCGCGATCCGGCCTCGATCGCGCGCCGGGCCCGCTCCTACAGCTGTCTAGTAGTCGTTTTCGGCGACGTGTACGACGAGGCCGTCGAGTGAGTCGTTCACCTCGATCTGGCAGGTCAGGCGGCTGTTGGCCTTACGTTCGAAGGCCGCATCGAGCATGCTGTCTTCCATGTCATCCATGGGCGGGATCCTGTCCAGCCAGGCCTCGTCGATGTAGCTGTGACAGGTGGCGCAGGCGCAGGCGCCTCCGCATTCGGCAACGATCCCGTCGACACCATTGTTGATGGCTCCCTCCATCACAGAGTAGCCGTTCTCGACGTCTACGTCCTTGCGGGTCCCGTCGGGTGAAATGTAAGTAATCCTGGGCATCGGGCTCTGCTGTCCGTTTTTCAAAGCCGCGAACTATAGGGGCGTTGACCCGTGAAGGTCAACGCCCCTCAGTTGTTGCGGGTGCTGTGCCGAGGCTGGAACTTGCCGGGAAAGCGTCAGAGACGTTCTGTCTTTTGCCGGCGCGCCTCGACTTCCTTGCGTTTCTTGTTGGCGGCTTCCTGGGCCAGGCGAATCTGCTCGTTGCGTTCCACTTCGGCGTCGATGACCGAGATCCACTGCTGAGAGACCTTGCGCGAACGCGGCGTCTTCGCCGCTGCTCGGAAGGCGTCGATGGCGGCCTGGTAACGGCGCTTGTTGTAGAGGCACATCCCCAGCGAGATCTGTGCGTTGTCCGCATTCTTGAGACCGCCCTTGCGCAGTCCGGACTGGACGGCGCTGATGCACTCGTCGTAATCCCCGAGATTGAGATAGGTATTACCGAGACGCACGTCAAGTTCGCCGTCGTCGCTGAGCCTGGCGGCCTCCTTCAGGGCAGGTACCGCGCGCTCGTCTTCCATTGACAACATCCAGGCCTGCGACAGCAGTCGATAGTTCTTCGCATTCTTGGCAACCCGGCCCGACTCCATTTCCTTTTCGAGCAAGGTCGCCGCCTTGTAAGGCACCTCGGCTTGCATGTACAGCTGCGCCATCGTGACCAGCTCGGATTCTTTTTCCAGCATGCCCTGGTCGTGGGCTGCGCCATAGGATGCGATCAGGTTGTTGTCTTCACCGAGCTCGGTATACGCGCCGGCGAGCGAGAACCAGTAGCGTTTCTTCGGCCAGTTCTCGAGCAGGATCTTCTGGATATCACGCACCTCCCGGTAGTTCTCATCCTGGAAATACGCGAAGTTGAGGAGCACGTACCAGTCTTCCTTTACCGGCTTGTCCCTCTCCCGCGCGACGCGCATCGCATTCTCAATCGGCTCGATCATCTCCTTGTAGCGCTGCAGCTGGTACAGGTTCTGCGCCTTGAGGACAAAGGGTTCGGGAGCCGGGTTCGTCTCCAGGGCAAACCACCTGTCGAGTGTCTGCAGCGCTTTTTGGTAATTCTCTTCCATGGTGTAGAGCTGGGCCAGCGTGTACATGGTCTGCTTGGCGACTTGCGGCTCGAGGCTCGGGATAGCGATCATCTTCTCGTAGATCTTGATCGCGTTTGGAATATCATCCATGTTGTAGTAGACGAAGCCGATGTAGTTGAGTACGTTCGCCTGCTCGTACTCGGTCAACTTGTCCGGGTTGTAAAGGTTGTTCAGAGCCCGGAGGGCGCCCTGGTAGTCTTTCGCGTCGACCTGCTCCTGGGCTTTCGTGATCTTGTCATAGACTTCTTTGCTGACTGCCTGCGCCTGCTTGGTTTTCTGCGCATCGCGCTCCGCGCGCTCGTCGTCCTGCGCAGATGCACTGCCCGCAGCAAGCACCGTCGCCACGACAGCGAGACAGAGTTTCGGGGTAATTCGGCTCAATATGCTCATAGCGAACTCGTTCCTAAGGTCGTTTTATCCCGCCTGGTATCCTGAAGTCCTTATTCTTCGATCTTGAACGTGATGCGTGTCTTGACGTTCGGGACTTCGACCGGCACGCCGTCCACGACGCGCGGTTTGTACTTGAATTTCAGCACCGCGCGTATCGCGGCCCGTTCGAATAGGCTGCTGGTCGAGAAGACGACGAGCGGGTCCTTCACCGTGCCCGTGGTGGTCACGGTGAACGCCATGTCGACGTAACCTTCCAGCCCGCGGGACAGGGCCCTTGCCGGATAGACCGGTGCGACGCGAACAATCGGCAGGTAATCACCTTCGGCGATGTTCATGCCGCCGGGACCGCCGATCGACGTCTCGGTGGCGACCTGGGGCGGCGCGACGTTGATCGTGGGCGCTGACGGGTCGACGTTATCCATGTCCTGGGGCGGCGTCTCGGGCGGCGTCTCGGGCGGCTTGGGCGGCTTCTCCGGGGTGAAGTCCTCCGTGTTCAGCGACTCGTTGCGTTTTACCCGGACGAACTCGAGCTTGGCGCGGTCCCTGGGCTTGGTCAGCGCCTGCTTGCCCGTGGCTATGAGGACCTGCATCAGGAACAACAGGCTCATCGTCACCACCACTCCGACTACGATCGAAAAAGCGTATCGGCCATACATTGTTCAACTCTCCTCTTTATGGGACCGGTTTCCCGCCCATATTGTTCCTAGTCTGTCAGCGCTGCGATCGCGACGTTCGACACGCCGGCTTGCTTCGCCGCCTCCATGACTATGACGAGCATCTCGTTGGTCGATTCCTCGTCGGCCTGGATCACGATCGAGCCTTTCGGGTTCTCGGCGTGCAGTCGCTCGATCATGCCGCGAACCGCATTCGGCTCGGTTTGCCGGCGGTCAATCCAGATTTCGTCGCCCGCGCTGATCGCAATCAGGATCGCCGCGTCGTCCTGGGATTCGGCCGTCGGTGCATCCGGCCGGTCTACGTCGATTCCGGCTTCCTTGATGAAAGACGCCGTGACGATGAAGAAGATGAGCATGATAAACACGACGTCGAGCATCGGCGTCAGGTTGATCTCGTTCTCTTCCTCTTCGCCGCCAAACATCTGATTCTTTCGCATGGCTTTGTCCTGTGGTGATTTGCCGAGCCGTCAGTCAGTCAACCGGTTCAGGTAGAGCTGTCCGCGAGCGAAATATTGTAAACACCGGCCTGGCGGGAAGCGTCCATGACCCAGACCAGCATCTTGTTGGTCGACTTCTTGCTGGCCTGGATGACGACCGAGCCTTCAGGATTCTCGGCGTGCAGGCGTTCGATGTTGGCGCGCACGGCCCGTGGATCAATCAGGCGGCGATCGATGAAGATCTGATCATCCGCCGTGATTGCCACGAGTATGTTCGCGTCCTCGGGTTTGGTCTCGGTAACCGGGGCGTCCGGCCGGTTTACGTCGAGACCCGCTTCCTTTACGAACGAGGCCGTGACGATGAAGAAGATCAGCATGATGAATACGACGTCGAGCATCGGGGTGAGGTTGATTTCATTCTCTTCCTCTTCCCCTACGCCAAATGAAAAATCATGTTTGCGCATTGTCGTAGTCCTCTAGTGATCCATCGTCAGCGAGTCTTCCAGGAAGTGCACTTCGCGCTGTGCGCGCCGGCTGAGTATCGTGACCAGCAATACACCGGACAGTGCACCTACCATTCCCGCCATCGTCGGTACCGTAGCCTGGGATACGCCCGCGGCCATGGCCCGGACATTGCCCGAGCCGGAGACCGCCATGACCTGGAACACGCTGATCATGCCCGTAACGGTGCCGAGCAGGCCCATTAACGGACACAGCGCGACCAGCGTCTGGATCATCGGGATGTTCCTGTGGGTATCCATACTGAACCGCGAAATCAGAAGCTCACGAATCTGATGCGCATTCCAGGAACGGCGTTCCGGCCGCGATTCCCACTCATCATGAATCTTCTGTGCCATGGACCTCATCGAGGTGCGGAAGTAGAGAATCCGCTCCACGATGAGAACCCACATCAGGAAGATTACGACGGCTATCCACCGCAATACGGGGCCACCGAGCTCCATGAAGTCGCGGATGGCCTCGAAACTGTCAGTTAGCCAGAGCATGGGCTTTCTCCTAGTGCTTTGCCTCTGAATGCTGGGCGACGAGCCCGGCGCTCTGCGACTGGAGAATATTGATGACCTTGCGGCTCTGACCACTGACGATCGTGTGCAGCAGGACCATCGGGATCGCAACGACCAGGCCGAGTACGGTGGTCATGAGAGCCTGCGAGATACCGCCTGCCATCATCTTCGGATCACCGGCACCGTACAGCGTGATCACCTGGAACGTCTTGATCATACCGGTCACCGTTCCGAGCAGTCCCATCAGCGGGGCGACAACGGAAATGACCTTGATGAACAACAAGCCCTTGGTGAGGCGCGGCATCTCCTTCAACGCCGCTTCGCTGAGTTTCAACTCGACGGTCTCGGTATCGGCATTCCTGTTGCTCTCGTACGCAGCCAGTACACGACCGAGCGGATTGTCCGTGCTCGCGCTGTCACGCTTCAGCTGGGCGGCGACCTTGCGGCTGTCGTTGGAGAGACCGACAAACCGAACGATTGCGATGAGCAGGCCGATGATACCCAGACCGATGATGCAGTAACCGACGATGCCGCCCTGGTTGATGCGATCCTGGATCGTCGGCGATTCGACGAGCAGAGCCAGGATGCCGCCACGGGTCACGTCGACACCGAATACGACAGGCGATTCCGTCGCCGACGCGAGGTCCCTCGCGGAGTCCGTGTAGCGCGACTGCTCGGGCTGACGCTGCAGCTCACTGACGCGCTTGGTGCCCGGATCGTACTGCAGATAGCCGACGGGGCCTGCCAGGTTGAATGCGCCGGTCCGGGCAATCGTCATCTGCGTCTCTTCGCCGTTTGCCAGCGTCACCGTGTGATCGAAGCGCGCGATCTTGCCGGTCTCGGTGATTTCACGCTGCAATTCGAACCAGAGCTGCTCGATGTCCTCGATGGACGCCAGCGAATTCGCGCCAGCCATCTTGCTGCCGAGTTCGACGAGGAACCCGCCACGATCGGGATACTGGACGTTGGTCAGCGAGTTCGTGAAACGGCCCTGGGCGTCACCGGAAACCGTCTGCAATACGCCAAACAGTTCCTTCAGGGCGCCGAGGCGCTCATCGAGAGCTGCGCGAGCCGAAACGATTTCAGCCTGCTGGCTCTCGAACAGCTGCTCCAGTCGCTCGCTTTCGCGCTCCTGGCGATTGCGCTCGGCACGCGCCTGGTTGAGCAGGTTCTGTTGCTCGTTCTTGCGGCGAGCGAATTCCGCTTCGCGCTGCCGGGCTTCCTGCGAATCGCGGGCCTGGCCCTGCTGGATCAGCTCGAGGAGCTGATTCATGCTGCGGGCATCGTCCTGCGCCTGTACGCTTCCGGCTCCGAATACCAGCAGGCCGGCGGCAATAATTGTCGTGATGCGTTTCATTATTGTGCCTCCGTCGGAGCGCTAACCGGCACCAGGATCAGCTCCGGTGCAATCAACTGGTTGGCAATACGCAGGCCCTTGCGAACCTCGTTGCGCGCGCTGTTGTCCAGCACCCACTGGCGATTGTCGTTATCCCAGCGACCGGTGATATTCGTGTCCTCGGACTGGAAATACAGACCGATGCGGCCAACTCGCAACATGTTGTAGTCGCGGGTGGTGCCGTCCTCGAGTGTGAGGGTCTGCTTGTAGGGCTCGATGGTGCTGCCGTAATCCATCTCGATCTGGAAGGCCTCCATCACCTTGCGGAACTTCTCGGCGACACTTACGTCCGAGCGCTCCATGATGTCCTTCAGATTCTGGACGCGCTCGGTGCGTTCCTCCATGAGAAACGGTATATCGAGCGCGACAGACTGCTCGAGGCCGTCGATCATGCGTTCCATCAGCGGGAAGATCTGCCGGTTGATGACATCGACCTGGTCCATGGACAGGGCGATGTCTTCGAGAACAGCCTTCTGACCTTCGGTCTGCGCCCCCATGAGGCGGTTGTAGACCCGGAGGCCGTCGATTTCCTTGTTGATAGCCCGGTACTGGTCTTCCAGCGAACGAGTTTCTTCAACGACGTTGTTGATTCGTTCCTGTGATTGCTGAGCCAGGTTCAACCGCCGCAGCTCAGCCTGCAAGACCTGATCGACGGATTGGGCGAAAACGCTGCCGGAGAGGGTGACGACTGCAGTTGCCAGAACTGCAACGCTCACGCGCCGGCTGCTATTTATGCACCGTTTCATGGACGCTCCTTAAAGGTCGTTTTTGTCTAATAATCTTGGAGAGGGATGCAATGTATCCGCTGAATACCTGCACAAATGAAAACAGGAACCGCTTGACGCGATCCTGTCCGCGCTCGCGGCCCTCTCCACCTTTGCCGCGGCGATGAAATCTCGGACCCTTATATTCTCTGCTCGTTGTTGGCCACCCGGTGTGTTGTCCACCGGCTTCCCCGCCTGTTATTTCCCTTGTGACTTCAGGTCCTGAAGCTACGGGCGCCAAGAATAACATAAGAGTCGTCGATCGCCAGCCCAACAACGACATAAAGCCGCGGCACCTTCTCCGGTCGTCCTCGAGACGCACATGCGATGCCAATCGAGGTCGCTTTGCATTCGATATGGCGTCGGCAAATGGTCCCGACGCAGCGGCATCCAGCGGCGGTTTAGTAACACAAGTAACTGAATTTTCGCAAGTTGACATCCGCAGAGGCTTGCAACATGATGCGCTGCATGATTATTTGTCGCGCACCGTGGAATACCCGGGACGGACTGCTTGGTTCGCTGCTTCCGCTCGTGCTTCTTACAAGGAGCCACGGCGGGTAGCGCGTATCCTGACAACGGAAATCGTAAGCCCCGCATCCGCCACGGATTGTGGGGTTTTTTTTGACTGCAAAGATCTGTAAGGAAATGAAACGATGAAGATGTATTCAGAAGCGGATGTCGACGCCTCGTGCCTGGCCGATCGCCGGGTTGCGATACTGGGCTATGGCAGCCAGGGGCGTGCTCACGCGCTGAATCTCAAGGACAGCGGGTTCAACGTGGTCATGGGGTTACGGCGGGACGGCGCCAGCTGGGCGCAGGCCGAAGCCGATGGCCTCGCGGTAATGGAACCGGCAGAAGCGGTTCGCGATGCCGCGATCGTCGCGTTTCTCACGCCCGATATGGTCCAGAAGAACCTTTATTCTGCGGTTGCGGACAACATTGCCGAAGGCGCGGCGCTGCTGTTTGCACACGGCTTCGCGGTGCACTTCGGGCAGGTGGAGCCGCGGGCCGACCTCGACGTGGTGCTGATCGCGCCCAAAGGTCCCGGCGGCCTCGTCAGGCGACAGTACGAAGAGGGTCATGGTGTGCCCTGCCTCGTGGCCGTCCACCAGGACGCCACCGGGGATGCCCTCAAGCTGGCGCTTGCCTATGCCGCCGGCATCGGCGGCGCCCGTGCCGGTGTCATCGAGACCACGTTCGCGGAAGAAACCGAGACGGACCTGTTCGGCGAGCAGGCCGTGCTGTGCGGCGGCGCGACCGAACTCATCGTTGCCGGCTTCGAGACTCTGGTCGAAGCCGGGTACCAGCCGGAAGTGGCCTACTACGAAGTGATGCACGAACTGAAACTCATCGTGGATCTTTTGCACGAGGGCGGTCTTCGCAAGATGCACAAGTTCATTAGCGACACGGCAGCCTACGGCGACATGGTGAGCGGGCCGCGGGTGGTCGATGCGAACTCCCGCGCGCAGATGAAAGCGGTGCTTCGGGATATCCAGGACGGCACCTTCGCGCGTAACTGGATCGCGGAGAACGAAGCCGGCATGCCGGAATTCAAGCGCATGATGAAAGCCGACCTCGAACACCCGATCGAGAAGGTCGGCACCGAGCTGCGCGGCCGAATGGACTGGCTGGAAGAGTAGACCCGGTCCGGGAGCCGGCAAAAGGAGGCAACGATGGCCGCAGAGCGAGTACGCATATTCGACACGACACTCCGCGACGGGGAACAGGCACCCGGTTGCAGCATGACGCTGCGCGAGAAGCTGCGCGTTGCAAAAGCGCTCTCCGAATTGCGGGTGGACGTCATCGAGGCCGGCTTTCCGGCAGCATCGCCGGGCGACTTCGAGTCGGTCAAGGCGATCGCCGACGAGAACTTCGGCCCGGTGATCTGCGGCCTCGCCCGCTGCAACCCGAATGACATAGAGAAAGTGCATGCAGCGGTCAGGGGTTCCGAGCGGCATCGAATACACGTATTCGTGGCCACCAGCGCCATCCACCGCGAGCACAAGCTCAAGATGGCCAAGGAGGAGATCATCAAGAGCGCGGTGGGCGCCATCACGATGGCGCGGGAGCTCTGCGACGATGTCGAGTTTTCGCCGGAGGATGCATCGCGGACGGAGTTGTCCTACCTGGCCGAGGTGGTGTCGGCGGCCATCGAGGCCGGCGCGACGACGGTGAATATTCCCGACACGGTCGGGTATACCGTGCCGGGCGAGTTCGACCGCCTGTTCCGCTATCTGAAAGAGCACGTGGACCGGATCGACGACATCACCCTGTCTGTCCATTGTCACAATGACCTCGGCATGGCGGTCGCCAACAGCCTCGCGGCTGTGTCCGCCGGCGCGCGGCAGATCGAATGCACGATCAATGGCATCGGCGAACGTGCCGGCAACTGCAGCCTCGAAGAGGTCGTGATGGCGCTGAAGACCCGCGCCGAGTTCTTCGGCCTGGAGACGGCGATCGACACAACCCGCCTCTACCCGACGTCACGACTGGTATCGAGCATCACCGGCATGCACGTGCCACGAAACAAGGCGATCGTCGGCGAGAATGCGTTTGCGCACGAGGCAGGCATTCACCAGCACGGCATGCTGCAGCACGCGTCCACTTACGAAATCATGCGGCCAGGGGACGTCGGCATCAGCCGCTCGAATCTCGTTCTCGGCAAGCACAGCGGCCGCCACGCGTTTCGCGACCGGGTGCGCGAGCTCGGCTTCGATCTCGACGACTTCGAAACCAACCGCGCCTTCCAGGAATTCAAGAAACTCGCCGACCGCAAGAAGGACGTCTACGACGGCGACATCGAGGCGATCGTAATGAATGCCGACAGCACGTCGCCGGGCCCGTGGGCGCTGGCGTCACTGCAGGTCAATACCCGCACCGGCGAGGATGCGGCGGCCAGTGTTGCGTTGTGCGGCGAGCATGGCGACGAAGTCAACGGCGAGGCCGAGGGCGACGGGCCGATCGCGGCCTCGTTTCTTGCCCTGGAGAAAGCCACGGGCATCGACCTCGTATTGCGCAACTTCGAAGTACACAGCACCTCGGTGGGCGAAGACGCCCAGGGCGAGGTCACGGTGACGGTCGAGCACGATGGCGCCAGTTATCGAGGCCACGGCACCAGTGTGGATATCGTCGAGGCAGGCGCGCGCGCCTACCTCGAGGTCATTAACCGGGTACTTCGCCGACAGGCAAGCGACGCCGCACCGCAACCCGGTCCGGGCAACGCCTCCCGGGCGACCATCTGACGCCCGGATTGCAGGCTCATGGCTGAAGGCAGGACGCTGTTCGAGAAGGTCTGGGCGGAGCACGTGGTCGTGCCGGAAACGGCCGAGACCCCGGCGGTGCTTTATATCGACCTGCACCTTATTCACGAGGTCACCACGCCACAGGCATTCGCCCAGCTGCGCGAGCGCGGCCTTGCCGTCAGGCGTACGGACCTGACGCTCGCCACCATGGATCACTCGACCCCGACCACGCCGGTATCGAGTTTCCGCGACCTCGCGGTCGTCGGCGAGGGGGCGGCGAACCAGATCCGGCAGATGCAACAGAACTGCCAGGATTTCGGCATCGACCTGTACGGCTTCGGCAGCGAGCATCGAGGCATCGTGCACGTCATCGGCCCGGAACTCGGCGCCAGCCAGCCGGGCAAGACCATCGTCTGCGGCGACAGCCACACCAGCACGCACGGCGCGTTCGGCGCCCTCGCCTTCGGCATCGGCACGACGGAGGTCGCGCACGTGCTCGCCACGCAGTGCCTGCTGCAGCGCAAGCCGAAGTCGCTCGCGGTCAACGTGACCGGGCGCCTGCCCGCCGGCGTCACTGCCAAGGACATCATCCTCGCCATCATCGGCGAGATCGGCGTCGACGGCGGCACCGGCCATGTCATCGAGTACCGCGGCGAAGCGATCCGGGCACTCGACATGGAAGCGCGCATGACGATCTGCAACATGTCGATCGAAGCCGGTGCCCGCGCCGGGCTGATCGGCCCGGACGACACGACGATCGAATACCTGGCGGGGCGGCCGCGGGTCCCGCAGGGCGATGCCTGGGACGCGGCGGTAAGCCGCTGGCTCGACCTGTGCAGCGACGCAGACGCCGTTTTCGACCGCTCCGTGTCGATCGACGCCACGACGTTGCAGCCGATGGTGACCTTTGGCACCAATCCCGGCATGGTCGTGGGTGTCAACGACCCGGTCCCCGATGCGGACGACCCGAGCTTTCGCAAGGCACTCGAGTACATGAAGGTCACGCCCGGGAAACCGATGACCGAAAATTCCGTCGATGTCGTCTTCGTCGGCAGCTGCACCAATGGGCGCCTGTCCGACCTGCAGCAGGCTGCGGCGATCCTCGAGGGGCGCAAGGTAGCGGACGGCGTGCGCATGCTGGTGGTGCCGGGCTCCCAGCAGGTGAAACGGCGGGCCGAGGAGCTCGGCCTGGACCGCGTGTTCGCCGCGGCCGGTGCCGAATGGCGCGAATCCGGTTGTTCGATGTGCCTCGGCATGAACGGCGACACCGTGGCCTCGGGGCAGCTCAGCGTAAGCACCAGCAACCGTAATTTCGAAGGCCGCCAGGGCATCGGTGCGCGCACCGTCCTCGCGAGCCCGGCGACGGCGGCTGCCTCCGCGGTGATGGGACGCGTCGCCGACCCGCGCGAACTCAACTGACAGGCCACTCATGGACGCACTCACCACGCTGCACTCACGAACCGTCGTCCTGCCAACCCGGGATATCGACACCGACCAGATCATCCCGGCACGCTTCCTCACGACGACCACCCGCGAGGGCCTGGGCGACGCACTGTTTCATGACCTGCGTTACGAACCGGACGGCACCCAGCGCGCGGGATTTCCGCTCAACGAGGCCGCCAGCCGGGGCGCCGAGATCCTCGTGGCCGGCAACAACTTCGGCTGCGGTTCCTCGCGTGAACACGCGCCCTGGGCGCTGCTCGACTACGGCATCCGGGCCGTCATATCGACCGAGTTCGCCGACATTTTTCGTAATAATTCATTAAAAAACGGGCTATTACCGATCATTGTTGATGTAGATACACACCAGTGGCTCATCCGCCACCCGGGGGCCGAGCTGCACGTCGACGTCGAAGCATCCGAGCTGCAGCTCCCGGACGGCCGCGTCGTCGAGTACCCGATCGACGCGTTCGCACGCTATTGCCTGACACAGGGCATCGACCAGCTCGGCTACCTGCAGCAGCAATCCGACGCCATTCGGCAATTCGAGGAGGAACGTCCGTGGAAGCCCTGATTACGGTTCTTGAGGGTGATGGCATAGGCCCGGAGGTTGCTGCCGCGGGGCGCGCCGTACTCGAGCGAGTCGCAGAGCGCCACGGCCACCGTTTCGACTTCAGCACCCAACTGATCGGCGGTGCGGCGATCGACGCCGTCGGCGAGCCCCTGCCCGCCGGGACGGTCGACAGCTGCAAGGACAGCGACGCTGTACTGCTTGGTGCGGTCGGCGGCCCCAAGTGGTCCGACCCGAACGCGCCGCTGAGACCGGAGCAGGGCCTGCTCGGCCTGCGTTCGGTGCTCGGTGTGTTCGCGAACCTGCGCCCGGTGAAGATCTACCCGGAGCTCGCCGGTGCGTCACCGATCCGGGCCGAGATTCTCGAGGGTGTCGATATCATGGTCGTGCGGGAACTCACCGGCGGCATCTACTTCGGCGAGAAGACCCGCGACGCCAACTCGGCAACCGACGTCTGCCGCTACCACACCCACGAGATCGAACGGATCGTGCGCGTTGCCGCGCGGCTCGCGAGTACTCGGCGCGGACGGCTCTGCTCCATCGACAAGGCCAACGTCCTGGAGACATCCAGGCTGTGGCGGGACGTCACCGACCGGCTGATGGCGGCGGAATTCCCGCACGTCGATCTCGAGACCCTGCTGGTCGACGCGGCGGCAATGCACTTGTTGAGCCGCCCGGCCGATTTCGACGTGATGGTCACGGAGAACATGTTCGGCGACATACTCACCGACGAGGCCTCGATGCTGGCGGGCTCCCTAGGCATGCTGCCTTCGGCCTCGCTCGGCGAGACCACGCGCGGGCTTTACGAGCCGATTCACGGGTCGGCGCCCGACATCGCCGGCCAGGGCCTCGCCAACCCCTGCGGGACGATCGCGAGCGTCGCGATGCTGCTGCGCCACAGCCTGCGGCTCGAGGACGAGGCCGGCGCCGTCGAAGCGGCAATCGCCGGGGTGATCGCGGACGGTGGCCGCACGAAAGACATTGCGAAGCGCGGCGAGCCGGCACTCACGACGGCCGAAATGACCGCCGCGATCCTCGGCAGGCTGGACTAGGACAACCGCGTCCGCCCGCGCGGAACGCCGATCCTCTCAGTCCGCGGGGCGGAACAGCGCCCTGGCCTGCTCCCCGGGCAACGCCTCCACCCGGAAACCGGAAGCCCCGATGACGGTCTCCGCCGCCGCCATCGCGTTGACGATCGCTTCCTCGGTCGCCTGTACCGTGACCGTGAAGACCGCAGTCAGCGCGTTATTCGGAAAGACCGATACCTCCGAGAACTCCGCCTCGTCGATCCCGTCGCGGTTGGCGGTTGAAAACGCGACGAAGATATCGCCGGAGCCGGCGGTACTGACCGCGCCGAGGCGCCCCAGTGCCAGCGACGGCCGTTTTGCGACCCGCGCCAGCTGGTGCGGCAGCAACGGGGCGTCCGTGGCGACGATCACGATGATCGAGCCGTCACGGGTCGGGCCCGGCGTCGCCGCTCCCCCGGCATCGTCGCAATACGGGTACCAGTCGTTGTGCCGGGCAATGCTGCGATCCGTATAGCAGTGGCGGCCCACGGGCAACAGGTGATCGACCTGCCGTCCGCCCAGCCGCAGGTCATCGCCGTCCCAGTTGTAATTGCACTGCACCAGCACGCCGAGCGTGTACTCGCGCCCGCTCGCCTCGAAGCGCCGCGAAGCGGTTCCGATGCCGCCCTTGAAACCGTTGCAGACCATGCCGGTTCCGCCGCCAACGGCGCCTTCCGCGACGGCACCGCTGCGGGCACTCGCCATCGCTTCCAGTGCATCCGCGGCGGTTACGTGGAAGCCGTTTATGTCGTTCAGGGCGCCGTCGTAGGTTTCGGCTACGACCGGGGCGTGCCAGTCGGCCGACCAGCCTTTACGCACCATCCATTCGACCGCCGCATCGCGCACCACGCCGACGCTGTGCGTGTTCGTAATGGCTATCGGCCCGTCGATGAGCCCCCGCTCCTCGAGCCACGTGGTTCCGGTCATCTCACCCGACGCGTTGAGCGTGAACCAGCCCGCGAAGACGCCCGTGGTGGCATCCTTGCCGCGCGGATGAACCACGGTCACACCGGTGCGTACCGGTCCCTTGCCGACAACCAGTTCTCCGTCGCCGCGGATCAACGTGACCTGTCCGACTTCAACGCCGGCCACATCGGTAATCGCGTTCAGGGCGCCCGGTTCCCCTGCAAACGGTATACCGAGGTCACGCGCCCGGGTGCCGTCCGCCGCTGCCGGAACCGCGGCACCGCAGACGCCAACGACAATTGCCAGCAGCATGCTGCGCCCACCGAACCTGTTCATGGAAGCATCCTGTCCAAAGGGGGCACTCTAGCCGAAAACGGCCACCGCTTCCGGTGCTTCGGCCGCTTTCGCCGCCGCCAGCGCCCGCAGGACATCGTCGATCAGGTCCTCGCTTGCCTCGAGACCGACGGACAGGCGAATCAGGCTCTGGCTGATCCCGGCTTTCGCCAGCGCCTCGGCACAGACCGGCGCATGCGTCATCGACGGCGGGTGACATACCAGGCTCTCGACTCCACCGAGGGATTCCGCCAGCGAGAAATACCGCAGCTCGTCGATGAAAGCGCGCACGGCACTCTCGCCGCCGTCGATTTCGAAGCTGATCATCCCCCCGAACCCACTCTGCTGGCGGCGGGCAATGTCGTGTCCGGGATGCGTCTCCAGGCCCGGGTAATGCACGCGGCGCACACCGTCCTGCTCGTCGAGAAGACGTGCGAGCAGGCCCGCTGATTCTTCGTGCTGGCGCATGCGCACCTGCAGCGTTCGCAGCCCGCGGAGGGTCAGGAAGCTGTCGAACGGCGCGCCGGTGGCGCCGATGCAGTTGGCCCACCAGGTGAGCTCGTCGGCAAGCTCCGGCGTTGCCGCAACCAGCGCACCGCCGACGACGTCACTGTGTCCGTTGATGTACTTCGTCGTCGAGTGCACGACGATGTCGGCACCGAGCTCGATGGGTTGCTGCAGGGCCGGCGACAGGAAGGTGTTGTCGACGGCATAGAGCGCACCACATCCCCTGGCGCGCTGCGCGACTTTCTCGATGTCCACGATCCTCAGGAGCGGATTCGACGGTGTTTCCGTGAGAATGAGTCGTGGCTTGCGCGCGCAGGCTTCCGCCAGCGCGCGGTCGTCCGTCTGGTCAACGAACAACACGTCGAAGTGTCCCTTGCGTCCCAGCGCTTCGTAAAGACGATAGGTGCCGCCGTAGCAGTCATGCGGAACCACCAGGAGGTCGCCAGGCTCGAGAAGTTGCACCAGCACGTTCAGCGCAGCCATCCCGGATGACGTCACCACGGCGCCTGCCCCGCCCTCGAGCGCGGTGAGTGCTTCACCCAGCGCATCGCGTGTCGGGTTGCCCGAGCGCGTGTAATCGTATTCGCGCTTCTGCCCGAAACCGGCAAACGCGTAATTCGAAGACAGGTGTAACGGCGGTACGACGGCACCGTGCTGCGTATCCGACTCGATCGCTGCACGCACCGCGCGCGTTGCCCTGGAAGCTTCTGAGGTCATGTTCGGTCTCCGCTGAACGTTCCAATGTCAAAAACTCTCATCGGAACCCTGCGAAGCCCGCAAGGGAGTGGTGTCGTGTCCTTCAGCCGTCAATCTTCGGTGGCGTGTTGCAACGACACTCATCTCTCGGAGGCGTCGCCTCCGCAGGAGTTGGCACCTTTTCAGGATGGTTAGTCCTGAAGGTTGCCCCGGCTTCAAAGGGCCTTTCCCTCAGCCGGTCTCGATGAGTAAGCCCGAGTTTAGGGTTGGCGAAGGTGGGCCGTCAAGCGAATCGACGCGACTTTCGTCGAAAAGTTATTGTTTCAACAGTAACTTGCGTGTCGGTCCGGGTGCAGGTGCGGGCGGGACTTGCGTTCGACCTGTCAATGTATTAGCGTACTAACACGTTAATACATTGGCACAGAAATGAAACCCAACCGCCAGGACAGCGACCGGCAGCAGGCGCGCAATGAAGAGGCCCTGTTTCGCGCCATTGTCAGCCTGCAGGACACCCGGGAGTGCGGCAATTTCCTGCGGGACCTCTGCACCCCTGCGGAACTGCAGGCGCTCGTCGACCGCTGGCAGGTGGTCAAACTGCTGCAGGAAGGACTGCCCTATCGGCGCATCCACGATCTCACCGGCGTCAGCGTGACCACCATTGGCCGCGTGGCCCGGTTCCTGACCGACGGATTCGGCGGCTACCAGGCCGCCCTCGACAGAATCGGCGCTGCCAAGGCCCGCCGTTCACACTAAGGAAGAAAGCCATGGATAGCAGCAAGCAGCGCATCAAGATCGCGGTGCAGAAAACCGGACGCCTGACGGACCACTCGCTGGATCTGCTCGAGCGCTGCGGCCTCAAGTTCACCCAGAGCAAGGACCAGCTGTTCTGCTACGGCGAAAACATGCCGATCGACCTGTTGCTCGTCCGGGATGACGACATTCCCGGCCTGGTCGCGGACGATATCTGCGACCTTGGCATCGTCGGCCTCAACGTGGTCGAGGAGAAGCGCCTGGGCCGCGAGTTCGAGGGCCGCGAAACGCTGTTCGACCGGGTCTTCGACCTCGACTTCGGCCACTGCCGGCTGGCGATCGCGGCGCCGGACGAGACCCCGTACACGGGCCTGGAGTCACTACAAAACAGCATAATAGCAACAAGTTACGTTGCATTATTGAGAGACTTTCTGGAACGCAACGCGATCAACGCGAGCATCGAGTATTTCTCGGGCGCCGTCGAGATCGCGCCCAAGCTCGGCAAAGCCGATTTCATTTGCGACCTGGTCTCGACGGGCAGCACGCTGACCGCCAACGGGCTCAGCGAACGCGAGGTGCTGCTGGAAAGCGAGGCGGTCATCATCCAGACGCGCGCGCCCTTGCCCGAGGACAAGCAGGCCCTGGTGGACCGCATCCTGCAGCGGCTCGACGGTGTGCTGCAGGTGCACGAGAGCAAGTACATCATGCTGCACGCGCCGCGCAAGGCGCTCGACGAAATTCGCAGGCTTTTGCCCGGCAGCGAAGCGCCCACCGTGATTCCGCTGGAAGGCACCAACGACAAGGTCGCCGTGCACGCCGTATGCCGGGAGAACGTCTTCTGGGAAACGCTCGAGAACCTGAAGGCGGCGGGCGCCAGCTCGCTGCTGGTGTTGCCCGTCGAGAAGATGCTGGTCTGAGTCATGCCCCTGAAGCGCGCCCATTGGAATACCCTCGATTCTTCGCAGCAGGCATTGCTGCTGCGGCGGCCGGCCGTGGCCGACGATGCCGCGATTCGCGAGGCGGTCCTCGACATCGTCGCCGACGTCAAGAAGCGCGGCGACGAGGCCCTCCGCGCGCTCACCGCCCGGCTCGATCGCGTCGACCTCGAGGACCTGCAGGTGATCGAGCACCGAGATCGACGAGGCACAGGCCGCGCTGTCGCCGCAGGCCGTGGACGCCATCGACGTCGCCATAAGGAACGTGCGCTGCTTCCACGAGGCGCAGCGGCCACCCGATGTGGCCGTCGAGACCATGCCGGGCGTGCGCTGCGAGCGCGTCAGCCGGGCAATCGATGCGGTCGGGCTGTACGTGCCCGCGGGCACCGCCCCGCTGCCCTCGGCAGCGGTCATGCTCGCCGTCCCGGCGGTCATTGCCGGCTGCGGCACGAAAATTGTGTGCACGCCGCCGCGTCCGGATGGACGGGCGGACCCGGCCGTGGTCGTTGCTTCTGCGAGAGCCGGCGTGACCGATATCTTCAAGATCGGCGGCGCTCAGGCCGTCGCCGCCATGGCTTACGGCACGGCCAGCGTGCCGAAGGTCGGCAAGATTTTCGGGCCCGGCAACGCCTGGGTTACCTGCGCCAAGTCGGTGGTATCGGCGGACCCGGACGGCGCCGCGATCGACATGCCCGCGGGTCCGTCCGAGGTACTGGTTATCGCGGACGACTCGGCTTCGGCCGAGTTCGTGGCCGCCGACCTGCTCTCGCAGGCCGAGCACGGGGTCGACTCCCAGGTGGTGCTGGTTACGACCAGTGCGGCACTTGCCGATGCCGTCGAGGCGCAGGTCGACGAACAGCTGCGCTCCCTTTCGCGGGCTGACATAGCCCGTGGCTCGTTGCAGCATGCGCGGCTGGTCATCGTCGACGATCTCGCCACGGCGGTAGCGGTCAGCAATCGCTACGCACCGGAACACCTGATCCTGCAATGCCGCGGCGCGCGGAACTTGCTGCCGGCAATCACGAATGCCGGCTCCGTGTTCGTGGGTGAATGGACACCCGAGTCCGTTGGCGACTACTGCAGCGGCACCAACCATGTCCTGCCGACCTACGGCTATGCGCGCAGCTACAGCGGCCTGAGTCTCGACCAGTTCATGCGCGGCATGACCGTGCAGGAACTGACCCGGGACGGGCTGGCCGGCCTGTCGGATGCGGTCGTTACCCTGGCCGGCCTCGAAGGACTGGATGCCCACGCCGCCGCCGTGACGCGCCGACTGCGAGCACCATCGTGACTATCGCGGCGCTGGCAAGACCCGGCTTACGTGCGCTGCGTCCCTACGAAGCGGCACAGCAGATCGACGACACGGTGCGGCTGAACGCCAACGAGGCGCCGTGGAGCAGCGCGGCAGACCGGTTTCGCCGCCCCCTGAATCGCTACCCCGAAATCCGCCCGGGGCGGCTCGCCCTGGCACTCGGTGACTACTTCTCCTGCGACCCGTCGCGGCTGCTGGTAACGCGGGGAACGAGCGAGGCAATCGACCTGCTCATCCGCGCGTTTTGCCGCGAAGGCAAGGACAATATCCTCACGACGGCGCCGACGTTCTCCATGTATGGGCACTACGCCATCGTGCAGGGCGCCGAGCACCGGACCGTCGCGACGCTGCCGGCAAACGACTTCGCGATCGACATCGATGCGCTGCTTGCCGCCTGCGATCCGCAGACCCGGCTGATTTTCGTGTGTTCGCCCAACAACCCTACGGGCACGCTTGTACCCCGCGCGGCACTCATCGAGTTGCTCGAGAGGCGCGGTGAGCAATCGGCAATCGTCGTCGACGAGGCCTATATCGAATTCTCGGGAGCGGCCTCCGCCGTCGAACTGCTCGAGCGATACCCGAACCTGGTTGTGCTTCGTACCTTGTCGAAGGCACTGGCATTTGCAGGCGCACGCTGTGGCGCCGTCATGGGACCGGTCGACGTGATCCGCATCCTGAATGCGATCCAGGCCCCGTACGCGATGTCCACGCCGGTCGTCGAGTGCGTTGAAGATGCGCTCGAGTCCTCCGCCATCGACGAGGCCAGGGGGCGTATCGCGGATATCGTGGCGCAGCGGGAACGGCTGATGGCGGCCATGCCGGGGTTTGCTTTCGTGCGAAGAACCTGGCCCAGCGCCGCGAACTTCTTTCTCGTCGAGGTCGAGGACAGCGACTTCGTGATTGCCGCGGCGAGAGACGGTGGCATACTGCTGCGCGATTTCGGGCGCAGTTTGCCCGGCTGCATCCGCATCACGGTGGGTGAGGAAACCGAAAACACCCGGCTTCTCGAACTGTTCGCCGAACTCGACAGGAGGGCGCCATGACGGCGAAGGTGCTGTTCATCGACCGCGACGGGACGCTCATCGAGGAGCCCCACGACAACCAGGTCGATTCACTGGAGAAGATCCGCCTCGTGACCGGCGTGATCCCTGCCCTGCTTGCGCTTGCGGACAGCGGATACCGTTTCGTGATGGTCAGTAACCAGGATGGGCTCGGTACCGAGTCCTTTCCCATCGAACACTTCGAGACCTGCCACGAGCACGTGGTCGGCCTGTTCGAGTCGCAGGGCATTACGTTCGACGAGACCTTCATCTGCCCGCACTTCGCGGACGATGGCTGCGACTGCCGCAAGCCGCGAACCGGCCTCCTGACGCGCTTCCTCGCCCGTAATCACCTGGACACGGCGAGGTCGGCCGTCATCGGCGATCGCACGACCGATCTCGAACTCGCGGAGCGCCTCGGCTTGCGCGGATTCCTCGTCGAGCCGGGCGGATCGTTCGAGACCAGCTGGCCCGGCATCGTGGCCGCGCTTTGCTCGGGCGACAGGCGCGCCGACGTAGAGAGGAGTACTCGCGAAACGATCATCCGGGCCCACGTCAATCTCGATACCGAGGGTCGCATCGAGGTGCGCACCGGGAATCGGTTTCTTCGATCACATGCTCGAACAGATCGCAAAGCACGGCGGTTTCAGCCTGGTCCTGAACTGTGACGGCGACCTGCACGTCGACGAACATCACACGGTCGAAGACGTGGCTATCGTGCTCGGCAGCGCGTTGCGGAAGGCCCTCGGTGACAAGCGCGGCATCGGCCGCTACGGCTTCCTGCTGCCCATGGACGAGAGTTCCGCATCCGTCGCGCTGGACCTGTCCGGTCGCGCCAGCTTCGTTTTCGACGCGGCCTTCCCTCGCGACTCCGTTGGCGAGATGTCCACGGAGATGGTGAGCCACTTTTTCCGTTCCCTGTCCGAATCGCTCGGCGCGGCGCTGCACGTATCCGTCAAAGGCGAGAACACCCATCACATGGTCGAAGCCTGTTTCAAGGGTGTCGGCCGCAGCCTCCGCCAGGCGATCCGGCAACAGGGTGCGGAATTGCCGACCACGAAAGGAACGCTGAGCTAGCATGGCGGGTTCCATTGCGATCATAGACAGCGGCGGCGCCAACATCGCGTCCCTGCAGTTCGCCCTGCAGCGGCTCGGTTACGAGGCCAGCCTGACGACCGACGCCGCGCTGATCCAGCGCGCCGACCGGGTCATATTGCCGGGCGTGGGCGCAGCCGCTGATGCCATGCGCCGGCTGCAGGACAGCGGCCTCATCGACCTGATCCGCGGCCTGCGTCAGCCGGTACTCGGTATTTGCCTCGGGATGCAGCTGCTTGCCGAAGCTTCCGAAGAGGAGGACGTCGAGTGCCTCGGCATCATTCCCGGCGTGGCGCGCCGCTTGCCGCTTGCCGAGGGATTGCCCGTGCCCAACATGGGCTGGTGCCCGGTCACGAAGACGGCGGACGCCGAGATACTCGATGGCGTCGCTAACGGCAGCTACTTCTATTTCGTGCACAGCTATGCGCTTCCCCCGTCCGACTTCACCCTTGCGACCGCGTGTCATGCCGAGCCGTTTTCGGCCGTGATCGGCCGCGGCAACTTTGTTGCGGCGCAGTTCCATCCCGAGCGATCGTCGCGCGACGGCGCCCGCCTGCTGAAGAACTTCCTGGGGTCGGGGCGGTGAGGATCATTCCCGCCATCGACCTGCACGAGGGCAATTGCGTACGCCTCTACAAAGGCGACTTCGCAAAAGTCACCGACTACAGTGATCAGCCCGTGGAAATCGCTCGCAACTATGCCGGCCTGCACGTCGAGGACCTGCACATCGTCGATCTCGACGGGGCACGTACCGGCTCGCAGCAAAACGCCAGCGTCGTGAGGCAGGTATGCACGGAGACCCCATTGTCCGTGCAGCTCGGAGGCGGGATCCGCGATGCCGAACGGGTGCGTCACTGGCTCGACAATGGCGTCGCGCGCTGCGTCGTCGGCAGCGTTGCCGTCGTGGACCCTGATCTTGTCGCGTCCTGGTTCGACGAGTTCGGCGCCGAGCACATCGTGCTCGCACTGGACGTCACCATTGACGAAGCCGGTCCGACTCTCGCAACGCACGGATGGACACGCTCCAGCGGCCGCAGCCTGTGGGAGCTCATGGACCGCTACGCGGCGATCGGTGCGAAGCACCTGCTGTGCACGGACATCGGGCGCGACGGCGCGATGTCCGGTCCCAATTTCGAACTGTACGCGGAAGTACTGCGTCGCTATCCCGGCATCTGCCTGCAGGCATCCGGCGGTGTGCGCAATATCGGCGATATCGAAAGGCTCAGGGAAATCGGTGTGCCTGCTGCCATCACGGGCAAGGCACTGCTCGATGGCAAGATAACGGCCGCGGAGGTGAACTCATTCCTGCAAAACGCATAATCCCCTGCCTGGACGTGCGCGATGGCGTCGTCGTCAAGGGCGTGCAGTTCCGAAACCACCGCGTGGTCGGCGAGATCGTGGAGCTTGCGCAACGCTATCGCGACGAAGGAGCCGACGAACTCGTGTTCTACGACATTACCGCGAGCCCCGATGGCCGTTCCGTCGATCGTGACTGGGTCAGCCGGGTTGCGGCGGTCATCGATATACCGTTCTGCGTTGCCGGCGGCATCCGCAGCATCGCGGACGCCGAAGAGGTGCTCAACAAGGGCGCGGACAAGATATCCATCAACACCCCTGCCCTGCAGGACCCGGAACTGATCACGCGCCTTGCGCGCCGCTTCGGCACCCAGTGCGTCGTGCTCGGTGTCGACAGCCGTGAGCACGACGGTAGCTATCACGTCTACCAGAACACGGGAGATCCCGACAAGACGAGCGCCGCCGAGCGCCTGACCACCGACTGGATCCGGGAGGCGCAGGAACGTGGCGCGGGCGAAGTCGTACTGAACTGCATGAACCAGGACGGGGTCCGCGCGGGTTACGACAACGAGCAATTGCGCACCGTCCGGGCGGTTTGCACCGTGCCGCTGATTGCGTCGGGCGGCGCCGGCGCAATGGAACATTTCCGGGACGTATTCCGCGTTGCAGATGTCGACGGTGCGCTCGCAGCCAGCGTGTTCCACAGCGCCGAGATCGACATCCGGGACCTCAAGACCTGGCTGCACCGCGAGGGGATCGCCGTGAGGCCCGCAGGAGACTCGCATGACCAGTAACGAACTTGCCTTCCTCGAGACGCTCGAATCGGTCATCCAGGAGCGTCTCGACACTCCGGCCGGCGGCAGCTACACGGCGAGTCTCGCTGCGAGCGGCATGCAGCGCATGGCACAGAAGGTCGGCGAAGAAGCTGTAGAACTTGCGCTCGCCGCAGTCGTCGGCGACCGTGACGAGGTCATCGACGAAGCCGCGGACCTCGTGTATCACCTGCTCGTGCTGCTGCATGCGCAGGAACTCGATCTGGCCGAGGTGGTGGCACGCCTGGAACAACGCCATTCGCAGCGCCCGTAGGAGCGCTTCTCGAAGCGCGATCGCGGGACGAGGCCCGCTCCTACGAAGTGCCCTTGTCGTTGATCTCGATCGCGCGCTGATACGCTGGCCGCGCCAGGCAGCGGTCCGCGTACGCGGATAGCGCGTCGGAGCCGGGCAGCATGTCGAACATGCGCATGAACACCACGCTGGAACCGAGCATGACGTCGGCCGCCGTGAAGGTGTCCCCGAGTATCCAGGTCCTGTCCGCGATACCGCCGTTCCAGCGTCTCGATCATCAGCTCGAAATCGCCCCAGCCCGAGCGGTAGCGATTCGTCTCGACGCCGCTGAACTTCTCGGACATCGACGGTTCGATAACGGCCGGCGTGTACATCAGCCAGTAGAGGAATTTGCCACGTGCGGGACTGTCGATGGCCGGCGCCAGCGTGCCAGCGGCGTAACGGTCCGCCACGTAGAGGCAGATCGCGGCGGATTCCGACATCCTGACTTCCCCGTCGACCAGGGCCGGGACCTTGCCCATCGGGCTCGCTTCGAGGAACTCATCGGTGTTCCTGCGCTTCGGGCTCTGTATATCGACCCGTTCGAGCTCGTAGGCGACGCCGGCTTCCTCGAGCATCCAGAGTGCACGCGTCGAACGCGTCTGCGGTGACCAGTAGAGTTTCATTCCCGACCTCCCCGATTCAGATGACCACTTCCGGCGCGACCTCGCGGCGATTGTAATGTGAACTCATGACATACCCGTACGCGCCGGCATTTGCGATCAGGATAACGTCGCCTTCCCTCGACGGCGGCAGCAAGCGATCGGTGCCCAGCCGATCGCCCGTTTCGCAAATCGGGCCGACGATCGTTGCTGTTTCGCTGGGTGACTCGCCGGCACGCGTCAGGTTGACGATTTCGTGGTAGGCACCATACAGCGCGGGCCGGATGAGCGAGTTCATGCCCGTGCCGACGCCGATGTAGCGCATCTCGCCCTTGCCCTTGACCTGCGTGACGTGGGTAAGCAACACGCCCGCGCGTGCGACGAGGTAGCGGCCGGGCTCCATCCAGATCGCGTATTGCGGGTAGCTCTCACGGACCTCGCCGAGCAGCACGTCCAGGCGTTGCAGATCGAAGGGTCGGTCGCCCGGCTTCTCTGCGACGCCAATGCCGCCGCCGAGGTCGATGGCAGTGACCTTGGGGAAGCGTTGGGCGACATCAACGAGCTGAACCGCGACGGTGCGCCAGGCCTCGGGATCCTGCACACCGCTGCCGCTGTGTGCATGGATGCCCACGACGTCGGTACCTGTCTCCCGCGTCAGCTTTTCCAGTTCGTCGACTTCGAACAGCGGCACACCGAACTTGGAGTGTACGCCGGCCGTCTTCACGTGCTCGTGATGGCCTCGTCCCTGCCCCGGGTCCATACGGACAACGATACTGCGTCCCGCGAACAACTCGGGCCACGCCTGCAGCGGATACAGGTTGTCGAGCGTCACCAGGAGGCCCTTCTCGAAAGCCCAGGCATACTCGTCTCGCGGTGCGAAGTTGGGGGTGAACAGGATCCTTTCGATGTCGAGGTTCGGAATGATCTCCTGCAGCCACTCGACTTCGCCGGGCGACACGCACTCGAAGTCGCAGCCCTCGGCATCGAGCAAGCGGATGAGATCGGCGTTGAAATTCGCTTTGACCGCGTACAACACGCGATCGACGTTCTGCAGACCGAGCATTATCCGCGCGGCGCTGAGGACGCTGTCACTGTCGTATACGTAGGCATTGAGCCTGCTGGCCGCAATGTCGAGCAGCTGTTGCCGCTTGCCCATCCACCAGGCATCGGGGGCGTGCGCCAGCGCCGTGTCGGCGTGGAATAGCTGTTCCCAGCTGGCGCCGAAAGCAGGACTTCCTCCGGTTTTTCGAATGATGGACGAATGCAGCTTGCGGACGAGCTTGGCGCCCTGTTGTTCGTCGATGACGAAGCTCAGGTTGAGGTCGTTTGCCGCCTGTGACATCAGGTGGATACGTTCTTCCTCGAAGACCTCGAGAGCCGGTGCGAGCCGTGACAGGAAAGTGCGGATCTTGCGGCCCACCAGGCTGACTGCCGAACAGCGGGTTATCAGCCGGACTTTGCAGAGCGGCTGGAGGTCCGCCACCAGTCCCTGCAGGATGTCCTCCCCGGGTTCGCCGTCCGGCGTGTCGATCGACACCGTCACGTTCGTCTCGGAGGTCGATATCAGGTCGACGGATACGCCGTTGTCGCTGAACACGGTGAACGCGCGCGCCAGGAACCCGACCTCGTGCCACATGCCGACGCTGTCCATGGAGACGAGCGTCAGGCCGTTGCGCATGCAAATGCCTTTTACCTGCGGTTCGACCTCTTCGGTGACCGAGGAGATCACGGTGCCGTCCAGCTCGGGATGGGTCGTGCAGCGAATGAACAGCGGTATCCGGGACGCCCGCAACGGCGACAGGCAGCGCGGGTGGAGCACAGTGCTGCCGGCCGACGCCAGTTCCTGCGCTTCGTCGTAGTGCAGCGCTACCAGGAGCCTTGCCGACGGCACCACCTTCGGATTTGCCGTGAACATGCCCGGAACATCGGTCCAGATCTCCAGGCGATGCGCCTGCAGTTTCGCCGCGATGTAGGCGGCCGAGGTATCGGAGCCCCCGCGCCCGAGCAACACGGTCTCGCCCTGCGCATTCCTGGCGATGAATCCCTGCGTCAGGACGACCCGATCTGCGCCGGCGAGACGTTCCCGGAGCCCGCTGTCGGGCGTGTGTTCGCAGGTTGCGGACAGATAACTGCGGCTGCGACCGCGATTGGCACGGCTCGAACTCACGAGAATGTCGCGAGCATCGACCCATTCCGTGGTGATGCCGACGCGCTGCAGGTATGCCGCCCCGAGCCTGGTCGACATCAGCTCGCCGAGCGCCATCACGCGAACCCTGACGCGCACGCTGACTTCGCGTACCAGGCGTATGCCGGCGATCAGCTGGTCGAGTTCCTGCAGGTAGTCGTCGAGGAGCGCCGGACCGTCGAGCTCCAGCTCCCGGGCAAGCTCGTAGTGACGCTGCCGTATGTCGGCCAGGCCATCCGTCGGGCCGCCCGATGCCGCGGATTCGAGCAGCGCGGCCAGCGCGTTCGACACGCCCTGCAGGGCCGAGTGCACCACGACCGGTTTGAGCCCATCGGCCAGCCGGTTGCGCACCAGCTGTGCGATGGTCTCCCAGCAGGCGCCGGATGACACGCTGGTGCCGCCGAACTTCATAACGACCCAGTCGGAAGCCGCGATCTCGGGCGACGCGCCGAGGGCTCCGCTGGCTTCGAACCCTGCTTCCTTCATTATGCTACCGCCGTTTCTGCCTTACACCGGGACAAAAAAAACCCGCCAGGAAAACCTCGCGGGCTCGTTGACAGCGTCCGGGCTTTATCGTTAGCCGGTACGTCCGCCATTGGCGCCCGCGCACCTCTGGCGCGCCATATGTTTTATGAGTTCTTGCGCGTTCGCAAAGGGAACGCGTCGGCACTTTACGCGGGCGTCGGAAAGAGTCATCAGCAAAGTACAGCGAACCTTGCCGAAAAGGTCAAGTAGACCATCGTCAATCGCCCCACTCCGGCGGGATCGTGACCGCGCCCTGCGAGGCCGAGGACACCTCGGCGCGATATTTCGCAAGGGCTCCGCGCTTGACGGCCGAGGGTGGCCGCTGCCAGCGGTCACGGCGGCGGGTCATCTCCTGCTCGTCGACGTCGACGTTTATCTGCTTGGTTTGCGCGTCGATCACGATGGTGTCGCCATCTTCGAGGAGTGCGATCGGTCCGCCGAGCGCAGCCTCCGGTGAGATATGGCCCACCACGAAGCCGTGGCTGCCGCCCGAGAAGCGGCCATCCGTGATCAGTGCAACGTCGGCGCCGAGACCCTTGCCCATGATCGCGGCTGTCGGCGACAGCATCTCGCGCATGCCCGGCCCGCCTTTCGGGCCCTCGTAACGAATGACGATGACGTCGCCGCTCTTGATCGAATTGTCCAGGATGGCCTGCAGCGCTTCCTCTTCCGCATGAAATACGCGCGCCCGGCCTTCGAAGCGCAGGCCTTCCTTGCCGCTGATCTTCGCGACGGCACCCTCCGGTGCCACGTTGCCATAAAGGATTGCGAGGTGGCTGTCCGGCTTGATGGGGTTGTCGAAATCGCGAACGATGTCCTGACCATCCGGGTAATCCGCGACCTCCGCGAGGTTCTCGGCAAGCGTCCTTCCCGTCACCGTCATGCATTGCCCGTGCAGCAGGCCCCGGTCGAGCAGCCGTTTCATCAGCGGCTGGATACCGCCGATGGCGATCAGTTCGGACATCAGGTAGCGGCCGCTGGGTTTCACGTCTGCAAGCACCGGTACGCGGGCGCCGATGCGCGTGAAGTCATCCAGCGCCAGCTCCACGCCCGCTTCATTCGCCATGGCGATCAGGTGCAGAACCGCATTCGTCGATCCGCCGAGCGCAATGACAACCGTTATCGCGTTCTCGAACGCTTCCCGGGTCATGATGTCGAGCGGCTTGATGTCGTTCCTGATGAGATTCATCACGGCTTCGCCCGCTCGCCGGCAGTCTTCCTTCTTCTGTTCCGAGACCGCCTCCTGCGCCGAACTGTTGGCGAGGCTCATGCCGAGTGCCTCTATCGCGGACGCCATCGTGTTTGCCGTGTACATGCCGCCGCAGGCGCCGGGACCCGGGATGGCGGTCTGTTCGACGTCGAGTAATTCGGCATCGTCGATCTTGCCGCCGGAAACCGCGCCGACCGCCTCGAAGACGGATACGATATCGCGACGATTCTTGCCCGGACGGATGGTGCCGCCGTAGACGAACACGGCCGGACGATTCAGCCTCGCCATGGCCATGACACAGGCAGGCATGTTCTTGTCACAGCCGCCGATGGCGACGAGGCCGTCGAAGCCCTCGGCGGCGGTCACCGCTTCGATCGAGTCCGCGATGATCTCGCGGGACACGAGCGAATAGCGCATGCCCGGCGTGCCCATGGAAATACCGTCCGAGACGGTAATCGTGTTGAATACCACGCCCTTGCCGCCCGCGGCATCCGCGGACTGCGCGGCTTCCCGGGCCAGCCCGTCGATGTGCATGTTGCAGGGCGTGACCATGCTCCAGGTCGACGCAATGCCGATCTGCGGCTTTTGAAAATCGTCTTCGGTGAAGCCGACGGCCCGCAACATCGCCCGGCTCGGCGCCTGCTCATTGCCATCGACGACGACGCGCGAGTAACGCCGTAACTCTTTCTCGCTCATACGGTGTGCTCTGCCGGTTGCGGAATACCCTGGGGGCCGGTGTCGCAGTCTAGCAATGAATGGCCGGGGCGCGAAGAGCCGCCGAACTGGAGACTAGTCGTCGTCGCGTATCATGACGGCCACGCGGTCGTGGACGCCTTCCCGCTCGATCGTGTTGTCCGACGTGAGTTCGACGACGAAAGCCTCGTCGCCTTCGACCTCGACGTCCTGCACCAGCGGTATCAGGATTCTCGCCGAGCGTTGCCCCGGACCGAATACGACGAAGCCGTTACCCGGCGGGAAGAAGTCTTCACCGGCGGTTGCGGTAATCTCGAGGACCGCGGTCCTTACGACGAGGCGTGTCTTGTCCGGATTGAAACGCACGAGGTCGACCTGCACGGCCGGATCGCGCTCCCGCACCGATACCTGGCTGACCGCAAAAGCGACGGTGTTCGCAGGCAGCTCCGCTTCGAACTGCCGCTGGTCGTCATCCTCGAGCGCGAGATCGATCGTGGCGAGCGCGATGGCCGCCGTATCCGCCTCCCGTATCCGCAGCGTGGACATCTGGTCGGCTTCGCGGCGGTCGTCGGATGCCATCGACAGTGTGGTACGCGCTCGAGACTCGCCCGGAAGAAATTCAACGTAGCCGCCGTTGGAAATCTCGAACTGGCCCGAACGCCACGGCGAACGGTTGCCGCTGAAGCCCACTTCCTCCAGCCTGAGCGTCATGGGCACCTCGAGTGGCTCGGGCCGCACGATATCCACGATGACGGACGGGCCGTCTTCGCGCAGGGTGACCGATTTCGTCTCCGGGTAGAAGGATGCCGGGTCGATACGGATCTCGATGTCGGCTATCGCCAGTTCGGTCAGATCGAGCAGTTCGAGTTCCGGCTCGGCGTCCAGCTCCGTCGCAACTGCAGTTCCTTCGGTGTCCCCTGCCAGGGCGCCGGCCGAGCCGCCAGCCGCGGCAGCGTCGCCCGCCATTTCCGCGTCCTCTTCCGGCAGCGCCGTTTCGACAGGCGTGGTGGAGCTCCATGGGCGATGTCGCGGACTGCGGCACAGCAGCCGGCAGGATTTCCTCTGCGGGTGGCGTCGGCAACGCAACGGTTTCCGCAGACGGTAGATCGAGCCTCCGCAACACCTCGTCGACGATCCCGAACTGGTAAGCGGCAACACCGAGGAGAGACAACAGTGCCACGAGCGCGATGCCCCACTTGGCGGAGCCGCCGCGGTCTTCGAATTCCACGTGGTGCGTCACGTCGGGCGCGACTGTGCTCTCCGTAGGCCGGTAGCCGAGTGCTGCCAGGAACGCGGCCATGGAATCGAAGCGCGTGACACGTGCGTAGGACAGGGCCTTGCGGATCGCGGCCCATTGCTCGTTGCTGACCCCGCTGAGGCGCTGCGGCGACATGCCCGCTTCGGCGGCCTCGGCGGCGTTGCGCGGCCCGAAAACGCGGTAGCCCGCGACCAGTCGGTATAGCAGGCACGCGAGCGAAAAAACATCGTCGGAAGGGACCGGGTCATCGCCGGTGAGCACCTGCATGCTCGAGTACGCGGGCGTCAGCGCTCCCAGTACCGCCGGATCGAACTCGTCGGCTTCCGAGCGTTGCCGCTGCTGAACCCGCGCCACACCGAAATCGAACAGTTTCGCGTCGCCATCGGGCAGGATCATGATGTTGCCGGGTTTCACGTCCGCATGCACGATGCCGCAGCGGTGCGCATACTCCAGTGCCTTGCCGATCTGGCGCACGATCCGGAACGAGGTGTCGACGTCGATCGTCCGGCTGTCCGGAGAATCGAGAATGTCCGCCAGCGTGCGGCCATCCAGCCACTCCATGACGATGTAGTAAAGGTCTTCATCGCGATCGAAGTCGATGAACCGCACGATGTTGGAGTGCGTCAGGCAGCGGCTCTTCGCGGCTTCCTGCTGCAGGGCGCGCAGCGCCTTGCCGTTGCGTGCAAGCTGTGGGGAAAGCACTTTGATGGCGACCCAGGGATCCGCTTCGCCCGCCTCCGCCAGGCGCCGGTCGAGCGCTTTGTATACGACGCCCATGCTGCCGCCGGAAACCCTCTCCTGGAGCACAAACCGGTCGCGGAGTACCGATCCGACCTGTACGCGATCGTCGGCGTCCTCGGGCTCGAACACGTCGGTCGCGATCACATCCGTATTGCCGAACGGATCGTCGTTCGTCTGCGAACCTTCCGTGTCCACTGCACCCGGCTCGACCTGCGGCCTTTGCCGTTCCGCCGCGGTGTTGCTCGTGGGAACCTGCTCGGTAACGTAACGATCGAGCATCGACTTCACGAGCTGGAAGGTCTCCTGGCGCAACGCACCGGCGTCGAAGCGTTCCTGCAACACACGCCGGATTTCAGCCTCGCTGCCGCCGCTCGCTTCGAGCAGGCGGCCGATCGCCTCCCGAATCTCGGCGAGCATCTGCACCTCGTCTTCCTTGCCGGCCAGGCGATCCTGGAAGCTTGCGAGCTGGTCAGAAAAGGAGTTACGCAAATTGTCGGATTCGGCACTCATGGTCCATCGAAAACACAAAAATATCCGTCTGCCCGATACAGATCGATAACAGTCTATCGTCTACGTCAAGGATACACGCGGAACTGGTCGTCAGATTACTTTCCCGGGATTCAGCAAACCCTGTGGATCCAGCGCAGTCTTGAGCCGGCGCATGATCTCGATTTCCACCGGTCCGCGGTACTCGCGCAGCCACTCCCGCTTGGTGACGCCCACGCCGTGTTCCGCGCTGAAACTGCCGCCCAGCTGATGGACCAGGCCGTACAGGGCCCGCGTGAGACCCTCGACACGGTCCGGGTCATTCGCCAGCGCCTGCGGCACCGTGAGGTTGTAATGCAGGTTGCCGTCGCCGACGTGGCCGAAGATGACCGGCCGCACCACGGCTTCCCGCAACTCGGGGTGGTCGGCCGCACGCTGCAAAAACGCCTGCATGCGCCCCACCGGGACCGAGATGTCGTGCTTGATACTCGGCCCCTCGTGTTTCTGCGCCTCCGATATCGCGTGGCGGCAGCGCCACAGCGCTTCGGCTTCCGCCATATTCTTGGCAATTACCGCATCCAGGATCTGGCCGCTTTCAATGGCTTCCTCGAGAAGCTCCTGCAGTCGCTCGTCGGCATCGCCCGCCGCGACCTCGGTGAGCACGAACCAGTCGCCCGACAACTCGAACGGCAGCTTCGTGCCCAGAATGTGCCGTTCCACCAGTTCGAACGCATAGCGCGAAATGAGCTCGAACGACTCGATCCGGTCTGCGAGCCCCGCGCGCATGCGCGCGAGCAGCGACACCGCGATGCCCGCGTCCGGCACCGTCACCAGCAAGGTAGTCCTCTCGCCGGGATCCGGGTAGAGCCTGAGCGCGGCGGCCGTGATGATCCCCAGCGTGCCTTCGCTACCGATAAACAGCTGCTTCAGGTCGTAGCCAGCCGTGTCCTTGTGAAGGGTTCGCAGACCATCGATGATGCTGCCGTCTGCCAGCACTACCTCGAGCCCCAGCACCTGTTGTCGTGCTGTTCCATAGCGAACGACATTGATGCCGCCGGCGTTGGTCGAAAGATTGCCGCCGATCTGGCAACTCCCTTCCGCGCTGAGACTCAGCGGGAAATAGCGATCGACGGCCCTCGCTTTCTCCTGCAGCGTTGCGAGTATGCAGCCGGCTTCTGCGACCATTGAAAAGTCGTCGGGGTCGATTGAGCGAATCGTGTCGAGGCGTGCCAGCGACAGGATCAGCTGTTCGCCCGATTCATCGGGTATGGCGCCGCCGCACAGTCCGGTGTTGCCGCCTTGCGGCACGATTGCGATGCCGGCGTTTGCACAGAGCTTGACCACATCCGCGACTTCCGCGGTGGTGCCCGGCGACACCATGGCGAGCGCGCGACCGTGCAGTACGTTCCGCCACTCGGTGACGTGCGGCTCCAGGGCCTGTTCGTCGGTCACGCAGAAACCCGCGCCGACGATATCGGCGAGATCCTTCAGAAAGCGCTCAGTCTTCGACAATGACCTGCTCCGCAAACGTGTGCCAGTCGATGTTGCTGCCGCAGAAAACCAGCACGACCCGTTTCCCTGCCAGTTCCTCCCTCAGGGGTCCCATGAGCGTCGCCGTGGAAGCGGCGCACGCCGGCTCGACAGCAAGTTTCATGCGCTGGAACAGGAATCCCATCGACCTGCGCAGCGCCAGGTCGTCGATCTCGACCAGTCGATCAACGTTGGCGCGGCAAAGCTCGAACGAGTATGGCATTGCGTATGGAGCGCCGAGGCTGTCCGCGATACTGCGCACCCGGTCGATACCGCGAGGCTCGCCAGCCTCGAAACTGAGGTGCATCGTGTTCGCACCGCTGGGCTCGACCCCGATGATTTCGACGGACGGCCGCAGCTGTTTCACGGCATTGGCAATGCCGGCCATCAGGCCGCCGCCACCGATCGGCACGATCAGCGCGTCGAAGTCATCGAGTTGCTCGCAGATTTCCAGGCCAATTGTCCCGGTTCCGGTAGCGACAGCCGGTCCTTCGAATGGATGTACGAAATAGCGACCCTCTTCTTCCTCGATTCGCTTCGCTACCTCGAACGCCTCGTGTACGTCGTCGACGATTACGACCTCGCCGCCATAGCTTTTGCAGGCGGCTATACGATACGGATTGGCGGAACCCGTCATAACGACTTTCGCGGTGCTGCCCAGCGCTCTTGCGGCAAAGGCGGTGGCAATCGCGTGGTTGCCCGCGCTGACGGCCGTGACACCCTTTGCCAGTTGCGCGGGACCGAGCGCATGCAGGTTCGCCAGTGCGCCGCGTGCCTTGAAGGTGCCGGTACGTTGCAGGAACTCGAGCTTGCCCCACACCATCGTGCCGTCGTCGAGCGCGAGTTCGATGCCGCCGCAACGCACCAGTGGCGTTGTCCAGATGCTGTCCCCAAGGGCCCGCCTGAGGGCGCGCACCTCGTCGATGCCCGGGCCTGTCGCGGTCATGAGCGGGCGCGGGCGACGACACCCGGATTTATGTCAAATGGTTGCTTCATGCGGCTTTGCGGGAAACCGAAACTCCTGTCACTTCAATTGCTTTCAGATAGAACTTGCGCTGCATCCGAGACTGCTTTAATTTGATTCATCGGTGTCCGGTCAGTCAATGTCAGCCGCCACGGGGAGTTTGGAAAGGCTGCTGACGCATTCCTGCTGGCCGGTACCACGGTGACACGCGAACTCTAGTGAATAACATAGTCGCGCGAAAGTCGCTTCGGGCATAAAAATGGAACTAGACGAACTGTCTCAATCCGGTATCCGGCGTATCGCCGACTATTCGCCGTACCTGGACCAATTGGCCGGGCTCGCCCAGGAAATGGGCCTGCGCCAGCGCAGCAACCTGGTGCACCTCGAGCGCTGCCTCCATGAGCACTGGTCGCTCGGCCAGAACAACATTTTGAGCTGGGCCCCGCTCGATGAAGGCATCCTGATCCTCGTCCTGCCGCATTACGCGATTGCCGAATTCACGTCTTCACCACCGGGCTCGAAACCGCCACGGGTGTCCCCGACTTTCATCACGGAGCTGATTTCCGGTGACCGCCAGCTGAATTTCCAGCAGATGCAGAAGGTCGCGCGACTCCTCGAGGTAAAGCCGGTTTACTTGCCGTTGCGGCAGCCTTTGTCCGGGCATCCGGTCGAGACCCAGATTATCGAGAAGATGATTCGCCGCTACGGTATCAGCTACGTCGCAAGTCGAGCGGTCACGTTGTTCGACATCGTCGGTTTCAGCCTCCTCACCCCGTTCGAGCAGATGACGCAGCTCAACAGCCTGTCGTACTCCTTGAATTCGGCACATGCGAAGATGCTCGATCAGGACGTCGACATCAATTTCGCGCGTTCATCGAGCGGCGACGGTTTCTACGTCTGGAATCGCGATGACGGACTGGAAGCCAACGTCAATCTCTACCATTTCATGCACATCGTGCTTGCCGACAATGCGATTGCACGAAGCAAGGCAACCTCGCGGGCGGTACCGCGCCTGCGCGCGTGTTTCCACGTCGGCAGCTGCTACGAATTCCACCAGGCCGAAGGCCTTAACCCGACCATGCACGACTACATCGTCGGCGACGTCACGATCGAGCTGGCCCGCATGATCGAAGCCGCCCTCCCCGGGCAGATCCTGGTCGGTGAGTTCCTGGCAAATCACACGAACAGCAGCTCGGACCCGACCCAGACCCAGGCCCACATCGACGCAGTCACTTTCCTGCAGCGTGCCCAGGGCAACTTGTCAAAGCTCAGCGGACTGGAGTTTTCGGGAGAGCGCGTCACGGCAATCAAGTGCTACCTGACCGGCGAGAACATGGGCGGCGGCCAGTTCAGCATCCGGCGCCTGACGATCAAGGACAAGCACGGCCTGTCACGCGTCGCCTACAACGCGAAGGTCAATATCTATCGCGAGAACACCCAGCCGATCCTGCTGGGAATCGAAGATCGCAAGCTCCCCGAAGCCAGGCAGTCCGCTTGATCCGGTCAACGATTACAGGAGCGACGTTCGAGTGTCCGTAGGAGCGCGCCTGGGCGCGCGATCGCGGTTCGAGAACCGCTCCTACAAAAGATAGCCGCTCCCCGAGAACTCCGGTGAAGTCCGCATCCCGCGACCAGCCAAAAAAAAACAGCCACTCCCCTTGCGGGTGAGAGTGGCTGTTTTTTGTGACTGGTCGGGGCGGGGAGATTCGAACTCCCGACCCCCACAACCCCATTGTGGTGCGCTACCAGGCTGCGCTACGCCCCGACCGAATCTGCCATCGCGCGCCGAGGCGCGCTCCTACAGGGGTGGCAATCATAACTGCCACCGTAGCATTAGGAAAGGTGAAGATTATCGGCGCAGTATCTTAAGAACTTGTTCAAGTTCTATACGTAACTGCTTGATAATCTGTTGACTTTGCGAGACGTCCGACTTCGCCTGGTCGCCCATGAGGCGCTGCCGTGCACCGCCGATGGTGAAACCTTCGTCGTACAGCAGGCTGCGGATCTGCCGAATGATCAGCACATCCTGACGCTGATAATAGCGGCGATTCCCCCGTCGTTTGACGGGCTTCAATTGTGGGAACTCCTGCTCCCAATACCTGAGTACGTGCGGCTTCACCGCACACAAGTCGCTCACTTCTCCGATTGTGAAGTAACGCTTGCCAGGAATTGGTGGAAGTTCGTCGTTATTCCCCGGTTCCAGCATAGGCTTCGACGCGTGCTTTTAGTTTTTGTCCGGGACGGAATGTCACCACGCGACGAGCGGAGATCGGAATCTCTTCGCCCGTCTTGGGGTTCCTGCCAGGACGTTCTTTTTTATCGCGTAGATCAAAGTTTCCGAAACCGGAAAGCTTGACCTGCTCCCCAACTGCCAATGACGCGCGCAGCTCCTCGAAATACATGTCGACGAGTTCGCGGGCTTCTCGCTTGTTGAGACCAAGTTCGTTGAACAGCGACTCCGCCATGTCTGCTTTTGTCAGTGCCATTGTTGCTAGTCTCTCAATTCAGCGCCGAAGGCGTCGCGCAATTTCTGCACTGCCGCGGCTTGAGCGGCGTCCGCGTCATCGTCAGTAAGGGTGCGCGATGTTTCCTGCAAAATCAAGCTTATTGCGACGCTTTTTAGCCCAGCTTCTATACCGGGTCCCGTGTAGATGTCAAAAATCCTGACATCCCGTATCAAATCCGGAGCGGCCGCCGCGATCGCCCGCACCAGTTCTTCGCCGGAAATATCCGCTTTCACCAGCATGGCGATGTCACGGCGGATGACCGGGAAACGGGATACCGGCTTTGCGGTGGGCGCCGCGGAAGCAAGCGCCTGGAGGGCGTCCACTTCGAACACATAGGCACCGCGCTTCAGGTCGAAGCTCTTCGCAACGCGCGGATGAAGCTTGCCGACGATGCCGATGTCCCGGCCGTCGCGCACGACTGCGGCCGCCTGGCCAGGCTGCAGCGCCGGGTCCTCGACAGCACGGAAAGTGATGTCGGAAGCGTCCCCGGCGAGTTCCAGCACGGCAACGAGGTCTGCTTTTATATCAAAAAAATCAATCGCTTGAGAAGCCGCCCCCCACTGCTCCGGCATCGCTGTTCCGCACGCCAGCGCCGCGATCCGCACCACTTCCTCCGGCGCGTCCAGCGACCCGTGAAACGACTTTCCTATCTCGAAAAGGCGTACGCGTTCCTGTTGTCTTGCGACATTGGCGGCTGCACTCGATACGAGGCCCGGTAACAGCGACGAGCGCATGACCGACATCTCCGACGAGATCGGATTGCTCAGAACCAGTTCGGAAACCGCGCCTGCGAACGCCGTGTTGCTACGCTCGTCGATGAAACTGTAGGTGATCGCTTCCTCGAAATCCCGCGCAACCAGCGTGGCCGAGACCCGGTCCAGATCCACCAGCGACTCGGTGACGGTCCGCAACGGCGACGCGGCAATCTCGGTGGTTTCCGGTACCGAATCGTAGCCGTGAATCCGCACGATCTCCTCGATCAGATCGACTTCCGAGGTAATGTCAAATCGATAGCTCGGGGCGACGACCAGCCAGCCATCTTCAACTTCATCAACCGTCAACCCGAGCCGTGTCAGCACGCCGTTCACGACGTCGTCGGGAACATCGAGCCCCAGCAACATCGATACGCGCGAACGTCGCAAGGTGATGGATTCGCGACGCGGCAAATCCGCATCCGCAAGCTGGTGTACGAGCGGCCCTGCCTCGCCGCCCGAAATTTCCAGCAACAACTGGCTCGCACGTTCGACGGCACGCGCCTGGCCAGCGAAATCGACGCCGCGCTCGAAACGGAGCGACGCATCGGTGTGCATGCCGTAGGAGCGCGCGCGCCCTGCCATGAATGCCTGCGGCCAGAACGCTGCCTCGAAGAACACGTCGGTCGTTTCGTCGCTCACCGCGGTGCTCAGTCCACCCATGATCCCGGCAAGGCCGATTGCGCCGCTGTCATCCGCGATGACCAGCGTGTCGTCATTGACGACGACTTCTTTCTCGTCGAGCAGGGTCAGTTTCTCGCCCTGCCTGGCAAGACGCGGGCGAATGGCGCCCTGGACCTTCGCCGCATCGTAGGCATGCAGCGGCTGCCCCAGTTCGAGCATGACGTAATTCGTGATATCGACCACCGGAGAAATACCACGCAGACCCGAGCGCCGCAGACGTTCGAGCAGCCAGGCCGGTGATTTCGCGGTCGGGTCGATATTGCGGATCAGCCGCCCTGCGAAGCTCGGGCAGCCTTCGGGCAGCGGGATCTCCACCGGCAGGGTGTCTTCGATCGTGGCGGCGACAGGTGCGACCTCGGCCGATTTGAGCGGGCTGCCCGTCAGCGCCCCGATATCGCGCGCCACGCCCAGCACGCTGAAGCAGTCGCCGCGATTCGGCGTAAGGTCGAGATCGAACACCGTGTCGGGGAGTCCGAGGTACTCGGCCAGCGGCATGCCCGCGGGAGCATCGTCGGCGAGCGCCAGTATGCCGTCGGACTCCTCGCCCAGGCCGAGCTCGACCGCTGAGCACAGCATGCCGTTGGAGGCCACGCCGCGGATCTTGCTCTTGCGGAGCTTGATGCCGTTCGGCAGCGTTACGCCCGGCACCGCCAGCGGGCTCTTCATGCCCGCGCGCACATTGGGCGCTCCGCACACAACGTCGATCGCGTCGCCGCCGCCTGCGTTCACTTTGCAAACGCTGAGGCGATCGGCATCGGGATGCCGATCGACGGCGACAACCTCGGCAACGACGACACCATCGAGACCGCTGCCTTCGACGTCCACGCCATCGACTTCGAGCCCGAGCATCGTCAGCTGATGCTCCAGCGCCTTCGAATCGAGATCGGGGTCGACCCATTCACGCAGCCACGACTCTACAATCTTCATCGCCTCTACCTGAATTGCCTGAGGAAGCGCAGGTCGTTCTCGAAGAACGTGCGCAGGTCGGTTACGCCGTAGCGCAGCATTGCGAGCCGCTCGATACCCATGCCGAACGCGTAACCCGTGAACTCTTCTGGGTCGACGCCGGCGGCCTCGAGCACGTTCGGGTGCACCATGCCGCAGCCCAGGATCTCGAGCCACTTGCCCTCCTCCCACAGAACGTCAACTTCGGCGGAAGGCTCCGTGAACGGAAAATACGACGGCCGGAAACGCAACTCGGCCTTGCGCTCGAAGTAGGCTTCGACGAACTGGTGCAACACGGCTTTCAGGTTCGCGAAACTGATGCCGCGGTCGACGACGAGGCCCTCCACCTGGTGGAACATCGGCGTATGGGTCTGGTCGGAATCGCAACGGTACACGCGCCCCGGCGCGATGATCCGGATGGGCGCGCCCTCCTCGACCATGGAGCGAATCTGAACGGGTGACGTGTGCGTGCGCAGCAGCCGTCCGCCGGGGAAGTAGAAAGTATCGTGCATGGCCCGCGCCGGATGATTCTCGGGAATATTCAGCGCGGTGAAGTTGTGGAAGTCGTCCTCGATCTCGGGGCCCGAGCGGACGCCGAAACCGGCACTCCGGAAAATCGTCTCGATACGCGACATCGCTCTCGACACGGGATGGCGCCCGCCGATTCCGTAGCCTCGGCCAGGCAGCGTGACGTCGATTGCGTCCTTTGCCAGCCGCTCTTCCAGTGCTGCAGCCTCGAGCGCCTCGCGACGCGCATTGATGCGCCCCATGACGTCCTGCTTGGCCCGGTTGATCTCCTGGCCGGCAGCGGGACGCTCCTCGGCCGGAAGCTGGCTCAGCGACTTGAGTCGCGCCGTCAGTTCGCCTTTCTTGCCGAGATAGGAGACCCGTACCGCGTCCAGCGCGGCGAGATCGTCGGCCGCATCGATTTCCGATGCGGCCGCTTCGACCAGTTCACTCAGTGCCTGCATCGTCACAGATCCCGGGGCGAGTTAACGCTCGTCCGGTCTGGACTCAGGTGCTCTGCGCGAGGGCTGCTTTGGCCTGTTCGGCAATTGCCCCGAAGCCCTCCGGGTCATGCACGGCGATGTCCGCGAGCACCTTCCGGTCGACTTCGATATTGGCCAGGTTCAGACCGTTGATCAGCCGGCTGTAGGACAAGCCATGCAGGCGCGCCGCCGCGTTGATGCGGGTAATCCACAGTGCGCGGAACTGCCGCTTGCGCTGGCGCCGGTCGCGGTATTCGTACTGGCCGGCCTTGATAACCGCCTGCTTGGCGGTCTTGTAAAGCTTACTGCGAGCGCCGTAGTAGCCCTTGGCTTCTGCGAGGACTTTCTTATGGCGTGCTTTGGCGGTAACGCCACGTTTTACTCGTGCCATGTCTCAATCTCCTCTCAGCTGTAGGGGAGCATGCGGCGCACGCTCTTTACATCGGCATCGGCGATCTGCTCGGTCGAACCGAGATGACGCTTACGCTTGGCCGGTTTCTTGGTAAGGATGTGATTGAGATGGGACTGGGCGCGCTTGTAGCCACCCTTGCCCGTCCGGCGGAAGCGCTTGGCAGCGCCCCGGTTGGTCTTCATCTTCGACATTTTGTCGTCTCCACTTTGCTTGGCCATGCCACGTACCGGACTTCGATTCGATCATCCGGCCGCTGCAGGCGGGGACAGCCCGGGGCTCACACCCCTGAGCAACACTTACTTCTTTTTCGGTGAGATCACCATGATCATCTGCCGTCCTTCCATTTGCGGCATCTGCTCGACAACACCGTATTCTTCCAGGTCATCCCTGACCCGGGCCAGCAAATTCGCGCCCAGTTCCTGGTGCGCCATTTCCCGGCCCCTGAATCGCAAGGTGATCTTGGTCTTGTCGCCGTTCTCCAGGAACTCCATGAGCTTCCTCAGCTTGACCTTGTAATCACCTTCTTCCGTACCTGGACGGAACTTGATCTCCTTGACGTGGACCTGTTTTTGCTTGCGTCGGGCCGACTGGGCTTTCTTGTTCTGTTCGAACAGGTACTTACCGAAGTCCATGATCCGGCAAACCGGCGGATCTGCCGTAGGCGAAACCTCGACCAGGTCGAGGTTTTCACCGCGGGCCAGTTCAATCGCAGCCGCGACCGACATGACCCCTTTTTGTTCGCCTTCCGAGTCAATTACCCTGACTTCGACGGCATCGATTTCCTCGTTTCGCCTTACGCGCTTCGTGACTGCGATCCCAGTGTCCTCCACAACCCAACAGTTCGCCGCGCGGCCGGCATTCGCCAGCCACACGGGAACGCGATTCTATATAGCCTGCAGGCAAGAAACAACCGGGCGAGCGCCGGTTTTTTCAAAGGAATCAGTCATTTTGTTGCCCTGAAGCAACGTTTTGGCGCCGGCTGGCAGGACTGGTGGGCGATGCGGGTTTCGAACCTGCGACCTCCACGATGTCAACGTGGCGCTCTACCCCTGAGCTAATCGCCCTTCCGACACAGTCCTTCCCGCCGCGGCGGGCGGCATAAGATACTGAAGCGCCTGCGGCAGCGCAAGGTTTTCAGCCCGCCTTGAGGTCCGGCAGACCGAGTCCTTCCTGCCGGATGCGCTGGATCTCGTCGCGCAGACGGGCCGCCTCCTCGAATTCCAGGTCGCGCGCGTGCCGCAGCATCTGCTTTTCGAGTTTCGCCGCCTTTTTCATGAGCTGCTCCGGCGACATCGACGCATACGATGGCGAGTCCTCGGCCACCCGGCGCCGCGCGCCTTTCGGTGCCGGGTACGCCGCCTCCATGATGTCCGCTACCTGCTTGACGATAGTGGCCGGCGTGATCCCGTGCGTCTCGTTGTGCACCAGCTGCCGCTCACGGCGCCGGTTGGTCTCGTCGATCGCCCTCTGCATCGAGCCCGTCATCGTGTCGGCGTAGAGGATGGCCGTCCCGTGGATGTTCCTCGCCGCCCGTCCGATCGTCTGTATCAGCGAGCGCTCGGACCGCAGGAAACCCTCTTTGTCTGCGTCGAGTATCGCCACCAGCGAAACCTCGGGCATGTCGAGTCCCTCGCGCAGCAGGTTGATGCCGACGAGAACATCGAAAGCGCCCAGCCTGAGGTCGCGGATGATTTCGGTTCGCTCCACCGTGCCGATATCGGAATGCAGGTAGCGCACCCGGACCTGGTGCTCTGCCAGGTAGTCCGTGAGGTCTTCGGCCATGCGCTTGGTCAGGGTGGTGATCAGGACGCGCTCGCCTGCGGTGACCCGTTTGCGGATCTCCGACAGCACGTCATCGACCTGGGTCTTTGCCGGGCGGACCACCACCTCCGGATCGATAAGCCCGGTCGGCCGCACCAGCTGCTCGACCACGTTATCGGCATGCTCGGTTTCGTAGGGACCCGGGGTCGCTGACACGTAGACCGTCTGCGGCGACAGCCGCTCGAACTCGTCGAAGCGCAGCGGCCGGTTGTCGAGCGCCGACGGCAGGCGGAAGCCGTACTCGACCAGGGTTTCTTTCCTGGACCGGTCACCCTTATACATGCCGCCCAGCTGCGGCACGGTTACGTGGCTCTCGTCGATGATCAGCAAAGCATCGTCCGGCACGTAGTCGAACAGGCACGGCGGCGGTTCGCCGACCGCCCGGCCGGAGAGGTAACGGGAGTAATTCTCGATGCCGGAGCAGTACCCCAGCTCCTTGATCATCTCTAAATCAAATAAGGTTCTTTGCTCAAGTCTTTGAGCTTCAAGCAATTTATTATGCTCACGCAGGTAGGCCAGGCGCTCCTTGAGTTCAACCTTGATTGCCTCGCAGGCTTTGAGGAGCGTTTCCCTGGGGGTTACGTAGTGCGTCTTCGGGAATACGGTCAGGCGCGCCACGCGACGCGACACCTCCCCTGTCAACGGGTCGAAGTACGACAGGGACTCGATTTCGTCGTCGAACAATTCGATGCGCACGGCGTCGCGATCCGACTCGGCCGGAAACACGTCGATAACGTCTCCGCGCACCCGGTACGTTCCCTGGGAAAAATCGAGCTCGTTGCGCTGGTACTGGAGTTCGGCCAGGCGTCGCAGGATCGCTCGCTGGTCGACGCGGTCCCCCCGCACCAGGTGCAGCACCATGCTGAAGTAGGCCTCCGGATCGCCGAGGCCGTAGATCGCCGATACGGTCGCGACAATGACCGCGTCCCGGCGCTCGATCAGCGCCTTCGTCGCCGATAGCCGCATCTGTTCGATGTGCTGGTTGATCGAGGCGTCCTTTTCGATATAGGTGTCCGAGCTCGGGACGTAAGCCTCAGGCTGGTAGTAATCGTAATAGGAGACGAAATACTCGACGGCGTTATTCGGGAAAAATTCGCGCATTTCCCCGTACAGCTGCGCTGCCAGGGTCTTGTTCGGCGCGAGTATGATCGTCGGGCGCTGCACGTGTTCCATGACATTCGCCATCGTATAGGTCTTGCCGGACCCCGTGACCCCGAGCAGGATCTGGCGCGCGAGCCCGTCCTCGAGCCCTTCCACGAGGCCCGCAATTGCCGCCTCCTGGTCCCCGGCCGGCCGGTAGTCCGACACGAGCTTCAGCCTATCCCGGTCCTCGACCGCGGATTTCTTGGGCAGGCTTGTGGATTCACGTAACATCTGGCGTCCATATCCCGGAGGCAACCAGTGAGTGTATCAGTTTCGTCACGCATGGCGCGGGTGAAGCCGTCGCCGACCGGTGCCGTGCTCGCGCTCGCCACGGAGCTACGCGCGCAGGGCCGCGACATCATCAGCCTGAGCGTCGGGGAGCCGGATTTCGATACGCCGCAGCACATCCGGGACGCCGCCGTTGCCGCCATTGCGGCCGGCAAGACCCGTTACACGCCGATAGACGGCACCGCGGAGCTCAAGACCGCAATCCGGACCAAGTTCGCGCGCGAGAACGGCCTGGATTACGAAATTTCGCAGATTATCGCGACCTCCGGGGGCAAGCAGGCGATCTTCAATCTCTGTATGTCGCTGCTGAGCCCCGGTGACGAGGTGGTCATCCCGGCACCCTACTGGGTGTCCTACCCGGACATTGTCCTGCTCGCCGAGGCACGCCCGATCATCGTGAACACGGGTATCGAGCAGCATTTCAAGATGACGCCGGCACAGCTCGAAGCCGCGCTGGGAGACCGTACGCGCCTTGTCGTGCTCAACAGCCCCAGCAACCCGACCGGAGCCAGTTACAGCCAGTCGGAGCTGCAGGCCCTGGGAGAGGTTCTCGGCGCCTACCCGGAAATTGTCGTCATGGCCGACGACATGTACGAGCACATCTACTGGGCGGATGAGCCGTTCGTGAGCTTTGCCGCGGCCTGCCCGGCGCTTTACGACCGGACCGTAACCACGAACGGGGTCTCCAAGGCCTATGCGATGACCGGCTGGCGGATCGGCTATGCCGCCGGGCCCGAAAACCTGATCAGCGCGATGAAGACGGTACAGAGCCAGAGCACCTCGAACCCGTGCAGCGTCTCGCAGGCGGCCGCTGTCGCCGCGCTGTTGGGCGACCAGGCCCCTGTCGCGGCGATGTGCGCCGCGTACCGGCAGCGCCATGACTACTTTGTGTCCGCACTGAACGGCATTCCCGGCATCCGTTGCCGACCCGGGGAAGGGACTTTCTATGCCTTCCCGCACGTGCAGGAAGCGGCAGAGCGGCTGGGGCTGCCCGACGACGCGGCCCTGGCAGAAAAACTGATCAGCGAGGCCGATGTCGCGTGCGTGCCCGGAACCGCTTTCGGGGCACCCGGCTATCTGCGCATGTCGTTCGCTTGCTCCCCAGAGACGCTGGAGGAAGCGGTCAATCGCCTGAAACGGGTACTCGCGGCTTGACTTCGCAGGGGGCCTGAACGAGAATCCCGGCCCTCTTGAGTGTGCCGGAATCTGCAGGGATTCCAGTCAAATACCATTCCCCGGTAGCTCAGTTGGTAGAGCGGTTGACTGTTAATCAATTGGTCGCTGGTTCGAGTCCGGCCCGGGGAGCCAAATTCCAGAGAAGGCCTCTTGATCGAGGCCTTTTTGTTTCTCTGCCGGGGCAAGCACGCCGGACGTGTTTACTCAGGCGCTTCGATCACTATGGACTGACCGCTCGGATCACCCGCCGCACTTCGTTGCTGGGGTACCGCACCGAGCGGGCCCGGGGAGCCAATTTCCAGAGAAGGCCTCTTGATCGAGGCCTTTTTTGTTGGTGAGAGGTAGGAAAATGTCAAAGCTCGCTTTCTCTGCGCCGATACTTGTTGTCGTCCTTTGCGCGTGCGCTGGCAAACAGGCAATCAATAACGCAGAGCTTGCAGTGACCGAGGAGCAAGCGTCGATGCGCACCGAGGAAGAGTTACAGCGCCGGCTCGAAGTCCGGCAGCGCGCCATCAAGCGGTTTCCCGAGCTGCCTGAGCAGGAAGGGCCACCTTACGTTGTCGGGGAAGTGCCTGACGCCACGCTCGATGCAGTGAAAAAAGACCTTGCTGAACGGCTCAGTGCCTCCGTCGATGACCTCAAGGTGATCAAGGCCGAGAGCATTACGTGGAACGACGGTTCTCTCGGGTGCCCGAAGCCCGGGCAGGACTATACCCAAGCCTTGGTGCCCGGCTACTGGATCATCCTGGTGCGAGGTAATGAGGAGTATGACTATCGGGCCACAGAGCGCGGCTATTTCATCCTTTGCGAATTGCCGCGAATACTCAAACCCCGGCGCGAAACGCAATAAAAAAGGCCCCTCCATTCGGAGGGGCCCTTCTGCTCACAGCATGTGAACCAGAACGTGCTACGGGGTGGTGAAAAGCAGGGCTTCCGTTTCCTGCGTGGCTCCACCACGAAGCCCGGCTCCTCGATCACCATTGGTGATCAGCATCAGGCCGAGTTCCGGAGAGTTACCCGGGAACGGACCGAAATCGTACACATCGAGGCTACCACTGGCGTTGCCAGGAATATCGATGGTCGCGCCAAAGAACTGCTCGCCGAGCGGCGTAATGGTCAGTCCATCGACGAGATCACCCGGACCACCATAGTAGAAGTCCTGCGCAATGACGGTCGCGTTAACGTTGGTCGCCAATATGTCCGTGCCGGTCAGGCCAACTTGCTCGCCGCATATGTACAACACGGTGTTACCCGTGTTCATCGAGTGCTCCGCGAAGAAGAATGCCGACGCGCTTCCGGTGGCAAGGTTTAGTGCCCATGCGAGCTGACGGCCGTCCGAGATCGTATTCAGGCCGGACGCATCACGATTGAGTACGACGTAGTCATCCACGCCATCCTGGTTCGTGTCGAGAAAGACCAGGTGGCTCACCGGCAGCAGATGTTCCTGCCGCTCCCAGGTGTTGATCGCGAACGCCCAGACAAACGACGGCTGGCCCGAGCAAAAACCTGCTGGAACCGGGAAGGTGTTGACACCAACCGCGCGTAAGTCCGGCGTTGGGGCCTGGCCACCAAATCCGCCTTCCGGCTGATCAGGGCTTGTCGCGATGAGCGCGTAAGCGTCGTTTTGAGCAGCACCAACGCCGGTATTGTCAAGGCTGAAAGTCTCCGGGAATCCGCCCCCGGCTATTGTCGACCTGTCGGGCACTACGCGAGCCGCTTTGCGCGGCAGTACGTGCCACGGCAAGCTCACCGGATGCGCTCCGTCATCGAGCGTCAGGTAGCCATCGTACTCGTTAAGCGTCAGACCCGATGGGTCGGCTCCCGCGCTGCCCGAGTTCATGAAGTTGCCGCGCAGCGATGCCCCGTCGATCGTAATGCTGACATCGAAGATGTCGTCGCTTCCGAAGCCCGGACTCACGGATACGCTACCAGGGGCAGAAACTGAAACAGCTCCGTTTGCAGCGTCGTTAGCAAAGCGGAAGCCGGGTACGACATCATAGCTACGCCGCTTATTCGAGTAGTTATGGATCTGTACCGACTTCGTCAGCGTGACGCTGCTGTCGGCGACGTCAACAAAGCCGAAGCTCAGTCCGCCGCTGGTACCGCCGGATTCCCATGCCGCAATCGGGGCGTCTATTGCCTGATCGACGCGAACTTCACCGCCGCCAATCCTCGTGATCGGTGCCAGGCCTGTAAACGGATCCGTGTCGATATTGGTCTCGCCGTTGTTCATTAGAATGGCTTTGGTCTCGAGCGGTGACAGGGCCAGGCCCTTGGCTTTGCCGTCTCCCATACCTTTGCCGTTCGTATCGAAACCATCAAGCAACAGTGCCGCAGCACCGGCAACCATCGGCGAAGCACCCGAGGTGCCACCGAAGGGCCCTGTTCCGGTACCCGACCCTGCGATAGCTGACACCGATGCGCCCGGCGCACCAATTTCAGGTTTGATCAGGGTCGTGTTCTCGTGCTGTGGCCCGCGTGAGGAGCTGCCTACCATCGTGCCAATCAGCGAAGTGCCAACGGCTGGGTCAAATCTTACGACCGTTTGTGGAAGCCCTGACTTGAGCGCGTTCGAATCAGCTTGGGTGATCATGTAGCCCGGAATATCGATCGGTCGATCCCCACCGTCGCCACCGGAGAACGGGTCACCAGGCGCTACCAGACCAATGATACCAATCTCACCACCGGCCTGACTTATGTTGCTGATCTTCAACGTGAAATTGCACGCGCCGCGATCGACCAGCACTATGAAACCGACGAGAGAGCCCGGAGCAAACGGCGCGCACCCGTTCAAGTTACCGCCGGCCCCGTTGCCGTACTGTAACGGAGACTCGACCACACTGACGAGTGGCACTGACCAAGCTTGAAAGACTGCGTCGTAAAGCCCCACGATACTCGCGGGTGCAGTGACTTCGAATTGCGGCGCAAACGCGCTTGGTACGGCTGTCTGCGCTACCGCCAACGCAGTCGGTGCCGAGGATGGCGACCCGGTTATATACGGTTTGTCACCGCCATTGCCTGCCGACGAGACGGTTAGAACGCCGAGAGCAGTAGCACCCTCAACCGCCGCAGATAAATCGTCATCAAAAGGCTGACCGTAATTGGAGCCCAGCGACATATTGACCACGTCGATGCGATCTTTAGTATTGCCATCACCATTCGGGTCAACGACAAATTCCATTCCGTTGATCAGAGCAACGCCCGAACAGGATGTAGACACCGACGAGCATACCTTCACGGCATACAGGTCAACGCCAGGTGCGACACCAGCATTTCCGCCAATAATGTCAGCGACATGTGTACCGTGTCCTGCCGCCGAACCATCATCCAGGGGGTCCGGGTCAGGAATTTCCGGACCGAATGGCCACACGCTACCCGTAAAGTCGTAGCCACCGACAACCTTCGCAGTCGGGAAAGTGCCCGGTTCTACGATAGTCGGATCGTCGCCGGCATAATCGGCCGGGTTGCCGGAACCACCTAGAGCGGCATGGTAGTAGTCGATACCGCTGTCGAGCACCGCGACGCTCACGCCGCTGCCATCAACACCGACACCCTGCACGGCGCTGGCGCCAATGTAGGGTACAGTCTCTGACAGGTCCATCTCGTAGTCCCGGACGCGAGAGATGCGAAATACGTCCTTGTCGGCCGCCAGATCCTTGATCGAATCGGCGTCAACTTCGAGCACGACCGCATTCAGAACCATTTGCGCACTGGTGATCATCTTGGCGCCGGGAGCCGACTTGCTGGCTCGTTTGAAAAAGGCCGATTGTTCGTTCTTGAGTTTAGCTTTGTGCTGCTGCTGAGCGGCCGGCGACTTGCTGTTCGATTTTGCAACCGATGGTGACCGCAGCCTTACCAGTACCTTTTGACGCCCTTCGGCATCCCGAAGTGCCGGGTCAATGCTTGACCGGTCCGCCTGTATTGACAGCGGTTCAGCCAATCTTAAGTCTGAAATCGATGCGGGCAGCGCACTGGTCCGCACGGAAATGCGATCCTGCGCCGCTGCCGGCTGAATGGCCCCTGCTCCAACCAGTAAGGTCAGCCCAGCGGCTTTCACAATCGTACTTATGCCCTTATTCATTGTTTGTATCTCCCTAGGTTTCTTGGGTCCCACACACCATGTCTGCTTTGGCAGGTCTGTGATTCGCGCGAACGGGCGGTCTGTCAATACTTGAATCATGCGATTGACCACTGACCCTCGCGATCGCTCGTGCTTCGCATCTCATTTATCGTCGGTTAGGATTTTTTGGCCCGGCCTCGCGCCATTTTTACTTATGTAATTTGTATACGGAGGGTGCCCTGCCCGCCGTCTTCCAGACATCTTCCCGCAATCGCTCGCTTAAACGGTCACGGACGAAACTACTCGGCCTAATTTACATTTTCAATCGCATTCCACCCATTTAACATATTAACGAATCGCGACTCCAATACTGGAAGAATCCTGCAGCGTATTTGTGCCATTTTTTCATCATATTGAGACTGAAAACTCCAGTGGATACTAGATAATCTCGTATCTGGAGCACGTGGTTCGCAATCCTCGGTAATGATTCGCCAGTAATAATTGCGCAAAAGTGAGAACGACGATCGACTTGCTACGGTGTGAGCTCAGAAAAGCGACTCGCCTCGTTTGCACATTGAGGTCGCGACCACAGCGATTCGTCCAATCATTGCATCATTCAAGATTCGTAGCGGGCCTGGCGATGGTTCTGGGCCACACGAAGGCCTGCAGATGCGGCTGGTCGCAACTGGAATAACGACAGCGCTTCTTACCTGCACGGGCCTCGTGCTCGCTGGCTCTGGTCCCCCGGGAACCAACTCTCGAGGTAGGCCTCAACATTGAAGCCTTCTTTATGCTCGGCCCAAGGCACATACGCCGACGGCGTGCAGGATCGCTCTAAGCTCCGGACATCACGTTGGTCTTACAGAGTCCTCGATCGACTCACTGCTGATATCCGAAACCGAGCTGAGGCGTTCGACCTGTTGCTTGCTTTCGCGGATCGAGCGCTCGAGAAGTTTCCTGGTTTCGCTTTCGAGGCAGTGTTCTTTCTCGAGATCGAGGAACGCCAACTGCATCTGGTTCATCAGGTTGTTCAGGATGTGCTGGGTCGAACGGACCGTCGCGACAGTAGACCTGGTGTTTCTCTCGCTCGGTGCGCTTTATCTTCCTGGCCCGATTATCGGCAAAGAACCCGAAACCGATGATCAGCGCGACAATGAGCAGGCGCATCCAGAATTCATTGACGTCCGAGGGGACAATTTCGAAGAATTCCTCGGCGTAGACGAAGCGGTGGATCCCGGACTCGCCAAACCAGTACAGCAGGGCCAAACCGAGCCCCATAAGGCTGAATTTATGTCGGTTCATGCGCCACTCGCTCATTCGGGGATTCGCCGTCTGGCCGCCCCATGAGGATCATTGTGCGGCGACCGGGCGGGTTCACAATTGGGGGATATGCCTAGGCGACGAGACACCCACCGCGAAGGCCTGGACCCTTTTTACCAGTTACTTCAATAGTTTGAAAGCGTGTGTCCACTGGTCCCGGGGGAACCCTGGAATGCAGTACAACATGCGCAGCGGCTCGATGGCGCAAGCGGTATCCACGCTGCCCATATTGCCGAGGACCCCGTATCCAAGCGCTCCAGACTTTACCGTACGCCTCACTCGACGATTGTCAGTTCATCGACCAGGTGATCCGCGCCATACACCGTCTCGAGCGCCTCGAGCATGATGGCCGTGTTGACGCCAACCGTCCGGTTAGTGGCTGGGTCGAACCAGTAGTCACCTGCGATCGAGTGGATGTTGCCGTCGAACGCGAGGCCAACCAGGCTCCCGTCGGCCGCAACGATCGGGCTACCCGAGTTGCCGCCGGTGATATCGGTGGTGGCAACGAAATTGAAGGGTGTGTCCGGGTCGAGCTGCTCCCTCGCAGCCTGCCAGGTGTCGGGCAACATGAAGGGCCGCTGCCCGGTCGTCCTTTCGAACAGGCGGCTCGTGCGGGTGAACGGGTCGACCATCTCGCCCTTCTCTTCCCAGCCTTCCACGGCGCCGTAGGTTATCCGCAATGTGAACGTCGCGTCCGGGTAGGTTTCCGAGCCGTAGATCTCTGAAACGGGCATCCGCAATCATTTCTTCGCCGCGCGTCAGCGGCGCTTCCACGTCGTCCTCGTAGCGTTTCCTGAGCGCACGTGATTCGGGATCGATGTCGAGCGCCAGCTTGATCATCGGATCCTCACTGGCGTTTACGGCTTCGATGCCGCCCTCCCAAAGCGCCATGCGAACTTCCGGGTCGTCCAGCTGGCTGCCTTCAACAAGAGCGGCCGCCAGGTCCTCCGGAGACTCCTTGCCGAGAATCCTGTGCACGTACTTGCTGTCCGGCCCCAGCCACTCGCGCATTTTTTCGAGGGCAAACGTGAGCTGGAGCTTCTCGTAGTCTTTGTCGATCGGCCGTTCAGCGGCCAGTGCCTGTTCGACCTGGGGCAACGCTGCCTCCGTGTAGGCGCGAATCCTCTCGCTGTTGGGGAGTTCCCGCTCGGCCGTGCCGCGCACGATGGTGCGCGCATGGTCGAACAGCTCGCTGTTGAGGCCTGCAGCGTTTTCGATGAAGAGGTGCTCCTCATAGAAGTTGCGGTACCTGCCGATCGCCCCGTCGATGAGCGCCCAGGCCTCACCGTAGGCGGCCTGCAGTTCCGGATCGGCGGCCACTGCGGCGCGCATCGCCTGTTCCTGCTTTTCCTTTTCGGCCATCATCGAGTCGTTGTGCAACGCTTTTAACTGGTTGCGACGCACTTTAATGCCGTTCTCCAGGCCGGCTATACGCTGCTGCACGATTCTCGCGGCTTCGTCACTGGTATCTCGCCCAGGCGAGCATGCGCCCGCGCAGCTCCGAGTAACGCAGCAGCCACAAAGGCCACATGACATCGCGCTGCATCTTGAGCTGCGATACCGTGAGCAGCCGGTCGGTCGAGCCGGGGTGGCCCGAGATAAAGACCGGTTCGGCTGACTTCGGCCCGCCCTGCCGCCATCGCAAATAGTTCGGCGTCGACGCGGGCTTGCCGTCCTCGTAGGCGCGCAGGAACGACATGTCGAGGCACCAGCGAGGGAAATTGAAGTTGTCGGGGTCGCCGCCGAACGCCGCGATATCGACCTCCGGCGCGAATACGAGGCGCACGTCGTCGTAGCGCTTGTACTTGTAGATGAAATACTGGCCGCCGTTGTACAGGGATACGGCCTCGCACTTCAGTTCACCGCCCGCAGCCTGCTCACATTGCGTTTCGAGATCCGTGAGCGCCGCCTTGCGTGCATCGTTGGCCGCTGCATCGTCGAGGCCTTTCGTCGCGCCGGCGACTTTGCCGGTCACGTCATCGAGGTCCACCAGGACCGAAATCTGCTGACCCGGGCAACGGAGTTCCTGCTCGCGGCTCTTCGCCATGAAACCTTCATCCGACAGGTTGCGCTCCGCACTGCTGAGATTGCGGATACAGCCCCAGACGCAGTGGTTGTTGGTCAGTACCAGGCCGTCCGGAGACGCAAATGAGCCGGTGCAGCCATTTTCGAGGCGGGTCGTCGCCAGCTGGGCGGAACGCAGCCAGGCATCGTTGATCTTGACGCCGTAGCTGTCTTCCACGCGCTCGGACGGGAAGTTGTCTATGGTCCACATTCCCTCCTCGGCAGCAGCGATGCTGGCGAAGCTGAGAAGGCAGATTGCGAGAGCCGTATTCTTGTTCATTCGAAGTCCCCGGTTTGTCGAGAGGATGACAAAAAATTCTGTGAATCTATCGACCGAAATGCGCCGCAATCGTTCCTCGGTCAGTCGCTGGCCGCCATCTCGAGGACAACGCGCCACAGGTACTCGACCATGCTGACGAACGCGTCCTCGGCGACACGTTCGTTGTCGCCATGTGCACCGAAACCGCTGTTGATCTCGTCAATCGTGCGCGCCGGCCCGATGCCGTAGGACTGCACGCCCTTGGCGCGCATCTGGGCCATGTCCGTTGCGCCGGTGCTCATTATCGGTAGTACCGTCGCCTCGGGGTACATCTCGACGGCGACGCGCTCGAGCGTCTGGAACATCTCGTTATCGGTCTCCGATGGCGGTGCGGCCGGCCGGTAGACCGGCTCCGGAACGATCTCTACGCGCGGGTCGTCAATAACCTCGGCGAGACTTGCATAGAAGCCCTCCACGTCCTCGTCCGGTAGCATGCGGATGTCCAGGATGGCCGACGCTTCCGAGGGAATGACGTTGCGTCGAAACCCGGCGTCGATCACCGTGGGCACCACCGATGTACGCAGAATCGAGTAGTGGTAAGGAAACGTTTCGAGGAAGCGTTGCTGAATATCCTCGGTCATCTCCGGGTTCGTGATGTTCTCGTAGAGCAAAGCCTCGTCAGGCGGCGCAATCGCTGCCATCCGCTGGAAATAGGTCTCGGTGGTCTCGTTGAGGCGCATTTCCGTCTGCCACGCAGCCGCTTTCGCAACGGCATTGGCGAGGATCATGACGGCATTATCCAATCGCGGTATGGAGCCGTGTCCCGGTGTGCCGCGCGCCACCAGCGTAACGCGCCGCGGCATCTTCTCCGTTGTCTCGACGCCAAAGGTATGAACCTTTCCGTCACGGATTACGCCCTGGCCGCCCTCCGCGATGGCGTATTCGGCCGCGATTACGTCCCAGTGCTTCTCCACCATGAAGTTGATGCCGACGTCCGGAGTACCTTCTTCTCCGGACTCGGCGAGAAAGATGACGTCGCGGTCCAGCGGCACGCCCAGGCGCTTCAGCAGGATCATCACCATCATGCCCGCCGCAACATTGTCCTTGTCATCCAGTGTGCCGCGACCGTAGATATAGCCGTTCCTGCGGACACCCGAGAAAGGATCCTCGTACCACTTGTCGGGCTGCACGCCGACGACGTCGGTATGGCCCATGATCAGGAGCGGTTCCCGGCTGCCATTGCCCTGCAAACGAGCTACGAGGTTCGCGCGCGCCGGGTCCAGTGCGTACAAATCGGAGTCGATCCCCTCCGCTTCCAGCGCTGCTTTGACGTACTCGGCGACCTCGGTTTCGTTTCCGGGTGGATTCACCGACGGGATCTTGACGAGTTCGACGAGATGGTCGATGGCTTCGCGCCCGACAGTATCCCAGTCGACGAGGTAGGAGTGCTGTGCGCTCGCGGAATTCAGCAGCAACAGCAGGAAGGCCGCGAGTGGCGCGCGCAAGCCGGTCAGCGTCGGGAACCGCATCAGCCGGAGATGACTTCGGTCAGGTACTCCCGAAACGCATCGCCGGTGTCGGGATGCTCGAGACCGTGAGCCACGGTTGCCTTCAGGTAACCGAGCTTGCTGCCGCAGTCGAAGCGCTCTCCATCGAAAGCGTAGGCATAGATTGGCGACTCGTCGAGCAGGTCCGCGATGGCGTCTGTCAGCTGGATCTCGCCGCCAGCACCCCGTCCCGTCTTTTCGAGCTTGTCAAAAATCGCTCCGGGCAGCAGGTAACGACCCACAACGGCGAGGTTGGACGGTGCATCCTGCGGCGCCGGTTTCTCCACGATGCGGACAATGCGGTCGTCGTTTGCCTCGTCGACGGCAACGATGCCATAACTGGAGGTCTCCTCGGGCGGCACCGTCTCCACCGCGATGACACCACCGCCGTGGCGCTCATGCTCGGCTGCCATCTGCGTCAGACACGGCGTGGCACCCGCGATCAGGTCGTCGGCGAGGTGTACGAAGAACGGCTCATCCCCGACAGCCGGCCGCGCGCACAGCACGGCGTGGCCGAGTCCGAGCGGCTCTCCCTGCCGAATGTAAATGCAGGTAACGCCCGGAGGGACAATCCCCTGTATGGTCTTCAGCAGGTCGTCCTTGCCGGCCGATTTCAATGCGGTCTCGAGCTCCGGGTCCGTATCGAAATGATCCTCGATCGCTCGTTTCGAACTGCCGGTCACGAACACAAGCTTGGTGGCACCCGCATCGACGGCCTCTTCGACCGCATACTGGATCAGCGGCTTGTCCACGATGGGCAACATCTCTTTCGGACTGGCCTTCGTTGCGGGCAGGAATCGTGTTCCACGCCCCGCGACCGGAAACACGGCCGCTCGGATCTTCTGACTCAATGTCACGCTCCCTCATCAGCTTGCGAGGGGCGCATGATAGCCAATTATGGCGCCCGGTTCCTCGACAGAGGCCTCCCTGCCGCTGCAGGGCCCGCGCCGGTATGCCGGCTGCGGCCCCTGCACGGATTGCGGCGCCTACTTCTTCGCCGCCGGCGCAACCAGGATATTCTCGCGGTTCAGATCGACGGTGCGCTCGCCGATACCTTTGACCAGCGACAGATCGTCCGCGGACCTGAAAGGACCGTGTTTCTGCCGGTACTCGACGATCGCCCTGGCCTTGCTCAGGCCAACGCCCTGCAGCGACTCCGAGATGGTTTCCGCGTCTGCGGTGTTGACGTTGACGGGCCCGGCCAGCGCCAGGACGGGCAGCAGCAGGACAAACAGCGCGATTGTTGTAATCCAGTTGTTCATTCAAGGGCTCCTCTTGCCTGTTGGGGACATGCCGCAGCATCACGGCGCGTAATCGGAGCTTAGGAAAGGAGGTCGATCGGTACCGCTCCAGAAACTGGCGGCTTGGACCGGATTTGCCGGGCTAGCCGGCCTTCAAGACCGGGTGATGCTGTGCTGGAGGATCGTGTCGAACTGAACGCGCGACGCCGGTCGCTGGGTTTCCCAGTTACGGCAGCTCGGGCACTGCCATAGCAGGCGCTGGCTGGAAAAACCGCATTCCTGGCACTGGTAGCGCGGCGAAGCGTTGGCCAGCTTGCTCAGCGCCTTGCGAATTTTCGCGAGCACCGACTCTTCCTCGTCGTGCCCATGGCCGGAGAGCCGCTGCAGGTCGACGAACTCGGCCAGCGTGGGCTCGTTCAGCATGTAGTGCTTCACTACCTCGTCAATGATCGCAATTCCCCCGATATCGTTGACGATAGCGGTATAGGCGATCAGCGAACTCATCTCCGGGTGCTTCTGCAGCAGGGACTTGAGAGCCCGTTCCAGCTCCGCGAGTTCGTCTTCCCGCGTGTAGATGGCCACGATCTCCGGCAACGCCTCTGCGATCAGGTAGGTGTTTTCGTCGATGATGCGGTGGTAGAGGCGCAGTGCGGTCTTGTTGTCGTGGGTTTCCTGCGCAATGTGCGCGCGCGTCAGGGCGCCACGCATCGTGCGCGGGCGGCCGGTCTGTGCCTTCTTTACGTAAGCGCGCGCTGCGGAATAGTCATTGCGTAGCGCAGCGGCTTCCGCAAGCTCGCAATAGTAATGCGCAACCTGCAATGCCAGTGACCGCCCACCAAGAACCTCGAGCTTTACGGCAGCGTCGATCGCCCGCTCCCATTCTTTCTCCTGCTCGTAGATCCGGCACAGCGACTCCAGCGCCTGGACCTGGTAGCGCGATCCCTGCGACAGGCGCGCAAACAGGTTTTCCGCACGATCCAGGAGGCCCGCGTGCAGGTAATCCTTGGCCAGCGCATAGAGGGCCTGGTCCCTCTGCTCGGCCGCCAGGTCGGGCCGCGCGATGATGTTCTGGTGTATGCGAATGGCCCGGTCCACTTCTCCGCGGCGCCGGAACAGGCTGCCAAGCGCGAAGTGCGTCTCGATCGTCTTGTCGTCGACGCGAACCATCTCGAGAAAATGTTCCAGCGCCTGGTCGGTCTGCTCGTTCAGCAGGAAGTTGAGGCCTTTCAGGTAATCGATATTCAGGGGAGGTACGGGATGCTCGTCGTCCCGTTCACCGAAACGTCCCATCGCCCAGCCCGCCGCGGCAAGCAGCAGGAACAATCCGGCAAGGAGAAATGTGGACTCAGTCGGCATCGGACAACGGCAGGTTACGCAGCGACGTGACTTCCGATTCCGACACGCGCAATGCACGCCGCAGCGTGCGCCTCTCGTTCACGAGCCGAAGCGCGAAAACCCCCATGCTGATTACGCCCAGGAGCCAGCCCACAACGAGCGTGACGGTGAATGCGATCGATACGGACGTGGCAATGCTGACGAAAGCCAGGTTGACCTCGACATCGCCCGTGTTCAGGTACGAGAACACGACCATGACGCCGAAGATGAGGATCAACAGTAGAATCAGGCCGGCTTTCTTCAACATTCGCTCACTCCAAAGCTGCCAGTTTTGGCCCTGGTAGCATGAGAGTGTATTGCTTTAGCGCCGTTTTGGTAACCGGGCATCGGCTGTTGCCGCGCCTGGTGTTCAGTTCTTGATAGGAAAGCTGCGGCTGGCGTTGACCCGTTCTCGGAGGTCCTTGCCCGGCTTGAAGTGCGGCACGTACTTGCCGGACAGGGCCACCGCCTCGCCGGTCTTTGGATTGCGGCCGATACGTGGCGGCCGGAAATGCAGAGAGAAGCTGCCGAATCCGCGGATTTCGATTCGCTCTCCCCTGGCCAGCGAGTCGCTCATCAGGTCCAGCAGGTGCTTGACCGCGAGTTCGACGTCTTTTGCAGGAAGGTGCTTCTGCTTGCGGGCGATGGCTTCTATGAGTTCGGATTTTGTCATTTTTTTAACTTCGGTCCTGGCCGGGGCGCGTAACCCACCGATAGTATTGACAAATATAGCCCGGACCGAAGGGTCCGGGCTACCTTTTTTACTTATTATTTGCTTCCGCCGGACATTTTTTCCTTCAGAAGCTCGCCCAGCGTGGTGCCGACAGGCGCCGAACCGGCCTCGGACTTGTAGTCCTTGATCGCTTCGGCCTCCTCGTGAACCTCCTTCGCCTTGATCGACAGCTGAACCGAGCGGTTCTTGCGATCGACGTTGGTGAACTTGGCTTCGACTTCCTCGCCGACCTTCAGCACCATGCGCGCATCCTCGACCCGACCACGCGCCAGCTCCGAAGCTCGCAGCGATCCGATCACGCCGTCGCCGAGATCGACCAGCGCGCCGCGCGCATCGACTTCGGTGACCGTGCCCGTGACGATCGTGTTCTTGGGATGCTCCGCAAGCCAGGCCGAAAACGGGTCCTTCTCGAGCTGCTTGACGCCGAGCGAGATACGCTCGCGTTCCGCGTCGATCGCGAGAACAGCCGCCTCGATTTCCTGGCCCTTGCTGTAGTTGCGCACGGCTTCCTCCCCGGGCATATCCCAGGAAATATCCGACAGGTGCACGAGGCCGTCGATGCCGCCGTCGAGACCGATGAAGATCCCGAAGTCGGTGATCGACTTGATCTGGCCGCTGACCTTGTCGCCACGGTTGAACGTCGCCGCAAACTCGGCCCAGGGGTTCGACTTGCACTGCTTGACGCCGAGCGAAATCCGGCGCCGCTCCTCGTCGATCTCCAGGACCATGACTTCAACTTCCTCGCCGACCTGCACAATGCGTGACGGGTTGACGTTCTTGTTGGTCCAGTCCATCTCGGAGACGTGCACGAGGCCTTCGACACCGTCCTCGATCTCCACGAAACAGCCGTAGTCGGCGATGTTCGTGACCTTGCCGAAGATTCGCGTCTGCGGCGGGTAGCGGCGAGCGAGATCCTTCCAGGGATCATCACCCAGCTGCTTCATGCCCAGCGAAACGCGCTGACGTTCGCGATCGAACTTGAGAATCTTCACTTCGATCTCGTCGCCGACGTTCACGACTTCCGACGGGTGCTTGACGCGCTTCCAGGCCATGTCGGTGATATGGAGCAAGCCGTCTATGCCCCCAAGATCCACGAAGGCGCCGTAGTCTGTCAGGTTCTTTACAATTCCCTTGACGGTATTGCCTTCCTGCAGCTCGGCAAGCAGCTGTTCGCGTTCCTCGGAGTATTCCTGTTCCACGACCGCGCGCCGCGAAACAACCACGTTGTTGCGTCGCTGGTCGAGCTTGATGACCTTGAATTCGAGGCTCTTCCCTTCGAGATAGGCCGGGTCGCGTACCGGCCGGACGTCCACCAGGGACCCGGGCAGGAACGCGCGAACGTTGTCGATCTCGACGGTGAAGCCGCCCTTGACGCGGCCGTTAATAACGCCTTCGACAACTTCCCCTTTCTCGAACGCCTTCTCGAGGTCGGTCCAGGTGCGCGCGCGAATGGCTTTCTCGCGGGACAGCCGGGTCTCGCCGAAGCCGTCCTCGACGGCATCCAGCGCAACTTCGACTTCATCGCCGACGGAGATTTCACCGTCACGCATGTCGCCTTTGAACTGCTCGATGGGGATGACGGCCTCTGACTTGAGACCGGCGCTGACGATTACGACATCGTCATTGACTGCGACAACGACGCCCGTGATGATGGAACCGGGCTTGATCTGTTGACTCGCAAAACTCTCTTCAAATAACTCAGCAAAACTTTCAGACATTTAATTAACCAAAAGGACGCCTGCAGCGGCAAGGGTCCCTTCCCAAAAAACGTCACACCACGTCCTGTGGCTGACGGACACTACGAAAAAGAACCGGACTCCTTGTCCGATTCAACCCATTCCTTTCCTGGTGATATCTAGAGTTCTTTGGCCAGCACTTCCCTGGCCCAGCCCAGCACCGTATCCGTCACGGTATCAATGGACTGGTCCGAGGAATCCAGAATCCTGGCATCCTCAGCCGGCCTCAGCGGCGCAACCGATCGCTCGGAATCCCGCCGGTCACGGTCCTCTATGTCCCGCGAAAGGGCGGCAAGGCTAACATCAATACCCTTGTCTTTCAACTGCTTATAACGCCTGTGTGCGCGCTCGTCCGCGCTGGCCGTAAGGTACACCTTGAGTTCCGCCTCGGGGAACACGTGGGTGCCCATATCACGGCCGTCGGCGACCAGTCCCGGGCGCTTGCGAAAGCCCCGTTGCAACGCGATGAGCGCGTCCCGAACCGGCTGCAGCGCAGCCACCGTGGAGGCCCCGCGCCCCGCCTCCTCGGTGCGCAGCTCGCTGCTGACCGGCTCGCCGTCCAGCCAGACCAGCTCCTCGCCGTCGGCGCCGGTACCGAATCGAACATCGAGCCTTTCGGCCAGCTCCGCGAGCGCGCGGGCATCGTCGAGGGCGACGCCGCGTCGCGCGGCGGCGAGCGCCAGCAGGCGGTACAGCGCGCCGCTGTCCAGCAGGTGCCAGCCAAGGGCCGCCGCAACCCGGCGCGCGATCGTACCTTTGCCCGATCCGCTCGGTCCGTCGATCGCGATGACGGGCGGCCGCTTGCTCATGCCGATTCCCCGGCAATGCAGCGGATATCGGCGCCGATCGTTCCCAGGCAGCCCGGAAAGCCCGGGAACGACGTCTCCACCGCGGCCACGTCGCGTACCCTGACCGGCCCGTCCGCGACGGTACCCGCGACCGCGAGCGACATGGCGATGCGGTGGTCGCCAAAACTGTCCACCTCGCCTTCCGAGAATTGCCCGCCATGGACGATTGCGCCGTCGTCGGACTCCTCGACCCGGATGCCGAGGGCCCGGAGGCCCGTGGCCATCGCCGCAATGCGGTCACTCTCCTTCACCCGGAGCTCGCCTATGCCCGTGAATCGGGTCGTCCCCCGCGCCGCCGCAGCGGCAACGAACAATACCGGGAACTCGTCGATGGCCAGCGACACCAGCTCAGGGTCGACGTCGATGCCCCGAAGTTCCGATGATCGTACGCGGATGTCCGCGACCGGCTCATCGCCAAGGTCGCGGCGGTCTTCCAGCACGATCGAGGCCCCCATCGCCTGGAGGATATCGAGGACACCGGTGCGCGTCGGGTTCACGCCCACATTCCGGATCAGTACGTCCGCGTTGTCTGCCAGCAGGCCCGCAAGAATGATGAATGCGGCCGACGATAAATCCGCTGGCACAGAGACACGGCGTGCCCGCAGCCTCGCAGGCCCCTCGATCTCGATGCGACTCCCTTCCGTGCTGACAGGCATGCCCATGCCGCGCAGCATCCGTTCCGTGTGGTCTCGCGTTACCGCCGGCTCGGTGACCGCCGTGCGGCCGTGCGCATACAGGCCCGCGAGCAGGATGGCGGATTTCACCTGGGCGCTGGCCATCGGCAGCGCGTAATCGATAGCCACGAGAGCCGGGTTGCCCCGAATGTGGAGCGGCGGTTTGCCGTCCCGGCTGTCGATCGCGGCGCCCATGAGGCCCAGTGGCGTTATGACACGCTGCATGGGCCGGCCTGTGAGCGAGTCATCACCGGTCAACGTGGCGCAAAAGTCCTGCCCGGCAAGCAGGCCGGTCATGAGCCGCATGGCGGTGCCCGAATTGCCCAGGTCGAGGTGGCCTTGCGGTGCCTGCAGTCCGTGCAGGCCAACGCCGTGAATAATGAGTTCCGTGCTACCCGGTTGCTCGATGGTCACGCCCATGCTGCGAAACGCCCCCATCGTAGCGAGGCAGTCCTCGCCGGCCAGGAAGCCCTGCACCTCGGTCACGCCTTCCGCGATACTGCCGAGCATTATCGCGCGATGAGACACCGACTTGTCGCCCGGCACGCTCAGGTCGCCGTCACCGACGGCCGCTGGTTGGATCAGGTAGTCCACCCGGGCTCCCGTCCCCTCGGGGTTACCCGACTGCCTTGGGGTAAGCGCCCAGGATCCGGAACAGCGAACTCCGATCCTGGAGTTCCGCCAGCGCTTCGCGCGCCGGCGACTCTTCCGCGTGACCATCGAGATCGATGAAAAACACGTAGTCCCAGTTTCTGCGGCGCGACGGGCGCGATTCGATGCGGGTCATGCTGACTCCGTGATTGGCGAGCGGCTGCAACAGCTGGTGCAGCACGCCGGCGCCGCCTGCCGTATCGCTGGTCGAAACCAGGATGGTCGTCTTGTCGCTGCCGCTGGCGGCGAGTAGTTCGCGCCCGATGACGAGGAAGCGGGTCGCATTGTCGGCACGATCCTCGATATTGCTGACCAGCACCTCCAGGTCATAGACGTCCGCTGCGACGGCCGGTCCGATAGCCGCCGTGCCCGCTTCATCACGCGCGCGGCGTGCGCCGGCCGCGTTGCTCGACATCCCGATCAGTTCGACGTGCGGCAGGTACTCCCGCAACCAGCCGCGGCATTGCGCGAGCGACTGTTCGTGCGCACAAATCCGCTCGATCTTGTCGAGGCCCTTCTCGCTACCGAGCAGGTGCTGTTCGATCTTCAGCTCGATCTCGCCGGCAATTTTCAGGGGCGAAGTCAGGAACATGTCGAGCGTGTTGTTGACAGAGCCTTCCGTCGAATTCTCGATCGGAACTACGCCGAAATCCGCTACACCGCTTTCCACCTCGTGGAAGATTTCGTCGATGGTATGAAATGGCAGCGCGCGCACCGAGTGACCGAAGTGTTTGTAAACGGCGGTCTGGGTAAACGTGCCTTCCGGCCCGAGGAAACCGACCTTGAGTGGTTCCTGCTGCGCCAGGCAGGCCGACATGATCTCGCGGAAAAGGCGCAGCATCTCCTCGTCGCGCAGCGGACCCTCGTTACGGGCCTGGATCTTCCTCAGCACCTCCGCCTCGCGCTCGGGCCGGTAGTAATCCACAGCCGAGGCCAGGTCGCCCTTGGAAAGCCCGACCTGCTGCGCCAGACGCGCGCGCTCGTTGATGAGCGACTGAATGCGCTCGTCGATCTCGTCAATGCGCTCGCGGATCTTCGCCAGCTCGTTGCCGGCGGCGTGCTTGTCGTTGTCGGCCATCGCCGGTCAGGTTACAGGCTTACCCAGGTTTCGCAAAGTCAACACGCCGGCTATTGAACGCAGCTTCTGTTCGATTTCATCCGTAACCGGTTCGTTGACATCGACGATCGTGTACGCGAGGTTGCCGACGGACTTGTTGAGCAGATCTTCGATGTTGAGCCCGGCATCACCGAGGCACGTCGAGATCTGGCCCACCATGTTGGGCACGTTGGCGTTGGCGATGGTAACCCGGTAGGCATTCATGCGCGGTAACCGGCACTCGGGGAAGTTCACCGAGAAGCGAATGTTCCCGTTTTCGAGGTAGTCCTTGAGGTTCTCCGCGACCATGATCGCGCAGTTCTCCTCCGCCTCCGCCGTCGATGCGCCAAGGTGCGGCAAGGCCACGACCTTGGGATGCGCAATCAGTTCGGGCGTCGGGAAATCCGACACGTAAGCGTGCAACTGGCCGCTGTCGAGGGCGGCCAGCGCAGCCTTGTTGTTGACCACGCCGCCACGCGCAAAATTGATGATCGTGCCGCCCTTCGTTCATCAAGGCGATACGGTCCTTGTTCACGAGATTGCGAGTGGCGTCGATCAGCGGCACGTGGACCGTAACCGCGTCAGCGTGCTGGAAGAGCTGGTCGAGGGTCTCCGCGTGCTCGACACCGGCAGGACAGCTGCCAGGCGCGCCGCACCGTGATCGCTGGGATCGAAGCCGATCACCTTCATACCCAATTCCAGGGCCGCATTCGCGACCTGGACACCGATGGCGCCGAGCCCGATTACGCCGAGCGTCTTGCCGGGCAATTCGAAACCGACGAACTGTTTCTTGCCGGCCTCGACGGCCTTGTTCAGCGCGTCGCCTGTCTCGGTGAGACCCTTGACGTACTCGCGCGCATCGCAAATATTGCGCGCCGCCAGCAGCAGCCCCGCCATGGCGAGCTCTTTCACCGCGTTCGCATTCGCCCCGGGCGCATTGAATACCGGCACGCCACGGGCGGCCATCGCATCGACCGGGATGTTGTTGGTCCCGGCGCCGGCCCGGCCTATGGCGACCACCGTCTCGGGGATGTCCATGTCGTGCATGTTGTAGGAGCGCAAGATGATCGCATCCGGATGCGCGATCTCGGAGGCGATTTCGTAGCGCTCGCGCGGCAGGCGCCTCAGGCCCGCTACCGCAATGTTATTCAGTGTCAAAACCTTGTACATGGATTCCTACCCGTTAACTCGTTCAAATTCGCCCATGAATTCGATCAGGGCGTCGACTGCTTCCTCCGGCACCGCGTTGTAGATCGAGGCGCGCATGCCGCCGACGGACCGGTGCCCCTTCAGGTTTGTGAGCCCGGCCGCGGCCGATTCCTGCAGGAACTTCGGCATCGAGGGACGCGTCGGCAAGCACGAACGGCACGTTCATCCGGGAGCGGCAGTCGACCTGCACCGGGTTCGAGTAGAAATCGGAGCTCATCGATCGCTGCGTAGAGTTTCGCCGCCTTGCGCGCGTTGACCTCAGCCATCGCCTGCAGACCGCCGCCATCCCTGCAGATGCTGGAACACCAGGTCGGCCACGTACCAGGCGAAGGTCGGTGGCGTATTCGTCATCGAGCCGGACTCCGCATACGACTGCCACGTCATCAGGTGCGGCAGATTCAGCGGCGCACGTTCGAGCAGGTCGTTACGGACGATGACCAGCGTGATACCCGCCGGGCCGATGTTCTTTTGCGCGCCGGCGTAAATCACGCCGTAGCGCTGACCTCGATCGGGCGTGACAGGATCGTGCTCGACATGTCCGCGACGATCGGCGCGTCGCCCGAAGGCACGAAATGAAACTCGACGCCGGCGATCGTTTCGTTGGGCGTGATGTGCAGGTACGCGGCATCATCGCTGCGCTGCCACGACGACTCCTCGGGAATGTACGTGAAGTTCTCGTCGGAGCTGTCGCCGGCGACGTTTACATTGCAGAACTTGCGGGCCTCGCCGGCGGCTTTCTTGCCCCAGCTGCCGGTGATGACGTAGTCGACGGTGTCGCCCGCTGCCGCGAGGTTCATCGGCGCCATCGACATCTGCAACGTGGCGCCACCCTGCGCGAAAAGCACGCTGTAATCGTCCGGAATATCGAGCAACGCCCGGAAATTGGCTTCGGCGCGTTCAGCGAGCGCCACGAATTCCTTGCTCCGGTGACTGACTTCCATGACCGACATGCCGGTCCCCTCCCAGTCGGGGATGTCGTTACGGATGGCCTGGAGCACTTCGAGCGGCAGCGCGGCGGGACCGGCACTGAAATTGTAGACGCGAGACATGTCGCTGGAGTCCTTGCGGGTTTGTCGTGAATTCCAAGGGTGAGGCAGCCGTGTTACCGGCAAATAACAAGCCACTTATTGTTGCGGGTTAGCGCAATCAATGCACTAGCGGAATGTGCATATGCTTATACTGCCCTATTCTTCATCCTCTTCGTCGATCGGTTCGATTCTCGCGACGCCGACCAGACGCTGGCCTTCCTCCACGCGGATCAGGCGCACGCCCTGTGTATTGCGGCCCTGCACCGAAATGTCGTCAACCGGTGTGCGTACCAGCGTGCCGTTAGAGCTGATGAGCATGATCTCGTCGTCCTCCGCGACGAGCACCGCGCCGACGGTGCGGCCGTTGCGCTTGGTCGTCTGTATCGCGATAACGCCTTGCCCGCCGCGGCCCTGCAGCGGGAAATCATCGACGGCCGTGCGTTTGCCGTAACCGTTCTCGGTCGCAGTGAGCAAGAGCCCTTCCTGGGCGATCGAGAGCGCAATGACTTCGTGGTCGTCCGGCAGCTTGATGCCACGGACGCCGGCGGCTCCGCGCCCCATCGGCCGCACATCGGACTCGTGGAAGCGGATGCCCTTGCCGGATGACGTAACCAGCAGTATCTCTGCGTCGCCGTCCGTGATTTTCGCATCGACCAGCTTGTCCTCGTCGCGCAGATCGATTGCGATGATGCCGCTGGAACGGGGCCGCGAGAACTGGCTGAGCGGGGTCTTCTTCACCGTGCCGGCGGATGTCGCCATGAACACGAAGCTGTCGGTGTCGAATTCCCGCACCGGCAGGATCGTGTAGATGCGCTCATCGGGTTCCAGCGGCAGCAGGTTGACGATGGGCCTGCCGCGCGATCCGCGGCTCGCCTGCGGCACCTGGTAGACCTTCAGCCAGTAGACCTTGCCACGGCTCGAGAAGCACAGAATCGTGTCGTGCGTATTGGCGACGAACAGCTTGTCGATGAAATCCTCGTCTTTCACCCGGGTCGCGGAGCGCCCCCGGCCACCGCGCCGCTGCGCCTGGTAAGCCCCGATCGGCTGCGCCTTGGCGTAGCCGCCGTGCGACAGCGTGACGACGACGTCCTCCTCGGGAATCAGGTCCTCGTCCTGCAGGTCCGAATGGTCCTGCACGATCTCGGTGCGGCGCTCGTCGCCGTAGCGGTTGCGGATGTCCTCGAGCTCGTCGCGGATGACCTGGAGCAGCTTGTCGGGATCCGCAAGAATATTAGAATATTCTGTAATTTTCTCTAATATATCTTTGTATTCATTTAATATTTTATCCTGCTCGAGACCCGTAAGACGATGCAGCCTCAGATCCAGGATCGCCTGTGCCTGAACCGGCGAGAGATGGTATTTGCCGTCATGCAGGCCGAATTCGGCGGCGAGCTCATCGGGACGGGTATCCGTCTTGCCGGCGCGCTCCAGCATGCCGGTGACGGCGCCGGGCTCCCAGGGCCTGGCGATCAGTCCTTCCCTCGCGTCGGCCGGCGACGGCGACGCCTTGATCAGCTCGATCACTTCGTCGATGTTCGCGAGCGCGACCGTCTGTCCTTCCAGTACGTGGGCGCGGTCCCTGGCCTTGCGCAGATCGAAGATCGTCCGGCGGGTCACCACCTCGCGGCGGTGAGCGAGGAAAGCCTCGAGCACCTGCTTGAGGTTCATCAGCAGCGGCTGACCGTCCCGCAGCGCCACCATGTTGATGCCGAAAACGGACTGCATCGGCGTCTGCTTGTAGAGGTTATTGAGCACGACGTCGGACGACTCGCCGCGCTTGAGTTCGATCACGACGCGCATGCCGTCCTTGTCGGACTCGTCGCGCAGCTCGCTGATTCCCTCGATGCGCTTTTCCCGGACCAGGTCGGCGATCTTCTCGATCAGGCGCGCCTTGTTGACCTGGTAAGGCAGTTCCGTGACCACGATCGCTTCGCGACCGGGCTTGAATTCCTCGATTTTCGTGCGCGCACGTATGTGGACGCGCCCGCGGCCCGTCCGGTAAGCCGAATAGATGCCCTGGGCGCCGTTGATGATACCGGCGGTCGGGAAGTCGGGCCCCGGCAGATGCTCCATCAGGGCGGGAACCTCGATGGACGGGTCGTCGATCATCGCGAGGCAGGCACTGATGACCTCGTTCAGGTTGTGCGGCGGGATATTGGTCGCCATGCCCACCGCGATACCCGAAGAGCCGTTGACCAGCAGGTTTGGCACCCGCGTCGGCATGACCGACGGCTCGCTCTCCGAGCCATCGTAGTTTTCGACGAAGTCGACCGTTTCCTTCTCGATATCGGCCAGCAACTCGTGCGCCAGCCGCGACATTCGGACTTCCGTGTAACGCATGGCCGCCGGCGCATCGCCGTCCACAGAACCGAAGTTACCCTGCCCGTCGACCAGCAAGTAGCGCATGGAAAAGGGCTGTGCCATGCGCACGATCGTGTCGTACACGGCCGTGTCGCCGTGCGGGTGGTACTTGCCGATCACGTCGCCGACGACACGCGCCGATTTCTTGTAGGGCTTTGTTGTAGTCGTTGCCGAGTTCACGCATCGCGTACAGCACGCGGCGATGCACCGGTTTGAGGCCGTCTCGGACGTCGGGCAGTGCTCGACCCACGATGACGCTCATCGCGTAGTCGAGATAGGATTGCTTCATCTCGTCTTCGAGGTTGACGGACAGCAGTTCCTGGGCAACTTCAGCCATATCGGGTTACTTTTTCAGCTCACAATCGCAGCGCGGCTCCGCCCGTAGAGCGGAGTCCGGAAGACGCGTAAATTGCGGGTTCAATACGAAAAAACGTGTCGAACTTCCCGGGCCTGAGGCAGCCGGGTTTCGAACATTTACCAAGGGTGAATTCTACCATACCGAAGCCTGATTCAGCAGCGTTTTGGCCGGCTTTTCGGGGGGCTGAAGGGCCTGCTGGCGCCGTTTGCCCCGGCCTGTATACTGCCCTCTCGTTTGCGGCCCCGCGCCTCCCGAAAACCGAACCGGCACGAGCCTGAATGCGACACTGCGACGCCCTGATTGCATCGACCTGGTGCATACCGATAGAACCGGCCGGCGTGGTCCTCGAGGACCACGCGGTGGCGGTTGTCGACGACCGCATTGCCGCCATTCTTCCCGTCGCGGAGGCGCGCGAGGCGTTCCAGCCCAGCGTGTTCGTCGACCGACCAGGCCACGTGCTGATCCCGGGACTGATCAACAGCCATTGCCACGCGGCCATGACGCTGTTCCGGGGGCTTGCGGACGATTTGCCGCTGGAATCCTGGCTGCGGGATGGCATTTGGCCGGTGGAACGGCGCTTTGTGAGCGCGGAGCTGGTCCGTGACGGCACGGAGCTCGCGATCGCCGAGATGCTCACAGCCGGCATTACCTGCTTCAGCGACCAGTATTTCTTTCCCGAGATCGTCGCGGAGACCGCTGTCGACCTGCATATGCGGGCGGTGATCGGCACGCCGGTGGTCGATGTTCCCACCGCCTGGGCGGAGGACGCCGCCGAGTATCTGAGCAAGGGCTCCGACCTGGTCCACGACCGCTACGCCGACCACCCGCTGATTTCGACCTGTTTCGCGCCGCACATGACCCGGGCCTTGTCGGATGCCTCGTTTACCGAACTGCGGGTGCTCGCCGACCAGCTCGATGTGCCAGTGCAGATACATCTGCACGAATCGGCTGCCGAAGTCGCGCAATCGCTCGAGGCGACCGGAAAGCGCCCGCTCGAGCGCCTCGACGAGCTCGGTCTGCTGAACGCATCTCTGCTTGCGGTTCACGCAGTCCACGTCACGCCCGACGAGATCGCGCGCCTGGCAGCGGCGGGCGCCGGGGTAGCGCATTGCCCCGCCTCCAACCTGAAACTGGCCTGCGGGATCGCGCCCGTCAGGGCCTTCATGGACGCCGGGGTGGCGGTGGGTATCGGGACCGACGGTGCCGCGAGCAACAACCTGCTCGATGTCCTGGCGGAAATCCGCCTGGCCGCCCTGCTGTCCAGGGTGGCTAGCGGCGACAGCGGCGCTATTGCGGCGGAGCAGGCACTGCGGATGGCGACCATCGAGGCGGCGCGGGTACTGCGCCGCGATCACGAGACCGGCTCGGTCGAACCGGGCAAGTGGGCGGATCTGACCTGCATTGACCTGCGACGCTGCAACAGCCAGCCCGTCTACGAGCCGGTTTCGCAACTCGTGTACTCGACGCGCGCCGACCAGGTCTCCGACGTATGGGTCGCCGGGCGCCACCTCCTTGATCGGGGCGAATTGACCTCAATAAACAGGGAAAGCATATTCAAGCGCAGCAACGAGTGGCGGCAACGCATCGCCGATTCGAGGACATAGAGGTATGAGTCAGTCCACCCCAGTTCATGACAACGTCGACGCCGCGGAGGTCGCCAAATTCAATGCCATGGCGGCTCGCTGGTGGGACCCCGAGGGTGACTTCCGCCCGCTGCACCAGATCAATCCGCTGCGCCTCGACTGGATTCGGCAGGCCACCCAGCTGGCTGGCCGGCGGGTCGTCGACGTTGGCTGTGGCGGCGGAATCCTCACGGAAGCCATGGCGGAGTCGGGCGCAACCGTGACCGGCATCGACATGGCCGACGGACCACTCACCGTCGCTCGCCTCCACCAGGCCGAATCCGGGGTCGCGGTCGACTACCTGCAGACCACGGCCGAACAGCTGGCGGAGCAGCGTGCCGGCGAATTCGACGTCGTCACCTGCCTCGAGATGCTCGAACACGTGCCGCAACCGTTCGAGGTGATCCGTTCCTGCGAGGCGCTCGTCAAACCAGGCGGCGACGTGTTTTTCTCGACCATCAATCGCAACCCCAAATCCTTCGTGTTTGCGATCGTCGGTGCCGAGTACGTGCTCAAGCTGCTGCCTGCCGGCACGCACGAGTACCGCAAGTTCATCCGTCCCTCTGAACTGGACGCCTGGGCGCGGGAAGCCGGGCTCGAGCTGGTGTCGAGCATCGGGCTGCATTACAACCCGTTCACCCGGGAGTACTCGCTGGGCGACAACCTGGACGTCAATTACCTGATGCATTTCCGCCGGCCCGCGAGCGAGTAGAGTCCTTGTCGATGCTCGAAACCGGCCGATGCAACGCGGTGCTGTTCGACCTGGACGGTACGCTGGTCGACACCGCCCCCGACATGGTGGCCGTGCTGCAGGAACTGCAGCGCAGCCACGGCCTCGACCCTGTCGACTACGAACTGGGCCGGGCGTACGTCTCCAACGGCGCACTGGGCTTGCTCGGCCTCGGCTTCCCGGATATCGAGCACGCGGTCGGCAGCGAGCTTCATACCGCCTACCTCGAACGCTATGCACAGCGCGTCTGCGAGACTTCCGTGCTGTTTCCCGGGCTCGATGTACTGTTGCAGGTGCTGGATGCCGCCGGACTGCCCTGGGGCGTGGTCACCAACAAGCCGGCGCACCTCACCGATCCACTGCTCGATTGCCTGGCGCTTGCCACGCGCTGCGCCTGCGCGGTCAGCGGTGACACGCTGCCAAAGCGCAAGCCCGACCCGGCGCCGCTGTTGCACGCATGCGAGCTCGCCGGGCTGCTGCCGCAGAATACGATCTACGTCGGTGATGCGTCCCGCGACATCCAGGCCGGCCAGAACGCCGGGATGGCCACGATCGCGGCGGCGTACGGCTACATCACGCCGGACGATGACCCGCAGCGCTGGGGCGCAGACCTGGTCGCGGCAGATACGGCCGAATTGACGCAAATACTGCTGAAAGCGGTTAATCTGGACGCCTGATGAAGTCGATCGCGATAGATCCCCGCTGGCTGGAATTTGGCGGCCCGGCCCTGCTGGCGGGACTGGTGCTGGGCGCGATCGTCATGTGGCTGATCGCGCGCCGGCGTCAGCAACGGCTGGAGGCGGAGAACGCCGAGCTGCGCGAACGAATCAAGAACCAGGAAGCCCTGCAGAGCGAGCGTGAAGCCGCCTTCCACGCCGCGAACAGCGAGCTCGCGCGCTCGTTTTCAGAGTTGGCGAACCGTTCCCTGCAATCCAACAGCGAGACCTTCCTGCGCCTCGCCGAGCAAAAGATGAGCGTGCAGAACGAACAAGCCAAACGCGAGTTGAGCGAACGCGAGAAGGCGGTCGAGAACCTCGTGAAGCCGATCCGTGAAGCGCTGCAGGCATCCCAGAAGCAGATCGAGGCGCTGGAGAAATCCCGCAGCGAAGCCTACGGCTCGATTCGCACGCAGCTTGAGGCCATGCACATAGCCCAGGCGTCATTGACCAAAGAGACCCACAACCTGGCGAAGGCGCTACGGCGCCCCGAGGTGCGCGGCCGCTGGGGCGAGATCACCCTGCGCCGGCTGGTGGAGCTTGCGGGCATGGTCGAACACTGCGATTTCGTGGAGCAGGTGCACTCGGTCGCAGAAGGCCAGGTGATACGGCCGGACATGATCGTGCGCATGCCGGACCGGCGAGAGCTCGTCGTTGACGTCAAAACACCGCTCGATGCCTACATGCAGGCCGTCGAGGCGGAAGACGACGCGCAGCGCAAGCTGGGCCTCGAACGCCATGCCAAGAGCCTCCGGGCGCACATCCGCATGCTGTCGTCCAAAGCCTACTGGGACCAGTTCGAGGAAAGCCCGGAATTCGTCATCCTGTTCATCCCGGGCGACCAGTTCCTCAGCGCCGCCCTCAACGAGGAACCCGACCTGATCGAATACGCCCTGTCGCAGCAGATCATCCTCGCCACGCCCACCAGCCTCGTCGCGTTGCTGAAAGCCGTCGCCTATGGCTGGCGGCAGCTGGCCCTCGCCGACAACGCGAAGGAGATTCGCGCCCTGGCCGAAGACCTCTACGGACGCCTGAGTACCTTCGTTTCGCACATGAACCGTGTCGGCCGGCAGCTCGCCAGCAGCGTGGAAAACTACAACAAGGCCGTCGGTTCGCTGGAGCGCAGCGTGCTGCCGGGTGCCCGCAAGTTCGTGGAGCTCGGCGTGCACGGCAAGAAGCCGCTCGAAAAGCTGGACACGCTGGACCCGGTGCCGCGGACCATGATCGAGAGCAGCAGCGATGACGAGCCTGTCCCCGACGAGGACACCGATTCAGCCGACAAGACCTTGCAGTAATGGACCCCAAAAACTACACGTATCCCGCCAGCCTCCTCGAGGGCCGCGTCATCCTGATAACCGGCGCGAGCGACGGGATCGGGCGCGCCCTCGCCGTCCATGCCGCCGCGCACGGTGCCCAGGTCATCCTGCACGGCCGCAATGCCGCGAAACTCGAGAAAGTCTATGACGAGATAGAGGCCCTCGGCGGCGCGCCGCGACCCTCGATCGCGATCCTGGATCTCGCCACGGCCGGCGGCGAGGCCTACACCTCCCTCGCGGACAGCCTGGCCGATGAGTTCGGCCGTCTCGATGGTCTCGTCAATAATGCCTCCATGCTCGGGGAACGCTACTCGATCGAGCAATACGACGCGGCCATGTGGCAGCAGGTCATGCACGTCAACGTAACGGCTGCCTTCGCCATCACCCAGGTCTGCCTGCCGCTGCTGCACCAGTCGCAGGACGCCTCGATCCTATTCACGAGCAGTGGCGTGGGCCGCACCGGAAAGCCTTTCTGGGGCGCCTACGCGGTGTCGAAATTTGCCACCGAGGGGTTGTCCCAGGTGCTGGCGAGCGAGCAGGAACATGGTCCGATTCGCGTAAATTGCGTCAACCCGGGGCCCGTGCGCACGGAGATGCGGCGTGCGGCATACCCGGCAGAAGACCGCGATGTCCTCAAGACCGCAGACGAGATTCTGCCTACGTACATGTATCTGCTGGGGCCCGACAGCCGCGGCGTAACCGGCCAGAGCCTGGATGCCCAATAGTCGAAACTATATTAGGTAATAGCTCTAACTATCGGGTTTTTCGAAACTTTCGTGTCTTTTTCTTTACTCGGGCTTGCATCGGCGGCTTGAGCCCGGCGGCGAGGTACAGCGTGCGGACCTGCCCCGGCGTCAGCGCCTCGTACTTGCCCCGCCGCAGCTTGCGCGGCAGGTCGAGCGGACCGTAGCCGATGCGTATCAGGCGGCTAACCTCGAGGCCGCGGGCCTCCCAGAGCCGCCGGACCTCCCGGTAGCGGCCTTCCCGCAGACTGACCTTGAACCATTTGTTGCGGCCGTCGCCGCCCGTGGCCTCAATGCTCTCGAACCGGGCCATACCGTCGTCCAGTTCGACGCCCTGCTTCAATGCCGCGAGGTCCTCCGCGGAGGGATCACCGTGGATGCGGACGGCGTAGCGCCGCAGCAGTTCCGAAGACGGGTGCATGAGGGCGTTCGCAAGCGCCCCGTCGGTGGTGAATATGAGCAGGCCGGTCGTGGCAATGTCGAGCCGACCGACCGCCACCCACCGCGCGCCTTTCAGATCCGGCAATGAGTCGAACACCTTGCGGCGCTCCTCCGGGTCCGACCGGGCAACGATTTCGCCTTCGGGCTTGTTGTAGACGATGTAGCGGTGCGACGGCGGCACGGCCTGCACGGCAAGAGTGGCGCCGTCCAGGGTGAAGGTCTCGTCACCGGTGACCGTGTCGCCAAGCTGCGCGATGCGCCCGTCGATCGCCAGCCTGCCCTCGCGAATCCATTGCTCGACTTTGCGCCGGGAACCGTGCCCGGCGCCGGCCAGCACTTTTTGCACACGTTCCGGCAACGCGTTATTCCTCAACCGCTGGCTGACGCATCCTTGTCGTCGTCGTCCTCACCCGGTTCCAGCGATGCAACGACCGTCGGCTTGTTGGGATCCGGCCACTCCGAGACAACGAGCTGCTCCTCGACATCCGCGATTTCCGGAAGCGACTCTTCCGGTTCGGCGTCCAATCTCCGCCGCCGACTCTTCGGCACTGGCCTGCTCCGGCCCGTCCTCCGGGTACAGCACCGGCACATTCGTGGTCGGCTCGGTGTCACCGGCGGCCTCATCTTCGACTTCCGGCAGGTTGAGCTGCACGCGCAGGCTCTCCCAGTCCGACAGGTCCGCAAGCGGCGGCAGGTCATCGAGCTTTTTCAGCCCGAAATAGTCCAGAAAGTTCCGGGTCGTGCCGAACATCTCCGGGCGACCTGGAACATCCCGATGACCGACGACACGTACCCAATCCCGCTCGAGCAGTGTACGCACGATATTCGCACTGACCGATACGCCGCGTACCTCCTCGATCTCGCCGCGCGTTATCGGTTGCCGATAGGCCACCAGCGCCAGCGTTTCGAACAGGGCGCGCGAATACCGCGGCGGACGCTCTTCCCAGAGCTTTTGCAGGCGCTCCGCCATGCCCGCCTTGACCTGGATACGAAATCCCGACGCGACTTCGGAAATCGTGATGCCGCGAGGCTCATACTCCTCCACGAGCGTCGTTATCGCCGCACGAATGTCGGGTTTCGACGGCGCCGAGCGGCCGTCAAACAGCCCCTGCAGCTGGTCCACGCTCAACGGGCGGCCGGCGGCCAGCAACGCCGCCTCGATAAAGTATTTGATTTCTGTCTGGTCCATCGGCGTAGCGTATCAGGGTTGTGACGAATCGGCCGCCGGGCTCGGTTCGTCTTCTGTTACCAGGCGAACGGTTGAAGCGGCGCGGACGTGCAGTGGGCCAAATTCGCTGGCCTGCACGACTTCGATAAGCGACTCGCGCAGCAGTTCCAGCAGCGCAAGGAACGTGACCGCGACGCCAAGGCGCCCTTCCTCGGGATCGAACAGATCCGCGAAGCCGGTGAAGGTCCCGGCCTTCACCCGGCTCAGGACTTCTGACATCCGCTGTCGAACCGACAGCGGCTCACGCGTGACGTGCAGATTCGAATACATCTCCGCACGCTTGAGCACATCGTGGAACGCCAGCAGGAGTTCTTTCAGGGTGATGTCCGGCAGCTGCTCGACAACCGTTCGTTCCGGTGCCTCGGCCACAGCCATGAACACATCGCGTTCCAGCCGCGGCAGCTCCTCGATGTCCTGCGCGGCTTTCTTGAAGCGCTCGTATTCCTGCAGCCTGCGCACGAGCTCGGCGCGAGGATCTTCCTCGTCCTCATCCTCGGTCTCGGCGCGCGGCAGCAACATGCGCGACTTGATCTCTGCCAGCATCGCGGCCATGACCAGGTACTCACCTGCGAGTTCGAGCTGCATCTCCTTCATCAGCTCGATGTATTGCACGTACTGCTTGGTGATCTCTGCGATCGGTATGTCGAGGATATCGATGTTCTGGCGCCGAATGAGATACAGCAGCAGGTCCAGCGGTCCCTCGAATGCCTCCAGGAATACCTGCAGCGCGTACGGCGGTATGTACAGGTCCTGCGGCAAAGTGGTGATCGGCTCGCCGTCGACGACGGCAAACGGCATTTCACTCTGCGCGGGGCTTTGTTTTTCGTCCTGCGGCGGTTTCGGAGCGTCCTCCCGCTTCAGGACCTTGAGATCCGGCTTCATGGGCTTTCCAGGGCAATATCAGGGCATTCTAGCGTACTTGGGCCCTGCGTGGCTCACACCAGGGCACTGACATCGCCCCGCCCGACGCGCAGTACTTTGACCGCGCCGTCCGACAGATCGATCACGCTGGTCGGCTCGATGCCGGTTGGCCCGGCATCGATAATGAGGTCGATCTCGTGCCCGATGCGGGCCTCGATTTCATGCGGGTCGGTGAGGGGCAACTCGTCGCCCGGCAACAGCAGCGTTGAACTCATGATCGGCTCCCCGAGGGCCTCGAGGACCGCACGCACGAGCACGTGATCCGGGACCCGCAGCCCGATCGTGCGTCGCTTCGGGTGCTGCAGGCGCTTGGGCACTTCGCGGGTGGCGGGCAGGATGAACGTATACGGCCCTGGCGTCATCGACTTGAGCATTCGATAGGCCCAGTTGTCCAGCCGCGCGTAGGTGCCGATTTCGGAGAGGTCGCTGCAGACCAGCGTGAAATTGTGATGTTTGTCGGTGCGGCGGATGCGACGAATCCGGTCCATGGCACGCTTGTCGCCGATGTGACAGCCGAAGGCGTAACTCGAGTCCGTCGGGTAGGCGATCAGTCCCCCACCCTTTATCGTCTCGACGATTTCCGCGACAAGCCGCGGCTGCGGATTGTCCGGATGAACTTCGATGAATTTGGCCACGCGCGGATTTTAGGGAACTCCTCGCCCCGGCGATACCCTTGCAATCGTGGCCTGCGACATCCAGATCGCGTTATCATGCGCGCAATTCCGGCCAGGCGACTGCCCTCCCGATGCAAGTACTGTTCGAATTTCTGCCCCTGATTCTTTTCCTCGGCGCCTATCTGTACAAGGGCATCTACTTCGCGATCGGCACCCTGATGATCGCGATGCCGATCGGATTCGTGATCAAGTACGTCCGCACGAGCAAAGTCGACAAGATGTACATGTGGTCGACGATTTTTCTGCTCGTGTTCGGCGGCGCCGCCCTCTACTTTCGAAATGCGGATTTCATCTACTGGAAACCAACCGCGTTTTACTGGGTCGTTGCAGTCGCGTTTTTGCTCAGCCTGTGGGTCGGGGAAAAGCCGCTCGTGCGTCGCTTCCTGGAAATGGGCGGCGAACTACCGACCGAGAAGATCGCTGCGGGCGACTGGCGCAGGCTTAATGTTGTCTGGGTGCTGTTCTTCGCCGCCATGGGGGGAGCGAATATCTACGTGGCTTACCATTTCAGCGAGAAGTTCTGGGTTAACTTCAAGGTCTTCGGCCTGCTCGCCCTCACCTTCATCTTCATGCTCGCCCAGGGATTGTGGCTGGTATCAAAGCTCGGCGGCGATGATTCTGCGCCCGAAGTCGGGGAATCCGAATGATGTGGTATGCAATCATCAGTGAGGACAACGACAACAGCCTGCCGCTGCGGGCAACGGCTCGCGATGCACACCTTGCGCGCCTGCGTTCGTTGGCCGCTGACGGACGGCTGCTCGTAGCGGGTCCCCACCCTGCGGTGGACGCGGAAGACGCTGGCGAAGCCGGTTTTACCGGCAGCCTGGTCATTGCCGAATTTGCCTCGCTCGAGGAGGCCACGCAGTGGGCTGATGCGGACCCGTATGTCGCTGCCGGTGTATATCGCAAGGTCCAGGTGAAACCGTTCAAACGGGTGCTGCCTTGACGGCCGAACGGATTAAGTCAATCGAGGAGAGCCTCGAGGCCGGGTTTTCACCGGCCCACCTGCAGGTCAAGGATCAGAGCCATCTCCACGCCGGGCACGCCGGCGCCCGCGACGGCATGGGGCATTTCGAGGTGACGATCGTAGCCGATGCTTTCGAAGGCAAGAGCAGAATCGAGCGCCATCGGATGATCTATGCCGCGCTGGGCACGCTCATGGAGACGGATATTCACGCGCTCAAGATCAACGCCTACACGCCCGCGGAGCGATAATTTCGGCCAAAATTCCCTTGAGATAGTCTATTATGTCGGCTGCTCAAGTGCCCGGTAACGCTCGTTTTGTTCTCAGGCTTGGGACTCCGGACGCGGCCAGGGCCACTCAAGCTATTCAAAGCAATTAAAGGATTCATCATGATTTTTAATTCTCGTTCCAGTCGGATTGGAACACTCGCCGCTGTTGCAGCTCTTGCAGCGAGCGGATTTTCAACCGCCTCGGCCGAAACTGCACTAACCGTCAACGGTGTCGATATCGACAGCACGGTGTTCGACTCCTACCTCGAGAGTCGCTTTCAGAAACCTGCAGCGCAGGCTACCGCCGAGGATCGCGCCACTGTCGAGCGTGAGTTGACGGATATCTATCTGCTCACCACCACGCCCAAAGCCAAGGAATTCGCCGAAGATCCCGAGGTAAAGGCTCAGCTCGAGCTGCAGTATCGTGGCACGATTGCCCAGGCCGTGGCCCGTGACTACGTAGAGTCGAATCCGGCGACAGACGCCGAGATTCTGGCCGAGTACGAAGCACAGATCGCACAGTCCTCGGACAAGCAGTACAAGGCAAGGCACATCCTGGTTGAGACCCAGGCGGAAGCGCAGGACCTGATTGCGCAGCTTGGCGAAGGCGCTGATTTCCAGGCACTCGCAAAGGAACACTCCACTGGACCTTCAGGGCCCAACGGCGGTGATCTGGGCTGGTTCGCACCGGAGCAGATGGTCAAGCCCTTTGCCGACTCGGTGATCGCGCTCAAGGATGGCGCCTATTCTCCGGAGCCAGTACAGACTCAGTTTGGCTGGCATGTGATTCTTCGCGAAGAATCTCGAGAGAACGAGCCCCCCACCCTGGAAAGCGTACGCGATGCGGTGAAGCAGCGTGTCGAACAGACGAAGTTCCAGGACTACATGCAGAAATTGCGCGACAACGGTTAGGCCGACATCGAGTTAACTTAACTCAGGGCAATTTGTCATAAAGGGCGTCTTCGGACGCCCTTTTCTTATTCCCCTTCCGGTTCTGTGAGGGGCATCACATCGTCGGATCACGAAGCTACCTAACATTGCTCGCGAGTCATCCCTAATCGCTCGGGGGTGGCTCCTCCAACCCTCGCATCTCCTTACTAGGTTGATACGAGAACTAAGTCGGCAGGGACGCCGACTTTTTTTTGCCCAAAAGAAAAGGCCACCGAAGTGGCCTTCCACCTGATACTCCCAGAGGCAGGTCTTTTTGTAATTGTCCTCCGACGAGCGAAGCCGGAGTGCCCCCTTATTGGGATCGGCTACCGTACGGCGCTAATCGCGTCCGATACCAGCAAGCCCCGGTTGACGGGCTGAATTCCACTGAAGCTGAGCGAAAGCCCCGACGGAATGGCACCGCCACTCATGGCTGCCGTGTAGTCAATGGTGAGTTCGCCAAGCCGCGCCTGGCCAAGTAACGGATCAACCTCTGAGGGTATGCCAGTGACGAAGACCTGCGAAGCGCCAGGCACGTACATGTCATTGGATACCGAGATTGAATCGGCGTACAGCCAACCGGAAGAAACAACCGATCCGTTCACGGAGACGAAGTCACCGACATTCATGCTCGAGAGCATGGCCTGCGATGCCATGACGGTCTGGCCAACGGCCATGAAGACGCCATTGATCGCGTCAATCGAGTCTACTGGGCCGGCGAGGACAAGTGCACCTTGCGCGTTAGCACCTCCCTGCGTAATTCCCTGGATTCCGGCTTGCGTGATGCCATTGACGCCCGCTTGGGTGATTCCCTGGATTCCGCCCTGCGTGATGCCGTTGACACCCGCTTGCGTAATTCCCTGGATTCCGGCTTGCGTGATGCCGTTGACCCCTGCCTGGGTGATTCCCTGGATTCCGCCCTGCGTGATGCCGTTGACACCCGCTTGCGTAATTCCCTGGATTCCGGCTTGCGTGATGCCGTTGACCCCTGCCTGGGTGATTCCCTGGATTCCGCCCTGCGTGATGCCGTTGACACCCGCTTGCGTAATTCCCTGGATTCCGGCTTGCGTGATGCCATTGACCCCTGCCTGGGTTGATTCCCTGGATTCCGCCCTGCGTGATGCCGTTGACACCCGCTTGGCGTTGATTCCCTGGATATCCGGCCTGCGTGATGCCGTTGACACGCCGCTTCGGGTGATTCCCTGGATTCCGGCTTGCGTGATGCCGTTGACACCGCCTGCGGTGATTCCCTGGATATCCGGCCTGCGTTGATGCCGTTGACACCCGCTTGCGTAATTCCCTGGATTCCGGCTTGCGTGATGCCGTTGACACCCGCCTGCGTAATTCCCTGGATTCCGGCTTGCGTGATGCCATTGACGCCCGCTTGGGTGATTCCCTGGATTCCGCCCTGCGTGATGCCGTTGACGCCCGCTTGGGTTGATTCCCTGCGATTCCGGCCTGCGTTGATGCCGTTGACTCGCCCGCTTGGTGATTCCCTGGATATCCGCCCTGCGTTGATGCCGGTGACATCCGCCAGCGTTGATTCCGGTCGACATCGACCCTGCATTGATTCCCTGGACATCGCCTGCGTTGATGCCAGCAACATCGCCTGCATTGATGCCCTGCTACGTCGGCCGGGCGTTGATACCAGCAACATCGCCTGCGTTAATGCCTGCGACATCGCCAGCCGGTGATACCAGCAACATCACCGCCATTGATGCCCTGGAAAGCACCGCTCGTTGTCTCCGCGAGCACAGTCAATGGCAACATTCCTGCAATCAGCGTCGCTCCCAGAACGCTACGCGTCCCGGCGCTTCTTGCCTCGCTCATTTTATCGCTCCTAGTTTAGGCTAAGCTCCAACCGATCCTTTATCTTCTTACTAGGGGGAACTTTCCGTGCTCCCCCACGTTTGTTCTATATTGCCTCCGCCAGCACTTAGGCGTCTGGCTCAATCCCTCGTTCTAAAAGTATGTCTCGAAGAGAGTATCTGTCCTCGCCACTTTCGACGTAGTGGACCATGTAAAGTCCTGTATCTTTCTTCTCGACATCGCCCTCGTTCTTCTCGTTTCTTGACGAGAACCAGACATCTATCTCTTCCAAAAGCTCTTGCCCCTGACCTTTATGTACTTGTCAAACTCTTCGATTACCTCTTGGGTGCAACCTTCATCTGCGAACACCATCCGATCAAAATACCCGCTACCTTCCATTTCCTTATCTATATTCTTGGCTGCGGTCGAAAACACTCGATACCCCACTTCCCCAAGACGCTTTATAAACTCAGGCGAAAGCGCAGAAAATTTGTAAATTCGCCGAACGGCTTTGTAACGCCCTTCTACCTCAATTACAGAACCGGAGACCAAAAGCTCATTTAGCATCTGACGCGGCGCCATGTCTCCGCTGTATTCTCGAACTAAGCTTGACGAAACTCGGCCCATCTTGCTGAACAGACTCATACGGTAGTTCCAGTGGAATGCCGTAAGGGCCTGTATATTTCGGATCGCTAAACCAACCAGTCAGCACCCGCTCTGGCCTTGAATAGTTTTTGTCTGGCTGTGCCTCCTCTAGCGTTCGATCGATGACATTCTTTACTTCTTTGCGTGTAAGCCCAGTAAGAATTGCGATCCTGGACTTATTGACCCGTCCTGCATCCTCAAAGTGCCTGAGCGCAGTTTCGACGTAGACCTCTTTTGTCGTCTCGGCGAATTCCGCGTGAGTAACCCCCTGTGCAATCATCAGCCTCACGAGAGGCTTCAACATGAGTGCGAGGGCTTGCCTTAGATGGTCTTTTACTGATTCAGCCATTTTGGGGCTTTCTCCCCACACAATATGTAAAGTACAGTCAACCCGGCAGACGTGCAAGCGATACATCAAGCTTCACAAATGGTTAAAGCCGCCCATTCTCGTCCAGAAATCGCTACCGGAATACACTCTCAACTGGATATTTGACAGCGCTTTTTATAAATACCTTATAACTGATTGTTTTATATACTTTTTTTTTCGTTACTATGATATTGCACTGCTCTCGACCACGAAAAAAGCGCTTTTGATTCCCATATAGTGCTCCGACCTTCGGAAACCGATCGGACGACAGGCCCGCAAGAACACGCAAAAGAATCCTGCGGAACGCGCAATTCAACCGCTCAGATCCCGAAGCGTCCCAAATATATCGTAGCTCGTTCATTAACGTCTTGCGCTGGCAATAAACGAGAACCGTGAGGGCACATTGACACCTGCTCTCTCATCGATTCATGAAATTGAGCATCATTGATATCAATGCTACGCACAAAGATATACCGCTGGCCAAATAAAACTGCAGCTCCCCAGTTCGTCGTTCGCAGAAAATTTCGTCCGATCTCTTTGCTCCTATCGACCATCAAGTTCGAAAAACGCGAGCACTTCATTGATATACTTCAGCTAAGGTCGAGCGGACGTCGTTTTGGCCAAGAAACCTTCCGTTCGAACTCAACTTTTTGTCTCGTGACCTCATCTATCGTAGAGCATGAATCTGCAATGGAGTTCTTGGACTCGTGCCGAGACTGGCTGTCGTCAAATGAAATAGTCAATCACGGCATGCTGTCACTTGCCGAAGTATTGACCTCGCCCAGCTCCATCTATCAGCCTCCCTTCATATTTGCTCATGTCCGTTTGAAAAGGAGATCTGTGGGTGTTGGATTTATGCTGAACCTGACGGGTTAACACTGTCCGACTTGGCACCCGAATCCCAGTTTGACGTATTTGAGAACTTCCGAAAACACATACACCTTCCGTCACGAATCTTCGGTCCAAGAGGACCCGCATTACGACTGGCCCAGCTATTCGGAGAAATCAGGGGCACGACTTATAAAATCGATTCTGTCTGGCGTGTTCATTACCTGAAGGATCTCTGCAGGTAATCCATACTAGTCCGACGGTTCCATTCGAATTGCCGAAACGAAGGACAGTGCTCTCGTGAGCGAGTGGGGGGAAGAATACAATACTGAAAGGCCTGCGAATGTAGACATACAGCAGTTTCTGTTACAGAAACTTGATCGATAAGAGCCTCTATCTTTGGGTGGAGCGAGGACCCAAAGAGCCTTGCTACGATTTCAGGGGGGAACTGCTCCGGGCCACGGATTTCATCAGTCTACACACCACCTGATTCCGATCGAATGGATATGCAACCGCGTTAGTCAGAAACCTAAGCCAAAAGTTTCTGCAGGCCGGCAGACCCTATGTCACGTTGAATACCCTGCTTGGAGATCCAGTTGAGCAGATATATTGGCGACTAGGATACCGACCGGTGGCTGAAAAAGTGAGTGTCACATTTGAAGCAACGCCAGAAAGCTCACTCAAGAGAAATATAAAGTAGATAGCAGCCTGAAAGAAGCGCAAGTATCGCTAGACAAATCACCACGAGACGTCCGGAGGCAGTTCGCTGGCCTCAAAATAGAACACACCGACTGCAACGAGATTCTTATCGTCGGATTTCTGCTCAGCCTCATTGAGAGTCTCGTACGCCATAAACAGATCGTCAAAAGCCTCTATTACTTCACCCAAACGTGCCGAACTGATTCGTCTGACTCGTGGCATATCAGATTTGCGCACAGACTGCGTGAAGGCAGTTAACTGCGGCCATGACTCACTTACGCGATCAGGGTTCATATTGTGAGCGAGCGTCGATAGCAGCGGATACGCACTATGAACTAAGGCCATTACAAGTCTCTCGTCTAAACCGGACGGCATTACTGTACGCTTCGCAATCTCCAGCGTACCATCCTCGCGTTCACGAATCGCGCCGACTCGCTTTAGTTCAGTCCGCAAGGCACCTGGAGGAATATCTCCACCGAACTCCCTCACAAGTGAACTGAACGATTTCCCTTCGCCGGAAAAAGGGAGTTGCTTGGGCTTACCTTGCTGATCTGTGTAATCAGATTCGGAATACCACCGGTGCAGAACCTCACTTAGAGGCGTAGCCTTTATCACAACAGTCTCTTCACCACGTTCAATCTTGTCTCGCAGTCTCTTGACTTCTTTCCGTGTCAATCCAGTCATGACAGCGACACGCGAAATATTCGTCGGACGGCCGCGCAGCCCGTAGTCAGAGCTGGCGACATCTACAAACGCTGTCTTGGCTATCTCCGAGAATTCACGGAAACCTATTCCGAATCGAAGCAGTATTCGGGCGATTGGTCGCAGAATTACGAGGAATGCGCCTAGAATTTGTCTCTGAGTTTCGTCTTGCATCGCAGACGAATGGTATTGGCTCATAGTTGGCCTTACCAACAAAATCGATCAGAATGGGAAAAATCGCCCAAGTATTGGATTTCGTTAAGAGTCTCGACCACGGATGTTTATAAACGGATCACCGAGATATTGGTGATGCAACCAAACGAGGCCTTTCGAGTTCTAGCTTAGATCGGCCTTTTGTATACCGCGAAAAAGTGCCTCGAGACCCACTTCGTCGAGCGTCTCGACGCCGAGATCCTGTGCCTTTTTCAGCTTGGAGCCTGCCTTTTCCCCGTAGATCACATAGTCCGTCTTTTTCGACACGCTGCCGGTGACCTTGCCGCCCAAGGCCTGGATTTGATCTTTGGCCTCATCCCGAGTCATCGAGGACAGTGTGCCGGTCAGTACGAACGTCTTGCCCGCCAGCGGGCCATCCTGTGGGGCAGCACGCGGCTCTGTTTCTTTCCAGGCTACCCCGGCCTTTCTCAGCCTGGCAATGACGTCGCGATTGTGTTCTTCATCGAAGAACGCGCGAATTCTCGATGCCACTATTGGGCCAACATCGGGGACCGTTTCGAGTTCTTCTTCGCTGGCCGCGATAATGCCTTCGAGCTGTCCAAAGTGAGCTGCCACGCTGGCGGCAGTGGCTTCACCAACTTCGCGAATGCCAAGCGCATAGAGGAATCGGGCCAATGTCGTCTTCTTGCTGGCTTCGATGGCGTCCACCAGGTTCTGTGCCGACTTTTCTCCCATGCGTTCGAGAGCGGCCAACTCGTCTCTCTTTAGCTGATAGAGATCGGCGGGCGTCTTGATGCGGCCGATATTGACGAGCTGTTCAATGAGCTTTGCGCCGAGACCGTCGATGTCCATCGCTCGCCGTGACACGAAGTGTTTGAGTGCTTCGACACGTTGCGCGGAGCAATAGAGCCCGCCCGTGCAGCGCGCAACCGCTTCGCCCTCCTCCCTGACTACGGCGGAGTCGCAGACGGGGCATTTCGCCGGTAGCTTGACTTTCCTTGCCCCCTTGGGCCGCCGGCTTTTTATAACGCTAACCACCTCCGGAATGACATCACCGGCTCGCCGCACAATCACGGTATCGCCAATGCGTACGTCCTTGCGCTGGACTTCGTCCATGTTGTGGAGAGTGGCGTTGCTGACGGTAACGCCGCCCACGAATACCGGCTCGAGTCTCGCTACGGGTGTTAGCGCCCCGGTCCGGCCGACCTGGAACTCGACGCCCTTGATTTCTGTCATTTCTTCCTGCGCAGGAAACTTGTGGGCGATGGCCCAGCGCGGGGCGCGCGAGACGAAACCGAGCTCTCGTTGTTCGGCCCGACTGTTGACCTTGTAGACAACGCCGTCGATCTCGTACCTCAGGGACTCGCGGCGTGCCCCCAGTTTCTCGTAATACGCAAGACAGCCATCGATGCCGTCCACGACGTCCCGTTCCGGGCAGGTCTTCAGCCCCCACCGCTGCAGCTGATCCAGGATTTCATTGTGGCCGTCCGGCATGTCACGGCCCTCGACAATGCCTACCGAGTACACGTAGATATCGAGTGGCCGCTCGGCCGTTAGCTTCGGGTCGAGCTGCCGCAGACTGCCCGCCGCCGCATTGCGCGGGTTGACGAAGGTTTTCTCGCCGGTCTCGCGGGCGCGCTCGTTATAGGCCTCGAACCCGGCCTTGGGCATGAAGACTTCGCCCCGAACCTCAAGCAGGTCCGGATGATCGTTGCCGATCAGCTTCAGAGGAACGGCCTCGATGGTCCGCACGTTGTGGGTAATGTCTTCGCCGCGGCGACCGTCGCCGCGAGTCGCTCCCTGCTGCAGAATGCCGCCAACGTACAGCAGGCTGACAGCAGCGCCGTCGAGCTTTGGCTCGGTCGCGTATCGAAGCTGCTTGCCACCATCCGTGAGTTCGAGCCGGTCGGCGACCCTGCGGTGAAAATCCCGGACTTCGTCCTCCGAAAACGCGTTGTCGAGGGACAACATCGGCAGCCGGTGCTCTACTGTCCCGAATGCCTCGATCGGCGTTGCCCCAACCCGTTGCGTCGGCGAATCAGGGGTTACGAGTTCGGGGTGATCGTCCTCCAACGCCTGGAGTTCGCGTACGAGCCGGTCGTACTCGATATCCGGAATCTCCGGGGCATCGAGCACGTGATACAGGTAGTTATGGTGGCGGATCTGCTCGCGCAGGCTTTCTATTCTGTCGACGACATCGTTTGAAACGGCCATGAGCTCGGGAGCGGCATCCGTACTTCAGGCGACCTTGATACTGTGCTCGAACTGGATGATCTCTTCTCTCATGTATCGCTCCCGCTGGATGCTCAGCGTACTCCCGGTCTCATCGAGAAGTTCACCGTTGAGCGCCTGGGCGACCCCGCGCGCCGCCGACATCATCATGTCGAATGCCTCCGCCCCTTCGACCGGGCCAGGCAGGATAAGGAACAGGCTGATGCCCGGGAGTTCCTGCTCCTTGATGTTGGTCATATCGAAGCTGCCCGGCTCCACCAGGCTCGCGGCACTGAAAACCGTATTGTCTTCATTGCTGCCATCGTATCGATGAAAAATGCCGAACTTGCCGTGCCGCATGCCGATGCCGCGCAGGCTGAGCACCAGTTCATCGCCCTTGAATGAACCGCCATCACGCGCAACGAGCCGCAGAGTCACGATCTTCTGCGGCACATTCTCGTGGCTGTCGGGAGTCCGGTCCTCGAGCGCCGGCTCGTCGGATTCGGTATCGAGGGTCGCGTCGGCGTCCTGCTCGCCCCTTTCAGCTTCTGCAGCGTCCAGTGTCGGTTCGACACGCCCGCCAGGCTTCGGCTCGGTTTTTGGCGCAGTGCGCTCGCGGCGACTGTAGAAATAGACACCGGCGATTACCAGTAGTCCGAAGAGCAACAGCAACCAGCGCAGACCGTCCATCTCTCAGTCCAGATTCGTCGTTCGAGCTAGCTCGCCGCCATCTTCACCGCTTCGTCGAGATCGACGGATACCAGCCGCGAGACGCCAGGCTCCTGCATGGTAACACCGGTTAGTTGGCGCGCCATTTCCATCGTGCCCTTGTTGTGCGTAATGAACACGAACTGCACCTTGTCGGACATCTCCTTGACGATATCGCAGAAACGGCCGACGTTGGCATCGTCGAGGGGTGCATCCACCTCGTCGAGCAGGCAGAAAGGCGCGGGGTTGAGTTCGAAGATGGCAAACACCAGCGCCACGGCGGTGAGGGCTTTCTCGCCGCCCGATAACAGGTGGATCGTGCTGTTACGCTTGCCCGGCGGCCGCGCCATCACTGTGACGCCGGCGGACAGCAGGTCATCTCCCGCGAGTTCGAGGTAGGCGTGACCGCCTCCGAACAGCTTCGGAAACAGCCGCTGAAAGCCGGTGTTGACCTTTTCGTAGGTTTCGCGGAAGCGCGACCGCGTCTCGCGGTCGATCTTGCGAATGGCCGCTTCGAGTGTATCCAGTGCGCTCGTGAGGTCGGCCAGCTGCGAGTCCAGATATTCCTTGCGCTCAGACTGCTCCTTGAATTCGTCGATTGCGGCGAGGTTGATCGGGCCGAGTCGATCGATGCGGCGACGCAGCGATTCCAGCTTCTCTTCCCATTGATCGATCGACGCCGATTCGTCGAGCCCCTCGAGGAGTGACTCCAGCTCGAAGTCGGTCTGCGCCAGTTGCTCGGCAAAGCCTTCGCGGCGAACCCGTATCTCGCGCAGGGCCATTTCCGCTTCGTTAACTTCGCTGCGCGCGGCATCGACGCCTTGCTCGATCTGCATCCGCCCCTGGTCGAGTTCGCGCAACTCGTTGTCCACTTCGTCGACGAGTTTGCGTGCGGACGCGAGTTCCTGCTCAACCTGCACCCGCTGTTGCAGCTGCTCCTCCAGGCGTTTCTTTTGATCCGCGAGCGGCGTCCTGCGCTGCTCGAGCTGTTCCCGGATCTCCTGCTCGCGGGTCTGGAACTGACTGAGCTGCGACTGCATCCGCTGCAGGTTCTGCGCGGCGGACTCCTTGCTCGAGCGCCGGCTTTCGAACTGGATCCGGATCCGCTGCACGGCCTCGCGGTCTTCACGCGCCTGTGCGCGTACGCGCTCGAGTTCCTCGCGGAGCTCCGCGCGTCGGGATTCGAGGTTTTCCCGAATCGCCGTCAATTCCTCGAGACTGCCGTCCGCCTGAACGAACAGGCGCTGCGACTCACGCAGCTGCTCTTCAGCGGATATTTTCTCGTTGTCGACCTCGTGCGCTTCTTCCGTGAGCGCTGCCTCGCGCGCGTTGACCTGTTCAAGCTGGTAGCGCACCGAATCGAGCGCGGAGCGCACTTCGGAGTGCTCGGACAGCACGGCTGCAGCGTCACCCTGCATCGATTCCCGGCGCTCTTCGAGCTGCGTCAGCCGCATGCGGCCGTCAGTCAACAGCTTGCGCGCGCTTTCGAACCGGGCACGGTTCTCGCGGAGATTGGCTTTGACACGACGCATTTCGTGCTCGCGTGAAAGTACGCCCGATCTCGAATCCTTGTCGCGCGACACGCGCAGCCAGCTGCGGCCGAGCCAAATGCCATCGGCGGTAACGACCGATTCACCGTCGCCCAGCGCGTCGCGGACCGCCAGCGCATCGTTGAGCGATTCGGCCACCCGCACCCGCGCAAGAATGCCGGAAATCGACTGCGGAGCACCCCGGACCTTGCCCGCCAGCATCTCGGGCGATCCTGCGGCAGACGCATCGGTCGCACCCTGGAGCAACAGCGTCACGTTGCCCGACTTGAGGCTGGCGATGCCCGCGGTGAGCGGCTCGAGATCCGGCACGCAAACCGCCTGCAGGTAGTCGCCAAGCACGGTTTCCACGGCCTTTTCCCAGCCGTTCGCCACATCGAGCGTTTTGGCGACGCGGCGGTCGCCGTCGACGCCCTGGCCTTCCAGCCAGCGCTGCACGCCTTCGTCGCCCTCTCCCAGCGCTGCCTTCTGCAGCGCCTCGAGCGAGGCGAACCTTGACTGTGCCGCCTGTACAGTGCCGCGGCGCTCGTCGACGAGGCGTGTCAGTTTCTGGTCCTGCTCGCGCAGCTTGCGAATCTTCTCGGCGATATCGGCCAGTGCCCGCTCGAACTCGTCCCGCGCCTGGCGCTTGCGCTGCTCCTGGTCGGTCAGCTCCTCGAGTTTGGTCTTGAGCGCATCCCGGTCGCTCGCGGTCCGCGCGTCGTCGAGCTTCCTGCGGCGGTCACTGTAACCCCGGATCCGCGATTCGATCTGCTCGGCACGCGTCTGCTCAATATTGCGCTGCTGCAGTGCCTCGTTGTGCTTGCGTGTGCACTCGTCCCACTGCTCCTGCCAGTCGGCAAGCGCCGCTTCGGCGCGCTGCAGGGATTCGGCGGAGGCGTTCTCCGCATGCTCGGCTTGCTCGAGGCCCGGCACCAGTTCGTTCAGGGTCAGTTCGAGCTGCGCGATTTCCGACTCGTCCTTGTCGATGTGCTCGATGATTTCCTTTGCACCCTGGATCGCCTGTTCGAGGTCCTTTTCCTGCCGTTCCCGAAGCTCGTTCGCGTGTTCGATCGACTGCTCCAGGCGCGCGATCTCCGAGCCGACCTTGTAGTAGCGGCCCTGCACTTCGTTGAAAAGGTCCGTGCGCTCCGATTGTCGGACGCGTGCGCCCTCGATGCCGGCTTCCAGCTTGCGCTGCCCGGCGATCTGCTGTTCGAGCCGGGTCTTGCGCTCGTCCAGCCTGGTTTTGGCCGCGTCGGCCTTGTCGTCCAGGTGATGGGTGCGCAGTGCCAGCAACTCGGCCGAGGCACGCCGCTCCTCTTCCTTGTAGCGACCATAGCGCTCGGCGGTCTTCGCCTGCCGGTCGAGGTGCTTGATGTGTTTCTCGACTTCGTCCAGCACGTCCCGCAGGCGTGACAGGTTCTCCCTGGTGTGTTTGATACGGTTCGAGGTCTCTTTGCGCCGTTCCTTGTACTTCGAGATGCCTGCAGCTTCCTCGAGGAACACACGCATTTCTTCGGGCTTCGACTCGATCACCCGGGAAATCATCCCCTGCTCGATGATCGAATAGCTGCGTGGCCCGAGGCCCGTGCCGAGAAATACGCTGGTGATGTCCTTGCGGCGGCAGCGGGTGCCGTTCAGGAAATAGTTCGATATGCCGTCGCGGCTCACTTCGCGCCGGATCGCAATCTCCGCGTATTTCGCGTACTGGCCCTCCAGCGTCGTGTCGCTGTTATCGAAAAGCAGCTCCACGGACGCGGTGCCGACCGGCTTGCGGGCGCTGGAACCGTTGAAGATGACGTCGGTAATGGAGTCGCCGCGGAGCCGGCTGGCCGAACTCTCGCCCATCACCCAGCGGACAGCATCGATTACGTTCGATTTGCCACAACCATTGGGCCCCACCACCCCGACAAGGGCGCTAGGAAAGGTAATAGTGGTGGGATCTACGAATGATTTGAAGCCTGCAAGCTTTATCTTGCTGAGTCGCATGCGATGGAATTTGCCCAATACCAGAGAGTTCGGCGTAGTTTAAAGGAATTTCCAGAATAAAACGATTCTCATTGCCCCGCGGCCACGCGGCTCGCGGCCGGGCCACCCGCGGACGAAAATCCCGGCAAATAACGGTCAAGAATGGGCTTCCATGCGCGGGCAGGCAATGTATAATCCCCGCCTTTTCTCGAGCCGGCAGGAGTCGACAATGCCCGCAAAAAAGGCCGCGAGCAAAAAGCGGAAGAAGGTCTCAGCCACGCGTCGGAAGGTGACGGCGAAGAAAAAGCCGGCCCGTAAAAAGGCGGCCAGTAAACGCAAGGTGACCAGGAAGAAAGCAGTGACCAAAAAACGGGCAACAAGGAAGAAATCGGTGACGAAGAAACGAGCCACAGGGAAAAAAGCCGGAACGAAGAAAAAAGTGAGCAAGAAGAAAGTTTCGAAGAAAAAGGTCGCGAAGAAGAAAGTCGCGAAGAAAAAGGCGTCCAAGAAAAAGGTGTCGAAAAAGAAAGTGACCAAGAAGAAGGTCGCGAAGAAAAAGGCGTCCAAGAAGAAAGTAGCGAAGAAGAAGGTCACCAAGAAGAAGGCGGCCAAGAAAAAGGTCAGCAAGAAACGGCCCGCCGCAAAGAAGCAGGCGGTGCGCACGCGTCGTCCCCGCGGCGATGTGCTGTCCGCGCCGATACACGGCATCAGCCCGTACCAGCCCAAGCGCGGCGAAGAGTACATGAGCGACAAGCAGCTCGAGCACTTCCGGGAGATTCTCAATTCCTGGAAGCGCGAGCTGATGTACGAGGTCGACCGCACCGTGCACCACATGCAGGACGAGGCCGCGAATTTCCCGGACCCCAACGATCGTGCGACGCAGGAGTCGGAATTCGGACTCGAGCTCCGCACGCGCGACCGCGAACGCAAGCTGTTGCGGAAGATCGATTCCGCCCTGTCGCGCATCGATGACGGCAGCTACGGCTACTGCGAGGAAACCGGCGAGGAGATTGGCCTGAAGCGTCTCGAAGCCCGCCCGGTCGCCACGCTTTGCCTGGAAGCCCAGGAGCGGCGAGAGATGGCCGAGCGCCAGTTCCGCGATCGCGACGATCGCTACCGGTAACACGGAATACGTTGGGCGTTTCGCGCCCTCGCCCACCGGGCCGTTGCATTTCGGCTCTTTGCTCGCTGCGACAGCCAGCTATCTCCAGGCACGCCGGCAGCGGGGCCGCTGGCTGCTGCGGATCGAGGACATCGACCCGCCCCGCGAACAGCCGGGCGCAGCCCAGCGTATCGTCGAGGCACTCGAGCGCTACGGCTTCGAGTGGGACGGCCCCGTTATCTACCAGAGCCACAGTCACGACGCCCATGCGGCGGCATTGACGCGTCTGCTGAATGAGGGCCACGCCTACCGCTGCGGCTGCTCGCGCAGCGACCTCGCGGACGCACCGCGTGGCGCTCTTGGCGTCATTTATCCGGGCACCTGCCGCAAAGGCTGTACCGCCGAGGAGGCCGCCGTGCGGGTCCGCACCGACGATTCCGCGATCCGATTCGTCGATGGACTGCAGGGTACGCACGAGGAACGCCTCGAATCCGAGTCCGGCGATTTCATCGTGTGGCGCCGGGACGGACTGGTGGCCTACCACCTCGCCGTGGTCGTCGACGACCACGAGCAGGGCATCACGGAAATCGTCCGCGGCATTGATCTGATGGACTCGACCTGCCGGCAGATCTGGTTGCAGCGGCTGCTGGGGTTTCCCACGCCCGATTACCTTCACATTCCCGTGGCGTCGCACCCGGACGGCCAGAAGCTGAGCAAGTTGACGGGCGCCGCTGCGGTCCCGCTCGGGCGTCCGCAAGCGGTGCTCGTGCAGGCCCTGAAAGCACTGGGGCAAAGTCCCCATGCCGAGCTACGGGATGCCGCGCTGAATGACGTCTGGAGCTGGGCCATCGAAAACTGGTGCATAGAAGCAGTCGCCGGCAAGTCCCAAATACCCGTGGACGCCGGCGCTATGGCTGAAGGCAAAAATGGGCTATTGTAGTCGCCGCACGTAGAATGAGGCTTCGCATGAGCAAACCGCGCGTTATCAAGAAGTACCCCAATCGCAGGCTGTACGACACCGAAGAGAGCCGCTACATCACGCTGGCAGACGTCAAGGAGCTGGTGATGAACAAGGTGGATTTCGAGGTGATTGACAAGAAATCCGGTGAGGACATCACGCGGACCATCCTGTTGCAGGTGATCAGCGAGCAGGAGCAGCACGGCGACGCGATCATGACCGAGGACTTCCTCGCACAGATCATCCGCGCCTATGGCTCCGTCGTCCCGGACTTCATGGCGCGCTACCTCGAACAGAGCATGAGCTTCTTCATGAAGCAGCAGAAATTCCTGCAGGGCCAGGTGAAAAGCGTGGTGGGTACCGACCCGCTCAGCGCCATGGCGGAGCTGACGCAGAAGAATTTTGCCCGGCTGCAGTCCCTCCAGGAGGAGATGCTGAAGGGATTTGCCCCGGATTCTGACGCCTCCGCAGACAAAGGCGATGACGACGCCGCCGGCGGCCAGAAGCGGACCGGCTGAGTTCGTGGTACAAATGCTCAAGGATTCTTGAACGCCTTGACATAAATGCGATCAATGACCAATCTTGTCAGGTGCAACGGGGATTTGCTCCCCCGCCCCCCGTTGCCATGCCTGAAGGGTTCAAAACTCAACGGCAGGCCCCCTGCGTAAGCGGGGGGCCATTTTTTTGTCCATTCCCAGATCCGGCACCGATGCCGAGATGGCCCCTGAAGACAGCGACAAGCGCATAGTGCGCAGCGATTTCCGACCCGCGCGATGGCTGGGCAACCGCCATGCGCAGACGATCTACCCGTCTTTTCCCTGGGTGTGTCGCGAGCGGCCGGCAATGCGCCGCGAGGTGCTGAAGCTCCCCGATGGGGACGAGACCGCGGTCGACTGGGTAGTAGAGACCGAAGACACCCCGAAGTCGGCGCCGTTGCTGATCATCCTTCACGGTCTCGAAGGCTCGGCCGAATCGACCTACGCGCGCATGCTGATGAACGCGGCGGTCGCACGGCAGTGGCGCTGTTGCGTGCTGCACTTCCGCGACTGCGGCGACTATCGAAATGTCCTGCCCCGGCGTTACCACGCCGGCGAAACCAATGACGTGCGCTATTTCGTGGCGAAGCTGGAGCGCGAAGGACAGTTCGGGCCGATGGTCGCGGCCGGCTACTCCCTCGGTGGCAACGTGCTGTTGAAGTACCTGGGCGAAAGTGGCGCCGGCTGCCCTCTCAAGGGCGCGGCCGCCGTCTGTGTCCCGCTGAATCTGCACGCATGCGCGGAAGCGCTCAATATAGGAATTTCAAAAGCTTATCAGCGTTATTTGCTAAAGCGAATGAAGAAAGCGGTGACGCGAAAGTTCAACCCGCACACCGCTGCTTTCGACTGGCACCGGGCGATGCAGGCGCAGACATTCGCCGAATTCGACGATGCCGTCACCGCCCCACTGCACGGTTTCGCCAGCAAGGACGACTATTACGATCGCTGCAGCTCGGCGCAATTCCTGAGGAACATCGAGCGGCCGACGCTGGTCGTTAACGCGCTCGACGATCCGTTCATGACGCCGGACGTCATTCCTGACGCGGCCGGGCTGTCGGAACACGTGACGCTGGAGGTCGCCGAACACGGCGGCCACGTCGGTTTCATCGAGGGTGGGTGGCCGTGGCGGCCCCGCTTCTATCTGCCGGAGCGCCTGATCGGCTTCCTGGCGCCGCTCACGGTACGGCCCGGCCTGTAGGACGGCTTCGCGGGCCGAGGCCCGCTCCTACAGTTAAACGGCGCCGTTGTAGAAGCGCTTCGCGGGCCGAGGCCCGCTCCTACAGTCTAAACCGCGCCGTTGTAGAAGCGCTTCGCGGGCCGAGGCCCGCTCCTACGGTTAAACGGTGCTGTAGGAGCGGTTCTCCAACCGCGAGCGATCAGGCGGCGTTGTCGACTTCCTTCATCGACAGCCGCACGCGGCCCTGGCGATCGACTTCCAGTACCTTGACCTTGACGATATCGCCCTCGGCCAGCTTGTCGCTGACCTTCTCGACGCGTTCGTTGGAGATCTGCGAGATGTGCACGAGCCCGTCCTTGCCGGGCAGGATCGTAACGAAGGCGCCGAAGTCCATGAGACGTGCCACGCGCCCTTCGTAGATACGCCCGACCTCGACATCCGCCGTGATCAGCTCGATGCGGCGACGGGCCTCCTTGCCGGAAGCGCCGTCGACCGACGCGATGCGCACGGTGCCGTCATTCTCGATGTCGACGGTGGCGCCGGTCTCTTCCGTGATCGCACGGATTACCGCGCCGCCCTTGCCGATGACGTCACGGATCTTCTCCGGGTCGATTTTCATCGTCATGATGGTCGGGGCCCACTCGGACATTTCCTCACGCGGCGCACTGATGACCTTGTTCATTTCAGCGAGGATGTGCAGTCGCGCATCCCGGGCCTGGTCGAGCGCCTTGTTCATGATCTCGCGGGTAATGCCCTGGATCTTGATGTCCATCTGCAGCGCCGTAACACCCTGTTCGGTACCGGCCACCTTGAAGTCCATGTCGCCGAGGTGATCTTCGTCACCCAGGATGTCAGTCAGAACAGCGAAGTCATCGCCTTCCTTGACGAGGCCCATGGCAACGCCGGCCACCGGTGCCTTGATCGGCACGCCGGCATCCATCAGTGAGAGGCTGGTGCCGCAAACCGACGCCATCGAACTGGAACCGTTGGACTCGGTGATCTCCGACACGACGCGAATCACGTAGCCGAAGTCGTCGAGGTCGGGCATGACGGCCTGGATGCCGCGGCGAGCAAGCTTGCCGTGGCCGATTTCGCGGCGCTTCGGCGACCCAATAAATCCTGTCTCACCAACGCAGTACGGCGGGAAGTTATAGTGAAGCATGAAGGGGTCTTTGCGCTCACCCTCGATGGCATCGATGATCTGCGCATCGCGCCCGGTGCCCAGGGTCGTAACGACGACTGCCTGCGTCTCACCGCGCGTGAAGATGGCCGAGCCGTGGGCGCGCGGCATCACGCCGACGTCGACGTGAATCGGACGTACCGTCTTCTGATCACGGCCGTCGATACGCGGCTCACCCTTGATAACGCGCTGCCGGACGACGTTCTTCTCGAGTTTCGACAGGGCTCCGGAGACCTCTTCCGCAGACCAGCGGGCATCGTCGCCCTCGCCGGCGAGAGCCGCAACCGCGGCGGCCTTCACGTCCGCTACCGCGGCCTGACGCTCCATCTTGTCGCTGATCTGGTAAGCCTCGGTGAAACCGGCCGTGGCCTGTGCAGCGACCGCGCTCGCGAGTTCCGCGTCTTCCTCGGCGGCCTGCCAGTCCCAGGCCGGCTTGCCGGCTTCTGCAGCCAGCTCGCTGACCGCTTCGATTGCCGTCTGCATCTGCTCGTGACCGTACATGACGGCACCCAGCATGACTTCCTCGGACAGCCCTTTCGCTTCCGATTCGACCATCAGCACGGCGTCGCGCGTACCGGCGACGACGAGTTCCAGGTCCGATTCCGCAAGTGCCGCAACGCCCGGATTTAGCACGTACTGGCCGTTCACGTAACCGACCTTGGCCGCACCAACGGGACCAGCGAACGGCATGCCTGAGATGGCCAGGGCCGCCGACGCGCCGATCAGGGCCGGGATATCCGGGTCGACATCCGGGTTCAGCGACATCACCGTCGCGATGACCTGCACTTCGTTCTTGAAGCCCTTGGGGAACAGTGGGCGAATTGGCCGGTCGATCAGGCGGCATACCAGCGTTTCTTTTTCGCTGGGGCGCCCTTCGCGCTTGAAAAAGCCGCCCGGGATCTTGCCGGCAGCGTAGGTTTTTTCCTGGTAGTTGACGGTCAGCGGGAAGAAGTCTCTGCCCGGGTCAGCCGTTTTGCGGCCCACGGCGGTAACGAGTACCACGGTCTCGGCCATGTCTACGATAACGGCGCCGTCTGCCTGACGCGCTACGGCCCCGGTTTCCAGGGTGACGACGTGTTCGCCGTATTGGAACGATTTCTTGATTGATTTCACGGTATTTGCTCGATTGGAATTAATGACGGCAACAGCGACCGATCGCACGCCTTGTCAGGGTACGTCGGGTAGGTATTTACATTGCCGGAGATAGACCGCTGGATTAGCGGCGCAGGCCGAGCCGTGTAATGAGCTCGCGGTACCGGTCCTGGTCCTTGGCTTTCAGATAGTCCAGCAACTTGCGCCGCTTGTTGACCATCTTCAGGAGACCCTGACGGCTGTGGTGATCCTTTTTGTGCTCGCCGAAGTGCTCGGTGAGTTCGGAAATTCGTGCAGATAGCAGCGCTACCTGGACTTCGGGTGACCCCGTGTCGGCCTCTCCGCGGCCGTATTCAGCAACAATGCTGGCTTTTGCTTCACTCGACAGTGACATCTCTCTATTTCTCCAGTACTACTTTCGTCTCTTAGCCCTTTTTTGCAGCGCGGTATTCTAGCGCCTGAAAGAGCCTAATGACAGCCCAAAATCAAATATCTACGAGTTGCCCCCTGGGCGCCCGAAGACCCTGCGTGGTGCGATCCTGCCGTCCGGCAGTACCTCGCCCACACCTAAAAAAATCCGCCCTTCGCCGTACACGCGCGCCAGCCCGCGAACCGCGGAACCGCCAGCCTCGATGGCCTGCCCGCTGCAGAATCGCTCCGCATCGGCTCCGCCGAGCACCAGCTCCGGCAGTCCCGCCAGCGCCCGGTCGGGCGGCAGCAGGCTCGCGCGGAGCGGCTCCGGTCCGTCGGCCGCTGTCTCCTCCAGCGCCTCGAGGTCGATCATCTCACCGGCCTCGAATTCCGCCACCGTCTCCCGGTGCAGCCGCGCCGTATGCGCGACGGTTCCTGCGGCCCGTGCGATGTCCTCCACCAGGCTGCGTACGTACGTGCCTTTCGAGCAGTGCACCCGGAACACCAGCCTCGAGCCTGCCGCTTCCAGCAGCTCGATCTCGTCGATCCGGATCGGCCGCGGCTCGCGTTCCACGGTCTCGCCCTTGCGTGCGAGCTCATAGAGCCGCTTGCCATCCTTCTTCAGCGCCGAATACATCGGCGGTACCTGCTGCGAATCGCCGCGGAATCCCTGCAGGACGGCATCCCATTCTTCCACCGTCAGCTGCGGCACCTCGGCCGTCTCGATGACGCTGCCGGTCGCATCGCCCGTGTCCGTGGCGCTGCCCAGTTTCGCGGTGACCCGGTAGGTCTTGTCCGCATCCAGCAGGAATGCGCAGACCTTGGTCGCCTCGCCAAAGCACAGCGGCAGCATCCCCGTCGCCGCCGGATCCAGGCTACCCGTATGCCCCGCCTTGCGGGCGTTCAGGAGCCGCTTGACCCGTTGCAAGGCCTGGTTGGACGTGAGTCCAGCCGGCTTGTTCAGGAGCAAAACCCCATCGACCGCCTCCGATCGACTGTGTCGGCCGCGTGCCATGACAACTAGTCGTGGTCGTCGGCTGCGACGGCGCTGTCGATCAGTGCTGCCAGCCGCACCGCTTCCGCGGCGCTGTCGTCGTGAACGAAGCGCAATTCGGGCACGTGCCGCGCCTTGATCGCCTTGCCGAGCTTTCCGCGCAGGAAACCCGCCGCTCTCTCGAGTCCCTCGAGCGCCTCGGCGGCATCCGCGTCAGGCTCGAGCAGGCTGAAGTAAACCCGCGCGACGCTCAGGTCCCTGGACAGGTCCACCGACGTGAGCGACACATTGCTCACGCGCGGATCCTTGACCTCGAACTGCAGCAATTCGGCCAATGTGCGCTGGATCTGGTGCCCGAGGCGCTGGTGCCTTAAAAACTCGCGTGGCATGACTTCCTGGCGGCGCTCGCGTCAGTCGAGCGTGCGCGCCACCTCGATCCGCTCGAAGCATTCGATCTGGTCGCCGACCCTGACATCGTTGTAGTTCTTGACGCCGATGCCGCACTCGGTACCGGACCGAACTTCGTTCACATCGTCCTTGAAGCGCCGCAGCGACTCCAGCTCGCCCTCGTAAATCACGACGTTGTCGCGCAGTACACGGATCGGATTGGAGCGCTTCACGTAGCCTTCCGTAACGATGCAGCCCGCGATATCGCCGAACTTCGGCGACGAGAACACGTCCTTGACCTCGGCCAGCCCGACGATCTGCTCGCGAACCTCCGGCGACAACATGCCGCTGAGCGCCGCTTTCACATCGTCGATCGCCTCGTAGATGATGCTGTAATACCGGACGTCGACGCCCGATTCCTTGATCGTCGAGCGCGCGGCCGCATCGGCACGGACGTTGAAACCGATGATCACGGCGCTCGATGCGGCGGCCAGCGTCGCGTCCGTCTCGGTAATGCCGCCGACACCCGCGCTCAGCACGTTGACCTTGACCTCGTCGGTGGACAACTTTGTCAGCGCGTCGCGCAGCGCCTCGGCGCTGCCGTGCACGTCCGACTTGATGATCACCGAGATGGAACTCACCTCGGACTCCGTCATCTGGCTGAACATGTCTTCGAGCTTGGAGGCCTGCTGCTGAGCGAGCTTGGTCTCGCGCGTCTTGGCACGGCGGAATTCCGCGGCCTCGCGGGCCTTGCGCTCGTTCTTGACGACCAGGAAGTCGTCACCGGCACTCGGCGTCTTCGACAAGCCGAGCACGAGCGCCGGACACGACGGTCCCGCCTCGTCGATCGACTGCTGGGTCTCGTCGAACATGTTACGGATTCGGCCGTACTCCTCGCCGGCAATGATCATGTCGCCCTGCTTCAGCGTGCCGGACTGCACCAGCAACGTCGCCACGGCACCGCGGCCCTTCTCCAGGCTCGACTCGACGACGAGTCCCCTGGCGGGCCCGTCTTTCACGGCCTTCAGGTCCATCATCTCAGCCTGCAGCAGAATCGAGTCCAAAAGACTGTCGACGCCGTCCCCGGTCTTGGCGGAAACATTCACGAACAGGTTCTCGCCACCCCAGTCTTCGGGGATGATCTCGTGCTGCGCCAGTTCGTTGCGCACGCGGTCCGGATCGGCATTCTCCCGGTCGATCTTGTTGACCGCGACGACGAGCGGCACGCCGGCCGCCTTGGCGTGCTGGATGGCCTCGATGGTCTGCGGCATGACGCCATCGTCTGCCGCCACAACGAGGACCACGATGTCCGTCGCCTGTGCACCTCGGGCACGCATCGCCGTAAACGCCGCGTGGCCTGGTGTATCCAGGAACGTAACGCGGCCCTTTTGCGTCTTCACGGAGTACGCGCCGATATGCTGGGTTATGCCGCCGGCCTCCGCATCGGCCACGTGGGTCCGGCGGATATAGTCAAGCAACGATGTCTTGCCGTGATCGACATGACCCATGATGGTGACAACCGGAGGACGCGAAACTTCTTCGCCCGTCTCGACCTGTTCGTCGGCCAGCAGCTGCTCGTCGATGTCCTCGGCCGAAATCGGCTTTGCGACGTGGCCGAATTCCTCGACGACCAATGTCGCCGTGTCCTGGTCGATCACCTGATTGATCGTCACCATGGCGCCCATGTTGAACAGCACCTTGACGACCTCGTTGCCCTTGACCGCCATGCGCTGCGCGAGCTCCGATACCGCGATGCTCTCGGGAATCTCGACCTCGCGGACCACCGGTGCCGTCGGGCTTCTCGAAGCCGTGCTGCGAATCGCCACCCATCGACACGGGACGGCGCCGCATCGGCGCCTTGCGCTTGCGCCGGCCGCTTTTGTCCCCGGCCACATGGAGTTCCTTGCGGCCATAACGGGTCTCGGGGCGCTTCGCCTTGCCCTTGTCCTTTTCTTTTTCCTTTTCCTTCGCGCGCCGAGCACGAGCGTCGTCTTCGGCTTTCTCGAGTCGCGCCTTCTCCTCGGCTTCCGCCGCCGCGGCCTGCTCGGCTGCCTTGCGGGCCTCCTCCTCCGCGTCGATCCGCGCCTTCTCTTGCTCCTGGCGCTGCTCTTCCTCGCGGCGGGCCGCTGCTTCCTTTTCGGCAACCAGGCGTTCCTGCTCGAGCTTCTCCGCCTCGATGCGCTCTTCTTCCTCGCGGCGCTTGCGATCGAGCTCTTCCTGCTCCTCCTGCGCCTGCTTCTCGAGCACGTCGCGCTTGATGTAGGTGCGCTTGCGACGCACCTCGACGTTAACGGTGCGAGAACGCCCCTGGGCACCCGACAGCCTGAGCTCGGACTGCGACTTGCGCTTCAGCGTGATACGCCGCGGCGCAGCGTCGCCCGCCGGCGCGTCCTTCTGCCCGTGGCTGCGACGCAGAAACGTCAACAGCTCGAGCTTGGCGTCCTCGCTGATCGTGTCTTCCGAGCTGCTGACCTGGATACCGGCCTCATCGAGCTGCGAAAGCAGCTTCTCAACCGGTACCTTCAGTACCTCGGCAAATTGTGCAACTGTGACATCTGCCATACTTTACTCCGCGCCTTTTGCGCTCAGGCCTGCTGCTCCTCGGCGAACCAGTGTGCGCGAGCCTTCATGATCAGCGCAGCCGCCTTTTCCTCATCCATTTCATTGATTTCGAGCAAGTCGTCGGTCGCGAGCTCAGCCAGGTCCTCACGGGTCACTACGCCCTTGCTGGCCAACAGGTAAGCAAGACCCTTGTCCATGCCTTCGAGCTCGAGAAGGTCTTCTGCCGGCTCGGCTTCGTCGATCTTTTCTTCCTGCACGATCGCCTGCGTCAGCAGCACGTCGCGCGCGCGGCTGCGCAGTTCCTCGACGATGTCCTCGTCAAACTCCTCGATCTCGACGAGTTCCGAGGCGGGCACGTATGCCACTTCCTCGATCGTCGAGAAGCCTTCCTGCACGAGGATCAGACCGACCTCCTCGTCAACATCGAGCTGCTTCGAGAACAACTCGATGCAGCTCCTTCATCTCGGATTCGCTCTTCTCGCTCGGCGTCCGCCGCGGTCATGACGTTGAGTTCCCAGCCGGTGAGCTCGCTCGCCAGCCGGATATTCTGGCCGCCGCGGCCGATGGCCTGGGACAGCTTGTCCTCCTCGACGGCGATATCCATGCTGTGCGCGTCCTCATCGACGACGATCGACACGACCTCCGCCGGCGACATGGCATTGATCACGAACTGGGCCGGGCATTGTCGTCCCACAGGATGATGTCCACACGCTCGCCGGCCAGTTCGTTGGAGACGGCCTGGACACGCGAACCGCGCATGCCGACGCAGGCACCGACCGGATCGATGCGACTGTCGTTGCTCCTGACGGCGATCTTGGCGCGCAGGCCCGGATCACGGGCAGCGCCCAGAATCTCGATGAGGCCCTGCCCGACCTCCGGCACCTCGATCTTGAACAGCTCGACCAGGAATTGCGGCGACGTCCGCGTCATGAACAGCTGCGGACCGCGCGGCTCGGAGCGCACCTCGCTCAGCAGCGCCTTGATGCGGTCCTGCGGCCGAACCGGCTCGCGCGGCACCATCTGGTCGCGCGGCACAAAGCCCTCGGCATTGGCGCCAAGGTCGATGTAGACGCCATTGCGATCGACCCGTTTGACCAGGCCCGACAACAGTCTCGCCCGACCCGGTCCTGGTACTCCTCCACAACCTGCTCGCGCTCGGCCTCGCGCACCTTCTGCACGATCACCTGCTTGGCGGTCTGCGCAGCGATACGGCCAAACTCGACCGACTCCATCGGCTACCTCAACGTAGCCGCCCGGCTCGGCCTCTCGTCGATATCCGACCGCATCGATCATGCGCAATTCGCGATCCGGGAACTCGAGCTCGGTCGACTCGTCCTCGAAGACCTTCCAGCGCCGGAACGTGTCGTAGTCGCCCGTTTCGCGGTCGATAGCCGACGCGCACGTCGATGTCCTCGCCATGCTTCCTGCGCGTTGCAGACGCGAGCGCGGCTTCGATAGCCTCGAATATGATCTCCTTCTCGACGCCCTTCTCGTTCGAAACGGCGTCGACCACCATCAGAATCTCTTTACTCATTACCTCAAACTCCAGTCTTGCCCCGTGCCTCAGTCGGCACCGGGCACGAGTCGGGCCGTGTCGATGGTCGCCACCGGCAGGGTGTGCGCTATGCCATCCACTTCGACCACGATGTTCTCGTCATCCGCCGACACCAAGGTGCCGCGGAAACGACGCCGCCCCTCGATGGGGAAGCGCATCTGCACTTTCACGGTTTCTCCTGTAAACCGTTGAAAATGCGCCACTTTCGTCAACTTCCTGTCCAGTCCCGGTGACGACACTTCCAGGTCGTAATGGCCGGGCAGCGGATCCTCCACGTCGAGGAGCGCGCTGACCGCCAGACTGACCTTTTCGCAGTCGTCGCAGGCCGATGCCGTCCGGCTTGTCGATAAATACCCGTAAGCACGCCGTGTCTTGCCGCCGAGTTTCATCGTCCAGGTCCGACAATTCGTAGCCCAGTCGTTCGATGGTCGGCTCGAGCATCTCCAGTAACTCGTCACGCGTCACGTCTAAACCTAACCCATTGTTTCAAAACAAAAAATGGGCCATTGGCCCATTATCTACTACCGCGGCTGCCCGGGAGCCGGGCAACAAAAAACCCCTGAGCGGGGCTTCTTTCTACCAAGACGATGGTAGCGGTCGTGTCAGGACTCACATCCTTCCGGAAGGCTCCATTCCGGCCCCACCACCGCGATGGCGCGCGATTATACGGCAATCACGGCGCCATGCGCAATGCCCGTGGCCGCCCTGCAAACCGACCGCGGCAAGCCTTCCGCGCGGCCGCAGCCGCAGCTAGACTTGCCTGCCCGAGCCATTGGATACGGCCATCCCATGTACGACTTCGCGGTAATCGGCGGCGGCATCGTGGGGCTCTCGGTGGCGTGGCAGCTGCGCCAGCGGCAACCCTCCAGCCGCATCGTCGTGATCGAAAAGGAAGCGGGGGTCGCCCGTCACCAGACCGGGCACAACAGCGGGGTCGTCCACGCCGGCATCTACTATGAGCCCGGCAGCCTGAAGGCCGAACTGTGCCGCAGGGGCGTCACCGCAACACTGCGGTTTTGCAGGGACAACCGCATTCCCCACGAGCAATGCGGAAAACTGATCGTCGCCACGGATGCTGACGAGCAAGAGCGTATGCTCGACCTCTACGAACGCGCAATCCGTAACGGCATCGAGGTGGAGCTGCTCGACGAACCGGAGCTGAAGGCGGCCGAACCCAATGTACAAGGCATCGGTGCGATCCTGTCACCGACCACCGGCATCGTCGACTACGCAGCCGTCGCCGCAGCCATGGCCAGCAGGCTGGAAGAACTCGGAGGCGAGGTCCGCACCGGTGCCGAGGTCACCGCGCTCGACGAATCCGCCGACTCGGTGACCGTCCACATCGACGGCGAGCCGTCCGTCGAGGCACGTTGCCTGGTTGTCTGCGGCGGGCTCCACGCAGATCGTCTCGCGGCGATGATGCAGCTCGATGTCGACTTCAGGGTCGTACCCTACCGGGGCGAGTACTACCGCCTGCCGGCGGAGCACAACGACATCGTCCGCCATCTCATCTATCCGGTGCCGCAACCGGGACTGCCGTTTTTGGGGGTGCACCTCACGCGCATGATCGACGGCTCTGTCACGGTCGGCCCGAACGCAGTCCTCGGCTGGAAGCGCGAGGGCTACGGCCGCTTCAACTTCAGCCTGAAAGATACCTCCGAGATGCTCGCGTTTCCGGGCTTTTGGCAGGTGACCGCGGACAACCTCGGAGTCGGCCTCGCAGAAATGTGGAATTCGATCTGGAAGCCCGGCTATCTGAAGCAGGTGCGCAAGTATTGTCCGTCCGTCCGCCTCTCCGACCTGAGACCGTATCCCGCGGGGATACGCGCCCAGGCGGTCATGCGCGACGGTACGCTGGTCGACGATTTCCTGTTTGCGGAGACCGCGCGCAGCCTGCACGTGTGTAACGCGCCGTCACCGGCCGCGACGTCCGCGATACCGATCGGCGAGATGCTGTGCGACAAGATTCTCGACAAAGCGGCAGGGTTGCAGGGATAACGATCGGCCCATACAAAAGTGCCCCGCCAGGGGACCCCGGCGGGGCAACAAGCGCTCAGGCAATATAGGGGGGTTGCCGTAGGCTTGAACTGCTCTTGTTATGAGCGAACCGTATCGGCAGCACCCGGCACGGGCAATTGTGGTTAATACGGATTAATGCTCATTCGCCCGGATCGCGGCGGTCACCGGGCGGCAGGATGCCGCGATGGAGGTCCCCAAAGTGCTGCACTACCGGCCCGGCGAAACCTTCGCGGAGCACTACGACTACCTCAATCCCGACGAACCGGCCTACGCCCGCGAACTGGCGGTGCGCGGCCAGCGCACGGACACGTTCCTGATCTACCTCAACGACGATTTCACGGGCGGCGAGACGCACTTCCCGGACCTCGGGATCTCGCACACCGGCGCCACGGGTGACGCCCTGTGGTTCTCAAATGTCGACGCCGATGGCGATCCCGACGAGGCCACGAAGCATGCCGGGCTTCCCCCGGAAACCGAGGAAAAGTGGTTATTTTCCCAATGGATACGCGCGCTTCCTAGAAGCTAGTATACGGTCGGCACGCCTTTCGCAGAGTCGACTTTCCAGCGCCAGCCCTGGTCGTCGCCCATGTAGATGACCTCGTATTCGACTTTTTCCTCTGCCGACGGCGGGATGTGCATCGTCTGTGTGTATTTTTTCAGACCGCGGGGATCGAAATCGTCCCACACCGCAATCGTCACCTCGGTGACCGTGATGTCGTCATTGAGGTTCTCGAAGGTGACCTTGTACTTCGTCGTCAACGCGAACAGCGTCGCTTTCAGCTTGCCCAGTTCATCCTTGGTCAGTTCGCGGCCCTCGCCGGCTGCAGCGACGGCCGGCTTGGCTGCGGGTTGTGCCTCTTCCACCGGCGCTGCCTCCGGCTCCGGCGCCGGTTCGGGCACGGGCTCCGCCACGGGCGCTGCCGCTGCGGCCGGTGCCGCCTGCGGGAACTTGCTTCGGCAGCTCGCGATGATGGCATTGGCGGCCACGTCGCTCGACACGCCCTTGAGGGATTCCAGGATACATTCGTCGTAGCTGGCGAATTCGGACACGTCGGCGTGACCGGGCGCCGAGCACAACAAGACAGGGAAAGAAACCAGCAGGAGCATGCGGCGCGGCATCATTATTCTTGTTCCTTGCGCGATCGGACGAGCATCATTTATCGCGTGCTTTGCCCGATATTGCAAGATGGGGCCGGGCCGATCGCGTCAGTCCGGCAGTCTGTAGGCGATCAGGTAGTCGCCGGGCGTGGTGCCGACGCGGGCATGACCGCCGGCGGCAATTACCACGTACTGCTTGCCTGTTTCCTCGAGGTAATAGGTCATCGGTGTCGCCTGGCCGCCGGCTGGCAGGCGCGCCTCCCACAGCGTCTCCCCACTGGCGAGATCGAAGGCACGCAGGTAGTCGTCCATGACCGCGGCCATGAAGATCACGCCGCCAGCCGTGATGATCGGACCGCCCATCCCGCCCATGCCGAGCTCGAGGTTGGGCGCGCCCGCAGGCGCGACATCCTGGATCGAGCCGACCTTGCGTTGCCAGTTGATGCTGCCCTCTCGCATGTCGACGGATGCCAGCCAGCCCCACGGCGGCGGCGTGCACGGTGCGCCGAGCGGAGAATCCAGCATCCTGCGGCGCATGCCGTAGGGCGTTCCTTCCATGCGCGCGAATTCGTAGCCATCGTAGTCGCCGGAGTCGTAGGTGGCTCGAAGCTGGTCGCGCGGGATCAGCGCGACCTCCATCGGCAGGTCCATCGAGAAAGTGACGACGGTCTGGCTGACGGGCTCGAACGCAAGTCCACCCCAGTTGATGCCGCCGCCGAAACCCGGCAGCTGGATCGTGCCCTCGAGGCTGGGCGGCGTGAATATACCCTCCGAGCGCAACCCCGCCATCTTCTTGCGGCATGCACGCTTGTCGAAAAAGAGCAGGCCCCAGGCGTCTTCGCTGGCCACCGCGTCATGGTTCGCGACCGAGGGCGGAGCCACCGGGAATGGCTGCGTCGGTGACAGGTGTTCACCGTCGACAGCGCCCTGCGGGACCGGCCGCTCCTCGATTTCGAACACCGGTTCGCCGGTCCTGCGATCGAAACTGAAGATGTGGCCGGTCTTCGTGCCCTGCAGCACCGCCGGGATCACCGCCCCGTCGCGTTCCAGCTCCACGAGCGTCGGCTGCGCGGCGAGATCGTAGTCCCAGACGTCGTGATGAACCAGCTGCCGGTACCACGCGATTTCGCCGGTCGCCGCCCGCAGCGCCACCAGCGAGTTTGCGTAGAGATTGTCACCTTCGCGTTCACCGCCGTAGAAGTCGGGACTGGCCGAGCCGGTCGGGACATAGACCAGCCCAAGCTCCGGGTCCGCGGCGAGCGGCGCCCAGGCATTGGCCGAACCGTTGCGAGCCGCCTCCTGGCTCTGCCAGGTCGGGAACGCCGGGTCTTCCGGGCCTCGGGGGATCGGGTCCCAGCGCCAGCGTTCCGCGCCCGTACGTGCGTCGATGCCGCGGACGATCCCGAGCTCTGATTCGACAGCGCGGTTATCGCCGATTGCCGAGCCCACAATGACGATATCGCCGACGATCACCGGCGGCGAGGTGACGGTGTAGTTCACCCAGTCGCTGTCCTTGTCGGCCCGCACCCCCTTGTTGAGCCATACCTGCCCCCGTTCGCCGAAGCCGCGGCACGGCAAGCCGGTCGCTCCGTCCAGGGCGATCAGGCGCGCGTCGAGTGTACCCACGAAGATCCGATGACGGCAGGTATCGTCCGGATCAGCGTCCGGATCCACCCACGATGTCACTCCGCGGTTGGCGATCTCCGCGTGCGGTTTGCTGCGATCGATCTTCGGATCGTGGCGCCAGAGCTCCTCGCCGGTCGCAGGGTCGAGAGCAAAGACAATGGCGCTGCCGGTCGGCAGGTAAAGCCGCCCTTCGACGAGGATCGGGTTGGCCTGGAACGCGAACGGTTCCCGGTGCCCCTGACCCAGCTCACCGGTTCGAAAGCGCCAGGCCTCCTCGAGCTCGTGAACGTTTTCCGTGTTTACTTGTGAAAGGCCCGAGTACTGCATGCCGTGCTGACCGCCACCGTAGTGGTTCCAGCCCCGGTAATCGTCGGCCAGGGCCAGGGTCTGCCAAGGGGCCAGAAACGATGCCAGGCTCAGGGCAACACGCCAGAGCCGCCGCGATCCACCCACGGTGGCGCTCACGAGACGTTCATCCGAGCAACTTTTCTATGTCGGAAAAATCGACCGCGGCCAGGTTCTCGGCAATCATTGCAGCCTCCTCGAAGTCCTCATTAACAGTATAGAGGCTCGGGGTCACAATCGTCGCAATCCCGGCGGCGTGCGCAGCGCGCAGTCCGTTTCGTGAATCCTCGATGGCGACGCAGCGACCGGGAGGCAGGTCAAGTTCCTCGAGCGTGCGCAGATACACATCGGGTGCCGGTTTCTTGTTGGGCACGCTGTCGCCCGCACAAATCACTTCGAACAGATCACGCCCGGCATCGCCAAAGGTCGCCGCCAGCAGCGCGTCGATATTGGCCGGTGTGGTCGTGGTGGCTATCGCGAGACGGTAGCCGTGCTCGCTGGCTGTGGCAATCAACTCCCGGACACCGGGTCGCAACACGAGGCGCCCTGCCCGCACAAGTTCGGTGTACGCAGCCGTCTTCTCGCCATGCAGCGCGCGGATGAACTCGTCGAGATTATGCTGCGGCGCGCCCTCGGCGCCGAAGTCGTCGATGAAATAGCGGATGCGCTCCTTGCCACCGGTGACAGCAAGCAACTGGCGGTACAGGTCCTGGTCCCAGGACCACGGCAGCCCGGCCTGCCGGAAAGCTGCGTTGAATGCTTCGCGGTGGCCTTCCTCCGTCTCGGCGAGCGTGCCGTCGACATCGAATATGATCGCCCGGTCCATCGCTGACGTGTATCACACGTGCAGGATTGCGCCAACCGGAGCGAGCACGCTAGCGACGGCTACTCCTGGTCAACTGGCGGCGTCGCACGCTCGAACACGGACACAATCGTGTCGAGCAACTCCTCGTCGGGATACAGCAACGGGTCATCCATACCATCGGCAATTGCAATCATTGTCAGCAACCCGAGCACGGACATCCACGCCGTGAATGCGAGACGTCGCATGCGTCTGCGTTCCGTCTTACCCTGGTTAATGCCTGCGAGACTCAACTCCAGCAGGTCAAAAAGGTGGCGCGTGCGCGGCGTTATCTCGCTGCGGACCATCTCGGCATCGAAACCGAGCTCCGGCTTCAAGTACAGCTGTAGCTGACCATAAACAAATCGAAAGGCATGCAGTCTCGGCCGGTAGTGCGCGTGGAAAGCCCGGATCATCGGACCGATCGGGTTGATACCCGGGCCGGCCTTTTTCAGGGCCGCTTCCAGTTCACTGACCTCTTCGTCGATCAACGACGCAACAAGGCTCCGCGTCAAAGCTTCCTTGGACGGGAAATAGTGGTAAATCGCCGGCTTGGTCATCCCGAGGCGACTGCTCACTGAGGCGAGCGTAACGGCGTCCGGGCCCTCCGTCAGCAATAGTGCTTCGGCCGCTGCGAGGACTTCCTGGCGCATCCGTTCGCGCTTGATCCGCACCCTTGGCGAAGTTTCCGGTTCGCTCGAACCCATGAGAGATTTCTCAATCTGACCCTTGTTCAATTATTTTAACGGTGTTAAACTTTTTGTCAAACTCCCTACCGGGGCAATGCCATGTCCTTCGATCCCAGCTACCTGACTATCGACAATCCGGTCTTCCGCGCTTATGCGCTGGCGGCCTCCATCATGCTCCTGAAACTCATGCTCCAGCCCTGGATGACGGTACAACGCATGATGAAGGTGCGGGCCGGCTTCCGCAGCCCCGAAGACGCAAAACAAACGCCGCTGAATCCAGAGCCGCGCGAGGGGCAGCTCGAACCCAACGAGTACGTTGAAAGGTCCCGGCGTATGAACCTCAACGACCTTGAAAGTATCCCCGGATTTCTCGCCGCCGGCTTTCTGTTCGTGCTGGCCGGGCCACCGGTGCTGTTCGGCAAGATCTTGATCTGGGGCTACGTCGGCGCCCGCGCGCTGCACTTTGCGGCTTATGCTACCGCCCAGATACACGACGTCCGTGCCACGCTTTGGACATTCAGCTCAGTGTCCGTGCTCGTGATGACCGGCTATGTCCTTTTCCAGGCGATCTAGCGGATATGATCGAACCCGCTTGCGTCGCAGGCGCAGACCCTGCCTCAATAGCAAACATGTAAAAGGGCCTGGAGACAGGCCTGAATTCGGCGAATCAGAAGGTCTTCTTTCGGCCAGAAGCAATCGGCCCGACTCAAATTGAACTCATGACATACCACAGGGATAACGCGTAGCCAATCATTGCGCCGCCAATAATCGGAACGACAATTGATCGTCGAACGAGCACAAACGGCAGCGAGGCCAGAAGCGAGAAACCGAGAACCCGTGAGAAAAACCAGACCGTCGAGGACAAGGTGTCCGCTTGAGCCGCTCCCAGTTCACCAAACCATAGCGGCCCCCAGTAGACCGATAGCCCGACAGCACTCGACATGAATGCAAGCACGGCACTGAGGAGCCGCCGATTCGAATTACTCATGATTTAATACACGCCACGACCATTGGCGAAACCAGCCTCGGCCGAATCAACAAATCCCCTGACATGTACAACGCTCCTGGATAGCGACCATATCTCGGCACCAGGATCGATGTTTGCCTGGCAGACGATAAGATTCCTGATGAACAGGTGATCGTTTTCTGATGACCGCAGTGGGTCACTACCGGTCGTTCAGACTACTTCTGCCTTGATAGCAGCTTTTGAATAGAAACCGGACGCACAATCCGGGCGAGTGTCCGCTCTCCCCGATTACGGACCTTCAGACTTCCGCAACATCGCCGCGATGAACGGCTGTAAACGCAAGCAGTCGGACTCAAGGGTATTGAAAGGGCTACGGCTGCCCGCGGCCTGGAAGACTACTTCTCGTCTCCGTTCCGGGGGCTCGGCGCCTTATCAATCGGGTCCAAAATCACTTCGCGGGTCAGGTCGCCGCTAACCAGGCACCAGAGCCACCGAATCAGGAAGTACGGCCAGATCAATAGTATGAGCAAAGAAATACCTACGGATTTTCGCAACTCTGGAATTGTGATACGCGCTCGAAGCAGATGGCTAATTGTGACGTACCAATAGGCCGCGAGGATGAGCGCAGAGCCGTATAGCCAGATAGACAACAAGGTACTCATACTGCGATCTCATCAAGTAGGGATAACGTCTGGATGGGGTAGCAAGCGGTCATTAATCCCGATTCTACCCGAATGTCACGTTTAGGTCGGTAAGCACGCGCTGAACTTGGGCAAATGTCCGCTCTCACCTATACCGGACGTTCAGGGTTGCTGACACGGCCGGAATCGAATGGCAGCGAACGGCCAGAAGCGGACTGTTGACGGACTACATTTCGTGGTGACGAGCGATCTCCTCGTCACTCAGCCGAAGAAATCTAGCCGCATTGTTATACAAAATGTCGCGCTTCTGCTTATCGCTCAGAAATGGCGCTTCCTCGATGACGCGGATGCTACGTTCGATTGTCTCGGGCCAGACCATTTGGTCGGAACCAAACATCACACGCTTCCCATAGCCTGCTTCCAAAATGCGCCGCAAGAATCCGTAGAAAGCGGGTCGGGGTTGTGTATAGATGATAACGCCGACCCCCACATACACCTGAGGATGCGCGTACATGACGGCTAACAGATCATCGATCAGGGGATATCCAGCGTGCATGATATATACGCGAAGTCCCGGATGCTGAACCAGGACCTCTTCCAGCGTCAGAGCACTGTGTAGCCGCGCACGATAGCCATCGGCCCCAAGATAGATCACACCTGGCGGGCCGTTCCCGATGTGAATCCCAACCGGGATATCAAGTCTTTCAGCAAGATCCCAGTACCGCTCCATTCGCGGATCGTTTGGCGGAATACCGACATACTGATTGGTGATTTCGGCAAGCACGTCCAACCGACCGTCGCGATGCAACTGTTCCAACGATTCGGTGGACGGCGCGTCCGGCGAAACCTGAAAGCCAAGCCCGGGGTAGAACCGCCCGGGCGCCGCCTCCATCCAATTCGCAACCCGATCTGCAGATCCACTCAGAACCCCAAAAACATTCCACCGCTCCATCACGTGCAATAGTCCGAGATAGCAGCTCGGAATCAGTCGTCGGCGACCAAACAGGATCCTCACAAGGCGGATTCTTGAGCATCGCCATGAAGACCTGTCCGTACGGCGTAGTCTGATCCCATACGGGGCTTGGAAATGGCGTACACATCGCGACCGGAGGTGGGCCCTGATGGTCAACAGGTAAAGCGTGCAGGTGGACATCGATAATTGGCGGTCGCTCTTGAGCGTAGGCTGCCAAGGAGAAAAAGCAAAGTAGAAGCGCAGTTATACGCATGGCTTTCCTCAAGTAGAAAGGCTGGAAAGGGCCAGCAGAGGCCGCTGAGCATGATTTAACCGAACGGCAGCTCTCACCAATACCAGACGTTCAAAGGAGCTCGAAACTGCCCGAAATGAACGGCAGCTAACGGCCATCAAGAGACGTTCGGGACACAAACGTTTTCGATATTCACGTCGCGCTTGGGCTTTCGCGCAACATGAAAATCCCGAGCCATGCAAACCAAACTATCTGACCTAGACCGAAAACATCCATTAGCACATCAAATGCCGGGACAACTGTCAGTATTCCGGCTAGACCGACCAGTACACCAAGGTAATTCAGTACCTTCGGAAGGCTGCCCCCTCTCAATGCTGCCCAACTTAGGAGTAGTACCCATAAGCCACCTACAATCTCGTTCCCGCCGCCCAAGGCTTCTTGTACTGTGATAATCGCCAGCCATAGCGACACAGCCTGATCCTGGTTTTCGCTGAACAGACCAACGACAGTGGAATTTCCGATGTTAGCGATCATGCCACTCGCGATGACTAGACCAGCCCAGATTAGACCGAAGGCGGTCGCCGTCTGCATGATCGCTGGGGCACCAGTCTTCAACCGTGCGTGCAGCGCTAGCGCCAGGACAACGAGCACCACGCCGAACACCACATAAATGAGTAGGTATGCTATGTACGACGCGACTTGATTGGCTGCGACAAACGCAATCTGTTGAACGTGTCCTTCGTGGCCGGAGGAATCGAGTACGGTCAGGAACAACCCGAAGCCCGTCACATATAACGCCGCCTCGATCAGCGCGGAGATACCACCCAGCTTTTGTAGATCACTAATCATCTAGCAGTGGCTCCTTAGGGTTAGCAGCCGCAATTCACGAGTTTATCAGGCAGACGTCCGCTTTCGGGCGCCAAGCGGTCATTGATTGTGGGGTTCCCGACAAGAGGCAATCCGGCCTCACGAATGGATCCGTTTTTATTTCCGGGTGGCGGAGGCAGTATGGCCTTCGGCACTTCGCGCCGCGGCTTGAACCGGCTCTCTTCGCCGACTTAAATCCCGCCTCAATAGCAGAAATGAAAAAGGGCCCCACAAGGGGGCCCTTTGTTCATTTGGTAGCGGGGGTTCGCTGCAAACGCTATCAAGCACTGGTCACAGCGATGGATATTCTCTGCGAGCTGGCCACGCTCGAAGACGGTCAAAGCGCCGCCGTCCGCGCCCTGACGACCTTGGGAGCGGGTTGCTGCATCGCCTGCCAAAGATCGTAGTCCGCCTGCATTCTTAGCCAGCTCTCGGCACTCGGACCGCGCTTCGGGCCTCCGAGCCATGCCTCCAGCCGCCTGGCCATGTCGGCAGAAATTCCAGACTGCCCATTGATCAGACGTGACAACGTCACTCGCGCAACCCCGAGCTGCTTAGCGGCTTCCGTCACCGACAGATCCAACGCCGGCAGGATGTCCTCGCGGATCGACTCACCCGGGTGCGGGGGATTGTGCATTCGTCCCATGATTCCTGGCCTCTCAGTGATAGTCCTGATAGTCAACGAGGACGGCATCTTCGCCCTCAAACGCAAACGTCAATCTCCAGTTTCCGCTCACCCAAACCGACCAATGACCTTTCTGGTCGCCCTTCAATGGATGGAGCTTCCAGCCAGGGACATTCATGTCCTGGGGGCGCTGAGCGACATCCAATCGTTGTAACTGACGCGCCAGCTTCGGGCGTGCGTCGCCTGAATGCCCGACTTGGTCCCTTTCAGGAAGAAGCGTTCAACGCCCTTGTGGCGGAAACTCTTGATCACCGCAATAATGTATCGCGTAACGATACACGCGTCAACCTATTCGGCCGACGATTCTCTTCTTGATGGACCCGAGCTCGCCGGTCTGAACAACGAATCGCGAAATGGATGTCAGAAGTCCGTTGAAGACGGCACTACCCCAACGACCGCAATTCGCCAGAGCCGCCGTCTAAACGTCTGCAGCACTTCCTTCGAAACAGGCGCAAGTCGGCCAGGAGCGGTCGCTCGGACACAAGATCGGAAGGTCCGCTTATGTTAGCGGGGGCGCGCTATCAAGAATATATGTAAATTGAGATGGAGCCGTTTCCACTTCTGGCATAAGGCACACGGCGTCTAATCTCTCAGCGCGTCCCCTGTCTTGGGCGATAACTACTCGCTCAACGCATTTTCGTATAGACCCGGGGATCGATAGCCGCGGCAGTGAGCATGCCGCTAAAGAGAGAGCCAGCGATTCCCGGCGTCAGCACATCCTGGCCGGTCAAGTACAGGCCCGGAACCGGTGTACGTGGCCTAAGAGCGTCGGACATTATCCGTCGCGGAGTGGTTTCGAGACCATAGAACCCGCCCTTCTCATGGGCGGTGAACTTCGCGGTTGCCAATGGCGTACCAAATACGCTACAGACCACCAGTGGCGCGAGCGCGGGAAACTTCTTCGCGAAAAATGCCAGCATCCTGGTCTGAACATCAGCCTTGAACGCGGCCCATTTGTCGGGATCCTCGATGCCATCGTCGGTGACGAAATCTGCAACGGTCGACCAGTCAGCCATCACCATGAATTGACCGGTGTGGCGATGTGACGGCCCCGGGTCGTGATTGGCATCTTTGAGGGAAGGAAAGGACACGAACATCATCTGAATCGGGTCTTCCGTGTTTGTCCATAAGCCGTCGTTCGTGTCCCAGCTCTCGAAGAACCAATGATTCGATCGTGTCGCGCCAAGTTTTTCGATGTCTCCTTCAAACCCCAGGAACATCTCGAAGTGGCAGATCGAAGGCTTCATCGCCGCAATCTCGACAGCCCAATCTTGCTCGCGAATGTCCAGCGGAAGGAGGCGATCTACTGTTTCTCCGGCTCCTATCGCCGAGACAATGGCCGGCGCTTCGAATACTTGGCCGGAGATCGTCCGGACACCGATGGCGCGGCCATCGTTAATCAGGATTTCGTCGACCATCGTTTCGGGGCGGGCGCTGCTCCCTTCCGATTCGATCACCGGTACGAGCCCGGCCGCAATGGAACCTGCACCACCCACGGGATAACTGGCTCCCTCCAAATAATGCCGGATAATTAGCGCGTGAATCGCGAAGCTTGCCTGTTTCGGTATGCCGCCATACGTTCCCCACTGAGCTGACAGAACGGCAGCAAGCTTGGGATCGGAAATGCACTCGCCGATTACCTCGGAGGTTGTGCGGCCACACCAGCGATCAATTTTCTTCTTGTTCCACCAGCGATGTGCGGAACGGACCGGTTCTGGCATAGAGCGCTCGGCAGATACGAGGCGAATGGCTTCTTCTCCGGATCTAAGTGCTTCGAAATAGGCATCGATTTCCGCGGCGTTATCGGGGAAACGCTCTTTCAGCTCTGATTTATATGCTTCAGCCGGGCGTCCAACCGCTATTTCGAAACCGTCCGGAAAATGTAAGGTGTCATACACGGTGCCAATGGACGCAAATTGAACGGTCTCGCCGCTCAACCAGTCAAGCACCTTGTCAGCGGGTTCATCATCACCAAACATGCCACAGTAATGAAGGCCCACATCCCAGGAAAAACCGTCCCTCGAAAACGTATGCGTCAGGCCGCCGATAGTCTGTGCTCTTTCGAGAAGCAGCACTCTGTGTCCCATTCGGGACAGCGCGGTCGTCGTTGTCATTCCGCCCATTCCCGATCCAATGACAATGACATCAAATTCGTTATTAGAAGATTTCGAATTCATACCCATACCTCCGGTACTACAAAGTGACAGAGTCACCAGCTCCGAGAACGCAGCATCTCTTGCCCAGTGCCTCTACTCCGAGCTTGAATTCTTGGTCGTCCGCTAAAGCGATCTTTTTCTTCCACAGAAATGGCACGTTGTAGTGGGCAGGAATGACAACCTCGGGATCTACCTGCTCGACGGCCTGCAACGCATCGGCCAAGTCCATCGTCCAGGTGTTCTGACCGAGCCCACCAATCGGGAGCATGAGCACAGTCGGCTGCAACCCGCACCAATCATTCAGGAGCAAGGAGTCACCGAGATTCAGCACGGACTTGTTACCGACAGTGACCTTGAAGCCCATCGAGCCGAGACCGGTGCGTTCACCCGGACCGGGTCTCTTACGGATCTTGAATCCGAGCAGCGGAACCTCTATGGGTCCATGCATGGATCGGACGGCCTCAAACGTGGCTCCATCGAGTTCGACGGAGTCACCGACATCCAGCGGATACAGGTTGTCATAGTGGACCCACGATGTGAGTTCCTTGCCTCGCGGGTCGACAACAAGCGTTTGACCGTTCTCGGTCTTCGTCAACCCGATGCCACACACGACGGGCGCGCCGGATGCCTCGGCGACGCGATCTGACTGCCAGTGATGGTCTGGGTCGCCGTGAGTGATGACGATATGTGTAACCGACGACCACTCCTCCTCAGGGATCAGGCTCCGTAAGTCGAATATCCACAGATTTTGGCCGGGGTCGATTGCGACCTTTGTGCCGCCGTCCTCGACCAGAAACGCGTTATACAGGTAGTGGGTGATCTTCACTGGCCCTATTCCCAATACTATTTTCGGCTTCTCCCGGAAGCCGTCAATTCTGGGTTGTACTGACTACGGCCTGCCAGACAAGAAAGGGCCCCTTGAAAGGGGCCTTTGTTCGCTTGGTAGCGGGGGCAGGATAGATTCGGATCGGCTAAGGCCGATCCTCACCCCTCTGGGGCGCCCTTCGGGCGTCCAAAATGCTGGCGCATTTTGTTGAACAAGATTCAACTCCTTGCACCCACACTTCCAAATGAAAAAGGGCCCCACAAGGGGGCCCTTTGTTCATTTGGTAGCGGGGGCAGGATTTGAACCTGCGACCTTCGGGTTATGAGCCCGACGAGCTGCCAGACTGCTCCACCCCGCATCAGCAGGGGCAGGATAATACTGGCATGACCCTCTGATTACAACCCGGGTTCACCGCAGTTCGGACGAAAACCAGCTGCGCAGAAGGAAAACCAAAAATAGTTCGAGAAAATTTCTATAGCGTATTGATATTAATACTATTTATGGCTGAAAAGGAACGGGCCTATAATACCCCCTACCCGCCCAGAACCGCCAGGCACAGCGCCCACAGCCAGCCCGGGACGATGCCCAGCGCCAGCACCGCCACGCCGTTCAGGCTCATAACCAGGCGCGTATCGGTATGCGCCTGCAGGACCGCCAGGTCCTCGGCTTCCTCGAAGTACATGTACCAGACCACCCGCAGGTAGTAATACAGGCCCGGAACCGACGCCAGCATCATCAGGACCGCGAGGCCGGTGTAGCCACCACCGAGCACCGCGCTGATGGCGTTCAGCTTGCCGAAGAAGCCGATAAAGGGCGGTATGCCCGCGAGGCTCAGCATCAGGAACATCATCATCAGCGCAAACCAGGGACTGCGGGCGTTGAGCCCCTTGAAGTCCGCCAGCGACTCCGCCTCGAATCCCTTCCGGCTCAGTACGATGACCATTCCGAATGCGCCGGCGGCCGCCACGACGTACGTCAGCGTGTAAAACAACGCCGCCGCGTAGCCCTCCTCCGTACCGCAGAAGATGGCGAGCAAAATGAAGCCCACGTGCGCGATCGTCGAATACGCCAGCATGCGCTTGATGTTGGTCTGCGCGATCGCGACGATGTTCCCCAGCAGAAGCGACAATACCGCGATCACCATGATCATGCCGCTCCAGACCTCGTGCAGGTCTCCCAGGGCATCGACGAGGATGCGAATCGTCAGCGCGAACGCCGCAATCTTGGGCGCCGAGGCGATGTACAGCGTCACCGGCGACCGCGCACCGTGGTACACGTCCGGCAGCCACATGTGGAACGGCACGGCACCGAACTTGAAGGCAATACCGACGATGATGAAGGCGATACCGAACCAGAGCGGAAGGCCGTTCAGAGCCGGATCGCCCGCGAGCACCGCCGCCACCTCGTCGAACTGGATGCTGCCGGTTACGCCGTAGACCCAGGATATGCCGTACAACAACGCGCCGGACGCGATTGCGCCGAGCACGAAATACTTCATCGCGGACTCGGCTGACGTCTCGTTGTTGCGGTCGAACGCAACCAGCGCGTACTGCGACAGCGCCAGCGTCTCGAGGCCGAGATACATCGTCAGCAGGCTGTTCGCCGAGATCATGATCATCATGCCCAGCAGGCCGAACAATCCGAGGATGTAGAACTCGCCCTTGTGAAGGTCGTTCGCGCGCAGGTAATCCCGCGCATAAATAAAGGCCACCGCCACAAAGCCGGTCACCGCAATCTTGAGTGCCTGCGACAGTCCGTCGCTAACGTAGCTGCCGCTGAATACCTCTATCCGGCCGTCGGGCGCCGTGGACAAAAGCACCCACAGGGTGGCACCGAGGCTCGCGAGCGTCATCCAGTAAGTCAGCACGCGCCGCTCGTTGGGAACGAACAGGTCGGCGACGAGCACGGCACAGATCAGACCCAAGAGGGTCATTTCCGGCGCCGCGCTGATGTAATTCGTCAGGTCCATAATCTCTGTCGTCAGAACTTCGTCTGCCCCGCCTGTTCAACGAGGTGCTCGATGGTCACGTTCATCATGTCGATCAACGGCGCCGGCCACAGCCCGACCAGCAGCACGGCGACTGCAAGGATCCCCAGCACGATGAATTCACGCCGGTTCAGGTCTTCGAGCGCGGCCACGTTGTCATTGGCCACCTCGCCGTAAACGACGCGCTTCACCATCCACAGCGTGTACGCGGCGCCCAGGATCAGCGTCGTCGCGGCAAAGAAGGCAAACCAGGGATTCGCCTTGAAACTCGCTATGATGACCATGAACTCGCCCACGAAGCCGGAGGTGCCCGGCAAGCCGGCATTCGCCATCGCGAACAGCACCATGAACGCCGCGAACACCGGCATGGTATTGGCGACACCGCCGTAATCCGCGATCTGTCGGCTGTGCACGCGGTCGTACAATACGCCGACGCACAGGAACATGGCGCCGGAGATCAGGCCGTGAGACACCATCTGCACCATGCCGCCCTGCACGCCCAGCACCGCGCCGCTGCCGCCGGCCATGTGCCAGACGATGAAGAAACCCAGCGTTACGAAGCCCATATGCGCAATCGACGAGTACGCGATCAGCTTCTTCATGTCCCTCTGCATCAGGGCCACGAAGCCAATGTAGACCACGGCGATCAGCGACAGCGCGATCATCATGCCGGCGAAGTACTGGCTGCCGTCGGGGACAATCGGCAACGACAGGCGCACGAAACCATAGCCGCCCATCTTCAGCATGATCGCCGCAAGGATCACGGAGCCGCCGGTCGGCGCCTCTACGTGCGCGTCCGGCAACCACGTGTGTACCGGCCACATCGGCACCTTTACGGCGAATGCGAGCAGGAACGCGATGAAGATCAGTTTCTGCGCCGTCAACCCGAGCGGCGTTTCCATCCAGGCGAACAGGTCGAAGCTACCCGTCACGCGATACAGGTAGATGAACGCGACGAGCATCAGCACCGAGCCGAGGAAGGTGTACAGGAAGAACTTGAGGGTCGCGTAGACGCGCCGCTCGCCGCCCCACACGCCGATGATGAGGAACATCGGCACCAGCATGGCTTCCCAGAATACGTAGAACAGCAGGCCGTCGAGCGCCGAAAATACGCCGTTCATCAGGCCTTCGAGAATCAGGAACGCGGCAAAATACTGCGCCGGGCGTGACTTGATTACGTCCCAGCCGGCGATCACGACCAGCGGCGTGATGAACGTCGTCAGCAGGATCAGCGGCGCCGAGAGGCCATCCACGCCGAGGTAGTACCAGACGTCGATTACCTCCACCCACGGCGCCCGTTCGACGAATTGCATCGCGGCAGTCGTAGTGTCGAATCCGGTGTAAAGGCCGATACTCAGCAAGAAGGTCAAAACCGACACGGCGAGGGCTGTCCAGCGCATCGCCGCCGCGCGCGCTGACGCGGCGTCATTGTCGTCGCCCATCGCCAGCAGGACCACGCCGCCCGCGATGGGCAGCCAGATCATGATGCTGAGCAAATAATCGGACATCGTCGTCAGCACCCCTGCCCTAGCGGAACCAGATCAGCCAGCCGAGGAACATCGTGAGCCCGATGATCATCGCGAAGGCGTAGGTGTACAGATAGCCGCTCTGCAGCTGGCGCATCACGCCCGCCAGCCTGGCCACCGAATTCGCCGTGCCGTTGACGAGCACGCCGTCGATCAGGAACTGGTCGCCGCGCTTCCACAGCGCCGTACCGAACCGGCGGCCCCAGGCGGCGAATCCCTTGATGTACAGGTCGTCGAAGTAGTACTTGCGGTCCAGTACGTTGTATAGGCCCTGGAACTTCGCCTGGATGACGGCGGGTATGTCGGGTCGCTTCAGGTACAGGAACCAGGCCGTTACCAGGCCGGCGATAGCCAGCCAGAACACCGGCGTCTGCCACGCGTGCGCGAGCAGGCCGAGGGGTCCGTGCCAGTGCTCGCCCATGTGCGCGAGGACGTCGCGGGAGTGATCGACCACGATCGCGTCGCCGAAGAAGCCGCCGAACAACACCGGCTCGACCGTGAACCAGCCGATGACCAGCGACGGGATCGCCAGCATGACGAGCGGCAACGTCACGACCCAGGGGGTCTCGTGCAGGTGCGAGCGGGTTTCCTTGTCCATGCGTTCCTCGCCGTGGAACACGAGGAAGAACATCCGGAACGAGTACAGCGCGGTCACGAACACGCCGAGCAGCACACTCAGGTAGGCAATCCAGTAAACCGCACCCGCCCCTTGCCAGTGCGACTCCCTGACGGCCTCGATCAGCAGGTCCTTGGAGAAGAAACCCGATGTCCCCGGAAAGCCGATGAGCGCCAGCGAGCCGATCAGCGACGTCCAGTAAGTGATCGGCATGTACTTGCGGATACCGCCCATCTTGCGGATGTCCTGCTCGTGATGCATCGCGATGATGACCGAGCCGGCCGCAAGGAACAGCAGCGCCTTGAAGAAGGCATGCGTCATAAGATGAAAGATCGCCGCGCCGTACGCCGACGCACCGAGCGCCACCGTCATGTAGCCGAGCTGCGACAGCGTCGAATAGGCGACGACGCGCTTGATGTCGTTCTGCACGATGCCGAGCAGGCCCATGAAGAACGCCGTGATCGCGCCGATAACGATGACAACCGCGAGCGCCGTCGTGGACAATTCAAAGAGCGGCGACATTCGCGCCACCATGAAGATGCCTGCCGTCACCATCGTAGCGGCATGAATGAGGGCCGAAATTGGCGTCGGACCTTCCATGGAGTCCGGCAGCCATACGTGCAGCGGCGCCTGTGCCGACTTGCCCATGGCGCCGATGAACAACAGGATGCAGATGAGCGTCATGGCGTTCCACGGGTCGCCCGGGAAGACCGCCACGCTCTGTGCTGCGACCGCCTCGGCCTGCCCGAACACGGTCATGTAATCGAGCGAGCCCGTGAACGTTACGATTGCAGCGATGCCGAGTATGAAGCCGAAGTCGCCGACGCGGTTGACGAGGAACGCCTTCAGGTTGGCGAAGATCGCCGTCTCACGCTTGAACCAGAAGCCGATCAGCAGGTACGAGACGAGACCAACCGCTTCCCAGCCGAAGAACAGTTGCAGGAAATTGTTCGACATCACGAGCATCAGCATCGAGAACGTGAACAACGAGATGTAGCTGAAGAACCGCTGGTATCCCGGGTCGTCGTGCATGTAACCGATCGTATAGACGTGCACCATCAGCGACACGAACGTCACGACCGACATCATCAGCACCGTGAGGCGGTCGACCAGAAACCCGACCTCCATCCGCAGGCCGTCGGTGACGGCCCAGGTGTACACGCTGATGTTCTCCGGCTCGGCACCGCCCCAGTACATGCGGTACAGCACGTAGAACGACAGCAGGCAGGACAGGCCCACGGCCCCGATCGTGATCGAATGGGCACCCTTGCGGCCGATCTTGTGACCGAACAGGCCGGCCACGATCGCTGCAAACAACGGCGCCAGCACGATTGTCAGGTAGTACGAGTACATGCGCCGCTAGCCCTTCATCCTGTTCAGTTCCTGCACATCGATGGAGCGCCGCGTTCGGAACAGGACCACGAGGATCGCGAGCCCGATCGCCGCTTCCGCGGCCGCCACCGTCAGGATGAAGAACACGAACACCTGCCCCGTCTCGTCGCCGTGGAAGCGAGAGAAGGCAATAAAATTGAAATTCACTGCCAACAGCATCAGCTCGATGCACATCAACAGCAGGATCAGGTTGCGGCGATTGATGATGATGCCGGCTATGCTGAGTACGAACAGCATCGCGGACAGCGTCAGGTAGTGCTGTAGCCCGATCACTGCTTCTTCTCCGCGTCCATCTTCACGATGCGGACACGATCCTTGGCGCGGACCGCCACCTGCTTCGCGATGTTCTGAACCTTGAGCCCCGGCCGCCTGCGCATCGTGAGCGTGATCGCGGCAACGATCGCGAGTAACAGGATGACTGCGGCGATTTCGAACGCGTACACGTGCTCGGTATAGAGCACCGCGCCCAACGCCTTGGTGTTGTCGTAGCCCTCGGGATTGGGGGCGAATGACGCGGAAATCTGCGAATCCCGGCTGCGCAGCCAGATGAGCTGTATCAGCTCGATGACCATGATCAGGGCGATGGCAATGGCAGCGGGGGCGTAACGCGTCAGGCCGCGTTTCACGGCCTCGACGTTCACCTCGAGCATCATGACGACGAACAGGAACAGCACCATCACCGCACCTACGTAGACCAGCACCAGCACGATCGCCAGGAACTCGGCTTCGGCCATCAGCCACAGGATCGCGCTGTTGAAGAACGTCAGCACCAGGAACATGACCGAGTGCACCGGGTTCCGGGCGAACACGACACCCAGCGCGGCGCCGATCAACACCGCGGCAAAGAGATAGAACAGCATGGCTTCGAATATCATCGCTCGTCCTACCGGTACGGGGCGTCCGCCGCCTTGTCCGCCGCAATCATGGCGTCGTACTTGTCGCCGACCGCGAGCAGCTTGTCCTTGGTCATGATGTTCTGGCCGGGCTCCTCCATGTGGTACTCATGGATTCGGGTCTCGACGATCGCGTCCACCGGGCAGGCCTCCTCGCAGAAGCCGCAGTAAATGCACTTGAACAGGTCGATGTCGTAGCGCGTCGTGCGCCGCGTGCCGTCATCGCTCACATCCGACTCGATCGTGATCGCAAGCGCCGGGCACACGGCCTCGCAAAGCTTGCAGGCGATGCAGCGCTCCTCGCCGTTCGGGTACCGGCGCAGCGCGTGCAGCCCGCGGAAGCGGTGCGACTGCGGCGTTTTTTCGTCGGGATATGAGAGCGTGACGCTCTTCCTGAAAAAATTGCGCAACGTCACCGACAGGCCGCGCAACAGCTCCCACAGCGCAAAGGTCTTTACGTAGCTCATTGCTCTGTTCATACGGCGCCGTCCTTGCTCATCCCGACAGGCCGGCCCAGGGGCCGACCTCCAGCCATGCCATCACGCCCTCCACCGCGATCCAGACGATGGTGACGGGTATGAATACCTTCCACCCCAGCCGCATGATCTGGTCGTAGCGATAGCGCGGAAACGTCGCGCGCAGCCAGAAGAACGTGTACATGAAGAAACAGATCTTCGCGAACAGCCAGACGAAGCTGCCCTCCCGCAGGAACGAGTCGCCGAGGAAGGTCCAGCCCTCGAAGGGCGACGCCCAGCCGCCGAAAAAGAAGATCGATGTCAGCGCCGAGATCAATACCATGTTGGCGTACTCGGCCAGGAAGAACAGCGCGAACGCGACGCCGGAGTACTCGACGTGGAAGCCGGCAACGATCTCGGATTCGCCCTCCGCTACGTCGAACGGCGCGCGGTTGGTCTCGGCGACGCCCGAGATCCAGTAGACCATGAACAGCGGGAACAGCGGCACCAGGAACCAGTTCGAAACACCGCCGGACTGCGCGGCGACGATATCGCCGAGATTCAGGCTGCCGCCGGCCATCAATACACCGACCAGGGCGAATCCCATGGCGATCTCGTAAGCCACGATCTGTGCCGCGGAACGCATGGCGCCCAGGAATGCGTACTTCGAATTGGTCGCCCAGCCCGCAAGGATGACGCCGTAGACACCGACCGAGGTCAGCGCGAGAACGTAGAGCAGCCCGGCGTTGATGTCCGCGATCACGAAGCTGCCGTTCATCGGGATGACAGCCCAGGTCGCGAGCGCCGGGATCAGCGAGAGAAGCGGCGCGATGATGAACAGGAAGCGATTCGACTCCGACGGGACGATTACTTCCTTGAACAGCAACTTGAAGACGTCGGCAAAAGGCTGCCCCAAGCCGTAGGGTCCAACCCGGTTCGGCCCTACGCGCGCCTGCATGCGGCCGATGACCTTGCGCTCGAAATAAGTCGAGTACGCGACGACCAGCACGACGCCGATCAGCACAACCAGGATCTTGATCGACGAAAGGGCCACGTACTGCACCATCGGCGGCAGCGAGCTCCACAGATCGACGATGAATTGCGGCACGAGCCCGGTCATTGCTCACCGCCCTCCCCGCGTGCGCGTTTCGCCGCCTCCGTCAACTGCAGGGCGCGTGCACGTCGCACCACCGGATCGATGGAGTAAATCGCCATGTCGGTGCCCTCGTCCGGATGATCGGCCCCGTTGGGGCGGGAGATCGCCGCCGTGCCCGCGTAGCCGTGCTCCGGCTGCACGTCGCCGAGTTGCTCGCGCAACTCTGCCAGCACATCTTCACTGGACACGTACTCGAAACCCGGCGCATCCAGCAGGTTGCCGATCACGCGCAACACCTTCCACATGGGCCGCGCCTCGCCGACCGGGTTCGCGATGCCCGGGAAACTCTGCCACGTACCGGCCGCATTGACGAAGGTACCGGAAGACTCCGCGAACGTGCCCACCGGCAGCAGCAAATCCGCCGCATCCAGCAGGGATTCGGACGCAAACGGCGTCAGCGCCACCGTGAAATTCTGTTCCCTGATCTTCGCCACCGCGTCATCCGCCGCCAGGATGTCTGCGTCCGGCTCGATGTTGGCGAGCAGAAGCACGTCGAGCGCCGCGCCGGGAATGTCCGCGGCCGTCAGCCCGGGCTCTGCACGACGAACGCCGCCCAGTCCACGGTGCGGCAATACACCGGCGAGCGCAGCGCCGGCCGAGTTCGGTCCTTCGGTCACGGTACCGAAGCTTGAACCGGTTGCCTCGGCGATCGCGGCCGCGAGGGCACGCAGGGCCGACAGGGCGCGATGCCGGCCGGCAATGTTGCCGAGGATGACAAGCGCCTTGTCCGCCCCCTTGAGGGACCGGGCGATCGCCTTGTGATCGTCGTTCGCCTGGACGCCTTCGCACAATGCCGCGACCGTCGTTGGCAGTGCGTTGCCGCAGGCCGCGACGGCCACCCCCGCGAGCATTTCGACCAGTCCGTCGCCCGACAGGCTGTTCGCTACCCTGAAGAAATAATCGTGCTCGCGGCTGTTGACGAAACTGACTTCGGCGCCCGCGAGCGCGGCCTTGCGAACCCGGTGGGCCAGGATCGGCGCCTCGTTGCGGATATTGCTGCCGACGACGAGGATCGCGCCTTGCCGTTCGACGTCGGCGATCTCGCAACCGAGCCACGGGAAGACCGGATCGCTGTCCTGGTCGGAGAAATCGCGCTGCCGGATGCGGTAATCGATGTTGCTCGTGCCGAGATACGACGCAATACCGAAGAGCAGGTGCGCCTCTTCAGCCGTAATCCAGGGCGCGGCGAGCAGGCCAACCTTGTCGGGGGCCGCTTTCCCGAGGGCTTCCGCGACGGTCGTCAGCGCCTCTTCCCAGTCGATCTCGTGCCATTCACCGGCGCGCTTGATCCTGGGTGTCTCGAGGCGGTCTGCGCTGTAGATGGCCTCGTAGCTGAAGCGGTCCCGGTCTGCAAGCCAGGTCTCGTTGATGCTTTCGTTCTCGCGCGGTACGACGCGCTTTACGGTGCCGCGCAATACGTGTGCGTACATGTTGGAACCGACGCAGTCGTGCGGCGACACCGTGGCTTTCTGTGTCATCTCCCAGGCGCGCGCACTGTAGCGATACGGTTTGTTGTTAAGCGCGCCGACCGGGCACAGGTCGATGATGTTGCCGGACAACTCGTGATCGACGCTGGTTTCGATGTAGGTGCCGATCTTCATCTTCTCGCCGCGCTCGGTCGTGCCGAGGAACGGGATCCCCGCGATTTCCTCCCCGAACCTGACGCAGCGCGTGCAGTGAATGCAGCGCGTCATGTCGGTGGAAACCAGCGGGCCGATGTTCTTGTCCTTAACGACGCGTTTGCCATCGTTGTAACGGGAGACGTCGCGCCCATAGCCCATCGCGAGATCCTGCAGCTCGCATTCGCCGCCCTGATCGCAAATGGGACAGTCCAGCGGATGGTTAATGAGCAGGAACTCCATCGTCGCCTTCTGCGCGGCAATGGCGTACGGCGATTTCGTGAAGATCTTCATGCCATCGGCAATCGGAGTCGCGCAGGCCGGCAGCGGCTTCGGCGCTTTTTCCACTTCGACGAGGCACATGCGGCAGTTCGCGGCGATGCTCAGTTTCTCGTGATAGCAGAAACGCGGGATGTAGGTCCCGATGGCATCGGTCGCCTCGATGATCATCTGTCCCTTGCGGGCCTCGACCGGCTTGCCGTCGACTTCGATGTTTACGATGTCATCGCTCATCGTCAGGCAGCCTCTCCCGGTGCGGCATCGACGATGCTACGCCCCTGGTTGCGAACCATGTACTCGAATTCGTGGCGATAGTGTTTCAGGAAACTCTGTACCGGCCACGCCGCCGCGTCCCCGAGTGCGCAAATCGTGTGTCCCTCGATCTTGTTCGCCACGTCCAGCAGCTTGTCGAGATCGTCCTCGCTGCCGTGGCCTTCGACGATCCGCGTGAGCATGCGGTACAGCCAGCCGGTGCCCTCGCGGCACGGCGTGCACTGGCCGCAGGACTCCGCCATGTAGAAGCGCGATATACGCCGCAGCACTTTTACCATGCAGGTCGTCTCGTCCATGACCATGACTGCGCCCGTACCGAACGACGAACCCGCCTCGGATAACGAGTTGTAGTCCATCGTGCAGTTCATGATGATCTCGCCCGGCATTACCGGCACCGACGAGCCGCCGGGAATGACCGCCTTCAGTTTGCGACCGCCGAGCATGCCGCCGGCGATCTCGAGCAGGTCCTTGAACGGTATCCCCATCGGGAGTTCGTAGTTGCCCGGTTTTTCCACGTGGCCCGACACCGAGAACAGTGCCGTGCCGCCCGACCCTTCCGGACCGAGAGCGGCGAACCAGGCCGCGCCGTTGCGAATGATCGCGGGGACGCTCGCAAGGCTCTGGGTGTTGTTGATGGTGGTCGGCTTGCCATAGAGGCCGAAGTTCGCGGGAAACGGCGGCTTGAAGCGGGGCTTGCCCTGTTTGCCTTCGAGCGACTCGAGCAGCGCCGTCTCCTCGCCGCAGATATACGCGCCCGCACCAACGAAGGTATGGAGGTCGAAGTCGATCCCCGAACCGCCGATGTTCTTACCCAGCAGGCCTGCCTCGTAGGCCTCTTTGACGGCGGCTTCGAAGCGCGGTACGGGTTCTTCCATGAATTCGCCGCGGATGTAGTTGTAACCCACCGTGGCTCCCATCGCGTAACCGGCGATTGCCATGCCCTCGACGAGGGCGTGCGGGTTGTAACGCAAGACCTCCCGATCGTGGCAGGTCCCGGGCTCACTCTCGTCGGAATTGCACACGAGGTACTTCTGGCCCTCGTAAGCTTTCGGCATGAAGCTCCATTTGAGCCCGGTCGGAAAACCTGCGCCACCGCGGCCGCGCAGGCCGGATGCCTTCACCGTGTCGATGACGTCAGCCGGCGACATTTCGCCCTTGAGTATTCTGCGCCAGGCTTCGTAGCCACCGTGCTTTTCATAGGTGGCCAGCGCCCAGGAGTTTTCCTCGCCGAGCGTCGTGAAGCACACGAGATTCTGTTCGTAGGCCATCAGTCCAGCCCGTCCAGGATTGCGTCGACCTGTTCTTTGGTCAGGTTTTCGTAGTACTTGTGATCGACCATCATCATCGGTGCGCCACAGCAGGCCGCGAGGCACTCTTCCTCACGCTTCAGGTAGATACGGCCGTCCCTGGTGCTCTCCCCGAGCTTGACGCCGAGCCTGTTCTCGACGTGCTCGACGATGTCGTCGGCGCCGCGCAGCATGCAGGAAACGTTGGTGCAGATCGCGACGTTGTGACGCCCCACCGGCCTGGTCTGGAACATCGAGTAGAACGTCGCCACCTCGTATACCTGGATGCTCGGCAATTCCAGGTATTCGGCGACGGCATCCATCAACTCCGGCGTGAGGTAGCCGTCGTTTTCGTGCTGCGCGGCGTGCAATGCGCCGATCACGGCCGAACGCTGGCGGTCATCCGGGAAGCGCGCTTTCCAGCGCTCGATTTCCTCGCGAACGTGTTCGGAGAGAAGCGCAGCGCCGCTCATCGGTCCACCTCGCCAAATACAATATCCTGCGTGCCGATCACGGCGACGACGTCGGCAAGCATGTGCCCTTCGACCATCTCGGACATCGCCGACAGGTGCACGAAGCCCGGTGCGCGGATCTTGACCCGGTAGGGCTTGTTGGCACCGTCCGAAACGATGTAGACGCCGAACTCGCCCTTGGGATGCTCGACGGCCGCGTAGGACTCGCCCTCGGGAACGCAGTAGCCCTCGGTGAACAGTTTGAAGTGATGAATCAGCGACTCCATGTCGTCTTTCATCTCGACGCGCTTCGGCGGCACGATCTTGCGATCGTCGAGCATGACCGGACCGGGATTGTTGCGCAGCCAGTCCACGCACTGGCGGATGATGCGATTCGACTGGCGCAGTTCCTCAACACGCACGAGATAGCGATCGTAGCAATCGCCATTGACGCCAACCGGGATATCGAAGTCGACCTGGTCGTAGACCTCGTAGGGCTGCTTCTTGCGCAGGTCCCACTCGACGCCGGAACCGCGCAGCATCGGCCCGGTAAAGCCGAGCTGCATCGCACGCTCCGGCGATACGACGCCAATGTTGACAGTGCGCTGCTTCCAGATCCGGTTGTCCGTGAGCAGCGTCTCGTATTCGTCGACGCAACCCGGGAACTTGTCCGTAAACGCCTCCACGAAATCGAGCAGCGAGCCCTCGCGGCTGGCGTTCAGGCGGTCGACGTCCTTCTTGCTGCGGAACTTCGACTCCTGGTACTTGGGCATCGATTCCGGCAGGTCGCGGTACACGCCGCCGGGGCGGTAGTACGTGGCATGCATGCGCGTGCCCGAGACCGCTTCGTAGAGGTCCATCAGGTCTTCCCGCTCTCGGAAGCAATACAGGAACATCGTCATTGCGCCGATATCGAGCCCGTGTGCCCCGAGCCACATCAGGTGGTTCAGGATGCGCGTTATCTCGTCGAACATTACGCGTATGTACTGCGCACGCAGGGGCGGCTCGATGCCGAGCAACTTCTCGATGGCCAGCACGTAGCCGTGCTCGTTGCACATCATCGAGACATAGTCGAGCCGGTCCATGTAGCCGATGCTCTGGTTGAAGGGCTTCGATTCCGCGAGTTTTTCCGTCGCACGATGCAACAGACCGATGTGCGGGTCCGCCTTGTGGATGACTTCGCCCTCGAGTTCCAGCACCAGGCGCAGGACGCCGTGCGCCGCCGGATGCTGCGGACCGAAATTCATCGTGTAGCTCTGAATCTCAGCCATTCGCCTCGTCCTTCAGGTCCGCCGAGTAGCGGTTATCATCGCGGATGACCCGCGGCACCAGCGTGCGCGGTTCGATGCTGACCGGCTGGTAGGCCACACGGCCCTTCTTCTCGTCGTAACTGACCTCGACGTTACCGATCAGCGGGAAATCCTTGCGGAACGGATGGCCGATGAAACCGTAGTCGGTGAGGATTCGGCGCAGGTCCGGGTGCCCCTCGAAAAGAATGCCGTAGAGGTCGAACGCTTCGCGCTCGAACCAGTTGGCCGAGTTCCAGATATCCACGACGGAATGCACGATCGGCGGATTGGAGGTCCCCGTGAACACGCGCATGCGCATCCGCGTGTTGTATTGCAGTGACAGCAGGTGATAAACGACCGCAAAACGCTTCGGGTCGAACTGGTCCGCCTCGTCCAGGATCACGGGCTCGCGTTCCACGCCGCGGCTGAAGCCGGTATCGGTTGCACTCTGGGTGCGCCACTCGCCGCTTCCGTAGGTCAGGTAGTCCACACCGCAGACGTCGATGAGCATCTCGAACCCGAGCTCGACGCGCAGGGCCGTCGCTACTTCGAGCAGGTCGTCCTTGCCGACCTCATAGGTCAGTTCACCGCAGCGTGACGCGATGCGGAGCATCTTCTCGCCGAAGCGCTCGTCGATGCGAGCGGCCAATGTCTCGAAACGATCTGTCATGCCTGTTCTTATTGCCTGGCGATGGTGCTGGTTCGGCGTATCTTGTTCTGCAGCTGGATCAGCCCATAGATGAGGGCTTCCGCGGTCGGCGGACAACCGGGAACGTATACATCGACGGGAACGATACGGTCGCAGCCCCTGACGACCGCGTAGGAATAATGGTAGTAACCGCCGCCGTTCGCGCACGACCCCATCGACACCACCCAGCGGGGTTCCGGCATCTGGTCGTATACCTTGCGCAACGCCGGAGCCATCTTGTTGGTAAGTGTACCGGCAACGATCATGCAGTCTGACTGCCTCGGGCTCGGCCGGAAGATGATGCCGAAGCGGTCCAGGTCGTAGCGGCTGGCACCCGCCTGCATCATCTCGACCGCGCAACAGGCCAGCCCGAAGGTCATGGGCCACAACGAACCGGTGCGAGCCCAGTTCATGACCGTATCGACGCTGGTGACGACGAAACCCTTCTGCTGCAGGCTGTCACCGGCGGCTGCCGCGGTCTCTTCAGCGGCGGGTGTCTGCGGAGCCGATTCCCGGGCTAATCCCATTCGAGCGCCCCTTTCTTCCACTCGTAGATGAAGCCGACGACGAGAATCGCGAGGAAGATGCCCATCGCGGCGATGCCGAATCGGCCGACCGTATCCAGCGACACGGCCCACGGAAACAGGAAGGCGATTTCGAGATCGAAAATGATGAACAGGATGGCGACGAGGTAATAGCGAACGTCGAATTTCATGCGCGAATCGTCGAACGCTTCAAAGCCGCATTCGTATGGAGAGAGCTTCTCGTCGTCCTTGCGTCCCCGGCCTATAAGGAAACCGAGCGCCAGGAGCACGCCCCCGAGGGCTGCCGCCACGCCGAGGAATATCAGTACAGGTATGTATTCTTGTAACATTTTTGACCGTGACTGGGACGGATTGGCTCGCTCTGGAAGCGCGCCATTGTACCAGCGCGGCGCCCGTTGCACAGGCCCTGTCGGCTTTCAAGGCGGGGATTTCAGACTAAAGAGATGGTGCTCTGGGCGAGACTCGAACTCGCACGGCTTGCGCCACTGCCCCCTCAAGACAGCGTGTCTACCAATTCCACCACCAGAGCATGATCAGTTGCGTGCGCTCACTCCGTGTTCGCGTCGTCTTCCGCAGGAGCGCCTTCAGCAGGCGTTTCCTCGTCGAGTGACGGCAACGCACCTATTTCCTCATCGGCCGGCGGTTCCAGCGTCGAGCCCGGAAGCGGGACCTCGACTTCGCCATCCTCGAGCGGCACCGCCTGGGCCTCCTGCTCGACCACGGGAGCCTCGTCAAGCAGGCTCGACGGCCCGGTCGTGCGCTGGCTGCTCAGGTACGCCAGCGTCAGGCTGCTGACGAAGAACGCAGCAGCAAGAACCGCGGTGGCTCGGGAGAAGAAGCTCGATGAGCCGCGCGAGCCGAAAACCGTACCGGACGCTCCCGCACCGAAACCGGCGCCGGCGTCCGCTCCCTTACCGCGCTGCAAGAGCACCAGCACGATAATAAGTATTGCTATGAGCGTGTGCCCGATGAGCACGACCTGTTGCATAGTAGTCATTGTTTCCTCAAATCTCTGCAGCGGCCCTGGCGATAGCCAGGAAATCCGCGGCCTTCAGCGAAGCGCCGCCGATCAGACCCCCATCGATGTCGGGCATGCCGAACAGCCCAGCCGCATTGTCCCCTTTCACGCTGCCGCCGTACAGTATCTGCACCTTTTCCGCGACCGACGCGTCCTGTTTCTCCAGCACGGACCGTATGAAGCGGTGCACGTCCTGGGCTTGTTCCGGCGTCGCCGTCTTGCCGGTGCCGATCGCCCAGACCGGCTCGTAGGCAATTACGGCAGCGGTGAATGCCGCAATGCCATTCCGTTCGAGCGCCGCCGCCAGTTGCGCTCCGACGACATCCTCCGTGTTGCCGGCCTCCCGCTCCTCGAGCGTCTCACCGACGCACAGGATCGGTACCAGGCCGGCACCGAGCGCCGCCGCCATCTTGTCGGCCACCTGCAGGCTGGATTCGCCGTACAGCGCACGCCGCTCCGAGTGCCCAACAATGACGTAGCCGCAACCGACCTCGCGCAGCATCGCCGGCGCCACTTCGCCCGTGTAGGCGCCCGACTCGTGCTCCGAAACGTTCTGTGCCCCGAGTTCCACCGACGACCCCTGCAGCTGGCTCGCTACCGTCGCCAGGTACGGGAACGGCGGACAGACCAGCAGGCGGACGTTGTCGGCCGCCGGCGCACCGTCGATGATCCCTGCGACGAGCTCGCGGTTGCGCGCTTCATCGCCGTGCATTTTCCAGTTTCCGGCAACAAGGAAATTGCGCATGAGAGTCTACCTGAGGGGCCCGAAATGGCGCGCAAGGATACCGGGGCCAACGCCGCAAATCAACGCAAAATCAGGCCTTTTCCAATGAATTCGGGACTTTATTGGCGGGCCGCTTCCGCGACGACCGCCGCAAGCCGTTCGGCGACCGCGTTCACCTGCTTTTCATCACTACCCTCGACCATCACACGAATCACCGGCTCCGTCCCCGAGGCGCGCAGCACGATTCGGCCGCTGTCTGCCAGTTCATCCTGTGCGGCGAGCACGGCCGCCCGTATCTGCGGCGACTGATCGGGGTCCATGCGCTGTTCCGTGCGCACATTGAGCATCGTCTGCGGGTATTTCGGCATACCGGCAACCAGCTCCGAGAGTTTTTTGCCCGTCCGCTTCATAACCGCCATCACCTGCAGGGCCGTGATCAGGCCGTCACCGGTGGTGGTCTGGTCCAGCACGATCATGTGGCCGGACGTCTCGCCGCCGATGATGCCGCCACCCTTTTTCAGCGCCTCGAGCACATAGCGGTCGCCGACACTGGCGCGCTGGAACTCGATGTCCCGTTCCTTGAGGGCGCGTTCCAGGCCCAGGTTGCTCATCACGGTGCCGACCACCGGACCGTGCAGCCTGCCCTCCTGCTTCCACGCCGTCGCCAGTAAGTACAGGATCTGGTCGCCGTCGACGAGTTGACCCTCCTCATCGACCAGCACAACGCGATCGCCGTCGCCGTCCAGCGCGACGCCGACATCCGCCGCCACGGCCGGAACCGTGAGCTGCAACAGGTCCGGCCTCGTCGAGCCGCAGCCGTCGTTGATGTTGCGGCCATTCGGGGAACAGCCGATCGGGATCACTTCGGCATGCAGATTTGTGAGCGTCCGCGGCCCGACCTTGTAACCGGCACCATTGGCGCCGTCGAAAACCACCTTCAGCCCGTCGAGCTTCACGCCGGCAGGCAGCGTGGACGCGCAGAACTTCTCATAGCGGACAAGCGCAGAATCGATACGTTGTGCCTTGCCGAGCGACTGCGAATCGACGGTGATCGCCGCTTTGTCGAGGTTCGCCTCGATGGCCTTCTCGACGTCGTCGCTGAGCTTCGAGCCGGCGCCGTCGAAAAACTTGATGCCGTTGTCGAAATACAGGTTGTGCGACGCCGATATGACTACGCCGAGATCCGCCGACAACGCCTGAGTCAGGTAGGCGACGCCCGGCGTTGGCAGCGGTCCGATCAGCAGCACGTCGGCACCGGCCGCCGTGAACCCCGCCTCCAGGGCCGATTCGAACATGTAGCCCGAAAGCCGCGTGTCCTTGCCGATCAGGACGGTACCCCCCCTGGGTACCAGCACCTGCGCCGCCGCGCTCGCCAGCCGCAATGCGAAATCGGCCGTCATCGGATCCTTGCCGACCGTGCCGCGAACGCCATCCGTTCCGAAATATTTCTTACTCATCGCTCCCTGTCCTTGTCCATTACGGCTGCTGCCACGCGCAACGCATCGACGGTCTCCAGGACGTCGTGGGCACGCACGATGTGCGCACCCTCGACGACCGCAATCACCGCCGCGGCAATGCTCGCCGGCATGCGTTCGTCCACGTCCCGGCCGGTCAGCGAACCGAGCGTGGATTTTCTCGACAGGCCGACCAGGATCGGCCGCCCCAGCGAGCGCAATTGTCGCAGATTCGCCAGCAACTCGACATTGTGCCGCGGCGTTTTGCCGAAACCGAAGCCGGGGTCGACGATCAGCAGGTCCTCCGCCAGTCCCGCATCGACACATTCACGCAGTCTCCGGGCCAGGAAGTCCCTGACGTCGGCGACGACGTCGTCATACTCTGGCGCCTGCTGCATCGTCCGCGGCTGCCCCTGCATGTGCATGAGACAAACCGGGCATTGCAGTTCCGCGGCAGTTGCCAGCGCGCCCTCGCCGCGAAGCGCACGGATGTCGTTGATCATGGCTGCGCCCGCACCGGCGGCGGCACGCATCACGGCCGCCTTGCTGGTATCGATCGAAACCGGCACGTCGACCGCCGAGACCACGGCCTCGACGACCGGAATGACGCGGTCGAGTTCTTCCTGCTCGGAAACGTCGGCCGCACCCGGACGCGTGGACTCGCCGCCGACGTCGATGATCGCAGCACCGTCCCGCGCCATGGCCTCGGCCTGTCGCAGCGCGGCATCACGGCCGGTAAACCGGCCGCCATCCGAGAACGAGTCGGGTGTGACGTTGAGTACCCCCATGACAGCGGGGACGTCGAACTGGAGCGGACCGAGCGTCAGCATGGATTAATCATTCAAAGAAGCGGTTCTCGAACCGCGACAGGCCGCACTCGAGCCGTAATCGCTTATACATTTGTAGGAGCGGGCCTCGGCCCGCGACAGTCGCGCTTCGAGAAGCGCTCCTACACGGAAGCGCTCCTACGAGACAGCGACCGCGCCAATCAATGCTCGGGCGCCGGCCCGCCGATCTTGCCGCCAACTTCCGCCTTTGGTGCAGGCTCGTCGTCCTTGCTGGGCGACCCGGTGGAATCGTCCCAGTCCTCGGGCGGCGTCGGCTCGCGGCCGGCCATGATGTCCTTGATCTGGTGCTCATCGATGGTCTCGTACTTGATGAGCGCCTTGGCCATCGTGTGCAGCTTGTCGATGTTCTCCTCGAGCAGCTTCTTCGCGCGCGAATAATTGGAGTCGATGATGCGCCGGACTTCCTCGTCGATCGCGTGCGCGGTGTCGTCCGACACCTGCTTGTGCTGGGTGACCGAGCGGCCAAGGAAGACCTCGCCGTCATCTTCGCTGTACGTCAGCGGGCCGAGACGATCCGAGAGGCCCCATTTCGTGACCATGTTGCGGGCAAGTTCAGTCGCCCGCTCGATATCGTTGGAGGCACCCGTCGTCACGCCGTCCGTGCCGTTGATCATCTCTTCCGCGATACGCCCGCCGAACAGGCTTGCGATCTGGCTCTCGATGCCCTGGCGGGAAATGCTGTAGCGATCCTCCTCGGGCAGGTACATCGTGACGCCGAGCGCCCGGCCGCGCGGGATGATCGTGACCTTGTAAACGGGATCGTGCTCCGGCACCAGGTAGCCGACAATCGCGTGGCCTGCCTCGTGAAACGCGGTGTTGAGCTTCTCCTTCTCGCTCATCACCATCGAGCGCCGCTCGGCGCCCATCATGATCTTGTCCTTTGCCTTCTCGAACTCGTCCATGCTGACGACGCGCTTGTTGGCGCGTGCCGCAAACAGGGCGGCTTCGTTCACCAGGTTGGCGAGATCCGCGCCCGAGAAACCGGGCGTGCCACGCGCGATTTTGCTCGGCTCCACGTCGTCATTCAGCGGCACCTTGCGCATGTGCACCTTGAGGATCAACTCGCGGCCGCGAACGTCCGGCAGCGGCACGACGACCTGGCGGTCGAAGCGCCCGGGGCGCAGCAGTGCCGGGTCGAGGACGTCGGGCCGGTTGGTTGCGGCGATGACGATAATGCCTTCACTGCCTTCGAAACCGTCCATTTCGACGAGCATCTGGTTGAGCGTCTGCTCGCGCTCGTCGTGCCCGCCGCCGAGGCCCGCACCGCGGTGGCGACCGACGGCGTCGAGCTCGTCGATAAAGATGATGCAGGGCGCCTGTTTCTTCGCCTGGTCGAACATGTCGCGTACACGCGAGGCACCGACGCCGACGAACATCTCGACGAAATCCGAACCGGAGATCGTGAAGAACGGTACCTTCGCCTCGCCCGCAATCGCCTTGGCGAGCAGGGTCTTACCGGTGCCGGGCGGCCCCACCATCAGCACACCCTTCGGGATCTTGCCGCCGAGGCGCTGGAACTTGCTGGGGTCCTTGAGAAACTCGACGATCTCGGCCACTTCGGCCTTGGCTTCGTCGACGCCAGCGACGTCGGCGAAGGTTATGCCGACCTGGTCTTCGCCGAGCAGCCTGGCCTTGCTCTTACCGAACGACATCGCGCCACGCCCGCCGCCGCCGCCCTGCATCTGGCGCATGAAGTAAATCCACACGCCGATCAGGAGCAGGATCGGAAACGAACTGATCAGGAGCTGGCCAATCAGGCTTTGCTGCTTCGGCTCGGACGCCGAGAACCGTACGTCATATTTCTCGAGCATGCCGATCAGCGGACTGTTGTCGGTTTCCGGGCTGACCGTGTAATACGGCAGGGGCTCACGCTGGCCGAAACGGATTCGCTGCCCCTCGAATTCAACCAGGCTGACCTCGCCATTACGGACTTCCTGCAGGAAGTCCGAGTAATCGCGTGACTGCGGCTGCCCGCCACTGACGCCCGACAGCCCTTGCACGACGGACAGCAGGACGACAATGATGACGATGAAAACGAGTATATTTTTGGTCAGATCATTCACATTCTTTACCGCATGGGAGCAAATCCGGACCCCGGATTCTTAGACAGATTCTAAATGAGACACTACTACAATCGATAGTTTCTCGCTACCAAATAAACCTCACGGCTGCCCGCCCGGGATGCCTCCGGCTTCATCACCCGAACGCGCTGGAAACGCTGTCTCGCCGCTGCGATGAACGCGTCGGAGCCTTCGCCCTGGAACAATTTGCAGACGAAGTCACCGCCCCGCTTGAGCGTGCGCTCGCACAGGTCCAGCGCCAGCTCCGCAAGGTACATTGACCGCGGTTGGTCCACCGACCGCGTTCCGCTGATATTGGGCGCCATATCGCTGATTACAAGGTCCGCCCGTTCGTCGCCGAGCGCGGCTTCGAGCGATTGCAGTACGTCGTCCTCGCGGAAGTCGCCCTGGATGAACTCTACCGCCGGCAGAGCATCCATCTCCAGCAGGTCGAGGGCGATGATACGTACCCGCGCCTTGAGCTTCTCGGTGATGTACTGGCTCCAGCTGCCCGGCGCCGCGCCGAGGTCTACCACCACCATATCGGGCTTCAGCAGCTTCTCCTTCCTGTCGATCTCCTCGAGCTTGTAGACGGCGCGCGAACGCCAGCCCTCGCTTCGAGCGCGCACCACGAACGGGTCGCGTTCCTGGCGATCCCGCCAGCTGCCGGAACTTCGCCTCGGCTTGCTCACGCGGCAGCGCCCCGGATCCGTACTATTGCCGGCGATCCGCTGCTACACTGCGCCCCGATGTCGCTCAGTGAATCGCAAAAGAAGTACCTTCGGGGCCTCGGGCACGCGCTCAAACCGGTCGTCATGGTTGGCGATGCGGGGCTCACGGACGCCGTGCGTGCCGAGTTCGAGAGTTCGCTCGAGCACCACGAACTCATCAAGATCCGGGTCAAGGTCGGAGACCGTGCCGCGCGAGACACGATCATCGAGGCACTCTGCAAATCGAACGACGCGGAACTCGTACAGCGGATCGGCAACATGGCGCTCATGTATCGCGAGAACCCTGAGAAAAAGCGCATCCGGCTGCCGCGCTGAAGCCGCATCGTGCGCTAGATATAGCGAACCTCGATAATTTCAAACTGTTTCTCGCCGTCCGGGGCGGCAAACGTGATGACATCGCCCTCGTTCTGGCCAATCAGTGCACGCGCGATCGGCGACGTGTAGGAAATCAAGCCGGCACCGATATCGGCTTCGTCCTCGCCGACGATCCTGTACTCGATCTCCTTGCCGGTCGACTCCTCGAGCAGCTCCACCGTCGAGCCGAAGACGACTTTGCCGCGCGCGTCCACGGCAGTGACGTCGATGACCTGCAGGTGCGACAGTTTGCCCTCGAGCTCCTTGATTCGCCCCTCGATGAAACCCTGCTGCTCCTTCGCGGCGTGGTATTCGGCGTTTTCCTTCAGGTCGCCGTGCGCACGCGCTTCCGCGATCGCCTTGATCACGTTAGGACGATCGACCGATTTCAGTCGCTTCAGTTCGTCCCTGAGTAACTCGTGCCCCCGTACGGTTACCGGTACCTTGTTCATGCAACTACCTCGTTGTGCAGGTCCTGCAAACGATTCACGTCACTGTCGTCCAGGTGCTCGATCGCAGTACAGGTCGCGATCGCGGCGCCGAGTGTCGTGTAATACGTTACGCCCTTGCGTACGGCCTCCGCACGTATCGAATGTGACTCGTTGATTGCCTGCTTGCCTTCGGTGGTATTGACGATGAGATCGATCTCATCGTTCTTGATCATGTCGACGATGTGCGGACGCCCTTCGCGCACCTTGTTCGCCCTCCGGCATGATACACCAGCCGCCGCGAGGTGCCTGGCGGTCCCGTGCGTGGCGACGAGATCGAAGCCGCGCGCCTCGAGTATTTTCGCCAGCTGCACGGCCCCTTCCTTGTCGCGATCCCGGACACTGAGCAGTGCCGCACCCTGCCTCGGCAGGACCACGCCGGACGCGAGCTGGGCCTTTGCATAGGCCTCGCCGAAGGACCGGCCGACGCCCATAACCTCGCCGGTCGATTTCATTTCCGGGCCCAGGATCGGGTCCGCGCCCGGGAACTTGATGAACGGGAATACGGCTTCTTTAACCGAGAAGTATTCCGGCTTGCGCTGGTTGACGTAGCCCTGCTTCGCCAGCGATTCGCCGACCATGACCTTCGCCGCGATCTTCGCAAGCGGCAAGCCGATCGCTTTCGAAACGAACGGCACCGTCCTCGAGGCACGCGGATTGACCTCGAGGATATAGACGACATTGTTCTGGATCGCAAACTGGGTATTCATGAGCCCAACCACGTGCAGGCCTTTCGCGAGCTTGACCACCTGCTCGTGCAGTTCCTTCTGCAGTTCCTCGGACAGGCTGAACGGCGGCAGCGAACAGCCGGAATCGCCCGAGTGAACGCCCGCCTGCTCGATGTGTTCCATCACCCCGCCAATCAGCACGCGATCGCCGTCGCAGATGCAGTCGACATCGACTTCCGTCGCAAGATCGAGGAAACGGTCGAGCAGCACCGGGCTCGAATTCGACACGCCGATGGCCGCGTCCATGTAGGCCGCGAGATCCTCTTCGCTGTGCACGACTTCCATCGCCCGGCCGCCGAGCACGTACGACGGCCTGACGACGAGCGGGAAGCCCACATCGGACGCCAGGCGCAGCGCTTCCTGCTTGCTCCGCGCGGTACAGTTGGGCGGCTGCTTGAGCTCGAGCGAGTTCACCAGCTTCTGGAAACGTTCGCGGTCCTCGGCGAGGTCGATCGAGTCGGGCGAAGTGCCGATGATCGGCGCCCCGGCAGCTTCGAGCTGCCGCGCCAGCTTGAGCGGTGTTTGCCCGCCGTACTGGACGATAACGCCTTTCGGCTTTTCCTTGTCGATGATCTCCATGACGTCCTCGAACGTCAGGGACTCGAAGTACAGGCGGTCAGAGGTATCGTAGTCGGTCGACACGGTCTCCGGGTTGCAATTGACCATGATGGTTTCGTAGCCCGACTCACGCAGGGCGAGCGCGGCGTGCACGCAGCAGTAGTCGAACTCGATCCCCTGGCCGATGCGGTTCGGTCCGCCACCGAGGATCATTATCTTTGGCGCATCCGTCGGGTCCGCCTCGCATTCCTCTTCGTAGGTGGAATACATGTAGGCCGTGGTCGTGGCGAACTCCGCCGCGCAGGTATCCACGCGCTTGAAGACAGGCCTGACGCCGAGCTCGATGCGCCGCCGCTGCACCGCAAGTTCCTTGACCTTCAATAGCGCGGCGATGCGGGCGTCGGAGAACCCCTTACGCTTCAGCGCTCGCATCGATGCCTTGGTCAGGGCAGACAGGTCCTTGTTCTTCAGCGCCTGTTCGTCGCGGACCAGGTCTTCGATCTGCACCAGGAACCAGGGATCGATACCCGATATCGATGCGATCTCATCCAGCGGGAAATCGTTGCGGAAGGCGTCGGCAACATGGCGCAAGCGGTTGGCACCGGGGATCCGCAGCTCCTGCCGCAGCCGGTCACGCTCCGCGTCGGTGGTTATGAGCGGATCGACCTCGTCGAAGCCGGAGATATCGATCTCCAGGCCGCGCAGGGCTTTTTGCAGCGACTCCTGGAATGTACGCCCCATGGCCATGACTTCACCGACCGACTTCATCTGCGTCGTCAGCCGGTCATTGCTCCCGGGGAATTTTTCGAAGGTAAAACGCGGAATCTTGGTGACGACGTAATCGATCGTCGGCTCGAACGAGGCCGGCGTGGCGCCGCCGGTGATGTCGTTGCGGAGTTCGTCGAGCGTATAACCGACGGCCAGCTTGGCCGCCACCTTGGCGATCGGGAAGCCGGTCGCCTTGGACGCCAGCGCCGACGAGCGCGACACCCGCGGATTCATCTCGATGATCAGGACCCGGCCGTTCTCCGGGTTCACGGCAAACTGCACGTTGGAGCCGCCGGTTTCCACGCCGATCTTGCGCAGCACGTCGATGGAGGCATTGCGAAGCCGCTGGTATTCCTTGTCCGTGAGGGTCTGTGCCGGAGCGACCGTGATCGAGTCGCCGGTGTGCACGCCCATCGGGTCCAGGTTCTCGATCGAGCAGACGATGATGCAGTTGTCGTTGCGGTCCCGCACCACCTCCATTTCGAACTCTTTCCAGCCGATGACGGACTCTTCGAGCAGGATCTCGGTCGTCGGTGACATCTCCAGGCCGTGGGAGACGATGCTCTCGAACTCCTCGCGATTATAGGCAATGCCGCCACCGCTTCCGCCCAGCGTGAACGAGGGCCGGATGATGGTCGGAAAGCCGATCCCCGCCTGTTTTTCGAGCGCCTCGTCGAGCGAATGCGCGATCTCGGCCCTGGGCACCTCGAGACCGATCTCCTGCATCGCCTGCCGGAACAGTTCGCGGTCCTCGGCCATGTCGATGGCCTCCCGGGACGCCGCGATGAGCTCCACGTCGTATTTCTCGAGCACGCCTTCGCGCGCGAGATCCAGGGCGCAATTGAGGCCCGTCTGGCCGCCCATCGTGGGCAACAGGGCATCCGGGCGCTCCCGGGCGATGATGCGTTCGACCGCGGTCCAGTGCACCGGCTCGATGTAGATCGCATCCGCCGTCTCGGGATCGGTCATGATGGTCGCCGGGTTGGAATTGACCAGGATGACCCGGTAGCCCTCTTCCCGCAAAGCCTTGCATGCCTGCGCGCCGGAATAGTCGAACTCGCACGCCTGGCCGATCACGATCGGCCCGGCGCCTATGATCAGGACGCTTTGAATATCGGTGCGCTTGGGCATGGCAAGTCTTTGTAAATTACTTTAAGGATTCGATTTAAATAATTGTTTTAAAAGCTTTTATGATGAAAACATCGCCCTGACGGAGCTGCGCTTTGCGGCTTCCATGTCGGCAAGGAAACGCTCGAACAGCCCCTGCACGTCATGCGGGCCCGGGCTCGCTTCCGGATGCCCCTGGAAACTGAATGCGGGCTGCCCCGCAATGGAAATCCCCTGCAGCGTGCCGTCGAACAGCGAACGGTGCGTGGCCTCGACGTTGTCGGGGAGGCTCGATTCGTCGACCGCGAAGCCGTGGTTCTGGCTGGTAATCATCACCCGCCCCGTGCCGAGGTCCTGCACCGGGTGGTTGGCACCGTGGTGGCCGAATTTCATTTTCTCGGTCTTCGCACCGGCCGCGAGCGCCAGCAACTGGTGACCGAGGCAGATCCCGAAGATCGGGATTCGCTCATCGAGAAAACGCCGGATCGCGGTGATCGCATAGTCGCATGGCTCCGGGTCGCCCGGGCCATTGGAAAGGAAGATGCCGTTCGGCGACAGCGCGAGGGCCTCCTCGGCGCTGGTCTTCGCCGGGACCACCGTCATCCGGCAGTCCAGGTCGGCCAGCAGGCGCAGGATGTTCCGCTTGATGCCGAAGTCGTACGCCACCACGTGGTACGGCGCGACCCGGCGACTGAGGATTCGCGGCTTGCGGCCGAACGTGGTGCCCTGGCTCCACTGGTAGGCGACATCCGTGGTCACGAACTTCGCAAGGTCCATGCCGGCGATGCCGGGAAACTTGCGGGCGTGCTCGATGGCGGTTTCTTCCGATACGTCGCCGGTCATGATGCAGCCGGACTGGGCGCCCTTCTCGCGAATGATCCGGGTCAGCTTGCGGGTATCGATATCGGCGATGGCAACCGTCCCGCTCTGGCGCAGGAATTCTGCCAGCGGACGTTCGTTGCGCCAGCTGCTCGTCACCATCGACAGGTCGCGGATGATCAGCCCCGATGCATGCACCTTGGCCGATTCCATGTCTTCGGCATTGGTGCCGGTGTTGCCGATGTGCGGGTAAGTGAGGGTGACGATCTGCCGGCAGTAGGACGGGTCCGTGAGGATCTCCTGGTAACCGGTCATTGCGGTATTGAAAACGACTTCACCGATGGTCTTGCCGTCGGCACCGACGGAGGTGCCATGAAAAACGGTGCCATCTTGCAGAGCCAGTACAGCCGGCGTACTCAAATGCGGACCTCGGAGCGAATCTCGACGGGAAACCCTAATCCAGACCGCCATTTGATCAGCGCAGATCTCGTCGGCACGCCCGTGGGACGCGAGTCGCAGATGTACAAAAGCGGAAGGACAATGCCTCCCGCTCCTGACTTCGCTGACCGCTCAGCGATCCGGCGTAGTTTACTGAACAGGGACCGCGCGCGCCAGACCATGCGGGCGCTTTTTTCCGATTCAGTCGGCGTCGGCACCGAACAGCACGTCGTGCATGTCGTAGAAACCCGGCTCACTGGCGGCAACCCAGCGTGCCGCGCGCAGCGCCCCTTCGGCGAAAACCGTGCGCGTGGTGACGCTGTGAGCCAGGGTCAGCCGTTCTGTCGGCGATGAAAACAGGACCTCGTGATCGCCGGGCACTTCGCCGCGGCGCTCGGACTGGTAATGAACCGAATCGGCGCCTGCCTGGTTGCGCGCGCTGGCAATGGACTCGCCCAGCTTCAGCGCCGTCCCTGACGGCGCGTCCTTCTTGTGGATGTGGTGGGTCTCGTGGATTTCGATCCTGAATTCGTCGCCCAGCGATCGTGCCGCGCGGCTGACCAGGTCCTGCAGAACGGCAATGCCCTGGCTCATGTTGCGGTCGTAGACCACGGCAACGCTCCTGGAGGCCTCTTCCAGCGCCGCGAGCTGGACATCGCCCAGTCCACTGACGCCGCACACCAGCGCCTTACCGTGGCGAACCACCGCCGAGGCCACCTGCTCTGTTGCCTCGAACAGGCTGAAATCGATCACGACGTCGGCCGCTGCGACGACAT
>CAVONH010000006.1:0-36021 GCA_963697245.1 uncultured Gammaproteobacteria bacterium | reverse complement strand
CGGACCTGCAGAGCGGCTGCGCACGTCGTGCCGTCGTACAACGTCAACACCCAGCCGATCAGTGACGCCGCGACGGTCGTGCGTCCGGCCAACCTGCGCAACCTGGCTCCCGACCACACGCTGGTGCTGATCAACGGCAAGCGCCGCCATCGTGCGGCGGTGATCTACTGGCTCGGCAACGGCGTCGCCGACGGTGCCCAGGGCCCGGACATCTCGGCGATCCCGTCGATCGCCCTGCGCCAGGTCGAAGTGCTGCGCGACGGCGCCTCGGCCCAATACGGCTCCGACGCCATCGCCGGCGTGCATGAACTTCATGCTCAAGACGACGACGCAGCGGCGGCACCGTCGAGGTGCGCGGGGGCTAGCTACCGAGGGCGACGGCGACCATCTCTCCGTCGCGGCCAACTCGGTCTGCCGCTTGGGCGAGACCGGCTTCGCCAACCTCAGCCTCGAGTACGGCGCCAGCGATCCGACCGACCGCAGCGTGCAGCGCGACGATGCCGCCGGCGCTGATCGCCGCCGGCAACACCGCGGTCGCGCAACCCGGCGCAGGTCTGGGGCTCGCCGGAGTCGAGGACGACATCAAGTTCTGGGCCAACTTCGGCTACCTGATGGCGGCGGCAAGCAGCTCTACGGGCACGGCAACTACGTCATCGAAGACGGTCACCGGCGGCTTCTACTTCCGTAACCCCAACACTCGCAGCGCGGTGTTCAGCGGCGACGGCGGCGAGACCCTGCTGATCGGCGACCTGCTCGACGGCCGAACGGCGGCTGCGCTCGGCCGGCTGCCCGACGGTGAAGCATCACCAACAATGTGCCCGATCCGACGGCGCTGGCCGAGGTGTTCGCCCGCGACGAACTGCTTCTCCTTCCAGGAACTCTTCCCGGGCGGCTTCACCCCGCAACTTCGGCGGCGACGTCACCGACCATTCCCTCGTCGCCGGTGTGCGCGGCGAGATCGACAACGGCCTGCGCTGGGACGTCAGCGTCGGCCTCGGTCGCAACGAAGTCGACTTCTTCATCAACAACACCGTCAACGCCTCGCTCGGGCCGGCCACGCCGACCAGCTTCGATCCGGGCGCGTACACGCAGACGAGCGAGTTGAACCTCGACTTCGGCTTCTCGCCCACCGACAACACAAATATTGCGTTCGGCGCGGAGTAGGCTCGAGGAATTCGAGATCGGTCGGCCAGCTCGAGTCGTTCGCCGTCGGACCGCTGGCCGAGCAGGGTTTCAGCGCGGCGTCGAACGGTTTCCCGGGCTTCGCGAACATCGCCGCCGGCACGTTTGACCGCGAGAATTTCGGCGTCTACGGCGACGTCGAGTGGGAGCCCACCGACAGCCTGCTGCTGGGTGCGGCGTTGCGCTTCGAGGACTTCGAGGACTTCGGCACGACGACCAACGGCAAGGTCGCGGCCAACTCGCGGCTTACCGACAATATCGGCTTCCGCGGCACGCGAGCACCGGCTTCAGGGCGCCGACGCCGGGGCAGTCGAACGCCTTCAACGTGTCGACCGAGTTCGACCTCGCGCTGGCGGAACTGGTCAACAACGGCACGATCCCGTCGACGAGCCCGGTTGCCGTATTGCGCGGCGGTCAACCGCTGGAGCCCGAGGAGTCGACCAACTTCACGCTGGGCACGGTCTTCAACGTGGGTAACCTCGACGTGACGATCGACTACTTCAACATCGAGCTCGAAGACCGTTTGACCGTGTCGCAGCTCTTCGCGCTGACACCGCAGGAGATCGACGACCTGATCGCCGCCGGTGTCACCAGCGCGGGAAATCTGCAGAACTTCCGCTTCTTCACCAACGACTTCGACACCGAGACCGAAGGTTTCGACATCGTTGCGACGTATCCCCTCGAGTGGAGCAACGTCGACCGATTTGAGCTTCCGTTCAACAGCACGACGACGACCGTCACCACCTTCAATCCCGACACGATCGACGACGTACGCATCCGCGAGCTCGAGAAGGCCCTGCCCGAGACGCGCTACAACCTTCAGGCCAACCATTTCTGGGGCAACTGGCGTGTCCTCGGTCGGCTCAGCTACTACGACGACTGGTACGATTCGGAGGACACGCCGTTCTACAGCGGCGAGTCATCGTCGACGTCGAGGTGGCCTACACCTGGAATGAGCGCACGACGATCGTACTCGGCGCGCAGAACCTGCTCGACGAGGTGCCGGACGATAACCCGAACGCCGCCGAGGCGTGGGTAACAAGTACAGCCAGTTCACGCCGTTCGGCTTCAACGGCGGATTCTGGTACCTGCGTGTGAACTGGCAGGCCATGTAAGACTGCCTTACGCTCGCAGAGTGTAACGACGCAATTGAAAGGCCCCGCTTGCGCGGGGCTTTTCTTTTTGCGCCCGACCACTGGCCGGCGGATTCGTGGGAGCGGTTCTCGAACCGCGATCAGCGCATGATCGCGCGCCGAGGCGCGCTCCTACACGCTAATCGCGTAGATGTGCCCCTGCCCGAGATTCCTCTATCGCGCCTTCGTGAGCGACTCGATCCAGTCCAGCCAGTCGCCGGTAACTTCCTCGCGATTGACTTCGTTCAGCATCTCGTGCCGGCCGTCGGGGTAGATCTTCAGTTTCACGCGCTGGTGCAGGGTCTGCATGTAATGCATGGCCAGCCGGGTCATGCCCTTTTCGCCGCCGACGGGATCGGCGCTGCCGCCCGAAATAAGGATCGGCAGGTCCGCCGGTATTCGTGTGAGCGCATGGTCCGATCCGAGATGGAACAAGCCGCCCAGGAAGTCCAGCCACAGGCCGCAGGTGAACGGCCCGCCGCACAGCGGATCGGCGATATAGCGATCGACCTCGGCCTCGTCGCGCGATAGCCAGTCCATCTCGGTACGAATCGGGCGAAGGGCCGGTTGAAAGCGCTGAAACCCAGCGCATTGACCAGCGCGCTGTTACCGCGTTTGCCGACCCGCAGAGATTCGACTTTCGCGAGCAGCCGGCCGGGGAATGGTTTGCATCCGCAGCGGCCAGGATGACCCGGAGAGCAGCAGTGCCTGCAGGCGCGCGCCGTAGTGCATGGCGAAAGTCTCGGCGATGAACGAGCCCATGCTGTGGCCGAGCATGATGACCGGCAGCGTCGCGTGGGTCTCACGTATGTGGTCGTTGACGATTCGCACGTCTTCGATGACCTTGTGCCAGCCGTTTTCGTCGGCGAAGAAGCCGCGCTCGCCCTCGGACCGCCGTGACCGCGATGGTCGTGGCCGTAGACGAGGTAGCCGCGCCCGAGCGCCGCTTCCGCGAATCGTTCGTAGCGGCCGATGTGCTCCCCGAGCCCGTGCAACATCTGGATCACGCCCCTCGGGGCGTTGCCGGAAGCCCAGCTCTGCAGGTGAATCCTGTGGCCGTCTTCCGCTTCGAGGACGGTTTCCTTGCGGCTGGGTTCATTCATGGTCGTCGCGCTTCCGGAGTTGAGATTGCGGCCAGGCCGAGCAGCAGCAACAGGCCGAGTTTGACGAGTTCCAGCGTCGAATACGCCGCGTGTGCGATCGACGGCGGCGGTTCGGTTCCCGCCAGGATCATGCGCGCCCGCTCGGCGAGCTCCGGCAGCAGCCATACCGTCTGCAGCAGGATGATGAACGCGAGAACGGAGACTGCACCCCACCACCTGCGTGCGTTTCCTGATACGCGGACCACGATCAGCAGCACGACCAGGGCAACGAGTTCCGCCTTGTTGAGGGTGGTGAAGATCGTGCGCGCCACGTCCAGGGATACCGCACGGGTGGCGGTGGACGCCGAAAAAAGCGACGGCACCGCCAGCAGCGATACGCCGGCCGTCATCCCGAACCACGCCAGGCAGACCCAGCCCGGGTTGCTGACTGCAGCGCGGAATCGTGCCGCCAAGCTCTGGTTTGCCATTTGTTCGTCCGTGGGGAATCGTCGGGCTTGTATTCACGAACCGCGTGGAGCAAGCTCCGCGCAGTCCTGACGCAAGCAAACTCTATGACGATGGGTACAGAATCACAACTGGCATCCGCGTCCTGATGATCCGGCCGGCGCGCTTCGAGAGCAATCCGCAAACGGCGGATTCCAACGCTTTCCAGACGCACCCCGGCCACGCCCGCCGAGCAGCAGCAGGCGCGCGGCCGAGTTCGAGGGGCTGTCGCGGCCCTTCCGACGCCGGTATCGAAGTCCTCGTGTTCGACGACACGAACGAGCTGCACACGCCGGATTCGATCTTCCCCAATAACTGGGTCAGCTTCCACGCGGACGGCACGGTCGTCCTGTACCCGATGGTGGCACCGAATCGCCGGCGGAACGGCGGCCGGATATCATCGAACGACTCGCGGCCGACCTTGGATTCCAGGTGCGGGACATCGTCGACCTGTCCGACCACGAAGCGGACGGTCATTTCCTCGAGGGCACCGGCAGCATGGTGCTCGACCGCGTTAACCGCATCGCCTATGCCTGCCTTTCATCACGCACGCACCTCGACGTGCTCGGCGATTTCGCGCAGCGCATGGACTACGACGTGGTCGCGTTCGAAGCGGTCGACAGGGATGGAATACCGATCTACCACACGAACGTACTGATGAACGTCGGCGAGGAACTCGCCGTGATCTGCGCCGCGGCGATCACGCGCGACGACCAGCGCCAGGCTGTGCTCGAGCGCCTGGCATCCACGGGTCACCAGGTCATTCGGCTCGACTTCGACCAGCTCGAGGCGTTCGCCGGAAACATGCTCGAGCTGCACGCGGCCGACGGCATGCCCGTGGTCGCCATGTCACGGCGCGCGTCGAATTCGCTGAGCGACGAGCAGCGCGAGCAGTTCGAGGCCAACGGCCGCATCGTGACCGCGCCAATCGACCATATCGAGGACTCTGCCGGCGGCAGCGTTCGCTGCATGCTCGCGGAGATCCACCTGCCCCGTACCCCGACGGTGCCCTGATTCGCCGCCGGGCGCTTCGGTTATACTCGTACCGCCGTTGTTCGCCGAGTACAGCCGACAAAGGAAGGTATGGGACTATTCGCCGAACTCAGACGCCGCAACGTCTTTCGCGTCGGCGTTGCCTACGTATTGCTCGCGTGGGTCGTGATCCAGGTCACCGATACCGTCGGCCCGGCATTGAACCTGCCGGAGTCGACGCTCTCGGTCGTCACCTGGTTCGGCGTCATCGGCTTCCCGTTCGCGCTTTTCTTCGCGTGGGCGTTCGAACTGACGCCGGGCGGCATCAAGCTCGAGAAGGACGTCGATCGAACCGAGTCGGTCACGCACAGCACCGGGCGCAAGATCGACTTCGTGATCATCGGGCTGCTGGTGGTCGCACTGCTGTCCGTGGTTATTCTCGACGACCCCTCACCCGCCGCACCGGGCGCGGAGCAGGGCCCCGTTGCTGATGCGGCCGCGGTGCCCGACGCAGCGCGGAGCTACGATTCGATCGGCGTGCTGCCCTTCCAGAACATGAGCAGCGACCCGGAGCAGGACTATCTTTCCGACGGGATCGCCGAAGAACTGCTCAACGCACTGGCAAAACTGCAAAACCTCCAGGTAGCGGCGCGGACGTCGTCCTTCGCTTTCAACGGCCAGAACCAGAGCATTACCGCAGATCGGCAGCAAGCTGAACGTCGATACCATTCTCGAAGGGTCTGTTCGCAAGTCCGGCGATCGCCTGCGTATCACGGCACAGCTGATTGATGCGGCGGACGGTTACCACCTGTGGTCGGAAACCTACGACAGGGAACTCACCGACGTATTCCAGATCCAGGATGACATTACCAAGGCGATCGTCGCGGCATTGCGTGTCCACCTCGATACCGGAGAGGCGCTGTTCGTCCGGGATTCTGAAACGACGAGCATGGAAGCCTACGAGGCTTATCTGCGCGGCAAGCACCAGTTGCGGCAATCGGGCCAGTCGTCATCCCGGTCCGCGTTAACGTCGTTTCGCGAAGCGACGGACCTCGATCCTTCCTTCGCGCCCGCATGGGCGGGGCGGGCCCTGACGGTCATGTATCTTCGCGAAACCGACTTCTGGGGTGAAATTCCGCGCGAGGAAGCACGCGTGCTCGCTCGTAACAACATCGATCGTGCGCTGGCTCTCGACAGCGAGCTGGCAGAGGCTTACGTGGCCGAAGGCATGTTGCTGGCCGATGATTATCGCTATGAAGAGGCGCTGCAGAGCTTCGAGAAAGCGGTAACGATCAATCCGAGCCTGGCGGAAGGATGGACATGGCGCAGTCGGCTGCTCGGGCGCTTCGGCCGCATCAGGGAGGCCCGTGCGGACATGCTCAAGGCACTGCGGCTCGATCCGCTTGACGCGGGCACGGCTTTTTTCGGTGCCAACCTGGCGATCGATTACTACGATCCTGAATTCTTCGAGGCGATCAGGGACGGCAGTTCGCAGTTTCCGGACATACGCCTGATGCTCGAAGGCATGCATATGACACAAATCGAACCGTTGACGCCGGAAACCTACACACAGGTCAACCAGCTTGCGGAGTCCCTTGGTTTCGACGACCGGTTTCGCGCACAAATCGATCTCCGTCAGCTAAAGATCATCGACGAAGAGATGCTTGCCCAACAGTCGCGCCATCCGGGCGAATTCCTGATGTGGATCTACATGGGAATCGATCGGTGGGACAGGGCGCTCGAAATGTACGAAGCGCTGCCTCCGGAGCGCCAGCAGGCCGACATCAACCTCGAAGAGCTGTCGGAAATGCAGATCAACAGGGGGCAGTGCGAGGAGGCACTGGAAAGTCTCGACAAGGCGCATAACGGTGAGATCCGCGTACATGGCATGGTGTCGCCGAACAGTGGTCGTGCTAACGTGAATCTCGCGCTGAACCGGGTTTACTGCCTGCAGCAACTCGGGCGGCCCGAAGAGGCGGACGATATCCTGTCGCGCGTAAGACGCTACATCAATACGCTCAGGGACAATGCCGATTACGGCTACGCCTTGCCCGAGGTCAAGCTGCTGATCCTCCAGGGCGATACCGAAGGCGCTCTCAATGTGCTGGAGACAGCCGTGCGCCGGGGCGAACTCGGCTGGCAAAGCCGCTACGACGTGCTGGTGCGCACGCTCGGCGACGAGCCGCGATTCGTCGCCCTGTACGAGGAAGTCGACGGCAGGATCGATGCGTTGCGCGCCGAACTCGGCATGCCGCCTGCCGACATCTGACGAGATACCTTATGAACAACAAGCAAGACAAAATCCTGATGTGCCCGCCGGATTTTTTCACGGTCGATTACGTCATCAATCCCTGGATGGCCGGCAACGAGGGTTCGATGAGCCTGAACCTGGCGCGCCGGCAATGGGAGACCTTGCGCGATGCGATCGCCGAGTACGCCGACGTCGTAACGATCGATCCACAGCCGGAGCTGCCGGACATGGTGTTCACGGCAAACGCCGGCGCGGTCTACGGCAACAAGGCGATTGCGAGCCATTTCATGCCGCATGAGCGCCGGCCCGAGGAGGCGCACTTCAAGACCTGGTTCCGCGACAACGGGTTCGAGCTGCTCGCGCTCGACGAGAAGATCGGCTTCGAGGGCGCGGGCGACTGCCTGCACGACCGTAGCGGGCCGTGGCTATGGACGGGCTACGGGTTCCGAACCGAGATCGAGGCGCACACCGAGATTCAGAAGTTTTTCGACCTCGAGGTCGTCTCCATCCGCCTGACCGACGAACGCTTCTACCACATCGACACCTGTTTCTGTCCGCTCACGGACGGTTTCCTGATGTACCACCCGCCGGCTTTCGACTTCGACTCGCGGATGGCCATCGAGACCCGCATTCCGCCGCACAAGCGCATCATCGTCGATACCATCGACGCCGGGAATTTTGCCTGCAACGCGGTCAATATCGGCGATCGCGTGTTCCTGCATCGTGCGTCCGATCCGCTGAAAGCGAGGCTGATGCTGGCGGGATTCAAGGTGCGGGAGATCGAACTCACCGAGTTCCTGAAGGCTGGCGGCTCGGCGAAGTGCCTGACGCTGAAACTCACCGAACCGCTGCACGGCTGACCGGCTGTGAGTACGCTTCATCGGTACCGTATTTCGCCGCACGACCCGGCCGCGCACCTGTTCGAGGTACAGCTGACCGTCGAGCGGCCTGACCCCGAAGGCCAGGTGTTCGCGATGCCCGCATGGATACCGGGCAGCTACATGATCCGCGACTATGCCCGCAACGTGGTGTCGATACGCGCCGAGTCCGACGGTCGCGAGGTGCCGCTCAGCAAGCTGGACAAGAGCCGCTGGCGCGCGGCGCCCGCACAAAAGCCCCTCACGCTGATCGCCGAAATTTTTGCGTACGACCTCAGCGTTCGTGGCGCCCATCTCGACAACACCCATGCTTACTTCAACGGGTCCTGCATGTTCTTCACCGTTTGCGGCCAGGAGGACCTGCCCTGCGAACTCGAGATATTGCCACCCGAGGGCAGCGCAGCGAGCGAATGGCGCGTCGCGACGTCCATGCGCCGGAAGGATGCAGCGCCGTACGGCTTCGGCACCTACGCGGCCGATGACTACGCCGAACTGATCGATCACCCGGTAGAGGCCGGTCACCTCACCATCGGCGAGTTCGAGGTGCGCGGGATTCCGCACGCGATCGCCATCCGCGGCAAGACGCGTGTCGACATGGGCCGCCTGTGCCGAGACCTGGAAACGCTGTGCGAGGGGCACATGGCGCTGCTCGGCGTTCCCGAAGGTTTCGATCGCTACGTGTTCCTGTTACACGCACCGGGCAGCGGCTACGGCGGTCTCGAACACCGTTGGTCGTCGAGCCTGGTGTGCACCAGGGACAGCCTTCCTGCGCGCGGTGACGACACCGTGGGCGATGCCTACCGGACTTTCCTCGGTCTTGCGAGCCACGAGTACTTTCACTCCTGGAATGTAAAGCGCATGAAGCCCGCCGTGTTTACGCCGTACGATCTTTCGACGGAGACGCATACCGGGCTCCTGTGGGTATTCGAGGGGATTACCTCCTACTACGATGACCTCGCGCTCATCCGTTCCGGGCTGATCACCGAGACGAGTTACCTCGAGCTGCTGGGCCGGACGGTTACGAAAGTACTGCGGGGCGGCGGCCGGCTCCGGCAGAGTGTCGAGGAGTCGAGCTTCGACGCGTGGACCAAGTTCTACAAGCAGGACGCCAATGCGCCGAACGCGATCGTCAGCTATTACGCGAAAGGCGCGCTGATCGCGCTGTGCCTCGATCTGAAAGTGCGCAGCGAGACCGGCGGCCGCGTGTCCCTCGACGACGTCATGAAGTCGTGCTGGCAGCGCTGGGGAGACACCGGCGAGGGCATGCCCGAGGACGGTTTCGAAACGCTGGCGGCGGAAGTGTCGGGACTCGACCTGGACGATTTCTTCAATGCCTCGGTAAGGGGCACCGGCGAACTGCCGCTCGAGGCGCTGCTGCATTCGCACGGCATCCAGTACCACGTGCGGGCTGCGTCCGGCCCCAGCGACAAGGGCGGACAGAAGCTGCAGAATTCGAAACAGCGGGGTGTGTGGCTGGGCGCGACGCTGACAGCGACAAACGGCAAGTCGACCTTTACATCCGTCCTCAATGGCGGCCCCGCCGAGCTGGCGGGCATTGCGCCGGGCGACGAAGCGGTGGCGCTGGACGGGCTGCAGCTGACGGCCGCCAACGTCGACAGCCGCCTCAAGGCTTACCGCGATGGCGACGAGCTGGACCTCGTCGTGTTCCGGGGTGATGAACTCGTCTCGACCCGGGTTCGACTCGAGCGGGCGCCACTGGATACCTGTTACCTGGAGCTGGTCGAAGACGTCGAGCTGGACGTGGAATCGCGCCGCATGGCGTGGCTGCACGGCTAGGCGAGGCCGTGTCGATCCGTTTCCCGGGGAGTCCGCACCTGCGACTGTTCCTCGGCGCGGTGCTGATCAGCCTGTCGCCGGTGTGGGTGAAGCTGGTTTCAGTTTCGCCGACGACCAGCGGTTTCTACCGGGTCGCGATTGGCAGCGCGACCGCGCTGTCTGCTGCTGGCTTTCGCGAGGCAGAAACTGCGGCTCTCGAAGCGTGCCTGGTTGCTGGTCACGCTCGCCGGCGCGTTCTTTTCCCTCGACCTGTTCTTCTGGCACCGCTCGATCATTTATGTCGGGCCCGGTCTGGCGACGCTGCTCGCGAACTTCCAGGTCTTCATCATGATGCTCGCGGGTATCGTGCTGCTGCGCCAGAAGCCCACCGGATCGCAGCTGCTCGCCGTGCCGCTCGCGCTTGTCGGGCTGGTGATGATCATCGGGCTCGACTGGCAGCGCCTGCCGGGCGACTACAGGCTGGGAGTCATATTCGGGTTACTGACCGCCGTCGTTTACGCCGGCTACCTGCTGTCGCTGCGTGGCGCGCGCATCAACAGCGAAAGCCGCCTGCCGCTGCCGGAAGTTGCCGTGGTCTCGCTGGTGTGCACCGCGCTGCTGCTGCTCATCGCCCAGGCGGAGGGCGTGTCGCTCGCTGTCACTGATGTCGCCGACATCAAGTGGCTACTCGGCTACGGCATCCTGTCGCACACCTTCGGCGCGCTGTTGCTCGCGAGCAGTCTGCCGCACGTGTCGACGACGGAAGCCGGGCTGGCGCTGTTGCTGCAGCCGACCCTGAGCTTCGTCTGGGACGTCCTGTTCTTCGACCGGCCGATGCAGGCGATCGAAATCGCCGGCGCCGCGATCGCACTCGTCGCTATCTACCTCGGTTCCCGAAAAGCACAGTAGGCGCGGTTCTCGAGCCACGATTATCGCAGGCGCAGGCTCGGATGGAGCTGTAGGAGCGGTTCTCGAACCGCGATTATCTCAGGCCCAGGCTCGGATGGAGCTGTAGGAGCGGTTCTCGAACCGCGATCGTTCGCGGGCCCAGGCCCGCTCCTACAGCAGGTGCAGAGCTGCCGGCAGGATCTCGATCTCGAATTCCGACTGCATCGGCTGAACTTCGCCGTCGAGGTGTGACGGCACCGGCTCCGACGCCGAGACCGATACACGCCGCACAGAAGCGTGCACGATTTCGGGTTCGTCCATATGGGTCCCGCGCACCAGCTTCGGTAACAGCCGCAGGATGCGACGACCCGTGACGGGCGCTGCGATCAGCAGTTCGAGCTGGCCGTCGTCGTTCTTTGCCATCGGTGCGATATGGAACATGCCGCCGACCCAGGGACCGTTGCTCACGTTGGCGAGCGTCAGCGGGCCCTCCCACCGGAACTCCTCGGCCGCGATGTGCATCTCCGGTGTCGCGATGCCGTCCAGCATCGCGCGGAAGATCGCAACCAGGTAGACGAGGTCTCCGATCGGCCAGCGATAGGCGCGGGCGATCCTGGTTACCTTCGCATCGAGGCCGATGCCGGCGCCGTTGGCAAACCAGCGCTCGTTCATCCGCCCGAGATCGATGCCCCGCGGACTTGCGCCGTCCGCGAGGCGGCGCGCAAGCAGCGTGGTCGCGGCTTCCCAGTCGAGAGGGATTCCCGCCGCTTTCGCGAAATCGTTGCCAGTGCCGACGGGCACGACGCCCAGCGCGGCGTCGCCGCCGGCCGCCATGATGCCGTTTACGGCCTCGTGGATACTGCCGTCGCCGCCGGCGACGATAAGCTGTTTCGTGCCGCCGAGCACCGTTTCCCGAACCTGAGTTTCCAGGTCGCCGACGGCCACACTCTGCTGCACGGCGACCTCGACGCCCGCTTCCCCGAGCAGCTCCACGATGCGCGGCAGGCGACGTTTTGCACGGCCGCGGCCGGCAACGGGATTCAGGAACAGCGCAGGGTTTCTGGTCGTCATCGAGTGACCGTCGTGGAGGGTACCCGATGCTACAATGCGCCGGTCGTCACTGGCAAAGGTCACCCGTGATGCTCGAACTCGGCGTCAAGTTTCTGCTCAGCTATTTCCTCGGTTCCGTTATGGGCGCCATGGTCATGGGCCGTGTTCGCGGCGGCGTCGACATCCGCACGATGGGCAGCGGCAACGCAGGTGGGACGAATGCGCTGCGGACGCAGGGGCCGGCGTTCGCGCTCGGGGTCGTGATCATCGACGTCGGCAAGGGCATTGTCGGCGCAGGCGTCATCCCCGCGCTCGACCTGCCATTCGTTGGCATCGACCCGGAGGTATCGCGCACCTGGCTCGCACTCTGCTGCGGGGCGGCGGCGGTGTTCGGCCATGTCTGGCCGTTCTATCACCGGTTCCGCGGCGGCAAGGGGGCGGCAACCTACGTCGGTACCTTCGTCGCACTGAACCCGGCCGTCATCCTGCCGATGCTGCTCGTATGGGCCTGGGTCGTGGTGCTGTCCGGTTACGTCGGGCTGGCGACGATGACGGCGGCGGTGTCCGTGCCGTTGTGGCTCGCAGTCACCCGGCTGCCCGGCGACCAGGGACTGTTCATCTATTCCGCCGTCATGGCGCTGTTCATCATCTTCTGGCATCGCGCCAACATCCAGCGCATGCGCGAGGGCGTGGAGAACCGCAACGAGAGGCTGATGCTGTTCCGTCGCAAGGGACGTGTCACCGACAATGAGCAGCATTGACGCGGCGGCAATCCGCAGCGCACTGACCCCGGCAAGCACCGCGATGTTGGCGCAGCTCGACGTTTTTGCCGAGATCGATTCGACGAATGCCTGGCTGATGGCGCAGCCCGCGCCGGACGCGGGCACGCACCGCATCGCTATCGCGGATCACCAGACGGCCGGCCGGGGTCGCGGCGGCAAGCGCTGGCTGTCGGCGCCCGGGTCGAGCCTGTGCCTGTCGATCGCGCACACGTTCAGGGACAGACCCGCCAATCTGTCCGCACTGACACTCGCGGTCGGCGTGGCAGCCGTTCGAGCACTGCGCGGTACGGGTGTCGATGACGTCATGCTGAAATGGCCCAACGACATCGTCGCGCGCGACGGCAAGCTCGGCGGCATGCTCGCCGAGTCCCATCACCGCTCGGAACCCGGCGCCGCCGTGGTCATCGGCATCGGCGTCAATCTCGAGCTTCCGCCCCAGGTGCTGGCGAACGTGGATGCTGGCTGGGCACAGTCTCCGGTGGACCTCAATAGCATCCTCGGACGCAGCGTGTCGCGCGAGTCGCTTGCCGCGGCGATGATCGATCACATCGTCGCTGCCCTGCCAGCGTTCGAAATGCAGGGATTCGGCGCATTCGCCGACACCTGGCGGAGTTATGACTGGCTGCGGGGGCGGGCCATAGCCGTGGAACAGTCCGCGGGAACGGTGCGAGGCACCGCGTGCGGGATCGACAGCGATGGCGCGCTGCTGGTGCGGGACGCGGCAAGCACGATGCGGGTGATTTCCGGATCCATCCGGGTGGACGGGATCGGGGGTGCGCTGTCGTGAAGGCGTTGCTGCTGGACGTCGGCAATACACGCCTCAAATGGGGCGTGCTCGACGACGGGCAGATTCACAAGACCGGCCATATCGCGATGCGGAAGGTCCGGGACGAAGGGCTCGGCATCCTGACATCGAAGCTGCCGCGCAACGTCGATGCCGTGTACGTAAGCAACGTGGCTGGCGCGACCTTCGCGACCCGCCTGTCCGGGGTGATCGGGGCGCACTGCGGCTGTGACGTGCACTTCGCCAGGTCGGAGCGCCAGGCTTGCGGCATCCGCAACGGCTACCGCCATCCCCGGCGCCTGGGCGTCGACCGATGGGTGGCGATGGTCGGCGCCTGGGCGGAGCTGGCGTCGGCCTGTGTCGTCGTGGATGCCGGCACCGCCGTGACGATCGACGCCATCGGAGACGACGGACAACACCTCGGCGGCCAGATCCTCCCGGGCGTCAGGCTCATGTTCGAGGCGCTCGCGGCCAGCACCAGCGACATCCCCGTGGTGGGCGGCAGGCTGGCGGCCGCATCGGGGCTCGAGATGTTCGGCGATACGACCAGCAAAGCGGTGCAGCACGGCGCGTGGAACGCGGTAGCGGGCGCCGTCGACCGCGCAATTACGACTTTGCGATCAAATGCTTACGATCCGGCGGTGGTCTTGACCGGCGGCGATGCGTCGCGCATGCTAACGGCGCTTGGCACCGAACCCCTGCATCGCCCGCACCTTGTTCTCCAGGGTCTGGCCAGGATGCTGCAAGACACCTTAGACGAGCGATGAAAAACCTCCTGTTACTGCTGCTGCTTGCGAACATCCTGTACTTCCTGTGGGGGTGGATTGCGGAGAAGCCACCGCAGCCGGGCGTCGCGATCGTCGACGAATCGGATCTCGGGCCGCCGCTCGAGGTGACAGCGGACCGGTCCGAGGAAGCCGTTGCCAGCGTTGGCGCCGTGCTCGGCTCGGGCGAGCCCTCTGACCTGGAGGCCGTTGTGGGCCGTTCCTGCGCCACCGTCGGTCCGTTCCGCGCGATCGCCGACGCCGACAGCGCCCAGACGCGTTATTCGGGCGAGGGCATGCGCGCGGAGGTGCGGTCAGCGGTCGGCCAGATCTTCGTCGGTCACTGGGTGCAGATCCGCAACGTCGAGAGCCGGGCTGCCGGCAACGAGATGCTCCGCAAGCTCCGGGATGGCGGGCTCGGCGACGCCTATATCGTCGAAACGGATGACGAGGGCACCAAGATCTCGCTCGGGCTCTTCGGCGACATCAACGGCGCCGAAAAGATCGAACTGCAGGCGAAGGGGATCGGCTTCAATGCAGAGATCACCCCGCGCTTGAACGAGGGCACCGTGTATTTCGTCGACATCGCGTTGCCGCCGGGGCGGGGCGCGGGCGGAATCATCGAGCAGTACGGCGAGGACAAGGTGAAGCTCAGGGATGCCGCCACCTGCCCGCAGGGCCAATAAGGTGATCGAGGCCCTTGAGTCCGCAGGGCGAAAAGCCAATAATTCGCCACCCTTGCAGGGACGCATGAAGAACATGCAGCCGGCATAGCTCAGCTGGTAGAGCAACTGATTTGTAATCAGTAGGTCCCGGGTTCGACTCCTGGTGCCGGCACCAAACACGAAGGGCCCCGTGAAGGGGCCCTTCGCATTTGTTGCCGTTACAGGGTCCCCCGGGGCGGGCCTGGTCACGGTATGTCACGGGCCTTGTGCCGAAGGTTTGAACCAGCCAAGGTTGTGGTTCGACTCCTGGTGCCGGCACCAAACACGAAGGGCCCCGTGAAGGGGCCCTTCGCATTTGTTGCCGTTACAGGGTCCCCCGGGGTGGGCCTGGTCACGGTATGTCACGGGCCTCGTGCCGAAGGTTTGAACCAGCCAAGGTTGTGGTTCGACTCCTGGATCGAGTGGCCTGACAAGGAAACACGCGATGCCGCCATGAAAAAAATGATGTCTGACGATTTCAAAGACGAACGGATGGACATGGAGAAGCATCCCATGCCATTCGATGGTAAACGTCTTATCGTCGGTGGCTTCGAACCAGTTGTCGAACTTTAGGAAGTCGGGTTTGATGGACACCAGGCGCAGGGGTGCTTCTTTGGCTGATGTCGAAGCAAAGGACCAGCAGCGTGTGGAGTAGCAGAACATGAGGGCGTGGAACCTTGTCGCCGGGCTGCTGGCGATAATCGTATGTGCTGCAGTACCGGCGGCATTGGCACAAGACGCGGACCTGGTGGCCAGGAACGGCAAGCTCTGGACCGTCGATGACGACAATCCAAGCGCCGAGGCCGTGGCGGTGCTGGACGGGCGTTTCATCTACGTCGGCTCCGATGCCGGTGTGCGGCAGCACATCGGGCCTGATACGGAGGTCATCGACCTCGAGGGCGCGCTCGTAACCCCGGGCTTCTATGACAATCATGTGCACTTCGAGTCGACCGGGCAGTTGTTGTACGGGCTTAATCTTCTCGATGTGTCCGAGGAGCCTGGCTTCGTCGAGCGCATTCGCGCCGTCGATGCCCGTTATGCACCGGGCACCTGGATCACCGGTGGCGACTGGTCAGCGTACGAGACCTGGGCGGAAGGAGACGTCGCAGCCGCGGGTCGTGAAGTCAGCAACAACGATGGCTACGGCAGCCTGTTCCTGCCGAACCGTGCGATGATCGACGGCTTCACGGCCGACCGCCCGGTCCTGGTGCGCCGCTTCGATCGCAAGGTATACCTCGCAAACGGCGTCGCCCTCGAACTCGCCGGCATCCGCAAGGGCACGCCGGACCCGGATGGCATCATCGTCGGACGGGACGAACACGGCGAACCAACGGGCGCGCTTTTCAACCCGGTCGTTGCAGACGTCGAGTCGACCGTGCTCGTCCGCGACAACGTCCGGACGCTGTTCGATGCGCTGATTCCGAAGCCGTCGCGTGAGCAGCGCATCGCCGAGACCCGCGAAGCCTGGCGAAAGATGGCGAGCGTCGGCGTTACGAGCTATTGCGACATCACTTCCGACCCGGTCTATGTCGATATCTATCGCGAACTCCGCGACGCGGGGGAGATGACGGCGCGTGTGCGCGTCCGGCCGCCGCTCGATCGCTGGGAAGCCGATGGCCGATCTCGGTATCAAGGTCGGCTTCGGCGACGACTGGATCCGCTTCGGTGCGGCCAAGGCCTGGATAGACGGCATCATGGGCAACAGCTCGGCTCGTTTCTACGAGCCGTACACGCACGACCCCGAGAGCCGCGGCATCTGGCGCGACATCATGTTCCCGTTCGAACGCAGCCCGTACAACCCGGAGGACATGCAGAGCAACCTCGAGCGCCTGGCGCTCGAAGCCGATGCCAACGGCATACAGCTAACGGTGCACGCCATCGGCGATGAAGCGAACGGCTACCTCCTGGACATGCTCGAGCGAATCATCCGGGAGAACGGGGAGCGTGACCGGCGCTTTCGGCTCGTGCACGCACAGGTGATGACCGATCGAGACATCGAGCGCGCTGGCAGGCTCGGCATCGTCGCCGAAGTGCAGCCCTTTCATACAGCCGACGACATGCGCTGGATGGAAGAGCGTATCGGCCGCGATCGCTCGCGTGGAGCCTACGCGTTCCGGCGATTGTGGGATGCCGGCGCCGTGGTCAGCTTTGGCTCGGACTCACCCGGCACGAATGCGTCGCGCTACTACCTGAATCCGATGCTTGGCCTGTATGCGGCGGTAACCCGCATGACGCTCGCAGGCCGGCCCGAGGGCGGCTGGTTTCCGAAGGAGCGCCTGACGATCGAGGAAGCGATTCGGGCCTACACGCTGAACACGGCGTATGCCGGCTACGAGGAACAGATGAAAGGCTCAATCACGGTCGGAAAGCTGGCGGACTTCGTCGTCCTTTCCGAGGACCTGTTGACGATGGATCCGCGACGAATCAAGGATGTGGAAGTCGCAATGACGTTCGTGGGCGGCAAGGCCGTGTATCGTCGGTGAAGCGGATTTCGCGTCCTGGCGCAGGGACCGAACAGAGAGTCGTTCTAACTCGTCTCCCGCGGCGGCAGGCCCGAGTGCTGCGTTAACAGCTTGCCGCGGCGCACCCGTTTCTCGTGGGCTTGCTTGGTGTTCTTGCGCCGCGCCGAGCCTTTCGCCTTGTAGCCCTTCGGCTGCTCCGCGGGCACCAGCTTGTCCGGGGCCCGAGCCGATCAGGTGCTCGAGCTTCATCTCCTTCAGCGCCTCGCGGATCATCGGCCAGTTGTCCGGGTCGTGGTAACGCAGCAGCGCCTTGTGCAGGCGGCGCTTGACGCGGCCCTTCACGATCTCGACCGTCTCGCTGTCGTAGGTCACCTTGCGCAGCGGGTTCTTCGACGAGTGGTACATGGCCGTCGCGGTCGCCATCGGCGACGGATAGAAAGCCTGCACCTGGTCGGCACGGAAGTTGTACTTCTTCAGCCACAGCGCGAGGTTGACCATGTCGAGGTCGGTCGTGCCCGGGTGTGCGGCGATGAAGTAGGGAATCAGGTACTGCTCCTTCCCCGCTTCCTTGCTGTACTTCTCGAACAGCTCCTTGAACCGGTCGTAGCTGCCGATGCCGGGCTTCATCATCTTGTCGAGCGGCCCGCGCTCGGTGTGCTCGGGAGCGATCTTCAGGTAACCGCCGACATGGTGCGTCACCAGTTCCTTCACGTACTCCGGGTCCTCGACCGCGAGGTCGTAACGCAGCCCCGACGCGATCAGCACCTTCTTGATGCCTGGCAGCGCGCGCGTCTTGCGGTACAGCCGTGGTCAGCGACGAGTGATCCGTGTTCAGGTTCTTGCAGATACCCGGGAACACGCAGCTCGGCCTGCGGCAGGCGGCCTCGATCTCCTTGCTCTTGCAGGCGAGGCGGTACATGTTCGCCGTCGGGCCGCCGAGATCCGAGATGACGCCCGTGAAGCCCGGCACCGTGTCCCTTATCTTCTCGACTTCCTCCAGGATCGACTCTTCCGAGCGGCTCTGGATGATCCGGCCCTCGTGCTCGGTGATGGAACAGAACGTGCAGCCGCCGAAGCAGCCGCGCATGATATTCACCGAGAAGCGGATCATCTCGTACGCCGGGATTCGCGCATCGCCGTAGGCCGGGTGTGGCACCCTCGCGAACGGCATGCCGAATACATAGTCCATCTCGGCGGTCGTCAGCGGTTCGGCCGGCGGGTTCAGCCACAGTTCCTGTTGCCCGTGCGCCTGCACGAGCGCTCGCGCATTGCCGGGATTGGTCTCGAGGTGCAGCACGCGGTTTGCGTGGGCGTACAGCACCTTGTCGTTGCGCACTTTCTCGTAGGAGGGCAGCCTGATCACGGAGCGTGCGCGGTTCTTCTTCGCGTCGGGCACGAAGCGCAGCACGTTGCCCTCGGGCTCCGGCTCGTCCTCGGCTTGCTTCGTTGCGCAGGCCGCGGTCTCCTGGGTGTTGACGTAGGGGCTCACGATCGCATCCACGCGACCCGGCCGGTCGATGCGGGTCGAGTCGATCTCCCACCAGCCTTCCGGCGTGTCCTTCCTCAGGAATGCCGTGCCGCGGATGTCGGTGATTTCGCCGATGGGCTCACCGCGCGCCAGCCGGTGCGCGAGTTCGACCACCGCCCGCTCGGCGTTGCCGTAGAGCAGGATGTCCGCGTGGGCGTCGACCAGGATCGAGCGCCGCACCTTGTCCTGCCAGTAGTCGTAGTGCGCGATGCGCCGGAGCGAGGCCTCGATGCCGCCCAGGACAATCGGCACGTCGCCGTAGGCTTCCTTGCAGCGCTGCGAGTAGACGAGCGAACAGCGGTCCGGTCGCCGGCCACCTACGCCGCCGGGTGTGTAGGCGTCGTCGTTCCGCACTTTGCGGTCCGCCGTGTAGCGGTTGATCATCGAATCCATGTTGCCGGCGGCGACGCCGAAGAACAGGTTCGGCCTGCCCAGCACCTCGAAGGGTTCTTTCGAATGCCAGTCGGGCTGGGCGATGATGCCGACGCGAAACCCCTGCGCTTCGAGCAGGCGCCCGACGATGGCCATGCCGAACGACGGGTGATCGACGTAGGCGTCGCCCGTTACGATGATGATGTCGCACGAGTCCCAGCCGAGCGCGTCCATCTCGGCACGCGACATCGGCAGGAACGGCGCGGTGCCGTAGCATTCCGCCCAGTATTTGTCGAAGTCGTAAAGGGGTTTCGCAGGTCGCATAGCGGGATTGTAGCGTGCCGGGCACGCCGGCACTGCAGCGCAGGTGTCTCGGACTACTGTGCGGCGGCTGCAGGCGGCGGCGAATCGTGCTCCACCATGATCAGCTCTCCCAGCGGGAAGCCGAGTTCGCCGGCTTTGGCCAGCAGCTTTTCCAGGATCGCGTCGTCGAGATCGGGCGAGCGCGCAAGAATCCACAGGTAGGAGCGGTCGGGCCCGGCGACCATCGCATACTCGTAGCCGTCCCTGTCCAGCGCGAAGATGTTGTAGCCGCCGTAGAACGGGCCGAAGAACGACACCTTGAGCTGCCCCACGTCTGCGTCACCCACGAAGTAAGCCTTGCCCTCGGCCTCGTCCCATTCCTGCTTTTCGACGTTGTAGCCGCGGTTGACGACCCGCACGCCGCCGTCATCGCGCAGGCTGTAGTTGGCCGTGATGTTGGAAAGGCCGCGTTCGAACGAGTGGTCGAGGCGGGCGATCTCGTACCAGGTGCCGAGGTAGCGGTCCAGGTCGAATCCCGAGACGGGTTCCACGCCTTCGGGCGCGCCGGTGCAGGCGGACAGGAAGAGCGCCAGGGCTGCCAGCACGGGAGCCGTTCTCGTTCGAATACCTTTATGCGTCAACGGGGTCACCTCGGGTCCATCAGTCGTGCGAAACTATAGCAGCATGACGACGGTAACGGTCGGCTTGCCTTGGCTGTCATCAATAATCCTCCCGAGGGGTCAAATGAGTCACGAAGAACACCACAGGGTTCACCGGGTCGGCTGGCTGCGTGCGGCCGTGCTCGGTGCAAACGACGGTATCGTCTCCACGGCGAGCCTCATCATCGGCGTGGCGGCTGCGCAGACGACACAGGAAAATATCCTGCTGGCCGGGGCGGCGGGCCTGGTGGCAGGCGCCATGTCGATGGCCGCCGGCGAATACGTGTCGGTGAGCTCGCAGGCCGATACGGAGCGCGCCGACCTGGAAATCGAAAAACGCGCGCTCGAACAGAATTACGACCTGGAGAAGGACGAGCTTGCCGGTATCTATGTCAACCGCGGCCTGGAGCCGGCGCTGGCCGAGGAGGTTGCGCATCAGCTCATGGAGCACGATGCGCTCGCCGCGCACGCAAGGGATGAAATCGGTATCTCCCACAAGGTCAACGCCCAGCCGGCGCAGGCGGCATGGTCGTCAGCCGCGACATTCACGGTCGGTGCCGCGCTGCCGCTGATCGTCGCCTGGCTGGTCAGCGGTGCGAACCAGATCTGGGCCGTCGCCGTTTCCTCGCTGTTCTTCCTCGCGTTCCTCGGTAGTCTTGCCGCCCGCGCCGGTGGTGCACCGATCCTCATCGGCGCGGTCCGGGTCACGTTCTGGGGGGCGCTGGCAATGGCATTGACCGCCCAGGTCGGGCGGGTATTCGGCGTGGCGGCCTGATCAGCGGCTCATGAGTCGAGCTGGCGTTCCAGCTCGATCGCGAGTTCAATCTGCTCCAGTTCCCTGTCGATATCCTGGATGCGCTGGATCAGGTCGCGGATTTTCGGCATCGCGAATTGCTGCGAGCCCGTGGAGTCCGCCCTGACCTTGTCGAGCTCGGCCTGCGCCTCCTCGCGTTCGCGCTGGAGTTCGCTACGCCTGTCAACCTGTTCACTCATGTGCATACCCTATCAAAGTTTGCGGCGCGTCATGCGGCGCGTTGCTCCGCAATGAACTCGCCGAGCATCCGGAACTCCTCTTCGCGATCAGTGCCCTTGCGCCATGCGAGGCCGATGGTCCGGTAGGCGTTCTCTTCCAGCGGCTTCATCCGGACCCGGGTGTTCTTCAGGATCAGCGATTCGCGGGCCAGCTCGGGCAGGAACGTGATGCCGAGGTCGGCGTCGACCATCTCGACGAGCGTGAGGATGCTGCTCGCACCGATGCGGCGCACCTTCTGCGTGTTGCGGATCTTGCAGGCGGCGAGGGCGTGGTCGCGCAGGCAGTGCCCGTCCTCGAGCAGCAGGATGCTGTCGGCATCGAGCCGGCTGAAGCGGTAGTTGTCCGGGTCGACGCGCTTCGTGCCATGCCGGTAGGCCAGCGCGAAGCGGTCCTCGAACAGCGGCATGACATCGACGCCGCGCATGTCGTAGGGCAGGGCCAGCAGCAGCACGTCGAGTTCACCGTCCATGAGCCGCTCGTAGATGCGCTGCGACTGGTCTTCGTGCAGGTACAGCTCCAGTTTCGGGAACTTGCGCCGCAGTTTCGGCAGTGCCGCGGGTAACAGGAACGGCGCAATCGTCGGTATCACGCCGAGATGCAGTTCGCCGGTCAGCGGCTCGCGCTGGCCCCGCGCCATCTCGACGAGGCTTTCGACGTCGCGCAGGCACAGCCGCGCCTGCGTCGCCAGCTGCTGGCCCATCGCGGTAATGGTCACGCTGCGGTTGGTGCGGTCGACGAGTTGTACCTCCAGGAGCGACTCCAGCTCCTGGATCGCGTTGCTGAACGCCGACTGGGAGACGAAGCAGGTTTCGGCCGCGCGGCCGAAGTGCTCCGTCTCGGTGAGCGCGACGAAATAACGCAACTGCTTGATTGTCGGTAATTTCATTGATCGATTTGGTCGAAGATAGTGATCGTATTAAACCATTTTATTTATTATTTGCCTACCCGTACACTGCGCAGCATGAAATCACGAGGGCGCAAGCCGATGGAACTCAACATAGGCATCAACACCGAAGACAGGCAGCAGATCGCGGCCGGCCTTTCGAAGCTGCTGGCCGACAGCTACACGCTGTACCTCAAGACCCACAACTACCACTGGAACGTGGAGGGCCCGCTGTTCAACACCCTGCACCTGATGTTCGAAGGGCACTACACCGAGCTCGCCACGGCTGTGGACGAGATCGCGGAGCGCATCCGCGCCCTCGGCGTCAAGGCACCCGGTTCCTACACGGAATTCGGCAAGCTGACGAGCATCGAGGAGGCGTCCGGCGACGAGTCGGCCGAGGAGATGATCCGCCAGCTCGTCATCGGCCAGGAGACCGTTGCCCGCACCGCCCGCGAGGCCATCGAGGCGGCCGCGGCGGCAAGCGACGAACCGACCGCCGACCTGCTGACGCAGCGGATGCAGATTCACGAAAAGAACGCCTGGATGCTGCGAAGCATGCTGGCCTGATTTAGACAGTAATTAACAGGAGACAAACATGTTCAAGAATATCGAAGGAAAGCGCGTGCCGAACGTCACGTTCAAGACGCGCCGCGACCACGATTGGGTAGACCTGACGAGTGACGACGTCTTCGCCGGCAAGAACGTTATCGTATTCTCGCTGCCGGGCGCGTTCACGCCGACCTGTTCGTCCTCTCACGTGCCGCGTTACAACCAGCTTGCGCCGGTGTTCAAGGCGCACGGCATCGACGAGATCATCTGCGTATCGGTCAACGATGCGTTCGTGATGTCGGAGTGGGCGCTGACCCAGAACGCAGACCGCGTCACGTTCCTGCCTGATGGCAACGGTGACTTCACGGACGGCATGGGCCTGCTGGTCGGCAAGGAAGACCTGGGCTTCGGCAAGCGTTCGTGGCGTTACTCGATGCTCGTGCGCGACGGCAAGATCGAGAAGATGTTCATCGAGCCGCAGGAGCCGGGCGACCCGTTCCACGTATCCGACGCAGACACCATGCTCGGCTACCTGGCTCCGAACGCCGAGAAGCCGCACGACGTTACCGTGTTCTCGCGGCCGGGCTGCCCGTTCTGTGCCAAGGCGAAGGGCCTGCTGCGCGATGCCGGGATCGAGTTCGAGGAACTGGTCCTGAACAAGGACTACACGGACCGCACGCTGCGTGCCGTCGCGAACGCGACCACGTACCCGCAGGTGTTCGTCGACGGCTCCCTCGTTGGTGGCTCCGACAAGCTGGAGAGCTGGCTGCAGGACAACGGCAAGATCACGTCGCGCGACGCTGCGTAGCATCTCCTGACCCCGTACGGGGTAAACATACGGCCGATCTCTCTCCCCCGAACCGGCCGTATTGATTCAGGGGCTGGCTGGCTCTAAGCTGGTCAGCCCCTTCTTTTGTCGTGAGCCCGCATGCAGATCTCGGACAAAGCCCTACTCAGGCACCAGGCCTACATCGACGGCTGCTGGTGCGACGCCGACAGCGGCGAAACACTTGCAGTACTCAACCCGGCGAACGGTAACAAGATTGCCGATGTCGCGAAGTGCGGCACGGCCGAAACGCGGCGTGCGATCGAGGCAGCCGAACGTGCCCAGGTCGAGTGGCGCCAGGCTACCGCCAAGGAGCGCGCAGCGATCCTGCGCAAGTGGCTGGAATTGATGCTCGCCGCCCAGGAAGATCTCGCGCAGATCATGACGGCGGAGCAGGGAAAGCCGCTGGCGGAGTCACGCGGCGAGATCGTGTACGGCGCGAGCTATATCGAGTGGTTCGCGGAAGAAGCCAAGCGAGTGTACGGCGACACGATCCCCCAGCCCTCCAACGACAAGCGCATCGTCGTCATCAAGCAGCCGGTGGGCGTCGTCGCCTGCATCACGCCGTGGAACTTTCCCAACGCCATGCTGGCGCGCAAGATTGCGCCGGCGCTTGCGGCCGGCTGCACGGTCGTCTGCAAACCCGCCAATGAAACGCCGCTGTCCGCCCTCGCGATGGCCGAACTCGCCCAACGCGCCGGCGTCCCCGCCGGCGTCATCAATATCGTTGCCGGCAAGACGAAGGAGATCGGCGCGGAACTGACCAGCAACCCCGTCGTTCGCAAGCTCACGTTCACCGGTTCGACCGCGGTCGGCAAGCTTCTCGTGGAGCAATGCGCCGCCACGATGAAGCGCACGTCGATGGAGCTGGGAGGGAACGCGCCGTTCATCGTGTTCGACGACGCGGACCTCGACGAGGCCGTCAAGGGCGCCATTATCTGCAAGTTCCGCAACGCCGGGCAGACCTGCGTCTGCGCAAACAGGATCCTGGTCCAGGACGGCGTTTACGATGCATTCACGGCCAGGCTCGCGGCGGCCGTGGCCGACCTCAAGCTCGGAGACGGCACGCAGGACGGCGTGGACGTCGGGCCACTGATCAACGAGCAGGCCGCGAACGACGTGCTCGAATTCGTGGACAGCGCGGTGTCGCAGGGTGCGCAGGTCGCGGCAGGCGGCAAACGCTCGAGCCTCGGTACCTGTTTCGTCGAGCCCACGCTGCTGACCCACGTGACGGACGACATGCGCGTGTTTCGTGAGGAGATCTTCGGCCCCATTGCGCCGCTGTTTCGGTTCAAGGACGAGGCCGAGGCCATCGCAATGGCAAACGACACGGAATTCGGCCTCGCGAGTTACTTCTACGCGCGCGACATCGGGCGCATCTGGCGTGTCAGCGAAGGACTCGAATACGGCATCGTCGGCATCAATACCGGGATCATCTCGAACGAGATGGCACCGTTCGGTGGCGTGAAGGAATCCGGCCAGGGACGCGAAGGTTCGAAGTACGGTCTCGATGATTATCTCGAGATCAAGTACATGTGCATCGGTGGCATCGACGCCTGACGGCGCTCCCGCATAGAGGTCCGATTCTGGCTGGTTTTGCCGGGGCGGGGGTCTATACTCGTCTGCATGACGCAGCAGGAAGTCTTTGAGCGAGCCAGGAAATCGCGCGATGCGCGCTTCGACGGGCAATTTTATATCGGCGTAAGAACGACCGGCATCTATTGCCGGCCGATCTGCCCGGCGAATGCGCCGAAGAGCGAGAACGTCACGTTTTTCCCGACGGCGGCCGCCGCCAGCGAAGCCGGTTATCGTCCATGCCTGCGTTGCCGGCCCGAATGTGCGCCCGGCACGCCGGCATGGAGCGGAACGTCGACCACGGTGCGACGCGGACTCAAGCTGATCGCCGGCGGGGCCCTGGACACCAGTAATGTCGAAGAGCTGGCGACCCGTCTCGGTGTGACGAGCCGGCATCTGCGGCGGCTGTTCACGCGGCACCTCGGCGCCAGCCCGCTCGCTGTTGCTCATACCCAGCGGCTCCATTTCGCCAAGCAGCTCATCGACCAGACGCGGATGCCGATGCAGGACATCGCACTCGCGGCCGGCTATGGCAGCGTGCGCCGTTTCAACGACTCGTTCGTCAGGACCTACGGACGTTCGCCGCGCGAGCTGCGCCGTGCGGGAGATGCCGCCGACGCCGATGCTGCGGGAACGACGCTCACCGTCCGGCTTCCCTGCCGCATGCCGTTCGACTGGCAACGGCTGCTGGCGTTTTTCTCCGCACGCGCCGTGCCCGGTGTCGAAGCGATCGACGACTGCAGTTACCGCCGCACCGTGACGGTCGACGGGCACCCGGGCATCATCGAACTCGGGCAGGCCGGCGGCGACGTTTTCCTGACGATGCACGGCATTGGCACGCAGGGCATCTTCCCGACCGTGCAGCGCTGCCGCGACATCTTCGACCTGGATGCACCCACGCGGGAGATCGCCGCGGTCCTGTCACGGGATACGGTGCTCGAGACGCTGCTGCGGAGGGATCCCGGCGTGCGCGTGCCCGGATGCTGGGACGGATTCGAGCTTGCGGTAAGGGCGGTGCTCGGGCAGCAGATCTCGGTGAAGGCCGCGACGACCATGGCCGGGCGCATTGTGCGGGCCTACGGCGAGCCGCTAAGCGCGCCGGGCTCTGCCGGCCTGACGTACCGCTTCCCGGAACCGGAGAGGCTCGCGCGTGCACGTTTCAACGACGTGGGCGTCACCCGCAGCCGCGCGGCGACCCTGCGGCGGCTGGCGCAGGCGGCGAGCGGCGGGTCGCTGAGCTTCGATGCGTCCCGGGATCCCGAGGCGTTCCGCGAATCGCTGCTGTCCATTCCCGGCATCGGCGAGTGGACCGCCCAGTACGTCGCGATGCGGGCGCTCAAGGACCCGGACGCGTTTCCGGCTGCGGACCTCGGATTGCTGCGCGCATTCGACCGGCCCGGGCGGCAGCGCCTGAAACCGAAGGAACTCGATGAAATGTCGCAGGAGTGGCGCCCGTGGCGCGCCTACGCGGCACTATTGCTATGGGGCTCGGCAACGGGCTCCGGAGGATGAATGATGTATTACTGCTATCTCGACACGCCGATCGGAGAACTGTTGCTCGCAGGAGATGACGACGCGCTGTGCCTGGTCAGTTTCCCGGAAGGCTCGATGCGCAGGGATCCCGACCCCGACTGGATCTATAACGAGAAGCCCTTCGCGATGGCGCGGCAGCAACTCACGGAGTACTTCGCAGGGGAACGCCGGGAGTTCGACCTGCCGCTGAAGCTCAACGGCACCGAGTTCCAGATGAGCGTGCTGCAGGCGCTGCAGCATATCCCGTACGGTGAGACGACCTCGTATGCCGAGATCGCAGAGCGCATCGGCCGGCCGAAAGCCGTGCGGGCGGTGGGCGCGGCAAACGGGCGCAACCCGATACCGATCATCGTGCCGTGCCACCGGGTTATCGGCAGCCACGGCGAGTTGACAGGCTTCGGTGGCGGGCTCGACACGAAGGAGGCACTGCTGCGGCTGGAGGCCGAGCACTCGCAGTTCCCGAACGTCTGACGCGGCGTTCTAGAGCCTGCGTCCTTCGAGGTCGCGCACGATCGTCGAAGGCTCGACACCGTCGAGGACCCGGTCGTCGCCCTGCAACGCGGTGAACGTCGACTCGAGTGGCAACACGCCGGCCCACACAGGGATGTCGTAGTCCGCTTCCTCGTCATCCGGCATGCCGTTCGACAGCTTTGCCGACGCAGCGTCGATATCGAGGCGTATCACCCCCGTCATCCTGACTTCGCTCTCGTGCGGCGCCCGCAGTTCATCCCAGCGCCCAGGCATCGACTGTTCGCTGATCACGCGCAGGGCTTCGAGCTTGGCATCGTGGTCTTCAACGAGAGTCGGCCTGCCGAATACCGTCGCAGAACGGTAGTGCATCGAGGAATTGAAAGCCGAGCGCGCAAGCACGATACCGTCCACGAGGGTCACGTTGAGGCAGGCCCGGTCCGTGCGTTCCAGGAGGCGAATAACCCGCGCCTTGCGGGCACCGTGCAGATACAGGGTGTCGTCCACGCGGCCGTAGATCATCGGCACGACGACCGGCGCGCCGTCCTGGACGAAGGCCACGTGCGCCACCAGCCCGGCATCCAGGATCGCGTGCACGGTCGCCCTGTCGTAGTGCGCTTTCTTGCGCAGCTGGCGGACCTTGTTGAGCTTGCCGATACCGTAAGCGTCTTTCATCAATCGAGCCTCAATGCAGGAAGCGGGGTGCGAGCGACATCGCGACGGCGGAGACGAGTGCGATACCGATCAGGTTCAGCGCAAGCCCCGCGCGCGCCATCTTCGGGATCGTGAGCATCCCCGAGCCGAAGACGATCGCGTTCGGCGGTGTCGCAACCGGCAACATGAACGCGCAACTCGCGGCGAGCGTCACCGGGACGGTCAGCATGATTGGGTCGAACCCGGCCTCGAGCGCGATCGCGCCCACGACCGGGAGAAACGTGTTGGTCGTTGCCGTGTTGCTGGTCAGCTCCGTGAGGAAGATGATCGTTGCGGCGGTCGCGGCGACGATGACCCACAGTGGCAGGTCGCCGATCGCCTGCAGGCTCGTGCCGAGCCACTGGGCGAGCCCGGTGTTCGACACGGCGCTCGCGAGCGTCAGGCCGCCGCCGAACAGGATCAGTACGCCCCAGGGCAGCCGTTCCGCGTAATTCCAGCGCAGCAGCAGCGGGTCGTCTTTGGAGCCGCTGGGAACGAGGAACAGGGCGATCGCGCCCGCCATGGCGATCCCCGAATCGTCGAGCCCTCCGAGTCCCGGCAGCTTCACCAGCAGTGGCCGCGTCATCCACAGGAGCGCCATGCAGGCAAAGATGATCGCCACCCGCAGTTCCGGAACCGAGATGCTGCCCAGCTCCTCTTTCATCCGCCGGAGCTCCGTGCGCGCCTCCGTCGACGTCACGAAATCCACGTTGAACACCACGCGCGTCAGCACGAACCAGCACAGCGGCAACATCGCGAGGGCCAGGGGGATACCTACCAGCATCCAGCGTGCGAAGTCGATCTCGGTGCCGTAGGTGTCCAGCATGAACGCCGCCAGCAGCGCGTTGGGCGCGGTGCCCACCAGCGTCATCATGCCGCCGATCGAGGCGCTGTAGGCGATGCCCAGCAGCAGCGCGTACTGGAAGTCGCGCTTGCCCTTGTCCGTCAGAGTCGCCACCGAGCCATGGATGACGCCGATGATGGATACCGCGATCGGCAGCAACATCATCGTCGTCGACGTGTTCATGACCCACATGCTGATGACTGCGCTCGCGGCCATGAAACCACCGACGAGGGATCGCCCGTTGCCGCCGACCACCTGCAGTACGTTGAGCGCGATGCGGCGGTGCAGGTTCCAGCGCTGCATGGCAAACGCGACGATGAAACCGCCGAGGAACAGGTAGATGACCTTGTTCGAATAGGGGCGCGCCGTATCGTGGATCGATGCGATGTCGAACAGCGGGAAGACGACGAGCGGCAACAGCGCCGTTACCGCGATCGGCACCGCCTCGGTGGCCCACCAGACCGCCATCAGTACGCCGACGGCGGCCGTGCGCCAGGCGGCGACCCCGAGCCCCTCCGGTGCGCCTGCCAGCAACATGATGGCGGCGAGCGCCGGGCCGAGGAACAGGCCGACCCACTGGTGTGTTGCGCGCCCTTCGTGATGTTCGTCGTGGGTCAAGCCGGCCTCTCCTGCTGCGATGCGCGAGACAACGCGCAAAAGCCTATCGCGTTCGTCCCTGGTCGTCGCGAATTTTTACACTTTCCCTACATCTTGTGCATTGCTCGCCTTCCTATACAAGATGTAGTAGCATTCCGCCGGTACCAATCCGGTACGCACGGAGATGAGATGCAGTAAGGCAGTGCAGGCCAGTCGCCATGCCGGACGCATGAATCTGTGGCGGGTGTTACGTGCTTCCTCTCAACACGTCACCCGAAGCAAGCGGCAAGTCATCGTTGCTTGCGTCCAGGGACTAAGCGGCTTGCGTGCACGGGGGCATAACCACGCGGAATTTCATCGAGACAATGACGTTTTGATCTTTCCTGCGCAATGCAACCGGCCCGAGCCATCTTCCGCTTACTGTGCCGCCCAGTTTCTGGGCGGCTTTTTTCTTGCCCGGCCGTGGCACGAGCCGGCGGGAGATACAGCATGACGATGAGCGCGATACGCGGTTTCCTTGTTTGCGCACTGGCCTTGCAGCTGATCGCCTGTGCGCCCAGCCAGCCCAACGTTCCCTATCCTGCGTTCGTGCGCGTCGACGACATCCCGGACGTCTTTATCGCCGGCCTGCCCGGCGTACGCGCAAAAGGTCTCGTCGGGGCCGACAGTGACAGTGTCGGTGGCGGCTACCGCATCGACCTGCCGTCCTCGTGGCAGGGCACGAGCGGCGCATCGCCCGACAAGACGCTCGAGATCTTCGTGATCGAGGGTGAGCTCAGCGTCGCCGACGTCAGCCTGAAGCGCGGGGGTTACGCCTACCTGCCGCCCGGGACACTGGGCTTCAAACTGAAGTCGTCGACGGGTGCGCGGGTCCTGTATTTCCTGGACGACATCGAACCGTCCGCCGTGATCAGGACGCCGCTGATCCTCGAGAGCGGACTGATCGACTGGCAGGATACCGATACTTCAGGTATCGCGGTGAAGGAGCTTCGTGCCGACCCCGGCTCGGGCGCGAGAACCTGGCTGCAGCGGATCGAGCCCGGCGCAGCTGTTCCCTGGCAATCATCGACCGCCAATCGTGAGGGGTATCTCGTGGTCGGCAACTACACGCACAGCGAGTGCGTCGGCAGCGAGGTCGCCACGGACGTGTATTTTCCCGGCGGCTACGTGTACCGGCCGGCGCATTCGATCAACGGCGGACCCGAGTCGTTCGCGGCGACGACGTCCATCTGGTTTTTCCGCGAGCTGACGGACGGCGAGGATGTCACCCACGAGCGCTGCGAGGTCGCTGCAACGGGCTACTGACCGGTTCGCGCTATTGCAGGAGCGCTTCTGGAAGCGCGACCGCGATCGCGGGCCGAGGCCCGCTCCTACGGTGCGATTGCGGTGGCAACGACGCGACGCGGCGCGGGCCAGCCCTCGATCGTTCGTGTCGGGTCCTCCGGGTCGAGCGCATCGGCCAGCGACTCGAACGTCATCCACTCGGTAGAGCGCTGTTCCTCGACGGTCGTAACCGCGGTGTCGATGATTTCCACGTCCCGGAACCCCGAGCGCCGCAGCCACGTGGTCAGTTCGGCGAGCGTGGGCAGCAACCAGACGTTCTTCATCCGCGCGTAGCGGTCGGCCGGCGTGCAGGCGCAGGACTCCTCGCCGGGGATGAAGATCGTTTCCAGCACCAGCTGTCCGCCGGGTCGAAGGCTGGCGCGAAGCTGCCTCAGGTGGTCGAGCGGCGAGCGCTGGTGGTAGAGGACGCCCATCGAGAACGTCGTGTCGAAGGCATGGCAGGAGTCCGGGAGTTCCTGCAGGCGTAGCGGCACGACGGCGACCGGCGGTTGTTCCAGGTGCGCAGTAACGGCCAGGAACTGCATGACGTACAGGAGCGTCGGGTCGATGCCGAGGACGGCCCCAGCCCCGGCATCCGCCATGCGCAGCGCGTAATAACCGTTGCCGCAACCGACGTCGAGCACGCGCCGCCCCTGCAGCGGCCCGATGGTGCCCGCAACACGCTGCCACTTGAGATCGCTGCGCCACTCGGCGTCGATGTGCACGCCGCCGATATCGAACGGGCCTTTGCGCCACGGCGCGAGCTGCATCAGCAGGTCATGCCTGTCGCCATCGCTCGTTACCGACCGCAGCCCGGCGACGGCGTCCCGCCATCGCGCGAAGTCGCCGTGAGCCGATTCGGACATGCGCGCTTCCGTGAGCGCCCGGAGCGGCTCCAGCCAGTGATCCAGCTGCAGCAATCCCAGAACGCGGGCGAGGGCGGCGATGTCCGGAACGCTCATCGGATCGCGATGATCGACACGAAATTGAAGTAACGCAGCCACACGGCCGCGCTGCCGAAACCGGCGTGCAGCAGCCGGTCGCGGTGCTGCGCCACGGTCTCCGGGATCAGCACGTTGTCGAGCGCGGCCCGTTTGCGGCTTATTTCCAGCGCGCTGTAGTCATTGCGCCGCTTGTGCTCGTGATGGAGGTCGACGAGCAGCGCCTCCATCGCGGGATCGGGGTCGATCACCTTTTCCGACAGCACCAGCAGCCCGCCTTCGTTGAGGCCCGCGGCGATACGCCCGATCATCGTGTCACGGTCGGCCAGCGGCAGGAATTGCAGCGTGTAGTTCAGCACCACCATGGAGGCGTTCGAGATCTCGACATCGAGTATGTCGCCCTCGGCGAGGTCGATCGTTGCGCCATCCGGCTGCCGCCGGCACTCCTCCTGAACGATGCCGCGGCAGCGCTCGATCATCGCGGGCGCGTTGTCCACGGCCACGATGCGGCAGTCCGACGCGCGTATGCCCTGGCGCATGGCCAGCGACGCCGCGCCGAGGGAGCAGCCGAGGTCGTAGCAGCGGGTGCCGGCCCGGACATAGCGCGCGGCGAGCGACCCGATCGCCTCGAGCGACGCCGCATAGCCCGGGATCGAGCGCCGCAGCATGTCCGGGAACACCGCTGCGACCTCCGCGTTGAAGCGGAACGGCTCCCCCGGATCCTGTGCTTTATAAACCGTATCTTTAGCCATCGCGCGCTCTTCGTTTGGCGGTACCCAGACCGCGCACAGTGCGTATTGTAGGAGCGGGCCTCGGCCCGCGAACAGGTTCGCGCTTCAAGAAGCGCTCCTACAGTGGGACAATGCGGCCGCTATGCTACGCGAACTTCACGACGAACTCGGCATCCCGGCCGACTACGGCAAGTCCGGCGGGCCGCCCGTGTTCGACGAAGCCGTCGAGCTGGTGGAGGTCGGACCGAACCTGGTCGGGCGCATGCAGCGCCTGGCGCCGAAGGCCGCAGAGCAGTGGCTGGCGATGGTCGAGGCGGCGGCCGCGGACGGCATCACCCTGCTGATCGTCTCGGGGTTTCGCAGTTACGACTACCAGGCGGGGCTGATTCGCCGGAAAATCGAGGCAGGTCAGTCGATTACACAGATTCTCGAGGTCAACACCGCGCCCGGCCACAGCGAGCACCACACCGGGCTGGCCGTCGATATCGCGACGCCGGGCTCGCGGCCGCTGACCGAGGAATTCGAAAATTCCGACGCGTTCAGGTGGCTGGGTGAGCATGCGCATCGTTTCGGATTCACGATGTCGTATCCGAGGGATAATCCCTGGGGCATCGTCTATGAGCCGTGGCACTGGGCGATGCGCCGCTGAAAGCGGTCCGTAGTGCGGGGTTGACAGGCAGGCACGCCAGTTAGACAATAGCCGGCTTGTGTCCGCGGAGGGGTACTCAAGCGGTCAACGAGGGCAGACTGTAAATCTGCTGGCTATGCCTACGTAGGTTCGAATCCTACCCCCTCCACCAGATACTTTTGGCGGAGGACCGAGGCGAGCGAAAGTATAGCAGGAACACACTGCTCTGTTTCGCCGACGGCTCGCTCTGAGACGACGGCCGCGAGACACAATCTGAACCATGCGCATCGCCGGGTTGGCAGTGCGCCGAGGGGAAGACAAAAAGACAGATTCATACATCCGGACGGTTTGACAAGTGACGACTGTCAGGATTTTTGCACGTCGGAAAAACGTGCAAGGCGAAGGTTAGAGGCCGTTGGTGCGGCCGGATTTGGCGGGTGTAGTTCAATGGCCGTCCGGTGGATAGCCGAGCTGCCAGGAAAGCGGCCGAGTTTGGGGTTTTGGCAGCTGTTGCGAGGCTGAACGAAGACGCTTTGGTTGAATTGCGGGTGTAGTTCAAAGGTAGAACCTCAGCCTTCCAAGCTGATGATGTGGGTTCGATTCCCATCACCCGCTCCAGACGAGGTCTGAGCGCAGAATCGTTGCCCACATAGCTCAGGGGTAGAGCACTTCCTTGGTAAGGAAGAGGTCCCCGGTTCAATCCCGGGTGTGGGCTCCAGGTCTCTGCCGGTGGTAATTGGAGTGCCGTGACCCTAAATCGCGGTATTGGAAACGCAAAGATCGACTTACGAACTTGAGATAAGCAGGAAAGACTCATGTCCAAAGAGAAGTTTGAGAGAACAAAACCCCACGTGAACGTAGGCACGATCGGTCACGTTGACCACGGCAAGACGACGCTGACGGCGGCGCTGACGAAGGTGATGGCGGAGAAGCACGGTCACGGTGAGGTCAAGGGTTACGACCAGATTGATAATGCGCCGGAGGAGCGTGAGCGCGGTATTACGATTGCGACGGCGCACGTGGAGTACGAGAGTGACAACCGTCACTACGCGCACGTGGACTGTCCTGGGCACGCGGACTACGTGAAGAACATGATCACGGGTGCGGCGCAGATGGACGGGGCGATCCTGGTGGTATCGGCGGCGGACGGTCCGATGCCGCAGACGCGCGAGCACATTCTGCTGGCGCGCCAGGTGGGTGTTCCGTACATCGTGGTGTACATGAACAAGGCCGACCAGGTTGATGACGAGGAGCTTCTGGAGCTCGTCGAGATGGAAGTCCGTGATTTGCTGTCGACGTACGAGTTTCCGGGTGACGACACGCCGATTATTACGGGATCGGCGCTGAAGGCGTTCGAGGGAGACGAGTCGGACATCGGTGTGCCGTCGGTGCTGAAGCTGGTGGAGGCGATGGACTCGTACATTCCGGAGCCGGAGCGTGCGATTGACGGCGACTTCCTGATGCCGGTCGAGGACGTGTTCTCGATTTCGGGTCGCGGCACGGTCGTTACCGGTCGTATCGAGCGTGGCATCGTCAAGGTCGGCGACGAGATCGAGATTGTCGGTATCAAGGACACGGAGAAGACCACCTGCACGGGCGTGGAGATGTTCAGGAAGCTGCTGGACCAGGGCCAGGCCGGTGACAACGTGGGTGTGCTGCTGCGCGGCACCAAGCGTGAGGAGGTTGAGCGTGGCCAGGTACTGGCGAAGCCGGGATCGATCACGCCGCACACGAAGTTTGAGGCGGAGGTGTACATTCTGACGAAGGACGAGGGTGGCCGTCACACGCCGTTCTTCAAGGGCTATCGTCCGCAGTTTTACTTCCGTACCACGGACGTGACGGGTGCGGTGGAGTTGCCGGAAGGCACCGAGATGGTGATGCCGGGTGACAACGTGCAGATGGTGGTTGAGCTGATTGCGCCGATTGCGATGGAAGACGGGCTGCGTTTCGCGATTCGCGAGGGTGGCCGTACCGTCGGTGCCGGCGTCGTCGCCAAGATCATCGAGTAAGAGCGGCGGTCGACCGCGACCTGTAGGAGCGCGCCTCGGCGCGCGATCGATCGCGGGCCAAGGCCCGCTCCTACAGGCGGTTGAGAGTGAGTTACGGAGTTCGAGGAGCGCGAAGATTGGCTGGAGTGGGCGTTTTTCCGCGTTCACCGAGGTCGTTCTTCTCGAAGTAGTCGAGCGGAAAAAGGCCAGTAGCTCAATTGGCAGAGCGGCGGTCTCCAAAACCGCAGGTTGGGGGTTCGATTCCCTCCTGGCCTGCCACTTGAGCCTACGGGCGGATTACTGAAGTCATGAGCACACAGACAGAGACGAGCCAGAGCGGTGTTCTGGACATTCTCAAGCTGCTTATTGCGGCTGGCGCTCTCGTGGGCGGCCTTTACGGCTACTACTTCTACGAGAACGACATCGCATTGCCGCTGCGCGTCCTGATGGTCCTGGGCGGCACGGCCGCGGGCATTGCGATTGCGATGACGAGTGCCCAGGGGCAGCGCCTCTGGCATTTCATTCAGGGTTCGCGCGTCGAAATCCGCAAGGTCGTCTGGCCGACCCGTACCGAGACGACGCAGACGGCAATTGCCGTGTTCGTCTTCACGCTGATCTTGGCCCTGTTCTTCTGGGCGCTGGACTCCGGCCTGCTGTGGCTGACCCGGCGCCTGGTCGGCTAGGCAACTCGGCGACACATGGAGGTACACCAAGTGGCCTTACGGTGGTACATCGTTCACGCCTATTCGAATTTCGAACACAAGGTGAAGCAGTCCCTCGAGGAGCGCATCGAGCGCATGGGCCTGCAGGACAAGTTCGGCGAGATTCTCGTCCCGACCGAAGAAGTGGTCGAGATGAAGGAAGGCAGCAAGCGTCGCAGCGAGCGCAAGTTCTTCCCGGGATACGTTCTCGTGCAGATGGAGATGGATGACGAGACCTGGCACCTCGTGAAGGAAGTGCCCAAGGTGCTCGGTTTCATCGGCGGTTCGAGCGACAAGCCGGCGCCCATCTCCGACAAGGAGGCAGACCAAATTCTGCAGCGGGTCCGGGAAGGCGTCGACAAGCCGCGGCCGAAGGTATTGTTCGAGCCGGGCGAGGTCGTCCGCGTTACCGACGGACCGTTCAACGACTTCAGTGGTGTGGTCGAGGCGGTCGACTACGAAAAGAATCGGCTGCAGGTTGCGGTGCAGATTCTGGGCAGGTCCACCCCGGTGGAGCTGGATTTCGGTCAAGTGGAGAAATCGTAGGAGCGGGCCTCGGCCCGCGATTGGTCGCGCTTCGAGCAGCGCTCCTACAGGTAAGGAATTCGCGGTATCGCAATCGTGCGATCTC
>CAVONH010000005.1:0-66898 GCA_963697245.1 uncultured Gammaproteobacteria bacterium | reverse complement strand
CGAAGCCGCCCGGACGCTCGGTGCCTCGAAGCTCGATGCGTTTTTCACGATCGCCGTGCCGCTCTCCGCGCCCGGCTTCCTTACCGCGACGGTGCTGAGCTTTGCCCATACGCTCGGCGAGTTCGGTGTCGTCCTGATGGTCGGCGGCAACATTCCCGGCGAAACGCGCGTCGTGTCGATCGCGATCTACGACCACGTCGAATCGCTCGACTACGCGAGCGCGCACCAGATGTCGATCATCCTCGTAACGTTCGCGTTCGCGGTGCTGCTGTCGATGTTCCTCGCCAACCGCAGGCTCGAGAGACGCTCCCGATGAGCAGGAACATCTCGGTGAGTTACCGGCTCCAACGCAGCGACTTTTCGCTGGACGTGGACGCCGACATCCCGATGCGGGGGATCACCGGCGTGTTCGGTGAATCCGGCGCGGGCAAGACCGCGTTGCTGCGCTGTATCGCCGGGCTCGACAAGCGGCCTCGGGCCGTCTCGTCATCGCAGACGAAGGTGGCAGGACGACACGGTGTCGCGACCCGTCCACGACCGCGAGATCGGCTACGTATTCCAGGAGCCGCGCCTATTCGCGCACCTGAACGTGCGGCAAAACATTGAGTACGGTCAGCGTCGCGGCCGCCGCAGTGATACCGGATTCGACGAAGCCGTGGAACTGCTCGGTCTGCGCGAGCTGCTCGACCGGCCCGTCGACACCCTGTCCGGCGGCGAAGCGCAGCGCACGGCGATCGCGAGGGCGCTCTTGCGGTCGCCGCGCGTCATGCTGATGGACGAACCGCTGGCGGCGCTCGATCGTGCGCGGCGCGACGAGATCCTGCCGTTCCTCGACCGCCTGCACGCTGCGCTTTCGATTCCGGTGATCTACGTCAGTCACAGTGTCGAGGAGGTTATCCGGCTTTGCGACTACCTGCTCGTGATGGAGCACGGGTGCATCGTCGCGGCCGGAGATATCCACGAGGTGCTGTTGCGCGCCGACCTGCCGCTGCTCGGCGGCGAGGAGGCGGGCGCAATCATAGAGGCCAGGGCGATCGGCCATGATGCGGCAGATGGGCTGACGCGGATCGCCTTCGACGGCCTCGAGATGTGGGTGCCGGGAGCCTACCAGGCGGGCACGCCGCTGCGTTTGCGGATACGCGCCAATGACGTGAGCCTGTGCCGGGAAGACCCGGGCACCTCGACGGTTCTCAATACGCTGCCGGGGTCCATCGAGTCCATACGCGAGGACGGCGAGTCGTGCGCGCTCGTGCACCTGGCCGTCGGCTCGGAGCATATTCTTCGCCCGGATCACACGCCGCTCGCGCGCCCAGCTGCAGCTCGAGCCCGGCGACCGGGTGCTGGCGCAGATCAAGTCGGTGGCCGTAAAGAACGCGCCGGCAGCCGGGCGCTGATCAGAGTATCGGCGACGCCAGTCTCGCGATCCGGGTCGCCACCTTGAACAGGTAGTTCTTGCGTTCGTACTCGCCCTGTTCCATTAGCCGGGACCGCGCGAAATCTTCTTCGAACATCGTTTTGACGGCTCCCGCGAATTCCACTTCGGCAACAACCGCGGTGATTTCGAAGTTGAGCCGGAAGGATCGGTTGTCGAAATTGGCGGTGCCGACCGTGGCGACGGAATCGTCGATCAGCATCACCTTGCCGTGCAGGAAGCCGTCCTGGTAGCGATAGAAGCTGACGCCGGTCGAACCGACTTCGTCGAAGAACGAATAGGCGGCGAGTGTAACCAGGGTGCTGTCCGACTTCTCCGGGATGAGTATTCGAACGTCCACACCGCGAAGAGCCGCAAGCTGCAGCGACTGGACGATGGCCTCGTCGGGAACGAAGTAGGGGCTGGCGATCCAGATGCGTCTGGCCGCCGCGTTGATCGCCTGCGTGTACATCAGTGAAGCCGTGTCGACCTCGTCGGCTGGCCCGCTGGCGATGATCAGCGACTGCGCGGTGGCGCCGGGTCTGGCCGCAGGCTCCCAGTTGAGATCGGCGAGCGTCTCGTCGGCAGCCCAGCGCCAGTCTTCCACGAAGGCGATCTGCGCGCCGAGCGCTGCCGGGCCTTCGATGCGCATGTGGGTGTCGCGCCAGCGTCCGACCTCCGGATCCCTTCCCAGATATTCGTCGCCCACGTTATGACCCCCGATCCAGGCTTCGTGTCCGTCCACGACGACGGTCTTGCGATGGTTGCGGAAGTTGAGCTGGAAGCGGTTGCCGGAACCTTTGCGGCTGTGGAACGGCAATATGGCGACACCGCCGCGCCGCAGGTCATCGATGTAGGATTTCTCCAGCCCCAGGCTGCCGACCTCGTCGTAGAGAAAGTAGACATCGACGCCGCGCCCTGCGGCGTCGATGAGTCGCGCTTTCAGCTCGTTGCCGATGTCGTCGGCCCGGACGATATAGAACTGCACCAGCACATAGTCCCGCGCAGAATCGATGCCGGCGAAAATGCTGTCGAATGTCGCTTCACCATCGACCAGCAGCTCCGCCTCGTTGCCGCCCGTGAACGGCAGGCGCGCGAGGTTTTCCGAACCGCGGATTGCCGCGTTTTGCCAGTCCGTCTCGGCGACCAGTTGCTGAACGCCCTGCCTGGCACGCCGCCACAGTTCGTCGAGGCGTTCGTCGTCGGCGCGCCTCGCGAGAACATAGCCCTTGAAGCGGTCGCGTCCGAACACCCAGTATGCGGGCACGCTTGCGACCGGCACGATGACGAGCGAGATGGCCCAGGCAATCGATCCCTGGGGCGTCCGCACGTTCATCACGGCGTGCATGGCCGACAGGATGCCGAGCACCTCGAAAATCAGGACCAGGCTAACTATCACTGTCTTTTTCCGTTGTTTGAGACGACGAATGTGCTTGCGGATTCTTGCCATCGGCAGCTCTGTCTGCAATTCCCCGGCGTAGAGACTTGTACGTATGAGCTGAAAATATCTTTCGCTAATTCAACAATTTACCATAACTACCGCAAGCGTTATGTCTTTTCCTCGTCACGCGGTTTCGCTACACTCGGTGGAACGCAGTCCACGACAACTACAACAGAGCAGGGGATCGCGTTGTGAATACAGTCCGGGCACGATTTCAGTCTGGCCCCGCCATGGCGAGGCTCGCCGTACTGGTGACCGTGCTCGGCATCTCGACGGCCGCCTGGGCCAGCGGCTGGCCGCCGTTCGCCGTGCGGGACTCCATCGTCGTGTCGCGCGGCGGAAGCGCCGATGAACTGACCTCCGGCTCTCGGAGCGTACTCGACAACGACTTCGACCTCGAAGGCGATCGGTTGTCCGCGATACTCACGAAGGATGTCAAAGAGGGTGTGCTGCTGCTGCGCACCGACGGTACGTTCGTGTATCAGCACGACGGTGGCAAAAAGAACGACGACGAATTCAAATACCGGGCCTTCGACGGCACCGGCTTCTCCAGAGAAGTTACGGTTACGATTAAAATCGAGGACGTTCCCAATTCGCCGCCGTTCGTCGTGAGCGACGTACCGGACCAGGCGGCGACGGAAGGCGTAGAGTTCAGCCTCTCCTTCGCCGGGAATTTCGCCGATCCCGACGAAGGCGACATCCTGCGCTTCAGTGCTGACGGCCTGCCCGCCAGCGGCTCGCTGCAGTTCGACGAGGCCCTTGCGCGGCTCGCGGGCACGCCCGTCGCGGCCGACGTGCAGGACACGCCTTACAAGATCAAAATCACGGCAACCGACCGGCAGGGCGCGTCGGCCAGTCTCTCGTTCGAGCTGCTCGTCGTCCGCCGCAACGAACCGCCGGTCGTCGTAGCGCCGGTGCCGGACCAGGAGATCGTCGAGAACATCGCGTACAGCCTGAATCTCGCCACAAGTTTCGCCGATCCCGACGAGGGCGACGTGCTTCGCTTCAGTGCGAGTGGGCTGCCTGCAAGCGGGACGCTGCGGCTCGACGCGGCAACCGGTGTGCTGTCGGGGACACCGCTACGCGACGATACCCGCGACGAACCGTACACGATCCAGGTCCAGGCACGGGACCGGGCAGGTGCAACAGCAACACTGAGTTTTCAGCTGCTCATCCTTCGCGATAACCGCAGCGATGTCGTCCTGAGTATCGCGCTGGCAACGAACCCGGTAACGGTGGGTGAGGATGCGCAGTGGAATATCGACATCGAAAACAAGGGACCCGCCGACCTGCAGGATGGCCAGCTGTTTGCGGGCTGGGTTACCAGCGGTCCGCCACTGAGCGTGACGGCGCCGCAGGGCTGCGTCGTGACGGGCAACGGCACCAGCGCGCCGACGATGGACTGCACGGTCGGCCTGGTCACGGCCGGAACGTCGCTGACGCTCGCCGTGCAGGGCGTGCAGGACGATGACGGCGACAATTCCCTGGTCGGTGTCGTCAGCGCCGATGACCCGAATCCCGAGGACAACCAGGACCGCGCGAGCGCGGCCGTCGTCGCCGAATTCAGCGAGGGACCCACGCAGATCATCAACGTGACCGGAGCCGCCGTGCGGACGGCGGACCTCGATGGCGACGGCGCGATCGATATCGTCGCGACAGGCGCCGAGACGATCGTCTATTTCAACAACGGCAGCCGTGCCGTGACGACGCCCGGGCGCAGCCTGGGCGCAGACAGCGGCGGCACGGCGCTTGCCCTGCTCGACTGGAACGGAGACGGTGCCCGGGACATCGCGGTGGGAGGCCTGAACGGGCGTTCCGTCGAGGTCTTCGTCAATGACGGCAATGGCGGCTTTGGCAGCGCCGCGAGCCTGCAGGGCGGTGGCCTGGCCAACGTCAATGATCTCCAGGAAATCGACGTCGACAGCGACGGCGTGTCCGAGCTCCTTGCAACGGGCTCCGGCGGCACGGCGATCCTGAAACGCGCTGCGGACGGCGCGATCGACGTCAGTCCGCTGGCGACCGGTGCCGGGCGCGACCTTGCGATCGCCGACTTCGACCAGGACGGCGACCAGGATTTCGTCGTCGTACTCGCGGCGGACCGCCGTGTCGAACTCATCTACAACGCCGGCGACGGGTCCGTTTCCGGAAGCACCTCGCTCGATCTCGGCAGTGTCGCCAACGTGAGCGTAAGCGACCTGAACGGTGACGGCGCTGCCGACCTCCTGCTGGCCATCGACGGTAACGACATGAATCCGCCGCGGAACAGGGTGTTGTACCAGCAGGGCAACGGTGAATTTACAGGTGGGCAGTCATTCGGCGCCTCGCCGGTGAATGCGCTCGTGCCGGGCGACATTGATGCAGACGGCTGGCCGGACATCGTCGCGATCAACGAGGCAGGTGTGCACCAGCTGTACCTCGGGTCTGCGGCAGGAAGTTTCTCGCTTGCGTCCGAGCAGATCGTCAGCGCCGGCATGCAGCGCGGCGTGCTCACCGATTTCAACAATGACGAGTCACTCGACCTGATCCTGGTCGGCAGCAGTGCCGGTGTGCTCGAAATTCATGCGAACAACGGCATCGGGCGGCTCGGACTCGGTGACCGCATCAATCCGGACATCGAATTGCTCGGCGAGGCCAGCGTGAACATACCCGCAGGCCAGGAATACCTGGATCCCGGCGCAACGGCATTCGACGATATCGACGGCGACATCACCGACAAGATCGTGGTGTCGGGCAGCATCAATTCGACCGTTGTCGGTACGCAGAGCATCACCTACAGCGTGACCGACCGTGCCGGCAACCTCGCCAGCGCCACCCGCACCGTGGTCGTTGGTGTCAACGAGGGCACCGGCGGCGGTGGCGGCGGCCGCCTCGCACCCGTGTTCGTCATGCTGCTGCTGGTGCTGTCTTTCGCCGCCCGCGCGCGGCGCTCGTGCCGCCGGTAACCGCGCCCGCCTATTGACAACACGGGCTGCGTAGTCAAATGTCGGGGCGACGCTCCGGCGTCCTCGTACGCGCAAAGAACAAGGGACAGGCCATTGCAAGACACTGATTACCGGGTGCCGCGCATTCTTTGTGCCTGCTGCCCGTGATGCTCGGCGCGGCTTCGCAGCCTTTGTTCGCACAAGCCGCCGACGAGGCCGATGCGCGCATCGAGGAGATCATCGTCACGTCGCGCTACCGCGCCGAGAAACTCTCCGCGATACCGGACTCGATCACCGCGTTTACGCAGGCGGATATCGAGCGTCACCGTATAGAGCGCATCAACGGGGTCGCCGCGCTCACGCCCAACCTGCGCTTTTCCGACGACCAGGAAGTCGGCATCAGCACGCTGGTGATACGCGGAGTGCGGCAGAATCGCGGCACCGGCCAGCCGCCGGTGTCGTTTCGCATCGACGGTGTCAGCGCGACGAACAACCTGCTGACGACCCAGGAGCTGTTCGACATCGAGAGCGTCGACGTCCTGCGCGGACCGCAGGGGGCGCTCTACGGCCGCAATGCGATCGGCGGCGCGGTGCTCATCTCGACGCGGCAGCCAACGAGCGAACCCGCGTACGGCCTTCGGCTTTCGGCGGCCGAGGGCAACGACTATATCGTCGCCGCAAACGCGTCCGGGCCGCTGGGTAGCGACAAGCTGCTTTATCGTGCCGCGATGCGCCTCCAGGATCGCGACGGCCAGCTGGAGAACGCCTACCTCGACAACCAGAAAGTGGATTTCAAGGAGTCGCAGTCGTTCCGTGGCCGGCTGTTCTACAGCCCCACCGATGCGCTCTCGATCGACCTCAGGGGGCAGTATTCCGACCAGGACGGCGGCTCGGGCTATTTCATGCCGGGCAGCGAAGGCGTGCTGCCGCTGCCGCCGCCGGCCGAGCCCATCTTCTTCGGCAACCCGACGTATGAAATCCAGTCGAACCGCATCGGCGAGTCGTTCGTGAATTTCTCGGAGTTCTCGGCCAAGATCGACTACGAATTCGGCTGGGGCACGCTTACGTCGATCACGTCGTACACCGACGTCGAGTCGGGCAACGACCAGGATCTCGACCAGACTCTCGTCGACGCGATCAACATCATCGTGATCGACAACTCGGAGACGTTCGCGCAGGAGTTTCGCCTGACGTCCCGTGCCGACCAGTCGCTGCGCTGGGTGGCGGGCGTCTACTTCTTCGACCAGGACCGCTTTCGCTCGCTTGCCACCACGTTTCTCGGTTTCCCGGTGCCGCCCGCCGCGCAGGACCTGGAGCTCAGGAACTACGCCGCGTTCGGCAACATGAGCTACGACCTGACCAGTGACCTCGAGTTGACGCTGGCGTTCCGCTACGACGAGGAAACGCCGGAAGACCTGACGCAGGGCCGCAGCGAGACCTTCACGGAGCTGCAGCCCAAGGCGAGCCTCGCCTACAGCTTCCGCGAGCGGCTTGCTCGGCTACGTCACCGTCGGCAAGGGATTTCGCGCCGGCGGCTTCAACAACCTCTCCGAAGGCAGTAATTTCGCCCCGGGCTTCGACCAGGAGTCGCTGGTCAGCTACGAGACGGGCCTCAAATGGTCTGCGTACGACGGCAGGCTGCGCAGCGCGCATGGCGCTGTTCTTTACCGACTACACGGACCAGCAGTTCTTCCTGTTCGACCAGACCGGCACGCAGGCCAACATCAACGTTCCGAAGAGCGAACTCTGGGGCGGTGAGCTCGAGATAACGGCATTGCCGACCGATTCGCTTCAGCTCGATCTCGCGTTCGGCTACACCGACAGCGAAATAAAGGAATACGAGGAAGTCCAGGGCGTCCTGGTGCCCGCCGAGGCCATACTCGGCAGCAAGGTGCCCGGCGCGCCGGTGTGGACGCTCAATCTCGGGCTGCAGCACACGGCGGCGCTGTCGGACTCGCTCGACCTGGTAAGCCGCATCGATTACGAGCATCGCGACACGACCTACTGGACGCTCGATAACCTGGACACGCAGGAGCCCTACGATCTCGTCAACCTGAGCTTCTCGCTGGAACGGGATAACTGGTCGGCGCGCCTGTTCGTGAACAACCTCTTCGACGAAGACTACATCGAGTGGTTCTTCGCGGCCCGGTTCATCGGCCTGCCGGCGGATATCGCCTGGCCCAGTGCGCCGCGGCAGGTGGGCCTGGAGTTCAGCTGCCGCTACTGACGGCGGTGCGCGACAGCAGCAAAAATTCAACTGCGGCAATTACCTACGATCTGGCTGGCGGGTGCGCTTGAGTGCACCCGGTGTTCCGCCTAGTATGGAGAGTCGAGCTGATAGGAGAGGGTCATGCGACGACAACTGATAGAAGCGCTCACTTATCCCGGCATTCTGGTCAGGCAACTCATCGAGGGTGGAAACTATCCGCACAAGAGTTTCTTCGAGGCCACCGGTGAGCGCTGCCATACCTGTGACGGATCCGGCGACTGCGGCTGGGACAAGTGCCTGGAAGACTTCGTCCACCGCGGCGACAAATCCGACGAAGAACTGGCCGACTCATTGCGCGAAGGCATAAAGCTCGTCGAAGCGCTGCACAGCGAACTGCGGCACGACGAGACGACGTGCACCTGCGAGACCTGCAGCTGGATCCGCAATGCGGAACACCTGACGGAAGAATTCGAACATCATCTTCCGCACGTCGAGCCGGACCTGCACCACTTCGAACACGGCGAGACGCCGGCCGAGTAGGCTGCGTCGATCGGCTACCAGCTGATCTCGAAGCCGATACTGCCCATGAGGCCCTGCGGCAGAGTGTCGCCGTCGATCTTGACGGTGTCTAGGGCTGATGCGACGTCGATATTCACGTACTTGAAGAGCGTCGCGCCGACGCTGACGTAGCCGAGTTCGGTCCCGGCGAGATTCTGCCGGTAGCCGATGCGGGCCGACGGAATCCACCAGCTGTCGGTCGTGAAACCGCCGCTCAGCGTCAGCCACTGGAACCGGTCGCCCAACGCATCGGTCGCGGGATCTACATCGTAGCCGAGGTGAGCCGACCAGCGGCGGTCTTGCGAAAACAGTGAAGCCTCCAGCTTCAACTGGCGATCCATCACGTAGGTCTTGTCGGATTCGAGGGCCCTGATGATCGTTTCGCTTCTGTAGGGCGCCAGGTTTACATCCGGGAATACGAACTTGGGTTCGTTGATGTTCGTTACCTGTGCGCCGAGCTGGTAGTTGTCGGCTACCCACAAAACGCCCAGGTCGAGACCGGCGCCTTCGTCCGATGTGAAATCTGCGTCCCGGATGGCGTCGAACAATTCTTCGGAATTGGTGATGTCCCCGAAGCGAACGCTCAGGCGCGAGAGCTGTTTCAGGTAGATATTCGCCTGCGCTCCGAAGTACAGGCTGCCGCTTTCGCGGGACATTGCCTCACGACTGTAACCAAAGCTGAATTCCGTGGTTTGCGACGATTTGCTGACGAGTGAGCTGTCGTTGGTGATGGCAAGAAAAACGGCATTCTGTCCGGGCGTGGGAGTCACGACAATGTCGTTGCTGATTTCGAATTGACTCGGGCCGGTCGATCGGCAGCGTGTTGATCCAGTCCTCGATCGCCTGTCGCGCAGTATCCCGGTCGAATTCGATGGGCTCGGTAATACCGTATGCCTTGGAGCTGCCCGACCAGTTGACGCCGAACGTCCAGGTGCCGCCGAGCACCTGCTTGTCGAATACGAACGGCGCGTCGGCGGCCAGCCAGGCCTTGGCGTAGCCCTCTTCCTTAATGAGCAACAGCAGAACCGCCTGCGTAGCGACTTCTGCTGCGATCGCGTTGAGCGCCTCCTGGACCTGTGGATCCAGGGCGTCGAGGATGTCGCCGAGGTTGATGCCGTCGTCCGGCTTGTCGTCCGGGTCCTGGCCCGGCCCTCCGCCGGTGCCGGGATCGCTCGGCGCATAGGCCCGGGTCAGCTCGTTGTACAGGTCGAACAGGTTTTGTACGTTACCGTACTCGAGGCCGGCCGCGCCCGAGATCACCGTGCCACGAACAGGCTTGCCGGCCGCTCGCGCCCGGTCCGCGGCGGCCGCCGCCGGGTTGCTCGATGCCGACTGCAAGCGCTTGCCGTGCGTGACGTCGCCCAGCGTCAGGTTGGCCCCGGGCGGCTGGTAGACCGGCCCGGCCGATGCCGCCGCGGCGAGCAGCAAACTGCAGGTTGCTGTCGCGATCGTGAGTTTTCGCGTGCTGCAATTCATAGTCTGTTCTCGGCGCCTTGTACTTGCCCGGCGCGCAATTCTGCCTGAATTCACTAAATTGTCCAAATCGTACAATTACCTAGATCGGCTGGCTGGCCCACGGGATGTCCTAGAGCTGGGCGCCGTGCGTGTAAGGCAGCGGTGCCGGCCCGGCGCGCAGTCCGACCAGGATCAGCCACTGGTCATCCACGTCCGATTCTATCCGCACGCCGAGATCGTCGGTGAGGTAGTGCTTGCGCCCGAACTCGTAACCTCCCGAGATATCCAGCGTGATCTTCTTCCACAGCCTGATACTCCAGCCGAGCTGCGCGCGGAAGCCCTCCACGCGGTAGTCGAACTCGGCACTGAAGTCGTCGGTCATCACGTGCCACTGATGCCCCGACGGAAACAGCCTCCCTGACAGTGCCTGCCTGTCGGACCAGCGATAAAGGAAACCCGGTTCCGGGAGTGTCAGCAGGATATCGAGCGCGTCGCTCGGTGAGAGTTCGACCCCCAGCGATCGGATACAGCCGTGGCTCACCAAACGCACGATCGTACGCCAGGCCGAGCACCCAGTTTCGCGAATGGCCCCCGCGCCGTGCCTCGACCCGTGCGGTCGCAAACAGGTCGTCGCTGCTGATCCGGTCGAAGAACTCTTTCAGCACGTTGGACGAGGTCGACAGGCCCGGCGCCAGGCTGCCGTCGATCTTCCAGGCCGCGTGCGTGTTGCGATAGGTGAGCGGGAACTGGAAGCGATGCAGGTCGCGGTTGCGGCCGTCGATGCCGTCATAGACGTAACGCGTGTACTGGTAGTCGAGACCGACGTCGAGCGTGCCGTCGCCGGCTTCGAAGCGGTGAAAGCCGGCGGATACCTGGGTTTCCTTGGTACTTACAGAAGCGGGGGCGGGCGAGCTGGAAAAGTCCGCCGCCGGCTGCCGGGCGATACTCAGTGCGAGGAACGGCGGACGCCCGTCTTCCACCGATGAACCCGCAGACTGGCTGGTGGAAGCGCAGCCTGCCTGGGCGGTGATGAGGACCGCCAACGTAATCGCTGCGAAGAGCCGACGCTGCATATCCAATGACTGGCGCGTTGCGGATCAAGTCGAACAGTCAGGATATTGTGGTTTGCGTGCGGAATCCAACCCGGCCAGTCGCACGCTCAGAGAAACAGGCTCTGTAGCAGGTGTTCCTGGGTCGGCTTGCCGCCGTCGAGATCCTGCAGGTAGTAGCGCGGGATGCCGAAGCCTTTCTTGCGCCGGAACAGGATGTCGCGTGGAAGGACGTCCTTGTAGGCGTACTTCAGGATGCCCTTCAGTTCGCCGTCGTGGTAACGAATTTTCTCCGGGAGCGCGAATGAGAACTCGATGATCTTGCGCGCGAGGAACGGCACCCGCGCCTCGAGTGACACCGCCATGCTGGTGCGATCCACCTTGGTGAGCACCATCCCGGGCATGAAGGTATGGAAATCGACCAGCTGCAGGCGGGTGCGGACCGGCAGATCATCGCGCCAGTGCTCGCGGTAATGCCACCAGTCGTCATAGTCATCCGGGATGCCGAAGCGCTCCCTGTAGTCGGCTTTCGCCGCCTCCGACATGCCGTGCATGATCTTCGCCCACAGCGCGGGCCCGCGGGCAAAGGCATATTCCAGCACCTTGGTCATCCGCGTGACGGCGCTGCGGCGGCCGAATGGCTTGCGCAGGCGAAATGCGAACCGGTCCATCGCCGCAGGCCAGGAGGGTAGTCGCGCATAGCGCTCGAATCGCGGATAGGTGCGATACCCGCCGAACACCTCGTCGCCCCCGTCCCCGGTCAACACCACCGTGACGTTCTCGCGCGCGACCCGGGAGACGAGGTAGGTCGGCATCGCCGACTCGTCGGCAAAAGGTTCGTCGAACCATTGCTTGAGATTGGGCAACAGGTTGCCGGCCGCCGCTGGCGACAGCATCCGTTCGTGGTGCTGCGTACCGAAAAGGCGCGCAACTTCGCGGGCGTACGGCGTCTCCGATTTTTCGTCGGAGTCGAAACCGATCGAAAACGTCGAGACATCCGCTCCGAGACCGGATGCGGCCGCAACGATGGTGCTGGAGTCCACGCCGCCGGACAGGAAGAAGCCGAGCGGCACGTCCGAGATCATCTGGTCGCGGACGGACTCGTCGACCAGGCTGCGCAGTTCCGCGGCGGCCTCGTCGAGCGATATTCTGAGGGGCGTCTCCGGCACCGGTACCGACCAGTACGGTTTCGGCTCCGTCGCGTTGCCCGTGGCAGGGTCGTAGACGAGGTAATGCGCCGGCGGCAGCTTGAAACAATGCCGGTACAGCGTCTTCGGTGCGGGCACATAGCGGTAGCCGAGGAAGTCGTAAAGTGCGGTCTGGTCGACCTGGAGATCGTTCGCGTCGACCAGTGCCTCGATGGCCTTCAGTTCCGATGCGAACGCGATACGGCGGCCATCGTAGAAGTAATAGAGCGGCTTGATGCCGGGCCGGTCGCGATAGAGGCGTAGCTTGCGGTCCCGCGCGTCCCACAGCGCAATGGCAAACATGCCGTCGAGGTGGTCGATGAATCCCTCGCCCCATTCGAGATAGGCCTGCAACAGCACTTCCGTATCGGAGTGCGTGCGGAATGAATGGCCGAGCTTTTCGAGTTCGCGCCGCAGCGCAAGGAAGCCGTAGATCTCGCCGTTGAAGACGATCCATGTCTGTCCGTCATCGGCGAACATGGGCTGCATCGCGGCAGCGTCGAGGTCGATGATCGATAACCGCCGAAACCCCGCACGCACGGGACCTTCGAGGTGCAGGCGGCCGTCATCCGGTCCGCGGTGCTCGATGGACGCGAGCGCAGCAGTGTAATCCCAGGAGGGGTCCGTCCCGCCGACGAAGCCACACATGTTGAAGTTCCTGTTTCCCGGCGGAGCCGATGGCTGAATACTCTATTCGCTTGCTCTTTGGCTCGCAATGCGCGCACCCGATATCGCCGGCGGGCGTGATACGCTAGCCGCCATTCCGGACCCGCGAGTTTCCATTAACGTGCGCATCGCCCACATCAACCTCGCAAAGGGCTACCGTGGCGGGGAACGCCAGGCTGAACTGCTGATCCGTGCGCTTGCTGAGCAGGGCCAGGAACAGGTGCTGGTCGCCCGTGCGAACTGCCCGCTCGCCGAGCGTCTCGCCGACGCAGGTATCGAGATCCGCCAGTGTTCCGGGCTGCTGGCGGCATTTCGCGCTACCCGTGATACCGACGTCGTCCATTCTCACGAAGGCCGCGGCGTCTATGCCGCCTGGCTGCGCGGCGAGATATCCGGCACGCCCTACATCATCACGCGGCGGGTGAACAACCCGCTCGGCAACAGCTGGCTGACACGCAGGGCCTATACGCGTGCCGCCTTCGTCGCCTCGGTTGCCGCGGACGTCGCTCGCATCGTGCAGGCATTCGACGATCGCATTCAGTCCCGCGTCATCCACAGCAGCAGCAGCGGGCTGGCCGTCGATCCGGCAACCGTGAGGTCGATCAGGGAGCGGTTTCCGGGCAAGTGGATCGTCGGCAACGTCGGCGCACTGGACAACGCGCAGAAAGGCCAGGAGTACATCATCGAGGTTGCGCGGCGGCTACAGTCGTCGCACCCGGAACTCCAGTTCCTCCTCGTTGGCGGCGGCGAGGATGAAGCGATGCTGCGCGATCTGGCCGGCGACCTCGAAAACGTCTCATTCACAGGCTGGGTCGACAACGTTGGTGACCACCTGGCAGCGTTCGACCTGTTCATACTGCCGTCGAACAAGGAAGGCATCGGCGGCATCCTTCTCGACGCGATGGACCGCGCCCTGCCGATCATCGCCAGCCGCGTCGGCGGCCTGCCGGAGATCGTCGAGGATGGCGAGAACGGCCTCCTGATTGATCCCCGCCAGCCTGACCAGCTGGAACAGGCGATTCTGCGCCTCTATGATGACCCGGATCTGCGGCGGACGATGGGCGCGCGTGGCAGGGAATTCTCCCGGGGCTTCACCGCAGCGGCGATGGCGAAGCAGTACATGGATTTATACCGGCAGGCGACAGAAAATGAGTAGTTTCTTCTATACGCAGGTGCGTCCGCGTATCAAGCAGTTCACGAGCGCGATCGGTATCAAGCGCAAGCGCGAGCGCGCGGTCAAGCTGCCGCCGGACTTCGACGAGCAGACGACCAAAATTTTCAATGCCGTCAATCCGTATACGATGACCAGCCCGGAGCGCATCGCGGCGCTCGTCGAGGCGGTGCGCTACGTCGTCGCAAACGACATTCCCGGTGACTTCGTCGAGTGCGGTGTCTGGCGTGGCGGTTCGTCGATGGCGGCCGCGATGGCCCTGAAGGAACTGGGCGACGTCTCGCGCGAGTTGTTCCTGTACGACACCTACGAAGGCATGAGTGCACCCACGGAGGAAGACGTCGATATTGCCGGCCGGTCCGCAGATGCGAAGTTTTCGCAGCGCCAGCTGACGGAAGACTCGTCCGAGTGGTGCCGCTCGCCGCTCGACGACGTGCGACGCAACATAGAAAGCACCGGTTATCCCGTCGAAAAAGTGCACTTCGTCAAAGGCAAGGTCCAGGACACCATCCCCGGCGAGATGCCGGCCGGGCCGATCGCCATTCTGCGGCTGGATACCGACTGGTACGAATCGACGCGTCACGAGCTGCAGCATCTGTATCCCGCGCTGGTGAAGAACGGCGTCCTGATTCTCGACGATTACGGCTACTGGCAGGGTGCGCGCAAGGCGGTCGACGAGTACTTTGCAGCAAACGGACTCCGCCCCCTGATGGGGCGGGTCGATTTTGCGGGCCGGGTCATCCTCAAGCCGTGACGCTGAAGCGGCCCCTCAGTCGGCCTGTCCGTCTTTGTCTCCCCCCTCGCGCCTGAATGCGGTGAGCCTGTCGTCCACCGACCTCAGGTGCAGGTCGCGTTGCGGGAACGGAATCTCGATGCCGTTCTTGCGCAGGGCGCCGAGTATCTGCTCGTGCACGGCATGCGTCAGCGGCAACCGGTCCGCCAGTTCTCTCGAGTAGACGTTGAGCCTGAAGTCCAGCGAGCTCTCGCCGAAGCCGACGAAATAGACCTTCGGCGCCGGATCGTCGAGCACGAGAGGCATCGCCAGCAGGGTCTCCTCCATCACCCGGTGCGCGAGCTGCACGTCGGAACCGTATGACACACCCACCGGGATCACGATGCGGGTAATCGGGTCCGACAGCGTCCAGTTGATGACCTGCTCGGTGATAAAGGACTTGTTGGGAACGATGATCTCCTTGCGGTCCCAGTCGGTAATCGTCGTTGCGCGGATCCGCACTCTCGAGACGGTACCGGTCAGCTCGCCCACGGTCACCGTGTCGCCGACCCGCACCGGTCGCTCGAAGAGGATGACGAGGCCCGACACGAAATTCGCGACGATTTCCTGCAGGCCGAAGCCGAGGCCGACGCTGAGTGCCGCGACCAGCCACTGGATCTGCGACCATCGCCAGCCGACAATGTTCAGCACCGCGATAACGCCGACCGTTACGACGACATAGCGGGTCAGGGTATTGATCGCATAGCGGCTGCCAGGTTGCAGGGTGAGCCGCTGCAGCACGGCGATTTCCATCAGGCCGGGCAGGTTGGTCGAGGCGACCGCCGTAACACCGGCAACGATTAGTGCCAGCAGCAGGTCGCCCAGGGTAACGGGGACAATGGTCTCCTGGCCGTCGATCAGTGTCGTTTGCGACCACAGCGAGATATTGTCCAGGATGCCCAGCGCCGGCACGACCTCGGACCATATGCCCCACGCCATCAGGGCACCGATGAAGAACAGGCCTGCGTTGACCAGCCGCGTGGTCTGCTGGTCGACTGCGTCCAGGTCGAGCGGCTTGTTTTCCGGAGCCGGCGGCGCTTCGCCGCCCGGCTCGCCCTCCGCGCTCGCAGCGGCTTGCTGCGCATCCAGTTCCTTCTGTGCCATCTCCCACGCGATCTTCTGTGTTGCCAGCGCGAGCCAGCGCTTGACGATCAGATTCACGACGATGAGCACGAGGATCATCCAGAACGTATCAACGAGCCGGCCGGTCAGGGTTGCGGCTGTGTAGAGGAAGCCTGCGAGCGAAGCCACGGCCAGCAGCAGGGGGCTGCCAGCGCCCAGCGCATACCAGAGCCAGCGAAGGCGGCTGATCCAGCTCGAGGCATCGGTGGCGTAGAAGGGAGCGGCGACGCCTCGGCGGGGGTGCAGCAGCGCGTGCACCAGGCCGCTGAATATGACCATCAGCATAACGAATGCGAGCCGTGCCAGGCTCTCGCGGTGGGCCGGCGTCGGTGATCCGTACAACAGCACGGCAACAAAGATGATTGGAATGCCGATGACCGTCAGGCGGTCGAGCTGCTTGCGGATGATGGGGAGACGATCTGCGCTCCAGCCGAAGTGGACCTGCATTACCCCGTCCCTGGCACACAGGATGCGGAACAGCAGCGTGTTGTAAAGGAACGGCGCGACCACGTGCAGTGATGCGGCGACCGCTGCCGTGAAGTCGGCGTGCAGCGGGCTGCGCGTGAGCGCCCAGCCGAGGACGGCGAGCAGCAGCGGCAAGGGCAGGGCGCGTGCCGCCGAGATCCCGAGCGCGCCGAGTGTCAGTCCGATGTGGTCGGTCGCAGGGCGGCCGACGCGCTGGTTCAAGGCCTTGAAACGGGTGCCGAGTGGGCGCTGCGCAAAGAAGACGAGCAGGAGCAGCAACAGCGCCACGGCGAACGGCAACGGGCTGTACCTGAACGCCTCCACGAGGGATACCAAGGTCCTGGACCACGATACAGGCGACAAGGCCCAGGCGACGGCAGGTCCGAGGTTCTCGACACTTTTGATCCAGAAAGGCCCGGCGCTGGGTATCCAGAGGAGGTTCTGATCCAGGAACTGCTTGTATTCCTCGGCGGCGTCGAGCAGCCGCCGCTGCGCGACGTCGAGGTCGCCCAGCGCACGTATGTAGCTCGTATAGGTGCTGGCGACCTGGGCCAGGAGGTCGCGGCGGTTCCTGAGCATGAGTTCGACTGCGTCGCGGGTCCTGGCGATCTCATCGTCGTCGCTCAGGTCGCTGCGGACCGCCGACATTTCCCGCTCGATGCGCTCGTCCAGCGGCATGAGTTCGCGGCGCTGCTCCTCGATTCGCACCTGCGCGAGGCCGATGTTCGCAAGCGTCCTGCGCCGTTCCCGGACTTCTGCACGGTACTGGGATACCTGCGGCAGGTTGCGCCGCTCCTCAACGAAGAGCCGGCCGATGGCCTGGGTAACGCCGCCGACCTCGAGGCGCTGTCTCGATCGCGCCAGCCCCTGTTCGATCGCGCGAGCCTGCTCCTCGATCCTCGCAAGCTCGGTGGTAACGCGCTCGATATCGGCCGCCACCGCCGGCAGCTCCCGGGTCAGCTCGACGTTGCCCTCGGCAAGTTCCCGTGCCACGGGGTGCATGCCGGCTGCCGCGAGTTCGGCGAGGGCCGTCTCCTGCAGTGCCTGGGTTGCGCTGATCTGGCGCTTCGCGTTGACCGCGCCCTGCAGGACCTCGAGCTGGCGTCGCAGGGTACCCAGCGTTCGAGCGGCGATGTCGCGCTGCGCCCTGGCGAGTTCGAACCGAGCGCTGTTGCTGACGATCTCCTGGTCGAGTCGGGCAAGCTCGGCCGTTCTGGCCTCCATCTTGAGCTGTGCCGCAAGCCTGCGCGCATCGGTCAGTATCGCGGGCTCGCCGGGCGGGGGCTGGGACGCGATCATCGCAGCCAGTTCGTCCATGCCGGCGCGTAATTCGTTGATGCGTGCGCGGGCTTTGGTGGGTCGTTCCGCCTGCGCCGCGATCTGTGACTCGAGGTCCGCCAGCCGGGCCTCGGCGGCGGTGATTTCCGCCATCTTCGTGGCGAGCGCCTGCTCGAGATCTGCCAGCGGCGTGGACTCCCCGATATTCAGCGATTCGGCGGTCGGCGCCTGCGGCGCCTGCTGGTCGAGTTGCGCGCGCAGCTTCTGCGTCTCGGTGGGTGCCGTCTGGATGGCCGCCTTGAATGCGGCGGCACTGTCGCGCGCGGACTTTGCGTTCTGCAGCTGCGCCTGTGCATCGCGCAGCTGGTCGATGACCTTGGAACGGGTCTCTTCCTCGAGCCCCTCGCGGGCCTCGACGGCGGAAATCGCCGAATCGATCTGTTCGGCGGAGACAGCGCCGTCGGCGGGAAGGCGCGGAATCGGGGAATCGGCCCACGCCGCACTCGCAGCAATCGTTGCGGCGACAAGCGCAGCAAGGCAGCCGAGCTGCCACACTGAGTGTCGAGTTCGAAGAAATCGGCTATTTGTCACCGCGGGGATTCCATGTATTGCGTCAACCAGCGGGCATTATAGGCAAAACGACTGGCCGCCCCCATGCGTTCGATGTTTCGCGCAGCGGCCGGTATGCTCGAACGCCGGACGCCTCTCGGTAAACGGCTCAACAGGCGAGGAACGAAGTGAACAGGATCAGCATTGCGAACTGGGACGACCTTGAAGACCGGAAGCCGGCACACGCCCTGGTGGCGGGTGTCGACCTCGTTATCGTGCGCTACGACGACAGCGTTTCGGTGTTGTACGGGCGCTGCGCGCACCGGGGAGCGTTGATGGCCGACGGCTTCGTCGACGGCGATAACCTGATCTGCGGTGTTCACTACTGGGACTACCGGCTGGATTCCGGGGTCAGCGAATACAACAACTCGGAAACGCTGCATAAATTCGGCAGCTGGATCGAGGATGGCGAGGTGCTCGTCGACCAGGACGAGATAGAGGGCTGGGCCCGGGAGCACCCGCAGCCCTACAAGCGCGACGCCTACCAGGGCGCGTACCAGGACCCCACCGGCACATCCGACGAGCCCCACGTGAAATTCATCCGCAAGCTTGCGTCCGAAGGACTGAGCAAGACCGGGCATCACGGCCCGTCCGCGGCGATGGGCGTGTCGCGCAACAAGCTGCCGAAGTGGGACGACATCCAGTTCGTCGTCGCCCAGCTTCACAAGCTCCCCCTGCTCGACGACGAACCCGTTGGTACCGACGTGATTATCGGAACGAACGCAGAAAAGCCCCTGAAGCTCGACATACCGCTGTTCGTATCCGACATGAGCTTCGGCGCCCTGTCCGAAGAGGCGAAGATCGCGCTGGCGAAGGGCGCGGAGCTGGCCGGCACGGGGATCTGCTCGGGCGAGGGCGGGATGCTGCCCGAGGAACAGCAGGCGAATACACGCTATTTCTATGAGCTCGCGTCGGCGCGATTCGGGTTCTCCTGGGACAAGCTCGAGAAAGTGCAGGCGTTTCATTTCAAGGGCGGGCAGGGTGCCAAGACCGGTACCGGCGGCCATTTGCCGGGGAACAAGGTCAAGGGGAAGATCGCCGAGGTCCGCGGCCTCGAGGAAGGGCAGGCTGCAATCTCGCCGGCCCGTTTTCCGGACTGGACGTCATTGGACCAGTATGCGGAATTCGCGGCCGAGGTTCGCGAGCGGACCGGGGGTATCCCGGTCGGCTTCAAGCTGTCAGCGCAGCACATCGAGAAGGACATCGACGCCGCGCTCGAGATCGGCGTCGACTACGTCATCCTCGACGGCCGTGGTGGCGGCACGGGTGCCGCGCCACTGATCTTCCGCGACAACATCTCCGTGCCGACGATCCCGGCACTGGCGCGGGCGCGCCGTCACCTCGATACCAGCAACGCGGCCGGCGTGACGCTGGTCATCACCGGCGGGCTGCGCCATCCCGCCGACTTCGCCAAGGCGATGGCGCTCGGTGCGGATGCGGTCGCCGTTTCCAACGCCGCCATCCAGGCGATCGGCTGCCTCGGCATGCGTGCCTGCCACACGAACAACTGCCCGGTCGGCATTGCGACGCAGAAGGAGCATCTCCGCGAACGCTTGCCGGTCGATGTCGCGGCCGAGCGCCTGGCGCGGTTCTTCGGCGCGTCCGTCGAGTTGATGAGCGTGCTGGCCAGGGCGGCCGGGCACGATCACCTGGGCAGGTTCTGTGCGGAAGACCTCACGACCTTCGACACCGACATGGCACGGCTGACCGCCATCAACTACGGGGGAATGACCCCGCCTTGAGTGTTGTCCGGCATCCAGCGGTGCCGCGGTAAACACCTATATTTCGCTGGCGACCGCGGCGTTAGGATTTCGCGGCCGACCGGGCTCTGATGCCCTACCTACAGGTTGAATGCAGATGGATCTAACCGCCCACTGGGTTGGTTTCGCCGCGCTGACGGTGTTTGTGCTGGCCTATGCGCTCGTCATTTCCGAAGAGTACACCAGCCTCCGCAAGTCGAAAGCCGTCATTCTCGGGGCCGGCATTATCTGGGCCATGATCGGTTACCGCTACGCGCAAGGCGGGATGGTGCATGCAGCGGAGGAGGCGGTGCAGGAATTCGTGCTCGAGTTCGCGGAGCTGTTCCTGTTCCTGCTGACGGCGATGACCTACGTAAACTCGATGAGCGAGCGCAACGTGTTTAACGCGCTGCGGGACTGGCTCGTGCGCCGCAACCTTTCGTACCGGGCGCTGTTCTGGATCACGGGTGCACTCGCTTTCCTGCTATCGCCACTCATCGACAATCTCACGACCGCGCTCGTCATGTGCGCGGTGGTACTCGCGGTCGGCAAAGGTAACTCCCGCTTCATCAGTGTCGCCTGCATCAACATCGTCGTCGGCGCCAATGCGGGCGGCGCCTTCAGCCCGTTCGGCGACATCACGACGCTGATGGTATGGCAGCGCGGCATCGTGGAGTTCCAGACTTTCTTCGCCCTGTTCGTTCCGTCCCTGGTGAATTTCCTGCTGCCGGCGCTCGTGATGTCCTTCGCCGTGCCAAGAGAAAAGGCCATCGGCAGCGCGGAGAGGACGCGAATGAAGCGCGGTGCAAAGCGGATCATGTTGCTGTTCGCGTGTACGATTACGACCGCCGTGTCGTTCCACAACTTCCTTAACCTGCCGGCTTTCCTCGGCATGATGACCGGCCTCGCGTACCTCAAGTTCTTCGGCTACTACCTGCGCATAACGCACGTCCCGATGGCGACCGATGTTCCGCAGTATGGCGAGGCCGGTGACGTCGTACCGTTTGACAGCTTCCGCGAAGTCGAGCGCGTCGAATGGGACACGCTGCTGTTCTTCTTCGGCGTCATCATGTGTGTCGGCGGCCTGAGCTTCATCGGCTACCTGGAGCACGTGTCGGCCTACATATACGGCGATCTGGGACCAACGACGGCCAACGTGCTGGTGGGCGTGATGTCGGCCATCGTCGACAACATTCCGATCATGGTGGCGGTCCTCGAGATGCATCCGACCATGGACACACAGCAGTGGCTGCTGGTCACACTGACGGCCGGCGTCGGCGGCAGCATGCTGTCCATCGGCTCCGCGGCGGGCGTTGCGCTGATGGGGCAGGCGCGCGGCGAGTACACGTTCTTCCGTCACCTGCGGTGGACGCCGGTCATCGCGCTCGGCTATGCCGCGAGCATCTGGGTGCACCTGCTGATTAACCGCGGCCTCTGAGCGCCGCTCCCCGGGTCGCTCCAGATCCCGGGGGAATACGTATATATACGAATGAGAATGATTGTCATTTGCAATAGGCTTCCCTAAGCTATCCAGAGCACCGGACACAGGGATCCAGACAGGCATGAACATTCGCAAGACCTTACCGCTGGTCGCGGCGCTATTGCTGGCCTCGACCGCAAGCCAGGCGCAGCAGGCACCCGCCACGATCGAAGAGCTGTGGGAAATCGTGCAGCAGCAGCAGGCCGAGATCGACGAGCTGCGCCTCGAACTGGGCGAAGCCCGGGCGGCCATGGCGGCCACCAACGAAAGGGTCGAGGAGACCGAGGTGCGCGTCGAGGCAACCGGGGACTACGTCGAGACACTCGCGAGCGCCGATAGCGGCGCGCAGAGGACGACCATCGGCGGATACGGCGAGCTGCACTACAACAGCACGAAGTCCGACGCCGGAGACAGCGACGAGATCGATTTCCACCGCTTCGTGCTGTTCTTCGGCCACGAGTTCTCGGATCGCGTGCGGTTCTTCTCCGAGTTCGAGCTCGAACATTCGCTGGCGGGTGACGGCGCGCCGGGCGAGGTGGAACTCGAGCAGGCTTATGTCGAATTCGCACTCACAGAGAACACCTTTGCGAAGACGGGCCTGTTCCTGTTGCCGCTCGGCATCCTCAACGAGACGCATGAACCCACCACGTTCTACGGCGTCGAGCGCAACGACGTCGAGAGCATCATCCTGCCATCCACGTGGTGGGAAGCGGGCGCCGGGCTGAGAGGGCGGCTGGACAACGGCATCAGCTGGGACGCTGCGCTGCACTCGGGCCTGGCGATGCCGACGGACGGCGGCAGCGCCTTCCGCGTCCGCAGCGGGCGGCAGAAGGTTGCCGAGGCGATCGCCAGCGACCCGGCCTACACGATGCGCCTGAAATACACGGGCTTGCGCGGGCTCGAGCTCGCGGCGAGCTACCAGTACCAGGCCGATCCGAGCCAGGTGGCCGGCGACGGGCTGGACTCGGGACAGCTGTTCACGGCCCACGCGATCTTCCAGCGGGGCTGGTTCGGGCTGCGCGCACTCTACGCCGGCTGGAACTTCGACGGCTTTGCCGTCGAAGCAGCGGGCGCCGACAAGCAGGACGGCTGGTACATCGAGCCGAGCCTGAGGTTTTCGGACAAGTGGGGCGTTTATGCCCGTTACGAGGACCTCGATGCCGCGCGCGATCAGGACAAGTTCACCCAGGGCGAGTTCGGGCTCAATTACTGGCCGGTGCCGGGGGTCGTGTTGAAGGTGGACTACCGGATGCGCGAGCATTCGTTGCCGGCTCTCGCGGTGCGCGATTTCGATTCGCTCAGTCTCGGCTTCGGCTACAACTTCTGATATCGATCATGATCCCATGATGCGCCTGTTTTTCCTGCTCCTGTTGGTGACAACGGGCCCGGCGCTTGCCGGGCCCGGCGGCGAGGCCGGGCGCTACATGGAAACGCAGGACTACGTCAGCGCCGCTTTTTCCGGCGGATCGCCGGCGCCGCGCACGTTGTGGATTTCCGGCGATCTCCGCGACGCCGTTGAGCGCGTGCTGGGTCATCGATTCGCGGCCCTGCGGCTGCGCTACTGGCACGATGGCGCGAAGAGCGTCTGGATCCTGGACGAGATCGGCAAGGAGCTGCCCATCACCATCGGCGTTACCGTGGCCGCGGGCGCGATCGCAAACGTACGCGTGCTCGAATTTCGCGAGAGCCGCGGTTGGGAGGTACGCTATCCGTTTTTCACGGACCAGTTTGTGGACGCACGGCTCGATGCAGATGGGCGGCTCGACCGGCGGATCGACGGCATAACCGGCGCGACGCTGTCTGTCGGAGCCGTGACCCGCATCGCCCGAGTCGCACTGCTTCTTGATGACAATATCAATACCAAGGGTTAGGGGCAGCGCCCGCCTGCGTATCTGGCTCCGGCGAGGCCATCGCTGGCTCGGCCTTGTGCTGGTGTTTTTCGTGTTGCTGCTGAGCGTCACGGGCATTGCGCTGAACCATGCTTCCGACTGGGGCCTGGACCGCCGCTACCTGGCATGGTCGTGGCTGCTGGATGCTTACGGGATCGAGGCGCCGCCGCCGACGGCGAGCTTCGCGGACGGCGGTTTTCGCGCCACCCTGCTTGGCGAACGACTGTACCTTGATGGCAGGGAAGTAGCGGAAGATGTGTCGGGTCTTTCCGGGATTGCCGCATTGGATCCGCTGGTGCTCGTGGGTGCGCAAAGCAGGGCGTACGTCTTCACGACGACCGGCGACCTGGTGCAGGCGATCGATGCAGGCGTCGAACTGCCAGGCCCTATCGAACGCGTCGGACGTGCCGGCAATCGCGCCTTGATCCGGAGCGACGGCCGACTGTTCCGAAGCGATCCCGATATCACCGGCTTCGAGCCCTGGGACGGCGGCTCGCAGGACGGTCTGAGATGGTCGGCCGCGACACCGCCGGAGGCGGCGCAGCTGGAGACCATCCGGGCCGGCTACCGGGGGCGCGGGCTGACCGTGGAGCGGGTGCTTGCCGATCTCCACAGCGGCCGCATCTTCGCGATAACCGGGACGGTCATCATGGACGTGGTTGCTGTGTGCATGATCGTGCTGAGTATCTCGGGCCTGCTCATGTGGATACAGCACAACCGGCGCGAACTCGAACTCGAGCGGCGCAACGGCGGACAACGCTAGCCGCGCTTCGCGCGGTCCGCGAATCGCGCTTAAGGCGCCACGCGAATGACGCGTGAGTCCCCGCGGTCGCGCGGGTCCGATGCGGGAGCCCAGGCACCATCCTCGCGCCAGACGATCTGCACGTCACCGAACTCCCACGGGTGCGGTTCCGCGCGGTAGCCCATCTCGCCCAGTACCGACACGGTGGCCGGCGGCAGCGGGCGCGTGACGCTGTAGGTAATCAGGTCGGGGGGCAGGAGCTGGTGGTGAAAGCGTGTAGCGCCCACGGCCTCGAGCGGCGTCATCTTGTAATCGAGGACATTTACGATGGCCTGGAAAACCGACGTGAATATCGTCGAGCCGCCGGGTGTACCGACGACCATCGCAACCTCGCCATCCTGCAGCAGGATAGTCGGCGACATGGATGACAGCATGCGCTTGCCCGGCTGGATCTCGTTGGCCGCATTGCCGACGACGCCGAAGACGTTCGGCACTCCGGGCTTGACGCTGAAGTCGTCCATTTCGTTGTTCAGCAGGAATCCGGCTCCCTCGACGACGACGCCGCTGCCGTAGTTCCAGTTGAGCGTGTAGGTGTTCGACACGGCATTGCCCCACTGGTCGACAATCGAATAGTGGGTCGTGTCCGGTGATTCGAGCCCCGGCTGTACGGCATCCAGCTGCGAGATCTCGTCCGCGTTCACCTCGCGAGCACGCGCCGCAACGTAGTCGTCGGCGATGAGCTCTTCGATCGGGTTGTCGACGTAATCGGGGTCGCCGAGGTATTCGGCGCGATCGGCAAAGACGCGCTTCTCCATTTCCGCGACGAGATGAATGTACCGTGGCGAGTTGTGCGGCACGCCCGCAAACTCGTCGGCGAGATAGTCCTTCATCTTGAGAAGCTGGATGAGGGCAAAGCCGCCCGAACTCGGCGGCGGCGCGGCCAGGATCTCGAAATCGCGCCAGCGCGTCCGCAGCGGCTCGCGCCATACGGCACGGTATCGCTCGAGGTCCCCGGCGGTAATCAGCCCGCTGCTGCGTTGCATCTGCGCGATGATCAGGTCGGCTGTCTCACCGCGGTAGAAATCATCCGGCCCCAGTTCCGCGATGCGGCGAAGGGTCCTGCCCAGCTCGGGCTGCCTGAACGGCCGCTCGGTGCTGATGCTGCCGAAGTAGTCGTAGAAGTTGGTGGATTCGCCGAACCAGTCCTGCATCGAATGGACGTCATCGACGAGCGCCCTGGCGGGCACGAAGCCGTCCTCGGCCAGCTTTACCGCCGGCATGACCAGCTCTTTCCACGGCAGGCTGCCGTAGCGTTGGTGGGCCTCCCACAGGCCTGCAACGGTGCCGGGCACGCCGGCGGCCTGCGCGCCGATAAGGCTGGCGTTCTCGATCACCTCGCCGTGCTCGTCGAGGTACATGTCACGGTGTGCAGCAAGCGCAGCGGTTTCCCGGTAGTCGAGGAACGCGGGCAGGCCGTCCATGTAGATCATCATGAAGCCACCGCCGCCGATGTTGCCGGCATCGATGAACGTCACTGCCATCGAAAACCCGACCGCGACAGCCGCGTCGACCGCATTACCCCCCGCACGCAGGACGTCTTCGGCAACCTGGGCGCCGTAGTTGTCCGGTATTGCGACGGCGGCCGTTGCCTGAGTGGTTTCAGCGGCATCGGGTCTTGCCGGTACGGCAGATTCGTCCCGCTGGCCGCAGCCGGTAGCCGAGACACAGAACGCGGCCGCCAACAGGGTGGCAGCCAAGCATCGGCGAGCATTGATCATCGGCGCAGTGTACTACCGGACGTGCGGCGTCGCCCGGGTGACGCATCGATGATCAGCCGAAAATCCACCAGCCGGTGTCGAGGTCGTCTTCGCAGCGCTGCATCTGCGCGCCCCACTCGCGGGCGCGGTAGTCGACGCGGCGCGCGGTGTCCTTGAGCCAGCCCTTGCGTTTGTAGGTACCACGCTTCCAGCCGGTCGCGCCTTCGTGGTAGGCGAGGTACTGGTTGTAAGGATCCCACTTCGAAATCCCGACCGCCTTGTAGGTGTTGTGCGTGTACCAGCCCACGAAGTCGATGGCGTCGTCGAAATCGTCGCGGTCGGCAAATCGTCGGCCGGTGTCCTTCCTGTAGGCATTCCAGGTGCTCTCGAGCGCCTGCGCGTAACCGTAGGCATCGGACGGCCGCTTCCAGGGAATAAAGCCGAGCAGCTTGGTCCGCGGCGGCTTGGCGTCGAACTTGAACGTCGACTCCTGGCGAATGATCGACATCTGCACGTGCGTAGGGGTGCCCCAGCGTTTCTCGGACTTCTTCGCAGCCTTGTACCAGCTGCGCTTCTCTTCGAAGATGGCACAGATATTCTCGACGTTCTCGGGCGGCGTGGTGGCGCAGCTCGCGAGCAGCAGCAGCGTCGGGATGACAGGGAGTATCAGCGCCGCTGCGGTCCGGCCGGCGGGCTTATTCCAGTGTTTTCTGGGAAGATTCTGCACGCTCTTGTTTAAATTGATAAAAACTCTCCAACGCGAAGTATAGCCGGGTCGATGCGATGCCGCGACCCAGACCGCGGTGAGCACTTGCCGCGAGCCTGCCTTCCGCTCACGGTGCCGCGGGCAACACGATCGTCGTTGGCGAACCGCCGTCAGTTACAATAGCGAGTCCGTTGTGCGTTCGACCGACAACTCCCTGGCATCTATCAACCCGGCAAATTCCTTGATCAAGAGACTGGCAGTAGTACTGGTATTTCTCGTGCTCGTTTTCGGCGGCGTGTTCGGCTGGAAATACCTGCAAATGCAGAAGCAGGCAGCCGCCAATATGGGTCCACCCCCGGCGGTCGTTTCCACCCGGCGTGTCACGATCGAGCGCTGGCAGCCCGTGCTGGAGGCGATCGGCTCTATCACGCCGATGCGCGGCGTGGTGGTTGCAGCCGAAGTGCCCGGAATCATCCGCCATATCCATTTCGACTCGGGGCAGCATGTGGATGAGGGTGAGTTGCTGGTGGAGCTCGACGTCGAGGTAGACCGCGCGGAGCTGGACGCTTTGCAGGCCGACCGGCGCCTTGCGGAAATTACGCGCAACCGGGTCGCGCAAATCGTCAAGGACAACCTCGGCCCGCGATCCGAGCTGGACCAGGCGCAGGCGCAACTCGACCGCACCGAGGCCGAGATCGCGGCGAAGCAGGCGATGATTCGCAAAAAGTCGATTCGCACGCCCTTCGCGGGCGAGCTCGGCATCCGCATTATCAATCCCGGCCAGTACCTGGCGCCGGGCGACGAGATCGTACAGCTGGTCGGGCTCGACCCCATCTATACCGAATTTTCGCTCCCGGAGAGGCACCTTTCCGAGCTGCACGTCGGCCAGGCGGTCACGGTCAGGGTGCAGGCGTATCCCGGGTCCCTCTTCGAGGGCAGTATTTACGCCATCAGCCCCAGTATCCAGACTGCGTCGCGCAGCGTGCGCGTCCGGGCGCTGATCGAAAACTCCGACAGGCGGCTGCGGCCGGGCATGTTCGCGGAAGTGGATACCCTGCTCGAGGAGAGGGACAGGGTGCTGACGCTGCCGGAGCGCGCGGTAACCTATAACCCGTACGGTGAGTCGGTGTTCGTCGTCAACGAAACAGACGGCACGAAGACCGTCGCGCTGACCCAGATCAAGACCGGCCAGGTACGCGATGGCCGCGTCGAGATCGTCAGCGGCCTCGACGAAGGCACCGAGGTCGTCAGCGACGGCCACAACAAGCTGCGCAACGGCCAGGCGATTGCCGTCGACAATTCCGTGGATGCGGATGCGCTGAATCCGCAGCAATGAAATTCACCGACCATTTCATCCGGCGCCCGGTGCTTGCGAGCGTCATCAGCCTGTTGATCCTCGTGATCGGCCTGCGTTCCCTGGCCGCACTGGAAGTGCGCGAGTTTCCGGAGATCAGCAACACGGTCGTGAGCGTTTCCACGGCCTATCCCGGCGCCAGCAGCGAACTCATCCAGGGCTTCATCACGACGCCCCTGCAACAGGCGATCGCGGAGGCGGAAGGCATCGATTTCCTGCGTGTCGCAAAGCACGCAGGGTCGCTCCGTCATCCAGGCCTACATGGAACTCGACTACGACCCGAACGCTGCGGTTGCCGAGATCCAGGCCAAGGTCGCCAGCCGGCGCGGCGAACTGCCGGCCGAGTCCGAGGATCCCGTCATCGACTCGACCACCGGCGACCAGTCTGCGCTGATGTACATCGTCTTTTACAGCGACCAGATGAGCGCGTCGGAGACGACCGACTATCTGCTGCGCGTCGTGCAGCCGAAAATCCAGGCAGTCAGCGGCGTGGCGAAGGCGGAACTCTTTGGCAGCCGGACGTTCGCGATGCGCGTGTGGCTGGACCCGAAACGGATGGCGGCACTGGACGTATCAGCGGCCGAGGTCGCGGCCGTACTGAATGCCAACAACTTCCTTGCGGCGGCCGGGCAGATCAGGGGCAGCTATGTTCTGACCGACCTGTCGGCAACCACGGACGTCGCGACCGTGCAGGATTTTCGCCGCCTCGTCGTGCGCCGCGACGACCGGACGCTCGTGCGGCTCGAAGATATCGCGCGCATCGAGCTCGGGGCCGAAAATTACGACACGGTGACATTGTTCAATGGCTCGCCCGGCACGGTGATTGCGGTCGAACCGGCGCCCGGCGCCAACCCGCTGTCAGTTGCCGGACGTGTCCGCGAAGAGATGAAGGAGATCCAGGCGCAGCTTCCCGCCGTCATGACGGCGCGCGTGGGCTATGACGCGAGCCAGTACATCGAGGATTCGATCCGGGAGGTGTTCAAGACGCTGGCTGAAGCGCTGCTCATCGTCCTGTTCGTGATCTTCCTGTCCCTCGGGTCAATGCGCGCGGCGATCGTGCCGGGGCTGGCGGTACCGCTGTCGCTTATCGGTGGCGGCTTCCTCATGCTCCTGATGGGCTTTTCGGTCAACCTTCTCACCTTGCTGGCCATGGTGCTGGCTATCGGTCTGGTCGTCGACGACGCAATCATCGTCGTCGAGAACGTGCACCGGCACATCGAGATGGGCAAGTCGCGGTTTGACGCGGCCATCGATGCGGCCCGCGAGATCGGCATGCCGGTGATCGCAATGACGACCACCCTGGTCGCGGTGTATGCGCCTATCGGTTTCATGACCGGGCTCGTCGGCACGCTGTTCACGGAATTCGCATTCGCCCTTGCCGGGGCGGTGGTCGTGTCCGGCGTGGTCGCTCTCACCTTGTCGCCTGTGCTGTCGGCGAAGGTCCTGCATCGCAAAGGTGAACCCGGTCGCTTCGAGGCCGTCGTCGAGCGGTTTTTCGAACGCCTTGCGGAGGGCTACCGGAAGCGCCTGAGCCGGACGCTCGATTACATTCCGGTAACGATGACGTTCGCAGCGATCGTGCTGGCCAGCATCTACTTCATGTTCGTTACGACGCCGAGCGAGCTGGCGCCAGTCGAAGACCAGAGCATCCTGTTCGTGCAGGGTCGTACTCCGCAGAACGCGACCATCGAATATAACGAGGTCTGGACCCGCCAGGTGATCGAGCAGTTCAACACCATGCCGGAGGAGCACACAAGCTTCCTCTTCATGGGCGGTGGCGGGACGAACACGATGTTCGGTGGTTTCAAGATGGAGCCTCCGTCGGAGCGCGACCGTTTCATACTCGAAGTGCTCCCCGATCTGCAGTCCGCCGTCAACACGATAGCGGGAATGCAGGTCGGTGTATTCCCACGACCCAGCCTGCCGGGCAATCGCGGCGGACTCCCCGTGCAATTCGTCATCCAGTCCGACGGCGGGTTTCGCGACATCGACGCATACGCCGATCGAAATCATCGGTGCGGGTATGCAGAGCGGATTGTTCGGTTTCCTGCGAAAGAGCATCGAGTTTTCGCGGCCGCGGGCCACGCTGGTAATCGATCGGAATCGCGCCGGCGACCTCGGCATCTCGATGGCAGATATCGGTCGCACGCTGTCCGTGATGCTGGGCGAGGGCTACGTCAATCGCTTCAACCTCGAGGGCCGCAGCTACAAGGTGATCCCGCAGCTCGAACGCGACTTCCGTCTTACGACCGCCATGCTGGATGACTACTATGTCCCGGGCGCCGGCGGTGAGCAGGTGCCGCTGTCCGCGCTGATAAGGATCGAACGGTCGGTCGAGCCGAGCCAGCGCACTCAATTTCAGCAGCTGAATTCGGTTACCGTGGAAGGAACGATGGCGCCGGGTTCTTCGCTGGGCGCCGGTCTGGACTTCCTCAGGGACACGGCAGCGGACATTCTGCCGAGCGGTTATTCCATCGAATATGGGGGTGAGTCGCGGCAGTACGCCGAGCAGGGCAGCGCATTGCTGGTTACGTTTTTCCTCGCGCTGATCGTAATCTATCTCGTGCTCGCCGCGCAGTTCGAGAGCTGGCGGGATCCGCTGATCATCCTCGTGTCCGTCCCGATGTCCATCGCCGGCGCGCTGATTTTCATGACGCTCGGATTCGCGACGGTCAATATCTACACGCAAGTCGGCCTCATCACACTGATCGGCCTCATATCCAAGAACGGCATCCTGATCGTCGAATTCGCCAACCAGCTGCGGGAGCGTGACGGTCTCGAGCAAGCGTCACGCGATCGAGAAAGCAGCGGCAATACGCTTGCGGCCCATCCTCATGACGACGGTTGCGATGATCGTTGCGATGGTGCCGCTGCTGCTGGCAACCGGTCCCGGCGCCGTCGGTCGCTTCAATATCGGCCTCGTCATTGCGACCGGGCTGGCCATCGGCACCTTGTTTACGTTGTTCGTGGTGCCCGCGGTCTATCTCGTGCTGTCATCGAAACACAGCCAGGCCTGACCCGACGATCAGAACTGTTCTTTCGGCACGACCTTGAAGATCGCGTTCATGATGTGTTGCATGAAGCCACGCGTCGGCTGTTTCGTGACGGTCTCGTCACTGTTCGTCCACTGCAGGCGACCATTGTCGGCAATAGAAACTTCCCAGGCGTTGTCGGGGCTCATGTCCCTGAGCATCAGGTCCCGCAATTCCTGACCGAGGCCAGGACTCTCGATAACAGCGCCCATCTCGGTGTTGATCGCAGCGGAGCGCGGGTCGAGGTTCATCGAGCCGATGAATACGTGCCGGCCGTCCGATACCGAGGCTTTGGTATGCAGCCCGACGAACTTCGCGGCTACCGGCGGAACGTCCACGATCGACTGGATCGCCGCATCCGAACGCAATTCGTAAAGTCTGGCGCCCGTTTCGAGAATGTCGTCCCGCCACGGCTCGTAATGGCTGTTCACCGCGGGCACGTCGTGGGAGGCCAGGGAGTTCGTCAGTATGCGGACCTCGACGCCACGCTCGTTGAGCGCACGAAAGAACTCCATGCCGCGTTCGCCCGGGATGATATAGGCATTGGTGATGAGCAACTCCTCCTCCGCCTTGTCGAAAATGGCGAACATCTGGCCCAGCATTCCCTGCGTCACGCCTTCCGCGCTTACCTTGTCGTAAACCAGGTCGCCCGTGCCGGGGTGCAGGCGCGGCTCGAGATCCGCGAAGTCCTGCGTCCAGTCTTTCGGCTCGATCGGGAACGAAGACAGCTCCTCTGCGCCCCGGTTCTTCTGCTGCAGCTTCGTCCACGAAGCGGCCGCGCGCTCCGGGTCTGGCTCTGTCGTAAGGTTGGCCGCCGACGCTACCCACTCGCTGTTCCAGAATTCGTCGAACATGCCGTTCGATTCCTGAGCGATTTCACCGAACGCAAGCACATCGAGATCATGGAAGTTGTAATTCTTGTTCAGGCCGAAGTAGTGATCGCCGATGTTGCGTCCGCCAAGGATCGCGGCGCGGCCGTCCGCAATCAGCAGCTTGTCATGCATTCGCGTATTCAGCCGTTCCATCTCGGCGATCATCTCTCCGCCTCGTGAGACGACGTCACGCTTCTGCCAGGGATTGAAGAGGCGCAGCTCGATATTAGGCTGCCGTTCGATATCGACGAGAAGCTGCTCCTGGCCTACCGTCATCAGGTCATCCACGACGAGCCGAACGTGGACGCCGCGCCGCGCGGCAAGGACCGCTCGTTCCAATACCAGGCGGCCGGCGGCATCCGGGTACCAGAGGTAGGTCATGATATCGATCGACGAGACCGCGGAGTCGATCAGCGCCAGCCGCCAGGCGAGCGATTCGTGGCTGCCATCGAGCAGGTGAAACCCGGAATAATCAGGTCCGTTTTCCGCATTAACACGCTGCGCCATCTCCGCCAGCACTCCGGACGTCGCGGGCGGCTGCGCGTAAGTCGGCTCCGGGCGCTCGACGTCCTGCTTCATCTGCGGTCCGGCGCAGGCCCACAGCATGACCGCAAGAACCGGCAGCGAAATCCGGGTTCGCCAATGGCCTGCCAGTGCTCGTGTATTTGCTACCCTCGTACATTGGCATCGTCGCATGATCCAGGATCAAAATAATGTAAGGCGGTAAGTTTGGTGCCACAATTGTGACAAATACCTGCGCCAGAGTCCCTTCCAGCCCCGTGGGAAAACAGATGAAGACCTTAAACGGCATTTTCGCGGCGATCGCCTGTCTGCTCGGGGTTTTCCTTTTGGCATCCTGCGCCACTCTCGGGGAGCCTCCCGACCCCGCCAAAGTACAGGCGCAGATCGCCGAATCCCGTGAGCAGGAAATCGAACTCGTGCGAGCAACGGTGGCTGACCCGGCGCGGGCCGAGCGCTTCGTGGAGCTCCTGCGCGAGAGGGACCGGCTTGTGGAACAGCATGCCAGGGGCCTGGTCGCATACCGGGAGAAAATAGCGGCCCTGACAGCAGACTATGACGCCCGGCGCGAAGATTTCGAAGCGCTGCTTGCCGACTTCAATCGGCAGCGCGAGTCGGCGCAACAGGAGACCATCGATCTCGTCGCGGCCATGAAAGAGGCAACGACGCCGGACGAGTGGAAGACCATTTCGCGCTTCCAGCTGAAGCGGCTCGATCCACGGAAACTCATCTACGGCACTGCGGCGCGAGGGAGGCTGACGTGTTCTGGGCATTCATGTACTGGTATTTCTTCGGCGGCGGCGCCGGCGCTATCGACGCCGGCGCGCTGACGCCGGCAGCAGTCGAAGAGTTGAGCGATCGGGTCGCGATCGTTGTCGAGGATCCGTCGCGCGCCGAGGCCGCACAGGCGACGCTGGACGACCTCAAGACGGAAGTGGTCGCCTTCGGGAAGAAATTTACGGCGTCGGGCAGGGCGGTCAGCCGTTCGTACCGTGACCATGCGGCGGAGCGCGCAGAGATCGAGGCCGTGCTCGATCAACTGAATCGCGACTGGGAAAGGGGCCAGGAGCGCGCGCTCGATCTGCGCTTCGAGCTGCGGGATCAGCTGACGCGAGAAGAGTGGGCTGCACTGTACTCGAAAGAGTAATATTGGCGGTTGCACACGAACTGTCGGATTTTGCCTGGAGATGAATATGTTTCGTATTACAGCTGCCAGCCTGGTGATTGCCGGGTGCCTGCTGCTCGCCACTCAGCACTCTTTCGCGCAGCGCGCCGGCCAGTCAGCCACGGTGCGGACCGGCACCGTCACGGCGATGAGATCCGTAGACCTGAACGACGGCAACGCGGTCAAGGGCATGCTGGTAGGTGGTGCGTTCGGGGCGGCGCTTACGCGTTCGAGCAAGAGTTCGGGCCGCAGGGACCGCAATGCAGCGCATCGGCGCCGTGCTTGGCGGCGCCTGCTGCGGCTTCGAAGACGAGGCCGGGTCGCGTCTACACCGTAACCACCAACGAAGGCACGGCGATCCAGATCGCAACCGAGCAGACCGAGATCCGCGTCGATGACTGCGTTTTCGTTGAAGAATCAGGCGGCACCGCCAATATTCGCCGGGCACCGGCAACGGCCTGCGATCCTGCATCGCAGGACGTGATGCAGGACGCCGCGATCATCGAGGAGATGCAGGAAGAGGCGAGCGAGTGCGCAGCGGCCAAGCAGGAACTCGTCGATGCCGACAGCGACGAAGCCATCGATCGCGCCGTGCGCAAGGTGAAACTGCTCTGTTACGACTAGGCGAATCGGTCTCCGCCCGATAGCGCGTCGCGATCGTGCGGTTCCATGAAGTCGATGTCGGGACCCACGGGCACGATGCGTGTCGGGTTGATCGTGTCGTGGCTGCCGTAGTAGTGCGACTTGATGTGGTCCATGTGCACCGTCTCCGCGACGCCCGGCACCTGGTACAGGTCGCGGACGTATGGCCAGAGATTCTCGAAATCCACGATCCGCCGGCGGTTGCACTTGAAGTGGCCGACGTACACCGGGTCGAAGCGCAATAAGGTCGTGAACAGCCGCCAGTCCGCCTCGGTGATCCGGTCGCCCAGCAGGTAGCGCCGCGTCGAGAGACGGCCGTCGAGCCATTCGAGCGATTCGAACAGCGGCTCGACGGCTTCTTCATAGGCTTCCTGGGTGGTCGCGAAGCCGGACTTGTACACGCCGTTGTTGACGGTCGTGTAAACGCGCGCATTAATTGCGTCGATTTCTTCGCGCAGGGCCTCGGGGTAATAGTCGCCTTCGGCCGCGCCGATTCCGTCGAAAGCCGAATTGAACATGCGGATGATGTCGGCGGACTCGTTGCTGACGATCGTGTTCTTGTGTTTATCCCAGAGAACCGGCACCGTCACGCGCCCCGTGTAGCCCGAATCCGCCGCCTGGTAGACCTGGTACATGTAGTCCGCACCGTGGATGGGGTCGGGGACGACTCCGTCGCCATCCGCAAAGGTCCAGCCGTTGTCAGCCATGTACCAGTGGACGACGGACACCGGGATCATGTCCTCGAGGCCTTTGAGCTTACGGAAGATGAGGGTGCGGTGCGCCCAGGGGCAGGCGTAGGACACATACAGGTGGTAGCGCCCCGCCTCCGCCTGGAAACCGGATGCGCCGCTCGGCCCGGCGCGGCCATCCTCCGTGATCCAGTTGCGGAACCGCGACGTATCGCGCTTGAAGCGACCGCCCGTTGATTTGGTGTCGTACCATTGGTCGCGCCACTCGCCATCTACCAGCAATCCCATTCTCTCGACTCCTTGGTTTGCGCTGCTGCGGAAACTTGCCCGCTCAGTCCAGCACGATGTCGGTCTTCCTGACCGCCGCGAGACGCTTCTCGACGTCATCCCAGTTCACGAGGTTCCAGAAGGCCTCGACCCACTTGGCCTTTACGTTCCTGTACTGCAGGTAGAACGCGTGCTCCCACATGTCGAGCACCAGCAGGGGAATGGTCCCGCTGCCGGCGTTCCCCTGGTGGTCGTACACCTGCTGCACGATCAGGCTTTTCGATAGTGGGTCCCAGGCGAGACTGGCCCAGCCGGAGCCCTGGATCCCCATCGCGGCGGCTGACATCTGGCTCTTCATGGCGTCGAACGACGAGAACGACTCCCTGATCGCGGAGGCCAGCTTGCCGTCAGGTTCGCCGCCGCCCCTGGGGCTCATGTTCTTCCACAGCATCGAGTGCAGCACGTGGCCGGAGAGGTGGAACGCGAGATCCTTTTGCAGCTTGTTGATCGCCCCGTAGTTGCCCGATTCGCGTGCCTCGGCGAGATTGTTGAGCGTCGCATTCGCGCCGTCCACGTACGCGGCATGGTGTTTGCCGTGGTGCAGCTCGAGAATTTCTGCGGAGAGGTGCGGCTCGAGGTCCTTGTAGTCGTAGTCCAGTGTTGGAAGCGTGTAAATAGTCACGGCTCTTTCCTTTCTCGTTTCGTTACGAAACCGCGGCGCATGCACTCCCGGCCCGGGGGATGGCGGGCGAGAGAGCCTTTACCGTCGGCAATCATTCAGCTTTTCGCTGAAAGAAATAAGGGTCTGCCGCGGATTTGCAAGCGGCGGCAATCAGTCCGTTTGTCACAAACTGTTTCAGGTTCCCGGCATGTCGTCGTGGATGCAGACGGGGAAGATACGTAGACGATTCAGCAGCGAAATCGAGTAAGCTCGAGACAGGGCTCGCGCCCGGCAACGGGTGAGCATGATGTGACTGAAGCGCAGGTTTTCGCTCCCGGCTTCGACACCCAGATGATCGGACTGGGTATAGCGCTGGCGATTGGCTTCATCATCGGCCTGGAGCGCGAGTGGGCCGAGAACAAGCCCGTTGGTGTGCGTTCCTTCTCCCTGATCGCCGCGTTCGGCGGCACCTCTGCCTTGTTGCTCGCGGAAGCTGGCGGCTGGGTCATTGCGGCCGGGCTTCTTGCGCTGGCGCTGATACTCGTGCTGCACGTCTACCGCCGCAAGCTGGAAGGCATCACCACGCTCGTCGCGGCATTCATTGTCTACCTGCTCGGCGCCGCCGCCGTCGCCGGCTACTGGCTGCCGGTGATCGTCCTGGGCGGCGCCGTTACCGTGCTGCTGCACTGGAAGAAACCGCTGCACCGCTGGGTCGACAAGCTGGGCGACCGGGACGTCGAGATCATCGTGCGATTCGTGCTGATCGCACTCGTGATACTGCCTGTCTTGCCGGACCGGGATCTCGGTCCGTACGGGGCGTTCAATCCCTTTACGGCATGGTTCATGGTGGTGCTGATCGTCGCGATCAACCTGGTCGGCTTCATCGCCTTTCGGCTGGTTGGCGCACGCGCCGGCGGATGGCTGGCAGGACTGCTCGGCGGCCTGGTCTCCAGTACGGCCACCACCATCAGCTACGCCGGGCTGTCGAAACGGGAGCGGGAGTTCGGCGCGGTCGCGGCGCTCGTGATCCTCGTCGCCAGCGCCGTCGTTTACGGCAGGGTGCTGTTCGAGCTGGCTGTCGTTGCACCCGGCCTGGTGAGCGACATGGCCGGCCCCGCCGTCGTGTTCACCGCCGTGCTTCTCGGTTTGGGTGCCGCGGTGTTCTCGCGGGTCCGCAGCAAGGCCGACACCGAGTTGCCGGAACGCGAAAATCCCGCACGTATCCGCCAGGCCCTCGTGTTCGCCGGGCTGTATGTGGTCATCCTGGTTGGCGTCGCTGCGGCACGCGAACTGGTCGGCGGCGAAGCTGTTTATGCCGTTGCGTTCATCTCCGGCCTGACGGATGTGGATGCGCTGACCCTGTCGGTGGCGCAGCTTCATTCCGACGGCAAAGTAACGGGATTCGATCCATGGCGGGTTATATTCCTGGCCACGCTGTCTAACCTGCTGTTCAAGATCCTCGCGGCGTCGGCCCTCGGATCCCCGGAGTTGCGAAGATGGATGCTCGGCAGCGGTGCGGTTGCTTTGACGGCCGGTGCGGGCCTGCTGGTGTTCTGGCCGTGACCGGCACGGTAGGCCAGCCGTCGTTGCGGACAATGCCGACTTCCCTGCGCAAACGTTTTTATTCACACTACCGGCCATGACGACGTCGAACCAGATACGTAACGTGCTGTTCCTGTGCACGGGTAACTCGGCCAGGAGCATCCTCAGTGAGGCCATACTCAATCGCCTCGGTGATGGCCGGTTCCGGGCGTTCAGCGCGGGCAGCAAGCCGGTCGGGCGCGTAAACCCGGGCGCGCTGGAGCTGCTGGTACGACGCGAATATCCGACCGACGGATCTGCGCTCCAAGTCGTGGGACGAATTCGCAGGGCCGGACGCGCCGGCAATGGACTACGTCATCACCGTCTGCAACAACGCCGCCGGTGAGACATGCCCGGTCTGGCCGGGGCACCCGGCAACCGAGCACTGGGATATCGCGGACCCGGCGGGTGTCGGCGAAACGGACGAGGAACGGCGCGCAGCGTTCGAGGAGGCTTATGCCGTGCTCCAGAAGCGCATCGAAGGATTTGTCGACAGGGCAGGAAGTTAACAGATGAGTGTCTTCGAACGCTACCTGACGCTATGGGTGGCGATCTGCATCGTCGTCGGTGTCGCCCTCGGCCACTATCTTCTCCGGCGTCTTCCAGTGGATCGGCGGTATGGAAGTCGCGCAGGTCAACCTGCCCGTCGCCGTGCTGATCTGGCTGATGATCATCCCGATGCTCGTCAAGATCGACTTCGGCGCGCTGGGCGAGGTGCAGGAGCACTGGCGCGGCGTCGGCGTGACGCTGTTCATCAACTGGGCGGTCAAGCCGTTCTCGATGGCGTTTCTCGGCTGGCTGTTCATCGGCAATCTGTTCGCGCCGTACCTGCCTGCCGACCAGATCAACTCCTACATCGCCGGGCTGATCATCCTGGCCGCCGCGCCGTGCACGGCCATGGTCTTCGTCTGGAGCAACCTGTCCGACGGCGAGCCGCACTTCACGCTGAGCCAGGTCGCGGTCAACGACGTCATCATGATCTTCGCGTTCGCGCCGATCGTCGGCTTGCTGCTCGGCCTGTCGGCGATCACGGTGCCCTGGGAGACGCTGTTCCTCTCCGTGGTGCTGTACATCGTCGTGCCCGTCATCATCGCGCAAGCTGCTGCGCAAGCGATTGCTGGCGACAGGCGGTGAAGCCTCGCTGCAGAGCGCGCTCGACCTGCTCGGGCCCGCATCGCTGGTCGCCTTGCTCGCGACGCTGGTTCTGCTGTTCGGTTTCCAGGGCGAACAGATCATCACGCAACCGATGATCATTGCCTTGCTGGCCGTTCCGATTCTCATCCAGGTCTATTTCAACTCCGGACTCGCCTACCTGCTGAACCGGAAGTTCGGCGTTGCCCATTGTGTCGCCGCGCCGTCGGCGCTCATCGGGGCCAGCAACTTCTTCGAGCTGGCGGTCGCGACCGCGATCGTGCTGTTCGGCTTCGAATCCGGCGCGGCGCTCGCCACGGTCGTCGGCGTGCTCGTGGAGGTGCCGGTGATGCTCTCCGTCGTGAAAATCGTCAACGCGAGCAAGGGCTGGTACGAGCGCGCCCTGAGCAATTAGGGTCATTGTTCCCTTATCCATTCGGCCTCCGGGCAGGCGGAGCTGCGGTGGCGCTTGAGCCAGCGATGGGGCGTTGTCGCATTCGGCGGTGCGGGTGAAGTAGCCCAGTCTTTCAGCGGCTTCCGGGACCGCGATTCGATTCCGAGCTACGGTGCCGGCGTGCGCTTTTCGGTGTTGCCGGCCAAACGCATTAACATGCGTCTCGACTATGCAAGATCGCGTGACAGCGACGCGATTCACTTCTCCGTCGGCGAGGCGTTTTAGAGGTGCACCACGGGTTCCTGGTGGAAATGTAGGGTAAGCTTGTGGCGCGAAAGTGCCGCTCAATTAATTACTGGAGACAAAAATGATAAAGAAACTGAAACTGGCCATCGGGGTTCTTGCGGTTGCAGCCGCTGCACCGGCCGTTGCCCAGGATTCCCTGCTCGAGTATGTCGTCAATTCCTGCGAAGCAGATATCAAGCAGTACTGCAGCCAGGTGACGCCTGGCGAGGGACGCTTGCTGCATTGTGCTGCGGCACACGAAGACAAGCTCTCCGGGGAGTGCAGCTACGCGCTGTACCAGGCGGCATCGCTGCTCGAGCAGCTGTCGGTGGCGATAGCTTACGTCGCCAAGAGTTGCGAGACCGAAATCAAGACGCTCTGCAGTGACGTCAAGGCCGGCGAGGGCCGGATCCTCTCCTGTCTCGAGGGGAATGGCGAGGCTCTTGGCGATGCCTGCAAGAAGGCGCTCGCGGATACCGTGAGCGAGTAAGGATTGAAGAAAGGCGCGTGCCTTGCTGGCACGCGCCTTTTGCTTGGCGATCAGGCGAAAACCCGGACCTGCTCGCAATTTCGTCGTGTCGACCGGGAGCCGAAAGCCGCTCGTCGACATTCTTTCCAGGTTCCCCTGAAACAGGGACATCCGCACGCGATGACGCCGTAAAGCTGTTTTCTGCCGCGCCCTCTACTCCTTGCGAACGCTGAGCAGCTTCGCGCGGCGGCGATCGGCGCGCAGCACCTCGATGCGATAGTCGTTCCACTCGACGATGTCGCCCGGTACGGGGATGCGCTCCAGCATTTCGGTCACCAGCCCGCTGATCGTCGAGACTTCCAGCTCGGGATCCCAGGTGATGCCCAGTCTCGCGCACAGTTTGCGCATGTCGACGTTGCCGCGCACGATCAGCTTGCCGCCCGGCTTCTCCAGTATCTCGTCGACGGGCAGGTCGCTTTCGTCGCGGATGTCGCCAACGATCTCTTCCAGCACGTCTTCGAGCGTCACGATGCCCTCGACGCTGCCGTATTCGTCGACGACGACGGCGAGGTGGCGCTGCGTTTCCTTGAAGGTCTTGAGCAGCTGCGGCAGCGGAACGCTGTTGGGGACGACAAGCGTGTCCTGCCGCAACGTATTCCAGTCGATCTCGGGCGCATCGTTCTGCAGCAGCCAGTACAGCAGGTCTTTGACGAGAACGACGCCGGACACGTCGTCGAAATCGCCGGTCGGCGTGAACGGGAACCGGCTGTGCCCGGTTTCGCGGATATAGGCCATGGCCTGGTCGCGCGTCATGCCAGCCGACAGGAAACGCACGTTCTCGCGCGGCAACATGATGTCATCGGCGTGCAGGTGCCGGAGCTGCGTTGCGCCGACGATCATCCCGGCGGTCAACGGGCCGACGGCGCCACGCAGGTGACCCAGCCAGGCGAGGAGGCGAATTTCCTCGGCCGAGGTCACCGGGACGGCCTCATCGCGGCGTAACGACCGGGAAATTGCTTCGCTAACTGCAACCAGCGGCCGCAGCAGCACCGTCAGCAGTTGGATCCCGTGAGCGACGGGGGCCGCGATCAGGGTGGCATAGCTCACGCCCAGGGTTTTCGGGATGATCTCCGTCAGCAACAGGACCGCGATCGTGAACACAATCGAGAATATCCACAGCGTGCTGGCGTCGAAGACGTTCGAGTAACTCGCTCCGGCTACGGCTGCACCAATAGTGTGCGCCGTAGTGTTGAGTATCAGGATGGCCGCGATCGGGACGTCCATGTTCTCCTTGAAGCCCGAGAGCAGGCGCGCGGCGCGCTCATGGCGGCGGCCCAGAACCTCGATCTGCGGCCGGGTGACCGACAGCAATACGGACTCGAAGATCGAGCAGAGAAACGAGACGATCAGTACCACGGCAACCGCGGACAGGAAGATGAGCATGGCCACTCCGGAATGACACGTATTCGTGAAGACTAATGAACGTTGATCCGCTCCGCAAAATTCCGCACAAGGCGCTAAACTCGGTCGTATGCCACTTGTCGCCCATTCCAAGCTGCCGACCTTCAGTGACCTGCGGAACCAGGGGCACGAGGTACTCACGCTCGACCGGGCGGTCCACCAGGATATCCGCGAGCTGCACATCGGCTTCCTGAACATGATGCCGGACGCCGCGCTGCGCGCGACCGAGCGCCAGTTCATCCGCCTCGTCGGCAGCTGCAACCGCATTGCACAGTTTTTCGTCTACCCGTTTTCCCTGCCGGCCCTCGATCGCAGCGCGGACACGCTCGGTTATATTGAGCGCTATTACAGTGACTTCGAGGCGCTGCGGGACACGGGCCTGGACGCGCTGATCATTACCGGCGCAAACGTTGCGAATCCGAAGCTGGAAGACGAAGTATTCTGGGAACCGCTCATGGATGTCGTGGACTGGGCCTGGGAAAACGTCGCCTCGATCCTGTGCTCGTGCCTGGCGACGCACGCGGTGCTCAAGCATTTCCACGGCATCGAGCGGCAGCCACTGCCGAAAAAGCGCTGGGGCGTATACAGCCACCGCGTCAGCGCGACCTACCATCCGCTGCTCAGGGATATCAATACACGCTTCGATGTTCCGCATTCACGCTACAACGACATCTCCCGTGCGCAACTCGAATCCGCGGGCCTCACGATCCTTGCCGAAAGCGCCGAAGGCGGCGTGCACATGGCGGCGAGCCCCGACCAGTTCCGCGTCTTTTACATGCAGGGCCATCCCGAGTACGACGCGAACAGCCTGCTGAAGGAGTACCGGCGCGAGTTATATCGATATGCCAATCGCGAGCGCGACAAACCGCCGCCCCTGCCCGAGAATTACTTTTCGGGCGAGGCCGAGCGCTCCGCGCTCGCGGCGCTGGACCAGGCGGCGCGAGCGCGCGACACCGGCGCCGCTTACGACGACACGCTCGAAGCCGATGTCGAAGGGTTGCTCGACAACACCTGGGGCGACACGGCGAAGGCCATCATCAACAACTGGCTGGGTCTCGTCTACGGCGTGACCAACCTGGACCGAAAACAACAGTTCATGCCCGGCGTCGATCCCGACGACCCGCTGAGCCTGAAGGAGAAAAAATGAAAGACCAGACCCTCGCAATTCATGCCGGTTTCAAATCGGACAGCGCCACCAAGGCCGTGGCGGTACCCATCTACCAGACGGTCGCCTACGAGTTCGACAGCGCGCAGCACGGCGCGGACCTGTTCAACCTGGAGGTGGAAGGCAATATCTACACGCGCATCATGAACCCGACCACGGCGGTGCTGGAGGAACGCTGTGCCGCGCTGGAAGAGGGCATCGCCGGTCTGGCGCTGAGCGCCGGCAGCGCGGCGGTGAATTACTCCATCCTGAATATCGCCGAGCAGGGCAGCAACGTCGTCACCGTGCCGCTTCTCTACGGCGGCACCTACACGTTGTTCAAGCACATGCTGCCGAGGCAGGGGATTGACGTGCGCTTCGCGGAGGACGACAGCCCGGATGCCATGGCGAAACACATCGACGACAACACCGCGGCGGTTTTCTGCGAGTCGATCGGCAATCCGGCCGGCAACATCGTCGACATCGAGGCGCTAGCCGACATGGCGGAAGCTCACGGCGTGCCGCTGATCGTCGACAACACCGTGGCGACCCCCGCACTGATCAAGCCGATCGCCTGGGGTGCGCACATCGTGGTGAACTCGCTGACCAAGTACATGGGCGGCCACGGCAATTCACTGGGCGGCGTCATCGTGGATTCCGGCGAGTTCCCGTGGGACAAGCACCCGAAGAAATTCCATATGCTCAACGAGCCCGAAGAGTCGTATCACGGCGTCGTCTACACCCAGGCCCTCGGTGCGGCGGCCTATATCGGCCGCGTGCGGACGGTCGCGCTCCGCAACACCGGCTCGGCGATCAGCCCGATGAACGCGTTCCTGATCCTGCAGGGCATGCAGACCCTGCCGCTGCGCATGGAGCGCCACTGCGACAATGCCATCGCCGTCGCGAACTTCCTCAACGATCATCCGCGCGTCGAATGGGTGAAGTTCGCCGGACTGCCGGACTCGCCGTATTACGATCTCGCGCAGAAATACACCGGCGGCAAGCCTTCGGCGCTGATGACTTTCGGTATCAAGGGCGGCTTTGAAGCCGGCGTCAGGTTCTACGACGCGCTCAACATGTTCCTGCGGCTCGTGAACATCGGCGATACCAAGTCGCTGGCGGCGCACCCGGCATCGACGACGCACAGACAGCTATCCGAAGACGAGCTGAAAACGGCAGGGGTCACGCCGGACATGATCCGGCTGTGCATCGGGATCGAGCACATCGACGACATCCTCGCGGACCTCGACCAGGCGCTCGCGAAGTCGGCCTGACGGATGGGCTGGCTGCGGGCGGACGGAGCAGCGCATGAACCCCCGGTCCGGAACCCGGCGACGCCTGGCCCGCGCGGTCTCGGGCTGCGCACTGGTGCTGGTGAGTATCGCCGGCGCCCAGGAAGCTCCCGTGCCGACGGTGCACTGGGCATACGCGTCCTACTTCGGCACGGGCTGGTACGAGATCAGTGACCAGCAGAGCGCTTTCATCGCGAACTTCGCGCCGCCCCTGACGAGCGGTGAAACACGCTGGTTCGGCGGCAAAGACGGTAAGGCCGTCTACTCGATCCGTGTGCCGGTCACCGTGGGGCTGAACCGGCTGGACTTCGAAGAGTTGCCCGGCATTCTCGACCCGGAGAACTATTCGACGGTGAGCGCCGGTGTGCGTGCGGACGTCGACATACCCGTCACCGAACGATTCTCGTGGCGTCCGAGCGTGCAGCTGAGCTACGGCACGGTCATCGGCGAGAGCGACGATGCCTGGACCTACCGGGGCGACGTCCGCGCGCGCTACACCTTCGGGTCGGGTAATCTCGACTGGGCACTCATTGGTGCCGCGGGGCTCGTCGGCTACGACGCGAACCGCGGTGCAAATGACGCCTTCACTTACGCATCTATCGGCACCGAGTTCGCCTACCCGCTGCGCTGGTTCGCGTCTGGCGATAGCCGGACGCTCCTCTACTGGCATTTGATGTACACCGACTTCCTGAACCGCATGGAAATCCAGAGCCGGGCCGACCAGTTCGAGGAAGTCACCAATTACTGGCAGGCGGGCGTCGCTTTCGGCAGGGAGGACGGGCCCATCAAGCTGTGGTTCCTGCGCTTCGATCGTCTCGGCATCGCTTACAACGTCAGCCCGTCGGGCGAGCTTCGCGGCATCAAGTTCGTGGTTCGCTCGCTCTACGAACCGTAGCGTTCACCGCTCCGGGAATTCGTATCGTGGCACGGGCTTTGATCGAGCGGCACGACGCGACCATGGTTCGGACGCAGTAGAGGATCACGACGCATGGCTGTAGTCAGGATTCGCGGCGGCCTGGACAGGCTCCGCTATGCGCTGTTGTTCGAGTTCTTCCTGGTCATCCTGATCGGCATCGCACTGGCCGCGCTCAGCGACCGCTCGTTGTTCGATACCGGGATGCTCGCCGCCATACTGAGCGTCATCGCCGTCGTCGTCGCACTCCTTTACAACTACGCACTGGACCGCATCGATGCGCACTTCGGCCGGGTCCCCACCGAACGTTCGACGCTCGGACGGATCGGGCACGCGGTTGGCCTCGAGATATCGCTGGCATTTACCAGCCTGCCGGCCATCATGTGGTGGATGGGCTGGGGTTTCTGGCGAGCGCTGCTGTTCGACCTCTCGGCTGTCGCCTTCATCGTGATCTACACTTACGTCTTCACGCTGGTCTACGACAAGCTTTTCCCCGTGCCGCAGGACCCGCAGCCCGGATAGGGGAGGCCGGCATTCGCGGTAGCGTTAGTCGAGAACCTTCGTGAAGCAGGCCTCAAGGATGTCCAGCCCCTCGTCGATGAGTTCGTCGCTGATCGTCAGTGCCGGCAGGAATCGAATGACGTTGCCGTAGACGCCGCAGGACAACAACACGAGCCCGTGCTCGTAGGCCGCCGCCACGAGGGACTTCGTCAGGTCCGCTGCCGGCTTCTCGACGTCGCCCTGCTCGACGAGTTCGATGGCGATCATCGCGCCGCGGTCCGCGCGGATATCGCCGATTGTCGCGGGATGTTTCGCCTGCAATGCGTGCAGGCGTTCCCGGAAACGGGAGCCGATCGCGTTCGCGCGCTCGACGAGCCCTTCCTCGTCGATCACGTCAATAACGGCCAGCGCCGCGGTGCAGCCGATCGGCGAACCGGCGTACGTCCCGCCGAGCCCGCCGGGCAACGGCGCGTCCATGATCTCGGCTTTGCCGACGACGGCCGCAAGCGGGAAGCCGCCGGCAACGCCTTTCGCGACCGTCATCAGGTCGGGCTCGATGCCGGAGTACTCCGTCGCAAAGAACCTGCCGGTGCGGCCGAAGCCGGTCTGGATCTCGTCCGCGACGAGGACGATGCCGTGTTCGTCGCAGATCTCGCGCAGCGCACGCATGAACTCGTTCGGCGCCGGGTAGAAACCGCCTTCACCCTGCACGGGCTCGACGATGATCGCCGCCACGTCGGACGGCGCGATGTCCGCCTTGAACAGGGCGTGCAGCGCCTTGATGGAGTCGTTGACGCTGATACCGTGGTAGTCGATCGGGAATGGCGCGTGATAGACCTCGCCCGGGAACGGACCGAACAGGTTCTTGTAGGGCGTGATCTTGCCGGTGAGTCCCATCGCCAGCAGCGTACGGCCGTGGAAGCCGCCGTTGAACGCGATGACGCCGCGGCGACCGGTGTAAGCCCGCGCGATCTTGATCGTGTTCTCCACTGCCTCGGCACCCGTCGTCACGAACATGGATTTCTTCGGTGTGTCGCCAGGAGCGAGCTCGTTGAGTGCCTCCGCCAGGCGCACGGCCGTGTCGTACGGCGTCACCATGACGCAGGTGTGGCTGAAGCGGTCCAGCTGCTCTTTTACCGCCGCAACCACTTTCGGGTTGCTGTGCCCGGTATTGCAGACGGCTATGCCGGTGCCGAAATCGATGTAACGCCTGCCTTCGACGTCCCACATCTCGGCATTTTCTGCGCGCTCGACGTAGACCGGCGCGATATTGCCCTGGCCGCGCGCGATCGCGGCGGTTTTGCGGTCCTGCCATTCGGCGTTGGTGGTTCCGGGCCGGGCCCGCGTCGGTTCAACAGCACTCATCAGATACTCTCCACCAGCAAACAGCCGTTTTTCGCGGCCAAAAACGGATCATCGCTCCAATTGGCTTCCGGTTCCATTGCCTGAATGGAGCCGACCCCGGACGGTCGGGAATCAGTCGCCCTTGACGGCTTCTTCCGCTTCCTCGAGGGCTTCCTCGATCTTCTCGCCGGCCTCTTCGATCTTCTCGACCGCTTCCTCGGCCTTGTCCATCGCTTCGGAGTAGGCATGGTCGATCTTCTCGCCCGCCTCTTCGGCAGGGCCTTTCTTCTCGCAGCCGGTGGCAAAGAGGGCCGTGAATACAATCAGCGCAAGTGCAGGCAGTCGTTCCATCATGTGTCGTCTCTCCCAAAGCGTTGTTTTAATTGCGGTCTGGTCGCCGCTCGCAGTCGATAGTAGCCAAGCGCAACCCCACGGTACAGTCCGGCGTGACTTTGCAGTTGCAGAGTTGGTGGACGGAGTCGCAAAGGTCCACGATCCTATCTCTGCGGCTCCGCGCTCACGTATGATCGGACTGGATCGTTGACCGTTCACAACCTCGTCGACCACGACGGCTGACTCCGGGGAGTCTCGATACATGATGACCTTTACGACACTGGTCTGGGTCGGTTTTCTCGCCCTGATCGGTGTATTCATTGCGCTCGACCTCGGTATTTTTCACCGCAAGGCGCATGTCGTCAGCCTTCCCGAGGCGCTAGGCTGGACCGCAGTCTGGGTGTCGCTCGCCCTCGTTTTCAATGTAGGCGTTTTCTACCTCTACGATCTGAATCCCGGTGGATGGGACATAGACACAGAGCAGCTGTCCGGTGGAGACGCTGCACTGCAGTTTTTCACGGGGTACCTCGTGGAGAAATCGTTATCTGTCGACAACATATTCGTGATCGCAATGATCTTCGCGTTCATGCAAGTCCCTCTGGAGCAGCAGCATCGCGTTCTCTTCTGGGGAATTCTCGGCGCCATCGTAATGCGCGGCATCATGATCTTCGGCGGCCTTGCTATCCTCGAACGCTTCGAATGGGTCAGCTACGTGCTCGGCATGGTGTTGATCTACTCGGCAGCGAAGATACTGGTCATCCGGCATGACAATGTCGATATCGCCAATAGTCTGACAATGCGGCTCATTCGCCGTTACTCGAATGTAACGCATGATTTCCATGGGAGCAGTTTCTTTGTTCGCCAGGGCGGGAAGCTGATGGCGACGCCGTTGTTTGTTGCGCTCGTGCTGGTGGAGACGGCGGATGTCATGTTTGCCGTGGACTCGATTCCGGCAATATTCGCGATCACGCGCGACCCGTTCATCGTTTTCACGTCCAACATTTTTGCGCTGCTCGGACTGCGTTCGATGTACTTCGTGCTTGCGGGGCTTATGGAGAAGTTCCGCTACATGAAGATAAGCCTTGTGTTCCTGCTCGCATTTATCGGCATAAAGATGTTGCTGATACATGAATTTCCCATACCCAACCATGTGTCGCTCGCAATTATTGGTGGCATTCTCGCCGTCGGTATCCTTGCATCCACCAAGGCGGGTCGTGACACGATCGCACTGCTGTCACCGCTCGCCGACGATATGGAAAAGTTGATGGTTGCATCGTACCGCCAGGCCCGCCGGGCGGTAATACTGTTGATCGGTTCGTCGATTCTGCTGGTCGGTATTGTGATGGTCGTCATGCCGGGACCGGCAATCCTCGTCGTCCCCCTGGGCCTCGCGATCCTCGGTATCGAATTCGCGTGGGCGCGGCGCTGGCTTGAGCGGGTCCGGTCCACCGTGGGCGATGCGAAGCAGCGGATTGGCACGCGGCTGCAGAAAAAGTGAGCAGGGCGGCTGTCAGGCAATCGACCGGATTCGTGTGTTATATAGTTGCGGGTCCCCGATACTGGTAGAACTGCATGAGCCCATTGAATCGACGACAGTTTGTTTACGGCGCCGGCGCGGTGCTTGGCTCCACGCTGATTGGTTGCGGAAAACAGAAGAGCGAAACGGGCGGTTCAGCGGTCACCGTTTTCGTGAACGGCACCGTCCTGCCGGTCGATGCCGGATTCTCGGAACACGAGGCGCTGGCAATTTCGGGCAACAAGATTCTCGCGGTCGGTAACCGCGAAGATGTCCTGGCCGCAGCGGGCAGGGGCGCGACGACGATCGACCTGGCCGGCCGGGTTGTGCTGCCGGGTTTCATCGAACCGCACATGCACTTCGCGCTGATGGCTGGCCTTGGGAACCTCGCGGATGTCGGCCCGTTCCAGCGGCCCACCTTTGACGACACCTTGCAGGCCGTTCGCGAGATTCGCGACGCGGCCGAGGCGGCAGACGAGTGGGTCATGGGGCGCCAGTTCGATCCCATATTGCTGGATCCGCCGCGCGACCTGACAACCCGGGATCTCGATCCGATCGTGCCGGATCGTCCGGCGTTCATCCTGAATGCGTCCGGACATATCGCGTACGTGAACAGCCGCGCGCTCGAGATGGCTGGTATCTCCCGCGACTCTGAAGACCCGCCGGGCGGGGGATTCGGGCGCTACGAGGACGGCACGCCGAACGGCGTGCTCTACGGCCAGGCGGCTTTCATGGGCATCATGCTGCGCAACGAAGCCATTACCGATCGCATGCAGACGGGATTCGTTCCCGCCGGGCGCGAGGTTGGCGAGCAGGCAGCGGCACTCGGTATCACGACCTTATGCGACCAGGCGACCGGCGGGCTCGCCGGGCCTGCGGAGCTCGAGGCCTATCGCGCGATGTACGACGGCGACCGCATGAAGGCCCGCATTCGCGCTTATGCCTACAGCGAGCAGCCGGGATGGGACGAGGCCGGGGTCAAGCCGTTTGACGGCGACGCGCTGATGCGCATTGCCGGCTGGAAGATCGTCACCGACGGTTCGAACCAGGGCTTTACCGGTCGCCAGCGTGCGCCGTACCACACGAGAGACACCGTCGGGATCTTCTACGTCGAACCCGATGCGCTGCGCGAAATGGCGATCGACAGGACAAAAAGGGGCTGGCCGCTGTCGCTGCACGGCAATGGCGACGCGGCAATCGACAGTATCCTCGATGCAATGGAAGCAGCCCGGGACGAGGGCGTGGATGTGCGCGCGCTGCGCTGCCGCATCGAACATTGCTCGATCCTCCACGACGACCAGATCGCACGCATGAAAGCACTGGGGATGGTGCCGAGTTTCCTGATCAATCATGTGCACTACTGGGGGCACGTGATGCGCGACCAGGTGTTCGGCCCCGAGAAAGTGCAGCTGCTGGATCGCTGTCGCGCGGTAGAGGATGCTGGTCTGAACTGGGTGATGCACACGGACGCCCCCGTTTCGCCGCTGGGCTCCCTCCACAAGATCCGCGTTGCTGTCGCCCGCGACCTCTGGAAAGAGCCCGACACGATCCTGGCCCCCGATGAGCGCGTCAGTGTCGAAACGGCAATCCAGGCGGTTACGCGCAATGCCGCTCGGGCCTGTCACTCGGAAGACGAGATCGGCAGCCTCGAGCCGGGCAAGCTGGCCGACCTCGTGATCCTGGAAGACGATCCTCGTGCCGTGGCGCCCACCGCGATTTCGGATATTCGTGTCAGCGAGACGTGGATGGACGGGCGCCGCGTATTTCAGGGCTGATCGGTCCAGCGATTCCTACATCTGAATCGCCATGTATGAAACGCTCAGGAAACTGGCATCGCGGCCTGCCCCGTACTCATTGATGACCATCAAGGACCTGTGGACCCGGCCGCATATTGCCCGTCAGATGCTCGCGTATCACCTGGACCAGGATAACCACCTCGCGTCGCGCCCGGTCGCCGTCATCAGGGAGATTGTCGACTGGCTCGACGGAGAGCTGAATCTCTCGGGCAAGCGAATCTGTGACCTGGGCTGCGGCCCCGGTCTGTATTCGTCAGAGATGGCTCAACGTGGCGCGATTGTCACTGGCGTGGATTTTTCGCCCACCTCCATTGCATACGCAGAGTCACAGGTCTCGACAAGTGACCGGGGGATTGACTATCTCCTGGCCGACTATCTGAACGATGAGCTGCCAACCGGTTTTGATGTCGTAACGCTGATCTACTACGACTACTGTGCTTTGTCTCCGGCGGATCGAAGCTCGTTGTTGCGCAGAATTCGCACCATGCTGAATCCCGGTGGCAACCTTGTACTGGATGTCCTGACTGACAGCGTGTTTGCGCAGATATCCGAGCAACTGGTTATCGAAGAGCGCTTGATGGACGGCTTCTGGTCCGAGTCCGATTATGTCGGGATCCATCGTACGTGGGTGTATGAGGACCAGGCGCTGTCCCTCGATCACTACGCGATCGTGGAGCCGACTGACCATTGGCAAATCCTCAACTGGATGCAGTACTTCTCGTCGGAGCGGCTCGTCCGCGAGCTGGAGGACGGCCGGATATTCCATTCGTTCGCTCGACAGGATCCCTCGCCGGCGCAGCACTGACGAGAGAGAGCAGTGAAATCGGCGTAATTGCTGAAACAGGTCCCCAGGCCCGGTAGGGATGGAGCCCGCTCCGCACAATGCGGACGGGCTTCCGCTGTTCAGCGAGGTCAACTACGCGTCCTATGCCAACCCTGATCTCGATATCGTGCTGGACGATGCCCGCAACTACATCGCCACCACAGACGAAGAATTCTCCGTCATCGTCACGGACGTGACCAACCTGAAGTACAAACGCAATCCCTATCTTTACACGCGGGAATACTTCGAGATCATGCGCAACGCGCTCAGCGCGGAGGGCGTTGCCGCCGCGTGGCTCCCGGTCGGCGGCCTGTCCTTCAACGACCTGCGCACCCTGATCGCCACGTTCGACAGTGTCTTTCCGCAAACCACCGCCTGGTATTTCACGCAATTCCCGACCCATTTCATCATTCTCGTGGGTACTCCGGAGCCGACGCTCGTGAACCTGGGGAAACTAAGGCAAGAAATGGCCAGGGTCGAGCACGACTTGCGCAGCCTCAACGTCGACAATGTCTATGAGCTCGCCAGCATGCTGCTGCTGGGCGAGAGCGACATCGACTCGCTGGTGGCCGGCGCGCCGATCCACACGGACAACCGCCCGATCCTCGAGTACTCCGACATGGACCTTTGCAACGTCACGGACGTCGCGCCCAACCTCGGCCGGCTACTCGAGTTCCAGCAGGAGGACCTGCTCGAGTACTTCGATGGCAGCGAGAATCAGCTGGCCGAGCTCGAAGAGCATTTCGACCTGTATACCGGCCATTACCTCGACTACGTCCGGTTGTACGAGCAGCGGCGCATCAATTAGACGCCGAACGCAGTAGACGCCTTCTCTGGACTATCGGACTCAGAGGTGCTGCGACAGGAAGACTTCCATCGTCCTGTACAACTCGAGCCGGTTCTCCTCTTTGCTGAAACCGTGCCCTTCGTTGTTTTTGACGAGCCACTCGAACTCTTTTTCTGAACGTTTCATCTGACGGCGCAGCTTCTCGGCGTGTTCTATAACGACGCGGGGGTCCCGCCGTCCGTGCACAATCAAGATCGGGTCGTCAATGTTGTCCACATGTTCAATTGGTGAAATCGAATCCATGAACTCCTCGTCTTTCGGGTCGCCGATCTGCGCTTTCATGAGTTCCTTGAGTGGCTCCCAGTGTCTCGGCATTGAGTCGAACAGCAACGGGACGTCGGTAACACCGACGTAGTTGATCCCGCAGCGATACAGCTCAGGCGTAAATGTTAACCCCGCCATCGCCGCATAACCGCCGTAGCTGCCGCCGTAAATGCACACACGATCGGGATCGGCGATCCCTTCCTCGACCAGGTAATGAACGGCGTCGCTCAGGTCGTACTGCATTTCACGGCCCCACTGACCGTAGCCCGCCTGTTCAAAGTCACGACCATATCCGCCTGAGCCCCGATAGTTGACCTGAATGACGGCATAGCCGCGACTCGCGAAAAACTGATTTTCGGGGTTGTACCTCCAGTAGTCACGTACGCCGAACGGCCCGCCGTGCGGATTCACGATCAGCGGCAGCTTCTCGCCCTCCTTGCGGTCTATCGGAACTGTGACGTATCCGCGGATCTTCAAGCCATCGCGAGCGTCGAACTGGAAGGGCTGCATCGGCGACATGCGCTTCGGATCGATCCATTCCATGCGCGAGACCAGGAACCGGACCTGCCCGGTCTTCCGGTCGTACAGGTAGTATTTACCGGGATCGCGATCGTTGTGGACGAGCAGGATGTTCATGGTCTCGTCTTTCGTCGCGCTGACGATATTGACGGTCTTACCGGGGAATGCTCCCTCCAGTTGCGCAATAACCTGGCCCTCGGCCTCGTCGAAGTAATGGCGTCGCGGAAAGTCGTCGAAGTAGGTCACACCCAGAAGCTTCTTCTGCTCCCTGGACATGATCAGGCCGCCGATGTCGACCTCGTCGTGGCCGAATAGCATTTCGCCCAGTTCATCGGTTTCCGGGTCGTAGGTGTAGATCGCGTTGGTTTCACGCCCAATATCGGATGCGACGTACATCGTCCTGTTGTCGTAGTCGAAGCCGAGGGGTGAAATGCCTCTATCGAGCAGGTTGAACTTGCGCAGCGTGCGGAATTCCTCGTCCAGGCTACTCCTGTACAGGAATTCGCCCTCCAGGCCTGTGATTACGAGCGCGCCGCGCGGGACTCCTTCATGATCGACAATCCAATCCGAGACATTGCTCATCTTGTCGGTCAACAATTCCGGACGGCCTTTGCGGACGTTGACTTTATACAGACCGAAGTAGCGCAGGCTGCTCTTGTTCCACTGGACAATGATGTGGTCCGGGTCATCCGGTAGCGTGGAGACGACGGTGGCAAATCGTACGCCTGACCGAGTCACCTCGGGCTCGATCAGGGTCCTGATTTTCGGCCGATCGCGAGAACGGTCAACGGCGTAGAGCCCGAAGGCCTCATTGCCATCCGCATCCATCGTAAAGACGATTACGTCATCGCTGGCCCAGAAGAACCCGGCCACGTCCTGGTCGTCGAGGCCTGTAAGCGGCTTGATGTTCTTGAGCCCGTCCGTTTCCACGACCACGACATTGCGGTGACCGTTGATGGGCGCCAGCGTAGCCAGGTACTTGCCACTCGGCGAAAGCTGCATGTCGGTGAACTCGGGGTTCCTGAAAAAGTCCTCCACCGACGGCGGTTGTGCAGAGGCGCTGGTGGCGTTGAGCGTCAGGACAATTACTGCTGTGATCAGGATGAGGCTTCGTGCCACGGGGCACCTCCAGGCGATAGTCAGCTTGATGGGAATTATTCATACAACTCCGCCGCACGGCAACTGCGCGAAACCGCGGGGCACCTGCGGAGTCCCGCAACGAACTATCAGCTTATCCATGGCAGCCGGCACAGTCGTCATCCCCGGCTGGTACGGATCGGCGACCCGTGCGCAGCGGGCCCCAAAATGAATGATTGACAAATGTCAGGCTGGGAATATAGTTCGCGAAAAATGGGCGGTTAACCCCGCCACGACCCGCAGGGCCGGGCCGGTTTTCACTCGCAGGCTGCCCACCTGCATTTTTGGATTTACGATGAAAGCCGCCATTGAAATTGCGGAAGAGCCTCCGGGACCGCAGGTCCAATCTGTCCCCAAATTCAAGCAAGCAAAAGGTTACTCACGATTCCGGGTGTCGGATCGTTCCGCCGGGTTTTTGCGCCGCTTCTACCCCGACGCAACGCTCGAGCAATGGAATGACTGGCGCTGGCAGAATCGCAACCGGATTCGCACGCTCGCCGAACTCGCAACAATGATCGAACTCTCGGACGAAGAGTCCGACGCCATCAAGCGCCATACCGGCGCATTGCCGGTGGGAATCACGCCGTACTATGCCAGCCTCCTCGACCCGCTGAACCCGAACCAGGGACTTCGGCGCACAGTCGTGCCCGTGCTCGGTGAATTCGAAACTTCACCGGGTGAAGACGAAGATCCGCTCGGCGAGGATTCACACAGCCCGGTGCCGGGCCTCGTACATCGTTACCCGGACCGGGTGTTGCTGCTCGTGACCAACTTCTGCTCGGTCTACTGCCGATACTGCACGAGAGGGCGCATGGTCGGCTCGGTCGGTGAGCGCAGCGTGAAGAAAGGCGATATCGAGTTGGCGCTTGACTACATTCAACGCACGACGACGATCCGGGATGTATTGATCTCTGGCGGTGATCCGCTGAGCCTCGACGACGACCGCCTCGAATACGTGCTGAAGCGGCTGCGCAATATCAAGCACGTCGAATTCATCCGCATTGGCAGCAAGCAGCCGGTCGTGCAGCCCATGCGCATCACGCCCGAGCTGACGCGCATGCTGAAACGCTACCATCCGCTGTGGATGAGCCTGCACTTCACGCATGCGGACGAACTGACACCCGAGGTGGCAGAGGCCTGCGCGCGCCTGGCGGATGCAGGCATCCCGCTGGGCAGCCAGACCGTGTTGCTGAAAGGCGTTAACGACGATCTCGATGCATTACGCACCCTGATGCACGGCCTGCTGCGCAATCGCGTCAGGCCTTACTACCTGTACCAGTGTGATCCGATTTCCGGTTCTGCCCACTTCCGTACGCCAGTCTCGAAGGGCGTCGAACTGATTCGTGGCCTTCGAGGCCACACCACGGGGTATGCCGTTCCCACCTTCGTTGTCGATGCGCCGAATGGCGGTGGCAAGATTCCTATCGCGCCCGACTACGTCAGTGGATACGACGGTGAAGATCTGTTGCTCGAGAGTTATGACGGCGGTACGTATCGCTACCGGGACTCCGGGCAACGACTGGTCGTTGGCACGGAGGACCGTTCATGAAGCAGGAGGCGGTTCGGGTCGGCCTGACCTATGACTTGCGCGATGCCTATCTGGCCGAAGGGTACAGCGAGATTGAGACGGCCGAGTTTGATCGAGCCGATACGATCGACAGCATCGAAGGCGCGCTCGCCAGGCAGGGTTACGCAGTCGATCGCATCGGCAACGTCAGGCAGCTGGCTGCACGCCTGGTCAGTGGCGACCGTTGGGATATCGTGTTCAATGTCTGCGAAGGCATGCATGGCATCGGCCGCGAGGCACAGGTGCCCGCATTGCTCGATGCCTATGAGATTCCCTACGTATTCTCGGACACACTGGTCTGCGCTCTGACCTTGCACAAGGGTATGACCAAGGACGTCGTCAGGGCTGCCGGTGTTGCGACCCCGGATTATGTGGTCGTCCATGAACTGGCCGACGTCAGGAATGTCTCGTTGCCGTTTCCGCTGTTTGCCAAGCCGGTCGCAGAGGGCACCGGCAAGGGAATCAGCGCACGATCCAAGATCAACAACGCGGCGGAGCTGCGAAAAGTATGCCGCGAGCTTCTCTCTGCCCATAAAGGGCAGGGTGTACTGGTCGAGCGCTTTTTGCCTGGCCGTGAGTTCACAGTAGGCATCCTCGGGACGGGCCGCAAGGCCAAAGCCCTGGCGACGCTTGAGATCGTGCTCCTGGAGAACGCAGACGCCGAAGTCTATTCCTACCGCAACAAGGAAGAGTGCGAGGAACTCGTACAGTACAATTTGCTTGCGTCCGGGACGCTCAGGAAAGAAATCGAAACACTCGCTCTTCGCAGTTGGCGGGCGCTTGGTTGTCGTGATGCCGGGCGCATCGACGTGCGCCTGGACGCTACCGGGCAGGTTCACTTCCTCGAAGTCAATCCGCTGGCCGGCATACATCCTGAGCACTCTGACCTGCCGATCATGGCTACCAGGGTCGGCGTTACTTACGATGTCCTGATGAGCAGGATAATGAAGTCGGCGCTGCTCCGTGTCAGGCGCAAAGCCAGGGACGACACTATTGCCGCGTGAGATCGCAAGGTCGATTCTTGTTTTGCATGAAACAGTCGGCGCAGAGGCGCGTGCTGACGCGGCGGACACGCTTGAGCAGGCGAAGGCAGTCGCCGGCGCATTGCAGGAGCTCGGCTGGAATGTCACCACGCTGGCAATCGACCTCGAACTCGAGACGATGCTCGCTTCAGTGGCGGCGGCGAAGCCCGACTGCGTGTTTAATCTTGTCGAGTCGATGCGTGGTGTCGACCGCCTGATACATATTGTGCCGTCAGTACTCAGCGTTGCCGGAGTTCGGTACACGGGCGCCGGCAGTGACGCGATGTACCTCAGCTCAAACAAGTTGCTGGCAAAACAGTGGATGCATTTGCATGGCATTCCCACGCCCGGTTGGTTCGTGCCCGGCAAGGACAAGCCGCCCGGCGACGCAAGCTGGATCGTGAAATCTGTGAGTGAGCACGCCTCGTTCGGACTGGACGAAGGGTGCGTCGTGAAGAAACTGGCCGCGGCCCGTGCGCGCATTGATCATTGTCGTGCTCAACATGGAGGCGAGTGGTTCGCCGAGCAGTTCATTGAGGGCAGGGAATTCAATGTGTCCGTGCTCGAGGTGGATCTCAAGCCACAGATTCTGCCGATCGCAGAAATGACTTTCGTCGATTTCCCGCGCGGCAAGCCGAAGATCGTCAGCTATGCGGCAAAGTGGGACGAAGCTGCGCCGGAATTCCACGCAACGCAACGCTCGTTCCCCCGGCTGGCGGCTGTAGAACAGGGTGCGATCATCGAGGTGGTACAGAAATGCTGGGATTCCTTCCACCTGCGCGGCTACGCACGAGTCGACTTGCGAATGGACGCCGCCGGCATACCCTGGGTACTCGAAGTCAATGCCAATCCCTGTCTGTCACCGGACGCCGGCTTTGTTGCTGCACTGGATGAGGCAGGCATGACTCTGGCGGAGGGGGTCGGGCATATCGTCCACGCTGCCCTGCACTAGGCCATGTTTCGCATTCATAAGATCTTTGACGTCACGACGCCGAGCAACCGCCAGCTACTGAGCCAGGTCCAGGCGATGCTGCGCGTGCAGATTGTCGGCCTCAGCGAAAATGATATCGCCAAGTTGCCGTCGCAGCTCGCCAACCCGATGAAGTTCCGGTTTATCTCGATACTGCTGGTCGCCGAGGATGTGCGCACGACTGTGCGTGGCTTCGCGATGCTGCAGCATGCGCCCGATCTGAATTTCTGCTACCTCGATTACATCTGTGCCGGCCGCGGAGACACGGGCGGCGGTATCGGCGGCGCCTTGTATGCGCGTGCGCGCGACGAAGCGTATCAGCTCGGTGTCGCCGGTATTTTCATGGAATGCCTGCCGGACACACCCGAACTGTCACCCGATCCTGCGATTCGCAAGCAGAACGCTGCGCGTCTCAGGTTCTACGAGCGGTACGGCGCGCGCCCATTGGCAAATACGGCCTACGAAACGCCGATGACCGAGGATGCTTCCGATCCGCCGTACCTCGTGTACGACGACCTGGGTCAACATGACCGGCCACTGCGCCGCGACGAAACCCGGCACATCGTCCGCGCAGTTCTGGAGCGCAAGTACGGCGACGCGTGTTCGCCCGAGTACATCGATAGGGTCGTCAAGTCCATCAAGGACGATCCGGTGCAGTTGCGCGAGCCACGCTATTTGAAGGCAGAGGAAACACCGCCGAACGACAAGCCAAGGGAACAGCGCATCGCGCTGATCATTAACGACAAGCATTCGATCCACCATGTCAATGATCGCGGTTATGTCGAGGCGCCGGTACGTATCCCGGCGATTACAAGAGAGCTGGCCAAGACCAAGGTATTCGAGACACTCCCGTCGCGCAGCTACGGGATCAGCGTTATAGAAAAGGTGCACAAACCCGAGTTCGTTCGGTTCCTGAAGAAGGCCTGCGAAAATGTGCCGCCTGGCAAATCGGTATACCCGTACGTTTTTCCGATACGCAATCGCGCCCGTCCGCCACACGAGTTGCCGCTGCGCGCCGGGTACTATTGTCTCGATACGTTCACACCGCTGAATGCAAATGCATACAAGGCGGCACGCGAGGCCGTAAATTGCGCGATGACCGGCGCGGACTGCCTGCTCGATGGCAGCCACGCGGCCTACGCACTGGTGAGGCCACCGGGACACCATGCCGAATACGAAGCCTTCGGCGGCTTTTGCTACTTCAATTCCGCGGCGATTGCCGCGCACCATCTGAGCCGGCACGGCAAGGTCGCCCTGCTGGATATCGATTACCACCACGGCAACGGCGCACAGAACATTTTCTACAAGCGCAGGGACGTGTTCACGGTTTCCCTGCACGGCCACCCGCGCTACAGCTACCCGTATTTCTCGGGATTCGAGGATGAGAAAGGCGCTGACGAGGGCAGGGGTTTCAACCTGAATCTGCCGTTGCCCGAGAATCTCGACGGTGAGCGTTATCGCAAGGCACTTGCGGGCGCGCTCGAGAAGATCCGCAAGTTCCAACCGCAGTTCCTGGTTCTGTGCCTTGGCCTCGATACGGCCAAGGGCGATCCAACCGGATCCTTCTCATTGCTGGCCAGGGATTTTCGAGAAAACGGACGCATGATCGGTGCGTTGCAGTTGCCGACGCTGGTGGTGCAGGAAGGTGGATACAAGACGCAGACGCTCGGCATTAATGCGCGTCATTTCTTTAACGGCTTGTGGGACGGGCTGGCACTGAAGAGCACGGCCGGCGGGAAACGCTGATGGATTGGCGTTACGTCGTACAGGAGTCGGACGTCGATGCCGTTGCCGGGCTGATTGCGGCGACCGGTTTCTTCTCCGCAGAGGAGCAGCTAATCGCCACCGAGCTGGTCGAAGAGCGATTGGCCCGTGGTCGAGCGAGCGGCTACGAATTCCTGTTTGCGGATGATCCGGAAAAGGATGGCCAGCTGCTGGGGTATACCTGTTTCGGGCCCATTCCAGCGACCGCATCCAGCTATGACCTGTACTGGATCGCGGTATCGCCGCATGCGCAGCGCCAGGGCGTGGGTCGAAGACTGTTGCGGGAGACCGAGCGCCTCGCGCTGCAACAACAGGCAACCCGCATGTTTGTCGACACGGCGGGCCGCGCTGACTACGCACTGACGCGGCTCTTTTACGAACGAATGGGCTACCACGTCGAGGCCAGCATTACGGACTTCTATGCACCCGGCGACGCCAAGGTCATCTACGCCCGGCAGCTGGTGTAAGGATTAACCGGGTTTCGCCGCCTAGCCCGTCTGCCTGAGCGGAGCGAAGACGCCAGCCGAGACGCGGCGGCAAATTCTCTGGTAAGACATCAGCTTCCCAGTCGGAGTCGCTGAGTTGGTCGGCCTGCTAACCGCTTGATTTCCGTGGTCCTGTGACCACCGGTTTCAAAGAGTCAGATCACCCAAAAGTAACCAACTGAGTCCGCCGGGCTTTCGGAGTATGCTCATTTTTACTCTCACTTCTCTGCCAATATGACGCAATATACTGATCGCTCGCCAGAGTAATGGCATTGGCGCGGCGGGCGAAATTACATGGAGTGGCAATGACAAATTCGAAATGCCTGTCTCATCGGCGCTCCCTTTGCCTGGTAGCAGGATTGGCCTTGTTGGGTAGGCCATGTTTCGGACAGGAACAGCAGGTCGCACAAACAGTTGTTTCCTCGACTAAGCATTGAGATACTGCTTCATTAGAATATTATAATAATAAGATGATTGTGCAGCGAATGCCCTCGTTCCAAAAGTTCAAAAAATCAACCGTTCAATGACTAAACCCTGAGGAGACCGGATTTCATGTTCACCATCAATCCATTCGCCGAGCTTTCCGGGCTCATCCCGCCGATCGCGATGCAGATTTACGTGATCCTGATGGCGATCCTGGTCGCGGGCGGAACGCTGCTGGATACGATCCACAAGAAGAGCGCGCAGTACTTCTTCGAGAATTCGGAAAAGCAGAAGAAAATGGCCAGCCGGGAGGTTTCGGGTGGCGAGAAGGTCGGCATCGCTGTCAAGACGGTGGCGGTCGACGTGCTGACCTCGGCTGAATTCTGCAACCAGAAGCGCAGGGTCGCTCATCTGCTCACGATGTACGGCTTCATCCTGTTTGTCGTCAGCACGGCCGTGATGATCTTCGGCTATGCCGACTCGGCCAAAGCAGCAGCCTGGCCGCTCCTTTGGCACCTCGGCGCGTTGATGGTGTGCGTGGGCGGTTACTGGTTCTGGTTCGTCATCCGCGTCGATGTCGCTGCAGAGGGCAACCCCTGGTACCGGGTGGTGAAGGCCGATCTGTTCATCCTGGCGCTGCTCGCGACCACCACGTTCGCGCTGCTCTGGTCCGTGTTCGGGGCAATTTTCTTCTTCGTCCTGTTCATCGCCGCCGCCACGGTGCTGTTCGGCACGGTGTTCTGGTCCAAGTTCGCGCACATGTTCTTCAAACCGGCCGCGGCTTTCCAGAAACGGGTGACCAGGGCCGATGGTTCAATGGAGAATCTGCCGGAAATACCCGATTTGTCGGATCCTGCGGTACATCAAAGGTATCCGGATATTCCGGAATACCTGGGCAAGAACCCACCCAACATGGGCCTGGGCATCAAGCGCGAGGCGCCGAAGCATTACTGAGCCGTTTCAACTGATCAAATTTTTTGAGAGAAGATTAAATATGCCTACTTTCGTATACATGACCCGTTGTGACGGCTGTGGACACTGCGTTGATATCTGCCCTTCAGACATCATGCACATCGATCCGACCCTGCGGCGCGCCTACAACATCGAACCCAACATGTGCTGGGAGTGTTACTCCTGTGTCAAAGCCTGCCCCATGGACGCCATTGACGTTCGCGGCTACGCGGACTTCGCTCCACTGGGACACTCGGTGCGAGTCAAGCGTGACGAGGAAAAGGGTGTCATCGCCTGGCGTATCAAGTCCCGCAACGGTGAAACCGACCTGAATCTGTTGGCGCCGATCACGACCAAACCCTGGGGCACGGCCATCCCGCAACTGAAGGACGAGACCGCGCCCACCCAGGAAGCGCGGGACAGCCAGTTACTGTTCAACGAGCCGAAGTATATCCGCATGGATGAAGGTGACATTCATACCCTGGAATCCGCTGGGCTCAAGATGAAATCAGGGGTGTACTACTAATGGCCTACAAAACGATCGTAGAAGACAACATCGACATCCTGGTCGCGGGTGCCGGCCTCGGCGGTACCGGCGCTGCTTTCGAAGCGCGCTACTGGGGTCAGGACAAGAAGATCGTCATCGCTGAAAAAGCGAACATAGACCGTTCCGGCGCCGTGGCGCAGGGCCTGTACGCGATCAACTGCTACATGGGAACCCGCTTCGGCGAGAACAACCCGGAAGACCACGTTCGCTATGCGCGAATCGACCTGATGGGCATGGTGCGCGAAGACCTCCTGTTCGACATGGCGCGTCACGTCGATTCGACGGTGCACCAGTTCGAGGAATGGGGTCTGCCGATCATGCGTGATCCCAAGACCGGCACCTACCAGCGTGAGGGCCGCTGGCAGATCATGATCCACGGCGAATCCTACAAGCCGATCGTCGCCGAAGCGGCGAAAAAGTCGGCGGACACGGTCTTCAACCGCATCTGCGTCACGCACCTGCTGATGGATGACGCCAAGGAGAACCGCGTTGCCGGCGCCGTCGGCTTCAACGTGCGTACCGGCAACTACCACGTATTCAAAGCCAAGACCGTTATCGTCGGCGCCGGTGGCGCCTCCAACATCTTCCGCCCGCGCTCGGTCGGTGAAGGTGCGGGCCGCGTCTGGTACGCCCCCTGGTCGTCGGGCTCGGCCTATGGGCTGCTGATCCAGGCTGGCGCGAAAATGACCCAGATGGAAAACCGGATCGTGCTGGCTCGATTCAAGGACGGCTACGGCCCGGTTGGCGCGTACTTCCTGCACCTGAAGACATACACCCAGAACGCGTACGGCGAAGAGTACGAGTCGAAGTGGTTCCCCGAACTGCAGAAAATGGTGGGCAAGGAGTACCTGGATCCGGAAGCTTCGCATTTGACGCACCGCCCGATCCCGACCTGTCTGCGTAACCATGCGCTGATCAACGAGGTCAATGCGGGGCGCGGACCCATCCACATGGTGACCATGGAAGCCTTCCAGGATCCTCATCTCGAGGAGATCGGCTGGCACAACTTCCTCGGCATGACCGTTGGCCAGGCCGTATTGTGGGCGGCAACGGATGTCAATCCGAAGTACGAAAACCCGGAACTGACGACCTCCGAGCCCTACGTCATGGGTTCGCATGCGACCGGCAGCGGCGCCTGGTGCTCCGGCCCGGAAGACGTGTCTCCGCCCGAATATTTCTGGGGCTACAACCGCATGACCACGGTCGAGGGCCTGTTCGGCGCGGGCGACGCCGTCGGCGGCACACCCCACGCGTTTTCCTCGGGTTCGTTTACCGAGGGCCGCCTGGCGGCCAAGGCTGCCTGCAAGTACATCGACGACGGCAAGGCCGAGGGTATTCGCGTCTCGCAGGAGCAGATCGATCGCCGCAGGGCCGAGATCTACAAGCCGCTGGAACACTACAAGGTCTTCCGCAATGAAATCGTTGCCGGCACCGTCAACCCGAACTACATCAACCCGCGCCAGGGCCTGGATCGCCTGCAGAAGCTGATGGACGAGTACGGTGGCGGCGCCACGGTCAACTACATGACCAACGACAAGCTGTTGCACATCGGCCTGAAGAAACTGAAAACGCTGGAAGAGGACCTCGACAAGATTGGCGCCGAGAACATTCACGAACTGTTGCGTGCATGGGAACTGAAGCACCGGGTTCTCACCTCCGAGTCGGTCCTGCAGCACACGCTGTTCCGCAAGGAAACCCGCTGGCCGGGTTACTACTACCGCGGTGATGCAATGAAGCTGGACGACGAGAACTGGCATGTGCTGACCGTTTCCCGTCGTGATCCCGAAACCGGCGAATACACCATGGAGAAGGCTCCGCTTTATCACCTGGTGAGTGAAAAAGAGGAAGCAGCGTAGAAAAAGCGGGTGAACATTGTCGACCACAGCGACGAGGAGATACTGGAGGTTGCCCACCCGATGTGGGACGACCTGATCAAGTATTCCAACAAGGGCCAGTACGGGAAATTCATCAGGAATTTCTCCTATGAACTGCTGCTCGGCCTGAACGAAGTGGAACTGGGCAAGCAGTTCAAGAGAAGTGTGCTGGCGCGCAAGCTGTCCAAGGAATGGGATTATCTCGGCATCATCCGCCGCGGTGAGCACGTGACGGTTCTCTACCGCGTGAGGAGCACCGAAAAAGAAGGTGAATGGCTCGGGCGCCTGGTCCTGGGTTATGAAAAGGGTGAGATAAAGATATTCTCCGCTTCCATTTTCTAAAGCCATGAAAGACGTGATCGAAACCAACAAGTACGTTGAGCTGACCTACGAGGTCATCGACCAGAAATCCGGCCAGGTACTGACCTCGGTCGAGTTTCCGCTGGGGTATGTCCACGGAGTCAACATGGTCCTGTCTCCCCAGGTCAGCGCCGAGTTGGAGGGCAGGTCCGCAGGCGAAACGATAGAAGTTCCCCTGGACTGCAACAAGATATTCGGGCCCCGGGATGAATCGCTCGTCATCACCGAGTACATCAGGAATGTTCCCGAGGAGTATCGTGAAGTCGGCACCGCCATCCTGATGGAAAACGACAGGGGTGAAACGAAGACGTTTCTGGTCACCCGGAAGGATAGAAAAACCATCACCATTGATGGAAATAACCCGCTGTGTGGCAGAGAGGTCATTTTCAAGCTGGAAATCCTGCTCGTCCGCGATGCAAGCGAAGAGGAGATCGCAGCAGGCGGGAAAATCGAAGAAGGCCCGGATATTGAAACAGGGCCCGCGATTCATGAGGTTCTGAATTAGAATCACGTCACGCGTGGCATTCTTTACAAGAGGTAAATCCTATGAGCGAACAACCCAAAACCAGGCCCAAGGTTCCCGAAGGCAAAGCGCGTTTCGTGACAACCCGTCAGAAGGAACCCAACGAGAAGGGTTTTGTCGGGTACGAAACCACCTGGGAGCCGTTTCAGAAAGAAGTCCCGTACGCGACCCCGAAAAAGCCATAAGCTCCCCGGCGGCGTGACCAGCTCATGCTGCTTCACCGCCGCACCCGCACAAGTGACCGGCACCCTGATATTCCGGGAACGCATTATCCTCCGGCCCGGGACGGTCGTGGAAGTTAGTCTTCCAGAGACCTCGCGTGTGGATGCGCCGGCGACCGAATTCGCCAGGCAGGTGACAGAAAATCCGGAACCGCCACCAATTCCATTCGTGCTGGAATACACGTCTGGGCGTTGAAGGCACGAGTAGCGGCCTAAATATCCGCGTGCTGTTGGTACTGGAATAGTATCTGTTTCCAGCAGGCTTTCTGAGCTTGCTCAGTTTTAGCCTCTCTTCTTTTGCTTATCTGGTTCGGCAGATTTAGCCAGCCGATTCAGAGCACTTCTCTCTGACACCGAAAGATCTCTGCGGATTTTTGCATCCAAGATCAGACCCACGTTCATCTAGGGCAGTAATAGATGTGGATTTAGTCCCATGTTTCCTGGAACCAGGGTTTAAAGAGGAGATCCGATGTCCCGACTCGTTACCACCAGTGCCATCCTGCTTGTCTTGTTAATTGGCGGCATAGCCCGCGCCGCGCAGGATGATGCGCCCTGGCAAGAGGACCTGAGCGCCTTCCTCGAAGTCCTGCATGCCGAACATGACAATCCTTATTTCCATACACCCCGCGCCGAATTCGAGCTGGCGATCGCGGGATATCGGGCTGCACTTCCTGAGCTGAGCCGGGCAGAGCGCATCATCGGTTTTGCTCGCCTGGTGGCCATGGTCGGTGACGGTCACACCTGGATGCCTATGTATCCTCTGCCATTTGACGGCTTGCCGCCCGGCCCGGGTTTCTCTTCGTTGCCGATTCGTTTCGAGCTGTTTGATGATGGTCTGTACGTCGTCGGCGCTTTGCGCGCCCATGCCGATCTTCTCGGCGCGCGTGTCACCGGCATCGGTGGTGTGCCGACCGAACAGGTTGTTGCGCGAGTTATGGAGCTTCTGCCGCAGGATGCGACAAACTTCGCGCGGGAATTCGTTGCGGAATGGCTGATGCAGATCGAACTGCTCGTGGCGCTTGGCATGGCGACGGGCGACCAGGCTACCCTGTCGCTTCAGCGCAGCGGAGAAAGCCGCACTGTTGATCTGACGACACTCGATGGCCGCGCTACGTATGACTGGATATTCACCGCTGATGGCGGGCCCACAGGTCAGCAGGGTTGGCAGACCGCGGCTGAGCAGCAGCCCTTCTGGATGCAGGCGTTCGATGGCCAAACCCGTATCGCAGAGCTGGAAGGCGCAACCTACCTGCAGATTGCCACGATCGGTGACGGTGCAGATCAATCCTTCGCGGAAACGGCCCAGACTGCTGTAAGACAGGCGGAGGCCCGGGACGAACCTGCGCTGATCATTGATTTGCGCCGATGTCTTGGCGGTGATGGCACGCTAAATGACGGGCTCGTGCATGCCGTGGCTGAGAGCGAGTCACTCAATCGAGACGGACAACTGATGGTACTCACAGGCCGGAGTACCCACTCGGCCGCCGTCATGCTGGTGTCCGCGCTGGAGCAGCGCACGGCCGCCCGCTTTATCGGCCAGGCAACGGCCGATCGGCCCAATCACTATGGCGAGACGAATATCTTCGTCACGCCGAACTCGGCGCTGCCGATCATTTACGCGAGCGAGTATTACCAGACGTCGACACCGGATGATCAGCGTCGCTTCCGCGCGCCGGACATCGCCATTCCCTACACATTTGCGGATTACGAGTCCGGCACCGACGCCGTACTGGAAACCGCACTGCATCTGATCAATGGAGACTGATATGTCGTTCAAACGTTTTCTGCTGGTTACCTCATTCGCTGCCGTCTCGATCGCGGCCTCTGCGCAGGCCAACAATCCCTGGACCTATCATGAGAGCGACGATGCAATAGGTCGCGTCTATTACTACGAACGCACCAATACCGACGGTTCAATGGACGAGCGGGTTACCGTCTTCCGCCGTGACGCCACTCATATCGAGGTCTACAAGGAAAACGGACTCTGCGGCCGCGCAGCGCTGGTAACGGCAGAGCTGGACCTGGAAACGCTCTCGGCACCGGTGATCACGGGCGGTGCGCTGCAGCCTGATGCCCAGCACATCGAGTTCGCATTCCTGGAGCTGAACCCGGAAACGGGCGTGGTGGACATGCTGGTGCAATTGCCGGACATGGAGATTCGCAATGACGTCGAGATCGAGACCGCCAACTGGACCCTGTTCGATTTCGACCTGGCGAGCTTCACCGTAGCGACGCCACATCTGGATAGTCCGAAGGATGGGTTTGGCTTTGGCATGGCTTTGTTGTGGGCAGACCCGTCCGCGGCAGACCCGCTATTCTGGATGGGTGAATTGACCGCGGAACACGCGGGACAGGGCGAACATCTCGGCGTCGTAGCAGACGAATATCGCCTCACCGGCTCGGCTTTCGAGATCGACCTTTCGACTGGCAAGGAAGGCCGGCTCTGGTTGGATAGCGAAGATGGGCACGTGGTCGATGCCGTCATGCCGGTCCCCAATCACCCGGGGTACACTGATTTTCGCCTGCGGCTGCTCAAGGTGAGCGACGGCGGAGCGGCTGAATGGACCGCCCTTTTGCGAGCGCATTTCGAAGGCTGTGAAGGCTGAATCCCTG
>CAVONH010000004.1:0-70541 GCA_963697245.1 uncultured Gammaproteobacteria bacterium | reverse complement strand
CGCCTTGTAGAGATCGATGGCTTTCTCCTCGATCGGGAACACCTGTTCCTCGAGCAGCAGTTCGTACTGCTCCAGCGCATCCGCATCGAGATCGCCGGGTCGTTCCGATTCGAGTACGTCATCTGCGAACGCTTCGTAAACCTGCGCCAGGCGGAACGTCGACTCGGTCGTGACCTCCGCCACGCCGTAGTCGGCCGCGTCGGTGTAGGCCTCGATGACGTCCTCCATCAGCGACCGCTTGAGCTTCATGCTCTCGGCCAGCGGCTGCGTCAGCTGTACCACTTCGAATCGCTTGCGTATCGGTTCGGCGAGTCGAATCGAGGCTTTCGCCGCGAGGAAGCGCGTGCGGTCCGTACGCTGCGCGCCGGCACGCGCGTCGACCTGGATGATGTCGTTGAGACGCGCCGTCACCTCGGCGTTGTTGCCCTGGGAATCGGCGATCTCCAGCAGCCGGTAGCGGGCTTCGATCGATTCGGCCAGCGGGTTCGGGTAGCGCGCGACGATGTTCTCGAGTACGCGCTTCTCGCTCGAAACGGCACCGCTTGCCTCGTAGAGTTCCGCGGCTTTCCAGAGCGCCTCGCGGCGCACGTCTTCACTGCTGCCCTCGGCAACGGCAATCCGTTCGAACTCGGCGGCCGCCTCGGCGCCCCTGCCGGTTTCCATGTAGGTAACAGCCAGCTTCTGCGCGATGTCGTCGGCGAACTCGCTGTCCGGGTAGCTGGTACGGTACTGCTCGAGCATGCCGGCGGCGCGATCCCACGCCGCCATGGTGATCAGCGCGGCCGCCGCGTCGTACTCGGCCGTTGCGCGGATGTTCGAATCCGGCACGGCCTGGCCGAGCCGCGTGAAGTGCGCCACCGCCGTCTCGAGATCGCCGGCGTCGCGGGCCTGTTCGCCTTGCTTGTAGATCGACGAGGCGATCCGTTCCTTGACCTCGTCCGACGCCGCGGCGTCGTCGACCGGCGTCAGGCCACGCAGGCTGTAATAAGCCGTCTCGGCCTCCGCATAGTTGCCGAGATCGAATTGCGAATGCGCGACCACGGTCCATGCCGTGCGCGCGAGCGACGGCTCGACGGGCGGCTGCTTGGCGATCACGGTCTGGCCGACGGCGATCGCGAGGTCGAACTGGTTCTGCGCGAACAGGTCTTCGGCCACGGTGGTCAGCACCGCGCCCGACTCCGGATGTTCGGGATAGGTGTCGGCGAATCGCAGGCCGCTGTCGAGATACTGCTGGTGCCACGCCACCTGCTCGTCGCCCTGCAGCGACTTCTCGTGTTCCTTGTACGCGAGCAACGCCGCGTATCCGGCCTCGGCCGACTTTTCGTGCATCGGGTAGGCATAGGCGGTGCGCTCGTACTCGGTCCTGGCCTCCGCGTAGTCCTGGCTCTCGAACAGGATCTCGGCGAGCAGGAAATTGGTGTTCGCCGTGTCTTCTTCACCCGGGAAATACGCCAGGTACTTGCGATACCAGCGTGCCGCCTCCTGGTAGTCGCTGCGCTTGCCGCCCTCCTGCGCCTCGGCGTGATAGTACTGCGCAAGGTCGGTCAGGTTGGCTTTGAGGTGTGCGGCGACGGCATTGTTCTGTTCGCGCGGGTTGCGCACCCAGAAGTTTCCGTCCATGCCGTAGCGCTCGACGAAACCCTTCTTGCCCTCGAGCACGAGGCTCGGGAAACCGCCGCGCTTGTAGGCCTCGATCACCTCGACCTGCAGCAGCGGCGCCTTGGGATGGAACGGATCCTGGTCGACGAATGCCTCGTAGGTCTCGGCTGCATCGACGTAGCGCTCCTTGTCGAGGTACAGGTCACCAAGGTTCATATAGATGACGTAGGCGTACTCGGGTTGGCCGCGCTTGCCGAAGTACTCGTCGATGCTTTCCGCACCGGACCTGTACGAGAAGCCGAGCGACAGAACCCGGAACGTGTCTTCGACCAGTTCCTGCTCGGCGCGGCTGAGCGCGGCGAGCCTGTCATCGCCGTCGCGCAATTCCACGCCGCCGAGCTTGCGGTCGAGCAATTCGAAAAACGGGTCCAGGCTCTCCTCGTGCCAGGCGAGCTTGAACTGCGACCAGCCCAGCTTGTACAGCGACTGCTCATAGAATCGCGACTCGTCCCCGTATTCGACCACGGCCTGGTAGGCCTGCTCCGCGGGGTTGTATTGCTTGCGCAGGAACAGCATTTCGCCGCGGCGGAACTGCACCTCGTCGATCATCGGCGTCGCCGGGTACCGCGCTACCAGCTCGTCGAGCACCTCCAGCGCTTCGTCCGTGCGCCCGCCGATCTCGTAGGCTCGCGCCAGCTGGTAGAGGACGGTGTCGTTACGCCGGTAGCTCGGATAGGCCTCCAGCAGCCGCTGGTAGAGGCTGACGGCGTTGTCGTAGCTCGTCCTTTCCAGTCCCTCGATGTTTTCCGCGAGCTGTGCCGCTTCGCTGGCTTCGAGTTCCAGGTCGCCGAGGCGGCGCATGGCTTCGGCACTCAGCGAGGGATCGTCCGCCACGAGGTCGAGGAATTCGCGGTAGTTATCGCGGGCCAGGCCGGAGCTGTTCATGATGACCTTGCCCGGGCGGATTTCGACGGTCTCTTTCTCCAGGCTCTTGATCGTGTCCTTTTCCCGAACGTCCGCTCGAGCCGTGGCGGCAAGCAGCAGCACACAAGCGACGAGCGTCATTGTCGACCTGGACGGCATCATTGGACCGCCGCCTCGGTGACTGTCGCCGCGCGATCGTAGATCGCAGCAAGCGCGAATCGGGCCTGCACGGTGTAGGTGTCCAGGCGCCGCTGCTGCGCCTGCAATTCGCCGACCGCGATGGCCTGCAGGAATGCCCGCTGCTCGGCCATCGCGTCACCGACGCGCATCTTCATGGACTCGATGCGCGGCTCCAGGCCGTACACGCGGTCGTCGAAAGCGCGGAATTCCAGCGGTTGGTTCCGCATCGATTCGTCGACCTGCCGACGCGCCCGCTGCGTTTCCACGAGCGCTTCGCCGGTTTCCCGCAGGTCCCTGCGGATGCGCCACAGGCGGTCGCCGAAGTCTTTTTCCAGGCCCCACTGCAGCACGCCCTTCAACAGCAGGATCTTGTCTCGAACCTCTTCCGCTTCGGGAATGTTCGCGGACAGGGCCGGCGTCTTCTCGAGGCTGGTGATCTCGCCCCACATCTCGAATTCCCGTTCATTGGCGAGCGCCAGCCAGTCGCCGCTCTGCTCGATATCGTTCAGCAGCGCGTCGAATTCCAGTTTACGCTGCACCATGCCGTCGAGGTCCGCGCGAGAGAGCGTTTCCTCGGCCCTGGGCAGCCGCTCTTCGTAGGCGAGGCGTCGCGTCTCGAGCATGTTGGCGTAGACGTCGACGCTCTGCTGCCAGCGATCGAGGTTCTTCCAGAGATAGCTCAGATCACGGTAGTTCTTGAGGCCTTCCTGAAACTCGTGCGTTGCCAGGAGGTGAAACAGGTAGCGCGCTTCCGGTCCCTCGGGCAGCGACTGCATGCGCCAGTACCAGCCGGTGCTGTCGAGCGGGTCTTCGCTGATGAAATCGTCGAAAAAACGGCCGGATTCGATATGGTTTATCGTGTGGTCGATGCGGTTCGACTCTTCATAGAACGCCTCCACGGCGTTCAGGTAATGGTCGGCGGCCTGGCTGATGGAATCGAGACTCGCGAGCGCGTAGGGGATCGCCAGCATGGACTCCTGGACAGCGGGGTCGAGGAGATCCCGGCCGCGCAATTCCATCCACGGTACAAGGGCGCGCTGATATCGATCGAGTTCCGCGTCGGCCCAGCCGACACCGAGCAGCGCCTTGTTCGAGAATGGCCCTTCGAGCCTGACACGCTGCAGCGGCTCTTTTGCCGCGTGCGGCTGGCCCGACTGCAACAGCGCGTAGCCGAGCGCAAGATTGGCCTTGTCCCGAAGCGAGGTCAGCTCTTCGTTCCAGGGGTCGATATCGCCGAGCTCTTCGAGGATCTTCTTCGCCTCGTCCACGCGACCGCTGCGCACCAGCGCGACGCCGAGATTGAACTGCGCATAGCGCGACCACTCGGTCTTGCCCTTCCAGTCCTGCAGCAGCGCTATCGCCGCGTCGAAATTGCCGCCGTCGATCAGCAGCTGCGCCTGCAGCATCGTCGCTTCGCGCTGGATATCCTCCGGCAGGCCGTCACCGATGTTGTCGAGCGCCTGTTGCGCCTTGTCGAGGTAACCGCGCTGACGCCAGATCTTGGCGAGGAAGAACCAGGTGCGGTCGCGGATCTCCGGGTTGACGTTGTCGGCGAGCAGGCGTTCGAAGATGTCGGCCGCCTCGAGGTGGTGCCCGTAGGACAGATACAGGCCGCCCTTCAGCAACTCGGCCTCCGCGGCATGTTGCTCAAGCCGGCCCTGCTCCTGCGCGGCGAGCACCCGCACGATCGCCGGGAAGTAGTCTTCCTGGTAGAAGTAGAAGAGGATCTCGCCGTAATGGGCTTCTTTTACGACGATCGGCGCCGGCTCGTCCTTACCCGCGAGCGCGGGCGACCCCGGCACGAGGGACGCCAGTATCAGGCAGCAGCAGACGACGATGGCGCGGCGAGTGACCAATAATCACTCCCATTCCTTGATGACGAATTCCGGCTGCTGCTTCTTCACCTGGTCGGTAATCTCAAGCTCTACGTACTTGGCGCCGATGCCCTTCGAGAAGTTCAGCGTCGCACCGCGCCGGTATTCGCGGGTTTGCGGCCCCTGCCCGGTGAAGATCGCCACCAGCTCATGGTCGCCGGTTTTCAGGTTGGCCATGTGCACGCGATGCACGCCGCCGCGCAGCAGAGATCCGGCTTCGCGGTCCGTGTACAGGTAGTTGGCGACTTCCTTGCCGTCGATCTTGAGGCTCACGGAGTCCAGCTTGAAATACTCGCCCACATCCATCGAAATGAAGAACGCAACCTGCGAGTTCGCCGGGAACAGCAGTTCCTCTTCCAGCAGGAACAGATCGCGGTTCAGGTCCAGGACTTCCTTCTTCAGGGACTGCACGTCCTGGTCGAGCTGCCGGAACTGGTCGCGCGATGCCGCATCTTCCGCGTCGAGGGCCATCGATGCTGCACGGGCCGCATCCGCGTCCGGCGACACGGCCTCCTGGGCCGGCACCGTTACCGCGAAGGCAAGCGCGAGACTCGCCGCCAAACTCATTAATATTTTTCTACTCACCCTATCTCTCCTGCCGGCTGCAATGGATTACTCGCGCAACAGAGCGCGTACCTGGTCGAGGTACTTCTGTTCGTAACCCGGCTTGTAGCCCTGGTGGACGTGACGCACGTTGCCTTCACGATCGACGATGACCGTCACCGGCATCGCGTCAACCTGGTAGAGGCGGCTGACTTCCTTACTCGCATCGAACAGCACGGGGAAACTCACACCAAGCTCGTTGATCATTGCCATCGCCCGATTGGAATCGTCGTCGATGTTGACGCCGAGCAGGTTGAAGCCGACGCGCTGGTAGCGCGAATAGAGTTCGTCGAGCAACGGCATCTCCTGCCGGCACGGGCCGCACCACGTCGCCCAGAAGTTGATCATGACGACGTCGCCGCGGTACTCGGACAGCCGCAGGTTCGCGCCGGTCGAGCTCTTGAGTGCGAAGTCGGGTGCCGGCTGCCCTGCGAGGCCCGAAGAGGCCAGGCTGCTGGCCGCAAACGCGCTGAATACGAAGCCTGCTAGCAAGTGTCTGATCTTCATGATTTCTTTCCTTGTGTTACCCGCCGAGTTACGTCCTTGTTCGGTGCCGGACCGGCGCTCCGCGCTGCGTCGCAGCGATGCACCGGAAGGCGCGCAGATCCGGCCGCCCGCGCCGTGCGCGCGCGCCACCTGTCGATTGGGAATGGTGACAGTCACGCCCCTCGAGGGGCGTGATTATCGTCACAATTGCCTGCAAAGCTCTGAACATAATCGACGCTGTGACACGGCAGCGAATAGTCGTATCGAGCCCAAAACCGACGAATGACGCCTTGTTCCTGACAGGCATCCCGTAAAACCACCCACGGTAGATTACGTCAAATCGGTGCCTGTTCCCGCCGCGGCGGGAACGCGGGCGAACCTGCCACGAGGCCGTATCCGGAGTCCTGCAAAGGTCTCTGTACGGATACCCTATGATAGGCGTATCAAGCTGAATTTAAAGTGAAAAGTCGTCGCCTTTCGGCGACATTTCGGGTGTTTTTTTGCGACAGTCTAAGGCTGCGCGCCGTCGCAGATCTCCGGCGAAACTGTCGACAGCGGCGCATCGTCGGCATCCGAACCGGGGTCCCCCAGGCCGGTCGAGTAGAAGATCTCGCCCTCTGCATCGATGACGATCGCTTCGTAGTCCGGCAGGCAGCCGATCAGTTTCAGGCCGTCGTCGACGCCCATCACGAACACCGACGTCGACAATGCGTCCGTCATGACTGCGTCCGGACCGATCACGGTTGCGCTGTGAATCCCCTCGACAGGCCGGCCGGAGCTCGGCTTGATGATGTGGTGATAGCGCGTCCCGTCCTCGTCGAAATAGCGTTCGTAATCCCCCGAGGTCGATATCGCCTCGTCCTCGAGCGGCACCGATATCGCCACCTCGCCATCCTCCCGCGGGTGACGGATGCCGATCATCCAGGGGCGCCCGCGGCGGTCACCGAGCAGACGTGAATCGCCGCCCGCCGTCACCACGCCGTACTTCACACCATGCCGGCGCAGGATGTCGACACCGCGCTCGACGACATAGCCTTTCGCAATGCCGCCCAGGTTGATGCGCACGCCGGGTTCCTCGAAGCGAACGGTGCCGTTGCCCTGGTCGAGCTTCACGTAGCGGAAATTGATGTGCTCGCGCTCGGCCTCCACGGTGGCGTCATCCGGGCGTCGCCGTTCGCGAAAGTCGTAGTGCTGGCCGACGCTCTCATAGGTAATGTCGAAGGCACCGCGCGTCAGGACGGAAATATCCAGCGAGCGGCGGATCAGCTGGAACAGTTCCTCGCCCGCAGCCACGGGTTCATCCGCAGCGCGCCGGTTGATGTCCGAAATCCGGCTTTCTTCGACGTAGGTGCTCATCAGCGCATTGATTCGATCGACCTCGGCGAAAATCGCCTCGATGACGGCGTCGCCCCCGGCCTCGTCCTCGAGCCAGAAATAGACGCTTACCTCGGTGCCCATCTTCGGCCGCGAATCGGCGTGCCAGCTTCCCCAGGCGGTGGCCGTCAGCAGGAAAAACGCCACGATTCCTAGGCTTACGCTTGCGCACGCATTAGACTTGCGGCCAGGGCTTTTGGAAAAGGAGCGGGACGGTGAAATCATTCCTGGTTTTCCTCGCGATAATCGCGGCGATAGTGGTCTGGGCGATCAGCATCTACAACCGGCTGATCAACGAACGCAACCGCGTCCGGAACGCGTTTGCGCAGATCGAGGTGCAGTTGACGCGACGCTATGACCTGATTCCCAACCTCGTCGAAGCCGTCAAAGGCTACATGAAACACGAGCGGGAGACCCTCGAAGCGGTTATCAACGCACGTAACGCGGCCCAGCAGAGCCTGCAGACCGCCAAGGTCGACCCGGCGAACGCGGAAGCCATCAAGCAACTCGGCGCTTCTGAAGGCGCGCTCGGCGCCGCTCTCGGCCGCCTGTTCGCATTATCGGAAGCATATCCCGACCTCAAAGCGAATGAAAACATGATGCAGTTCCAGGAAGAGCTGGCCAGCACCGAGAACAAAGTGGCATTCGCGCGCCAGGCCTTCAACGATTCGGTACTCAGTTACAACAACACGGCAGAGAACTTCCCGAACAATGTGATTGCGGGAATGTTCCGCTTCGAGCTCGCGAGCTTCCTCGAGATCGAGTCTGACGAGAAACGCGACGTGCCGGACGTCTCCTTCACCTGACAACCCGCCAGCGGGCTTTGAACTTCTTCGACGCGCAGGACCGGGCTCGCAGGGCCACGCAGTGGCTGGTCGTGGTCTACTTCATCGCGACGGCGCTCATCGTCCTCGGCGTAACCGCGATAGTCGGGTTTGCGCTGTTCGGCACCTCGCTCGAGGGACAGCGCTACTCGCCCGGCGAGGTTCTCGCGGCGAACCCGGGGCCGCTGATTGCGACGGCGGTGATAACCGCACTGTTCATCGTCGGCGCCAGCATCTACAAGACCGCGGTCCTCGCCGCCGGCGGCGGCCGTGTCGCGCAGCAGATGGGCGGTACGCTGGTCCCGGCAGACGTGACGGACCCGCTGCGGCGGCGCCTGCGCAACGTCGTCGAGGAGATGGCCATCGCTTCGGGCATCCCGGTACCGGAGATCTACGTCCTCGAAGAGGAAAGCAGCATTAATGCGTTCGCCGCCGGTTACGCGCCCGGCGATGCGGCGATCGCTGTCACGCGCGGCACGCTGGAACTCCTGAACCGCGACGAACTGCAGGGCGTCATCGCGCATGAATTCAGTCACGTCCTCAACGGTGACATGCGGCTGAACATCCGCCTGATGGGCGTGTTGTTCGGCATCCTGGTCCTGGGGTTGATGGGCCGCATGATCGTGCGCGGCGGGTATCACGGCCGGCTGCTGTCGAGCCGCCGCGACAAGGGTGCGCCGGTCGTGTTGCTCATCGGTCTCGGGGTGGCGATTCTCGGCTGGATAGGCGTGTTTTTTGCGCGCCTGATAAAGGCTGCCGTGTCGCGCCAGCGGGAGTACCTCGCCGATGCATCGGCCGTGCAGTTCACGCGCCAGACAGACGGCATCGCGAACGCGCTGAAGAAGATCGGTGGCTACAAGGAGGCCTCGTACATCCGGGCAGCCGACCCGGAGGAGATCAGCCACATGCTGTTCGGCAGCGGCGCACGCTTCACCGGCCTGTTCGCGACGCACCCGCCGCTGGGCAAGCGCATTCGCGCGCTCGACCCGTCATTCCGCGAATCGGATTACCCGACGGTAGTCCCGATATCCGTAAGCGAAAGGATGGCGGACGATACGACACGGGCGATGGCCGCCGGGGAGGTGCCTGCCTCGGCGGCCGAGCCCACTGCGCTGCCCGACTCGGTCGTGGCGTCGGCCGGCAACCCGGGCGCACAGGATGTCGCCTATGCGCGGCAGCTGCGGCAGTCCATTCCCGCCACGCTCTACGATGCCGCCCATTCGGCGGAACTCGCCTACCTGCTCGTCGTCGCCCTCATCATCGACCGGGGGCAGGAACAGCGCGCACGGCAGCTCGGCCTCGTCGAGGAACAGCTCGGCAAAGAACGCGCACGGATCGTGACCCGGCTGCACGATGAGGTGTCGGCGATGAGCATCGAGCATCGTCTGCCGCTGCTCGAGATCACGTTCCCGGCGCTCAAGCTGCGTCCGGCCGCGCAGCTGGAATACCTGGTCGAATTGTCCGGCCGGCTGATCGACGTCGACGGCCAGGTCGACCTTTACGAGTATTGCTTCTACCGGGTGTTGCGGATCAGCCTCGGCCAGGCCACGAATCCTGCACGGTATCCCGGGCCGCGGCACAAGGCGCGCCGCGAGTTGCGCCGCGCCGCCATCGACCTGCTCACGGTCGTCGCGGACTACGGTCATCGGGACGCAGCGAGCGCCGCGCAGGCCTTCGAGGCCGGCAAGGCCTACTTCGGCAAGTGGGCCTCGGAACACGCCTACGAGTCGAAAGAACGTTATACCCTGCGCGCTCTCGAGCGCAGCCTGGACCTGCTCACGGCGCTGAACGGCAAGGGCCGGCGCCTGGTCGTCAAGGCCGTAACCGCCGTTGCCGTGCACGACAACCGGGTCACGAGCGCCGAAACCGGCCTGATACGGACCGTCTGCGCGTCGCTCGACGTGCCGCTGCCGCCGCTTGCCGCTGTACCGCGGTCTGAAAGTGAGTAGCGGCCGGAATTCGAGTATGATCAGGGCCTTGGCCGATTTTGGGCATTAAGGGAGCCGGCGCTGGCGTGTCGCTCCCGTCATGGGGAAGAAAATCATGCGTAGTACACAACTTCAGGCTTGCCTGGCAGTGGCCGTATTGCTGTTCGCGTTTCCGGCAGCGGCTGCCAGTAAAGAAGAGCAGCGCGTCGCCGATTCGGCCGACGTCCTCGACCAGTTCCTTCGAATCCCGGAGCAGAGCATTCCTCCCGCGCTGCTCGCGCGGGCGTACGCCGTTGCCGTTGTACCAGGTGTCGTTCGGATCGGTTTCGGGCTGGGTGCGCGGCGCGGCAAGGGCATCCTGGTGGTGCGGCAGGACGATGGCTCCTGGAGCAATCCGGCGTTCATCACCCTGACGGGCGGCAGCCTCGGATTCCAGGCGGGCGTACAGCGCACTGACGTTGTGCTCGTGTTCAAGACGCGTCGCGGGGTCGACGATATTGCCAACGGCAAGCTGACCCTGGGCGCGGACGCATCCGTTGCCGCCGGACCGGTGGGCCGCAGCGTGGAAGGCGCGACCGACATCCGCTTCCAGGCGGAGATCGTTGCCTACTCGAGGGCGCGCGGCATCTTCGCGGGCGTTTCCTTCGCCGGCTCGGGCGTCACCATGGATCGCCGGGCAAACGCGGCCTTCTACAGCTCTCCGAGCATGACGCCGGAGACGATTTTCGCCAGTTCTCCGAACATCGCGCCCGATGTCGCGAACCGGTTCGTCCAGGTCCTGACCGCACAGACGACGCGCCTTGCGAAGGCGCCGGGGATGCAAAGCCGGCCGTCGGCAGCGCCTGCCCGCGAACCTGAATCCGGCGTACAGACCTTCGGGATGCCGGGCCCGGGGGACGGCGACGAGAGCGCCGCGGCAGACGAGTCCTACTTCGACCCGAATTATTGAGGGCGGCGCCCTACTCTTCGTTGCGGCGCTTGAGTTCTTCGCGGATCTCGTCGAGATTACGGACCGCGTCCGGTTCCGGCTCGACCTCCACGACGGGCGCGTTGCCGGCTCCGGACGGCGCCACGCTGAGTGGCTCGCTGTAACCGCGATCGGCGGTGCCAGTGCTGTCCTCGGCGGCCTCCGGTATAACCGCGATAGGCTCATTGCCGGTAGCCTGCTGAGCGGCCGGCCGGCTGTCATCGGGTGGCAGCTGACCGAATTGCGCCAGGTATTCGGCCTCTTCGCGGCGTTTCCGCGCCTCTTCGGCGCGGCGCCTGGCCTCGGCAGCCGCTTGCTGCGCTCGCCGCAGTGCCTGCCGCTTGCGCTCTGACTGCGCTTCGAACTCGGCGCGCCGCTCGGCCTCTTCCTGCGCCGCCACAATCTTGTTCGCCTCACGGGCGTTGACGCACTCGGCGTCGTAGCGGGTTTCCGAACGGTTGCGCGAACAGCGCACCAGCGCCGCCTCCAGCACCAGCGGGTTGTCCAGGAAGTGCTGCACCGACCTCGGCTTCGGCGGTTCGGCGCATCCGGCAAGCAATACGAGGCCGGTGACGAGGATTGTCGCGAAAAATTTCATCATGAAAATCAAATAAATTGGCTGACTGGTACACATTTCAGGTTGCTGGACATAAGATCCTAGCACCGCTGTCAACGTCCGTGAGAGGAGCGAGTTCGCAGTTTTCACCGATGCTATAGTGACGCCCGTCATCGTCGCGGGAAGCACGTCACGTGTCGGATCAGAACCAGTTCCGGTTACTCGGTCAGCGCCGTTTCGCCCCGTTTTTCACCACGCAGTTCCTCGGCGCGCTCAACGACAACATATTCCGCAACGGACTGGTGATCCTCGTCACGTTCCAGGGCGTGCTGGTGGTCGGGATGAACCACAGTGAACTGGCGAACGTTGCCGGAGCCCTGTTCATCCTGCCGTTCTTCCTGTTTTCGGCCACGGCCGGGCAGCTCGCGGACAAGTACGAGAAATCGATGCTGATGCGCCGTATCAAGCTGCTCGAGATCACGTTGATGGTGATCGCGGCGCTCGCGTTCATGTCCGGCAGCTACGTCGTACTCCTGCTGGTGCTGTTCCTCATGGGCTGCCAGTCCACACTGTTCGGGCCGGTCAAATATGCGTACCTGCCGCAACAGCTCGACACGGATGAACTCATCGGCGGCAACGCCCTGGTGGAAGCCGGCACGTACATTGCGATTATCCTCGGCCTGATCGTTGGTGGCGCTACCGTCGCGGTGAGCCCCGACTCGCAGACGCTGCTCGGCGGTAGCCTGGTCGCCGTTGCGGTACTCGGCTACCTTGCAAGCCGGCGGGTGCCGCAGACTCGAGCCGTCGATCCGGGATTGTCGATCAGCTGGAACGCGTGGTCGGAAACATGGCGGATCGTCGGCTTTGCCCGCGAAAAACGCGATGTCTTCCTCGCCATCCTCGGCATCTCGTGGTTCTGGTTTTTCGGCTCCGCGATGACCCTGCAGCTCCCGGCCTACACGCTCGTGATCCTGAATGGCAACGAATCGATCACGACCGCATTGCTCGTTGCGTTTGCCGTCGGCGTCGGCCTCGGCTCGCTGCTTTGCGAACGCATGTCAGGTCATCGTATCGAACTCGGCCTCGTGCCTTTCGGCTCCATCGGGCTCAGCGTGTTTGCGGTCGACCTGTACTTCGCACAGCCCGTTGCCGCCGGCACGGCCGTTTCGAGTATCGGCGAGTTTCTCAGCCGGCCCGGCACCTTGCGGGTGCTCGCGGACGTCATGCTGCTGGGCGCTTTCGGCGGCTTCTACAGCGTGCCGCTCTACGCCCTGATCCAGCAACGATCCGAACGCAAGCAGCTGTCGCGAGTCATCGCTGCAAACAACATCATCAACGCGCTGTTCATGGTCGTCGCGTCGCTGCTTTCGATCGCGCTGCTTGGCGTCGGCTTTTCCATTCCCGAACTGTTTGTCGTGCTGGCGCTGCTGAACGCGGTCGTCGCCGTCTACATCTATACGCTGCTGCCCGAGTTCATGATGCGTTTCCTCGCATGGATCCTGGTCAACACGATCTACCGTGTACGCGCCAGCGGCACAGAGCACATCCCGGACAAGGGTCCCGCGGTCGTCGTGTGCAATCACGTCAGCTACATGGATCCGATCGTGCTGTCCGCCTGCATCCGCCGGCCTATGCGCTTCGTCATGTACTACAAGATCTTCCAGCTGCCGCTGTTGCGATTCCTGTTCCAGCACGCCAAGGCAATCCCCATCGCCTCCGCGAGAGAGGACGAACGGCTGATGAAAGAGGCATTCGAGAAAGTGGATGCCGAACTGGCGGCCGGCAATATCGTGTGCATTTTTCCCGAGGGCGGGATAACCAGCGACGGCGAAGTCCAGCGGTTCCGGCCGGGCATCGAGAAGGTCATCGCGAACCGTCCGGTGCCCGTCGTGCCGGTCGCGCTGCAAAACCTGTGGGGCAGCTGGTTCAGCCGCAGCAAGGACGGCAGGATCCGCAAGTTTCCACGGCGCCTGTTCGTGAAGGTGCCGGTCGTGATCGGCGATCCGGTGGCGCCGGCCGATGCCTCCGCCGCGGCCCTCGAAATCCTGGTGCGAACGCTGCGCGGCGATCGCCGCTAGGGTCTGTCTACGCTATGGCACTGGTCTCTCGGCGACGCCGGGACTCGCAGTTGCCGCAGCGCCCCAGCGGGCTTCCGTCGTCATGCCCAGCTTTTCATGCCACTCATCGATCAGTTCGTCGTGGTTGCCGAACAGCCCCGGGGTACCGCTCGAGTCGAACTGCAGCTGCGCCAGGGTGATGGAACCTGCGCGAATCACCGGCAGCTGAATCTCGTTGCCTGCGGACGTCGCCGTGCTGATCAGGATGCTGCCGCCCTGTACGGGTCGCGGCGCGAGTATCGCATCCAGCCAGATCAGGCCATTGCTCGACGAACTCGCCCGGTGCACCCAGCGCGCCGTCCTGAAATAGACGCGCGAACCGACCGGGTTGAAGGCCACGTCCTCCACGTTCTCGGGGAAAATGACCGACAGCTCGCCGACGCGCCCTTCCTCGAGGTTGAACTGCTGGGCAAGGTTGTTCTCGTCCACCAGCACGAGGCGGCGGCCGCGGGGCGATGCCCGCAGCCACTTGATCGCCGTCGTCCCCTGCCAGCGCTGCTGCAGCGACCAGGTGCCCGAAACACTTTGCGACAGGACACTGAGAGCTCCGGAGTTACCGCCGAGATAGAGATTGTCGTTGTCCGCGAACGCTACGCCCGCATGCGTCTCGCCGAGGGGAAACTCGATCACGGTCTCGCCGCTCTCGGTATCGAGCAGCACGACCCGGGTGGCGTTGACGGCGGCCAGCAACGACGCGTCCGGCGAAAATGCCAGCGCCGTGATCGCGCCGCCAGGCATATCCACCATGAAAGGCAACGGCCTGCCATCGGCCAGGCTCCAGACGCGTACGGTATCGTCGGCGGCCGCGCTGGCTGCCAGGCGTCCGTCCCGACTGATCCGCAGCAGACGCACGGCGGCGTCGTGACCGACGAAACTCACCTCTTCCGCGGCGGCGGCGAGCGACTCCGGTGGAACGTCCGCCGGCAAAACGTGCACGTGGCCGCCCCCGTCGCCGATCACGAGGTTGCCGGCGTCCGGTGTGGCCGCGACCACCGACTCACCGGCGGCCGTCCAGAGGGCCTGGCTGGCGCCGGTGTCTGCCGCTGCCACGGGCGCGATTTCGCCCGGGACGCGCCACAGACGCGCGGCGCCGTCAGGCCCGCCTGTCAGCAGTGCACGCTCGTCGGAACTGAATGCGAGCAGGTGGCGGGTCTCGGCGGAACCGCCAGAACCCAGTACCGGGCCCACCTGGCGGCCGTCTTCCGTGCGGTAGACCTGGTAGCCACTGCTCGGCCGCCCGACGGCTACGGTCGAACCGGAGGACGAGAACGTCAGGCCCCAGTGACCCTGGCCGCGCTCGTCGAACATCGGCACCGCCGGCTGCCGCAGGTGCCATAGCGATGCACCGGATTCGCCATGGACAACGCCAAGGACGTTGCCGCTCGCATCCAGGCTGATCGCGCTCGGCTGCAACGGCAGGTCGATCTGCGCGAGCATCTCGCCGCTCTGGAAGTCCCAGATGCGCACAGCCTGGTCGAAGTCCGCGACCGCAATGCGCGCCCCGGCGGCGTCCAGCGCCACCAGCGCAGGCGTGCCGGCAATATCGAGCCGGCCCTGCATCTCGCCGGTCTCCAGCGACCACAGTTCCAGGCGGGTATCGGCATCGCCGCGGGTTTCGACGAACAGGTGCAGGCCGTCCCCGGTGAGCCTCGAGCCCATGCTTCCCGCACCGACCTTCATCGACTGGACCCGGTCTCCCGTGGCGGTCGCCCACACATTGACCGTCTCGACGGTGGCTGTCACCAGGCGGCGCGCGCCGTTGTCCAGCCCGATGATCCGCTCGTTCTGGTTGAGGGCGACGGCGCGGATCGGCTTGGCAAACGCGAGATCCCATACCCGTGCGCTGTCGCTCTGCAGGGCGCGCGCCACCGCGTAGCGCCCCTCGGGGCCGATCCAGATGCTGTTCGTGTCCCTTTCCGCCGGGTCGGGAATGTGCAGGCCACGCTGGAAGTCCTCGACCAGGCCCTGGGAATTCAGCGTCAGGTTCCAGGCGACCAGGTGACCGGCCACGCCGATTTCCTCGTCGCGAACCGAGACGCTCCACGTGCCCGCCATCGATTCCCCGATCAGGTCCCGCAACTGGTTTGCAGGGATACGGATATCCTCGTTGCTCGAGGCTCGCTCGTAGCCGGTCTCGATCTCCACTGCCCGGCCCGATGGCGCGATGATCTTGATGCGCAGGTCGGACAGGCGCGGGTGGCTGATATTGATGGTCATGCCCACACGATTGACCGTGCCGTCGCGATCGACGATGACGCGGCGCACCAGCGGCGCAACCTCGAGCGCGGTGATCGTCCATTCCCCGGAGGGCTGCAGTTGCTGCTGTGCCAGCGACCACTGCCGGACCTTCGACCCTTGCAGGGTCGTCAGCAGCTTGTCGTCGGGATCGAAAATCACGCCGATCGCTTCCGCCGCGGGCAGGCTCGCGATCAGTAGCGGGTAGTCCTCGCCGACGAGCATCGCCGCACGATGTCGTCGCTGCGGCGTGGACAGCACGAGCGCCTCGAGCGCGGCGATCAGCGCCCGGTCGCGCTGCTCGAAGCGCGCTGCATTATCAACCTGCTGGTCCCAGAACGACGCTCGCAGTTCGTCCGGCAGGCTCCCCGGCTCGGGCAGTTCCGCCGCGAGCGCGGCCAGCGCTTCGATGACACCGACATCCTCGGCGAGGTCGGCGCGAGACCGCAGGAAGTTGCGGAACAGGTTGTCCGCAGTGGCCGCATGCCCCGGGAAGGAGCGAAGGTTGCGCCACGCCATCTCCGCGGATTGCAGTTCGGCACTGCTCGAAGTCAGGGTGCCCGTGTAGACCAGCGGCAGCCACTGTGTGTAGATAAAGGGAATCGCAACGACGAGGAATATTGCTGCCAGCGCCGTGAGCGGCGCGCGCAGCCGTGTCGGCAGGTTCTCGTTGGCCCAGCGGGCCGTGAAGACCGTTTCGTAGATACGGTTTCGAACGTGAAGGTCACCCTCCGTGTCGACGCTCAACAGGCCGATGGCCATCAGCCGCCGCTGCAGCGATGATCCCATGTCCGTATCGACGGCGACGCCCTTGCGGAGCCGGCCGTAGAGATTCAACAGCGGTTCGCTCTGCTTGCGGTCACGCATGACCTCGCGGTGGATATGGCTGAGGTGCGGCTCGGTACGAAGCACGGCGGCCCCGGTGAACTGCTGCCTCACAAGGCGGTCCACCTGCTCGTCGATGTCGTCGTCGACCTCCTCGCGCGATATCGCGCGCGCGAGCTTCTGCGTGAGATAGGGCTGCCCGCTGGTCCAGTAGTAGATGCGGTCGAGCACCTGCCGGGCCTGCCCGGCCGAGATGTTCAGCTCCGTTGCAAACAGGTTGAGGTCGTCGCGCGAAAAGTCATCGAGCGGGACCGACTGCGTTACGTTGAACGGCGACAGCGTGGGTTCATCGATCAGGCTAACCGGGTCGCACTCACCGAGGAGAACGAACGTAAGCCGTCCAAACTCCGGATCCGTGGCCCGACCGTTGTGCGCGGAGCGGATACTGACCAGCAACTCGGTGCCGATCGAATGCTCCTCTATGCACTGCACTTCGTCGACGAAGATCACGATACGTTCCTTGACGAACCGCAACACGATCTCGTTGTAGAACTCGAGCAGGCGCTGGCAATTGCCCAGCACCGACTTTTCCTGCCACCACGCCTGCAGGTCGAAACGAATCCGGAGCTGCCGCAGGATTCGATAGGCGACACTGTAGTACCAGCGTCCCGCATCGGTGCCCGCGTCGCGCTCACCGATCTGGCCGAGATCGAGAATCGCGACGTTGAAACCCTTGGCTTCCAGGCGCGCGGCTGTCGCCGCAACCAGGCTGGACTTACCGCTGCGGCAGGGCGCGATCACGTGAGCGTAACGCCCGGCAAGCACCGCATCGAACAGCAGGTCGTCGGCACGCCGCCGCACGTAACCGGCCCGCACCGCATGCAGAGGCGGGCCGACGCTGAAAAATTCGCCGGTCGAATCTGCGCGCGTCCGATCCTTGCGCGGCTTTTGTCCGTCGGACTTCGTGCTCACCCTGAATCCCGTAAACCCCGTACTGCGCTATTCTCTGCGATTGTCATCGCTGCCCACAACCATGATGCGCGAGTCCCGGCTTCTCAAAAAGGACCTGTTCGGCGAAGTTCGGCTTGAAAGCGCCGGCGCACAGCACCAGATAGTCCGCGACTCGGCGTCCGCGGCCCTGCCGCTGCGCTGGCTGGCGAACGCCCTGATGCGCCGCGAAGCGCGGGCGCTGGCCGCCCTGGACGGTGTCGAGGGCATTCCGCAGCTCATTTGCGCGGAGCGCGGCCGGCTGGCGCGCGAATACCTCGACGGCGCGCCGATGCATCGTGCCAAACCCGCGGATCCGGACTTTTTCAGGCAGTCGCTGCGGCTCCTGCGCGAATTGCACGCTCGCGGCGTCGTTCACAACGATCTTGCCAAGGAACCCAACATACTGGTCACCCTCCACGACAAGCCGGCTTTCATCGACTTCCAGATGGCCTGGCATGCGCGGCGCCGGGGCCGGCTGTTCCGCATTCTCGGTTACGACGACCTGCGCCATCTGCTGAAGCACAAGCGCACCTATTGCGCCGATCGCCTCACGAACCGGCAGCGACAGATCCTCGCGGCACCGTCATTGCCGTCGCGGCTGTGGATGCGGCTGGTCAAGCCGCCGTACCTGTTCGTTACCCGCCGGTTGCTGGGATGGGCCGATCGCGAAGGGGCGTCGGATCGCGGCGAGCGGCGATGAATACGCCGGCGGTTTGGGTATACTCCCGCCTTCCGCTCAATCCCTCGCACTGCGTATGAGCTACTGTCACCGCCACAATCTCGTCGAACCCGACAGCGCCGATGCCGATCGCCGTTTCGGTATCCGGGTCACGCTGCCCGCAACGGACACGTTTCGCACGGTCGTCGGTGATGACTGGGAGCGGTTCCACTGGTACCGGACCGAAGCCGAGCGGGATACGGCCTATGAATCCATGGCCCGGCGCCACGGCTACTACCGCAACACCGACGCCCCCGCCCAGGTGCTCGAAAAAGTCGAGCGCTGAAGCGGTCGTTACGGCGGCGGCGCGCCGAAGAACAGGTAGAAATTTGTCAGGCCGCCTTCCCCGATGCCGGCCGCAAAAAACATGGGGCCAACATAGCTGTCCATGCCCAGGAACAGGCTGCCGTGCAGCTTCGAGGAACCGAGCGACATGTCGCTACGGTCCTGCCAGACGTTGCCGGCTTCGAGCGACGCACCCAGGTAGACCGGCGCGTCGATCAGGCCGCCCGCCGACTCGCCGATGCGGCGGTAATAGAGCAGCTTCGCCACGGCCGCGTGCGGGCCGCTGATTGCGCCGCGTTCGTAGCCGGACAGCCGCTGGAAGCCGCCGAGCCGGAACAGGTCCTGTACGGCGCCGACGAAACTCAACGTGGTCTGGAAATCGAGGCCAAAGCCGAACGTGGACTTGCCTCGCGTGTGCACGGTCTCCATCGACAGCTCGACGAGGTCGTAGCGGTCGTCGCCGCCGAGCGACGGGTTCGACTGGCGCCACTCGATATCCGCACGCACGCCGTCGCCCGGAAACCAGGGCTTGTCCAGGGTATCGAAGCGCAGCCTCGCGCGCAGCCCGCCAACGTCGAAGTCCGGGCTCGGCAGGGCCGGGTCGCCGACCGTAACCCGCGATTCGCCGCCGCCGCGAAAAACACCCAGCCGGAATTCGCCGAAGTTCGCGATTTCGACGCCGGTGTCGACCCCGGCGATGGCTTCGCTGATGCGCAGCCTCGCGATGATGTCCCCGTCGGCGAACAGGTTGAAGTTGTTCTGGTCGATGTCCACGTACGGCGCGACGAACAGCCGCGAGTTCGAACGCAGCGGCTGGTAGAACTCGGCCAACAGCTGCGGTTCCGTACCGAGCCTGAGGTCGACGCGCCACTCGCCGCCGGCGCGGTTGACGGCCGGCCGCGTAAGCCTTCCGCGCAGATCGAAGTTGGTCGCGCCTTCGAAGTCGTCCTCGAGCGTGAATCCGAAGTTCAGGAAGCTCGGCCCCCAGGACTTCGCGCGCGCGTCGAATACGACACCCGTGCGGCCGTCTTCCTCTACGAGGCGGTAGCTGACCTTTTCAAAGACGTCCAGCGCGTGCAGCTGGGCGGCCTCGGCGGCAAGCAGGTCCGCGTCAACGGGATCACCTGCCGAGACGGCCAGCCGTGACTCGAGGATCCCGGAAGACAAGCGGCTGTTGTGTTCGACGCGCACGAAGGCGAGACGCTCGGCAGGCGCCGGCGGTGCCTGGTGCCGTGCCTGCCACGCGGTGTAGCCTTCTTCGTCCATCGCCAGTTCGCGCAGGCGCGTTTCCTGTTTTCGCGTAGCTACCGCTCCCGGTTCGATCGCCTGCACGATTTCGCCGAAGTTCGCCGACCCGAACATGCCGAGTTTCGGCGTGACGAGGACGTCGTCGTCGCCCAGCTTCTCGATCTGCCGCAGCGTCTCCCTGCGAATCAGGATCGTCAGCATCTGCTCGGAAATGCTTATTGCCGACTGCAGCTGATCCGGCGTATACAACGGAAACTCGACATCGACGGCGATGACGACATCGACCCCCATCTCGCGGACGATATCGACGGGCAGGTTGCCGACGAGTCCGCCGTCAACCAGCAGGCGCCCGTCGACCCGGACAGGCGCCAGCGCCGCCGGTACCGACATGCTCGCGCGGATCGCGAGCGCGAGATCGCCGCTTTCCATCACGTGCATGTCACCTGTCTCGATGTCCGAGGCGATCGCACGAAACGGTATGGGCAGCTCGTCGAAGTCCTTGATGTGACTGACCGGCACGGTAAGGTTGCGCAGTATCAGGTCGAGCTTCTGACCCTGGACCAGGCCGAGCGGCAGTTTCGGTCGCCCGCGTTCCAGGCCGATATCCAGGTCGATCGGGTAGTCCCGGGCGTCCTGCTTGCGGCGGAATCGCAAATCGCCGCGTTCCGGTTCGTCGGACATGGCATCGGCCCAGTCCATCTCGGCGACCAGTTCCTCGAGCTCGGCTACGCTCATGCCGGAGGCATACAAGCCCCCCACGATCGCTCCCATGCTCGTGCCCGCGATAGCGTCGATCGGTACGCGCAACCGTTCCAGCTCGCGCAGCACACCGATGTGCGCCGCACCGCGCGCACCGCCTCCGCCGAGAACCAGTCCTACTCGCAGTCGGTCGGATGACGTAACATCCATTGCCCGTTCGACATCCTCCGCGGTCGCCACCGTCGATACCGACAGCATCGCGCACAGGATTGACAGGCCCAATTTCGGCATTGGTAGATTCATCGACAGAGACTCTCGTTGTTCGTTCTGATTCAACTGGCCGCCATTATAGTGTTCACGGGAGCGGGCGCCTCGCCTGCCGTTGCCGCGGACGAGACCGTTACCGAGATCGTGGTGACCGGGCAGCGCCGTGAGCAAGCCGCGCTGGCCCATTCCGGCAACATCGAGCGGCTGGACGGCGAACTCGTCGACGGCATCCGTCATCAACACATTCACCAGCTGATGACCCGGGTGGCGGGTGCCTGGATAAGCCGCGGCAGCGGCCAGGAGCACCTGACGGCCATTCGCTCGCCGGTGCTGACGGGCGCCGGTTCCTGCGGTGGTTTCCTGTTTCTCGAGGACGGTATCCCGATCAGGCCTGCCGGATTCTGCAACGTCAACCAGCTGTTCGAAATCGACACCGAGCAGGCGCGCTCGATCGAAGTGATACGCGGCCCCGGCAACGCGCTGTACGGTTCCAACGCGCTGCACGGCATCATGAACGTGCTAATGCCGGCGCAGGACGACCGGGCGCCGGCGCACGGCCTCGTCGAGGTCGGCGCGAACCGGTTCCTGCGGCTGCAGGCGGAACTGCCCGCGGACCCGCAATCGCCGCACTTCGCGGCGTTCACGTTCAGCGACGACGGCGGCTTTCGTGACGATTCCGGCTACCGGCAGTTCAAGCTGCACGCCAACACGACACATCAATTCCTCGGCGGCCGGCTGCGGACGGCTTTCACCGCGACGGACCTGGACCAGCAGACGGCAGGATTCATCGTTGGCGAGGATGCCTACAGGGACCCGGCCGTGAATCGCAGCAATCCCAACCCGGAGGCCTTCCGCGAGGCGTCGAGCCAGCGGCTGTACGGCATCTGGACGAAGACAACGTCGCGGCACACCCTGGACGTCCGGCCCTTCCTGCGCCATTCCGACATGGAGTTCCTGCAGCATTTCCTGCCGGGCCAGCCGCTCGAGGAGAACAGTCACGTCAGCGCGGGCGTCATGGCTGCCGTTACCTGGTCTGCCGACCGTCATACGAGCATCGCCGGCGTGGACGTCGAATGGAGCGATGTCGCCCTGACCGAGACCCAGTTTGGCCCGGCGGAAGGCTCCGATTTCCTGGTGGAGACACGCCCCGAAGGACTGCACTACGACTTCGAGGTCGGCGGCATGAGCGTCGCCCCGTACGTGCAAAGCGACATCGAACTCGCCGAAGCGCTGACGCTCGGCATCGGGCTGCGCGCGGAGTACACGCGTTACGAGTACGACAATCGCATGCTCGACGGCAATACCCGCGACGACGGCACCCCCTGCGGTTTCGGCGGATGCCTCTTCACGCGGCCGGCCGACCGCAGCGACAGCTTCTTCAATGTCGCGCCGAAAGCGTCATTGAACTATCGCCTGGCGCCGGCTACCTCGCTCTATGCCGTCGCCGCGCGCGGCTTCCGTGCACCGCAGATGACGGAACTGTACCGGCTGCAGAGCGGCCAGCAGGTTGCAGACCTCGACTCCGAGCGCATCGACAGCGTGGAGCTCGGACTGCGACACGACAGCGGGGAGCTGGCGGTCGACGTTGCCGCGTTCGCGATGCGCAAACGGGGCAGCGTGTTCCGCGATGCCCAGGGATTCAATGTGAACGGCGCCCGCACCCGCCATGACGGCATCGAAGCCGCGCTCGACGTGCGGCTTGCACCTGCGTGGTCGCTGGCGGTCAATGCGACCTATGCCCGCCACCGCTACGATTTCGACACCATTGCCGCGCGCGGGGAAACCTTCGTCTCCGGGCGCGACGTGGACACCGCGCCGCGCTGGATGGGCAGCGTGGAGTTCGGCTACGACGCCGGCGGTCGGACCCGCGCTGCCCTGCAGTGGGTGCACATGGGCCGTTATTTCGCCGACGCCGAGAACCGTTTCGACTACCCGGGACACGACCTGCTGAACCTGCGGGCGGCTTTCGACGCGAACAGGCGACTCACTGTCTCCGCCCGCCTCAATAATCTCGCCGACACCGATATGGCCGATCGAGCCGACTACGCGTTCGGTGATTACCGCTATTTTCCCGGCCGCGGGCGCGAGCTGTTCGCCGAGTTTCAGTACCGGTACTAGTCATTTTCCGCAATTCCCTTGGGACTGGCGGGCAAATCCCTCATAATATGCGCCCCGCCGCTTCCCGAGCGGCCCGACAAAACCAGAACAAGCGGAGCAAATTATGGCCGACGCAGCACCGACGGCGCCCGAAGGCGGCGCGAAGATCACCATCGACAGCGGCAAACTGCAGGTCCCGGACAATCCGATCGTGCCCTTTATCGAAGGCGACGGCACCGGGCCGGACATCTGGCGGTCAACGGTACGCGTTCTGGATGCGGCGGTCGAAAAGGCCTACGGCGGGAAGCGCAAGATTCACTGGATGGAGGTCTACGCCGGCCAGAAGTCCTTCGACAACTTTGGCAGCTGGCTACCGGACGAGACCGTTGCTGCCTGCAAGGAGTACCTGGTATCCATCAAGGGCCCGCTGACGACGCCGATCGGCGGCGGCATCCGCTCGCTGAACGTGGCACTGCGCCAGCTGCTCGACCTGTACGTCTGCCTGCGCCCGGTGCGCTGGTTCACGGGCGTACCGTCACCGGTGCGTGATCCCGCCAGCGTCGACATGGTGATCTTCCGGGAGAATACCGAGGATATCTATGCCGGCATCGAGTTCGAACGCGGCTCCGAAGCCAACACGAAGTTCCTGGAGCTCCTGAAGGCGAACTTCCCCGCGGAGTACCAGAAGATTCGCTTCCCGGGCAGCTGCGGCATCGGCCTGAAGCCGGTTTCGCAGGAGGGCACCGAGCGCCTGGTCCGCGCGGCACTCGAGTATTGCATCGCGAACGGCCGGAAGAGCCTGACCTTCGTGCACAAGGGCAACATCATGAAATTCACGGAAGGCGCGTTCCGCAACTGGGGCTACGAGCTGGCCGAGCGTGAATTCGGGGACAAGACCTACACCTGGGACCAGTGGGAACGGACCAAGGCGGAGAAAGGCCAGGAAGCCGCGAACGCCGAGCAGGATGCTGCGCTCGCGGGTGGCAAGGTCCTGGTCAAGGATGCGATCGCGGACATCACGCTGCAGCAGGTGCTGACGCGGCCGAAGGAATTCGAGGTGATCGCGACAATGAACCTGAACGGCGATTACCTGTCCGACGCGCTCGCGGCGCAGGTCGGCGGCATCGGTATCGCCCCGGGCGGCAACATCAACTACACGACGGGTCACGCCGTATTCGAGGCCACGCACGGCACGGCGCCGAAGTACGCAAACCTCGACGTCGTCAATCCGGGGTCGCTGATATTGTCCGGCGAAATGATGCTGCGCTACATGGGCTGGTTGGAGGCGGCGGACCTGCTGCTCGAGACCATGGACACGACGATCGGCAAGAAGACCGTGACCTACGACTTCGCGCGGCTGATGGAAGGCGCCAGGAAAGTGAAGTGCAGCGAGTTCGGCGACGCGCTGATTGCCAACATGTAAGCAACCGGGATGGATGAGCCGGCGCACTCGCCCGCTGCGGTCACCGCGATTGCAGAGCAGCTTGTCGACGCGTTCCTGCGTTACAACGCGGACTTCCGCGAACTGACGCAGCGCGCGGCACGCTGTTTCGAAGATCGCGACTGGCAACAGGGTCGCAGGAACGCCGTCGCGCGCATCGAACTGTACGACCAGGCCGTTAACCGTGCGCTGGGCGAACTCGGCTCGACCGTCGAAGCGTCCGAGAGCGGCAAGGCAACCTGGATCGCCGTCAAGGAGCACTACGCGGAGCTCATCAGCAAATACCCCGACAACGCCTTTTTCAAGACGTTTTTCAGCTCGATCTCACGGCGCCTGTTCAACACCGTCGGTGTCGACCCGCGGGTCGAGTTCATCGCGGAAGACGTACTGCTCGACGAGAAACCGCTCGACGAAAAGGACGTGCGCATCTACAACAATCGCGGCGCATTGCGGTTCGTGATCGACCAGGTCCTGTCCGACTTCAGTTTCGGCGTGCCCTATCGCGACCGCGAACGAACCATTCGCTTCGTCGCGGCCGAGATCGAGGCTTACTGCAGGGAAAACAACGTGCAGCAGGATCTCGAGGTCGTCGAGTTACTGGTGCCGGTCTTCTACCGGTCCACCCGTGCGTTCATCGTCGGGCGCATCGGCGGCGATGACTGGGTATCGCCGCTGGTCATTGCCTTGCGCAACTCCGACGAAGGCATCTTCGTGGACGCCGTCATCCTCTCCGTCAACGACGTGAGCATGCTGTTCGGATTCACGCGCTCCTACTTCCACGTCGATCTCGAGCACGTGGGCGCGACCGTCGGATTCCTGCAGCGGCTGATGCCGCGCAAGCCGATGGACGAGATCTACACGGTGCTCGGCCGCGCCAAGCAGGGCAAGACGGAGCGCTATCGCCTGTTCTTCGAGCACCTGCGCAGCTCGCACGATCTTTTCGTACGGGCCCGCGGCGTCAAGGGCATGGTCATGGAGGTCTTCACGCTGCCCTCCTTCGACGTCGTATTCAAGATCATCCGGGACCGTTTCGACTATCCGAAGACGGGCAGCCGCGACGACGTCATGGCGAAATACAAGCTGGTGTTCATGCGCGACCGCGCCGGGCGCCTCGTCGACGCCCAGGAGTTCCGGCAGCTGCGATTCCCGCGCCAGCGCTTCGATCCGGAGTTGCTGCACGACCTGCTGGAAGAGTGCGGGTCGACCTGCCGCGTGGAGGGCGACGACCTGGTCGTGGAGCACGCCTACATCGAACGCCGCATGATACCGCTGAACCTGTACCTCGAAACCGCGACGGACGAGCAGGCTGCCGCGGCCGCGGTGGAGTACGGGCAGGCGATCAAGGACCTCGCGCTCAGCAATATCTTCGCAGGCGACCTGCTGTTGAAGAACTTCGGGGTCTCACGCCACGGGCGCGTGATCTTCTACGACTACGACGAACTGTGCCTCGTGACCGACTGCAGATTCCGCCGCATGCCCGAGCCGCAGGACGACATCGACGAGATGCGTCCGGGCGCCTGGTTCTACGTGGGGCCGCACGACATCTTCCCCGAGCAGTTCATCGACTTCCTGGGCTTCAGGGCGCACGCGAAGCAGGCATTCCTGGAGCATCACGCGGACCTGCTGACGCCCGAGTACTGGACGAACCTGAAACAACGGCACGAGGCCGGCGAGATCTTCGAGGTGCTGCCGTACGTCGTTGACCACCGCACGGAACACCGCGGCCACACGATCGTGCCCATCACCCGCAGCTGAGTTCAGCGCAGCCGTTCGGCGATGCCGTCCAGGGTCTGCGCCAGCCCTGCGCGGCGCTTCGCAATGAGCGCGCTACCCACGTTGCCGCCGAGGCGATCCGCCAGGCGCGAAAGTTTCCCGGCCAGGCCGCTGTCGCGCGTGCCTGAAGCGAGCCGCTCCTCCGCCTGGTCCAGGAACTGCGACAGCCCGGCGATGAACTCGATGTCCAGCGCGTTGTCCCGGGACAGCTGGTCGAGATAAGCACGGGCAACGACCGGCTCGGCCGGCCAGGTCACGGGAAGCTGCTGCTGCGGGTTGAACACGTCACCCTGGTCCGCGATAACTGCCGCGGCGATTTCGTTCGCGGTAAGGTGCTCGCCGGGAACCAGCTCCAGGACATCGAGGCCGCGCACGATCTCGGTGCCGTAGATGCGGCCCCTGTACCAGTAGGCCGACCAGAAACCGCCGACGACGATGTCTTCGGCGTCGATCGGGCCGCGGTCGAAATAGGCGATCTCGACCGGGTTCGCCGAGTCGGTGAAGTCGACCACCGAGATGCCGCCCTGGTACCAGGCCTGCACGAAGATGTCGCGGCCGGGGACCGGGATGATCGAGCCGTTGTGCGCAACGCAGTTCTCCTCGTCGACCTGGGGTGCCGGCATCTTGAAGTAAGCGCGGAACTCGAGCTGGCCGTCCACGATGTCGTAGATCGCGTCCGCGCCCCAGTTCAGGGGGTCGTAGGCGCGGCAACGCGGCATGCTCCCGCCGCCCCATTCGTCGGTGTAGATGACCTTGGTGCCGTCATTGTTGAAGGTTGCCGAGTGCCAGTACGCGAAGCCCTGGTCGACGACTTCGTCGATGCGTTCTGGCTTCCTCGGGTCGGAGATGTCGAAGATGATGCCGTTGCCCGAGCAGGCGCCGGCCGCGATCTGCAGCGCGGGAAAAACCGTGATGTCGTGGCACTGGTCGGTTCGCGAGGACTCCTGCGTATCGTCACCGTGGTCGCCGCCCCGCCACAGGCCCGCTAACACACCCGTTTCCGGGTCGGCGAAGACCGCCGGGCTGTCGACGATGCGCGCCTGCGACGGGTCGTCGACCGGGATCTCGATAACGTCGATGCGGAACAGCGCCGTGCGGTCGTCGCCCGGCGACTCGTCGATGCAGCCGGCAAGCTCTTCCTCCTTGCGCACCGACGACGTGCCCGAGTTGTAGACGATGATCTTGCCGTCCTCACCGGGCCCCGACACCACGGAATGCGTGTGCGAACCGCGGCAGGTCTGCACGGCGCCGACCTGAACGGGGCGTGTCAGGTCGCTGATGTCGAAGATACGAACGCCGCGAAAACGCTCCGGGCTGGCGTCCTCGCTGACACCTCCAAGCCCGCAGTCGACCCGGCCACGCGTCTCTTCGACCGACATGATGAGCAAGTGGCCGACGATCGACACGTCGCCCTGCCCGCCCGGACAGACGATCGAGCTCATCAACACCGGCACGCCGTCGTCCTGCAGCCGGTAGACGTTGAAGCCGTGATAGCTGCCGGCAACGAGTACGTCACCGGCGAAGGCCATGTCGGTATTGGAGAAACTGAGCAGCGGGTAGCGCTCGTATTTCTCGTCCTCATCGGTCGCCTCGCCGGCCTCGTCTTCCGCCGCCGCGTCTTCGGCCTGCAGCCGGGTCGGCGGCAGCTCGGCGGGATTGTTCGGGTCGAAGAAGCCCGCCGGCCTGCGCAGAGACGCCACGATCTCCATGTTGAAAATCGCCTGGCCCGCATTGTCGAGGCCGGCGGCCAGCCCCGATCGCGGATCGTCCGAGAGGCCGACCAGCAGCACGTTCATGCGCTCGATCTCGGTACTCTGGCTGTTGGTGACCTCGTTCGTGAACTCGAACAGGACGGGATCGTAGGCGGCACCGGGTTGCTTGAGCAGTTCCTCGACCATCGATACCGCGCCCTCGTGGTGCGTGATCATCAACGTGAGAAACAAGCGGTCGAAGTCCGTACCGTTGGAGGCTGCGAGTTCCGCCATCTGCTCCGGCGTTGCCATGCCGGCCATCTTGTGGGTGGTGTGCATCGCATCGTGCGCCGTCGGCTCGGGCACCTGTTCGCCGCGCTCACGCAACCACCGCTGCATGAACGCGATCTCGTCCTTCTGCGAGCTGTTGATGCGCCCGGCGACATCGATCAGCTCCTGCCGGTTGGTGCGGTCGGCTACCAGCGCGGCCATCTCCAGCGCCTGGTGGTGATGCGGAATCATGTCCTGCATGAAGCGGGCATCCGCCGGTGAATAGCTGCTGCTGGCTATCGCGATCGCCTCGTCGGCGCTGAGTTCCCGTGGCGGTTGCCCCGGCGCGCCCGGCTGGACGATCGGCGAATCGGCAAGTGCCGCGGCCGGAGCCAGCAAAATCGCGGCAAAAAAAGCGAAGCAGTTCAAGCGGGTCGAAGTATCAATGCATGCGCTCAACGGGGTAACTCCTTTGCCGAAGGCTGGCGTCGCCGTTCCCGCCGGCGACCGATGCCGCAATCTACCAGATTACACGGGTGCCTTTTTCATCATTCGACTCGCTGCGCGAGCCACTCGGACCGCAGGATTGCGTACAGCTCGAGATCCTCGAATAGCTCCCCCTTCAGCGCGCCCTCCCGGGCAGTCCCCTCGTGGACCATGCCGATTTTTTGCATGACCCGCCCGGATGCGGGGTTTCGGGTGAAGTGCCGGGCGGCGATCCGGTTGAGGGAGAGGTCCTCGAAGCCGTATTCGATGAGTCTGCTGGCGGCCTCGGTTGCATACCCCTTGTTCCAGTACGGAACGCCGACCCAGTAACCGAGCTCCGCCTGCCGCGATGCCGCGTCGATCCGCAAGCCCATCGTGCCGACCAGGGCGTTCGACTCGCGAACGGCGAGCGCGAACGCGATGTGCCCCTCGCGGAGCCGCTCGTCGTGACCGGCGATCCAGCTTTGCGCCATGCCGTCTTCGTAAGGGTGCGGAATATTCTGCGTCGTGTCTGCGATCGCCTTGTCGCCCGCGAGCTGTTGCACCGTTGCAGCGTCGTCAGGCACGAACGGACGAAGCACCAGGCGTTGCGTATGCAGTATCGGCTGGTCCATCAGGCTCCGCGCGGACTACGCAGGCTTTGCGTTCGGGTCGGATGGGGACTCTGCTGGCGGCCTCTGCGCCAGGCAATACTCGACCGCCGCGTCGATTGCGTCGCTCCGGAGGTCGAACTGCTGATTCGCGGGGACGCGGTCGAGCACGCCCATGCCGTTCAGCGCTCTCATCGCGCTATCGCGCAGTCCGGAGACGATGACGCGCCTACCATGACGAATCGACAACTCGATCATTTCGTCTATCGCAAGTGCCGCACTCGGATCGACGTATCCGGAATGCGAGAAATCGTAAACAACGACATCCAGGTCCGTTGTCGATTGCGAATCCCGACGTGCCAGTTCCCGCGCAGAAGCGTAGGAGAACGAGCCGTGCAGCAGGGTTACCAGTACACGTCCGGGAACCTGTCGCAATTTCGCTTTCTCTGCGGCAGTCAGAAGTTCTATATCGTCAGCACCGAAGGACTGCTTGAGCCCTTTCAGTTGTTCATCGGCGAGCCAGCGGGCGTTGACGAAGCTCGCACATATGATTCCGACCGCGACCGCGGTTATCAGGTCAACGAAGACGGTAAGGCCGAACGTCACGAGCATTACGACGGCTTTCTCGCGAGGCACGCGCCGCAGCCGCTTCCAGTAACCCCAGTCGACGATGTCCCAGCCAACCTTCATCAGAATAGCGGCCAGCACCGCGTGCGGAACGTGCGCGACAACCGCGCCGAGACCCAGCGCGAGGCCAAGCAGAATCAACGCGTGAACTATCCCCGATACCGGCGTGCGTCCACCCGCGCGAATATTCACGACCGTACGCATGGTCGCGCCGGCACCCGGAATTGCGCCGATCAGACCAGCCACCAGGTTACCGAGCCCCTGCCCGACGAGTTCCTTGTCAGAGTCGTGCTGCGTCTTGGTCAATGAATCGGCTACCAGCGATGTCAGCAGGCTGTCGATCGAGCCCAGCAGAGCGAGAATGAACGCGGGCTCCAGTAATCCGGGAATGCTCGCAACGGAGATCGCAGGCACCACCACGGACGGTAATGCCGAGGGAACGGCACCAATGACAGACAGGTCCGGCAACGCAACTACCGCAACGCCGGTCCCCACCAGCAGTACGCCCAGCGGCGAAGGAAAGACCCTGGCGATGCGGGGGGGCCAGAACACCAGTAACAACAGCATCGCCGTGGCCAGCAACAGAGCGCGGACGTCGATGGATGCCGCATCGAGCGACACGAGCGTTTGCAGGGCGCCGACAACACCGTTGGCGGTCGCGGCGAGCCCGAGAAACGGCAATGCCTGGATAATCATGATGATTACGCCGATACCGCTCATGAACCCGGAAACGACGGATACGGGCGTGTAGGCGACATAGCGGCCGACCCGCAGGAACCCGAAGACCATCTGCATCAGGCCGCCCAGCATGACGATGGCGAACGCTTCGGGAAGGCTGTTGCTGTGGGTCGCGACGATCGCCCCCATGACCACCGTCATCGGGCCGGTCGGCCCGGACACCTGGACGGGCGTGCCCCCGAAAAGCGATGCGAAGAATCCGGTCGCTATGGCTCCGTAGAGTCCCGCAATGGGGCCCGCACCTGAAGCAACCCCGAATGCAAGCGCAAGCGGTAACGCAACCACCGCGGCTGTAATTCCGCCGAATACATCATTACGAAACTGCTGCGCGCCGTAACCCGACCGAATAGTGTCAATTACCGTCGGCGTTAGGAGTGCTTTGAACGACATTGCAGGAGTGACCGCGACTACGACTATCCGGTGAGCTGCGTATGTTACGGCACTTCAGATTAGGTGTCGCCCGGGTGCTCGTAATTACGTGTGTGACGGACGATCCATCCGGACCTGCAAGACACAGGCATCTCGCCCGGCCAACCTCCGTCAGCTGATGCGCAGCGAATCGGCATATGCGATCAATGACCGCAGTTCGTCCGCCCGACGGGCCTCGTCCCAGCCGAACTCCGCTGCAGCGATCCTGGCGATTCGTTCATAGTGTGGCCGGCCCTGGTCGGGTCCGAGACCAATCATCATGCGGCGGAAGACGATATCGGTGAGCGCCTTCGGCAACTCCTCGCGGACCACGCAGGCGACCTCCGCCTCCGGCAACGTTGCCGTCTCGTCGATGAATCCGGCCAGTTCGGGGCGGGTCTTTGCAAGCGCGGCGATTCCGGCTGCGCGCCCGCCGTAGATTCTCAGCAATCGCTCGACGCCGGGATCGGAAAGCCCCGGATACCCGGCCAGCGCCTCGCGCGCCTCGTCGAGCCCCCGGTTCCCGGCAACAGCGTATCGCGGGTCCGGCACTCGGGCAGACGGCGACCCAGCACCTTGCCGATCTTGTCGACCGTCTGTTCGGCGAGGTTGCGATAGGTCGTCAGCTTGCCGCCGACAATGGAGAGCAGGCCATCGGCAACCCGGCGGTGCGACTTGATGATGTGCTTGCGGGTAATCGCCGATTCGGGTCCGTGCGTTCGCTGCGGCAGCGGTCGGATACCCGCATAGGCATAGTGCACGTCTTCGAGCGCCAGGTTGGCGGCCGGGAAGACGCGGTTCGTCTCGGCCAGCAGGTAATCCACTTCCTCGCGGCTGGCGCGAACACTCCCCGGGTCGCCCTCATACCGAATATCGGTCGTCCCGATCAGGAACAGGTCGTTCCAGGGCAGTATGAAGAACGGTCGGCCGTCGCTTTCTGCTTCGACGTAGAACGCGTCCCGCGGCGCACCTTCGAACGGGCTCACGACGATGTGGCTGCCCTTGGTGCCGCCAATGAGTTCGGGCATCCGCTGCCCCGTCCTGTCGAGCACCGCGTCCACCCACGGCCCGGCCGCGTTGACGACCACCCGCGGCGCGATCGTGCTCTGCTCGCCGGTCAGGCTGTCCCTGCAGGTCAGCGACGCGACCGCGCCGCCGCGAATGCCGATGTCCGTCACTTCGGAGTACGTCAGAATTTCGGCACCCGCGGCGCGTGCGGCGAGCACGTTCTCGAGTACCAGGCGTTCGGCGTACGTCACCTGTGCGTCGTAGTAGCACGCGGCGCCTCGCAGGCTTTCCTGCCGGAGCCCGGGCTCCCGTTGCCGGATCTCGTCCTCGCCCAGCATCTTGTGGTGCGGCATGGGCTTGCGCCAGGACAGCAGGTCATAGCCCAGCAGGCCGAGCTTTATCAGTAACGGCCCGCGCTTTGCACCACGATAGATCGGAATGCAGATACGCAACGGCTTGACGAGATGCGCTTGCGATGCGGCGCAGGTGGCGTCGCTCGTGCAGCGACTCGTAGACGAGCGGGATCTCGCCGTACTCCAGGTAGCGCAGCCCGCCGTGGATCAGGCGGCTCGAAGCCCAGGACGTGCCGTTGCAAACATCGCCCTTGTCGAACAGCACGACCGACAGGCCGCGCAATGCCGCGTCGCGTGCGATGCCGGCGCCGTTGATTCCGGCGCCGATCACCGCGACATCGCAGGTCCGCGGTTCGGCGGCCATCAGGGCCGCGTTTGGCCGCTGCCGCGGACGACGTACTTGTAGCTCGTCAGCTGTTCCGCGCCGACCGGCCCGCGCGCATGGATGCGGCCGGTCGCGATACCGATCTCCGCGCCCATGCCGAATTCGCCGCCATCGGCGAACTGCGTCGAGGCGTTCTGCAGCAGGATGGCACTGTCCACGTTGCGGAAGAACTTCGCGGCCGCGTCATCGTCATCGGTAACGATGCACTCGGTGTGTCCGGACCCGTACTCGCCGATGTGCCGGATCGCCGCGTCGATATCGTCGACCACGCGCACGGAAATGATCGCGTCGAGGTACTCGGTCGCTCCAGTCTTCCTCCGTAGCCTGTCGCGCTTCCGGAAACACCGCCGCGCACCTCGCTGTCGCCACGAATCTCGCAGCCCGCCTTGCCGAGGGCGCCGAGAACGCCTGGCAGCAGCCTGCCTGCGGCCGCGCGGTCGACCAGCAATGTCTCGGCCGCACCGCAGATGCCCGTGCGGCGCATTTTCGCGTTGACGGCGATCTCGGCTGCCATTTCCGCGTCGGCCGCTTCGTGCAGGTAGACGTGGCAGATGCCCTCGAGGTGGCCGATTACCGGCACCCGTGCCTCTTCCTGTACGCGGCGAATGAGGTTCTTGCCGCCGCGCGGCACGACCACGTCGACCCATTGCGCCATAGACGACAACAGGTAGCCGACGGCCGCCGCGGTCCGTTGTCGGCACCATCTGCACGCAATCGGCCGGCAAGCCGGCCTTCTGCAGCCCCGACACCAGGCAGGCATGGATGGCGCGACCGGAGTGAAAGCTCTCCGAACCACCGCGCAGGATGACGGCGTTGCCGGACTTCACGCACAGCCCTGCGGCATCGGCCGTAACGTTGGGCCGGCTTTCGTAAATGATGCCGATGACGCCGAGGGGCACCGCAACACGCTCTATGGCGAGCCCGTTGGGCCGCCGCCACTCCGCCAGGACGCGCCCCAGGGGATCGGGCAGCTCCGCAATCGCATCGAGCCCGGCGGCCATCGCTTCGACGCGGTCTTCATCGAGCATCAGGCGGTCCAGCATCGCGGCGCTCAGCCCGCGTTCGCGCGCGGCGCGCATGTCCACGTCGTTGGCGGCAATGATTTCGTCGCTGCGTGATCGCAGCTCTGCCGATGCGGCATGCAGCGCCGCGTTCCGCGCGTCGTCGCCGGACATCGCCAGCTGCCGCGCGGCCGCGCGCGCCTGGCGGCCGAGCGCGTCCATTACCTGTGGAATCGAATCAGCCATTCAGAGTTCCGTCTTCACGATCGAATATCACCAGTTCGTCGCGGTGCACCATCACCGCGCGACCACGGTAACCGATAACGGACTCGATATTCTCCGACTGGCAGCCCGCGAGCTGCGACGCCTCGTCGAAAGAATACTCCGCGAGTCCCCTGCCGAGCTCCCGGCCCCGCGAGTCCACCAGCGTCACGACATCGCCGCGGCGGAAATTTCCGATCACTTCGACGACGCCGACCGGCAGCAGGCTCTTGCCGTTCTGCAGCGCCTGCGACGCGCCGTCATCCAGCCGCAGTTCGCCCCGAACCTCCAGAACGCCGGCAAGCCACTGCTTGCGTGCCGCCGCGGGCGTCCCCGGCGCGCGGAACAACGTGCACCGGCCTCCGGCAGCAAGCTGGCTGAGCGGCCGCTGCACGATGCCGCTGGTGATGATCGTCGCGCAGCCGGCGTGGGTCGCGATGCGCGCGGCCTGCACCTTGGTGGCCATGCCGCCGCTGCCGATGTCCGAGCGCGTCTCCCCCGCCATGCGCTGCATGTCGTCGGTAATGGCCGTGACCAGCGGGATGTGTTGCGCCTGCGGATCGCCGGCCGGGTCGGCGGTGTAAAAGCCGTCCACGTCGGACAGCAGGATCAATGCATCGGCCATGACCAGCTGCGCGACGCGCGCGGCAAGGCGATCGTTATCGCCGTAGCGAATTTCCTCGGTCGCGACCGTGTCGTTCTCGTTGATGACGGGCACCACGCGGCGCTCGATCAGGCGCCCCAGCGTGCCGCGCGCGTTGAGGAAACGGCGGCGGTTCTCCGTGTCCTCGGGCGTCAACAGAACCTGCGCCGCCGTTATCCCGAATTCCTGCCAGCGCTTCCTGGTACGCATGCGCGAGTTGCACCTGGCCGGCGGCGGCCGCCGCCTGCAGGTCCTCGAGCCGCGCACGGCGCTTGTTGATGCCGAGCACCGTGCTGCCGATCGCGATCGCGCCGGACGAGACGATCAGCACCTCGTGCTTCCGCCGCATGCAGGTCCGCGATGTCTTCCGCGAGACCGCCGAGCCACTGCCGATCGACCCGGCCATCGCTCGCCGATCAGCAGCGACGAGCCGACCTTGACGACGAGACGGCGGAAATCATCGACGGCGAATTCGCTCATCGCGTCAGCCGGACAGGCGATGATCCCGGTCGTAGGACGACAGCGTCACCTCGCCCTTCGATACCGCGACGCTGCCGCTGCGCGCGACCGCCGACAGCGGCCCGATGTCGGCCGCGCCAGCGACGAATTCGTCGACCTCGGAGATGCGCCCGGTCAGCTGCAGCGTGTAGCTCGCGGCATCGTCATCGAGCACCTCCGCGCCGAATTTCTCCGCGAGATCCGCGACGCGCTTGCGACTCCGTCTTGTCGAGCTTCAACTTGACGATGGCGAGTTCGCGTTCGAAGTGCTCGCCGAGCGTCATGTCGTGGATATTGACGACGTCGACGAGCTTCGCGAGCTGTGCATTCAGCTGCGCAATGGCCGCGTCGGAACCGGACACGACGAGCGTCACGCGGGACACGGTGGCGTCGTTGGTGGGCGCCACATTCAGCGACTCGATGTTGTAGCCCCGCTCGAGAACATGCCGGTCATGCGCGTCAGCGCGCCGACCTCGTTCTGTAACAGTACGGAAATCGCGTGTCGCATGCCTGGTATCCCTTAAAAAAGAATCGTTTGAAACTACATTTGCGCGCCGGTCGTGCCATGGCGGCGCAATACAGCGAGTATTGCAATGCAACAAAAATTAGTAAACACTCGATCAAGATCCGCATAACAAAGAGCGACGGCAAAACGGTGAGCGAGCAGGCCAGCGCAGAGCGCACGAGCAGTCATTCCCTGGCAGGAAAAATCATGAGCGGCGCCGACATCGTGGTGCAGGTGCTCGCGGACGAAGGGGTCGACACCATCTTCGGCTACAGCGGCGGCGCGATCCTGCCCGACCTACGACGCCGTGTTCCGCTACAACGAGCTGCATGCGGGCGCAGACGGCCGTTCGCCGATGCCGCTCATCGTCCCGGCCAACGAACAGGGCGCCGGGTTCATGGCAGCCGGCTACGCCCGCGCCAGCGGCAAGGTCGGCGTCGTCATGGTGACGTCCGGTCCCGGCGCGACCAACACGGTGACCCCGGTGCGCGACTGCATGGCCGACTCGGTCCCGATCGTCGTCATCTGCGGCCAGGTCCCGACGAGCGCCGATCGGCACCGATGCGTTCCAGGAAGCGCCGGTCTCCGCGATCATGGGCGCGGTCGCAAAGCACGTATTCCTCGTCACCGACCCGGAGCAGCTCGAAGCCACCATGCGCAGCGCCTTCGAGCTCGCGCGCACCGGCCGGCCCGGCCCGGTCGTCGTGGACATACCGAAGGACGTGCAGAACTGGCAGGGCGCTTTCATGGGCAGCGGCACCCTGCCGCTGCACGGCTACCGGCGGCGACTGCTGGCCGTCACCGAGAACCGCCTCGACGACGACGCCTGCGAACGCTTCTTCACCATGCTGGCCGAGTCCGAGCGGCCGCTGATCTATGCCGGCGGCGGCGTCATCAACGGCAACGCGACCAAGTCGATGCGGCGGCTTGCAACCGAGTACGGCATCCCGGTCACCACCACCCTGATGGCGCTGGGCGCCAGCGATACCAAGCACCCGCTTGCGCTGCACATGCTCGGCATGCACGGCATCGCGTCGGCCAACTACGCCGTCGAGGACTGCGACTTCCTGATCGCCGTCGGCGCCCGCTTCGACGACCGCGTCGCCGGCGATCCCGGCCGCTTCGCGCCGAACGCGAAGCACATCGCGCACTTCGACGTCGATATCGCCGAGATCGGCAAGGTCAAGCGCGTCGACTGGCACCACGTCGGTCTGCTCGCCCGCGACCTGACGGACATGCTCGCCTACGGCCGGCGCATCGGTTTCAGCAAGGAGTTCGACGCCTGGCACGCGGAGATCGCGCACCTCAAGAACGAGCACCGCCTGAACTACGATCGCGACAGCGCACTGATTCAGCCGTACGCGGTGATCGAGGAAATCAACAAGCACGCGAAAGGCGAAGCCATCATCTCGACCGGTGTCGGCCAGCACCAGATGTGGGCCGCGCAGTACTTCGACTTCCGCGAACCGCGGCTGTGGCTGACATCCGGCAGCATGGGCACGATGGGTTTCGGCCTGCCCGCTGCCATCGGCGCCCAGTTCGCGCAGCCGGACCGCGTCGTGATCGACATCGACGGCGACGGCAGCATGCGCATGAATATCGGCGAACTCGAGACAGCAACGACGTACAAGCTGCCGATCAAGGTCGTCGTCCTCAACAACTACGGCGACGGCATGGTGCGCCAGTGGCAGAAGCTCTACTACGACAGCCGCATGTCTGCCAGCGACAAGTCGCTGCACAGCAAGGACTTCGTCAAGGCCGCCGAGGCGGACGGCTTCCAGTTCGCGAAGAAGCTCGACAGCAAGGAAGACATCGAAGCGGTCGTCGCCGAGTTCATGGACTTCGAAGGGCCGGCATTCCTGGAGGTGATCATCGATCCCGAAGCCGGCGTGTACCCGATGGTTGGACCCGGGATGTCTTATGACAAGATGATCACCGGCGACTTCATCAAGGGCCGCAGCAAGCCGCGGGACGAACACCTCGACCCCAGCGAGATGTTCTGACCGTGCCCGCTTAGGCGCTGCGGTCGACGAGCGCGATACGTAGATTCCCCCATAATACGGTCCGGTCACGCTTGCTAGCCTCAGCGGTCAGGCTTGGAGCCTCTCCATGGCTACACAGACCAACAAGACCCGGACGATCACGGGCTATATCACGGACCTGCTCGAGTATCCGCGCTGGGTTCTCGAACGCGACGTCGATTTCTCGGATTGTCGTTACGGCAGCCACTACAACGCCTTCATCGAGGAATGCGCGGAATGCCAGTTCGGCAGCGCATGCCACTGGCTGGACCAGCATCGCTCGCGCTCGCTCGACGAGGCGACCGTCGAGCAGCTCGCGGACGCACTGGAGACGGCCATCGAGTACCTGAGGGCCTCGCACCAGCACAAGAAGAGCTGTTACTGCAAGACCTGCTGCTGGCTGCGCGAGGCCCGGCACTTCACACGTTCGCACCTCAAGTAGCCACAGCGCAGCCCTGCTATCCTGCTGTCACTGAACACGCAGCGGGAGAGCACCATGGGGGAAATCGCATTGTCGGGCAGCTGTCTGTGCGGCTCGGTCGCCTACGAACTCGAGGGCGACGCGCGGCGCTTCTACCATTGCCACTGCGAACGCTGCCGCAAGGCGAGCGGCAGTGCACATGCCAGCAATATCATCCTGCGGCTGAAATCCATCACCTGGACCGCCGGCGAATCCCTGACCCGAAGCTACAAGCTGCCGGAAGCCGAACGGTTCACCGCGGTGTTCTGCTCCGTCTGCGGGAGCCCGCTGCCGCGGGTTTACGAGGGCGGTATCGCGGTCGTGCCGGCCGGATCGCTCGATCACGAACCCGGAATCGAGCCACAGGCCAGGATATTCGCGGGCTCCAGGGCGGCCTGGTCCTGCAGCGGCGACGCGCTGCCCAGCCACGAAACCTACCCGGAGCAGTCCTGACGGCGGGCGCGGTGGCGTTCCTGTTCCGGGCGGGCTTCGGGTATTATGTGAACCGGCGCAAGGACAGCCGACTCGGGCTGAGCGACATTTAGACTATTAGGAACCCCCCGTGATCGGGCCATGCTGAAAACGCCGCGACGAGACAACCTGAACCGGATAGTCATCCTCAACCCCAAGGGCGGTTGCGGCAAGTCCACGCTCGTGACAAATCTCGCCGCCTGCTTTGCTGCGCGCAACGCCGCTCCGGCTATCATGGACTTCGACCCGCAGGGCTCGGCGATGGCCTGGCTGACGCGCCGGCCCGGTGACCGTCCTGAAATTCACGGCATCGCGGCGTACAAGCGCACGATGCAGGCGACGCGCAGCTGGCAGCTGCGGGTACCGGAAGAGACCGGTACCCTCCTGATCGACTCCGCCGCCGGTATCAACCACGACGACCTGCGTGAGCTGACGCGGGATTCCTCGTCCATCCTCGTGCCGGTGCTGCCGTCCATGATGGACACGCACGCGGCGTCGAGGATCATCGCGGACCTGTTGCTCGTCGCCAAGGTGAACCGCAACGAGCAGAAACTCGCCGTGATCGCCAATCGCACGCGCAAGAACACCAAGAGTCTCGCCAAGCTCATGCGCTTCCTCGACTCGCTCGGCATCCCGATCATCGCAGTACTGCGCGACAGCCAGAACTTCGTCTATGCGGCCGAACACGGGATCGGCGTTCACGAGATGCAGCCGTCGCGGGTCCGCAAGGACGTCGAGCAAATCGATCGAATCGTCACGTGGCTGGAAGGCTGGCAGCAGCGCCGGCAGCGCGGGCTGGAGTTATCCGGCATGCGCAGGAACCCCTTCTCGGTCGCGGCCTCCGCTCGCTGACCTCAGTCGGCGGATTCCTGGATCGCCGCGAACTGATCCAGGTCGACATTGCCGCCGCTGATCACGATTGCAGTGGTCCTGTTGGCCGTATCCAGCTTGCCGCTGAGAACCGCCGCGAGCGACACGGCACCACCGGGCTCGACGACCATCTTCAGGTTCCGGAACGCGAAGCGCATCGCGTCGCGCACTTCAGCATCGCTTACCGTCAGGCCGGCATCGAACAGCCGGTCGTGAATCTCGAACGGCAGTACCCCTGGCGAATCGGCAAGCAACGAATCGCAGATCGAACGCGCGCCAGGCGCTACTTTCATGCGCTCGCCGGCGGCTATCGAACGGGCGGTATCGTCGAAGTCCTCCGGCTCGACCGTGCGCACCGAGACGCCCGGCAGCCGCGCCTTCAGTGCCACGGCGCTTCCGGCCGAGAGGCCGCCCCCGCCGCAGTTGATCAGTACCTGGTCGGGCGGTAAACGCATCTCCAGCGCCTGCTCGGCAATCTCCAGGCCGACGGTGCCCTGCCCGGCGATGATGTGTTCGTGGTCGTAGGAAGGCACCAACGCGGCGCCGCGTTCCGCCGCGATGTCGCGGGCGATCGCCTCGCGGTCACCCGTGTAGCGATCGTAGGTGATGACTTCTCCGCCGAGGCGGCGGGTGTTGTCCATTTTTGCGCGCGGCGCGTCCTCCGGCATGACGATGGCCGCGTGAATCCCCAGCAGCCGGCCCGCCAGTGCAACACCCTGCGCGTGATTGCCCGAGGAAAACGCGACCACGCCGTGGGCGGCCTGCTCCGCCGTCAACTGGCTCATCAGGTTGTAGGCGCCGCGTATCTTGAAGGAGCCGATGGCCTGCAGGTTCTCGGCTTTCACGAGCACACGGCCGCCCGCGATACGATCGAGCTCGTCGTTGCGGATGAGCGGCGTGCGTATCGCGACATCCGCGAGGCGCGCGGCCGCCGCCTCGATAGCAGCGATGTCGATCATGCAGTATCGGCGGCGAGGCGGTCGATCTTGGCCGCGCAGATGAAGTCGTTGTCGGAAAGGCCGTCGATCGCGTGCGTCGTGTAGTTCACGACACACTCGCCGTAACTGACGGTCAGGACCGGGTGGTGGCCCTCGACGATCGCTATCCAGGCAACGGCATTGGCGAAACCGAGGGTACGGCTGTAGGCCTGGAACGGGAAACGCCGCTCGATCGACTTGCCGTCGTCGCCCAGCGTCCAGTCGGCGTGCAGACCGTTCATCAGCTCCTGCGCCTGTTCCGGCTGCAGCGGCGCAACGCCCCCTTCGCAGGGCTTGCAGTGTTTGTCGGCGAGGTCGGTACTCATGGCGATACTATAAATCAATCGATCGATCGCGGTTCGAGAACCGCTCCTACAGGCTTCGGTGGGCTACTGGTCGCGGTTCGAGAACCGCTCCTACGGGCTTCGGTGGGCTACTGGTCGCGGTTCGAGAACCGCTCCTACGGGCTTTGGTGTGCTACTGGTCGCGGTTCGAGAACCGCTCCTACAGGCTTCGGTGTTCTACTGGTCGCGGTTCGAGAACCGCTCCTACAGGCTTCGGTGGGCTACTGGTCGCGGTTCGAGAACCGCTCCTACAGGCTTCGGTGCGTTACTGGTCGCGGCTCGAGAACCGCTCCTACGGACGAATCGGATCGCTTGTAGGAGCGCTTCTCGAAGCGCGAGCAAAAAAGCCGGCCCCGAAGGGCCGGCAAAGCGGGGACTCGCGATGAGTCACAGGGGAATCGGCATAGGGATCATTCGGGATTGGCGGCGAACGAGGTCACGTCATCCGTGTACAGCTTCAGGCTGACGCGGCGCTCGAGGGCGTAGCTGTCGACGCTGGTGTCCTGCGCAGGCGACTCGCCGTGTGCCGTGGCCGAGATGCGGGACGCGTCCACACCGGCCGTGACGAGCTGGTCGCGTATAAAGTTCACGCGCTGTTCGGACAGCTGCTGGTTGTAGTCCGCGTCGCCGCGCTCGTCCGCGAAGCCGTCCAGCTGCACGCGGATTGCGGGCATCGAGGCCAGCGTCGTGGCGAGTTCGTGCAGCCGGCCGCCGGTCGTATCCGCCAGCACGGCCTCATCGGTGCGGAACAGCAGGTCCATGGCGATGCCGGCCTGCAACAGGCTGGCGATCTCCGGACTCGCGTAACGCTGCAGCCGCTGCAATTCGGCGCTGAGCGTATCGAGATTCCGGTCCATCCTGCTCATGTCGCGCTCCAGCTTCACGACCTCGGTCCTGGATGCCGCGAGCTCGGCGGAGAGCGAATCGATCTCGTCGCTCTTGCGCTGCATGTTGTCGCCGATGCCGGCACCGATCGCGGCGCCGATGATGAGGCCCACCGGCCCACCCGCCGCGGCGCCGACAATCGCGCCGGCGCCGACGCCGATCTTTTCCTGCTTGGACGCGGCCGCCTGCGCGGCCATCGGCGCCATCGCAACGAGGCTGAGTACAGTGATTGCTGAAATGGTCTTACGCATTGAAATCTCCTTCGTGTAATGAGGCCGGCTTGCGGCCGTCGACAGGATGATTACAAGGCGAAAATGCGGTGCACGCGGGACCGCCCGGTGGAAAACCGCCGATCAAATATGGCGAAAAGTGCGCTCGCCGCGGTCAGCGGTCCCAGTGCGTCAGCGCAACGAAGGTGCCGCCGTTGCGCTCGCACAGCACGCGCATGAGCTGTGAGAACTTGTGGGCCGTCGGCGGGATATCGCCGTTGCCGCGGAACAGGAACGGGAAGCCGACCGCGTGAATGCGGACCATGCGCTTACCCTCGGCGTCCACGCGATTGACGGTATCCACCTGCCGCACGACGTTCTCGATCGAACGCCCGCTGAATTCGTCGCCGAATACGTAGATGCTGATTTTCTTCTCGGGCGACCAGTAGGTGCTGATCGCGTAGATGATGCCGTCGACGGGGTTACTGTCGCTGAACGGGCGCCACAGGCGCATCGTGTTCTTGATAGCTTCGCGGCGCCCCGGCGTGTCCGGGATCCACTTGCCCGCGTACTGCGAGAACATGTAGTTGCCGTTGTCGTTCATGATCTGCAGGCCCTTGACCTGCGGGTAGACGTCGAGCGTTTCGTTGAGCTTCCTCTGCACCCGGTCCCAGTTGTACTGCTGCATACTGCCCGACGTGTCGATGATGAAGATGATGTACTCGCTGTCCACGGGAATGCCGGCGACCGCGTCGTTGTCGGCGCGCTTGTAATAGGGCTGCAGGCGACGCATCTCGTCGGTCAGCCGCTGCTTCGCTGACGCGAGCGCGCCTTCGTCGATGGTCGAGTCCGACTCCTCCTGCGACGCTTCGTACTGGCCTTTCACGGTGCTGAGTTCCTGCTGCAGCCGGGCCAGCTGGATCTTCGTGTCCGACGTCTGCTCGCGCACGTCCTTGAGCTCGCGGTTCAGAATCGCCGTCTCGCCGCGAATATCGAACAGCTCCTGTTGCAGCAATGCGATCAGGGCCTCCAGGTCGTCCTGGGTCTTTTCGATGATCATCGGCTCGTAGATCTTCGACAAGACGAGCAGCAGGATGATCGCGCCGAACCCGCAGCAGATGCAGTCGAGGAACGAAAGGCTGAATGCGTCAACGTTGCGGCGTCGTTTGCTCATACGCGCTCCATGCTGCTACGGCCAGTCACGGCTGACGGCCATGAACGAGCCGCCGGTCCCGTAAGCCAGCGTCCAGTAGGCGATGGCGGCGTCGTAGTCGCCCTCCATCGGGAACAGCAATATATTGACCGGGATGCCGCTCGGCAGCTCCCGGATCGAACGGCCGTGCATACTCATCCTGTCGCGGCCGGTCACCATGCGGCGGTTGCTCGTCGCTTCCATCATCGTGGGCAGGCCGTCAATGAGCAGGATGATGTTGTCCGGTCGCGGCGTCAGCTTGGACGCGATCTCGTACGCGGCACGCACGTTGGTGCCGTTCTCGGGAATCGTGCGCCGCAGTACCCGGATGGCCTCATCCAGCGTGGTGCCGTCGTCCGCTTCCAGCCACACGCCGTCACTGCCCTTGATCACGGGCTGGACCTCGTTGTTGAACATGTAGATCTGGAACTTGCTGCCCGCCTTGAACTGCGACGTTAGCCAGTCGACGCTGGCCACCACCTGGCGCCACTTGACGGCGCGCAGCTTGTCGTCGTCCGACATGTTGCGGCGGCGGATGATGTTGACGATCGTGTCGTCCAGCATGCTCGCCGAACGATCGACGAGTATCAGTGTGCGGTTGCCGCCGAGCTTGAGCCCCGTCAGGTACTGGCGATCACCCTCGCCCTTGAATTCGCGAATGCGCGCGCCCTGGTTGTCCTCTTCGGCCTTCAGCGCGAGCAGCCGCTTGACTTCCTCTTCCAGCGACTTGATGTCGCTCTGCAACTTTTCGATGCGTTCGATCTTGGCGAGTGTCTCGTCGTCGTACTCGGCGAGTTCTTCGCGCAGTTCCTTTATCAGCGCGATGATCTGCGCGATCTTGCCTTCCGCCGTCTGCTTTTCTTCGTCCAGCGTTTCCAGGGTGTTCTTGGCGAGCACCATGTTCTTGCGGCCTTCCAGTATCTCGACCTCGAGGCGCTTGCTCTCCGCCATCAGCTCGGTCGGGTCGTCCTCGGTGGCCTCCTTCACCTGGGCATTGATGATCATGAAGAACAGGATGACGGCGCCGAAACCGCAGCTCATGCAGTCGAGGAACGACATGCTGAACACCTCGAATTGACGGCGTTTACGAGCCATCGTCGGCCTCCGTCGTGATGAGGCGGAACTCGTAACCGGGACTCCCGACGCGGACCAGGTCGCCGACCTGCAGCACCGCGGAACCGTCGATCTTGTGGCCGTTCAGGAACGTGCCGTAGCGGCTGAAGTCCTCCACGACGCACTGGCCGTTCTTGCGCTGGATCGCGCAGTGCCGCCGCGATACACCGGGCATGTCGCCACGCAGGTCGATCCAGCGCTCGCCCGCCACGGGCTGGGAACCCAACACCAGGCTGCGGCCTTCGATCAGGTGGGCCGTGTGCTCGAACAGAACATGCGTGGGCTGCCCCGCCGCGGTCGGTGCTTCGTCCTTCTCGATCGACACCGGCGACTGGTCCCAGGGCAGCTGCCGGATGAGCGTCACGCCGCCGTCGCCACGCTGCATGTCGCGGCAGCGGGTCAGCAGCCCGCGCGCGGTAGCGCCGGGCTCGAGGAGGAACACTTCGCCACCGACGCGCGCCGCCAGCATGTCCGAAAGACCCGGCATGCGCGCGGCACGATCGGTCAGCTGGATCGCGGGCGTTTCCTCGGCGCGGTAGATGGCGCGCAGCTGGCTTGCAATGCGCTGGTAGACGGGCGCCGCGGCCGAGATCAGGTCGAGGGCCTCCAGCTCCGCTTTGTGCGAGATCCCGCGATACTCGATCTCGAGCACCACCTTGTCGCTGGCCGACGCGGCGGCGAGCCAGTCGCCGAGACGATCCAGCAGCACCTGCTCCGTCTCCGCGGTGTGCAGCGGGTCGAAACGCGATTGCTTGACGAACGCGTCCGAGATGATGCGAATCCAGGCGTCGTACAGCGACAGCATGCCGCTGTTCTCGATGACGGCACTGCGGTCGAGCTGTACCTGGCCGTCTTGCCGGAGGCGTGACAACGTCGCGACATGCAGGCTCAGATCCACGTGCACGGGTACCGCGCCCTGGTATTCCCGGCGTGTCGCTGCAACAGCGGCGTCGACCATGCCGACGACCGGGACATCCAGCTCGTTCGCAATGCCGAGGAACAGCCCGAGGTTCTCGCCGGTCATGTAAGCAGGCACGGCTACGACCAGCCGGTCGCCGGACGAGGCAACTGCCTGCCAGACCTGCTCCAGCTGGCGGCTGACGAGGTCGGCAGCGCTCAGGTGCTGGAAACGCCGGTCAGGCAGCGCGTCGGTCGTCAGGCCGGACCAGAAGCGGTTTTGAATCCGCCGCGGCTTGATGCGCGCGTTTTCGAAGGCTTTCGAACCGGTCGTCAGTTCATCGTCGTCGAGGAGCGCAAAACCGGGCTCCCGGTACAGCAGCCGATCGGCACTGAGGACCGCGATGCCGGCGTCGTTGATATGTGCTGCGAGCAGGGTCACGCTTCGCTCCGCGCGACGATCAGTCCGCTCTCATGTGGCGAATCAGCTTGTCGTCGCAATACGCCTGCGTGTCGAACACGAGCCGTTCCTGCAGGAGCTGCAGCTGATACACCAGGAACATGAGGAATATGCTGATCAGGAGCGCGATGAAGGTCGAGTTGAAGGCGACGCCCAGGCTCTGCGTGACGCCGGCGATATCGCCCTGCACCGCCTTGTCCGCCTGCGCCAGCGCCTCACCGATACCGCGCACCGTGCCGATAAAGCCGATCGACGGGATCGCCCAGGAGATGTAACGGATCATCGACAGCTCCGATTCGAGCCGCTCGGCCTCGGACTCGCAGATCGTGTTGGTGCTGCTCGACACGTCCTGGATATTGTGCGTCGAATTGAATCGCCGCAGCGCGTTCAACAGCGCACGCGGCAACAACATCTGCTGCTGGTCGTCCGGCAGCTGCTGCACCTGTCGCGCGAATTCGCGCGTATCCTCCGGCAGTATTCGCATGCCCTCCGCCACCGGCACGAGATCGACATCGAGCAGGCGGCGCTCGCGCGTGATCGTAACTGCCTTGTAGCCCATGATCGCCAGCGCCCAGAACATCAGTATGAAACAGGCTTCCTGCTCGAAATCCTTGATGAGCACGGCGACCCTGCGCTCACGCACGTAGTCCGGGTCCACCGCGGCCGCGGCGTTCTGCTCTTCGATAATCTGCGCCGCGTTCGGCCGTATGGCCGACACGTAGAACGCGTGCACGACGATGATCGCGATAATCAGCGCGAACAACTGGAACACGAACTCGACGGGAATGTTTTTCTTGTTCATAGATCAGCAATGCCAGTTTTGAAATCGGGACAGGGCACTAGATATCGGTCGGAAACGGGATCGCCTGGTCGGCCGGAATGTCTTCGGTCGGCACAAAATCCTCTTCCTCCGCGTCGATGTAGCTTTCCTCGTCAAGATCGAGATCGTCTGCCTGTTCGTCGGCGTCGGCTTCTTCCGACTCCTGCGACTCGCGAGCCTCGGTGTCGTCCTGCGACGCGCTATCCTGTGCCCACGCGCCGGCGCAGGCAAACAACAGCAGAATGGTCAACAAGTAACGATGCATGATCGATCCTTTGCGCTTACCCGGTTGTTTGACCGCCGCGCGACGCAATTGTCGCATGAAAATCAATCGGCATTGCGGGCCACGCGGAAACCGACGTCCGGCCGCGCATCAGTGCCGTAGTCCCGGTAGGACAGGCGCAGCTCCGTGGTCGTTGCATGGCGCCAGCTCGAACCCCGGATCACGTACGACTGTCCGCGCTCGGGACCGAGCGGATCGACCATCGGTTCCGTAACCCCGGGGGCCGGCACCGTGTAGAAGTCGTTTACCCACTCGGCCACATTGCCTGCACCGTCGAAGATGCCGAGGGCGTTGGCAGGGAACTTGCCGCCCTCCGCGGTCGACGCGAAGCCGTCGTCATAGCCCGGGATGATCGTGGGTACCAGGTCAGCCGCCGACTTGTCGGCATAGTTGCCCGCATCGCGCCGCGGCGGCCACTCCTTGCCCCAGGCATACTTGAGCGCGCCACCGCCGCCCTGGTAGCGAACGGCCCAGACCCATTCCGCCTCCGTCGGCAGGCGGTAACCGTCGGGGAACGGCCGGATGGCGACCCACTTGCCGAACTCCTCTTTGTAAACCGGTGTCAGGCCCTCGCGCGCGCTCAGCCAGTTGCAGTACTGCACGGCATCCGCCCAGGTGACGTTCGCCGCCGGGTTGTTGTCGCCGGCCATCGAGGGATGGATGTCGGCGCCCGAATCGTGATTGGCCCGGAACTGCGCAAATTCCCGGTTGGTGACTTCTTTCACGCCGATCAGGAATGGCCGGGTCAGCCGCACCGGTACGATGACTTCGTTCGCCCGCCTGCCCTGCTCGCTGCGCGACGACCCGAGCGTGAAAGTGCCGGGCTCCACCAGGCGCAAGGTCTGTCCGGCCGCGGTCTGGCGCTCGAGCGAGACCGATGCGCGTTCGATCTCTTCCAGCGAACGCAGGCGAGCCGCCAGCGTTTGCGGATAGCCGGGCCGCGGCGTCACCGTGCGCGACCAGGATTCGTAACCGGTTTTGCGCACCTCGATGCGATGCGGCGCCGAACTCAGGCGCAGCGTCGTGTTGCCGGTGCCGCGAGCCTGCCCGTCCACGTAGACCGTGGCGTCGGCGGGCTGCACATTCACCGTGAGCGTGCCGGTCCTGGCGGTCAGGTCGACCGTGATCGAATCGCTGGCCGCCGCTTCGAGGCGAACCTTGCGGCTGGTAATACCGTAGCCGGCCTTGGACAGCCCGATCTCGTAGTTGATGTCCGGCGCCAGGTCCAGCGTGATCGGCGACTGGCCGCGATAGCGGCCATTGACCGTGACGTTGGCGCCGCGCGGGATCGAGTTGACGAGCAACCGCGCGTTGGCGGGCTGCAGCCGGATCAATGGCAACTCGGCTTCGGTATTGGGCTCCGCGATGACCGTGCCGTCCCAGGCGCTGTAGCCGTCATGCACCACGCTGATCTGGTGCGTGCCTTCCATGAGTTCGATGGTCGCGGGCGTTTCGCCGACCTGGTCCTCGCCCGCGAAGACACGCGCTCCGGACGGTTCGGAGTCGATCGTTACTTCCGCCCAGCGTGGCACGAGCTGCACGCTGAGCTGCTCGTGCAGGCCCAGGCCCGGCACGTTGATGACGCCGCTGTAAGGCAGGAACCGCTCCGCGCGCACGCTGACGCTGTGCTCGCCGGGCAACAGTTCGATCGGCCCGAACGGGGCTGGCCCGATCTCGCTCTCGTTGATCGCCACGGTGGCTTCGGTGGGCGGGTTGGTAACGACGGTCACGTGCCCGGGCAGCTTGCGCATCTCGATGTCGACGATGACATTCTGTTCGTCGCCAATCTCGAAATTGCGGGTGACGTCGTAGTAGCCCTGCTGCGATACCTGCACGGTGTAGCTGCCCTTGCGCAGCAGCACGCGGTCACCCAGCGGCAGGCGGAACCAGCCGCCGCTGACGCTGAACGAATCGGGCTCGCCGGGCGTCACCTCGAACTTGACGGACTTGGACGTGAACAGGAGAAACGAGGCGCTGACCAGGAATACCAGGGCGCCGCCGATCACCCAGCGCAGGACCCTGTGGTCCGAACTCTCCACGCTTGCCGTGGGCGTTTCGGCCGCGCGCCGGAACGCGGTCGGCGCAATCGTCTCCTCGGCGGGCTGATCGCCCGCGCCGCCAACTTCAGGCGGCCTGGTGACGTACGCGCTATCTTCGAGCCGAACCTCCAGTACCAGCCGCGCTTCGTCGAGATGCACACGGATGCGGCTGCCGAAGTAGCTGAGCTCGTCCCCGTTCTGCAGTCGGCGGCTGGCGGACAGCGGCTCGCCGTTGATCGCCATCGCGTCGTCGCGCCCTACCGGCTGCACGAAGGGAGCGTCGTCGAGCACGTCGAGCATCATCACGGGCGCGGCGCCGGGTCCCGGCAGGCGCAAATCGCAGTCGCTGCCCGTGCCGACCCGAATCGGCAGGCGCTTCGTGTCTATCCGCCGTTCGCCTTCGACGTCCCTGATGAATAGGTTCAAACTCAAATCGGTTCCTCGCAGCGAACGACGATGGGCTGCATGTCAATTTCCGGGCGCCACGCGAAACTCGAGCCGCACGTCGCGGTATCCGGGGCGTACGCCGACCGCAACGTAGGTGCCCGGCCGCAGGCGAAGCTGATGCTGGTCGAAGCTGCCGAGTTTACCAACTTTGTAGATTGAAACGTCCGTCCGGTTGTCGGAAACGAACGTTACCGTCAGCGGCGTCGCGGCCCGTTTCAGCAACCGCGACAGCTCGTCGCGCCGGTCCGCGAGGCGCGGCCCGATCTCTTCCATGCGCGTGATGTCGAGCAGCAGACCGGTCGCGGCCTGCATCGTCGAGGGCCGGCTCAGCGTGTCCGGCTCGTCGATATAGCCCTCCAGCTTATCGTGCAGGGCCTCCATCTGCCGGGTCCTGGCCAGGCCCTCCTGCGCAAACACCAGGGTGGAGTCGAGTTCCGAGGATACCCTCGTAGGTGTCGCTCGCCTCCTGCCACTCTTCCGCCTGTTCGTGCCGCTCTGCTTTTTGTTCCAGTGAACCGATGTCCTGCAGCCGTAAGCCCTGGTCGACCTGCAGCAGCCCGTCGGCCGGCTCCGGCGACCCCGGTTTCAGCTTCTGCGCCATGCGAAACGCCGCGCGTGCCGCGAGGTAATCGCCTTCCGCGAGCGCTGTCAGACCCTCCGTCATGCGCTGGTCGAATTCCATCTGCGTGATCGTGCCGCGCACGCGCTCGAGGGCCACCTGCGCCGGTTCCCAGGCCGGGTCCAGCTCGACGGCCCGCTCGAAGCTCTGCCGCGCAGCCTGCAGCTCTAGCTCTTTCTCATGCGCGAGTCCCTGGTCCATCAGCGACAGCACCGTGTCCAGGTTACGTGCACGCTGGAGTCCCTCCTGCGCACCGCGGTGGCCCGGGCTGATCGCGGCGGCGAGATCGAACAGGCGCACGGCCTCGACGGGATCGGCAGCCTCGAGGGCCGCCTGCGCCTCTGCATAGGTTGCCGCGAAGACCTTGTCGACTTCATCCAGCAACGGCTCGACGATTTCGATCGCCTCGCGGTACTTCCGCGACGCCGTCGCATAGTCGCGGGCCAGGTAGGCCTCATCGCCTTCGGCATAAACCGCCTGCGCACGCGCGAATCGCAGGCCGCCCCAGCGCTGCACGGCACGGCTTTCCAGCGTATCCATCTTGGACAGCAACTCCCCGAGCACTTCCTCGGTCGCTGCCCGGTCCTGGACACGCTGGTCGCGGCCGCTCAGGTCCTCGACATTCTCGCTGAACCCGACGCCGGGCTTTCGCGGCTCGCCCGTGGCCGCCGGCGCCGTTTCCGCCGGCGCTTCGTCCGTCCCGGCCGCCGACTCCGGGGCCGGCTTGTCGACGGTCCTCGGCAACAGGAACACGACACCGAGCAGCAACACGAGCAGCGCGGCCAGGCTGATGCCGAGGGCTCGCGGGCTGATGCCGCTCGACGGCGCGCCGCCCGTTGCGGCCGGCGCCCGCGACTCGTGCTTCACCGGCCGAACGGCTTCCCGCGTCTCGATGATTTCGTCGCTGGCACCACCGGCGGCAGCGACGTAGCGCCTGGCGGCCGGTGCCGGCGCAAAACCGAGTTCGGCAAGGCGGTTCGCAACCGACTCGGCGTCCGGTCTCCGCGATGCCTGCTTGTCCAGCATCTGCGTCACCAGCGCCTGCAGTTCCTGCGGCACGGCCGAGCCATCCGCCGCGGTTAGCGGCGGCGGCTCTTCCTCGAGAATGGCACGCGCCGTGTCCGAGGAACTCCAGGGCGAACGACCGCTCACCAGTTCGTAGACCAGGCCGCCGAGCGCAAAGATGTCGTCCGCAGGCTCGGGCGCGCCGCCCGACAGTTGCTGCGGGCTCGCCGCGATGAGCGAACCGCCGCCCGGATCTTCGCCGCGCGTCGCAGCCACGCCGAAGTCGATCAGGTAGGGCGCTCCATTGTGATCGAGCAGGATGTTCGCGGCCTTGACGTCCCTGTGCACCACCCCTTTCCCGTGCGCGTAACGCAGCGCGTCCGCGATTAGGGCGAGCGGCGGCAGCGAATCCGTGAGCGGGGCACCGGCAAGCACGCCGATATCGGGACCATCGATGAACTGCAGGCTGTAGAACGCGCCGTCGTCTTCGTGAAACTCGAATACGCGCACGATGTGCGCGTGCATGAGGCGTATCGCGAGCTGCCACTCGCGCCGCAGCGCGTCGGCGCCGATGCGATCGTTCACGAGGATCTTGAGCGCGACGGAAGCCCGGGTGATCCGGTCCGTCGCGAGCCAGGTCTCGGCCGCGCCTCCTCTGCCTAAGCGGCGGGCTAAGGTATACCGATTAGCGAGCCGGGTGCCAACGCTCAGGCCTCGCGCCGGTTTTCGATCGCTCATCCAGTCGGTTCAGCCTCGCGAGCAGGTGAGCCGAGATCGATTGGCGTCGGGAATCCGGTTTCCGCCTCGTAGATCTCACGCAGCAAGCGGCGCCAGCTCTCGTATTGCGCGGCCGCCGTGCCGGTGAGGCGGCGGGACTGGCCTTCCACCTCGATGACCATGGGCGCCGCCTCGGAGCCGAACGACTCCGACAACTCCTTGATCGCCTCCACATGCAGCGACGCCTCGGAACGCCGCGAGAAACCGGCGAAAATCTGGTCGATGCCCTGGGAGATACCGATGCTCTGCAGGCTGCGCTGCATGCGCCGCGTCGACGAACTCGAACTGTCCGTGTCCACAGCGAGCGAACCTGCCAGGACGACGACACCCATGAGTGTCTGCAGCGCAGCCGACCGCTTCACCTGCCGGTAGTTGATGACCTCTTCGCGGGAGGTCTTGCGCCAGGCGTTGTAAGGGATCGCGATGCCGTAATAGAAATTCGCGTAGTGCTCGTTGAGCGTGTCCACGACGAGACGGTCGCGTTCCCGGATCTGCCGCAGGCGTGCCACGGCAGGATCGTTCTCGGCCGGCAGGCGCACTACCTGCGTGATGCCGTCGTCGTCGGTCGCGAGGTGTTCGCCAAACTGCGCGGGCGACATTTCGCCGAAGAACTGCAGCTCGGATACCTGGCGAATGCGCCGCACGTCCTCGGCAGGCATGCCGGCCACGTAGGCCTGCAGATCGTTCGCGATGTCGTTGAAGACTTTCTGGTACGGATCGAGACGCCGGTCGCGCCGCTCCGAATACGAGGACACGCCGGTCTGCGCACTGTACTTTTCCGAATACCAGTGACGGCCGGCGGCGTCATCGACGGATATCTCGAGCTTCACGTACTCGCCGTCCGATTTATCGATCCGGCCGCTGATGATGACGTCGGTGAACGCCTCGCGCGAAGGGATTACCCGCACAGCGCCCCAGTGCCCCGTCCCCTGCAATGTGGTCTTCAGGTGGTACGGGAGGTAGCGCGCCTCGGCGCCGCGTATTTCCTCGTAGACCCGGGTACTCGAAGGATCGTTGTCTTCCGGCACGCCGTCCTGGAACTCGATGATGCCGATATCGAGCAGCAAAGCCTCGTCGACCGGGTCATCCGCGACGACGAGTTCGGTTTCTTCGGCAGTGATGACTTCATTGACGGTGCAGCCCTGCAATGCGAACAGGGCCATGGCGATAAGCGCTGGTGCTCTCCTCATGGTTCGCTAGCCGACTCCTCAGATACCGTTGTACTTGCGATACTCTTCCCACAGGCGCTCGCGCAGCTCCGGGTCCTCTTCGGCCAGGGCCGCCTCGCGCAGCTGCCGTGCAATGATGTCGTCGTCGACCAGCACCGGAATGTCGTCCGGCGTGCGCTCGCGAACCTCCTCTTCGCTGAGCCCCGCAACCGGCGATTCCCGTTGTGCCTGCGGCTGGTTGGCGACCGATACCGAACCCGCGCCGGTGCCGCCTGCGGCTTGCTCGCCGAGGCTGATGCCCCCGGCTCCGCCGCCAGATCCGCCATTACCGCCGAATCCTTCCATGTTGCGACCGACCGATGCGACCTGCCGCTGTTCTTCGCTCAGGACCTCGTCGAAACCGCCGATCGACTCGTCGAGCTCGCGACCCAGTCTTTCGGCGCGCTCGGCATCCGTTTCGCCGGGAAACTGCCCGGCGCTGCCCGCGCCGCCCGTGCCCGTGCCGCCCGCAGCGCCGCCGCCCTCGCCTTCTCCGCCGGCTTCACCGCCGCCTTCCAGCGCCGCCTCGGCGGAATCGCTCGCGGCTCCGCCGCCGCCCAGGCATTCACCGGCCTGGCCCATGCCGCCGACGCCGCCCGGGAGCGGGCCCGTGCTTCCGCACTCGCCGCCGCTGTCGCCGTCGCCGTCGCCGTCACCACCGTCTGCACCTTCGCCGGCAGCCCCGTCAGCGCCTTCGCCGCCCGCACCGCCGCTCATGCCCGGCACGCCGCCTGGCGTCGGGAATTCGATTTGCGGCACGCTGCCCACGCCGCCGCCCTGACCGCCTGCGCCGCCAGCCGAACCGCCGCTGGGCGAGGCGCCGCCGCCGGATGAACCGCCGCCCTGCGAACCACCGCCGGATGAACCGCCACCCGAGGAACCGCCGCCTTGCTGGCCGCCGCCTTGCTGGCCGCCACCTTGCTCACCGCCGCCGGATGAACCGCCACCCGACGAGCCACCGCCCTGTTGACCGCCGCTCTGTTCGCCACCCGAGGAACCGCCGCCGGACGAACCTCCGGAAGGCGGTGACGGCATGCCGCTGGGTGGCGGCGCGGGGATGCCGCTGCTCGGCGGCTGGATGACCGAGGTCTTGCAACCGGCGATGAGGAGTGTCGCGGCGCAGACCGCCAGGCCGGTTCTGGCCCAGCGGACCGAAATTCTGGCTGACTGTTTGCAGTTCATTTGCTCGTGCCTCTCGGTGGCGAGTGTCGAGGCCCGGCCTGTTGTGTCATGACGACCCGGAACGACCGGTATGCGTTGTTTTGAGCGCCAAACGTGTGCCGGAGTTCCATCTCAATTCCCGCGTGAGCCGGGTTCGCAAACGCGTTTGCGACCTGCACTGACGATAATACGCCGCCAGTGGTCAATCAATAGCCCTGCCGAGCATGCGCCGGTCTCGCTAAAGTGACCGCAAGTTTATGATAATACAGATATTTTCGACCCTGCAGCGCGTGGATCAGGACTTGCCCTGCGCACGCCGCCGCTTCGGTGGACGCTTTCTGTAGAGGATTAGTGACAGATCATCGGGCTTCGACGGGTCTTTGCCGTTGTTCGACTGCATGCGACGGCGCGCGAGTTTGACGACTTCATCCACGGCAGCCTGCGCCGGCCCCTTGCGAATGTGCTCGATAATCTCGTGCACGTGCACGTTGTCCATCAGCCCGTCGCTCGCGATCAGCACGGTATCCCGCGGCCGCAACTCGACCGGGGTGCCGATATCGATCTTCATGTCGGTGGTGCCGAGCAAATTCGACACCAGGTGCCGCTCGGCATGATGCAGCGCTTCGCGCTCGTCGAGAAACCCCGCCTCGACCGCGAAACCCGTCGGCGAATGCGCCGTCGTCTGCAACTTGATGCGGCCACGCTGCCCGACGATCAGGGCTTCCGAATCGCCGATCTGGTAGGAACGGGCGCAGCCGCCGCCTCGATCGTGATCACCGTCATCGTCGTCGCGGAGCCGTTCGAGAGCCGCAGCACCGCCTCGTTTGCGGCTTCGATGCCGTCGAGGATCGCGGTGCGCAGGACGACCGTCTCGGACACGCCACCGAGAGCGCGCGGCGAGCGCGCGCATACAGCCGTCACGCCGCGTGACCGCCCCCGCGGAAGGCCGCCGACGCCATCCGCGACAACCAGCACGACCGACGGCGGTCCCCAGGGGATGACGGCGACGGTATCCTGGTTCTCGGTGTCCTTGTAAGGCGCACGCTCGGTGAACGCGACGACCGCCGTCGCCCACGCCGCGGCCTGGCTATCGGGCTCGACCGCGTCCTCACCGTAGCAGAATCGCCGTCATCCGCCGCTCGTCAGAGGCGCCCGGTTGCGCCCGTCAGGTCACGCCCCATCACGGGCTCTCTCGCACCAGGCGCAGTAATGCCAGAAATCCCGCGCGACTCCCCAGCCGCATGCCGGGCAGCAAGCGCGGTTGCCCGGCATCTTCCATGTTCGCGCACCTTCATGCGACACCACGGGCAGTAGCGCATGAACGGCATCAGGGACCCGCGACAGCGCGAGTTGCTGCAACGGGCGCTATAACGCTTGTCGGGGTACCTGCGCGTGCCGGTCGATTCGAAACCCCCGCCCTAACACCACGGGCAGTAGCGCCAGTCGAGCTTGACGCCGCGCCCGCAGCGCGGACAGCTCGACGGCATCGACGACTCCGAGCTTCGCGCGGGGTTGTCGAAGCCACACCACGGACACGCCTGCATGCTCTCCGAAACCGGCCCTTCGCAATGCCGGCACTGGTGCCGCGTATCGAGGACCTTCTTGTACTGGCGCTGGAACTCGCGCCACTGCATGCGGCGCCACGTCGTGCCCGGCTTGCGCTCACCGCGCGCCCTGGTGCGCTTCTGCCGCCGGGCGTGGCTTTGCAGCTGCTCGAACTCGGACATCATCTGCACCGCGTCACGGTAACGGTTCGCCGGGTCGAGCTGGATCGCCTTCCTCAGCATCTCCACGAGTTCCGGGCGCACCTTCGCGGCCAGGCGTTCGTAGCCGACCATCGGCCAGTTGAACGGCCACTCCGGCAGTTTCCCGGACAGCAGGCGGTACAGCACCAGCCCCAGCGAGAACACGTCGGACTGGAACTTCGGCCGGCCCATGGCCTGCTCCGGCGCGATGTAGTCGATGGTGCCGGAGCCCGACGCCTTGAGGGTGCGCAGGCTGATCTTGGCAAACCCGAAGTCGCAAAGCTTCAGCTGGTTGCCCGGAAACAGGATGTAGTTCTCGGGCTTGATGTCGCAATGAATGATCCTGTGCTCGTGCGCGTGGGCCAGGGCCGCGATGGCCTGGCCGGCCAGGTCGAGTGCGCGCGCCGTCGAAATGCGGCGCTCGATACGGTCGGCCAGCGATTCCTCGCCCAGCTCCATCGCGATCACGAAGTGGTCGTCGATGTAGCACGCATTGAGTACCGACAAAATATTCGGATGCTGCAGCCGGGTCGCAACCTGCACCTCGTGCAGGAATTCCTCGTTGCCGGAATAGGCATCGGACTTCGGTATTTTCAGCGCGACGCGCTGTTTCTGGATCGTGTCGTAGGCGCGGTAGACGTCGGCGAGAGGGCCGGACGCAATGCGGCCGATGACACGGTATTTTCCAATTTTCTGGCGGGCTCTTAACAAGTCGGGTTGCGCTGTCGTCTGTACGCCAGCGGGCTCGATGCTGGTTCGCAATCATTGGGCCATAAGGATGCAACAGTCAAGGGCAACACAACTGTCACGAAACCTTAAGCCCTTCGTCAAAAAAACCTCGTAGTCTGATCACCGTGCAGAGCCGAGAGACCGCCACGACCACAGTGACGACCCGTCACTATCGGACGCTGTGGCTGTCCGACGTGCACCTCGGGACCATAGCCTGCCGTGCAGCAGATCTGCACCGGTTCCTGGCGCATGTCAGCGCCGATACAATCTACCTCGTCGGCGATATCGTCGACCTCAAACGCATGAAATCTCGGCCGATATTTCCCGCGGAGCATCGTCTTGTGATCGGGCGCCTGATCGAACTCGCCCACTGCGGCACACGGGTCGTATTCATACCCGGCAACCACGACGAGGAATTCCGGCGAGTCACTGGCTCCCAGATCTGCGGCGTGGACATCAGGAGCGAGGTCGTACACGTTACCGCAGCCGGCGAACGGCTGCTGACGATGCACGGCGACATCCTCGATGCATCAATTCGCGAAGGCACCAATCTCGAGCGTTTTGCCGCGGCAGTCTACACGGCCCTGCTCGAGACCGACGTCAGACTGCAACGTTTGCGCAGCAGCTTCGGCGGCGAACTTCTCACCGTTGTCCACGCGCATCAAGACGCGCCTGTCGCGGGCGGTTCAGTATATCCGGCGCTTCGAAGAAACCGCCGCGGCCTACGCGGCATCGCGCGGCTTCGACGGCGTCGTATGCGGGCACATCCACCGTCCCGGCATCCGCCGCATCGGCGGGGTGCGCTACGCGAATGACGGCGACTGGGTCGAGCACAGAACAGCCATCGCGGAAGATCTGGCAGGCGAGCTCCTGCTCCTGTCGTACAGCGACGCTGGCGTAAGCATCCTGCAGAACGATGCGCTGCGGCGCCGCGTCGCGGCCTGACGTTTACTCTGCGGGCGGCACGCCAGCCAAGCCGGACTGAAAGACGCGCATGGGCAAACCAGGCAACACCGGCATCAGGCGTGTAATTCGCGCCACGCGGTTTTCCGCGCAGGGTTTTGCCCATGCGTGGCGGCATGAGGCCGCGTTCCGCCAGGAACTGGGCGGTGGCCTGGTCATGACGCCCGTTGCGCTGTGGCTGGGAACGACCACCTACGAAAAGCTGCTGCTCGTCGCCTGTCTGCTGCTGGTTCTTATCGTCGAGCTCCTGAACTCGGCCGTAGAGGCCGCGATCGACCGTGTCGGCGACGAACACCACGAGCTTTCCGGGCGCGCCAAGGACCTCGGTTCCGCGGCCGTATTTGTCAGCCTGGCACTGGTCGTACTCGTCTGGGCCGCGGTTGCGTGGAAGCGATTCAACGGCTAACCGGCCAGCGCAACTGCCGTCACCCCCAGCACCGCGCCGATCGCAGTACCGGCTATCACGTCACTCGGGTAGTGCAAACCGAGAATGATCCGCGAAGCGGCAACCAGCAGTGCGAAAGGCGCCATGAACGACGAGCAACGCCGGCTCGTACGCGCCGTAGAGGATGGTCAGGCTGACCGCGTGCAGTGTATGGCCGGACGGAAAACTGTAGCGGTCCAGAGGCGCCGTACCACAGACAATCTCGCCGTGCCTGACGAACGGTCTCTCGCGCACCAGCCTCTCCTTGAGCCCTTTGTAAACGAGGACTCCGGCGAGCCCGTAGCGATGGCGACCGTAGCAAAACCCAGGGCACCGGCGTCTTGCCGAACGGCGACGACCATGCCGAGGGCGAGCCACGCAGGATAATCGCCGAGCCACGACACGACGCTGAAGAAGCGCCTTGCGAGTTCGCGCCGACTCAGGGCATTTACGCGCAAGCACAGGTTCAGCTCGAACTGGTCAAGATACTCGACCACGATTCAACTCCGTTCCTTGTGACCTGGCGACAGATTCTCCGGGCCGATTGCGACAAACGTGTGATTCTTTCGTGACACATTGGTGATGGCGATACCGCTACGGTAAACGGGCGGTCATCGAACTGTAACCGCCCCTTAAGATAGTGCCGCCACGATAGCGGCCATGCGTATTGCGATTGTCACCGACGCGTGGAAACCGCAGGTCAACGGGGTCGTACAGACCCTTGAGAGGACTCGCGAGGAACTGGAGGCACTCGAACACGAGGTCCTAATGGTTACGCCCGAGGGCCGGCGAACGATCGCTTTGCCGACTTACAAAGAGATCCGCCTGGCGGTGTTCCCGGGCCGCGGTGTACGCCGCGAACTCGATGCATTCGACCCCGACTGCATCCACATCGCGACGGAAGGCACGCTCGGGCTGGCGGCGCGAAAATACTGCCTGCGCCGCAAGTTGCCTTTTACAACGGCCTATCACACGCAGTTTCCCGAATACGTCAGAGCGCGCGTACCGATTCCCATCAGCTGGACTGCGAGACTGCTGCGCTGGTTCCATCGCCCCGCCACGCACACGATGGTGCCGACCCGGCGAGTGCTCGAGAAACTCGAGCAGCGAGGCTTCGAGAACGTCGTGATCTGGTCACGCGGGGTCGACGCAAAGCTCTTCTCGCCTGCACGGCGCTTCGACTTCGAACTGCCGCGACCGATATGGATCTACATGGGCCGCGTTTCGGTGGAAAAGAACCTGGAGGCCTTTCTCGATCTCGAACTGCCCGGGAGCAAGGTAATCATCGGCGACGGTCCCGACAGGAAACGGCTCGCGTCCCGTTACGCGAACAGCCACTTCCTGGGCTATCGGTTCGGCGAAGATCTCGCTGCGCACCTTGCGGGCGGTGATGTGTTCGTATTTCCCAGCCGGACCGACACCTTCGGCATCGTGTTGCTGGAAGCCATGGCCTGCGGATTGCCGGTGGCGGCTCTACCGGTAGACGGCCCGGTCGACGTGATCACCTCGGACGAGGTTGGCGTGCTGGACGAGGATCTGCGCTCAGCCTGCCTGCGCGCGCTCGGACTGGACAGGAACCGTTGCAGAACGTACGCCGAGAAGCGCAGCTGGCGTCGATCGACGCTGCAGTTCGAGAACTACCTGTCGCCGCGCACACGCGCGACAGCGGCCGCCCAGCCCGCGAGCAACGCGTCTCTTTGATCGCCCGACATGCGCGGCTCGAACGCAGCGTCGCAGCGCCACAGGTGCGACGCCTGCTGCAGGTCGTCGATCAGGCCGCACTGCAACGCCGCCAGGTAGGCCGCACCGAGCACCGTGGATTCCACGTTTGTCGGGCGCTCCACGCGGACGTCGAGGATGTCGGACAGGAACTGCAGGAACCAGTCGTTGGCCACCATGCCGCCGTCGACACGAATCACGCTCGGCGCCATGCCGTCGTCCGCCATCGCGTCGAACAGGTCGCGTGTCTGGTAGGCAACCGCCTGCAGCGTCGCCGTCACGATCTGGTCGCGCCCACTGCCCCGGCTCAGCCCGACGATGGCGCCCCGGGCATCCGGGTCCCAGTACGGCGCGCCGAGACCGGCGAAGGCCGGCACCACGTACACGTCGTCGACGATACCGGTGCGCTCGGCCACCTGCTCCGATTCCGGTGCGGAGCCGATGATCCGCAATTCATCGCGCAGCCACTGCAGCGCGGAGCCCGCGACGAACACGCTGCCTTCGAGGCCATAGCTGACTTCGCCACCGATGCGGCTGGCGATCGTCGTCAGCAGCTGGTTGTGTGACGTCACCGCTGTGCTACCGGTATTTGCGATCACGAAACATCCGGTGCCGTAGGTGCTTTTCGTCATGCCGTACTCGAAGCCGGCCTGGCCGATCAGCGCGGCCTGCTGATCGCCGGCGATGCCGCAGACGGGAACGGCGGCGCCGAATTCATCTTCGCGGGTGCTGCCGAACTCCGCCGCACAGTCCAGCACCTCGGGCAACATCGACCGCGGTATCTCCAGCAGCGCCAGCAGCTCGTCATCCCAACGCTGCGTATGGATGTTGAACAACATCGTGCGGGACGCATTGGTCGCATCGGTGGCGTGCACGGCGCCGCCGGTGAGCCGCCACAGCAGGAAACTGTCGACCGTACCGAACGCGAGGTGACCGTCATCGGCGAGACGGCGCGCACCGTCCACGTTGTCCAGTATCCATGCTGCCTTGGTCGCCGAGAAATACGGGTCCAGGCGCAGCCCGGTCTTGCCGGCGACGACGTCGTCGGCGATACGGCCGCGCAGTTCGCGGCAGACGTTCGCCGTGCGCCGATCCTGCCAGACGATTGCATTGTAAATACACTCGCCGCTGCGCCGGTCCCAGACCAGCGTCGTTTCACGCTGGTTGGTGATGCCGATGCCGGCGATATCGCGCATCGTGATGCCGGCGTTGTCCAGCGCTTCCTTCATTGTGCGCCTGACCGTCGCCCAGATCTCCTCCGGGTCGTGTTCCACCCAGCCGGACTTCGGGTAGATCTGCCGGAACTCCTGCTGCGCGCTCGCGACGACATTCGCCCGCGCATCGTAGACAACCGTGCGGCTGCTGCTCGTTCCCTGGTCGATCCCCAACAGGTATTGCGTGGTCACGCTCGTGTCACTCCGTCAGTCGATTTGTGGCCCGTATCGCTAGGCGGTGCCCAGTTCCGGGATGTCCCGGAAATGGTCCAGCGCCTCGGGATTTGCGAGGGCCTCCGTGTTCTTGACCTCCTCGCCGTGCACGACCGTGCGCACGGCGATCTCCACGATCTTGCCGCTCTTGGTGCGCGGAATCTCGGGCACGGCGACGATCTTCGCCGGCACGTGCCGCGGCGTCGTGTTCTCCCTTATCACCCGGCGTATGCGGGCGCGCAAGTCGTCGTCGAGGTCGACGCCCTCGCGCAGCACGACGAACAGCACGACCCTGACGTCGTCTTCCCAGTCCTGGCCGATCGCGATGCTCTCGACGACCTCGTCGAGTTTCTCCACCTGTCGGTAGATCTCCGCCGTGCCGATGCGGACGCCGCCCGGGTTCAGCACCGCGTCCGAGCGTCCGTGAATCACGATGCCGCCGGTGCGGCGCAACTCGGCGAAGTCACCGTGCGCCCAGACGCCGGGGTATTTCTCGAAGTACGCAGCCCTGTACTTCGCGTTGTCCGGATCGTTCCAGAAACCGACGGGCGCGGACGGAAACGGCCGCGTACACACGAGTTCACCACGTCGCTCGAGCAATGCATCGCCATCGTCGTCGAAGAATTCCACCGCCATCCCCAGGCCCCTGCACTGGATCTCACCGCGGCGTACCGGCAGCGTCGGGTTGCCGAGGACGAAACAGCTGATGATGTCCGTTCCGCCCGCGATCGACGACAGCTGGAGGTCCTTGCCGATGGCATCGTAGACGAAGTCGAAACTCTCGGGCGCGAGCGGCGAGCCGGTCGACAACACCGCGCGCAACGCCGGCAGCTCGAATTCCTCGGCGGGCCGCACGCCCGCTTTCTGCAACGCGGATATGTACTTGGCGCTGGTGCCGAACACCGTGAGCTGCTCGCGCTCCGCCATCTTCCAGAGGACGCGGCCATCGTCGTAGAACGGCGAGCCGTCGAACAGCACCAGCGTCGCACCCGTCGCGAGACCGGTCGCGAGCCAGTTCCACATCATCCAGCCGCAGGTCGTGAAGTAGAACAGGCGGTCATCGGTTCCCGTATCGCAATGCAGCACATGCTCCTTGACGATTTGCAGAAGGGTGCCGCCGTGACCGTGGACGATGCACTTGGGCACGCCGGTCGTTCCCGACGAGTACATGATGAACAGCGGGTGATCGAATGCGACGGATTCGAATTCGAGATCGGCACCGGGGATCGCGAACGCGTCCAGCGTAGCGGCATTGGCGATGCCGGACGTATCGATCGCGCCCTGGGCAAACGGCACCACGACCGTCCGCTCGATGGAGGGAATCGCGTCGATGATCTGTGCAACCGTGTCCAGGCATTCGAAGCGCTTGCCGTTGTAGAAATACGCGTTGGCCGTGAACAGCACCTTCGGTTCGATCTGGCCGAAACGGTCGACCACACCGGTCACGCCGAAGTCCGGCGAACACGAGGACCAGATCGCGCCGATGCTCGTTGCCGCCAGCATCGCCACAATGGCTTCCGGGCAATTCGGGAGAAAACCGCCGACGCGATCCCCCTGTTCGACGCCGGCCTCTCTCAGCCCGGCAGCGACACTCGCGACCGCAGCGCGCAGCTCGTCGAAGCTGAGCGCGCGCCTCGCGCCGTCCTCCCCGCAGAACACCAGTGCGTCACGCCCGCCGCGGTGGCGCAGGAGATGCCCGGCGTAGTTCAGCTCGCTGCCGTGGAACCAGCCGGCATCCATGATGTTGTCGGGGCGCTCCAGGATGGCGTCAGGCGGCCGTGTGAAACGGATGTCGCAGAAATCGCAGAGTGCTTGCCAGAAATCGGCCGATTCGTCGATCGACCACCGGTACAGGGAATCGTAGTCGTCGAAGCCCTGCTGCTGCATGAAGCGGTACATCGCCGACGATCGGCGTCGCTCGTCACTCGGCTCCCACAAGATCGGGTTATCGCCCATGGCTGTCGTCTTTTGATTTGCCGGGCGTGTCAGTATGCACATAACATCAACGCTGTCCACGTCGAATGGGGATCACGGTGGCCGAATCCATTCCGCCAATGATGCAGGCGATCTCCATCGCGGAACCCGGCGGTCCGTCGGTGTTGCGCGAGATCGATACCCCGGTCCCGCGACCCTCACGCTCCGAGGTGCTGATACGTGTTGCTGCGGCCGGCGTGAACCGTCCGGATGTGCTGCAGCGTCTCGGCAGGTACCCGGTCCCGCCTGGCGCAAGCCCGTTGCCCGGGCTCGAGGTTGCCGGCACCGTCGTGGCCACCGGCAGCGACGCAGGACGCTGGAAAACGGGTGATGCGGTGATGGCCCTGACGCACGGCGGCGGCTACGCGGAATACTGCGTAGCCGAAGGCAGCCACTGCCTGCCGATCCCCTCCGGCCTGTCGTTTGTCGAAGCGGCGGCGATCCCGGAGACTTTCTTCACGGTCTGGTACAACGTGTTTACGCGCTGCCGGCTCGGCGACGGCGAGACCTTCATGGTGCACGGCGGTTCGAGCGGTATTGGCACGGCCGCCATCCAGCTCGCCAAGGCCCACGGCTGCGTCGTGCTGACTACGGCCGGCAGCGACGCGAAATGCCGCTTTTGCGAGGAGCTCGGTGCGGACCGGGCGTTCAATTACGTCAGCGAGGACTGGCAGGCCGGCGTCAAGGAGGCGACCGCGGGCCGCGGCGTCGACGTGCTGCTGGACATGGTCGCCGGGCCCTATACGCAGAAGAACCTGGAGTGCATGGCGCGGGACGGCCGCTGTTCCATCATCGCGTTTCTCAAGGGATCGAAAGCGGAACTGGACCTGCGCGTCATACTCGCGAAGCGCCTGACGATTACCGGATCGACGCTAAGGCCCCAGAGCGTGGCGGAGAAGGCGCGGATCGCCACCGATATCGAACGCAGCGTGCTGCCCCTGCTTGAATCCGGCCGCGCCAGGCCCATTATTCACGAGACGTTTCCCCTGCACGCTGCCGCGGCGGCGCACGAATTGATGGAGAGCAGCCGCCACATGGGCAAGATCGTACTCGTTACACGGGACGCCGCAGCGCATGACTAGCGTTTGGACAGGCCTGGTCGTCGTTCTCGTGATCGCGGCAGGCATCGCTATCTACTACCGCAAGCACGGCGCACGGCCGGTGCCGGAACAGTTGCGCGCCGGGCAGCCGCTGCCGGACTTTGCGGCGCTCGACGAGGCCGGCAATCCCCTGCACACGCGGGACCTGATGGGAAATCCCGGTCGTCATGATCTTCGTGCGCGGCAACTGGTGCCCGTTCTGCAGCCGGCAGGTGAAAAACCTGACCGGCTACTACAAGGACATCGTTGATCTCGGCGCGAAGCTCATCCTCGTCACGCCCAAGCCGCTGGAGACGACGCAACGCGTTGCCGAGTTCTTCGACGTGGAGTTCGAGTTCTGGCTCGATGAATCGCTCGCGGCGACCCGCGATCTCGGGCTGCTGCTGGAGTCCGCCGTCCCGAAAGACCACTACCCGGAATACGGCAGCGACACGATCTGGCCGACGTCGCTGGTCATCGACACGCAAGGTGTCATCCGCTATGTCGAACTGTCGAAGCACATCATCGACAGGCCGAACCCGAAGACACTGGTGCGAGAACTGCGGAAAGCGATCGACGCCTGAAGCGTCTCAGGCAGCATCCGCGATGATCTTGCGCGCCTGGCGGTCGGCGATGACGTTTGTCGGCTCACCGGTGCGCTCGGCTTCCTCGAATATGGCCGTGAGGCGCGGGCCGATCCGCGCGACCAGATCCGTCACCCCAACGTCGTCCACGTCGCCGAAGTACTCAGAGGCGACGTTGATGATGCCGCCGGCGTTGATCACGTAGTCCGGCGCATAGAGAATGCCGGCGTCCGCGAGGCGCTGGCCGTCCTCGGCGGTGCGCAACTGATTGTTCGCGCCGCCGGCAACGATCCGCGCGCGAATCCCCGGAATCGACTCCTCGTGCAGGACAGCGCCGAGGGCACAGGGTGCGAGGACGTCGGCGTCCGCAGAGAGAATCTCCGCACTGGACACGCGCCCGGCACCGAACTCGGCGCACGCACGGTCGACCAGAGCTTCGTCGAGATCCGCTACCCGCAGGGTCGCGCCGGCAGCATGCAGCAGGTTGCACAACTCATAGCCAACATGCCCGACGCCCTGTACGGCAACACGGACACCTTGCAGGTCGTCGCGGCCCAGCCTGGCTCTTACTGCCGCCAGGATGCCGTGGTAGATCCCGTACGCGGTCTTCGGCGAAGGATCACCGCCCGCCTTGCCGGACTGCAGCGTGAGACCCGACACGTAGCGCGTCTTGCGCGCAACGATTTCCATGATTTCAACGCTCATGCCGACGTCTTCCGCCGTAATGTAGTCGCCGCCCATTGAATCCACGAACTCACCGAAACGCTCGTAGAGCGCGTCGCTGCCTTCGAAGTCAGGCGTCTTCATGATCACGGCCTTGCCGCCGCCGAACTTCAATCCCGCCATCGCGTTCTTGTAGCTCATGCCCTGTGACAGTCGCAGCACGTCGTAAAGCGCCTCGTCGTCACTGCCATAGGTCCAGAGCCGCGTGCCGCCTGCGGCAGGCCCCAGCGCCGTCGAGTGAATTGCGATGATCGCGCACAGGCCGGTCGCTTCGTCACGGCAGAACTGGACGCGTTCGTGGTTATCGAACGCCGGGTTACTGAAAACAGTCATCGCTGGATTCCCCTAGAACGGCACATCGACCGCTTTGCACAGAAACTTCATAAATGGCGACGCGGCGGCAAAGGAGGTTTCCACCTTGCGCTGGAACCGCGGGGAGAGGCAGTCCTCGACATCGAGATCCCTGACCGCGATGAAACTCGTGCGTTTAATGTCGTCGATCAGTTCGTGCTCCTTGTCGAAGCCCCGCGGCGCGCGGCTCAACGACTCCCCGCCCAGCTCGAAGTGGCGACGGAACCTGGGGTCTTGCAGCGCAGCGCTCCATTCCGAAGGCCTGGCGACGATTCTCTCCCTGATCGCGCGCAGTGAATCCGCGTCCGGGCGCCACATGCCGACGCCCACGAAGACACGGTCGGGGTCGATGTGCACGTAGTACCCGGGAGAGTGCACGTCTTTCGCCCGCTGGTGACGAAACTGGATGCCGATGTTGGTCTTGTAGGGCAGCTTGTTGTGCGAAAAACGCGTATCGCGGTAGACGCGCATCAGGGAACCGCCGACGCGTTGCGGCACCGCGGTGAAATTCGGCGCGATCGTCGCAAGCGGATCCTGCATCGACTGGATGAACCGCAGCGCGACGTCGAGCACCTGCTCGTCGTAGCGGGCCTTGTTCTCCTTGAACCAGTCGCGATTGTTGTTGGCCGCGAGCTGCTCGAGAAACCCGATCGACGCTTTCTCGAAACCGACGTAACGCGGTGCGCCCACTAGCCGGCATCCTTGTCGACGGTGATTGCGAGCTTGTCGCCGTCCACGAGCACCTGTTCACCTTCGATCGCGGCCTGCTCCGTGGTGGCCCAGGCCAGAACAGCCGTCTCCGGCACGCGCACGGTAAGCACGTTGTCGGAAAAAAACGCGGCGGGCGCCACGCTGGCGGGACTGCTCTCGATTTCGTAGCGGAATTCGCGGCCGCCGGGGAAGCCCGTACGCGCGGCAACGACGCCCTGCTTCCGCAGGGTTTCGATTTCGTCCTGCGTCAGCCGCAGACCCACGGAATTGTCACGAATTCTGAGTTTCACTATTGTTAACGATTGTCCGCCGAACCCGATTAAAGCATGAATCACGGGGACCGGTAAGTCCGCCCGGCAGGAGCCGCAGTTGATCACAGACCCCTGGTTTTACGCGGCCGCCGTGCCCGCGGTGCTGCTGTTCGGCATCGCGAAAGGCGGCTTCGGCGGCGGCCTCGGCGTGCTCGCCGTACCGCTCATGGCGCTGGTCGTTTCGCCGCTGCAGGCTGCGGCTGTCCTGCTGCCGATCCTGTGCGTCATGGACCTCGTCGGTCTCTGGGCTTACCGCGGCCGGTGGATCTGGCCGGAACTGCGGCTGCTGATTCCGGCGTCGATGGTCGGCATCGCCGTCGGCGCGCTGCTGTTCGGCTTCATGAGTGCGGCATCCGTCAGGATCATCGTCGGTATCGTGGCAATCGTCTTCACGCTGCACTACGCCTACTCGACACGCCACAAGGCCGACGCGGCGCTACCGCATTTCCCGCCGGCCGCCGGTATCGCCGCGGGAGCGGCGGGCGGTTTCACGAGCTTCATCGCCCATTCCGGGGGACCGCCGATCAGCATGTACCTCCTGCGGCGCCCACTCGATCGCACGGACTTCGTCGCCACCACGGTACTGCTGTTCGCGGCCATCAACTACGTCAAGCTACTGCCGTACGGCTGGCTGGGGCAACTGTCCGCGGAGAACCTGCTCACCTCGCTCGTGCTCGCCCCGCTGGCTCCGATCGGCGTCTACACGGGCGTTTGGCTGCACCGACGCGTTTCCGACCGCTTCTTCTTCCGGCTCATGTACGTGCTGCTGTTTATCGTCGGGTGCAAGCTGCTCTACGACGGTATTGCCGCAGGCACTTGAGACGATAACAGGCACCACGAGCAGCCGCCGACGCCACGACGTGGCGGCCTAATGAAGTTTCGCGCAACGGTGTTGTCGGTAACTCGCAGGGCGGACCGACACGGCATCGCCTATTCGGGGATGACGTTTTCCGCCTGCGGCCCTTTCTGGCCCTGGGTTACTTCCATCGTAACCTTCTGGCCTTCCTTCAGGGTCCTGAATCCTTCTGAAACGATGGCGCTGTGGTGAACGAATACATCCTTGCCGTCTTCGCGCTCGATGAATCCGAATCCCTTATCGTCGTTGAACCATTTGACGGTTCCAGAAACTCTATCTTCTGACATAGCTACCTCAATACAACCCGACTGCCCGCTCGGCACGACATCGCCGCAACGTCGCAGAATCCACATCGTAACCGCAAATCCGGCCGCTTATCCAAAATTACGAACGGTCAGTCTACAGTCGATATATTGCAGAAATAGTAAAACCTTTTTTTTAGAGGAATTTTTCGCCGCGTTGCGCAGCGCAACAGGACAGCAGCAGCGGCCGAATGAGCCGCGAACTGCGCGAATCGCGCGCTGTCAGCCGCGATGCCGGACGTGGCTCCGGCCGAGCTTGCGCACCGAGTCGCAGCCCGTCAGCGCCATCGTGCGCTCCACTTCGGCACGCAGCAGGGTGAGCGCGCGTTCGACCCCGGGCTGCCCGCCGGCCGCCAGCGCATACAGGTAGCCGCGGCCGATGCTGCATGCATTGGCACCCAGCGCCAGCGCCTTGACCACGTGGTTGCCGCGGCGGATGCCGCCGTCGCAGATGATCTCCAGCCGGTCGCGCAGCGCATCGGCCACGGCGGCAATGCAGTCCACAGGCGCCGGCGCCGATTCCAGCTGGCGGCCGCCGTGGTTCGACAACATGACGGCCGTGGCGCCCGACTCGGCCGCCTTGCGGCAGTCTTCGACGGTCTGCACCCCCTTGATGGCAAATGCGCCCTGCCAGCGCGACGCGAGCCACTCGACGTCCTTCCAGGTCAGCGAGCGTTCGAGCTGCTCGTCGATGTACTTGCGGATACCGCCCTTCCAGTCCCGCGCCGCGTCATTGCCGCTGGTGATGTTGACCATCTCCAGGTCCTTGCGGACCAGCGCCCGGTAAAGCCATCCCGGGTGGCTCGCAAAACTCGCTACCTGCAGCAAGCGCGAACGCGGCGGCGCGCCGAAGCCATGCACGAAGTCGCGCTCGCGGTTGCCCGCGACCGGCGTGTCGACCGTGAGCTGCAGCGCGATATAGCCGGCCGCCTTGCAGCGCTCGAGCCAGTCCTCGGTCAGGCCGCGATCCTTGAACACATAGAGCTGAAACGCTTTCGGCGCCGCCGTCGCAGCCGCGACGTCCTCGATCGTCGCCGTGCTGAGTGTTGACAGGCTGTAGACCGTGCCGGACTTTTCGGCCGCGCGCGCCACGGCCGCCTCGCCGGCGCCGTGGAACAGCTTCGACGCGCCGGTCGGCGCAATCATCACGGGCCACGCAACCTCCTGCCCGAAAATCGTGGTGCGCAAATCGATATTGCTGACATCGGAGAGCTGCGACGCCAGCAGTTCGTAATCCGCAAACGCCTGCGTGCTGCGGGCGAGGGCGACCTCGTCGTCGGCGCCGCCATCGAGGTAATGAAACACCGGCGCCGGCAGCCGCCGCCGCGCAATACGCCGAAAATCCATAAGGTTGTTGCAGTGCCGGATTCTCACGCGGCGAGAATAGCACGCGGTTCGACAAAGCCTGCGCCGCTGCTGCTATCATTGCGCGCCCTGCCCGATTTGGATTCCTGAGCGCGTCAATGAACGAACTGCCCGACAGGCGATCGCGCGACAGAACGGTCGCGACCTGGTTGCTGCTGTGCTGCGGACTGGTGTTCGCGATGGTGATCCTCGGCGGCGTCACCCGCCTGAGCGGGTCCGGCCTGTCGATGGCCGAATGGCGCCCGATCATGGGCGCATTGCCACCGCTGTCCGAGGCCGAATGGCAGCGCGTGTTCGACATCTACAAAGAGACCCCCGAGTTCCAGAAGGTCAACTCGCACATGGACGTGCACGACTTCAAGGGCATCTTCTGGCTCGAGTACCTGCACCGCCTGCTCGGCCGCCTGCTCGGTCTCGTGTTCCTGCTGCCGCTCGTGTACTTCGTGGCGCGCAAGTACATCGCGTTGCGACAGCTGCCGTGGTACCTGCTGATGTTCGGCCTCGGCGGCCTGCAGGCCGTGATCGGCAAGATCATGGTGGCGAGCGGCCAGGTCGACGCACCGCAAGTCAGCCATTACAAGCTGACGGCGCATTTATCCGCCGCGTTCCTCGTGTTCGCGCTGATGTTCTGGCGCGCCCAGACCCTGCTGCACGGCGTGCCCGGCAGCCGGCCGCACCCCTGGTATCCACGGACGCTGGCGCTCACGGTTCTGGTCGCCGTCACGATCGTGTCAGGCGGGTTCGTGGCCGGCCTCGATGCCGGGCTGATCTACAATACCTTCCCGAAGATGGGCGACTACTGGATCCCGCCCGGACTGATGGCGCTGGAACCTGCCTGGCGGAACGTCTTCGACAACCTGACGACGGTGCAATTCGATCATCGCCTGCTCGCGATCACGACGTTCGCGCTGGTCATTGTCTACTGGTTCCGCGCCAGGGGCGCCGGCTTCACCGTAGCGGCGCATCGCGGCGCAACGGCCATGCTGCTGTTCGCGGCCCTGCAGGTCGTGCTCGGTATCCTGACCGTCGTGATGGCGGTGCCGACGGCGCTGGCCGTCAGCCACCAGGGCAATGCGCTGCTGCTGCTTACCGCCGCCCTGTACCTTTCGCACGCCCTGAGGCGCGGCTGACCACTGCGTCATAGGTGCAAATACCCATATAATCGACTTCCCGCATCCGCCACTATCGCGCCATGAAAAACGTACCTGCAGCCAATTCCGCACCGCCTGCGATCTGTTTCGACGAGGAACTGATCAAACGTTACGACGGGCGGGGCCCGCGCTACACGTCCTACCCGACCGCCCTGCAGTTCAGCGAGCGCCTCGGCGAGCGCGAGTACCGCGCCAACGCCCTCGGCAGCAACGCGGGCGCGGCGCCGCTGTCGCTCTACGTGCACATCCCGTTCTGTCACTCGCTCTGCTACTACTGCGGCTGCAACAAGATCGTTACCCGCAACCAGGCGCGCGTCGACCGCTACATGGAGATGCTGCACAAGGAGATCCTGATGCAGTCGGAGCTCTTCGACCGCAGCCGGCGGACGGAGCAG
>CAVONH010000003.1:0-32840 GCA_963697245.1 uncultured Gammaproteobacteria bacterium | reverse complement strand
GAAGCGTTCATCCAGATGAACGGCAACGCCGTATTCCGCCGCGCGGTGGCGACGCTGGATTCGATCGCGAGAGAAACGCTGGACAGGAACAACATCGACAAGCACGACCTCGACTGGTTCGTGCCCCACCAGGCGAATATGCGCATCATCACGGCGGCCGCAAAGAAACTCGACATGCCCATGGAGCGGGTCATCGTCACGGTCGACGAACACGCCAATACGTCGGCGGCCTCGATACCCGCTTGCGCTCGACGTCGCCGTGCGCGACGGCCGCATCAAGCGCGGCGAACTCCTGCTGTTCGAGGCGTTCGGCGCCGGCTTCACCTGGGGTTCGGCGCTGCTGCGATTCTGACGCCGGGCGCGTGCATGCTGAGACTCTGCCTCGCCGGTATTGCCGCCGCATTGCTCGCAACGGGTACGCGGACGCCGAACCGCCGTCACCGAACGAGATTCGCAACACGGTCGATGACAACATCGACGGCGCGCTCGCGCTGTATCGCGAGTTCCTCGTCGCTGCCGAACGATGCGCTGAAGCCGGACGACATCGAGGTGCTGGTGGCGTGGATGGAGGGCGCATTCGCGCGAGCGCGGTTTCCGCACGCAGCGCATCCCGACGGCCGGCAACCCGGCGCTGTTCGCCGAGCGCCGCCACGATCCCGCGGAGCAAGACCGTGCTCGTCTACCTGCAGGCCGACGGCCAGCCGGTCGATCCGTCGGCCTGGGCGCAGCCCGACCCGTTCGTGCCGGTGCTGAAAACCCGGGACGAGCAGGGTGACTGGCAGCCGATCCCCTGGGACACCCGTGGACGAGCGCTTCGACCCCGAGTGGCGGGTGTTCGCGCGTTCGGCCTCGGACTCCAAGGGGCCGATGACGCAGTTCATGATGGCGGTCGAGCTGCTCGACGCGCTCGACGCGGCGCCGCCGTACAACCTCAAGGTCATCATCGACACCGAGGAAGAACTCGGCTCGCCGAATCTCGGCGCGGCGATTCGAGCGCACCGTGAGCTGCTGGCTGCGGACCTGTTGCTGATCTTCGACGGGCCGCCGCATGCATCGAACCGGCCGACCGTGACCTTCGGCGCCCGCGGCATCATGACGGCGACGCTGCGCACTTACGGGCCCCGCGTCGCCCAGCACAGCGGCCACTACGGAAATTTCGTACCGAACCCCGCCTTCGATCTCGCGCGCATCCTGGCGTCCCTGAAAGATGCCGACGGCGTCGTGACGATACCCGGATTCTATGACGGTGTGACGCTGTCCGAAGACGACAAGGCAATACTCGCGCGGGTGCCCGACGACGAGGCGCAGATTCTTGCGGACATGGGCGTGGCGCGCGCCGAGCGTGTCGCACCCGGCTTGCAGGAGGCCATCCAGTACCCGTCGCTGAACATCCGCGGCCTGTCCGCCGGCTGGGTGGGCGAGCAGGCGCGCACGATCATCCCGCCCGAGGCCACGGCGGAGCTCGATATCCGACTGGTGCGGGAGTCGCAGCCGGAACGACTGATCGAGCTGCTGCGCTCGCACATCGAGGCGCTCGGCTACACCGTCCTCGAGCGCGCGCCGACGGCCGAGGAGCGCCGCCAGCATGGGCGTATCGTAAGCCTGGAACACGACGTCAGCTACGGCGCATTCCGCTCCGACATGGATTCCCCGGCCGGGCTCATGGCGCGGTCGGGCCTCAGGGAGCTTTACGGCGAGGAGCCCATCCTCATACGCACGATGGGCGGATCAATACCGATCGCACCGATCATCGAGGCGCTCGACGTGCCCGCAGCGATCGTGCCGACCGTCAACATCGACAACAACCAGCACAGCCCGAATGAGAATCTGCGTCTCGGCAACTTCGCTGAGGGCATCGTCATGCTGATGTCCGTGCTGCGCCAGGCGCCTTCGAAATAAGGCCGTTGCACGCAGGATGCACTGATTGGACATAACGCCTGAGAAAGGCGGTTTGCCGCAAAAATTGTGTGATTCGGTTCACACTTCAGGCGCGGGGGGCTACTTATACTCGTTTCGTAAGGACTGTCGCCAATCGCCGACAGTCACCAACGGAAGAACCGAATGGACTGGGACCTTAAAGACGAGCCGCTATCCGCCTCCAACGTCTCCCTGCGCCTCGCTGAAATCCAGAAGCGCTGCAGCGACCTGTTGACGGAGCCGGATTCGCTCGACGAGCTCAAGCTGGAAGGTGACGATTCCGCGCCGGGCGACCCGGGCGGCTTCAATCCGTACAACCACGGCTAGGGCTGTCGCCCCCACGCGCGGCCTTTTCGTGCAGGCCGTGCAGTAGTCTCAGGCGCCATATCCACATCCCGACGATCAGTACCGCCGCAATCGGCAGCGCGTTCAGTGACTGCTGCAGCACGATGAAATCGTAAAGCCCGTGCAGGCCCGCGGCGAGCAGGAAGCCGCTCGCGAACCCTCGCAGCAGGGACTGGCCCCGCAGGTGAGCGCAGCCGAGCGTATACCCCCAGATTGAAGCGAACAGGATGTGCACCACGGGTCCGGCAAAGCCGCGCGCGACGGCCTCGATCGGTGTCAGGTATTCGAGGTACATGGTGTTTTCGACGGCGGCGTAGCCGAGCGCCACGAACGATGCGTAAATGATGCCGTCGATGGGCTCGTCCATCTCCGGGAATCTCAGGACCAGCAGCAGGAACGGCAGCAGCTTCGCGAGTTCCTCGACCGGCCCGATCGCCAGCATCGAGTAAGCAAGCAGGCCGAGGGTGTTGCCGTCCGCGAGCGCCAGCGCGTCGTAGCGCAGCGAGGCCCAGCCGAGGGCAATGTACAGCGCCCTGGAAATCCCCGCCGACAGCAGTCCCAGGCCGAACGCGAGCGCCAGGCGCCCGACCGGCTCCGGCAGGTGCCGGTCCTTGTGGTAGTGGTAGGCGCCCCAGAAGAGGATCGGTAGCACCACCGGCAGCAGCAAAAGGACGTGGGACATTGCCCCATTATCCTTCGCAGCGCGGTGCAGGTCCCTCATGTCGGTCACAGATTGGCCACGACACCTGCCCGGCCGGTGCTGCTATCATTGCTAACCGCTACTGCCGCTACCCGAGGACACAGCGATGGCAATCGAATTCACTCTGAACGGCAAACCCCAGTCCCTCGATGTCGATCCGCAGATGCCGCTGCTGTGGGCGATACGTGACATCGCCGGCCTGACCGGTACCAAGTACGGTTGCGGCAAGGCCCTGTGCGGCTCCTGCACCGTGCACGTGGACGGCAACCCGGTGCGCTCCTGCGCCTTCCCGCTGTCCGCCGTGGCCGGCACGGCGGTGACGACGATCGAAGGTCTCTCGGCCGACGGCAATCACCCCGTGCAGAAGGCCTGGCGCGAGCTCAACGTGCCGCAATGCGGCTACTGCCAGTCCGGGCAGATCATGACCGCCGTTGCGCTGCTGCAGCGCAATCCGAACCCCTCCGACGAGGAGATCGCCACGGCGATGAGCGGCAACATTTGCCGTTGCGGTACCTACACCCGCATCCGCAAAGCGATACACCGTGCCGCGGGAGGTGAGTCATGAGCGGGCTGCAGAAACTGAGCCGCCGCGAGTTCCTGCAGAAGACCGGCGTCGCGAGCGGAGGCCTGGTGTTCGCGATGACGCTCGGCATGCCGCGCGGCGCAGCGGGCGAGGGGGCGACCAGCGTCGCGCCGAACGTGTACGTAAACGTGCGCGACGACGATGTCGTCGAGATCTACTGCCACCGCTCGGAGATGGGGCAGGGTATCCGCACGTCATTGCCGCAGGTGATCGCGGACGAACTCGAGGCCGACTGGGACCGTATCGAGCTGCTGCAGGCGCTCGGCGATCCGAAGTACGGCGACCAGAACACCGATGGCTCGACCAGTATCCGCAAGCACTTCGATCTGCTGCGGACGGCGGGCGCCTCGGCGCGCGAGATGCTGGTGGCGGCGGCCGCACTGGAGTGGGGCGTGCCCGCGTCGGAGCTCGTGGCGCGCAACCACGCCGTGCACCACGAAGCGAGCGGCCGGTCTGCCGCTTTCGGCGACCTGGTCGCGACGGCGGCCGAGCTGGAAGTGCCGGAGGAGGTCACGTTCAAGGACCCGGCGGATTATCGCTACATCGGCAAGTCCATGGACCTGGTCGACGGTGTCGCCATGACCACGGGCACGGCCATGTACGGTACCGATACCGCGTTGCCCGGCATGCTGTACGCAGCCATCGAGCGCTGCCCGGTATACGGCGGCAAAGTCCGCTCGCTGGACGACGCCGCGGCGCTGAAAGTCGCCGGCGTCAGGCAGGTCGTGAAGATGCCGGACGGCACGTCGCCGCCTGGCTACAACCCGCTCGGCGGTGTCGCGGTGCTCGCGAACAACAGCTGGTCGGCGGAGCAGGGGCGCAAGGCGCTCGCGATCGACTGGGATACCGGCCTGAATGCCGAGTACGACTCGGAACGCTACCGGCAACAGCTCGTCGACACGTCGCACAAGGACGGCCAGACCGTGATGAACCGGGGCGACGTGCAGGCCGCGTTCGAGAAAGCCGGGCGCGTGATCGAGGCCGATTACTACGCGCCGCACCTGTCACACGCTCCGATGGAGCCGCCCGCGGCGTCGGCCACGATGCACGACGACGGCAGTGTCGAGATCTGGGCCGCCACGCAGGATCCGCAGTCGGTACAGGGCACGGTTGCCACCGTGCTGGGAATCGACAAGTCGCAGGTGAAGGTCAACGTAACCTTGCTCGGCGGCGGGTTCGGTCGCAAGTCCAAGGCCGACTTCTCCGCGGAAGCCGCGTGGCTCGCGAAACAGACAGGCAAACCGGTGAAAGTTTCGTGGTCGCGCGAAGACGACATCCGTCACGGCTACTACCACAGCGTCAGCGCGCAGTACCTGAAGGGTGCGCTGGACGAAAACGGCAACACGACGGCATGGCTGCATCGCAGCGTGTTCCCGTCGATCGGCTCGACGTTCAGTGCGGAGGCCACCGGTCCGGGTAATTTCGAGTTGAGCCTCGGCATGCTCGACAATCCCTACGCGATTCCAAACATGCGGCTCGAATCGGGCGACGCGAAAGCGCACGTGCGGATCGGCTGGCTGCGTTCGGTGTGCAACATCTACCACGCGTTTGCGGTTTGCGGTTTTGCCGACGAACTCGCGCACGAGGCCGGTGCGGATCCGCGTGATTACCTGCTGCGCCTGGCGGGCCCTTCGAGGAAGGTCGTGCCCGCCGAGGACGGTGCGGAGTATTCCAATTACGGCCAGTCGCTGGACGTACACCCGATCGATACCGCGCGCTACAAGGCGGTCGTCGAGAAAGTATCGGCGATGGCCGGCTGGGGCCGGGAGCTTCCCGATGGCCACGGCCTCGGTATCGCCGTGCACCGCTCGTTCCTGAGCACGGTGGGCGCGGTGGCCGAGGTGCGCGTGGACGGCGAGGGCAAGCTGCGCGTCGAAGAGCTGTGGCTCGCGATCGATGCCGGGCTCGTCGTGAACCCGGACCGCGTCGTCGCGCAGATGGAGGGCGCCGGCATATTCGGCATGAGCCTCGCGCTGCACGGTGAGATCACGGCGAAGGACGGCGTGATCGAGCAGGGCAACTACGACACCTACCCCGTGATTCGCATGAGCGAGGCGCCGAAGGCGATCAACGTGCACATCATGGCGGTCGATGCGCCGCCGGGCGGCGTCGGCGAGCCGGGCGTGCCGCCGGTTGCGCCGGCCATCGTCAATGCGTATTTCGCCGCGACCGGCAAGCGCGTGCGCGAGTTGCCGTTGAAGAAAGCCGGGGTCGTCTAGCCGATCAGGCCGCGAGTTCGGAAACGCGCTGGCCCAGCCAGCGCATGGCGTCTTCCGTGCGCTCCGTCCACGGGTGGCCGTAACTCAGCCTGAGGAAGTTCGTGTAGCAGTTGCACGGCGAGAAGATGTGGCCGGGCGTGATGCTGATGCCCGCCTCGATCGCTTCGTCGAACAGGGCTTCCGCGTCCACGTTGCCGGGCAGTTCGAGCCACAACACCGCACCGCCGACCGGCTTGGATGTACGCGTGTCGGCGGGGAAGTGCTCACCGACCAACGCGGCCATGCGCTCCGCATTCTGTTTCAGCACGGGACGTAGCGCCTTGATGTGCCGGTTGTAATCGCCGGTGGCCAGGAAATCCGCGAGCGTGAGCTGTTGCAGCAGCCCGGATGTGCAGGAGAACGCTCGCTTGAGCTGCTCGATCTTGCCGATCCAGGTATCGGTCACCACCCAGCCGATGCGGTAGCCCGGCGCGGCGGTCTTCGAGAACGATCCGCAGGTGATGATGCGTTTGTTGTCGCCGAGAAACTGCGCGGGCACCGGGCGCTCGCCGTCGAACCTCAGGTCGCCGTACACGTCGTCCTCGATGAGCACCGTGTCGTAGCGCTCCAGCAGTTCCACCAGGCGGCGGCGCTCATGCTCAGGCATCGTCACGCCGAGCGGATTCGAGAGCGTCGTCGAGAACATGCACGCCCTCACGTCGTGCGTCTGCAGCGTGCGTTCGAGCTCGGAAATCGTGACGCCTTCCTCCGGGCAGGTCTCGATCTCGATGGCGAGCATGCCGAGGCTGTCGATCAACTCGAGCAGGCCGTGGTAGGTCGGCGTTTCCACGGCGATGACGTCGCCCTGCGACGCCACGGCTTTCAATGCCAGCAGCAACGCTTCCTGGCCGCCGTTCGTGATGCCGATATGCTCGGGGTCCACTTTCGCGCCGGTGGTATCCAGGTAGTGGTAGGCGATCTGTCGCCGGAGCGCCAGCTCGCCCAGCGTCGCGGCATAGCCGATGCTGCGATCCTCGGCGCGCGACATGACACGCTTCATCGCGCGATGCAGCGCCCGGGCGGCGGGTTTGGCCATCGTCGGGTTGGCGATGCCGAGAGGCACGAGCTCCGGGTTGTTGATGCCGGTATAAACGCGCTCCATCAGCGACCGGCAGGCCAGCGGCGCGGGATCGCCGTCGAACGAGGGGGTGGGGCGAACGATATCGTTTGCGGGGACGTGCCGCACGTAGAAGCCGGACTGCGGCCGTGACTCCACCCGCCGCTGCCGCTCCAGCTCGACGTACGCCTGGCGCACGGTCGGAATGCTCACGCCGGCCGTGCGGCTCATCTTGCGCAGCGATGGCAGGCGATCGCCGGGTCGCAAAGTCCCCGTATCGATGTTTTCATTGATCAGGTCGATGACCTGCCGGTACAGGAACGTGGTGTCGTTTTTCGCCAGCTCGAGCATAACTGTATAGGTCTTATTTGTGAAAAACTGTATCTGTTATATCTACAAAATGACCGTATAGTCAAGCTCACATTGTAAGCAACCGGAGGGGTACACCATGAAACAGCAACATTCATCCAGCGGTCGCCCCGCAAATGCCGGCGCTCCGCGCTGGCGCGCGGCGCTCGACGTTCTGATCGGAGCGCCGGTCCGGCTGCACCATTACCGTCACCTGCACGCCGAGGTCATCGAGGATGCGCTGCGCGGTTTCGACTGCGGCCCGCGGCGGGGACGGCGCGAATGAGCAACGCCCTGCTGTACGCGATCACCGTGCTGGTGTGGGGTTCCACCTGGCTGGCGATCGAGTTTCAGCTGGGCGTCGTGGCGCCGGAGGTATCGGTGGTTTACCGCTACGCCGGCGCCTCGTTGCTGCTGTTCGCGTGGTGTCGAGTACGTGGCTTGCGGCTCACGTTCGGCGCGGCCGAACACGCCCGCTTCGTACTGCTCGGCCTGCTGCTGTTCGGCCTGAACTACATCCTTACCTACCGCGCGCAGATCCATATCTCGTCCGCGCTGACCGCGATCGTGTTCACCTCGATCGTGTGGCTGAACATCATCAACGCACGCATTTTCTTCGGCGTCAGGACCGACCGCCGGGTGCTCGTCGGTGCGCTCCTCGGCGTGGCCGGCATCGTGACGCTGTTCGCGCCGCAGGTGAGCGAGCTGACCCTGTCGGACACGGTCCTGTACGGCTGCATGCTCGCCGGCCTGGCGGCGATGATCGCGTCCTTTGGCAACATGGTGTCGCAGTCCGCGCAGAAAGGCGGCCTGCCGGTCGTGCAGTCGAACGCCTGGGGCATGTTCTACGGCACGGTCATCACCGCGCTGATCGCGCTCTACCGTGGCCATGACTTCGTATTCGACTGGTCCGCGGGCTACGTCGCCTCGCTCGCGTACCTCACCGTGTTCGGATCAATCATCGCCTTTGGTGCCTACCTGACGCTGCTCGGCCGCATCGGCGCGCACAAGGCCGGCTACGCGATGGTGATGTTCCCGGTCGTCGCCCTGGTGCTGTCGGCGATCTTCGAAGACCTCGAGATCACCGCGAGCGTCGTCATCGGAACGCTGCTCGTGCTCGTCGGCAACGTGTTCGTTCTCAATACCCGCATACGGCGACGGCGCAGGGCGGTTCACGAGCCTTCGCAGACATCGCCCGCGACGCCGCGCGACGGGCTGGGAGTAAGGGTAGACCACGGTTGACAGGCTCTCCCCGAGGGCGTGTAGTGCCCGTCATCCACACGGACGACGGGCGCGACCATGGAAAAGTTCGAACTGATCAGAACACCGCAGGGTGACCAGGTACGAGTCGACCTGACCGGCACCGAGCTGCTGCGGGCCCCCATCTATAACAAAGGTATCGGCTTCAGCCCGGAAGAACGTCGCCGCTTCGGCATCGAAGGCATGCTGCCGCCGCAGCATAACGACATCGAGATGCAGGCCGACCGCACCTACCACACCATCTGTTTCAACAAGGACCCGGTGGGCAGGAACATCGATCTCGGGTTGCTGCAGAATCGCAACGAGATCCTGTTCTACAAGGTACTGAGCAAGCACCTCGAAGAGCTGATGCCGGTGGTCTACACGCCCACCGTCGGCGCCGCGTCGCACTTCTTCTCGCACGTCTACCGGCGCGCGCGCGGCATATTCATCACGCCCGAGTACGCGGGCCGTATCGAACAGGTGCTACGCGACTCGGCGCCGTTCAGCGACGTCGAGCTGATGGTCGTGACCGACAACGAGGCCATCCTCGGCATCGGCGACCAGGGCGTCGGCGGCATGGCGATCAGCATCGGCAAGCTGGCGTTGTACTGCGTCGGCGCCGGCATCCATCCCGCGCGGACCCTGCCAATCAGCCTCGACGTCGGTACGGACAACCAGGGACTGCTCGACGATCCGTGGTACCTCGGCTGGCGGCACCATCGCCTGCGCGGCGATGCCTATCTCGCCATTATCGACGAATTCGTCGAGGCCGCCCGCAAGGTGTTCCCGAAAGTGGTCATCCAGTGGGAGGACTTCCACAAGGACATCGCGTTCCAGGTCCTGGACCGCCACCGCAACCACCTGCCGTCGTTCAACGACGATATCCAGGGCACCGGCGCGGTTGCCGCCGCCGGCATGCACGCGGCGGCAAGAATCAGCGGCGAGGAGTTCCGCAACAGCCGCACCGTGGTCTACGGGGCCGGCGCCGCCGGTGTCGGTATCGCCCGGCAGATTCGCCGGCAGCTGCAGCAGGAAGGCGTCGAGGGCGAGGCGCTCAAGCGCGCCATCATCACGCTGGACAGCCGCGGCGTGGTGAGTGACGACCGCGGCGACCTCGACAAGAACAAGCGTGACTTCGCGTGGCCGAGCGAATGGCTCGATGAGCTCGGGCTCGTGGGCGAAGACCGCAGGAACCTCGCAAAAGTCGTCGACGCTTTCAAGGGTAACGTGCTGATCGGCACGTCCGGCCAGGCCGGCAGTTTCACGGAGGAGGTCGTGCGCAACGCGGCGCGGCACTCGGAACACCCGGTCATCATGCCTATGTCGAATCCGACGGACATCAGCGAAGCTAAACCGGCGGACATCATGAAGTGGACGGACGGCAAGGCCCTGGTGGCCACCGGGAGCCCGTTCGCCCCGGTCGACGTCGGCGGCGAGAAACGCCGCATCGGCCAGGCCAACAATGTGTTCGTATTCCCGGGCATCGGCCTCGGCACGATCGTCAGTGGCGCGACGGAAATCACCGGTTCGATGATAAGCGCCTCGTCGACCGCGCTGGCCCACGCGTTGGAAGAGTCGACCATCGAAGAACGCTGCCTGATGCCCCAGGTGAACAGCCTGTGGGAAATCTGCGGCATCGTCGGGCTGGCCGTTGCGAAGCAGGCCGTGGCCGACGGCGTTGCGACGTTTACGGACGTCGACGCGATGGAAGCGCGCGTCAATGCGTACCGCTGGAAACCGGAATACCCCGAGATCCTGATAGAAAGGGACTGAGCGCCGCCACAATTCGACACATTGTATCCCCCGGTCCGTCAGGTTCCGGGGATACAACCATTTCGTGGCAACGAAATGGAGCGGTCGAATGGCAACACGGTATGCAAACTGGAGTCACTGGCGCGCGTTCTTTGCTGCGCGCCGGCATCGCGCGGGCGTCCGCCTGCTCGCGGATGAGCCGCAGCTCGCCAACGTCCCTGCCTCGGTCGCGCGATCGCTGGCGATCTTTCAGCTCGGCGAATCCGGCGGCGGCACCGTCATCGAGCAGGCGCGGAACAGCCGCCTGGCGGCGATCGATGACGACTATGCCGAGGCGGTCGCACTGTTCGTCGCCGAAGAGCATCGGCACGCGGCGCTGCTGGCCTGTTGTGTTCGTGCGCTGCGTGGCAGGCTGATCGAACGCAACTGGACGGCGCGTCTGTTCGTCTTCGGCCGGCGCCTGGTCGGGCTGCGGCTCAAGATCATGGTGCTGCTGGCCGCCGAGGTGGTCGGAATCTGCTACTACCGGCTGCTCGCGGGCGGCCTGCCGGACAGCGAACTGAAGTGCGTGCTGCGGGAGATCGCGGCCGACGAGAAGGCGCATTTGCGCTTTCACTGCGACTTCCTGCAAACCCAGGTGCGCAGCGAGGTTCATCGCCGCGTATTCATCATCGTGTGGCGGGCGCTGATGCTCGCTGCGGCACTGGTCGTCCTGATCGACCATCGTGCCGCGATGAGCGACCTCGGCATTCCGCTGCGGCGCGTGTGGAAACGGTGGTCGGTCTACAGCCGCACGGCGGAGGCGCGCATCGTGCGCCGGGAGCGGCCGTCGGCGCCGGTGTACGCTGTCTAGTTGATACAGCGCTTTGTCATCAGGCGCTCGACCCGACGGGGGTCGTCGGCAATATCGTAAAACTGCTGGACGTAGTCGGCCAGGATGTTGCGTATCTTGGGCGTCAGCCCTTCCTGGGTCTCGATCAGGGCAAAGATGTTATTGCGAACGTCCTTGAAGCGCTCGATTGACCCGTCGAGGTAGTCGTTGTTCTGGCAGCGTCCGCGGTAGATGCGCTGCCGCACCGTTCGTATGCCGAATTGACTGCCCGGCAGGGCGTACGGTGCGCTGACCAGCCCCGTTTGGTCGAAGTCGTACGGGATCGCGATCAGCAGGTCCGTGTCACTGGAGAACAGCACATAGTTGTGGCAACACTCGTTGTATTCCGGCTTCGCGATCGGCGAGAAGTCCGTGTTGCCGATCAGGAACTGGAACACCGACGTCAGGTTGAGGTGCGTCGGGTCGATCGCGGCGACCGTGGTCTCGTCGATTTTCAGGTCCTTGCGGCCAATGCGCTTGCCGAGACGGTCCTTGTGCTCGAGCAGGAACGCGTAGCGAACCTGCTGCTCGCGCTTGCCCTCGGTATCGACCCAGGTAACCCGAAGCAGCCGCACCTGGAAGCTGACCGGCGTCGCGAGGTTCAGGATCCGGTAGGCGATGTACTCGCGCAACAGCGTCTGCTCGTAGCGCTCGGAATCCTGGCAATGAACCACGAGCTTGAGCTTGTCCTGCTTGTGGAACAGCGTGTCCTTTACCTCCGATTTCCTGAAGTTCAGCCACAGGGGCGGGAGGTCGCAGATCGCGTGGCGGGAATGCCCGCGCGCGCGAATCTTGACACTCAATGCCGTCTGTTCGCCGTTGTCAGCGGCATAGCTGAGCGTGCCCTGCAGTTCTTCGTCGGTGGGGCGTTCCGCGACCAGCGTGCGCAGCGGGGCGGACAGCGTGACGTCGAGAACGGCATGGCTCCGGAACAGCGGATCGGGGTCACCCGTTTCGGCCGCGGCCGGCGCAGCCGCGAGTACCAGCAAACAAAACGAGCGGAGAATGCCCTGCCGCATGTAGTGCGCTAATCAGCCCGTGACAGCTGCGACGGGCGATACCGGGAGCACGTGCCAGATCACGGCGAGGAAATGGCAAATCCCGCCGAGGAGCACGAAGACGTGCCAGATCGCATGCCCGAAGGTAAGGCGTTTCGAGGCATAAAATGCGGCACCGATGGTGTAGCTCAAACCACCCGCAACCAGCCAGGTCATGCCGCCCGGGCCGACGGCGTCGACGACCTGGGGCAGTGCGATGACCACCAGCCAGCCCATGACGAGATAGCCGGCCAGCGCGAGCTTTGGGAAGCGGTTGCGGAACCACAGCTTGGTGAGGATGCCTGCCGTGGCCAGCGTCCAGATCGCCCCGAACATCCACCAGCCGGTGGTGGTTCGCATGGCGACCAGCAGGAACGGCGTATAGGTGCCCGCGATCAGCACGTAGATGGCACAGTGGTCGAGCAATTTGAAAAGCTGCCGGTGCCGCGACCTGTGCATCGCGTGGTAGATCGTCGAAGCGAGGAACAGGGCGATCAGGCTGATGCCGTAGACGATGCTCGCTGAAATGCGCCACGGGTCGGCCGCCTCGATGGAGACGTACAGCATCCACGACAGCCCCGCGATGCTGAGGATCACACCCGCGCCGTGGCTGATCGCGTGGAACAGCTCTTCGGCGAAGGAATATTCGGAGTGGGTGTCGGACATGGGCTCTAGGTTAACCCAAATCCGCGGACCTGCCTAAGTTTCGGTGCTCTCGGCGGGCTCCGGGGAATCGTCCAGTGATCCTGCCTCGGCCTCACGGCGGTGGCGACGACGGGCGAAAAAGGTCCAGACCGCGTGGCTGAAACAGAAGGTCGCGAACACGAAGTAGGCGGCCTTGAGGCCGTCCGAGAAATTCAGGTAGACGCCACCGGCGAAGAACAGGACCCCGAGCAGGAGCCAGAAAAGTGGTGCGTGGTCATAGATGGGCTTGGGAATCCACATGGCCAGACTGCGCCTGCGCTAACGGCTGCCAGCCGCTTCGGCGAACGACTCTTCGACGTTCTCGACCGCTTCGAGAATCGCCTGCCGGTAGGTCTTGCGCATGCGCAGGACCCGTACACCCCGCACGGCGCAAACGATACCGAGCGCGACGTAGAAATACGTGAGGGGGTAGGCGAAGCCGATGTAGGAACCCAGGACGACGAACAAGACGGCCATCAGCAACCAGAGTTGCGGCGTTCTTTCATAGATCGGTTTCGGCAACCACATGGATATGTCCCATCCCTGGATCAGATCAGCGCCCGATAATGCCTGCTGCGGGGGCATCCGGGCCGACCGGATGTCACAATTTGAGCAACCCGTCTGCCGGGAAATTCCAAAACTGAGAACTGCCTCAAATTCGGCGCGCGGCAATATGACAAATCACATCACTAATATAATTTAACTATTTGTCTTAATTAAGAAAATTAATCTTCGCCGAACAGTTCTGTGTGCCGGGTGACGACTTTCGGCCAGCATGCGGCGATCTCCGGCACGTCGAGTCCGAAGACCCCGGCGAGCGTTTGCAGGAGCTGGTCGGGGGACTGCAGGGAGCTCGTCGTTGCGCCGTTGGAGTCGTAATGGGTCAATACGCGCCCGCGAAGTGTCGAATGGCGCGTCGGGGTGCGCGCCTGGGCGATGAGATTCAGGACGAAGCTCGATTCGGGGTCGGTCTGCAGGAACTCGCACTTGCGAGCCAGCGCGTCCTCATCGGCGCGTTCCGGCCGAAAATCGTAGCTGAATTCGCCGTCGCCGGCGTTTTCCCAGAATTGCCAGTGGCCGTCGCCGAGACGCCTGAGACCGAGCCGGAACGGTTCGTGCAGGTGCTCGCATGCCCCGAGGCGGATCGGTTCGAGCAGGCTGCCTCCGAAGCCGACGTCGGCCAGCCAGGTATCGCCCGAGCCCGGCATACGAACGAGCAGCGCCAGGTGGTTGGCTTCCGCAATCGCGCCGCGTTCGGCGCGCATGACCGCGGCCGCGACCCGGGTGACGTCGAAGCCGATTTCCGCAAGTGCCCAGCCGAACAGCCCGTTTTGCTCGTAACACCAGCCGCCGCGGCGCCGGTTGACGATCTTGTCGTAGGCTGCCCCGACATCCGCGGTCAGTGGACGGCCGAGCTGCACGTCGAGATTCTCGAAGGGAACGGTCAGCACGTGCGCGCGCAGCACGCCGCGCAGCGTCGGCAGGTCGGGGCGGGCAACGCCCCGGAAGCCGATCCGCTCGAAGTAGGTTGCGAGCTGCATTCGCCCTACCGGTCTGCGTCGAACTCGCCGACTGCGCGCCGGGCCTCGTCGATCGCGACGTGGGTGTAGGCGTCGGCGCCCGCGTCCGCATTGGCAATCGTGATGTTGCCGAAAGGTTGCCGCGCGATCTCGTGCGGCGCTTGTCCCTCGGCCCAGTCGGGGTCCCACAGGTCTAGGTAGCCGTAAGCGTAACCGTGCGGCCAGCGGTTGACGGTAATCGCCAGGACGTCTTCGCGGACATCGAAGCCCGCCGGGCCGAGCATGCCGTCGAGCACCGTGCGGACTTCGCGCTCGAAGTCCTCGAAGCTCATCGACAGCAGCAGGGCGCCCGAGGCCCGGTGCTGCTCCTTCACCGGGACGCTGGCATCGGGCGGGGTAACGGAACCCCAGAACATGACGGGCACGGTGCCTGCGTCGTCCCAGTCGTGGCTGTAGCCCACGGTGTCCACGCCTTTAACGACCCAGACCGCGCCGTGCAGCCGTCCCGGGCAGTACGCGCCCGAGAGTTCCAGCCTCTCGATGGCCTGGCTGTTGCGCAGCAGGACGTTGGTGACGAGCAACGGCCGCTTGACCTGGTACTTCTGGGCGTCTTTCTGTTTATCGGGCAGCTCGGGACACAGGTGCGGGATGATCGCGTGGTAGCAGGCCAGCACCGTGTGTTTCGCGCTGACCCGCAGCACGCGGCCGTCGTTGACGTAAGTCACGCCCGTGCCACCATCCCGGTTCGCGACATTGATCACCGTCGACTCGAGGCGCAGACGGACGGGTGCACCGGCTTCATCGAGCTTTCCGTAGTCGAACGGTGCCAGCGCGAGGTTCGAGGCGTCCGCGTCCGGCGCCACGGCGGGGATCAGGGCGCGGACGAGCAGGCGCGCGATGGACGCATTGCCGTCGGGGAACATTGCCACGTCGCCGCCGGCATCGGCCGCGCCGGAGCCGCTCAGGTGCTCGGAGCCGAGCAGGTGCATGATCGGCACGCTGGCGCCGATGCACTCGGCCGCGGACAGGCTGTCGGCGCCGACGCCCGCGTAGCCATGGGTTACGCGTATGAACAGGTTGGCTGCTTCGTCCGTCAGGCCGCCGTATTGCTTCAGGAAATCCGTGTAGCTGATGCGCTTGAGCAGCTTCTCGACCTCGTCCGCGGACTTGCCCGCGAACACGTTGTCGCGCCGGGCATAGAATTTCTTCAGGGACTCACGCGAAGCCTCGCTGATCGGGAACCGGTCGATGGCGTCGTCCAGGTCGGTCTCGCGCCCGACGCGGAAACTGAAATCCTGCACCAGTACGTCGCGGCCGAAGGTCTCGGCATCGAAGAACATCGCGTGCTTGCCTTTCGGGCCGCTGCCGTAGCGAAAATGATAGCCCTCGAGCAGCGTGTCGATATCCACGCCGAGTTCGGAGAGCAGCTCGCTTACCTCGTCGCTGAACATCGGGTATTCGAGGTTCATCGTGCCGCCCCACGAGAGCCGCATCCGGCCGCCCTGGTGGAATTCGTTGCGTTTCGCGTGGCCGCCGAAGTCGTCATGGTTTTCGACGATCAGGATGCGGGCGTCGGGACCGAACCGCTTGCGGTAGTAGTAAGCGGCCGCGAGTCCGCTGATGCCACCGCCGACGACCACGAGATCGTAGGTTTCGTCCAGATCGGTCGGGGCAGGGAAGCCTTTGCCTTCCCGTGCGAGCGCGTGTGCGACCTCGAACGCGCCCGGGTGCGATCCCCGAATCCCGGTGCGGACCGGGGGGTAGTCCCGTGCGAGCGGCGCCGTCGCGCTGCCGGCCGCATGTGCGGTCAGCCCGCCCGGTAGTGCGAGGCCGAGGCCTGCCAGCGAGAAGTCGTGGATGAAGTCGCGCCGGGTGATGTCCCGGCCCATGCCCAGCAGGCGGTCGCTTTTTTTCATCGGGCCGAGTATAGGAAGCCCGTGCACGATTTGCCATGCGCGCCAGGGCGCTGAGACGATCCGGCAACGGCCCCCCTCCCGCATCGGTAGGCAATCATAAAAACAAAAGAATCAATAAATTATAGCACTTTATTAATGTGAAATAACGAATCTTTCCGGGCGGCCTCCGGGGCCTCACAGCGTGGCCGTGGTATCGACTCGCGTCTGATTCTCCGCCGGCAGCCGATAGAGTTGTTGCCGGTAGGCAATCGCAGGCCACGCTGCAAGGGCCTGCGCGTGCTCGAGCATTCCCGGGTCGACAGGCGTCTCCACCAGTTCATGATCCACGTAGTCGAACTCGGCGGCCGGCTTCCCTTTGCGGAGGATGATCACTTTGTCGCCCTGGCGGTACGCCTGCGTGTCGCCGTACTGCATGACCGCGCGGCCGGGTATCGAGTCGATGTCGGGGCGAGTAAGGTCGATGCCCGGGGCCGGATGCACGCCACTGACCCCCGCAAGCGACAACAAGGTCGGCAGAAGGTCGATCTGGCTGGCCACGCGCGTCCACGTTTGCGGTTGGATACCACCGCCGAGGATCAGGCCCGGGATGTGAAAACGTTCGATCGGCACGAGTTCGCTGCCATACACCCTGGAATTGTGGTCCGAGACCACCAGGAAGACGGTGTCGTCCCAGTATTCCGACCGTCGCACTTTGCGGAAGAAGCGGCCGATCGCGTAGTCGGCGTACTTGACCGCGTTATTGACCGTGGCCCGCGGCTCCTCGTACAGCTCGATCCGGTCATCGGGGAATTCCCACGGTGAGTGATTCGAGGTCGTGAACAGCACGCTGGCGAACGGCTTGTTGGCAGGCAGGGACGCGAAATAGTCGTGTGCGAAGTCGAAGACGACCTCGTCCGCAACGCCCCAGGACCCGAGGAATGCCGGATCCTCGTAGTCGTGCTTGTCGATCACGGTGTCGAAGCCGTTGCCGGCGAAAAAACGCCGCATGTTGTCGAACTGGGCCTCGCCACCGTAGATGAATGACGTGACGTAGCCATGCGCCTTCAGGAAAGTGCCAATCGTGAAGAAATCACGCTGCGCGCGGCCGAGCTTGAGAACGCTTTGCGACGTCGTCGGCGGGAATCCGGTGACGATCGCCTCCAGGCCGCGTGCCGAACGAGTGCCGGTTGCATACAGATTCTCGAGCCAGATACCTTCACTTGCCAACGCGTCCAGGTTCGGCGTCAAAGGCAGGCCCCCGAGGGCGCCGACGAATTCAGCGCCCAGGCTTTCCTCGACGATGATAACCAGGTTGCGGGGCTGTCCCGCCGCCCTTGTCGCTGCCTGGTAATGCGCCGTCGGGATCGAATTGCTCGCAAAGCTGTGAGCGGGCAGGTGCATGTCGTCGCGGACCGCTTCCATCGCCAGGTCCGCGGGGACCTCGCCGTAAGGGAGGCCGCTGTCTTCGTGGCGCATCTCGTAGACCGCGTTGGCCACGGAATAGAGCGAGTTCAGAGGCAGCGAATTAACCAGGGTATCGGCCGAAAAGGCGGCCGTGCTCGGGTTCACCGGCCGGTGATCCAGGGTCGATCGCGCGGCCGCGAAGCACAGCAGCAGCGCAGCGAACGAGAAGAACGGGGCGAGCAATAGCCGGTTGCGATCCACGCGGGCGAGCTGCTGTTTCAGGCCACGATTTGCGGCCCACACCAGGGCGGGTACCACGAAGACGCAGGCCAGAATCTCGAGCTTGTAGCCGACGAACAGCATCGAGAACACCTCTTGCGGGTATTCGAGGTACTCGACGAACAGGTAGTTCGGCCGGATGTCGAACTCGTTGACGAAGGGCAGGGTAACCACTTCCAGGAAAACAAGGGTGCCCAGGACCGCGGCAGCTAGACCCTGAGTACCGCTGCCCAGTAGCGTGCGATGCGCGGCACGGCGTTCAGGAACGGGCAACGCGGCGGGGACGGCAAGCAGGAGACCCAGCAATACGAGGTCGAAGCGCAGCCCCTGCAGCATGATGTAGGTGAAGCCGCCGGTCCCGGCCACGCGCTCCCGAAACCAGAGCAGGTAGCCCAGGCGGGCGAGGCCCGCGACGACGATCGCGGCCGCCGCCGCAAAAAGCAGGGGCCGCAGCCACGACAATTGGGCTGCGCGCTGCGCAGCAGGCGACGAATGGCGGGTTCTTATCTTGTTCATCCGCCGTTGGAGGGGCGAGCGACGGGAATCCTTCGCTTAGCTGGCGTCGTCGACGCATCGTATGATGCAGGGGGACGGCTTTCCGTCTCGCGACCTGCGGCAATGAGCCGCCTCCAGTACCGATAATTTTAACAATGAAAAACAATGCGTTATAAATTAATACTCATGCGAGTTCTCGCTACTGTCATCGTGTCGAACCTGTTCGCGGTACCCGCGGTGATGGCCGGCCCGAGCGAGACCATCATCGGCAAGAACGCGCTGTTTTGCGATGACCAGGACCGCGTCTGCCTCAGGGGCACGCTGACCTACCGTGCGAATCCGCGGCTGCTGGAACTGCGCAGCAGGGTGCAGAGAACGGTGGGGCCCGGCCTCTTGAAGATCCGCCTCGTGGGCGAAAATGCCGACGGGGACACCCGGCGGACCACGATCGAACTCCGGATACGCGGCGATTACAGCGAGATCGTCAACACGCGGCTGATCACGGATCACCCGGACGTCGACAGCTGGGAGCTCGATTCCATCAGCTTCGAGCCCGGGTGACAGGGGGCGTCGACTCTAGGGCGTCGTAAACACGGCAGCGAGGCCGCCGCCGACCGTGCGGAAGTTGGTGGTCTGACCCCGGTACATGCGCGCGCCGAGCAGCTGGATCTTGCTGCGGTACACGTAACAGCGAAGATCGACCTTGAATGAGTGCATGGCGCCGTCCGTGACCAGCAGGCGTTCGCCCGGCGGCACGAGCGCCTGGGCGACGTAGTCGGCCTGCAGAATCGACGACCAGGTCTTCTTCGTCAGCTTGTCGCCCTTGTAGGTGCCGCGGCTGCCATAGCCCCAAACGGGTTTGAAGAACAGGCGCCGTCGTTCGGCCCAGAGCTCGTCGGCGTTGTCGGCAGTCACCATGACCGTGCGGGGGACGGCGGCCGACAGGATTTCGACCGTATTGCCAGGGACACCGATTCTGCGCAGCGCGTCCTCATCGCTCAGCACGGTCAGGTTTCGCTTGTTGGCGTACAGCGCGTGGTCCCGGGGACTCGGTGTGAATACGGCAGCACCGCTCCCGCAGGCTTCGCGGAGCGACGCGCACGCCGGCGACTGCAGGTAGAAATCGGTCAGGCGGTTGTAAACGAGGTCGACGGTCCTGCCGTTGGCGATCAGCTTGTTGTCCTGCAATACGAAGTCACGCGGGTCCGCGATGATCGCTTCGATACCGTGGCTGGTGAACATCTCCCGGAACAGCTCGAATTCGGGGCTGAGGTACTGCGCCTGCGGTTCCTCGTCTACGATTGCAGCGCAAGCGAGTTCGTCGTCCGGCCGCTGAGCGCGGTACTCTGCCCGAAACATATCGACGAACACCTGTTCCGAGTCTTCGATTCCGTTCGGTCCGGGGAAGAAGTCACCGACTTCGCGGCAACAGGCCTGCTGCGCCGACGCGACGTGCCGCAGCAACAGTGCGCCGCCTGCATTGGTGTTGACCTCGATTAGCCGCGGACCATCAGTCGTCAGGTGGAAGTCGTAGCCGAAGAACACGCCGTGCGAGGCGCCAGCGTGCCGGGCAATGGCCGGCGCCCATGCAAGGACGGTTTCCCGATATGGCTTGAGGGTAACGACATGCTCGATAGCGTCGATGACAGCCTGCATCGCCGCAATGTGCTCGCGCGCGACGAATATCGGGAGATCGGCCAGCAGGTTGGGGTGCGATTCACGCAGACGCGCGTAATAGCCAGGGTCGCCGAGGCCGGATGCCAATGACCGCTCGAGCTTCTTCCGATCGACTGCGATGCACTGGCAGCTTCGATTCAGGGCGTCGGCTAGTGTCTCGTCACGCATGCCGGCATGGTACGCGGCGCCTGGATGGACGGGCAAGCAAACAGGAAGCCGATACTGGCCGGCTGCAATCATTGGGCCACAATTCCTCCGATAAGCCACTTCGGCCAGGAAAGGTCCGCCATTGAAGCCGGGAGCATTACCGGTAGCGGGCTGGCAAGCTTGCGAGGGATCAAGTATCACAAGCAAGACTGTGGCGCCTGGCAGTCTGCGCCGATACTTCGATTTATTCGATGAGTTTCTTTGAATAATACGATTTTACTAGAGCCTAAAGTCCATCTATTCTGTCGCCAGGGAAAAGCCCCAACAGCCCATCGGCAACGTGCTCCCCGGCTGTTTGCAAGGCGCGCTGTTCGCGAATGCTCGCTTCCGATAGATGCAACAGGAGATCGTTCTGACTGTCCAACGCATTCTCGACTCCCGTAAGGCCGACGCCACGGCACATATATCACCCGACGCCGAGATCGCGGACGTATTGAACGCACTCGCGTCCAACAACGTCGGCGCACTAATTGTCAGCAGTGACGGCATCAAGGTCGAAGGTATTATTTCCGAGCGCGATATCGTGCGCGGCTTGCGGTCGGTTGGGCCGGAGTTGCTGGGAAAGCGCGTTCGGGACCTGATGACGAAGGAGGTCGTTACCTGCGTGCCGGAGGATCGTGCCGCCGGCATCATGGCGGTGATGGTATCGAAGCATCTGCGCCACGTGCCGGTGGTGAAAGATGGCAGGTTCGTTAGCATGGTTAGCATCCGTGACTTGCTGCAGCTGCGCCTTGACGAGGTGCGCTCGGAGGCTGACGCGATGCGGAGCTACATTGCAGGCGGCATCTGACGACCTGGCCTGAGCAGCAATGAAACGTTACTCGCCCCTGTGGTGGATGGTTGTTCTGCCGACGTCAGTGGTCGTTGGTGGTACGACGTTTTTGCTGGCCGGATACCTCACGGATTGGGGGGTTCAGGGGCGCATTGCCGCGGCGCTGGTCCTGACTGTCGCTGCCGACCTGGCCATTGCCACATCCATACAGGTGTTCGCACCGACGAAGGTGAACATTGGCCCCGGCGAAAGGGCACTCAACTCGGAGTTGCCGTCCGAAACCGCAAGAGTCATTGCCGGTTTCGACTCTTCCGCGCACGGGCATGTTTTGGTGCGCGGCGAGACCTGGAGAGCGACGCGCGCCCACGGTGACGCCGTTCGATTAACGACAGGTATGGACGTCAACGTGGTGGCGCGTGACGGCCTGACGCTGGTTGTGTCCGCGCACTCCCGCTAGCAATACGCCTGTCTCGCTTCCGGCTGGTTTTGTATTTGCCGTCAGCCATGACGCATCTTTGATTTGACGGATACCCCAGACATGCCGCCAAGACCTGTTGCACGCCCAGACCAGAACCGCATGACGCGGTTCCTGCACGTCGTCGAATGGTTGGGCAATGCATTGCCGCACCCGGTGACACTGTTCGCGATGTTTGCTGCGGGCGTCGTGGTTCTCTCAGGGATCCTGGGATACTTCGAAGTGGCGGTGGTCGACCCGCGGCCCGAAGGTGCGAAGGGCCGCGCCGACAACGGCATGATCGAGGTCGTCAGCCTGTTGAATGCCGACGGCCTGCGCATGATCGTGTTGAACCTGGTTCGAAACTTCGTCGAGTTCGCACCGCTTGGTACGGTGCTGGTAGCGCTCCTGGGTGTTGGCGTGGCCGAGCGCTCCGGTTGGCTTACGGCGCTGATTCGCGGCATGGTGCTCAACGCGCCGCCGAGCCTGGTCACCGTCATCATCGTGTTCTCGGGCGTCCTTTCGAACACCGCTTCGGAAATGGGCTACGTCGTTCTCGTGCCGCTCGCTGCCGTCGTGTTTTACTCACTGGGGCGGCACCCGCTTGCGGGGCTGGCGGCCGCATTTGCCGGGGTGTCAGGGGGCTACAGCGCCAACTTGTTTATCGGCACTGTCGACCCGCTGCTGTCGGGAATCACGACCGAGGCGGCGCGGCTCATCGACCCGACTTACGAGGTCGACGTCAGTGCGAACTGGTTTTTCATGATTGCCAGCACCTTCGTCATAACGGCAATAGGCAGTTTTATCAGCCTGAAGATCGTTGAACCATCGCTGGGCCCCTACGAAGGCACGCCGGCGGCAGGTAGCGATGAAGATGCGCACCGGATGGACCCGCTGACCAGCGATGAGAAGAGGGGGCTATGGCGCTCGCTCTGGGCGACGCTGATCTTTGCCGGCGTGCTGGTGGCCCTGGTGGCGCCCGAAGGCGCTGTGCTGCGCAACCAGGAAACTGGGGGTGTCGCCGGATCGCCGCTCCTGAAAGGCATTGTCGCAATAATTTTTGTCTACTTTCTGCTCATGGGCGTGGTCTACGGTCGCACGGTGGGGACTATCCGCAATGACCGCGATGTGATCAACGCAATGGCGCATGCGATGAGCACGCTGGGCCTTTATATCGCGTTGGTATTTTTCGCCGCCCAGTTTGTGAAGTTCTTCGGCTGGACCAACCTGGGCTCGATAACAGCGGTAGCGGGGGCGAGCTTCCTGCAGAACGTCGGTTTCACCGGCCCGCTGCTGTTCTTCCTGTTTATACTCGTGTGTGCGTTCATCAACCTGATGCTCGGCTCTGCATCCGCACAGTGGGCGGTGACCGCGCCGATCTTCGTGCCCATGCTCATGTTGCTCGGCTATGCGCCGGAAGTTATCCAGGCCGCCTATCGCATTGGAGACTCGAGTACCAACATCATTACGCCGATGATGAGTTACTTCGGACTGATCATGGCCTTCGTGGCAAGGTACGAACCGAAGGCCGGCGTTGGTACGCTAATCGCCATGATGCTGCCATACTCGGTCGCGTTCCTGACGCTCTGGTCCCTGTTCTTCTTCCTTTGGACATTCATCCTCGGGATTCCCGTCGGGCCTGCGTCACCGACGTATTACACGCCAGCCTGAAGCGCGCCAGTCGAATCCTGCGATATCGAAGTCTTACGCTGCGGATGAATGGACGGGCGAACGGGCGAGACACCGACTCAGGGCGGCTGCAGCCACAGGGCTGCATTTGTACTGGCCGGCTACAGGCTATTGATCAATCACGATACACCCTCATATGCACGTAGGAGGATTGGGAAATGACGTACAGGAACATTTTGGTAGCAGTCGACACAACGGACGAGGCTGAGGACGTTATCAGAGCTGCTCGAGAAATTTCGGTGGACAAGAACTCCACGATTTCTGTGGTTACGGTGATCAGGCCCATGGCCGATTTTTACATCAATTTGTATTCAACCCTCGATGAAGGCGCCGGCACCGGAATGGAAGCACAGGCCGTAGGACATGCAACTGCATGGCTAACAGATCTCGTGAAAAGCCACGACATCGATGCCGACGCAGTGAACGTAGTCGTCGGTACGCCAGCTGTGGAAATTCGCCGGTTGGCGGAAAATACCGGTGCTGATCTCATCGTATTGGGCACCCATGGGCGGCATGGCCTGGGACTGATGCTCGGGTCCACCGCAAATGCCGTGCTTCACGGCGCGCCATGTGACGTGCTTGCCGTCAAGGTGCAACCCAAGGTGTCGCAATAGACTAGCGAGGAGATCCGGCAGTCGTTGACGTAAATCGTTTTCCGGACGGATCGAAGCCAGTTCTGCGTCTGAAAGCTGCGCGATTGATGCTGTCGACAATGTCGACCCCGGATGCGGTTCGCTGTTGATCCGCGGCCGGGGGTGCTTCGTACGCAGTTTCCGATACGTCCAGTTCGTCGATATCGTCCGCTTTGTTATTCACGCAAGCTCGCAAAGTAGGGTTCGTGGGACGAAGATACAGGCTACCTCAATCGAGCCTGTTTGAAAAATATTGCTGAATCGTTATGGATGTTTAGCCCTTGTTGCGAAACTGATTGCAAGAGTCTGAAAAATAAGGAATCCGAATCGAAATTGCCTGAAATCTGCCGTTACTGGAGTTTGCTTCTCCCTTGACCAAGAGGGCTCAGCGGCAGGTCCCGGATAGGCCCAGGTTTGTGTCAAAAAATAAGACTGCTACGGCCGAGACAATATTAGGGGTCGGACCGCATTTTGGCCCTTATCGAAATATTCGGTTCGACCCCTTTCTTTTCCGGCAAATCGGCCCAGCGTCACTCCTGCGCGCTGACGGTCGATATGTCGATCAGCGGGTTCGCCGCGATCATGCCGTCAGCCGTGAGCTCGGGATAGGGTTTGCCCAGGGCACGGCAACGTTCGGCAATGTCGGGATACGACCATTCGAATAGCGTACGAGCACGCTCGTCGGGCGTCAGACGCGACTGGTCGTACAGCCCTGCAGCGCGCCGCTGTCGCTCGGCCTCGGACAGAATGATGCCGACGACGACTGACACGGCCAGCGACGATCCGTGACCGTGCATCGGAATAGCGATGTGCTCGTCGGCCTCGGCGCGCACAGCGTCTTTCAGGCCAACGCGCTCGCCCCCGACAATGATCGCCACCTTCTGCGTGTAATCGATATCGCGATAATCGCGTGATCTTTCGCCACTGTACGCGGCTACGAGCCGCCAGCCATCGGCACGTAACGCCGTGAGGGCAGAGCGGGTCGAGCGGTGCGTCGTCACGGCGACCCAGTGCTTCGCGCCGCCCAGGCCCATGTAATTACGACGCGCCAACTCGCCTGTCGAGGTTGTGTGTACTTGCTGAATTCCGACGGCGTCGGCCGTGCGGATGATCGCAGATACGTTGTGCGGTTTGGTCACCGCGTCCATCAACACCGTAAGGTCGGGCTGGCGGGCGTCGAGGATGCGCTGGTGGTTTTCGGTTTGATCGCGTGTCATTTGTGTTCCTTGCCGCACGTGTGCGGACATCGTAGCAGCGGGCTACGTGCACGAAACGGTACGGCTTCACAAATGCTCGCTGGTCCGTCGCACCAGCGCTCCAGCTTATGTTGCATAGCGACGGTGAACAGTTTTTGGAGCTATACGCATCTCTTAAGAATGGTTGGCTGCTTTTGGCCGTTAGCTGCCATCAAGTTCAGACAGTATCGAGGCTCTCTGAACGTCCGGTATCGGTGAGAGCAGGCATTCGCCCAGGTGGAGTGTCCGCTTACCGCCCTAAACCGGCCATTGGGTTAGAATCTGCCCAACGACCGCTACTGACCCGGAGCGGACGAAATCCGTCTAGCTACTGGCTGTGACCGCTGCCATCGGAAATTCCACGACCAGTGGCACGTGGTCACTGCGGCCACTCCCAACCCAATCGTCGAATCCGCCAACGGTTAGCGAGTAGTGTGCTCTTGTCCATGCCCGCGGAATATAGATGTAGTCGATGTGGTAGCGATATCCGTCCCTCTTTCGATCACGCCAGTAGAGGGTCGGATCTGGCTCCGAGCCTAGTTGTGCTGAGTACGCGACATGGTATGCGCTGACCAAGCCGTAATCCCTTAGGATTTCGTCAATCGCTGCCATGTTGTTAACGTTGCCAGGTCGATCCCAAATTGCACTGTTGTTAAAGTCCCCCGCGACAACCAGCGGAGCATCGCGACAAAACTCAGCTGAAGTCTCCAGTGCGCGAATCACAGCCCCGGGGGCATTGGAAGTGGCTTTCTTGCCGTTCACGTGTAACGACCAGACTGCCATCAAGTTAAATTGGACTGGGCCGGATACTTGGACAGGCATCACGATGCCATTGGACGGGTCGTATGAGTCATCCAGCCGGAACTCCCAATGATAAGACTTCGCCAATATACCAAGCCCCTTATTTGGGTTGCCGCCGTCCCAGACACACCGATCAGCAATAAATCCAGGGGCTTTCCGAGCAACGATATCTGGACGGGCAATTTCTGGGAGAATCGCAATGTCTGCATCGAGTTCGTCTAAAGCCTCAAGCTTGCGATGAAGTGCCATGTTGCAGTTCCACGACGCAACTCGAAAGACGGACGACTTATTGTGACGTTCAGGATCCTTAGCCATAACTGACAGCCTAGCAAGGATCGCCACTACGGTAGTGTGCGCGAGTCTCAATTGCACCGATGTGTGGTGTCTGAATGGCGGCTATTGGCCGTTACCTGCCGTTCGTTTCGGCCTGATTTCAGTATTCTGAACGTCCGGTATTGGTGAGAGCGGACATTCGGCCAGGATGGGTGTCTGCTTTCCACCCTAAACCTGCCATTGGGCTAGAATCGGTCTGAATGACCGCTGCTGACCCGTAGCAGCCGTCCGCAATCCAAGGTATAAAGACCTGCCGGAATGGTTCGGTTGGGCACTCAGCTTTGGGAGGGGTGTCTCAAATGCGGGATCATCAGCCTGGTAATTTGAAATACAGACCGGCATTGCCCGAAGACGCCGCCGAGTGCGTCGTCGTTCGGGGAAGGACGCGGCAAAATGCTGCCTCCGAAGAATGGCTACGTTCTATCGGCATATTTTCCCCTTGTCACCCATTTTCGGTCGTCGCAAACAATATCCCGCCAATTGAAAATCGTCGGATGCAGGCAAAACTTTACGTGGAAGCCCTGTTAGCCGACTTTGGGATAAACTCGTTCTAAAGGGCCGCCACTGAACCCAGAGTGGACGCTCAATTTTCGTTGCCTTCGTTGCCTTGATCAACATAGTTCGGCTCCTGCTCGCGTGCGGCGCAACCACCCATTCGACAGTATTACCGACTGAGCCTGTGCGGCTCTCGGTCAGAACTTTGACACGATCTCGCAGCTGCTTCCACTGAAGCCTGAATTTTGCAACCCAAGAATCTCGTAGTCTTTTCGGACATTTCTAGATCACTTGCTAGACTGACCGATACCACTGAGCTTGGCGTAACTTTCGGTCCCGTACTCCCGATTCTCCATTCGTAGACTGTCAGCGATGCGACCTCAGTCTCCTTTTCCGGTGCGCCAAAGTGCATCGCCATCTTCTCAACAGGGTCGCCTTCTAATTTTGGTGCCACATTCGCAATTGGGCCCGTCCCTGCCGCGCAGCCGACAGGGACCTTTGACAAATATGGGGACGAGATTCTCGAGATCTTTGTCGAGCTGTAGCTTTCTCTGACGGCCGCTTCTGGCCGGTAGCCGCCGTTCAATTTGGACCGATCTTGACGATCCGAGCGTCCGGTATTGGTGAGAGCGGACATTCGCCCATGTGAGTGTCTGCTTACCGCCCTAAACCTGCCATTCGGGTAGAATTGCTCTGAAGGACCGCTATTGAACCATACCGGACGGTCGTCCAAACACTCCCTGGACGAGCACCAGCGTAAGCACATCCCAGAATTGACAGCTGCCCAGCCGCGTTCATAATAGCTCTGACAAAGGCAAATCCAGCCAAAGCTGGAGACGCAAAGCCACGGGTCCTCGCTTCCTCCGCGACGGTCGTACGCCACGAAGGGCCCCAAGATCGCCGGGCTGCCGAACAAGAGAAGTTTGACGATCAAGGAGGCGGCTGCAATGCGTAAGCATCTAATCTATTTCGCACTTCTATTGGTAGGTTGTGGGGGCAGTGGTGGTGGCACCGACGAATTCGCCGACGTCGAGCCGCCACTCGTCATACTGTCAAACTACAATTTTTTCCTCGGCAATCTGAACAACGGTGAACCATTGACTGTGGATGTCGGCGGTAAGTTCACGGTTACGGTCGACATAGATGGCCTGTTTGCCGGCAATCTCGACCTCGATGTCGGTGCAAATAATACCGTGACATTTCTGTCGTACATTCTCCGCGCTGGAAACTTTATCCGTCTGACAGTCGCGAGTCCGGACGGATCTCCGCTGGACGGCATCTTTCTACTGTCCGTTGCAGAGGATATGGATGCTGTGGTTGGCGAACCTCCTACGAGCGGGTCCTTCACCGTCTGGGACGGCAGTGGTTTTCAGGGTGCAGGTGTGGCTGTTCTCGATACGGGCGTGCAGGTTGAAGTCAATCTCGGAGCGCCGATCGAGTACACCTGGGACGAATTCGCGGGACTGCTCGACGATCAGCCGGCCGAACCCTGGCTGCGACGGGCCTCGCTCGCCGGCGGCATCATGGAATTCCTCGTCGAGCAATTCTTCAACGTCGCCGGTGTGCTCGGTGACCTTGAACAGGTGACGCTGAGCAATCCGTACGTAGAGACCTGCGACATGTTTACAGCCGGCCCGCCGCAAGGCGTCCTCGCGCAGGGCGAGTTCACGATTACCTGGCTTGGCGCCGGTGAACTATCCAATGGTGATGATTTCACATGGGCATTCAACAACTGCTGGAACCAGGACGTCGAGGACCTCCTTGACGGTACGGTGACGCTGGAGGACTACACCGAGTCCGTGGATTTCAACACCGGCGTCCTGTTCAACATCGGCTTCGGCGGCCTTGGTGCTGGCTCTCCGGGAGGCGTGATCTTCGATCTCACTTTCTCGGAGACCGTTGAAGGTCAGGGTGTGTGGACAATTCCGGCTGACGGCGTCAACACTGTCAGCGGTGGATTCGTGCTCAATATCCAACAGCCGTAGTCAGGACAATGTGGGCAAAGACCCGCAGAATGAATCGGGCTCCCGAGGACTGGCAGGTCCTCGGCCGAGCCCGCAGTCGATGTCATTGTTCGCACGTTTGAAGATTGTCGATTTTGGCGGCGACTAACCTCGCGAGATCACCACCGGCATCATGGCGACGTTGTTGTCTGGCTTGAGAGACGAAAAGCGACGTAACTCCACGGATAAGAGGAGTTACTGAACGACCGCTTCTGGCCGGAAGCCGCCATTCAATTCAGGCATTCTCAGGGGTTCTGAATGGCCGGTATCGGGGCGACCGGACATTAGCCAGGTTGAGTTTCCGCTTTCCACCCCAAAGCTGCCATTGAGCTAGAATCGACTTAAACGACCGCTACTGAACCCAAAGCGGTCACCCATGCGAGTGCGTCAGCCCCTGTAGATTGGAGGGTCAAACATGAAGATCGCCGTAATTGGTGCCAGCGGCAATACTGGTAGCGCCGTTGCAGAGCTAGCCCTGAAAAATGGTCACGATCTGCGTGCTGTTGCTCGGAATCCCGAGTCTCTCGTCAAGCTGGCAAATCGTGGCGCCGAGATCGTAACCGCCGATCTGGACGATCACGAAGGTATCCTTTCTGCCCTTTCTGGCGTTGAAGCAGTCTATTACTGTAGCCCTCTGCCTGTTGGCTACGACGAGCCGTTCAATCTTGAGCGAAAGCGGGGGCGCAATGTAATCAATGCAGCCGCAGTCTGCGGGAGCAAAACACTTCGTGCTGCTGTCGGTAATGGGCCCGGAAATCGCCCCGGGGGTCGAGTTAATAGAGACGAAACGTGCCATTGAAGGAGAGTTAACTAGCAGCAGCCTCGCATATACAATTCTGCGGCCAAGCATGTTCATGGATAATGTCGCAATGGCGGGGCCGGAGGCATTGTTGGGCGTTGGCCTTACCTGGCCGTTTTCCGAAAGCGCGTTGATTCAGCCAATTGCAGCAGCCGACATCGGGCAGATCGCGTTCCAGGCTATGACAACGTGGCCCTCGAAACCGATCGTTTGATCTCGTTGGGCCGGAAGCACTGACGTTCCCACAGATAGCCGATGAACTAGGTCGGGCAATGGGGGCTGAAGTGCGATTCACCGCGATCAGCGACGAGGTTTTCATTGAGCATATAGGGGCCGCTATCGGATCGACGAAAGTGGCGGCGGCAGTCGCGGCAGCGTACCGATTATGGGAACGCCACGGCGGCGGTGCCAGTGACGCCTCGATTCTCGAACGTGAGTTCGACGTATCGTTGACACGGTTCCAAGATTACGCCGCTAATTTGGCGGAGACTTGGAAACGCGAATCTCTGATCTGAGGCGACTGGCAGATGTCCGCTCCTGGCCGTTAGCAGCCGTTCAAATCAGGCTGTTTGTGCCGTTTGCAAACTCCGGTGTTGGTGAGAGCAGACATTCGCCCAGGTCGAGTGTCCGCTTACCGCCCTAAAGCCGTCATTGGGCTAGAAAGAATCTGAACGACCGCTACTGACCCGAAGCAGCCGTCCGCAATCCAAGGTATATAGACCTGCCGGAATGGTTCGGTTGGGCACTCAGCTTTGGGAGGGGTGTCTCAAATGCGGGATCATCAGCCTGGTAATTTGAAATACAGACCGGCATTGCCCGAAGACGCCGCCGAGTGCGTCGTCGTTCGGGGAAGGACGCGGCAAAATGCTGCCTCCGAAGAATGGCTACGTTCTATCGGCATCACATCGGAATCTTGGGGAGAGAACATTCGTTCTGGCGCGCTCCCAGGTGACGTTTGTGTTGTCGATGGAAAAATAGTTGGCTTCTGCTTCGGCGTGCGCGAAACCGGAGAGATACAAGTCCTCGCAGTGCTTCCTGATTTTGAGAACTGTGGTGTCGGTCGAGAATTGCTAGACAGAACAAGTAAGGAGCTGGCGAAACTTGGTCACGCCCGGTTGTTCCTAGGATGCTCTCCTGATCCGGCAAAGCAGGTCTTGATGGTTTCTATAGACATCTGGGCTGGCGTTCGACAGGGACCTTTGACAAATATGGGGACGAGATTCTCGAGATCTTTGTCGAGCTGTAGCTTTCTCTGACGGCCGCTTCTGGCCGGTAGCTGCCGTTGAATTTCTAAGAATTTGGGCGTCCTGAATGACCGGTATTGGTCAGAGCGGTCATTCGGCCAGATTGAGTGTCCGCTTTCCTTCCCAAAGCTGCCATTCGGGTAGAATCAGGCAGAACGACCGCTACTGACCGTATCCAGCCGGTCACGCAGGGACGAATCAGGCTAGCAATTTATATGGAATACCTTGGCCCAATACTCTTCGTAGCGTTAGTCGTTGTTCAGTATTGGGTGACGGGACGATTCCTCACGGAACTTGAGCGCGACAACCCGGATAAATACAAAGAAGTCTGGCCGATCTCGGAATCCCTCTTGGCAATACTGTTTCCCTTCCGCTTTGGCCTCCTTTACGTGATTCCCGGCACCTATAGGCACTGGGATCTGGGATCAAACGGACTACGATGGGCAAGGCAGGTGAAAGTGGTTACTTGGCTCGTTGTTGCGGCGATCTTGATGCTGCTGGGCCTTTTCGTTGCGTCGATATTCTGATCTGCGACCGGCCGCTTCTGGCCGTTAGCCGACGGTCGCCACGTACCCAAAAGGAGACATTTGAGCGACCAGTATCGGAAAAAGCGGACGTTCAGCAATGTCCGTTTAGCCAAGCCTAAATTTGCATCTGGCGTGTGGAGGAGGGCGTTAAGAATGTGTCAGAAGTTGGGGAGGTCGGTTGTCACCCAACTATTCCGTAATAGTTGGGGAGTAATAAGAAGGAGTTCGTACAGAAGTGGCTAACTGCCAGTGAACAGGAAATCTAGGGCCGAGATGACGTCGTGTCGCTTACTTGCGGCGGAAGCGACTGGATCTCCAATGATTGTTGCCGGGACGCCCGCGAGCTCGGTCATGGAAACGACGTAGTCTATCTTCTCGATGCGAACGGTCGGATTCAGCCAATCAAGCCGCGGACCATAGCGATCGGCAGGAATAAGTGGCGCTACAACGCGCGTTTCCAGATCGCCGAACAAGTCGGCCTGCAAAAGCAGCAAATAGGGCACCTGGTCGCGAGTGTCAGGGTTCTTGTTTTCGACGACGTCAAACTGACGCATCAGAAGCGACGGATCCTGTCACTGAATACGCCGTGACTCGCCACTCGGGTGTTGTATGCATCAATAGCCTCTTTGTTTCGTTGACGCCACTCATTCTGCGTAAGCGTCTGCAACTCGGCACGAAGCGTATCTTCGAGAATTCGCGACAAATTGAGATTGTGTTCGCGAGCAGCGCGAAGAACCTCCTGGTCGATAGTCAGGTTAACGGCTTTGCGGCGTTGAGACTGGCTGGTACTTGGCATTTGTGGAGCGATGGGGGCGACAGTGATGCGCATAGAGTATACGCATAAGTAATGAGGGTCCAGATCGAGTTATGCGTATAATGTATATTATGTTAAATTCTGGATAGGGCTATCCAGAGGGCAGCAACGACAAGCGCCCTCTTGTTGACCTGTGAAATAAATTCGGCAACAAACGCCGAAATCACTCTCCTCTGTGAAACGAATTCGAGAACAACAGCGTTTGTCATGAAATGAATTCGTGGACATACGGCCTTCCGCTGATGTCGTCGCGTGTAATTCCGTTGTGGAAAGAGAAAGTGCCCGGACGAATGGCCGGTGCAAAGATAAGCGCTGGGCCATGGCGCCTTTCTGTCTCAATTCACCAAAAATATCGCGATTTGATGAATCGTCAGATCCTGGTGAGCTTGAAACGTACCGAACCTCTCCGTTCCATTAAGAACCGTAACGACGATCTATGGAACATACATCTATGGAATCTGCCGCCCACGAGAGTGCCCTGAAATCATTTTGCGAGTCCGTAGATACCAACCAGAGCACGTTTCAGAACCAGCTGAATCGCCATTCGCCACAAATCGGGTGAATCTGGCAACCCGTTAGGCACGTTTCACTACATGCACTTCATCAGTTGTGAAATGACCTGCCCGGGGGCTTGTTCGCCTTACCGCGGTTCGTTCTCCGATTCTACGGGTCGAAACATCTCGATCCCCTCCAGGCAGAATCGACAGCCCTGAACGTGATCAATGAATTCCCGGCGGACCGCTTCATCGGTATGCCAATTTAGAATCGCAT
>CAVONH010000002.1:0-95053 GCA_963697245.1 uncultured Gammaproteobacteria bacterium | reverse complement strand
GCGGCCTGCCCTGGCGCAGCAGCGCGAGGGACCGCCGCCGCGGCGACCTCACCGACGGGGTGGTGGTAGTAGTCACTGGTGAAGCCGATGAGCCAGAGATCGTCCTCGCGCAGCAACGGCGTGTCGTCCAGGACCTCGAGGACGCGGCGCATCTTGCTCTGCGGGAGATCGCTGTCGTTCGCGTGGGCGAGCACCACCCCGACCTGCCGCTGCCGGCCGAACGGCACCAGGACGCGTGCGCCCGGCGGCGGACAGGGGCCGCCGGACGGCGGCAGGTAATCGAACAGTCGCGATAACGGCACGTTGATGGCGACTTTGAGGACCGGCGCGTTGCCCACGAATTTCCAATGAATACAACTAATTACGGGCGCGCACCGAGATATTTTTAACATAAGGTCGGGCGCGAAAACCAACAGTGCCTGTCAACCAACCGTGCGACCAGGCGTTATTTCTGTAGCGACAAGTTAGATGACCTCCTGATGGAGTCAAGAGGAGTTCGCGATGAACGAGCATTTGCCCGACGCAGGGAGCAGCGGCCGATGAACGCCTGTGCCGGTATTTTTGCGGTATCGTGCAGCGGCGAGCAACCGAAAGAGGCGAGGACGCTGCAGCGCGAACGGCAACTCAACCAGTTCCTTGCAGGGGTGGAGCGGCGCGCCCTGCGTTTCGCCGAGATCGCGGTGCGCGACCGCGACGAAGCGCTTGATCTCGTGCAGGACGCGATGATCAAGCTGGCGCGGAACTACGCTGGACGGCCCGAGGACGAGTGGACCCCGCTCTTCTATCGCATCCTGCAAAACGGCATTCGCGACTGGCACCGGCGGCAGATGGTGAGGAACCGGGTCATGGTGTGGTTCGGCCGTTCGCCGGCGTCCGATGACGACTACGACCCTGTCGCGCAGGCACCCGACCCGATGGGCCGGACGCCCGACGAGCAGCTCGAGTCGGCGGAGGCCATGCAGACGCTGGAGCATGCCGTTGCGGAGCTGCCGACGCGGCAACGAGAAGCTTTCATGCTGCGCACCTTCGAGGGCCTGGACGTTGCCGCTACGGCGACCGCAATGGGCTGCAGTGAAGGCAGCGTGAAGACACATTATTCCCGGGCGGTGCATACGCTGCGGGAGATTCTGGGAGAGCACTGGCAATGAAGAAGCCACTGGACGAGAAAGAGCTGACGGCTCAGGCGAAAGCGCTGTTCGATGACAGCGTGGAGCGGATCGACGCGGCGACGCTGTCGCGCCTGAATCAGGGTCGTCAGAAGGCGTTGCAGGAGATTCGCGAGCCCGGGTCAGCCGGCGAATGGGCGCGCTGGGTGCCCGCCGGAGGTCTGGCGGCGGCCGCTGTCGTCGCGGTGGTGGTCTGGCAGGGCGTACCGGTGGAGCACAGCGCTCCGGCGGCGGGCACTGCAACGGATTTCGAAATCATGCTGAGCGAGGACAGCCTCGACATGCTGGAAGAGCTCGAGTTCTACAGCTGGATCGACATGGCAAACGCGGAACCGAATGGTGATGTCGGTTAGGGGCAGTTGCAAAAAGGCACTGTTGTTCCTCGTGTTCGGCGTCCCGGGCACGGTGCTCGCGGCGGATTCGCAGGAACCGGAGATGGAGTTTCTTGAATACCTTGGGCTTTGGGAAGAATCGGACGAAGAGTGGCTGGTGGTGGAACACCAGATGAACGTCGAGTCCGAGGAACGGATCGATCCCGTACCGGAAGGTGAAGAATCGATGGAGGACGACGATGAAAGCTAGGACATTGGTTTCGGTTGCCGCAGTCATCACGATGCTGCTGGGTTCCGCCGCGATCGCCGAGGAACACGGCGTAGCCTGGGATTCCCTGTCCGCGGAACAGCAGCAGGTGCTGAATCGCTTTGCAGATAGCTGGGACTCGCTGCCCGCGGATCGGCAGATGCGGCTGTCACGGGGCGCGGAGCGCTGGGCCGACATGACGCCGGAGCAGCGCCAGCAGGCGCAGCAGAGATTCACGCGGTGGCGTGAGCTGCCCGACGATCGGCGCCACCAGATTCGCCAGCGCTGGGAGGAGTTCGGGCTTGCCACCGGAAGAACGCCGCCGCATTCGTCAGAATTACCAGCAATTCCGCGACCTGTCGCCGGAGCAGCAACAGCAGCTTCGTGAACGCTTCCGTCGCCTCACGCCGGAGCAGCGGGACCGGCTGCGCGACCGCTTCCGCGATATGACGCCCGAGCAGCGCCAGCGCATGCGCGACCGGATGCAGCGCGACCGGCGCGGCTGAGGACCATGATCATTACCGGCAAGGCGCCCTCCGGGCGCCTTTTTTTTCGCGGCGTCTAGGGGTTAACCGAGACTCGTCAAATCTCTGCTGGGCGCGACATTGTTGATAGAGTAGCGCCCCAACTTTGACCGGCACCGATGATCGGAGGCCATGAATGAAGATCGGTGTACCGAGAGAGACCCACCCTGGCGAGCGACGCGTTGCCACCACCCCCGACGTGGCTGTCCAGCTGCAGAAGCTGGGCTTTGAGGTGATCGTCGAGAAAGGCGCGGGCGCTGAAGCCAGCTTCTCCGATGAGGCATACGCAGAGGCGGGGTGTGACATCGCGGCCTCGGCGGACGATATCTGGTCCGGTGCGGACATCATCCTGCAGGTGCGCCCGCCCGAAGGCGACCGCGCCGGCGGCCTGAAGAAATCACAGACGCTGATCAGCTTCCTGTACCCGGGGCAGAACCCGGAACTCCTGGAGCAGCTGGCCAGGACCGGCGGCACGGCGATGGCGATGGACAGCGTGCCGCGTATCTCGCGCGCACAGAAGATGGACGCGCTGAGCTCGATGGCCAACATCGCCGGTTACCGTGCGGTCGTCGAGGCCGCGCAGCACTTCGGGCGCTTCTTTCACCGGCCAGATCACGGCGGCGGGCAAGGTGCCGCCGGCCAAGGTCCTGGTCATCGGCGCCGGCGTTGCGGGTCTCGCCGCCATCGGCGCGGCGAAGAGCATGGGCGCGATCGTGCGGGCCTTCGACACCCGCCCCGAGGTCAAGGAACAGGTCGAGAGCATGGACGCCGAGTTCCTGATGCTCGATTTCGAGGAGAGGACGGTTCGGGCGAAGGTGGCTACGCCAAGGTGATGAGCGACGAGTTCATCAAGGCCGAGATGGCGCTGTTCGCCGAGCAGGCCAAAGACGTCGACATCATCATCACGACGGCCCTGATTCCCGGCAAGCCGGCGCCGCGGCTGATCACCGCGGAGATGGTGGAGTCGATGAAGGACGGGCAGCGTGATCGTCGATCTCGCCGCGGAGCTGGGCGGCAACTGCGAGCTGACCGAGCCCGGCGAGGTAGCCGTGTCGTAACGGCGTATCGATTATCGGCTACACCGATCTTCCGAGTCGTCTGGCCGCGCAGTCGAGCCAGCTCTACGGCACCAACCTGCGCCACCTGCTGACCGACATGTGTCCGGAGAAGGATGGCAAGCTGGTGCTCAACCTGGAAGACGAGGTCGATGCGCGGCGCCACGGTATGCACGACGAGACAGCTGTGGCCGCCACCGCCGCCGAAGCTGTCCGCCGCCACCGGCGGCGAAGGCTGCACCGGCGCCGGCCCCGGTCAAGGAAGAGAAAGAGCGCCGCCTGGCATGGGCCCGATCGTCGGCATGGCCGTCGCCGGCCTGGCGCTGCTCGGTCTCGGCGCGGTTGCGCCGCCGTCGTTCATGGCGCACTTCACGGTCTTCGTGCTGGCCTGCTTCGTCGGCTACATGGTGATCTGGAACGTGACACGCGGCGCTGCACACGCCGCTCATGAGCGTCACCAACGCTATCTCGAGCATCATCGTGATCGGTGCACTGCTGCAGATCAGCTCGGATGTGCCCCTGATCAAGTGGATCGCGGCTTGGCACCGTGCTGATAACGTCCGTCAACATCGTTCGGCGGTTTTGCGGTCACGCGACGCATGCTTGAAATGTTCAGAAAGTGAGGGCGTGATGTTTGAGGTCAACCAAGGAATCATCCAGGTCTCGTACATCATCGCGACCATCCTGTTCATTCTCGCCCTCGGCGGCCTGTCCAACCAGGAGACCGCGCGGCGCGGCAACTGGTACGGCATCGTCGGTATGGCGATTGCGCTCGTTGCGACCCTGGTGGGCGATCGTCACGCAGAACTACGAACTGCTGATCGTGCGCGCTGCTGGTCGGTGGCAGCGTCGGCATCATCGCTGGCGAGACGCGTCCAGATGACGCAGATGCCGGAACTGGTCGCCATCCTGCACAGCCTGGTCGGTCTGGCCGCGGTTGCCGTCGGCTTTGCCAACTTCATGGATCCGGACCGGCTGTCGCACTACGTCGGCGTCGAGCTGACCATTCACGATATCGAGACCTACCTCGGCATCCTGATCGGTGCGGTGACGTTCTCGGGTTCCGTGATCGCCTTCGGCAAGCTGTCCGGCCGCATCGGCGGCAGCCCGCTGCTCCTGCCGGCACGGCACTGGTTCAACCTGCTGCCTGCTGCTCGGCTGCGCATCTGGTTCGGCTATGCCTTCGTGGGCAGTCGGCGGCGGGCGGCGGCCTGGTGCCGCTCATGGTCATGACGGTCATCGCGCTGCTGTTCGGCATCCACATGGTCATGGCGATCGGCGGTGCCGACATGCCGGTCGTCGTCTCGATGCTGAACAGCTACTCGGGCTGGGCCGCGTCGGCGACCGGCTTCATGCTGGGTAACGACCTGCTGATCGTCACCGGCGCGCTGGTCGGTTCGAGCGGCGCGATCCTGAGCTACATCATGTGCCGCGCGATGAACCGCAAGTTCCTGTCACGTGATCGCCGGCGGCTTCGGCACCGGCGGTGGCACCGTGGCTGCAGGCGGCGGCGAGGACCAGGGCGAAGTCGTTGCGATCGACGCCGCAGGAAGCCGCGGAGCTGCTGGCCGAACGCCAAGGAAGTGATGATCATCCCGGGCTACGGCATGGCCGTCGCACAGGCGCAGCACACCGTTTACGAGATCACCAAGACGCTGCGCGAGAAGGGCGTGAACGTGCGCTTCGGCATCCACCCCGTGGCGGGCCGCATGCCGGGCCACATGAACGTGCTGCTGGCCGAGGCGAAGGTGCCGTACGACATCGTCTTCGAGATGGACGAGATCAACGAGGACTTCCCGGATGTCGACGTCTCGGTCGTCATCGGCGCGAACGACATCGTCAACCCGTCGGCGCTGACGATCCCAACAGCCCGATCGCCGGTATGCCGGTGCTCGAGTGCTGGAAGGGCAAGACCACGATCGTGCTGAAGCGCAGCATGGCGACCGGCTACGCCGGCGTGCAGAACCCGCTGTTCTTCAAGGAGAATACGCGCATGCTGTTCGGCGACGCCAAGGAGACGCTCGACGAGGTTTTAAAGGCGCTCTAATTGCTGTAATAATGCGAGCATAAGCTACGGAGGTGGCTATGCTCGCAGGCGTTGCATCGGATATTTCGCAACAGGTCCTTCGGACCGATGTTGCCGGCATGCCGCTCGAGTGGATCGACTATCGCGAGGCCGTGCGTCTCTACCACGCCGAGCAGGTCGCTTACGATTGCGGCACTCTTCTATACACGGTGTTCGGCGGTTTCAGCTCGATGGACGGGCGCCGCAGCAAGATCGACGTCAGTTCGATCATCGCAACCCACGGCACCAGCCAGAGCCTCTCGCGCAACCGCGACAAGTACGTTCCGCCGCTCAACAACCGGACGCTGTTCAAGCGCGACGCGAACCTGTGCCTGTATTGCGCCATGCGCTTCCCGACGCGCGACCTGACGCGCGATCACATTACGCCGCTCTCGCGGGGCGGACGAGATACCTGGAACAACGTCGCGACGGCCTGTCGCCGCTGCAATAACTACAAGGGCGGCCGAACGCCGGAGCAGGCCGCGATGCAGCTCATCGCGGTGCCGTTCACGCCGACGTACGCCGAGTACATTTATCTGAAGGGCCGCCGCGTGCTCGCCGACCAGATGCAATACCTGCTCGCGCACATCCCGCGCTCCAGCCCGCTGCATGCCCGCCTGACCGATCACCTGTTCTCGGGTGAAGAGGTCATCGATACGCACTTTCACGACTGAGTTTTGCCGCCGCTTGCCGGCAGCCGCTATTTCCTGTTCCGATGCATCACCTGCGTTTCATGCAGAAACGCGATGCGGTTGCGGCGGTGGAATCGCCGCCGGGCCTGGTAGATGTACAGGGCCCGGAACAGGCAGACCAGGCCGAGCAGAAGGTAGGCGTAGAACAGCCGGAAGCCCGGTCCGGCCGCGAGGCCGATGAACAGGAACAACAGGCCGATCGACAGCCAGATATGCGGAATGCGGGAATAGAGCCAGTCCGGGACCAACATGGGAATCACCCAATGGCAGATAACCTCTATGAATAATGGAGATAAGAGCACCCCATGTCCCATGCACAGCGCACATTCCGGAGCTCCGCTATACTGCGCTGATGCAGTACCTGATCGACGCCAGCGTGTATGTGTTCCGGGCTTATTACTCGATGCCGGACGACATGGTCGACGGCGACGGCAACCCGATCAACGCGCTGTACGGCTTCGCCCGGTTCCTGGGCGACTTCATCGAGCAGGTGAATCCCGAGCACATTGCCGTGGCGTTCGATGAGAGCCTCACGACCTCGTTCCGCACCAGCATCTACCCCGAGTACAAGGCGAACCGTGATCCGGCGCCCGAAGACCTCAAACGCCAGTTCTCGCAATGCCGGCGATTCGTCAGCGCGCTCGGGCTGATGAACTGTGCCGATCCCCTGTACGAGGCGGACGATCTCATCGGCACGCTCGTCGAGCACGGCCGCCGGGCCGGGCGGCCCTCGACGATCGTGAGCCGGGACAAGGATCTGACGCAGCTGCTGACCAGGGACGACGTGTTCTGGGACTTCGCCGGCAAGGGCAAGCTCGGCTATGACCACATCCTCGATGTGTTCGGGGTGCGGCCGGAACAGATCGCGGATTTTCTCGCGCTGGCCGGCGACAGCGTCGATAACATCCCCGGCGTGCCCGGAGTCGGCAAGAAAACGGCATCGGCACTCCTGGCACACTTCGGCACGCTCGACGACATCTACGCAAACCTGGATCGCATCCACGAGGTGCCGGTCCGCGGCGCGAAAACGCTGGGTGCGAAGCTGGACACACACCGCGATGCTGCGATGCTGGCGCGGCGGCTCACGGGGATCGCCTGCGACGCACCGCTCGACGATCCCGAAACGAACCTGCGCCGCTCGATGCCGGACCTCGGCGCGATCAACGCACTGTTCGACGAAGCGAATATCGGCACCGCCCTGCGGCGCCAGGCCGAGCGGGTCTCCGATCTCAGCCGATTCTGACGATGGCGGGCCGCGGCGACGCATTCGTAAAGTCGGGTCCCGCGAGCGCGCTCGACATGTTCGAGGCGGAGGTCGAAGGGCTGCGCGAGCTCGCACTCGCCAGCGCTATTCGCGTCCCTGCCGTCATCGACTGCGGCATCCGGGACGGCAGGGCCTTCATTGCGCTGGAGCGACTCCACTTCCAGCCCGCAACCCCTGCAACGGAGACCCTGCTGGGACAGCAGCTGGCTGCATTGCACCATCACACCGAGAAGCGGCACGGCTGGCACCGGGACAACACGATCGGCCCGACGCCGCAGCACAACCCGTGGACCCGGGACTGGGTGGAGTTCTTCCGCGAACATCGGCTGCGCTTCCAGCTGGACCTCGCCGCACGCAACGGCTATTCGGGCGACCTGCAATCGCTGGGGTTGCAGCTGGCGGAGCGCCTGCCGGAGCTGTTCGAGGGCTACCGTCCGGAGGCGTCACTGTGTCACGGCGACCTGTGGAGCGGCAACTGGGGCGTTGCTGACGGGGTTCCGGTGATTTTCGACCCGGCGGTGTACTACGGCGACCGCGAATCCGACATCGCGATGACCATGCTGTTCGGTGGTTTCGGGCGCGCGTTCTACCGCGCCTACGAGGAGAGCTGGCCGATGGCCAGGGGTCACGAACAAAGGCTCAGGCTCTACCAGCTCTATCACGTGCTGAATCACCTGAACCTGTTCGGCTCCGGTTACCTGGGCCAGGCGATAAACCTGCTGCGCGAGCTGGCCTAGCGCCGGCGCTCAGTCGAACTTCCCTGCGGCCTCGCTCGGGTCGACGTCCTCGTCCACCTCGATTGCCTCGCCGAGAAAGTCCTCGTCGAACAGGAACAGCTGCGTGCCCTCGGGCGCGGTCAGAACCATGAAGGCGCCTTCGAAGCCGGGGAACGCCTTCGCCTCGATGCCGCGCGCTTCCAGCAGGTGTTTGAGTGCGTCCTTGTCGTGGCACTTGAAGCACAGCGATGGCGATTCGAGCGCGATGCTCTCGGAGAGGCCGAGCGCGATGCCACCCGCGTCGAAACGCATGTGCACGGTCGGCTCTTCACGCATCCTCAGGATGGAACCGGCGACGGGGCCCCAGAAGCGGGCCGAGTGCACGGCGTCACGCACCGGCAGGGTCAGCTCGAACCAGGTGCCGCAGGCCGAATCGTTGTCGTCTTCGTCATTGCCATGGAAGGTGCGCGCTTCCACGATGGTGACAAGGTGCCGGTCGCGATCGTTGACGCCGATCTCGTTGAAGCGTTCTTCGCCAAGATGCATGAAGCTGAATTCGAAACCGTGATCGGCCATCGAGCGCGCATGCCGCGCGAGGTCCGGCTGCACGAAGGTGATCGCGGGCGAGTCGAACTCGCGTTCGTGGATACCGATGTTCAGTACGCCGTCGCTGACGACCGCGTACTTGTGCGGGTACACGTCCGCCGTCTCGAGCTCGGAGAATCCGAGTGTCTTGTACCAGAGCAGCGATTCGACGATGTCCTGCGAACAGACGCTGACTTCCAGGAAGCGGCCGGTGCCACTCAACGCTCCGACCCCATTGCGATGGCGCGCTCGCGCGACTTGTCCCGTTCCCGCGCGGCTTCGCTCTCGCTCCAGTCCGGCGACGACTCCGGCCAGCCGCCCGCGTGTTTTTCGACGAGGCGGGCGAGGAAGGCGACGTGATCGTCGCGCGCGTTCAGGGCGGGGATGTAGTGCAGGTCGCCGCCGCCGGCTTCGCGGAAGATCTCGCGGTTCTGCATCGCGGTTTCCTCGAGCGTCTCCAGGCAGTCGGCCGCGAAACCGGGACACAGCACATCGAGGCGCTCGAGGCCGCCCCGGCCGAGTTCCGCGATCGTTTCGTCGGCGTAGGGCTTCAGCCACTCGGCTTTGCCGAGGCGCGACTGGAAAGCGACCATGCATTGCGCGCCGGATAATTCGAGGGCGTCGGCCAGCAGCCGGGCCGTCTTCTGGCACTGGCAGTGGTAAGGGTCGCCCTTGAGCAGCGTCTGTCTGGGCACGCCGTGGAACGACAGCAACAGCCGGTCGCCGCGCCCGTTCTGGTCCCAGTAGTCGCGGACGCTTGCGGCAAGCGCCGCGACGTACCCGGGCGCGTCGTGGTAGTGATTGATGAAGCGCAGCTCTGGCACCCAGCGCCGCTTCGAGAGCTCTGACGTCACCGCCTCGAATACCGATGCCGTCGTGGTACCGGAATACTGCGGGTACAGCGGCAACACGACGATGCGCCGCGCACCCTCGTCATACAGCTTCTGCAGCGCGTCCGGGATCGAAGGCTGGCCGTAGGACATGCCGAGCACGGCGTGCACCGGCCCGGAGAAGCGCTGCTTGAGTTTGTCCTGCAAAGACCGGGTGATGTCCTCCGAGATACGCAACAGCGGAGAACCGTCTTCGGTCCAGATCTTCGAATACGCCTCGGCGGAACGCTTCGGCCTGAACGGCAGGATGAAACCATAGAGAATCATCAGCCAGACCGGCCGCGGAATCTCGACGACGCGCGGATCGGACAGGAACTGCCGCAGGTAGCGGCGCACCGCGCCGGGCGACGGGTCGTCCGGTGTTCCGAGGTTGACGACGAGCACGCCGAGTGACTCGGGACTGCCGTGCTCGTATTCGGGAGAAGACTGGAAGGTCGGCATATACCGTGGGCCCGTGTGCGAACGCCGTAACACTACTGGAAAGCCCCGATTCTTGCCACCGCTGCCGGTTCGCCGCAGCCGCTATAATCGCTTGACCCGATTCACATTAATGGCGGTCATCGACAATGGAACCGAACCCCGAAACGCGGAGCGACTACCCCGATCGCTGGACCCTGATACGAGACCTGTTCGTATTCCAGGCGAAACTTCTCGTGGACGGGCTGCGCGACCTGCTCCTCGTTCCCGCTTCACTGGTGGCCGGCATCTGGAGCATCGTCAGCGGCGACAACGGCCGCCCGGGACCGCAGTTCTACCAGCTCATCAGCCTCGGCAAGCAAAGCGAACTTTGGATCGACCTGTTCAAGGCCTACGAGAACGCACCGCAGGAAGTACGCCACAAGAACGAGTTCGAGGCGGGGAACCTGGACGAACTCGTCGGCAGGTTCGAGTCGTTCGTCGTGGACGAATACGAGCGTGGCGGCGTTACGGCGCAGGCGAAGGCGCGCATCGACAAGGCGCTCGACGCCATCCAGCGGCGCAACCCTCCCGAATAACAAACCCACCCTGCCGCCGTCGCGGTGCGGTGGCAAGGAGCCCGCTCCGCGGTATCTGTCTCCGGGCTGCTCGCTGCGCTCGCTTTAGGCCTCGGAGACAGATACCCCGAACCGGGCTCCGTCGGCGTCGTGCCATGATCAGGCGCGCCGGCCCGGTGCGGCAAAGCTGTAGGAGCGGGCCTGGGCCCGCGAATCGGTCGCGGTTCGAGAACCGCTCCTACAGCGCGCCTGCACCGATACTGGTTATTTCTGGATGTCGCGGCCGGAGAGGAGGTCGTCGAGGGACGGCGGTGGATGGTCGGGGCCCATGCGCCCGGTCTTGAGGCGCGCAATGTAATCCTTGTAGGCGCGCATCGCCTGGTAGCCGAAGAACCAGCAGATCGGGATATTGGCGCAGACGAGCACGCCGGTGCCGACGCCGGTGAAATTGTCGAGGTCGGCGGCGCTCTCGATGAAGCCGAGCGTCGCGACGAACACCAGCACGCAGTAAACGATCTTGTAGGCGAGTACCGGTTTTTCGCCGGCCAGGAACACGACGCCCTGTTCGCCGTAATAGGCCCAGGAGATGATCGTCGAGATCGCGAACATCCATGCGGCGATCGTGATCAGCCATTTGCCGAGGCCCGGCGTCACGGTGTCGAAAGCCTTCGCAGTGAGCGCAGCACCGACGAACGAACGATACAGCCCGTCACCCACGATGCGCGGTTCGACATCGCTGACGAACGGGTCCCAGCGAACGACATAACCGCCGCCGCCACTCACGACGGTACCTTCCAGCCGGTACTGGTCGAAGCCGCCGTCGCGCTCGTGCGCGGCGACCACGAGGACCACGCGCTCGCCGTCACGCCAGTTATCGCCGTCGACGCGCGTATCCTCGAACTGCCAGCCGGCATTCGTCGCTTCGACCGCGGGAACGACGGGGAGTGGATCGTCCGCCGCGCGGTTCCAGACGCCGGTCGCGAGAATGATGAGCGCGGTGAAAGTACACACGACGATCGTGTCGATGAACGGCTCCAGCCCGGCGACGATGCCTTCGCGAGCCGGTTCGTCGGTCTTCGCGGCGGCGTGCGCCATTGGCGAGGAGCCCTGGCCCGCCTCGTTGGAGAAGATCGCGCGCTTCATGCCGAATACGAAGGCCGCGCCCGCGGTGCCGCCGACGAAAGCGCCCGTCGCTTCCGTCGGCACGAAAGCGGACTTCACGATGAGCATCAGCAGCGCCGGGATCTCGGTGACGTGCGAGCTCAACACCCAGGTGCCGGCCAGCAGGTACAGTGCGCACATGAACGGCACGAGCGTGGCCGTCACTTTGCCGATGCGCTTGATGCCGCCGATGATGACGGCGCCCACGGCAATCGCGAGCACGATGCCGCAGATCCAGCTCGGCACGCCGAAGTACTCCTCGGTGAGTTCGCCCACGTTCCAGGCCTGGAACATGTTGCCGCCGGTCGTGGTGGAGACCAAGAGCATCACGCAGAACACGACGCCGATCGCGCGGCCGAGTCCGCCGAGGTTCTTGCGCTCGAGTGCTTTCGCGGCGACGTACATCGGGCCGCCGTGCGGGTTGTCCGGATCGTCGGTGTTGCGGTAGAGCATGGCCATCGTGACCTCGGTGAGCTTGATGGCCATGCCGAGGAAGCCGATCACCCACATCCAGAACATTGCGCCCGGGCCGCCCAGCGCGATGGCCAGTGCGACGCCGCCGATATTGCCGAGGCCGACGGTCGCGGACAGGGCGGCCGACAGCGCCTGGAAATGATTGATCGCGCCCGGGTCGTCTGGATCGTCGTAGATGCCCCGCACGACGGCGGGTCCGTGCGTCAGCGCGCGGAACTGGCTGAAGCCGCTCCAGAGCGTGAACAGGACGCCGGTGCCCACGATCGCGTAGAGCACGTACTCGTGCCAGATATAGCTGTTGAGCGTGGCCAGCAAGGTGCTGAAGTCACCCACTAGGCCCTGTCAACCCGATGAACGTGGCCGCTGCTGCAGGCGATTTTTTCGTCCGGCAAGGCGGAATGAGCGCCGCGTAGCCGAGCTACGTCAGCGAAGGACAACGTAGCCGGCGGGAAAATCGCTGCGGCCCTCCGGGTTGCGCTTGAAATTGCGCCACTCGGCGTTGCTCGTCGTTTATTTGGAATGACCAAATAGCTCTCCTCGCGCCTTGATTGGCGCAATTTCAAACGCAACAGCCGCCGTGTTCATCGGGCTGACAGGGCCTCACCCCCCTGTTGTAGTGGTGCCTTGCGGCCGGCGAGCTATGCCGCTTCCATGATCGCCGTCACGCCCATGCCGCCGGCGGCACAGACCGAAATCAGCCCCCGGCCGGATCCTTTTTCGGCGAGCAGCTTCGCCATCGTCGCGACGACGCGGGCGCCCGTCGCGCCAAAGGGATGGCCGATCGCGATGCTGCCGCCCTTGACGTTCAGCTTGGCCAGGTCGATCGGACCCATCGCTTCGTTGCGGCCGAGCCGCTCCCTGCAGAACTTCTCGGACTGCCAGGCTTTCAGCGTAGCGATGACCTGTGCGGCAAACGCTTCATGGATCTCGTAGAAATCGAAGTCCTGCAGGCGCAAATCGGCTTGCTTCAACATGTCCGATACCGCGTATGCGGGCGCCATCAGCAGGCCCTCGTCGTTGATGAAATTGACGGCGGAAACCTTGGCAAAGGTGAGGTATGCCTGCACCGGCAGGTTCTTCTTGCGCGCCCAGTCTTCGTTGGCGAGCAACACGGAGGCGGCGCCATCGGTTAGCGGCGTGCTGTTGCCTGCGGTCATCGTGCCATCGGCGGTCTTGTCGAACACCGGGTTGAGCTTCTGCAGTTTCTCGAAGGTCGTGTCGCGGCGGATGTTGTTGTCTTCCTCCGCGTCCATGAACGGCACGACGAGATCCTCGAACCAGCCGGCATCGTAGGCGGCGGCGGCTTTCACGTGGCTCGCGAGCGCGAGCTGGTCCTGGTGCTCGCGCTGAATCTCCCACTGTTTCGAGGTGAGCTCCATGCTCTCGCCCATCGACAGGCCCGTGCGCGGCTCGAGGACGCCAGGGAACTCGGGTGCGAAGTGCCTCGGCCGCAGCCGGAACCACGGCATGAGGCGTTTCATCGCCGTGCGTGCAGCGTGCACGTCCAGCAAGATGTTGCGGAATTCGTCGCGGAATACGATCGGCGCATCACTGACGGTGTCGGTGCCGCCGGCAATTCCGCAGTCGATCTGGCCGAGAGCGATCTTGTTGGCAATCAGGATTGCGGCTTCGATACTCGTGCCGCAGGCGCGCTGCAGGTCCACGCCCGGTGTACGCAGGGTCAGTCCCGAGTCGATCACGCTCTCGCGGGCCAGGTTCCAGTCTCTCGAATGCTTGACGACAGCGCCCAGCGCGACGTCGCCCATCGTCTGACCGCGCAGGTCGAACTTGCTGACGAGGCCCTGCAGGGCCGCCGTCATGAGGTCCTGGTTGGTGCATTTCCTGTAGATGGAATGGGAACGACAGAACGGGATGCGCGAACCGCCGATAACGGCGACGCGAACGGATCGACCATCGTGCAGCATATTGCCTCCGGAGCCAGAGTTTCACACGAACGCGAAGCAACTTTACACTATTGACCGAGTGGAACGTAGAAGCGTCTCGCACATTTCGATGCGACGATGCGGCCTCTGCGGGCTACGATACCCCGCCGGACGAATCCGGCCGCCACGGCAGATGCACATGCAGCAAATAGTCCGACGTTTCGGGCGCGAGACCACGGCACTACTCGGCATCGCGTGGCCGCTGATCGTCAACAACCTGTCGGTTGCGGGCATGCAGTTCACCGACGCGGTGATGGCGGGACAGCTCGGGGCTGAATCGCTGGCCGCCGTGGCGGTTGGCGGCAGCGTCTGGTTCATGGGCTTCGCCTTCGTCCTCGGCGTGTTGATGGCGATCTCGCCGATCTCGTCGCGGCTCCACGGCGCCGGCGACGAGGCGCTGATAGGGCGCTACACGCGGCAGGGCGTGTACCTCGGCATCTTCCTCGCGATCCCGATCATGCTGTTCGCGTGGTTCCTGTCGGCGCAGGCGCTGGCGGCGATCGGCATAGACATCGCCTTTCGGGACATGACCGTCGGTTACGTGAAGATGATCTCGCTGGGCGCGCCCGGAATGTTCATCTTCCTGGCGCTGCGGTTCACGACCGAGGGCATCGGCTATACGAAGCCGATCATGTACACCTCGATATTCGCGCTCGCGTGCAACGTGTTCCTGAACTGGGTACTGATGTTCGGCAAGCTCGGTGCGCCGGCCATGGGGGCTGTCGGTTGCGGTCTCGCCAGCGGCATCACGATGTGGATCATTGCGATCATCCTGGCGACCTACATCCTCTCGTCCAGGGTGTACGAGCCGCTGGACCTGTTTTCACGGCTTTCACCGATGCGCCCGAGCGTGCTGAAGGAGATCGTCTTTCTCGGCGTGCCGATCGCGATCACGATCACGGCGGAGGCCGGGTTATTCAACGCGGTGTCGATCCTGATGGGCACCCTCGGGCCGGAGATCACCGCGGCGCACCAGATCGCGATCAACTTCGCATCGACGATGTTCATGGTGCCGCTGGCGCTGAATTCGGCGATCACTGTGCGCGTGGGCCATGCGCTGGGCAAAGGGGATCTCGACTACGCACGCTTCGCCGGCGGCTTCGGAGTGTTCATGTGCGCCCTGTTCATGGCCTGCTCCGCGACATTTCTGCTGCTGTTCCGCGACGCGATCGTGGGCATCTATACACAGGATGAGGCGGTCAAGGGCATCGCGATTTCCCTGTTGCTGATGGCGGCGATCTTCCAGGTGGCGGACGGCATCCAGATCGGCGCCGCCGGCGCACTGCGCGGCTACAAGGACACGCGGATACCGATGGCGATCAACATCTTCGCCTACTGGATCATCGCGTTTCCGCTCGCCTACATGGCGGCGGTTACCTACAAGCTACCCGCCCAACTACATCTGGGGCGGATTCGTCGCCGGCCTGTCGGTGGCCGCTGTCATGCTGACCTGGCGTTACGTGCGCATTTCAGGCACGGCGATCACCGAGTCGGTCGTATATTCGCGTTCAGCCGAAACAGATTCGTGGGATCGTAGCGATTCTTGATCCTGACCAGCCGCGGATAGTTCTCACCGAAGTTGCCCCACGTCTTTTGCTCCGATTCCTCGTTGAGGTTGGTGTAGTAGCCTTTCATGTAGGGCTGCACGGCCGCGTAATACCTGCGGATCGCGGCAATGCGCGGCTCGGTCTCCGATGGATCGGTCCAGACCGAACTGATACCGAGATTCAGGTCGGCATCGCGATGCACGAAGGCCGTATCCGCCGGCGCCACTTGTGCCATCGCGCCGCCCTGGTGCTGGAACCAGCCTGCGGGGAGCCGGTCGCCCTCGTAGTTCTCGACGATCGCGTCTATCGCATCTTCCGTGAGTTCGACCACGAACCCCGACTTGAGGTAATTGAGTTTGCCGTGACCCATGTAGGCGTCGTCCTTGGTCTGGAACTTGCTGTAATCCATCGGCTCGAGCGTGCCGCCGGCTCGACGGCCGAAGTCGAGCAGCGGCGCGAGAACCCTCTCGCCGTCGCTATGACTGCCGGACCATACGACCTCGACGAGGATCATGCGCATGCCGTCTTCGCCGACGAACCAGATGGGTTCGACGTTGGCCTCGTGCGGCAGGGTCTGGTTGAATTCCGCCCAGAAGCGCAGCAATTCCTTCGCCTGGCCGAAGTCGTAGACCAGCGTGCCGCCGTACACAGTGGGATTGAACGGGTGCAACCGGTACACGAACTCGGTGACGACCCCGAAGTTGCCGCCACCGCCACGGATAGCCCAGTAAAGGTCCGGGTTTTCCTCGGCGTTTGCCCGAAGCACCCGCCCGTCCGCGGTGACGACGGTCGCGGCGAGTACGTTGTCGACCGCGAGCCCGTGCAGACGATCCGTACGGCCGAGCCCGCCGCCGAGGGTGAAGCCGCCGCAGCCGGTGTGCGAGACGATTCCGGTCGTCGTTGCGAGCTTGTGTTCGAACGTGGCACCGTCGAGGTGGCCGAGTAGCGCACCGCCGTCAACGCGAGCCGTCCTCGCCTGCACGTCGACGTCGACGGCATGCATCGGCGAAAGGTCAAGCATCATGCCGCCGTCGCAGGTGGACTTGCCGGGGAAACTGTGGCCGCCGCCTTTTACGGCCAGGAGGAGATTGCGCTCGCCCGCGAATGTCACGGCACTGGCGACGTCGTCGGCGCTTCTGCATTGCACGATTAACGCCGGGTGCTTGTCGATCATGCCGTTCCAGACCCTGCGGGCGCTGTCGAAGCCCGCATGCTGTCGCAGATAGAGCTCGCCCGAAAGGCTATCGGCCAACTCCTGGACGGCGGCGCGCTCCAGTGAGATCTCCTCGCCGGAGCCGGACACGGCATCGATGGTGAGCGACGATGCCCGCGAGTATGTCGGTATCGAAGTAGTAACGCCTGCGGCGAGCGCCGACAGGCAGAAATCCCGTCGCTTCATGTCAGACCCCCCTGTATGGCCTACCCAAGCTTAGTAGACGGGGGGACTGCTCGCCATCCGCGGGACAGCGGTGACCTAAGCCTGGCCGAAATCCGGACCGTCACTGGCTAGGTATTCGTCTTCTTCCGGCGTGTTCTCGCGGCCGAGCACCGTGTTCCTGTGCGGGAAGCGGCCGTACTGCTCGATGATGTCACGGTGCAGTTCGGCGAACTGCGCGATGGTCAGGAAGGTCTCCTGGAGAGTCGGCGACACAGCCTCGGCGAGCCGCGTAAAGAGTTCCACGGACTTGGCCTGTACCTTGATGGACTCGGCGTGCTGCAGCGGCATGTAAAAGAAGGCGCGCTGGATCGGGGTGAGCCCGCGATCCTTCTTTTGCATCGCACCCTCGACGCACAGCTTCAGCGCGGCCCTGTCCTTCTCATAGGCTTTCGCCGTGCCGCGATAGATGTTGCGGCGAAACTGGTCGAGCAACAGGATCAGCGCGAGGCGGCCGCGCGGTTCGTCGGCCCAGTGATCGAGCCTGCCCTCCGACGCTTTCTCGACGTCGGCCGAGAAATTCTGCTCGATCTCGTGATCGAAAGCAGCATCTTCGCCGAACCAGATGTCCATGCGGCGGTCGATCTGCGGCGCGCTGAGCTGGTGCTCCTTGAACCAGAATGAAACGATCGCATCGATGCGGGCCTGGTCCTCGTCGGTGATGGTCGCGCCCCTGCTCTCGGAAAGAAGTTTGACTGACATATTGTGTCCAGGTGACGGGCCGAGCCCGTGTGAAGAACCGCGTGACCGCCAGCAAAACGGGACCTGCGTCACAATTCAGGCCGCGCCGGCCGTTTGCTGCCGACATTATCAGTAGACTTTAGCAGATGATGGCCGAGGCATCCGACATCCGGGCGCTGACCCGATCCACGGCCTGGCGCCCCCTGTTGACCACGCTGATCGTGACGGCGCTCGCGTCGTGTGGGGGAGCCCCCGGTAGTGCCGAGCAGCAGCTTCGTGCCTGGGTCGATCGGGGCCACGAGGCGGCCGAGAGCAAGGATCGCGGCACCCTGGTGGACATGATCTCGCCAACCTACAGCGATGCGCGCGGTAATTCCCGTGATGACATTGAAAACCTGTTTCGCTTTTACTTCCTGCGCGCGCAGAAAGTCGGGCTGCTGGTCAGTATCGACGACATCGATGTCTTCGATGATACCGCCGCGCAGGTAATGCTCACCGTTGCGATGGGCGCCACCACGGACTCGGTGCTGGGGTTCAACGCGGATGCCTACGAGTTCGAGCTGAACCTCGAAAAGCCTGGCAATGAGTGGCTGCTCGTGAGCGGTCGCTGGAACGACGTCGGCAACGAGCTGCGATAGGAGGTCTCTATGATGGAAACTGCCCGTTTGCGAAACATCGGCTTGAGCGCGCTCGCGTGTCTCGCGGCCGGCTGTGCGAGCACCGGCGTGCTGCTCGAGAAACCCGGCGTGAGCCTGCGCAACGTGCAGGTCACGGAGATCGACGTGCACGCCCAGACCTTCGTGCTGGATTTCGATGTCGTTAACCCCAACCCGTTTCCGCTGCCCATACGTTCCGTTGCCTACGGCGTGGAGCTGGAGGGTCTGCGCCTGGCCAGCGGCGAGACGCAGAGCGCGTTCACCGTGCCCGCGGGCGGCGACGGACGTTTCGCCATCACCGTGGACGTCGACCTGATGCGCACCGCGCCGCAGCTGCTGTTCGTCGTCCGCGAAGGCATGTACCGTGACATCCCCTACGCACTCGAAGGCCAGTTCGCGATCGACGTGCCGCTCGCGGCCCCGGTTTCGTTCCGCAACGAGGGCTCGATACGGCTGAACGCCGGCGAACTCGCCGCCGACAGCAGCGATTAGCCGGGCGCCTTGGTTACGCGCGTAACCATGGAAACGGCTGTCGGCAGGATCGCCGGACGAGCTGTTAAGTACCTGTTCTAATTGAACTTGCTGCGGCGCACTCGCGGGCAGCGCGGCGCCTGACATATACTCGATCGTTCGGGTTGGTCGCTGACAACCACCCAATCTCAGTGAAAACACGAATGCGGGAGCGTGCCTGGCGACTCCCGGGGCGACTATGACGGAGCGATCTCTACAACGAGGTGCAGCGGGGCTTTACGACCCGGCGTTCGAGCGCGACAGCTGCGGCTTCGGGCTGATCGCCAATCTCGACGACATCCCAAGCCACTTCGTGGTGGAGACCGCGATCGCGGCGCTGGCCCGCCTCACGCACCGTGGCGCGGTCGCGCCGGACGGCAAAACCGGCGACGGCTGCGGCCTGCTGATCAAGTTCCCGTTCGGCTTCCTGCGCGCGGTGGGCGAGGAGCTGGGCTTTACGCTGGCCGAGCGATTCGCCGCGGGTACCGTGTTCCTGAGCCACGACAAGGCGGTCGCGGCGACGGCGCGCGCCGTGATCGAGACGGCAATTCGCGAGGCCGGCCTCGAGGTCGCGGGCTGGCGCGAGGTGCCGACCGACCCGTCCGCCTGCGGCGAGCTCGCGCTTAAAACCCTGCCGCGCATCGAGCAGGTCTTCGTCAACGCGACCGAGGGCATGCAGCGCGGCCGCTTCAACCGGCGCCTGTTTCTCGCGCGGCGCCGCGCCGAGAACCGGCTCGATGACCGCGAGACCTACATCGCCAGCCTGTCGTCGGTCACGATCAGCTACAAGGGCATGATCATGCCCGCGGCGCTGCCGGATTTTTATCCCGACCTGCGCGATCCGCGCCTGGAATCGTCCGTGTGCCTGTTCCACCAGCGGTTCTCGACGAACACGCTGCCCGAGTGGCGTCTCGCGCAGCCGTTTCGTTTCCTGGCGCACAACGGCGAGATCAACACCATCCAGGGCAACCGCAACTGGGCGCAGGCGCGGGCCAAGAATTTCCGCTCCGACAAGCTCGACGACATCTCCGACCTGAACCCGATCATCTCGCTGACGGGCTCGGATTCGTCGAGCCTCGACAACATGCTCGAGGTGCTGCGCGCGGGCGGCATGGACGTGCTGCAGGCGATGCGCATCCTGCTGCCGCCGGCGTGGCAGACCGTGGACGACATCGACCCGGAAGTGCGGGCCTTTTACGAGTATTTCGACTGCCAGATGGAGCCCTGGGACGGGCCTGCCGGCATCGTGCTGACCGACGGCCGCTACGCTGCCTGCTGCCTGGATCGCAATGGCCTGCGGCCGGCGCGCTACGTGATCACGAGAGATCGCCACATCACCATCGCGTCGGAAATCGGTGTCTACGACTACGACGAGAAAAACGTCGTGGAAAAAGGGCGCCTCGGTCCGGGCGAGATGCTGGCCGTCGACCTCGTCAACGGCGGGCTGCTGGATACCGACGAGATCCACGACCGGCTGAAGAGCCGTGCGCCCTACAAGAAATGGCTGAAGCAGGGTGTGCGCTATCTCGACTCGGAACTGATCGACACGCACACGGCGGCCGAGCCGTTCGATCCGGCGACGCTCGCGACCTACCAGAAGATGTTCAACGTGAGCCGGGAAGAGCTCAGCGATGTGATCGCGGTGCTCGCGAAAGCCGAGCAGGAGGCGGTCGGCTCGATGGGCGACGACACGCCGATGGCGGTGCTGTCCTGCAAGGTGCGTTCGCCGTTCGATTATTTCCGGCAGCAGTTCGCACAGGTCACGAACCCGCCCATCGATTCGCTGCGCGAGCGCATCGTGATGTCCCTGCAGACGAACATCGGTCGCGAGTCCAGCCTGTTCGACATCGGGCCCCAGCACGCACAGCAGGTGATCATGAATTCGCCCGTGCTGTCGCAGAAGAAGCTCCGCCAGCTACTCGGCCCCGACATGTACGAGGACGCGTACCAGTTCGTCGACCTCAATGTCGCCGACACGCTGTCTCTGCCCGAGGCGCTCGATCGGATCTGCGAGCAGGCCGAGGCCGCGGTGCGAGGCGGCAAGCTCATCATCACGCTGAGCGACCGCTACCTGGAGCAAGGCAAGCTGCCGGTACATGCGTTGCTGGCGACAGGCGCGGTGCACCACCATCTCGTCGCAAAAGGGCTGCGCTGCGACGCCAACATCATCGTCGAGACCGGCGTGGCGCGCGACCCGCATCATTTCGCCTGCCTGATCGGCTACGGCGCGACGGCCGTGTATCCCTACCTCGTGTACCAGTCGCTGCACGACATCGGCAAGCGCGGCAACATCGGCAAGCAACAGCAGCTCGGCCGCAGCTACCGGCGCGGCATCCGCAAGGGGCTGTTCAAGATCATGTCGAAGATGGGCATCTCGTCGATCTCGAGCTACCGCGGCGCGCAGCTGTTCGAGATCGTCGGCCTCGCCGACGAGATCGTGGACCGCTGCTTCAAGGGCACGACGTCGCGCATCCAGGGTTCCGGGTACGACGACCTGCTGGGCGACCAGCAGGCGCTCGCAAAACTCGCCTGGGAGCCGCGCGAGCCGATTACGCAGGGCGGCCTGCTGAAATACGTGCACGGCGGCGAGTACCACTGCTACAACCCGGACGTGATCGCGACCCTGCAGTCGGCGGTGCGTTCCGGCGACTACGATCGTTACCGGGCATACGCAGAGCTCGTGAACGGGCGGCCGGTTTCGACGCTGCGGGACCTGATGCATATCAAGGCCCTGGGGCCGCCGGTGCCCATCGAAGAAGTCGAGTCCGTGGAAGCCATCCTGCCGCGTTTCGACAGCGCCGGCATGTCGCTGGGGGCGTTGTCGCCGGAAGCGCACGAAGCGCTCGCGATCGCGATGAACAGGATCGGTGCGCGGTCAAATTCCGGCGAAGGTGGCGAGGACCCGGCGCGCTACAAGAGCGAGCGCGTGTCGAAGATCAAGCAGGTCGCGTCGGGGCGCTTCGGCGTGACCGCCGAGTATCTCGTCAATGCCGAAGTCATCCAGATTAAGATCGCCCAGGGCGCGAAGCCCGGCGAGGGCGGCCAGCTCCCGGGCCACAAGGTCAACGACCTCATCGCGCGACTGCGTTATGCGAAACCCGGCGTCGGGCTCATCTCGCCGCCGCCGCATCACGACATCTATTCGATCGAGGACCTGGCGCAGCTCATCTTCGACCTCAAGCAGGTAAACCCGGAAGCGCTCGTCTCCGTGAAGCTGGTGGCGGAACCCGGCGTCGGCACGGTCGCCGCGGGCGTCGTGAAAGCCTATGCGGACCTGATCACGATATCGGGGTACGACGGCGGCACCGGCGCGAGCCCGATCAGCTCCGTCAAATACGCCGGCAGCCCCTGGGAGCTCGGGCTGTCCGAGGCGCACCAGGTGCTGCGCATCAACGGCATGCGGCACAAGGTGCGGCTACAGACCGACGGCGGGCTCAAGACCGGGCTCGACGTCGTGAAGGCCGCCGTGCTCGGCGCCGAGAGCTTCGGCTTCGGTACCGCGCCCATGGTCGCGCTTGGCTGCAAGTACCTGCGCATCTGCCACCTCAACAATTGTGCGACCGGCGTGGCGACCCAGAACAACGTGCTGCGCAGCGAGTATTTCATCGGCCTGCCGGAGATGGTGATCAACTTCTTCCGATTCGTGGCCGAGGAGGTCCGCGAGCGCATGGCGGAACTCGGCGTCCGCTCGCTCGACGAGCTGATCGGGCGCGTCGAGCTGGTCGAGCTGCAGCCGGGCCAGACGGCGAGGCAGGCGCGCCTCGACCTGTCGCCCATCATTTCCGACGCGGGTATCGCCAGCAACGCTCCCCAGTTTTGCACCGAGCCGCGCAACCCGCCATTCGACAAGGGCGAACTGGCGGAGGCAATGCTCGAGGCGACCCTCGATGCCATCCGCAACAAATCGGGCGGCAGCTTCGCATTCGAAGTTCGCAATTCCGATCGTTCGATCGGTGCCCGGCTGGCCGGCGAGATCGCGAGGCTGCACGGCAACGAGGGCATGCGCGACGAGCCCCTCGACATACGGCTGCTGGGCACGGCCGGGCAGAGTTTCGGCGCCTGGAACGTGGCCGGCCTGAACCTGAACCTCGTCGGCGATGCGAACGACTATGTCGGTAAAGGCATGTCGGGCGGCCGCATCACGATTCGGCCGCCGGAAAACGTGGGCTATGTCGCGCGGGAGACGGCGATCGTCGGCAACACCTGCCTGTATGGCGCGACAGGCGGCCAGCTGTTCGCGGCCGGCCGGGCGGGCGAGCGCTTCGCCGTGCGTAACTCGGGCGCAACGGCCGTCATCGAGGGCGCGGGCGATCACTGTTGTGAGTACATGACCGATGGTGTCGTTGTCGTGCTCGGCCGCACCGGCGTCAATTTCGGCGCGGGCATGACCGGCGGCTTCGCCTACGTGCTCGATATCGACAGGGACTTCGTCGACCGCTACAACCACGAACTGATCGACATTCACCGCGTATCGCCGGAGAGCATGGAGGCGCACCTGCACCACCTGCGCGGCTTGATCATGGCGCACATCGAGGCGACCGGCAGCGAGTGGGGCGAGATGATTCTCGACGACTACCGCGCTTTCCTGCCGAAGTTCTGGCTGGTGAAGCCGAAGGCGGCCGAGCTCGGCTCGCTGATCGAATCGCTGAGACAGGCGGCATGATGGGTTATCACGGCTGCGCCGACTGTAGGAGCGCTTCTCGAAGCGCGATCGAGCTCAAACCAATCGCGGTTCCAGAACCGCTCCTACGGGCGCATTGCAGTTGTAGGAGCGCTTCTCGAAGCGCGACCCGGCCCAATGGCTAAGCATCCGCTCCAGTTCCTGGAAATCCCCCGGCGCGATCCGGAAAAACAGGCGCCCGAGGAGCGCGTGCGCCATTTCGGCGAGATCTACGACAGCTACGACGGCGCCGATGCTGCGCAGCAGGCCGGCCGTTGCCTGTCCTGCGGCAACCCCTATTGCGAGTGGAAGTGCCCGGTCCACAACTACATTCCGAACTGGCTGGCGCTCATCGAGGAAGGCAAGCTGTTCGAAGCCGCGGAACTCTCGCACCAGACAAACTCCCTGCCCGAGATCTGCGGCCGTGTCTGCCCGCAGGACCGGCTGTGCGAGGGAGCGTGCACGCTCAACGACGGTATCGGCGCCGTGAGTATCGGCAACGTCGAGCGCTACATCACCGACGAGGCGGTCAAGCTCGGATGGCGTCCCGACATGTCGAACGTCGTCGACACCGGCAAGCGGGCAGCCATCATTGGCGCGGGCCCTGCCGGCCTGGCTGCGGCAGACATCCTTGCGCGCGAGGGCATTCGTTCGGTGGTCTACGACGCCTACCCGGAGATCGGTGGCCTGCTCACCTTCGGGATTCCGCCGTTCAAGCTGGAGAAGCGGATCGTGAGCCAGCGGCGCGAGCTTCTCGAAGGCATGGGCGTGGAGTTCGTGCTCAATACCCGGATCGGTGAAGACAAACCCTTCGAGCAGATCGTCGATGAATACGACGCGGTGTTTCTCGGCATGGGTGCGTACACCTATGTAAGGGGCGGGTTCCCCGGCGAGGAACTCGATGGTGTCTACGACGCGCTGCCGTACCTGGTTTCGAACGTAAACCGGCTCATGGGCATCGAGGACGACTCGCTGGAGTACATCGACCTCGGCGGCAAGCACGTCGTGGTCCTCGGCGGCGGCGACACCGGCATGGACTGCAACCGTACGGCGATTCGCCAGGGCGCGGCGAGCGTGAGCTGTGCCTACCGGCGTGACGAGGACAACATGCCCGGTTCACGCCGTGAAGTCCGCAACAGCAAGGAAGAGGGCGTGAACTTCCTGTTCAACCGGCAGCCGCTCGAAATCGTCGGAAGCGATCGCGTAACGGGTGTGAAGGTGATCGAGACGCGGCTGGGCGAGCCGGGCGCCGACGGCCGGCGGCGGCCCGAGACCGTGCCTGGCACGGAAGAAATCCTGCCGGCCGACGCGGTAATCGTTGCGTTCGGTTTCCGGCCGAATCCGCCCGAATGGTTTGCGAACGCGGGCATCGAGACCTTGCCGAGCGGCCGGGTGCGCGTCGCGACGCTCGGCGACTACCCGTTCCAGACGACCAACCCGAAAGTGTTCGCGGGTGGCGACATGGTGCGCGGGTCGGATCTCGTGGTAACCGCCGTGTTCGAAGGCCGCGAGGCGGCGAAGGGAATATCGAAGTACCTCGGCGTCTGGTGAGTGACCGTCGGGCCAGAGCGACTGTCTCGATGCGGCTCGAGGATTTCAAGGGGGGTATGACTCGTTTCAGTGAATCCGGTCGGCTGGTTTGAAATCTATGTCCAGGATATGGGCAGGGCTAAGGCGTTCTACGAGACGGTTTTCGACGTCACGCTGGAAAAACTCAACGACGCACAGCCGGAACTCTGGAAATTCCCGCAATCAACGACGAGCTACGGAGCATCAGGCGCCCTGGCGAGCGTGGATGGCATGCCGTCCGGCGGCAACAGCACGCTGGTCTACTTCACCTGTGAGAACTGCGCCGACGAACTCGTGCGCGTTGAGCAGGCGGGTGGCAAGGTGACGAAAGAAAAATTCCCGATCGGCGAGTACGGATTCATTGCGCTCGCTTTCGACACTGAAGGCAACATGATCGGCCTGCATTCGCTGCAGTGAATGGCAACCGGCTGTTGATCCGGTTGTCCCGCGCAACGCGCCGCCGGAGATACGATGCCGATCGCACATCGATGACGATTACAAGGAGGACACAATGGGCGAACTCGGGTTCTTTGCACTGATTCACCTGGCCCTCGTGGTCTACGCCCTGGTGCAGATATTCAGCAGCAGCGCCGATACCGGGAGCAAAATACTCTGGGTGCTCCTCGTGGGGCTGTTTCCGCTCTTCGGGCTGATCATCTGGTTTTTTGCCGGCCCGGGAACACCGAAAAAATGACCGGCGGACGCCGGGGGAGAGAGGGTTTTTTCCTGCTAAACTGCGCGCGCACCGACGAATAATTACAACAAATCCCTGCACGGATCGGAGCCAGCCATGACGGATAAAGCACCCCCCGAACTCACACTCCGCGCGGTCGTACTCGCGATCGTGCTCGCGGTGATTCTCGCGGCTGCCAATGCCTACCTTGGCCTGTTCGCGGGCATGACCATCGCTTCAGCCATCCCGGCCGCCGTCGTATCGATGGCCGTGCTGAAGATGCTCGGGGGCGGCCACATTCTGGAGAACAACATCGTCGCGACCGGCGCCTCGGCCGGTACCTCGATTGCGACCGGCGTGATATTCACGATCCCGGCGCTCATTCTTCTCGATTACTGGGTCGACTTTCGCTACACGTGGGTGCTGGCCATCGCCGGCCTCGGCGGCCTGCTCGGCGTGCTGTTCTCGGTGCCGTTGCGGCGTTCGCTGATCGTGGACCAGGGGCTTGCGTTCCCCGAAGGCAAGGCCGCGGCCGAGGTGCTGCGCACGGGTGACCGCCCGGGCGAAGGCCTGAAGATACTGGCCGGGGCGGCCGCCTTCGGCGGGCTGATGAAGCTCGCGGCCGGCAGCGGCCTGCGGCTGATTCCCGACACCGCGTCCGCGTCGGCCTGGTTCGACAAGACGATCGGCTACTTCGGCACCAACCTGTCGCCGGCGCTGTTCGGCGTCGGATACATCGTGGGCCTCAACATCGGCGTCGTCATGCTGGCCGGCGGCGCCATCGCGTGGCTGGTAGCGATTCCAATCTACAGCACCTTCTTCCTGGCGAACGACCCCGTCCTGAGCGTCCAGCTGGCCGGCGCAACTGCGGAGGACGCCGCGTACACCATCTGGTCAACGCAGGTCCGCTACCTCGGCGTCGGCGCCATGCTCGTCGGTGGCGTGTGGACACTGATCTCGCTGCGCAAGTCCCTGGTATCGGGCATCAAGAGCGGCCTCACCGCGGGCGACGGTGTCAGCGGGTCCGCGGTACCCGCGACCGAGCGCGACCTGCCCATGCGCTACATCCTCATCGGCACGGCACTTTTTACGTTGCCGCTTCTCGTGCTGTACCAGGCCATCGTCGACCAGTGGCTGGTCAGCATCCCGATGACGATCATCATGATTACCGCGGGATTCCTGTTCGTTTCAGTGTCGGCGTACATGGCCGGCCTGGTCGGCTCGTCCAACAACCCGGTCTCCGGCCTGACGATCGCGACGATCCTGTTCGCCGCGCTGGTGCTCGCGGTGTTGCTCGGGCGGAGTTCACCCATCGGCGCGGTGGCGACGATCATGATCGGGGCCGTGGTCTGCTGTGCCGCCTGCATCGGCGGCGACAACCTCCAGGACCTCAAATGCGGTTACATTCTCGGCGCAACGCCCTGGAAGCAGCAGTTGATGCTGGCGGTGGGCGGTGTCTCGAGTGCCTTCATCATGGCGCCCGTGCTGAGCCTGCTCGCTCAGGCATACGGCATCGGCGTGCCGACCGAAACCCACCCCAACCCGCTGCTCGCGCCGCAGGCAAACCTGATGGCCTCGGTGGCAAAGGGCATCTTCGGCGGCGAGTTGCCGTGGACCATGATCGGTATCGGCGCGGCCATCGGCGTCGTGATCATCGCCTTCGATCAATACCTCAAGAAGCGCGGCGCTGCGTGGCACGCGCCGGTGCTGGCCTGCGCCGTCGGAATCTACCTGCCGCTCGAGCTGAGCGTGCCGATTTTCGCTGGCGGCTTCGTTGCACACCTCGTCGAGCGACGGTTTCCCCCGGGCGACACGGAAGGTGACCGCGAACGGGTTCACCAGAAAGGCACGCTGTTCTCCGCGGGCCTGATCACCGGCGAAGCGCTGATGGGTATTTTCATCGCGATCCCGATCGTCGCTGTCGGTTCTGCAGAGGTGCTTGCCCTGCCGTCGTCGTTGCACTTCGGTGGCTGGCTGGGGCTGCTCTTCCTTGCGGCGATCGGTATCATCCTGTACCGCACCTCGATCAAACAGGCCGAACCTGGCTGAGTACCCGGAAAACGATGACGATTGAATTCTCAGTTCTCACCGAGCAGAAAGCGATATCGATAGCGGTTGAAGGCCACGTGACTTCCGCGGACGTCCGGGAGATGCGCCGCCGCAGCGTGGAGATGACCGAGCAGACCGGCTACCGGAACTTCATCGTCGATATCCGCAACCTCCTGTTGATCGACGACGGCTCCGACTTTGCCGCCTTCGATCTCGGCGACCAGTTCAAGGAGACCGGTTTCTCTGTCTGGAACAACACGGCGGTGCTGATGCCGGAAGATCCCGCTGCCCGGGCGCAGGCCGAGTTCCTGCACACAGTCGAAGTCAATCGTGGCAGGGGGGTACTGTCCTACGTCGAGTCCTTCGACGAGGCATTCAGCTGGTTCGAGGACATGACGAGTCGCGGCTGAGCCGTGCGGGCGCCCGGCGTCAAAGGACCGCCGTCAGGAACCGGCTGAACGGGTCCTCGCGGTAATCCGCGAACGGCCCGCAATCGGCGAAGCCGAACTTTCGATACAGGGCATGAGCCGCCTCGAAGCCGGGGCCCGACCCGGTCTCGAGACTCAGGCGCTCGTAGTTCCTGCGCCGTGCCTCGGCAACCAGGTGCTCGAGCAATGCGGCACCGACGCCTTTGCGCAGGTGCGCGCTGGCCGTTCGCATGGACTTGATTTCGCCGTGCCGCTCGTCGAGCTGTTTCAGGGCAATGCAGCCGAGAACCTCGTTGCCGTCCCGCATCGTCCAGAACGTGATGTCCAGTGCCCCGAGCCCCTCGACGTCCAGAGCATGAATGCTCTCGGGCGGCGAATGATCCGCCATGCCCTGCAGGTGCTCGCGAAGCAGAGCCAGGACACCGGGATCGTCCAGGCCGCCCTCGGTGATACTCACTCGTGCGCAATTTCCTCGGTCGTGAAGAGGTAGTCCTTCAGTTCCTTGTCGAACCGCGGATCGCGGCGCCGGATCCACTCCAGCACCATGGCGGCATGCTCTTTCTCCTCGTCCCGGTTGTGCGCCAGGATCGCGGCGAGTTCCTTGTCCTTGCAGGCATCGACGCGCTGGTTGTACCAGTCGACGGCCTCGAGCTCCTCCATCAATGAAATGATCGCGCGGTGCATATCGCGGGTTTCGGCGCTCAGTTCCTCGACCGGTTCGTGGTAACCCTCATTCGCCATTTTCGACTCCTGTTTCGAATCCATCTGCGGATATTGAAAAGCTGCCGGAGATGATACCAAGCCTGCCGCCCGTATCTGTCCCCGCTGACGTTCTTCGGAAACTACGTAGTCGGTGCCCGTCAACCGCCAGTCCGCTGCGCCGTTTTACTGAGTGAACACACCATAGGAGCGAAACCATGAGAACTTTATTGAAATACAGCGCACTGATAGCCGCTGCCGTGGTTCTTTTGCCCATTGACGGGTTTGCGCAGGGACGCGGCTCGGGCGGTGGCGGCAATGGAGCTGGCGCGCAGGAGCGCGCCCAGGTGGAGCGCGGCCAGACCGACCGTGATCGTGATCGCGTCCGTGACCAGGACCGCACCCACCAGCCTGCCACGGCACCTGCCCATGAAGGGGCGCAAGCCCAGCAGCGCAATCAGGCGCAGGAGCAAAAGCAGGTCCAGGAGCAGCAGCAGATTCACGTGCCGGGCACGGGCAACGGCCCTGATTCAGACATCTACGGCCATGAAATGATGTCCGTCCAGGAGCGCAACCAGTATCGCGAGCAGCTTCGGCTGGTCGAGTCCGACCCTGAAAAGAAAACCCGTTTCGAAGCGCAGCATCGTGAACAGATGCAGACCCGTGCGAAAGCGCAGGGTGTAGTCATCGACGATGGCGGCGAGGTCGAAGAAGCCGAGTAAGGCGTAAGAAGCAGTCGGGACCGGCGCAAGCCGGTCCCGTTTCGAACAGGGGAATCCGAAATGAAAACGGGTAGAAGAATAACGGCGACGGCCGCGATCGCCGCGTTCGTACTGATGAGCGGAGACGGCGCAGCCCAGGAGGCCGGTGCCGACCTGCGGTTCTCCACAGGCCTCGAATACAGCACTGGCGAATACGGCGGCACCGACGACATCGAGGAACGCTATGTCCCGTTCACTTTCCGGGCCGGGTTCGACAGGATCGGAGTGCGCTTCACGGTGCCTTACCTGAGCGTGACCGCACCGGACGATACGATTATTACCGATCCCGGTGCGGAGCCCCTGCCGGGCAGCGGCGCGACGGTGACCGAGAGCGGCCTCGGAGACGTGATCGGTGCACTGACGCTTTACGACCTCTACGTCAGCGACGACTTCGTCATCGACGTCACGGGCAAGATCAAGTTCGCGACAGCCGATGAAACGAAGGGACTCGGTACCGGCGAGAACGACTACACGCTGCAGTTCGATGCGTTCCGGTTTTTCGACCGGCTCTCACTGCACGGAACGGCCGGTTACCGCCTGCGCGGCGACCCCCCCGGAGTCGTCCTGAACGACGTGTTTCTCGCATCCGTCGGGGGAGCGTATCTTGCGTCCGACAACACGATGGTCGGCATGTACTTCGACTACCGCGAATCGGCCATCAGCGGCACCGACGACGTCCAGGAACTCTCGGGCTTCGCATCATTTCGCCTGGGCCGGGCCTGGCGCATGGAGCTGTATGCTTTTGCGGGCCTTACGAACAGCAGCACCGACTTCGGTGGCGGGCTGCTATTTTCGACCGACCTGAGCCAACTCCGCGTCAGCGACCGGCAGGACTACTGAGAACCGGACACCTTCGTCGGCGTTTTCGGCCGTGATCCGTCCGCCGTGGCCTTCGGCGATGAGCTTTGCCACGTACAGTCCGAGCCCGAGGTGCTTGTCGTTGCCGTCAGCGCGCACGGACACCATCGAGTCGAACAGCTGGGAACGCATCCGCTCGGGTAACGGTGGCCCCGGGTTGTGAACACTCAGGACGAGGCCCGCGTCGCGCGCGTCGAGACGGACGGTGATCAGGTCCTCGCTCGAGCTGAAATCGACCGCGTTGTCCACGAGCTTGTCCAGCATCTGGATCAGCAGTTCCGGTGAGCCGCGCATCGCCGTGGCGACAGCCGTACTGTCGAATGCGAAACGGCGGTCGGGGTAGACATCGCGGTACGCGGCCACGGTCGGCGACAGCACGCTCTCGAGCTCGAACGCCTCGGGTTCCGCATGCTCGATGAGTTCCTCGACCCGGCTGGCTTCGCTCATCGCATTGAGGATGCGGCGCAGCCGTTCGGCGCCGTCCTTCGCCCGCGCCGTGTACTCGGCGGATGCGCCGTCGAGGCTTTCGTGCTCGAGGTTCTCCAGCGACGAGGTAACGATCGCCAACGGCGTGCGGAGTTCGTGCGACAACTTCGATGCCAGCGAGCGGAGGTAAGCGTTGTAGTCGGCAAGTTGCCCCAGCACGGAGGAAAAGCTGCGTGATAGGTCGCCGATCTCGTCGCCGGATTCGGCGCTCGGGAGCGCGGTACGGATCGCGGCACCTTCGACCGCCTGTTCCGCGGCGAGGCTGAGTCGCCGGATGCGCCGTGACAACCAGGTTGCATAGCCGAGCAACGCTACCGCAACCAGCACGGTCGCGATGATCGTCACGTTCATCAGGCGGGCAAGGCCCTCGTTCCTGAGGCTGAGGATCGCGTCGGTGCCCTGCTGCAGCACGACCGCGCCGATGACGCTGCCGCCACTGGCGACGGGTTCGGCGACGGCAACAATCGCCCTGCCGCTGTCGAGACTGCGGAACCAGCTCTCCGAACTGCGCCCGTCGAGGGCGGCCGTGATGTAGGGCTGGCGCTCCAGGCCGCTCGGGTCCGGCTCGGCGAACGCAGGCTCGGTACCGGGCTCCACGAGCGCGTTGTAGGCCAGCCTGAGCCAGCTGGAGACAGCACCCGGCTGCGGTTGCGACGCCGCGCCGGGTGAACCCACCGCTGCAATGCGCCAGCCGTTGCGGTCCGTGATCAGCATTCGCGTGCCGGCTTGCACCAGCTTCTCCGCCTGTGACACCAGGTCGGGAGAGAGGGTGACGAACGGGCCCGGCACCTGGCCGGCGAAACTCGAGCTGCGCACGCCGCGCTCACGCTCGTCCGGGGTATTGGCCACGGTGATGCCCAGGTGGGTGCCCAGCAGGTTGGCGGGTATCCGGGCCTCCACCTGGTAGCCGCCGGCCACGTCCTGCCAGCGCGCCTGTATTGCCGGCTGCGGCGCAAAGCCGAACGAGTTTCTCAGCCAGGCGATGACGGGGCCGGGCGCCTCGGCCGCAAACGTCAGCGTTTCGCTCGCCATCGGCGGACTCGCGCTGACCAGAACGACGCGATCCGCATAGGTCGGGCCGTCGTCGACGGCGATCGTCGACGGCGATGCATAGACGAGCTGCCGGTCGGTCACCGCGACGTAAAGATAGACGTAGCGGCCGTGCAGGCCGACCACGAACCGAATCGGCCCGTCGGCACCGCGCATCTGCCCGAGCGATCCTGGCGGCAGCGGCCAGTCGTTGAAGTAGCCGTCGATGACCGGCTCCATCTCGAGGCGGTGTCCGTACAGCTGGTTGGCCGGCCCGCCGCTGGCGGCCGGCTGTGCGGGGAACTCCTCGGGATAGCGCTGCAGCGAATCGGCGACGGCTCTGCGCCGTGCCCGACAGCATCTGCTGCTGGCCTGCGCGCAGCGCCGATTCCGTCTCGCGAATGAACTCGCAGCCTGCCCACGGCAGTATCAGCGTCAGCAGGCTGACGAGGAGCAACTGCCGTCTGAGGTTCATGGGATGTCGCTGTCAGTCCGCTATCCAGCGATAGCCCATGCCGTAGACGGTTTCGATGTTGCTGAAGTCCGCGTCGACCGCCTGGAACTTGCGTCGAATGCGTTTGATGTGCGACGTGATGGTGTTGTCGTCGAGTACCGCCTGCGCGGCATCCATCAGCTGCTGCCGATTCTTCACGTGCCCCGGGTAGCGCGCCATCGCGTGCACCAGCCAGAACTCGGTCAGCGTCAGGCCGACCGGCACGTCCTGCCACGCACGGTCATCCGGTCGGTGTCGATCTCGAGGTCGCCGCGCGTGATGCGCCCGCCTTCCGCCTGCGGTCTCTGCATCGCGTCGAGGCGGCGGAACAGTGCCGCGACACGCGCCATCAGGTGCGGCAGGCTGATGTCCTTGGTCAGGTAATCGTCGGCGCCGAGCCGCAGCCCGGACACCGCATCGAACTCGCTGTCCCTCGCGGTGAGAAAAATGATCGGCAGGTCCGCCGACTGCGCGCGCAGCTCACGGCACAGCTCGAAGCCGCCTTCGACATCGTCCTTCAGGTTGATGTCGATAACGACGAGATCCGGCAGGCGCGCAGCGAAGGCCGCGAGTGCCGGTGCGCGCGAATCGTAGGCATCCACGGTGTAGCCCTCACGGCGGAAGGCCGCCACGTAGTTGTCGCGGATTGCCGCTTCGTCTTCGACGATCGCTATGCGCTTGGCCAAATCGGACTCCTCGGAACCACGCCACAATTTGCCACATTACGCCGGTGTATTGCCATGCCGTCGTCTGCGGCGCGACGCATTGAATTGCTCGAATAACCATGGTGCTGCCGGGAGACCTGGAATGTCACGAACAACAACACTGAAGACCATCGTCCTTGTAACCGCCTGGTTATCGTTGCCCGCCGCCGGTGCGCAGGAGTTGCCGCCTGCCGACGTGCAGTCCGGCACCCTGCTTCTGAAGATGCAGGCGGGGCTCAAGACCGCGACGCGCACGAACACGGATGTCGCGATGACCGTGAGCGGCCTCGTTGCCCGGGTGTCAGTGCGGCAGGAGTTTCGCAACGACGGCGACGAGTGGACGGAGGGCGTCTACGTGTTTCCGCTGCCCGACGAGGCCGCGGTCGACCGGATGCGGCTGCATATCGGCGAGCGCTACATCGAGGGCGAGATCCGCGAGAAGGAGCAGGCGAGGAAGGACTACGAGCGGGCGCGCAACGAGGGCAGGAAAGCCAGTCTCGTCGAGCAGGAGCGCCCGAACCTGTTCACGACATCGGTTGCCAACATCGCGCCCGGTGAACGGGTCGTCGTCGAGATCGAGTACCTCGAGGACCTGCACTACGACAACGGCACGTTTTCCATCCGCTTTCCCATGACGCTGACACCGCGTTACATTCCCGGGCTCGCCGGTTCCGGACCGACAGGGCAGCGGCTGGTCCGCGGACACGACGCGCGTCAGCGATGCGTCGCGCATTACGCCACCGCATGTGACGGCATCCAGGGACCACAGGATTTCGCTGCGGGCGACTATCGATGCCGGCATGCCGCTGGAGATCGTGGCGAGCCGTTATCATCCCGTCGAGGTCTCGGAGGACCGCGGCCGCTACACGGTATCGCTGGCCGGCAATGACGTACCGCTGGATCACGACTTCGAATTGTTGTGGCGGCCCGTTGCGTCCTCCGTGCCGCGCGCAATGGTGTTCAGGGAGACCATCGCGGGCCAGCCGCACTACCTGCTGATGGTGCTGCCGCCCGACGCCGATAAGCACGCCGGGCTGACGATGCCGCGCGAGCTGATCTTCATCGTGGATACCTCGGGTTCGATGCACGGCGCATCGATCGCCCAGGCGAAGCAGGCGCTCACCCGGGCGATCGACGACCTGGGCCCCGGGGACCGGTTCAATATCATCGAGTTCAATTCGAGCGCCCGGGCGCTGTATCACCAGAGCGTCGCGGCCGATGCCGTGAACCTCGCTCATGCCCGCCGATTCGTAAACGGCCTCGAGGCGAACGGCGGAACGGAGATGCGGCCGGCGCTCAGGCTCGCGCTGGATGCGCCGGTGGCAGAGGCGTACCTGCGGCAGATCGTCTTCATCACCGACGGCAGCGTCGGCAACGAGGACGAACTCTACGCGATGATCGAGACGCGCCTCGGCAACGCACGGCTGTTCACGGTCGGCATCGGCTCCGCTCCCAACAGCTGGTTCATGCGCAAGGCGGCGGAACTCGGCCGGGGCACGTTCGTCGTCATCAGCGCGCTCCACGAGGTCGGGGAGAAGATGGAGCGTCTCTTCGACAAGCTCGGCAGTCCGCAGGTCACCAACATCAATGTCAGCTGGCCGGGCGGCGCCGTGACGGAGGCGTACCCGGAGATCGTCCCCGACCTGTATCTCGGCGAGCCGGTTACCGTCAGGGCGAGGGCCTCGGCGCCTTTCCAGCCGGGATCCGGCGTCCGCGTCAGCGGGGACTCGGCCGGTGGCGCGTGGAGCCGGGACCTGCCGCTGGCGAGCGACGACGAGCATCCGGGCATCGGGGCGCTGTGGGCGCGCGCGAAGATTGCCGCGCTCCATGACCATGAGCGGCGCGGCGCGGATCCCGAGGCTATCCGCAAGGCCGTCGTCGATACCGCGATCGCCCACCACCTCGTCAGCAAGCACACCAGCCTCGTGGCGGTCGACAAGACGCCTGCGCGGCCCGCTGGCAGCCCGCTTGCCCGGGAGCAGGTGCCGAACCTGCTGCCGTACGGCCAGAGCATGAATGCGATCTTCGGCTTCCCGGCCACCGCCACGAACGCCGCCGTGCTGCAGCGGCGCGGACTGTTGTTGCTGCTGACAGCCCTGCTGTTGCTCGCCGCCGTATCGAGACGCCGGGGTGAACATCATGCGCGGCTGGCGTAGCGCGGCGAGTGCTTGGGTCGTGGCCTGCGTGCTTTGCCTGGGGTTCTGGCAGCTCGGTGAGGGGGCTTACATTCCCGCCAAGGCCTGGCTTGCGCAGGAACTGATGCAGCGCGCGTGGGAGCGCGCCGAGGCAGGCAGCGAACGGCCGGCTCCCTGGCCGTGGGCGGATACCTGGCCGGTCGCGAGGTTGCGGGCGCTTGGCGGCGATATCGACCTCATCGTCCTCTCCGGCGGTTCCGGGCGCACGCTGGCGTTCGGGCCGGGGCACCTGAGCGCAAGCGCGATGCCCGGCCAGCGCGGCAACAGCGTGATCGCGGGGCACCGCGACACGCACTTCAGTTTCCTGCAGCGCCTCAGCGTCGGCGAGCCGCTCGCCGTGGAGACGGTGGACGGGCAGTCACACCTTTACCAGGTCGTGGATATTGACGTGGTGGATTCGCGGCGCAGCAGCCTGCTGCTCGATACGGAGGCGAGCGTGCTGAGCCTCGTGACCTGTTATCCCTTCGACGCCCTGGAGCCGGGTGGGCCGATGCGCTACGTCGTTACCGCGCGGAAGCTTTTCTGAGCGCCGCGATCCGCAGGATGGCGGCGACGCTGATGGCGTCGGTAATCTCGCCGTCGTTGACGAGCTGCAACGCGTCCTCGAGCGGCAGCCTGCGGATCTGCAGGTCCTCGGTCTCTTCGAACTCGGTCTCGCCCTGGGTCAGCCCCTCCGCGATGTAGACGATGCCGACCTCGTCGGTGATGGAGTTACTGGTGTGGAGGCGCATCACCTCGGACCATCGCTCGGCGCTAAGCCCCGTTTCTTCCTTCAGTTCCCGCTTCGCGGCGTCGAGCGGCGGCTCGTCGAGCGGCGCGCCGCCCATCGGCAGTTCCCAGGAGTACTCGCCGAGGGTGTAACGTTGCTGGCCGACGAGCCAGGTGTTGCCTTCGTCGTCCAGCGGCAGGATCGCGATCGCGCGGTTCTTGAAGTGAATGTAGCCGTAATGGTTCTTGCCGCCGCCCGGGTTGATGACGTGGTCTTCACGAACCTCCATCCACGGGTTCTCGTAGATGGTGCGCGAGTCCAGTTGCTTCCAGCTCATCCGCCGCGCTCCGCCTGCTTCGTTTCGGCGAACAGCTTGAAGTTGTTCATCATGTCTTCGTTGCGTTTGCGGATGGCCCCCGCGAAAAAAATACCGAGAAAACGGAAGATGCCCCTGAACGAGTGATTACCGTACATTGCCCACCGGGTGCGGCCGTCGCCGGTATCCTCGAAGTGATTGACGATGAGCGCGTTGCCGACGTCGGACTCGTAGGTGCCGGCCATGAAATGCGGCTCGCGCCGCTCGGTGATCGTCTCGATGAGGGTTACCTTGCGGCCATTCTCGTCGTAGACGAGCTCGGCGACGGCACCCGGCTGCCCGTCTCTGCCGCTCTTGCGCGTAAACGACTCGAGCGTCGGCTGCCACGCCTTCATGTTCTCCGGGTTGTCGAAGGTCTCCCAGACCGACTGCTGGTCCGCGTCGATGACGATTTCATGCCTGAACTTCATTCTCGAGACCGCTTCCAGTTGCGTGTCGCAATGATAACCTTGCGCGATGAACTCGCCCAAACCGAAGTTGACGCAGGGACCGGTCGGCAAGCACCTGGTCGATATGACCGTGCCCGTGCTCTTCGGTATCGCGACCATGATGGCGCAGGGCCTTATCGATACGTGGTTCATCGGCCAGGTCGGCGACGCGCAGCTGGCCGCATTCAGCTTCGGGTTCCCCATACTCATGATCGTTACCAGCGTCGCCATCGGCCTGGGGGCGGGCACCTCGTCGGTGGTTGCCCGCGCAATCGGCGCAGACGATCACCGTCGGGCGCGGCGCCTTTCGACCGACAGCCTGCTGCTGTCGTTCCTGGTAACGGCGTTCGTCAGCGCGATCGGCATCCTGACCATCGATCCGCTGTTCCGCCTGCTTGGCGCGCCCGACGAGTTGCTGCCGCTGATCCGCGGCTTCATGACGATCCTGTACCTCGGCGTGCCTTTCATCGTCGTCGGCATGGTCGGCATGGCGAGCATGCGCGCTACCGGAGACACACGCCTGCCGAGCCTGTTGATGATCCTCGCGGCGGTACTCAACGTGATCCTCGACCCGATTCTTATCTTCGGTTTCGGGCCGGTGCCCGAGATGGGCCTGAACGGTGCCGCGATGGCCGCGCTGATCGCGCGCGGCACCATCTTTATTGGCACGCTGTACCTGATGCGGTACCGCCTCGACATGGTGAGTTTCAACAAGCCGGACCCGGCGGAGATGCGGAAATCGTGGCGCGACATCCTGCACGTCGGCATACCGGCCGCCGGCACCAACATCATCGTGCCGGTCGGCGCCACACTGGTTACCGCCATGATCGCGCGCTTCGGGCCGGAAGCTGTCGCGGGCTTCGGTGTCGCCAGCCGCATCGAATCGATGATGCTGGTCATGTACTACGCGTTATCGGCGATCATCGGGCCTTTCGTCGGCCAGAACTTCTCCGCGGGTAAGGAGGACCGTATCCTGCACGCGCTTTGGCTGTGCACGGCTTTCTGCATTGGCAGCGGCCTCGTCATCGCCGCGCTGCTCGCTTCGATGTCCGGCTGGCTGCCGGGCCTGTTCAGCGACAGTGAGACCGTGCAGGGGGTGACCTCCATGTTCCTCTGGATCGTGCCGGTGAGCTACGGCGCGTACGGCATGGTCATGGTGATGAATGCGTCGTTCAACGGGCTGGGCTACCCGATGCCTGGTGTCGTCATCAGCGTCTGCCGGATAGCCGTGCTCTACATTCCGGTCGCGCTGGTCGCGATGCCGTTCTTCGACATCGCCGGCATCTTCGCCGCGTACGCGATTGCCAATATCGTATCCGGCATCGGTGCCTATGCGTGGGCGCGCAGCACGGTCCGCGCACGGTGCGCCGAAGACGCCTTGCTGCGCGCAGCGGCTGCCGAGCTGCGCCCGTGACGGTCCGAATCCGGGAAATCGATCATGTCGTGCTGCGCGTTCGTGACCTCGATCGCATGCTCGGCTTCTACTGCGACGTCCTCGGCTGCACCGTCGAGCGCCGCAAGGACGACATCGGCCTGGTGCAGCTGCGCGCCGGCCGATCGCTTGTGGACCTGGTTCCTGTAGAGGGCAAGCTGGGTCGCGCCGGGGGCGCCGCCCCCGGACACGAAGGCCGCAACATGGACCACCTGTGTTTTCGTATCGAGTCGTTCGACGAAGCGTCGCTGGTCGAACATCTCGAGGGTTGCGGCGTCAAACCCGGCCGTGTGAGTTCGCGCTACGGTGCCGAGGGCGATGGCCCGTCGATGTACATCGAGGACCCGGAGGGCAATACGGTCGAACTGAAGGGCCCGCCTGCCCAACGCTGATTACCCGATGGTCGCGGTTACCGTAGGAGCGGTTCTCGAACCGCGATCGCGGGCCGAGGCCCGCTCCTACAGACTCGGCGTTCACCTGTAGGAGCGCTTCTCGAAGCGCGACCGGGTTCGCGGGCCAAGGCCCGCTCCTACAGGCTCGGCATTCACCTGTAGGAGCGCTTCTCGAAGCGCGACCGGGTTCGCGGGCCAAGGCCCGCTCCTGCAGGCTCGGCGTTCACCTGTAGGAGCGCTTCTCGAAGCGCGACCGGGTTCGCGGGCCGAGGCCCGCTCCTACAGACTCGGCGTTCACCTGTAGGAGCGCTTCTCGAAGCGCGACCGGGTTCGCGGGCCAAGGCCCGCTCCTGCAGAACAGTGTTCCTACAGCGCCGGCAGGACGCTGCGGCGGTAGCCGATGTGCATCCCGATGCCGCGGCTTGCGAGGAACAGCAGGAACGCGAGCCAGAGCCCGTCATTGCCGAGCGGCTGCAACACGTACCACGTGGGGATGAACACGGCGAACGCGGAGAAAACCATGATATTGCGCATCTCGCGCGCCCGCGTCGCGCCGACGTAGACGCCGTCGTAGAGAAACGACCAGACGGAAACCAGCGGCGAGACGATCATCCAGGGTAAATAGCGCAAGGTCGTCTCGCGGACCGCCGGCAGGTCCGTCAACACATGGATGAGCCGCGGCCCCAGCAGCAGGTACGCCGCACTGAACATGGCCGCGAAGATCAGCGACCACTTGAGGCACAGGGTGACGGACCGTTCGAGCGCGTCGCGCCGCTGCTGGCCGACAGCCTTGCCGACGAGCGCCTCGGCGGCATGCGCAAGCCCGTCGAGCCCAAACGCCGTCAGGTTCTGCAGCTGCATCAGAATTGCGTTCGCGGCGAGGATCAGTCCGCCCATGCGCGTACCCTGCGCGGTGACGAAGGCGATCGTGAACATCAGCGCCATGGTCCGTACGAACAGGTTCGCGTTCACCGAGAAGAAGGCTGCGTACTGGTGAAGCTTCACGAATTTTTCCATCGGCCAGTGACCGCTGTTTCTGCGCAGCTCCCGCGCGGCGAACAGCAGCCCGACGGCGAGCCCGGTGTACTCCGCGAACACCGACGCGAGCGCAACGCCGTCGACCTTCATCCCCAGGACGAGTACGAACACGAGATCGAGCACGATGTTGGTCAGGTTGATGGTCAGGAAGATGACCAGCGGCACGCGCGCGTTTTGCAGGCCGAGGAACCAGCCGATCATCACGAAGTTGGCGAGCGTACCGGGAGCGCTCCAGATGCGAATGGCGAAATACTCCAGCGCGTGCTCCCGGAGGGCCCCTTCGGCGCCCAGCAGCTGCATCGCGACCCGGCCGACGGGCCACTGCAGCAGGATTACGGCGAGGGCAATCAGCTGGGCAACGACGAGCGCCTGGCCGAGGGACACGCGCAGGCCGTCGAAGTCCCCGGCACCGTAACGCTGGGCGGCGATGCCGGTAGTGCCCATGCGCAGGAAGTTCACCCCGGTATACAGGAAGCTGAAAATCGTACCGCCAATGGCGACGGCGCCGAGATAAACGGGGCTGTCGAGATGGCCGACGACGCCCGTATCCACCATGCCGAGCAACGGCACCGAGATGTTCGACAGGATCATCGGCGCGGCGATGCGCCACACGTCCCGGTCGCGCGGCAGATCGATCGCCTTCACGAGCCCGGGCTCAGAACGGGATGCCGAGTCGCCGGTACAGCGCTGACAGCAGCCACGCAGGGCCGATCATCATCAGCTGGAGGTCGGTCAGCAAGGGACGCAGGCCGGGCTGATCGCGATGACCGAGCCACAGGCCGATGATGCCGCCGGCGAGCAGCCCGCCGGCGACGTGCGGATGCGAGTAAAGGGACTGCTCGAGCCACAGCTGGATCGCGGCAACACCGAGGATGAAGGGCAGCATCCCGATCGCGATCGGCAGCGAAATGATGAAATAGTAGACGGCAGCGGCCATCAGGAATGCGCTGCCCCAGTTCAGCAGCGGCGAGATCTCGTAGAACTGCGCCGGAACCGGCAATGACCACAAAACGCCCACCGTACCCGTCACGACGAGGGGTACCGCGGCCCAGTAGACCGCCGGGTAGGTCAGGTTTTCGTGGATCTCGCCGTAGCGCTCGAGCCAGCCGTCGCTGTCAGTCATAGCTGCTCCCGCATCATGGGCGGTATTTGACCATAAACGCGGCAATTAAGTGTGCGTTCAGCGACGGAGCGTTACAATTCGCACTCTCCATCTTCAGGAAAAGGATCCAGGGAGATTTCGCTATGGGCAGCAAGACAAGTAAATCCCTGTTCGCGATTGCGGCTATCGCCGCAGTCCTGAGCGGGTGCGAGACACTCGACCCCTACACCGGCGAGTCGGAAACGAGCAAGGCGACCAAGGGCGCGCTGATCGGCGCCGCAGCCGGCGTTGTGGCCGGCCTGATGTCGGGCGACGACGCGGTCGAGCGCCGCCAGCATGCACTGATCGGTGCAGGCATCGGCGCCCTGGCGGGCGGCGCTGTCGGCAATTACATGGACAAGCAAGAGGCGGAGCTGCGCGCGGAGCTGCAGGGCACGGGCGTCAGCGTTACGAGAATGGGCGACAACATCACGCTGAACATGCCGGGCAACGTCACGTTCGATACCGACAGTGCCGCGTTGCGGCCACAGTTCTTCGGCGTGCTGAACTCGGTTGGCAAGGTGTTGACGGAGTACGACAAGACCGTCGTCGAGGTCGCCGGCCATACCGATAGCACCGGCAGCGACTCCCATAACATGCAGCTGTCGCAGCGCCGCGCGAACACCGTCGGCGAATACCTGTACACCCAGGGCATCATGGACCAGCGCATCATCTCGGTGGGTATGGGCGAACATTACCCTGTCGCCGACAACTCGACGCCCGAAGGGCGGCAGCTCAACCGGCGCGTCGAAATTACGCTGGTACCCGTTACCGCCGGCTAGACGGTCGTTACAGAAACAGGGGAGCGCGCCAGCCAGGGACGGCTGGCACTGCTTTCTGCTGCCCGACAAGAACAACAAGGGCATCGATGCACTCAGCCTACGCGAAGGCCGACACGGGCCGTTGGATCGAAGACACGGGTTTCGTCCGGCGGTTGCTGCCGGACGACGCTGACGGATCACGCCACCAGCGTTTCGTGATCCAGCTGAGCAACAAGCAGACGCTCTTGATCGCCCACAACGTCGATGTCGCCGAGCGCATACCGTTGTCGCTCGGCGATCGTATCCACTTTCGCGGTGTCTACGAGTGGAACGATCTCGGCGGACTGGTGCACTGGACGCACCACGATCCGCTCGGTGTAGAAGATGGCGGCTGGGTAAGGTATCGGCGCAAGGTCTACGCCTAGCTCTCCATTGCTCCAGGCGCGCGCCTCGGCGCGCGATCGCGGTTCGAGAACCGCTCCTACAAGGGATGCCTGGCAGCACCGTAGAACCGCGCCCACAAGGGATGCCTGGCAGCACCGTAGGAGCGCGCCTCGGCGCGCGATCGGGGCCAGGAAATGCCACCACGAAAAAGCCGCCCTGGTGGGCGGCTTTTCAGTTAACCGAAGGCGGTCTTCAGAGCGCCATCGCGGTTCGCAGTTTCTTGATTGCATTGGCCTCGACCTGGCGGACGCGCTCTGCCGAGATGCCGTACTCGTCGGCAAGTTCGTGCAGCGTAAGCTTGTCATCGGTGAGCCAGCGGCTCTCGATGATGTGGCGGCTGCGATCGTCCAGGGTCCGGATGGCCGCCGCCATGCGTTCAGAGGCATCGCTGTTGAAGTCCGCCGTCTCGACGAGCCTGGCCGGATCGGAATCCGGGCTGGGCAGGTAAGCGGCGGGCGTGAACGAACGTTCGTCGTCCGCATCCGGCGCAGGGTCGAAGATCGCGTCGCGCGCGTGCAGCCGTTTCTCCATCTCGGTGACTTCCTCGGGGGTGACGCCGAGGTCGTTGGCAACGGCCCTGGTTTCGTCGAACGTCAGCCACGCGAGATTCTTCTTGGCCTTACGAAGATTGAAGAACAGCTTGCGCTGTGCCTTCGTGGTCGCAACCTTGACGATGCGCCAGTTGCGCAGCACGAACTCGTGAATTTCGGCGCGGATCCAGTGGACCGCGAATGACACGAGACGCACGTCGTAATCCGGGTCGAAACGCTTGACGGCTTTCATCAGGCCGACATTGCCTTCCTGGATCAGGTCGCCGAGCGGCAGGCCGTAGCCCGTGTAACCCTTCGCGATGTGTACGACGAATCGCAGGTGCGCCAGAACGAGCTCGCGGGCGGCATCGAGGTCCTCGTGCTCCCGAAAGCGAATAGCCAGCGCCTGCTCGTCTTCCTTGCTGAGTACCGGCACGGAACCGACGGCCTGGATATAGGCATCCAGACTGCCGACCGGACCGGCCAGCATCAGTTCCTTGTTTCTAAGCGCTACAGCTGTGCTCATTCAGTTCTCTCCTTGTGGGACGGCAATTTTAGCACTCGCCCCTTTAGAGTGCTAACTCGACGCTCCGTTCCGCAAAGATGCCAGAATTATTCCTTTTTAAAAGAGAAGGTTACAAATCGTTACGAATGGCCCGAGCCGGGGCCCGGCGGCACCCGGAATGATCGTCCGCGCAGGCTTTTATGGCCGCAAACAGGGGCTATTTCGGCTCGATCGAGCGCATGTGGCGCGCTGCCGCCAGCCACGATCCGGCAAGACCCAGCGCGACCCCGACGCCGATAATCGCGAGGCTGTCCCTGAGGTCGAGGGTGAGCATCGTGACGCCGCTCTGGTACAGGCCGGCGAGCCGCGTCACCGTCGGTTGCAGCAGGTACAGGCCGTACTGAACGAGGCCCAGGGCGAACGCCGAGCCGAACAGCCCGAACCAGAAGCCGCTCCACAGGAACGGCCGGCGCACGAAGGCGTTGCTCGCGCCAATCAGCTTGGTGACCTCGATCTCGTCGCGGCGATTCTGGATCTCGAGCCGGATCGTATTGCCGATGATCACGATGATCGCAGCGCCCAGGAGGCCGGCACCGATCATGATGGCCTGTCGTACGATTTCCAGTATTGCGTGGAAACGCTGGACCCACTCGGTATCGACCTGCACGAGCGCGGTCTCGGGCAGGCTGTCGAGTTCTTCCCGCAACAGCGTCATCGACTGCGGCGTGTTGGCCGGACTGGGCCTGACGACCAGGGTGTGCGGCAGCGGGTTGTCCGGCAGGTGATCGAGGGCGCTGCCGAAGCCGGATTGCTCCTTGAACTCCGCGAGCGCCTCTGCCGCGGTAATGAGCCGCACATCGTCCACGTCGGCGCGCTGCGAAATCAGCTGCGCGAGCGCCTTTGCCTCACTGGCCGAAACGCCGGTGTCGAGGAACACGGAAAAGTCGAGCGCGTCGTCCCAGCCGCTGCTGATAGCCGTGAAATTCTTGATCGCGAGATTCATCGCGGCGGGTATCGCCAGGGTTACCGCGATGACCAGGATGATCATCAGGCTCGCGAAAGGCTGGTGTACGAGCCGGCTGAAAGACGAGGATGCCGTCCTGGCATGACGCCCGAGCCAGATGGTGACAGGCCCCGCGGAGCGCAGCGGGGCCACGGCGTCGGAATGCCGCGTTAGCGCCATCCGTCGTCGCCTCCCTGTGGCACGTAATCGCCGTCGAAGTGCGCAACGAGGTCGTCTTCGTACTGTGCCTGCTGCAGTCGTCCTTCTTCGAGCTCGATCCGGCGGCAGCCCAGCTTGTCGATCAGCGCGATATCGTGGCTCGCAATCAGGAGCGTGACACCGACTTCGTTGAAGCGCCGGAATATTCGCATCACCTCGAGCGACAGCTCGGGGTCGAGATTGCCCGTCGGCTCGTCGGCGATCAGCAGCTTGGGCCGGGTCACGATGGCGCGCGCGATACCGACGCGCTGTTGCTCGCCCGCCGAAAGCGTTTCCGGGTTCTTTTTCTCCTTGTGCAACAGGCCGACCTGGTCGAGGGCCGCGCGCACGCGCTTGCCGGCATCGCGCGGGCTCACGCCGGCGATGATCAGCGGCAGCGCCACGTTCTCCGATACCGGGCGGTCGTACAGCAGCTTGTGGTCCTGGAACACCATGCCGATCTGGCGGCGATAGCCGGGAATCTTGCGGCGCCGCACCCGGCGCGTATTCTGGCCATCGACGATGACCTGGCCGCTCGTCGGCCGTTCGATCAGCGCGATAAGCTTGAGCAGGGTGCTCTTGCCCGCGCCCGAGTGACCGGTAACGAAGACCATCTCGCCCTTGTCGACGGACAGCGTCAGCTCGGACACGGCTTCCTGCCCGCCGGGAAATCGCTTGGTCACATTTTCGAACTGAATCATCGGAGCCCTGCTCAGTCCTTTGCGCCGCTGGCCAGCAGTGCGTCGACAAATTCCCCGGCGACGAACGGCTGCATGTCCTCGGCCGACTCGCCGATGCCGATGAACCGCACCGGCACGTGCAGCGCGTTGGCAATAGCCAGCAGGATGCCACCCTTGGCGCTGCCGTCCAACTTGGTCACCGTAATGCCCGTCAGGCCGAGCGCATCGTGGAACTTCTGCGCCTGCACCAGCGCGTTCTGGCCCTGGCTGGCGTCGAGCACCAGCATGATTTCATGCGGCGCCGTCTCGTCGCGCCGCGCGATCACGCGCCGAACCTTTGCCAGTTCGTCCATCAGCCCCTTCTGGTTCTGCAGGCGGCCGGCGGTGTCCGCCAACAGCACGTCGATGCCGCGTGCCCGAGCGGCCTCCCAGGCATCGAATATGACCGCGGCCGGATCGGCGCCGCTTTGCTGCGCGATGACCGGCACTTCGTTGCGCTCCCCCCAGGCCTGCAGCTGTTCGACGGCGGCCGCCCTGAAGGTGTCGCCCGCGGCCAGCATGACCGACATGCCCTGGTCCTTGAAGCGCCGCGCCAGCTTGCCGATCGTGGTGGTCTTGCCGGCACCGTTGACGCCGACCATCAGGATCACGAATGGCCTGTGTTGCGGGTCGATGTCCAGCGGCTGCTCCACCGGCGTGAGGATATCCACGAGCGAGCGCCTGAGCCCGTTGCGCAACGACTCGACGTCCTTGAGCTCCTTGCGCGCGAGGCTCTGTTGCAGGTCTTCGACGATCCGTGTCGTCGTGTCGATGCCGACGTCGGCCATCACGAGCAGCGATTCGAGTTCCTCGAGCGCGTCTTCGTCGATCTTGCCCCCCGGCGCCAGGTTGGCGAGGTCGTAGGTCAGCCAGCTGTCGCCCCGGTTGAGGCGTGCGCGCAGCCGCTTGATGAATCCCTGGCGTTCGGCGGGTTTGTCCTTCTTCCCAAACATTGCGTCTATAAAATACCCGGTGACTGAAATCGCCTAAACTGTTCGGAACCGGCCCTGAACGACGGGCCCTGGGGACACGATGACGACAAAGCCCGGCGCCGCAAACAAGAAGCCCCGACCCGGACGGCTGCGTATTGTAGCGGGAAAGTGGCGCAGCCGTCTGTTGGATATCGCGGACGTACCGGGCCTGCGGCCCACGTCGGAACGCATCCGGGAGACGCTGTTCAACTGGCTCGCCCCGTCGCTACAGGGCGCGCGCTGCCTCGACCTGTTTGCGGGCACCGGTGCGCTGGGATTCGAGGCGCTGTCGCGAGGGGCTACGCTAGTGGTATTCGTGGAAAACTCCCGTCGCGCAGTAAGAGCAATCGAAAACAGTGTGCAGGTCCTCGATGCACCCGGTGCCGTGGTTCACTGCGGCGATGCAGCTGATTTTGTCCGGTCGGCGGCACCCGCCTCCTTCGACATCATTTTCCTCGATCCGCCGTTCGCCGACGACCGGCTCGAGGAGACGTGCCGGCTCATCGATGACCGCGGCCTGCTTGCCACGGGCGGCAGGATCTACCTCGAACAGGACCGCGCGAAGCCCGAGACGCCGTTGCCGGGCCGCTGGCGCGTGCTGAAGAACAAGACGGCAGGAAACGTGCGATATATGCTGGTCGAGGTCGCGGCTTAGCCGGCACGGCAAGTGTGCGATACTTGGCGGCGGGGGTGCCGAAAAACAACAAGGAGGGGGGATGTCTGCTGCAGCGATGTACCCGGGAACCTTCGACCCGATAACCCTGGGTCATGAAGACATCGTGAAGAGAGCGGTCAAAGTGTTCGACCGTGTGGTGATCGCCATTGCCTCTGACACGGGCAGCAAGGCGCCGATGTTCGACCTCGAGGAACGCGTCGAACTCGCCCGGTCGGCTCTCGCGGGGATCGACGGCGTCGAAGTCGCTTCCTACAAGGGCCTGACGGTCGATTTCGCGCGGGACAACGGCCTGTCCGTCATCATCCGCGGGCTGCGCGCCGTGTCCGACTTCGAGTACGAATTCCAGCTCGCCACGATGAACCGGCACCTGACCGAGGAAGTGGAAACGGTGTTCCTGACGCCGCCGGAAACCTACACTTTCATCTCGTCGAGCCTCGTGCGCGAAATTGCCAGGCTGGGCGGTGACGTATCCGAATTCGTGTCGCCGAAAGTGAAGGAGGCGCTGCTGGAGCGTCTCGGGCGAAACTAGGCGGGAGCGACTACCGGCGCATCCGGCGTGCCGCGGCGGCGCTCGAGCTGCTCACGAATCTCGTACGCTTTCTCCTCGGTGATCGAGAAACTCCAGATGGCCCATATTGCGATCACGGAAGCCACGCAGGGGATGACGGCGTCGAAAAAGCGCATGAGCGTCAGGGTGCGTGCAGCCTGTTCGCCCTCGAGCGCGACGTCGAAACCCGTCGCATTGAGGAGAAGGCCGCCGCCCGCGATTGCCACGGCCATGCCGAGCTTTACGACCCACCAGAATATGGAGCCATACATGCCTTCCCGGCGCTGATGGGTCTTCAGTTCATCCATGTCCACCACGTCCGCGATCATCGACGGCATCAGCGTGAACAGGCCGCCCAGGCCGAATGCCATGAGCGGGGCGGGAATCAGGATGAGCCACGGCTGATCGGGCGTGTAGCAAAACCACTTGAGGGCATAACCGATGATCGAAACGCCGGTCGTAATGAAAAAGGCCCGACGTTTGCCCAACTTCGTGCCGAGCCAGGTCGCGATGACAATGGACACGTAGGCAAAGACGGTCTGCAGCAACCCCGAGTGCCCCACGAAGACGGAGCCGAGTTCCGTATCGCCGCGGAAAACATAGTAGATGATGACGTAGGACTGAAAGGCGGCGATCAGAATAAAGCCATTGAATACCAGGAAGGTTGCAGCGCAGAGTTTCAGGAACTCTCTCGATTTCAGCGTTTCCGCGAAGCCGCGGAAGAAGTCCATGATATTGCGGACCAGGGCATTGCCGGCCAGCGCGGCAGCCGATTTACCCTCCTTGATGGCGAGTTCCTTGTATCGCTCCCGGAGAAACAGGGCAGGCATGATGCCGACGACGATGACGATCGCCCCGATCACGATAGACAGTCGCGAGGCGCCTTCGACCATGTCGTCAGCCCAGTGCTTGCTGCTCATGATGGCCAGTAAATAAGGCGTGAAGAGGTACGCGGTTTGTCCTATGAAGTTCTGTGTCCCCATGAGCCGCGTTCGCTCGTTGTAGTCCGGCGTCAGTTCATAGCCGAGCGCCACCCAGGGCGTCACGAACACGGTGTAAGCGAGGTAGAAGAGGAACGAGCCGGTCAGAAAGAACCAGAAGTAATAGGACTCGCTTTTGCCGGGCGGCAGCTGCCAGAGCAGCGCGAACACGATTCCCACAGCAATCGCACCGAAGAATATGTACGGGCGCCGGCGCCCCCAGCGCGTTCGGGTGTGATCAGAGACATACCCCATCAATGGGTCGGTGATGGCGTCGGTCAGACGCGGCAGTGCGGCAAGCAGGCCGGCGAGCGCCGGGTTCATGCCGAGGCCGAGATTGAGAACAATCACCATCCTGCCGATGGAGTCCGCCAGCAGGTTATTGACGAACGCGCCGGATCCGTAGACCAGCTTCTTGTGAAATGGAATTCTGTCTTCCGGCGCTGTTTCGTGATGCTGCATGGCGCAGCAATCGTCTATTATATTGACAGCGCTGTCAAACGTTGTTAGAAACGATTGTCATTGAGTGCTGCCATGGCACTACCCGGAGCGGCGAATGCGAGAAACGCCCGTCCATGCATGGCAGTAAAGGGGGTTATTCACTGAAGCTGCCGAGTGACTGCCGCTCGCGCCTGCCGCGGGGGACGGGTTGATGCACCGCACCAGGAATAAGAAACAACGTACCCGCCCTGGGCGTGTCGCTTTGCTCTGCGGCCATGCGCTGGTGTTCGCCATGACTATGATGATTTCAGAAAGTCGTTCAGCTGCCGGCGGTATGGAAGAACGCGTCGCCGACTTGCTTGGCCGCATGACGCTGGCCGAGAAGATCGGCCAGATGAACCAGGTCCACGCGGAGGTCGACGGCCCGGTGGCCGCGCTGGGCGAGGCGCTGCGCGCCGGCCGCATCGGCTCGATCATCAACCAGGTCGATGTCGCGACCGTGAACGAGCTGCAGCGTATTGCGGTCGAGGAGAGCCGGCTCGGTATCCCGCTGCTCGTTGGTCGTGACGTCATTCACGGCTTCAAGACGGTGCTGCCGATACCGCTCGGGCAGGCCGCAACCTGGAACCCGGACCTTGTGCGCGAGGGTGCCCGGGTTGCCGCCATGGAGGCGGCGAAATCGGGCATCAACTGGACGTTCGCACCCATGATCGACATCACGCGCGATCCACGCTGGGGCCGGATCGCCGAGAGTCCTGGCGAGGACCCCTACCTGGCCAGCAGGCTCGCGGTCGCGATGGTAGAGGGGTTCCAGGGCGACGACCTCGGTGATCCGGGAGCCATAGCCGCCTGTGCCAAGCATTTTGCCGGGTACGGCGAGGCGGAAAGCGGCCGCGACTACGCGACGACCGATATCCCCGAGAACGAGCTCCGCAACGTCCACCTGCGGCCGTTCCGTGCCGCGGTCGATGCGGGTGTGGTGACATTGATGGCCTCGTTCAGCGACCTCAACGGTGTGCCGGCCACCGGCAACGAGTTCCTGATGCGCCAGGTACTGCGCGACGAATGGGGTTTCGACGGATTCGTCGTCAGCGACTGGAACTCGATCCACCAGCTCGCGGTTCATGGGTTGACCGCTGACGACAGGGATTCGGCGCTTGCAGCGGCGACTGCCGGTGTCGACATGGACATGGCGGGCAACGTTTACCTGGGGCAACTCGGCGAACTGGTCGAAAGCGGCAGCCTTGATATCGAGGTTATCGATGCCGCAGTTGCCAACATACTTCGCGCCAAATTCCGCATGGGCCTGTTCGATGATCCGTACACGGATCCTGAAGCATTGCCCCCTTACGGTAGCCGCGAGGCGCTTGCTACCGCGAAAGCATCGGCACTGCAAAGCATAGTCATGCTGAAGAACGACGAGAGCACGTTGCCCCTGTCGCGGGCACGGCTCGACAGCATCGCGGTCATCGGTCCGCTTGCGGATACTCCCTACGAACAGCTCGGCACCTGGGTGTTCGACGGCGATCCCGACCTCAGCGTCACGGGCCTGCAGGGTATCCGCGATTTCGTCGGAGACGACGTGGAAATCCGGTACGTGCGCGCGATGGAAACGAGCCGCAGCAAGTCGACGGAACCTTTCGACGAGGCGGTCGCAGCCGCGCGGAAATCCGATGTCGCGGTGCTGTTCCTGGGTGAGGAATCGATACTCTCGGGCGAAGCGCATTCTCGCGCCGATATCGACCTCCCCGGCGCACAGGTGGAACTCGTCCGGCGCGTGAAAGCGGCCGGCAAACCGGTCGTCGCCGTCATCATGGCGGGGCGTCCTCTGACCCTGACGAACGTCATCGAGAATGTCGATGCGATTCTCTATGCCTGGCACCCGGGGACGATGGGCGGCCCGGCCATCGCCGACCTGCTGTTCGGTGTCGAGTCGCCGTCCGGCAAGCTGCCGGTGACCTTTCCTCGCATGGTTGGCCAGGTGCCCATTTATTACAGCCAGAAAAACACAGGCAAACCGCCGTCGCCCGAGAAGATCGTCCATATCGACGACATTGAGGCGCGTGCGCCGCAGACGTCGTTCGGAATGACGGCGTTCCACCTCGACGCGGGATACACGCCGCTGTTTCCGTTCGGCTTCGGTCTCTCCTACGCGGAGTTCAAGTACGACAACATCCGCGTCAGCAGCGCCGAGGTGCCGCTCGGCGGCACCCTGAGCATCAGCGCCGACCTGGAGAATCGCGGCGACGTCGCGGCGGACGAAGTCGTGCAGCTCTATGTCAGGGACCTGGTGGGCAACGTCACTCGGCCGGTGAAGGAGCTCAAGGGCTTCCGCAGGCTGCGCGTCGAGCCCGGCGAGACGGTGACCGTGAGTTTCGATCTGAGCAGCGACGATCTCGCGTTCTTCGGCCGCGACAACACGCCGATCGTGGAGCCGGGTGAATTCCATGCGTGGATCGGCGGCAGTTCGGACACTGAATTGAAAACGGCTTTTCGCCTCGTGGCCGGCGACTGAGTCGGGGCCGGCACCGTGAGTTCGTCGTCACGTTATACCGCCACTATTGCGCTGTTTGTCGCGCTCGGCGGGTTCCTCATGGGTTTCGATGCGTCGGTAATCTCCGGCGTCGTCGGCTTCATCGAGGTCGAGTTCGCGCTGACAAAGATCCAGCTGGGATGGTCGGTGTCATCGTTGTCGCTAACGGCGACGCTGGCGATGATGTTGTCGGGCCCCCTGAGCGATCGCATCGGCCGGCGGCCGGTATTGCGGATCGCCGCACTGTTGTTCGCGGTCTCGGCGATTCTTTCCGCGGTCGCGCCCAGCTTCACGTGGCTCGTCCTGGCGCGCATGCTCGGCGGGCTCGGTGTCGGCGCGGCACTCATCATTGCGCCGATGTACATCGCCGAGATGGCCCCCCCCGATGCCCGCGGACGCCTGGTCTCGTTCAACCAGCTCAACATCGTCATCGGTATCTCGGTGGCCTTCTTCAGCAATTACCTGATATTGACGCTGGGCGAGTCCGGCGCAGCGTGGACGGAAACGCTGAAACTCGGGGAATGGAACTGGCGCTGGATGCTCGGCGTGGAGACCCTGCCGGCCGTGCTCTATCTCGTCGCCCTGCTGTTCGTGCCGGAGAGCCCGCGCTGGCTGGCGATGCGCGGTCGGGATGACGAGGCACGAGAGGTGCTCGAACGCGTCGGCGGCCGCGAGCAGGCGTCAGACGACCTGCGCGCCGTAAAAGAGGCCATCGCCGCCGAAGCCGCATTGGGCAGGGTCTCGCCGAAGACGCTGCTGCATCCGTCGCTGAGGCTCGTCATGACGATTGGCATTTCGGTCGGCATCCTGCAGCAGATCACGGGCATCAACGCCGTGTTCTTTTATGCGCCGATGATCTTCGAGCAATCGGGCATAGGTACGAACGCGTCCTTCATGCAGGCTGCGTTGGTGGGGCTGGTCAACCTGGCGCTCACTGTCGTGGCGATGGCGTTGATCGACAGGCTCGGGCGCCGGCCCCTGCTCGGTTTCGGGCTGACGGGCATCGCGGTTTGCATGTTGACGCTCGCCTGGGGCTTCGGCTCCGCGACCTATCAACTCGACCAGGCCGCGATAGATGCGCTGCCCGCGGATATCGACCGGCAGCAGCTCGAGCTCGTCACCGGTACGACCTACGAGAGCGACACCGAATTCCGTGAGGCCCTGTTCGCGGCCATCGGGCAGGACGCCTACAAGCAGCATGAATCCGAGCTGGTCAGCCGTGCAATAACGATGAACCCCGTGCTGATCCTGTTTGCAATACTCGGTTTCGTCGCGAGTTTCGCGGTCTCGATCGGGCCGATCATGTGGGTGTTGTTTTCCGAGCTGTTCCCCAACCGGGTGCGCGGCATCGCGATCTCTTTCGTCGGCCTGATCAATTCGAGCGTCGCGTTCATGGTCACCTTTATCTTCCCCTGGCAGCTCGAGACGCTGGGCAATGCCGGGACGTTTTTGATCTACGGAGTGTTTGCCGTGATCGGTCTCGTGTTCGTCATGCGAATCCTGCCGGAAACCAAGGGGCGTTCGCTCGAGGAACTCGAAACCATTCTCGTCAAAGACTGATATGAAACTACTGGCAGCGATTGCGTTACTTATATTAATGACAGCCTGTTCCCCCGAGCCTGGAGACACGGGATCCGTGATCAAGGTGGAGGTCGTGAAGACCGACGCCGGGTACCAGCTCCTGCGCGGCGGCGAGCCCTTTGTGATCCGGGGCGCCGGCATGGGCAGGGACGACATCGAGCGCTTTGCCGCACATGGCGGCAATTCGATACGCACCTGGAGCACGAGCAACGGTTACCAGGATACGCGGGCGCTGCTCGATGTGGCTGCGGCAAACGGCGTTACCGTCGCGCTGGGCCTCTCCATGACGGCCGAGCGCCACGGCTTCGATTATGACGACCCGGATGCCGTCGCCCGGCAGCTGGAAACGATCCGGGATGAGGTCCTGAAGTACAAAGACCACCCGGCACTGCTCTTCTGGCTTGTCGGCAACGAGCTGAACCACAGCTACTCCAATCCCGCGGTGTGGGACGCCGTCAACGACGTTGCGAAGATGATCCACGACCTGGATCCGAACCACCCGGTGACCACGCCGTTATCGGGCTTCAAACCTGACGTCATTGCCGAGATCCAGGCGCGTGCGCCGGCGATCGATTTCATCAGCTTCCAGATGTACGGCAGCCTGTTCGGACTGCCGGAGGGAATTGCCGCGACCGGCTTCGACGAGCCCTTCATGATGACGGAGTGGGGGACGATCGGTTACTGGGAGATGGAGACCACGTCATGGGGAACGCCGACCGAACTGACGAGTTCGGAGAAAGCCGACGTGTTCCTGCGGGCCCACAATGACGTTCTTGCGAAATTCGAAGGCCAGCTGATCGGCTCGTACGTGTTCTTCTGGGGCCAGAAGCAGGAGCGCACGCCGACCTGGTTCGGGTTGCTCACCGAGCGCGGCGAGCTGACCGCGGCCGTGGACGCCATGCAGCGCATCTGGACGGGCGAGTGGCCTGCAAATCGGACGCCGCGTGTCGAAGCGATCCACCTCGACGGGAAGAGCTACAAGGAGAGTGTCGTACTCACGGCCGGTGGCACCTATGACGCGGTCTTCGACGTCGTGGACCCCGAGGGTGACCCGCTGACGTATCGCTGGGAGGTCAAGCCGGAGAGCGAGTCGCAGAAGGCAGGCGGCGACCGCGAAGAGCGATTGCCGAACCTGGAGGGAATCGTGTCGGACAGCACGGCCGCGAGCACCAAGGTAACCGCGCCGCCGCCAGGCAAGTACAGACTCTTCGCCTATGCCTATGACGGCAATGGCCATGCCGCACATGCCAATATCCCGTTCCTCGTAGCGGGTGACGAACCCGCTGCGGCGTACCGGCAATCCCCCGAAGACCTGGTCGCGGGAGAGACGCTCGCTGTCGCCTACTCGGGTTTCAGGGAGGGCCAGCACCCGGACCGCGGCAATGGCGCCGTGAACCCGAGCGATGCCGAGATCCTGGAGGATCTCGAAATCCTGGTCTACCACGGGTTCGGGCTGATCCGCATGTATGACTCGGGCGAGAATACCGCGGCAACGCTCAGGCTCATCCGGGAACACGAGATCCCCATGAAGGTGCTGCTGGGGATCTGGCTCGACGCGGAAATCAGCAATCACGAAGGCTGTCCCTGGCTGGACGAACCGATACCCGACGAGAAACTCGCGGCCAACAAGATCAAGAACAAGCAGGAAATCGATCGCGGCATCGAACTGGCAAACGAATACGCAGACATCGTTATCGCGGTGAACGTGGGCAACGAAGCACTGGTCGACTGGAACGATCACATGGTGCCGCTCGCGCAGGTGATCGAGTACGTGCGGGAGGTCAAGGGGGCAATCGAGCAGCCCGTTACGGTTGCCGATAACTACGAGTGGTGGATACGCGACGGTGCGTCGCTGGCTGCCGAGCTCGATTTCATCGGCGTGCACACCTACCCGGTATGGGAAGACAAATCGATCGACGAAGCTCTCGAGTACACCATCGAGAACATCGAAGGCGTTCGCGCTGCGCTGCCGGACAAGCCGATCGCAATTCTCGAGGCAGGCTGGGCAACTACCGCGACGGAGTTCGGCAAGCGCGCGAACGAGACCGACCAGCGGCATTATTTCAAAGAGATGAAGGCCTGGGCCGAGAAAACGAACACGACCGTGTTCTGGTTCGAGGCTTTCGACGAGCCGTGGAAGGGCGACGGGAACGATCCCCACGGCGCCGAGAAGCACTGGGGCCTGTTCTTCGTCGATCGGACGCCGAAGCTCGTGTTCAGAGATCGCCCGGCTTCAGGTAATTGATGCTTCTTACGAAGAACGATGCCGGTTCAGGCGCCGGCGCAACGCGCCACGCGTTGACAGCGCTGTCATCATTGATTCTAATACCGCCCGTACAGGGTGGCTTTTGTCGAGGTCGATGTCGTGACTGAATATCGTGCACGTTTCCATAGAGTTGCGTTGCTACTGCTGACGGCGGTTTCCGTTGCTGCCTGTGGTGGCAGTGGCGGCGGGGACAGTGCGCCACCGATCGTGAGCCCGCCGCCGCCCCCACCGCCACCGACGGGGAACGTAAACATAGACAACCCGACCCTGACCGTGGCGGATAATCTCGATGTCACCTCCGGCGACCCGCAGTCATGGACACTGGTCTGGAGCGACGAGTTCGATGCCGCGCAGCTGGACCCGGAAGTGTGGTTTTTCGAAAACGGGGACGGCAGCCAGTACGGCATTCCCGGCTGGGGCAACAACGAGCTGCAGTGGTACCTCGAGAACAGTGCCGAGTTGAGGGACGGAAAGCTCGTCATCACGGCCCGCCGCGAGGCCGCGGGAGGCAAGAGCTACACCTCGGCGCGAATCAACACCCGCGACCGGTTTGCGGTCCGCTACGGTCGCATCGAGGCCAGTATCCGCCTGCCCGGTGGGCAGGGCGTATGGCCGGCCTTCTGGATGCTGCCGCAGGATAATGTTTACGGCACCTGGGCGGCGTCCGGCGAAATCGATATCGTCGAGGCCGTCAACCTGGGCGGCACGGGCGGCAATAACGTCTTCGGCACCATCCATTACGGCGGCGAATTCCCGGCGAACCAGTTTTCGAGTAACGAGTACCTGGTACCCACCGACGCAACCGCGGAATTCCATACCTACGCGCTGGAATGGGACTCGAGCACACCCGAGCTTCGCTGGTACGTCGACGATGTCCTGTACTCGGTGAAGAATTCCTGGTCCACGACTGGTGCGCCGTACCCCGCGCCCTTCAACGAGAATTTCTACATTCTCCTGAACGTGGCTGTCGGCGGCAATTTCCCGGGGGCGCCGAATTCGTCGACCATGTTCCCGGTCGAGATGGAGGTCGACTACGTAAGGGTCTACAGCGGCACGCCCTAGCGGCCGCGCGGAGAGAGCAGCGAGCTCAATCGGGCGCCGGGCCGGTCGATTCCCTGATCCGGATGGTTGCGGGCACAACCTCGGTGCCTATCAGCGGCCGCTTGTCACGAACGGAACTGATCAATGCCACGGCCGCACGCTCGGCCATCGCCGAGAGCGGCTGGTTGATGGTCGTGAGTGCCGGGTAGACCTGCCGGGCCAGCGAGATATCATCGCAGCCCACAACGGACAGGTCCTGCGGCACCTTGTAGCCCAGGCGATCGGCCACGCGTATGACGCCGGCCGCCATGTCATCATTCGCGGCGAATATGGCCGTTGGGCGATCCTTGCGATTCAGTAAATTCATCGCGGACTCCTCGCCGGACCCGATCGAGTTGTCGCCTGCTACGACGAGCCGCTCCGAAAACTTGAGGCCACTTTGTTCAAGCCCGTCCCGGTAGCCAAGATAGCGATTGCCGACGGCCTTGTGGCTCGGGTGCCCGGTGATGAAGGCAATCCGCGTGTGCCCCAGTGATGCCAGGTATCGCGTCATCTCGGCGCTGATCTCGCGGTCGTTGGTCACGACGGAAAGCTGCTTGCCGTTCGCAGCGCCCGGCGACAGCTTTACAAGCGGCGTTCCCGTCGCTTCGATTGCGCGCACGATTTTCGGCATGTTGGACAGCGGCGCGGCGAGCACGATGCCGTCGGGTCGCACCTGCTCGATCAGTGTCTTGAGTTCCTTGCCGATGTCTTTCTTGCGGTACTGGCAGGGATGAATCAGCAGCTCGTACTTGCTCGCATGACAGGCACTCAGCACACCCTGTTGCATGCGGATGACATAACCGGCGCTCGGTATTTCGTAATAGCTCGGGTCGTCGTAGATCAGGCCGATGAGGTGAGAGTGATGGCTTGCGAGGCTACGAGCGGCCTTGTTCGGCTGGTAGTTGAGCTTTGCGATGGCCGCTTCGACCTTCTTTCGCGTTGCCTCGCGAACGTTCGGTTCGTGGTTGACCACGCGCGAGACCGTCTTTATCGAAACGCCTGCAAGCTCCGCAACATCGTCAATAGTAATCTTCGGCATAAATACGAGCCCAACTGCGCTATATTGCGCATCACCCCCTTAAAGCAGAATTAGACGCTCTTCTGACAGCGCTGTCAAACCGTCAGCAGGTGCTCGCGCCCGAGCGTTACGTTGATCTGCCGGATGTGACCACTGCGCTGGAACAACTCGGCGCTCATCGATTCCGAAAGTGACAGTTTCCGCGACTGTTTCGTCCTGCCGTATTCGAATACCAGTGTAAGCGACGGTGCGTCCGCGTCTTCCAGTCGATACACCACGGGCACCTGGCACCAGGTGAACGCCAGCGACGCCCCAGGCACATCGATGTCCTGCCAGTCGCCGTTCACATCGAGATAACGGAACACTCGTCGTTCCCCCGAAAACTCGACGGCCCGCAACAGCCCCGGCTCGAAATGCACGAGGCCGTCGCGAACCCGGACTCCCAGCTCGCCAAAGCGCGTCAGCACTTCTTCCTTGACCTGCCCCGTCATCCCGGGTTGCTGTGCACCGGCATGCTTCGGGGTATGGGAATAGGGATCCATCGGGAATGCACCGTATTCCGACGGCGTCTTGTTGAAACCAATGCCGTCGCGGACTGCGTAGTAGAGTGACCCGAGCCGCGAACAGGTCTCTGCGTCGGTACCGTTGTCGCGCGCTGCAAAAAAGATCTCCTGTATGGCGAGCAGCAGCTTCGACACCATGTGCCAGTAGATGCTCCCGAGGCCCTCGAAGCCGAACATCGCACCGGATCGCCCTGTGAAGGCGCGATGGTTGAAGACCCTCTCGTACAGTTTCATCAGGTCATCGCGACTGTCCGCGACGGCGTCGCCGTATTCGGCTTCGAGGACGACGAGGCGGCGCTCCAGGTCGCCCGAATTGACGAAGCCCGCACTGAAGCGATAAGTGCCCTCGACGTCCCGGGATACGACCCGCTCATCACGCTCTGCCACCATGCGTGCCAGCAACGGCACTGCGAGCACGTCCTTTTCGTCGACCCTGTTCTTGTCGAAAAAGCCCGGCAGCTCGCGGTCCGGGTACAGCATGAACGAGTGCTGATCGGGTCGGTAGATATCACTTTCGAACAGGGACTCCAGCAAGGCACAGGCTGCCTCCGGCGAGATTGCGCCCGAGCTTAGCGCGGCAACCTGGCCTTCGAGCATCGGGTACAGCGTGTCGACCTTGGCTGTCTCGTTATCGAGGCCGAGCAGGTTGTATGCGTTGTAAAGTCCGTCGATACGCTTGTTGACGCCGATGCTGTGGTCAATGGCGACGAGTGCGTCATCGAGCATTTTCAGGATCAGGTCGGGTGACTGTTTCACCCTGCCGGAGAAACCCTCGTGTCGGTAAACGGTCTCGCGGTAGCCACTTGCAGCCAGTCCCAGCTCCTGCAGCGTCTCGAAACGCTGTTCCGGGCTGGTCTGCTCTACGCCGAGCAAAGGCCGGACGCTCTCGAGAGCAGATGCTGTATCGGCCAGCCACTCGCTGACTTCACGTGACAGGTCGACCGTCTCCGTTTCGGAAGCGATCAGTTGCCGCAGGAATCGAACGTAGCGGCGCATGTAGTAGAGAGTGACCATGCTCAGGCCGTGGCCGACCAGGGCATTGTTGGCGTCGTTCCACTCGGGCCGCTGCGTGTTCATCCAGATGCCGCCGCCGAGGACGAAATTGCCGAGCTTGGCAAGCAGCGGGACCAGCAGCTTCTCGAGCAGGGTCACCCGGTAGACTTCGCCGCTGCCATCGAGGACAAGTTTGCCGTCGGCGCCGTTGTCGGCGACGCGCTGCTCGATACGTTCGGCCAGCGCGTGATCGTAGACCACGGTGTCCTTCGGATTCTGCAGCAGTTCTTCCAGGGGCTTGATGCGATAGGGAACGTTCGCGTAGCTGAACACGGGCTGGTGTAGTAGCTGAGCGAGCCGGGTCGGGTGAAATTGTCCCGACAGCTCGAGCAGCTTAAGCAGGTAGATTATCTGGTGGTCCCCCCAGTAGCCGATATAGCTCCAGGGGTCTTCGGGATCCTCGATCTCCCAGTCGATACCTTGCTTGGTGATGCGGTAGGGGTTGTAGCCGTCCATCGTCGATGCATTGACGAACTTCGCGATCACGTTCTCGATGAACTCCGGGAAGCTGAAGGTGAGGGCTTCCCAGTTCTGGAAAATGTCGCGCCAGTTGCCTTCGTAGGAAAGCAGCCGGTCACCCGACTCGTCCTTCAGCCGGATGGCGAAGCGGTTCCACGGACGGCTCGGGTCGCCATGACGGCGGCCGAACGTAATCGGCAGGTACTCGTAGCACAGTCGCTCCAGCTGCGGGTCATTCTGCGAGCGGACCATCGAAACGAGCTGGCTGAATTCGAGCATGCCCGGAAGGCCGTCAAGGAAGTCCGAATTTCTCGCATGAACGCCGCGGTTGAAATGGAGGACCGTCCGCGTGAAATCCCTGGCGGGAACGTTGTACTGGTCGTCGAAAATCCCGCCGCGCAGCACATTGAATAGTACGTTCGCGTAATGATGCGTGCTGACCTCTTCCTCCGCCGACACCTGGAACGCATCGCCGGCAGCCATGATGCGGGCAAGTTCGTCATCGCCGCGGTCTATGGTGTCGACGACCGATTGCCCGATATCCGGCTCATTCCGCAGCCGGTTCCGGAGCGCCACGACCCGGGGCTGTGACTGTTCGACGTCGGCAACGATGCGCCAGTGCTCCGACTCGCCGGGCGGCACATCCACGGAGGCGCTGACGAAATAGGCGCCGCGAATGCCGCGCCTGTGCGTTTCCTGTTCGACGCCGGCACCCTCGCGAAAGGCATCCAGCTGTTCGGACGAAAGCAGTATGCGCCGCCCCTCGAGCCCGGTGACGAAAACCGTATTCGCCTTCAGCGATTCGCAAGGCTCGGCCCGGTCCGATATACCCGAATACAACGTGAACACGCCAAGGCCTGTGGCCGCATCCAGCTCGGCCCACTTGTAGGCGTCAACCAGGTTACTGCTGTTGGTTTGGGCGAGCAGCGGAGTGCCGGCCGGAAGAATATTCTGCAGACCGTCGAGCACGTCGACGCGGGCGCGCTGCCGGCCGTTGTTTAGGAGCTCGCAGTGGCGCACGAAGCCGAACTGGTCGCTCGTCATCCACGTGTAGCGGAAAGTGAGATTCAGGTCATGGTTGACTTCTTCGAAGCAGAGCTTGTTGCCGAGCGTGTTCTTGTAAAGGTGGCGGGTGACTTCGAAGCGCGTGTCGCAATCGCGGTCGAACGGCTCCCAGCGCCGAGGCTGCCCGTCGTCGGCCGTCACCCGCAGCACGGTCCTGGGGCCGGTGTGCGGGAAGCTTTCGTGAACCCTGTCGACCGGAATGTAGGGAAAAAGAGCCGTTTCGGGAGAAACCCGGCCGGCGGTCAGTCCGCCGGTGGACGAGACAAACAGCCAGTGATCGGCGCTCGAGATAACGCTGATGAAGAAGGGCGCCATCGCATCGACATTCCGTATGGCGTAGTAGCGCTCGTCCCCGAACGTAACGAATTCCCCGGAAACGGAGTCCCCGGCCCTGTAACCTGCGCTTACCGCTCGTTCCATATTGTTATTCCGAATCCACGAGTTGCAGTTCACCGAACAGACCGGCGTCAATCCAGCCGCGGTCCTTCGGCCCCTCGGGCACCGACTCCGATCCCACGAAATTCTCTCGTAACTCACTGCCGTCGTTATCGCAGTAAGCGAGCATGAGCCCCATCACCTTGCCGGCGTAGAGAGCGACCGGTGCGTTGTCGTCGGCACCGTCGACGTAGTCGTCGGTGTATATGTCAATGGCAAACTCCCACACGACCTTGTTGCCTGTCTGTTTCCAGCGGCTCTTTACATGGTGCGTATAGTTGTGCGGCCGCTCGTCGGTGCCCATGTCAATCGCCTGGTTGTCGAGGGACATGTGGTAAGCGAAGGCATTGTGGTTGTACTGGTGGTCGCCGCCCGAGTAATCCTCGTCGATGAATATCTCGACGCAGTCGTCGTCCCAGTACTGCACGAGCGGGTCGCGATGACTGTCGAACAGGATGTCGTCGACGACTTCAACCAGGACGTAGAGCCGTTGTTCGCTCCACGCGACCTTGAAGCGCCCGCTGAAGTCCGCCGCGGAGTACTCGGGCCCCAGCCACAGCTGGTCTATCTCGTGCCACCCGGCGGCCTGCCATGCGGCCTCGTCAGCCACACCGTCGATGACCAGCGCTTCCGCGGACCGGGGCGCGAGATATCGGTTGCGGTCCTCGTAGTGTGACTGGTCAGCTATGACGGGCGCCGCAGCACCGAGCAGCGCGCTGCCGCAAAGCAATGCCGGGAAAGCTGCCCTCGGGAACGTCACTGCAGCGTCCTTGAGACCGCTACCGTGCGGTCGACCAGGTCGTCGAGGGGCAGTTCGGAGTACCCGGCGAGGCTAACGCCCACCCGACCCTGCCAGGGCTGAGTCCAGGATTCGGGTATTGGCTTGCCGGTCAGTCCGAACAATCCACCGACGGTCGCGCCGTTGCAGTCGGTATCCCATCCCGCCGATACCGCATTGCCGATCGCCGCGGAAAAGTCGTCTTCGAATGAACACAGCGCCCACACGACGAGCGCAAGGTTGTTCAAGGTGTGCACCGGCGACAAATCCACATATTCGGCGTGCAGCCGATCGACGGCATCGTCGGCACCCGCCAGCCCACGGCCGAAGAGCACGGCGGCTGCCGCGCGGCTGCCGTTCGGAATGAAGCGCAGCGCAATTTCGGTGGCTTCCGCGAGATTGTCGCTCATCGGGATCGCGGCCCCGAGCGCGGCGATAAAAGCCGCTCCGTGCAGGCCTTCGCCGCGATGCGAAAGTGCGGCGTCCCGGCTTGCGAGGTCGGCCGCGAGTGCCGGACGCCCCGGGCAAACCCAGCCATACAGGTCGGCACGAATCTGCGCGCCGATCCACTCGTTGTACGCGTTCTCCGAGCACAGGGCCAGGTCGAATCCGGGCGGTGCGTCGTTTACGAACTCGTCCGCCATGTTGTCGAGCAGTACGCGGTAGGCTTCGCGCTCCGCCGTCCAGGTTGTACCTGCGGGCAGCAGCCGCAGCCACGCGCGCGCGACGTCTTCGGTGCTCAGATCGGTGCCCCTGTCCTCGAGCAACAGCAGCGCAAGTATCGTGTAATTGATGTCGTCGTCCGGTTCCGCGCGGGAAATGTGCCCTCGGCAGGACGCACGACCGCGTTCCGCGACGAGGGTCCCTTCGACAAGCGGAACATAGTCGCGCAGTGGGGACGCGCCAGCGTGGCGCAGGTAGGATTCCAGACCGTCGCGGCCTTCCTTGAACGACAGAACTTCGACCGGTTTGCCGAGGAGACAGCCGGAAATCCGCCCAATCCAGGCGCCGCGAATACGCTCAGGTACAGAAAAAAGTGCTTCCACGGATTGCTGCTCGTTACCCCGAATTTCTACATTTTCCAAGACAATTCAGAAACTTAATGTCTTGAAGGTACACGCTGGACCGATAGAATAATGATTGTTGACAGCGCTGTCAGCATGGATTATAAATACATTCTGACAGCGTTGTCATGTTTTTACGGGGCCGGCTGTCAGCACAATTTTCGATTTCGAACACGAAGCGGTGCCGGGGAGGTACGGCTTCATCTGCAGTCTCAGGCTGCGCGCAATTTAGGGGGTTCCAATGCAAAAGCCATCCTTCCACAAGACACCTTTGGCCGCGGGAGTTGCGCTGGCACTGGGCGCAGCGGTTGCCTCACCGGGCATGGCGCAGGAAGGTGAAGCTGAGGTCATCGAGGAAATTGTCACGACGGGTATCCGCGGCAGCTTGACGCGCTCCATGGACGTCAAGCGCAGTTCGACGGGTGTCGTGGACGCTATTTCTGCTGAAGATATCGGCAAGTTCCCTGATCCGAACCTGGCAGAGTCGTTGCAGCGAATCACCGGCGTGTCGATCGATCGAACCCGCGGTGAGGGCAGCCAGGTGACTGTGCGTGGCTTTGGTCCCGAGTACAACCTGGTGACGATTAATGGCCGCCAGATGCCGACCCACAATGGCATCAACCGCTCATTCAACTTTGCCGACCTGGCATCGGAGGCCGTAGCAGGCGTCCAGGTTTACAAGACGGGCCAGGCCGATGTGCCGTCGGGCGGTGTCGGCTCGACCATCAACATCTCGACGCCCAGGCCGCTGTCAGGCGAGCCAACGTTCAGTCTCGCGGGCCGGGCCGTTGCGGATACGTCGACCCGTTCCGGCGACTCGGTAACCCCTGAGATCTCGGGCATCTACCTCGATCAATTCTTCGACGACACGTTCGGCATCGCCATCACCGGTAGCGTTCAGAAGAGGAACAACGGTGTCAACGCAGGCATCGTCAATGGCTGGTATACGCGGCCGGGGGATGACACCTTGCCGGATGGCACGGTCGACGCCAGGGTCCCGAATGACGAAAACAATATCGGCCGGCCGACCTCTCCCGACGAGAATTACTCGATTCCACAGTCCGTCGCCTACAACATGGCGGAATACTCGCAGGAAAGGACCAATGGCCAGGTCGTGCTGCAGTGGGCACCGACAGAGAACATTACGGCGACGGTGGATTACCTCCGGGCCGAATACGACCTGGAACGTTCTTACAGCGATCTCTCTGCCTGGTTTTCCAACACGGCAGCCCTGTCTCAATCCAGTCAATGGACCGAGGGACCGATCGCCAGCCCGACCATCTACACCGAGACCAATGATTTCAATGACTTTGCCATGGGCACGGGTGAAGACGGCTCGACGAACCTGACCGAGTCCATAGGCTTCAATCTCGAGTGGTGGTTCGGCGATCGACTCATGCTCGAACTCGACTACCATGACTCCAAGGCTGAAAGAGGGGCCAACAGCCCCAACGGCACGAGCTCGCTGATCACGATGGCAACCTTCAACAAGGTGGGCCAGAGCTTCATCACCGGTTATGACTTGCCGGTCTTCTCGAACAACCTGAATTCCGGGGGCGAAGAAAATCGCCCGCTGTACGCGGACGACATGCTCATCACCGGCAGCGTCTTCGGCAACGAGATCGCCCGGATGGACCTGGAGCAGGCCAAGATTGCCGGTTCGTTCGAGTTTACGGACCGGTCCACGATTGATTTCGGTGTGCAAAGGACAGAAGTCAACAACCGATCGGCGACGAGTAATGTGCAGCTCGACAACTGGGGCGGCCTGACCGAGCCCGGATTCATCTCGGATATCGTCGTTCGCTCAACCATCGCGGACCAGTTCGACGAATTGTCCGGTCACGACGATCCTCGCCTGCAGAGGGAGTTCTTCACGTCCAGCCTCGCTGATCTCCAGGCCCGGGGCGAGCAGTGGTATGCCCAAAACGGTCTCGAATACGCTGACGTGGGTGACTGCGGCACCGGCTATTGCGCCTCCACCGCCTGGGAAAATGACCAGCGAACCAAGGAGGTAACCGACGCGCTGTATCTCCAGTATTCCTGGACCGGCGACGTCTTCAGTATGCCGACCAATGTCCGGCTCGGCGTCCGCTACGAAGAGACGGACATAACCTCTGCCGCTTTGAACACGATTTATGACGGGTCTTCGTGGGTAGGCGCGGGCAACGAGCTGAACATCACGGAAGCGCTGGATGAGAATGGCAACCCGATTCAGGGCTTCACGGACGTGCAAGGCAACTACGATGCAACACTGCCCAATCTCGACATAGATATCGAGCCCTGGGAGAACATCGTCTTCCGCCTGTCGATCAGCGAAACGATCACCCGCCCCAACTACAACGACATCAAGGGTGGTTTGATCCCGAACAGTACGCAGTTCTTCCCCAACACGCGGCCGCAGGCCTCTGCCGGTAACCCGGGCCTCGTTCCGATTCAGTCGGAAAACTTCGATTTCTCATTCGAGTGGTACTACGCAGAGGGCAGCTACCTGTCGATCGGCTATTTCGACAAGAATGTGGATAACTTCATCGGCACCGGTCGGTCGTCGGACACGCTGTTCGAGATTCCCAACATTATTGGCGGTGCGCTCTGGGACCAGGCGGTTGCCGAAAGCGGCATCGATCCGAACAACTACACGGCGGTCGGTCGGTACATCCTGGACAACTTCCAGGATAATCCGGCGGTCGACGGTGAGACGATTGTCAGCGTAGAAGGTGACCCCTCGATCGTCTTTGATCTGAGCCAGCCCGTAAACCAGGAAACCGCAAAGGTCGATGGCTGGGAGTTGAATCTTCAGCACGCCCTCGGTGACTCTGGATACGGGTTCATCGTCAATGCGACGATTGTCGATGCCAACGTTGCCTACGATCCCTTCAACTCTCTCGAAGGACAGTTCGTGCTGAATGGACTCAGTGATTCGGCGAACTTTATCGGTTACTACGACGGTGAACGCTTGCAGGTTCGTGTTGCATACAACTGGCGCGACAATTTCCTTGCCGGCGTTGGTCAGGGCCAGGGCACACTGACCAACCCAACGAATACAGAGGCGTACGGGCAGTTGGATCTCAACGTTACCTATCACGTCAACGACAACATCACGACGTATCTTGCCGGGATCAATGTCATGAATGATACGCAACACCTGTATAGCCTTGATAAAAGGCAGGTGCTACAGGCTGTTCAGCTTGGTCCTCGTTGGGAACTCGGTCTCCGCTATTTCTTCGGAAACTGACAATTCTCCGTGACCACCGATGGACCAGTCAGATAAGCAGTTTTTTCTTAGCCAAGCACCAATAGACAAAATTTGGGGGGCGTAATGCAACGGCAAATCTTCAACTCAAACCGCGGGCGACCGGGAAACAATACCGGTAGCTTCGGTGCAGTTCTGGCCATGGCCGGCCTGCTCCTGCTGTCCGCGTGCGACAGTAACGACACCGTAACGGACAACAATCTGCCGGAACCAGGTAAAGACGGCGTGCCACCCGTGCTTACCGAAGTCACGCTCCAGCCTGATGGTGTTGTCGAGCCGGGTCAGTCCGTAAGGATCGACTTCACCGCCAGTGAAGCGCTCATGACGCCTGTCGTCTTCATTAACAACGTCCAGGCCGAGGTGAACGGCAAAATCGCCTCGTGGAATGCCGTGCGTGAAATAACCGACACTGACCCGGCCGGCGATGTCACCTTTTCAATTACCTACCAGGATGTCAGCGGTGAACTCGGCCAGGCCGTCATCGCAACGACGGACGGCAGTGGTGCGTGTATTGGCGATGAATGTCCGCGAGAGGACGACCTCGGTCCGCTGGAAGGCAACTGGCAGCTGGAATTCGCCGGCGTCGGTCCGGCGGAAGGGGACACGTCCTGGTTCAGCATTGCGGACACGGGACCTGACGGGCCGCGCGCGTGCTGGTTCGACGATATCTACGAGTTCGGTGGCGACGGTTCTTTCAGGAACGTCCAGGGCGACGAAACCTACCTGGAAACCTGGCAGGGCGTTGCGGAAGGCTGTGGTGCCCCGGTTACGCCGCACGATGGCAGCAATAACGCCGTCTTCGACTATGATGCAGAAGCAGGAACCCTGCAGCTGAGTGGCCTGGGAGCCTACCTGGGCATCGCCAAGGTCGTGAACGGCGCGGAGCTGACAACGCCGGCCGATACACCCGAGTCCGTCACCTATCAGGTAGTCGAACTGATCGGAGACAACCTGATTGTCAGGATAGACGTCGGCAACGGAGACGCCTGGTGGGAGTTCCGGCTGACGCGCATTTCAACCTCACCTATAGTCGGCAACTGGAAGCTCAACTTTGCCGGGGTCGGCCCGGCCGAAGGCGACACGTCCTGGTTCAGCATTGCGGACACGGGTCCTGACGGACCGCGCGCCTGCTGGTTCGACGACATCTACCACTTTAGCGATGACACCTCGTTCCAGAACTTCCAGGGCGGCGAGAGCTGGGTTGAGCCCTGGCAGGGCGCTGCCGAGGAAGCTTGCGGCACGCCGGTTGCGCCGCACGATGGCAGCACCGCGGGCACCTGGATCTTCGATGAGGCTGCCGGCGACCTGACGCTCGATGGTCTCGGCTTGTTCCTGGGCCTCCCCAAGGTCATTAATGGCGGGGAGCTGACAACGCCGGCCGACACGCCCGAGTCCGTCACCTATAAAGTGGTCGAACTGGTCGGAGACAGCCTGACTGTCAGGATCGACGTCGGAGCAGGAGACGCCTGGTGGGAATTCAGGCTCGAGCGCGTCCCCGATGCCCGTGACCTGGCGGGCAATTGGCAGCTGGAATTCGCCGGTGTCGGCCCGACCGAAGGGGACACCTCCTGGTTCAGCATTGCGGACACGGGACCTGACGGGCCGCGCGCCTGCTGGTTCGACGATATCCACGAATTCGGTCGTGACGGTTCTTTCCGGAACGTCCAGGGCGACGAAACCTACCTGGAAACCTGGCAGGGTGTTGCGGAAGGCGTGTGGTGCCCCGGTTGCGCCTCACGACGGCAGCAATAACGCCGTCTTCGACTACGACGCAGAAGCAGGAACCCTGCAGCTGACTGGCCTGGGAGCCCACCTGGGCATCGCCAAGGTCGTGAACGGCGCGGAGCTGGCAACGCCGGCCGATACACCCCCGTCCGTTACCTATCAAGTGGCCGAACTGATCGGCGACAGCCTGACTGTCCGGGTCGATGTCGGCACCGGCTGGTGGGAGTTCCGACTGGCTCGTGTTTCGAACGAACCCGTGGTCGGCAACTGGAAGCTCAACTTTGCCGGCGTCGGCCCGGCCGAAGGGGACACGTCGTGGTTCAGCATTGCAGACACGGGTCCTGACGGACCGCGCGCCTGCTGGTTCGACGACATCTACCACTTTAGCGATGACACCTCGTTCCAGAACTTCCAGGGCGGCGAGAGCTGGGTTGAGCCCTGGCAGGGCGCTGCCGAGGAAGCTTGCGGCACGCCGGTTGCGCCGCACGATGGCAGCACCGCGGGCACCTGGATCTTCGATGAGGCTGCCGGCGACCTGACGCTCGATGGTCTCGGCTTGTTCCTGGGCCTCCCCAAGGTCATTAATGGCGGGGAGCTGACAACGCCGGCCGACACGCCCGAGTCCGTCACCTATAAAGTCTTCGAAGTGATTGGTGGCAGCCTGACTGTCAGGATCGACGTCGGGGCCGGAGACGCCTGGTGGGAGTTCAGGCTCTCGAAAGAAGAGTAGCGAAGCTCAAACCCAAGGCTCGTCAAAATACCCGCAGCTTGCTGCGGGTATTTTTTTAGAACAGGGTGTAGATGAAAGGTGCGAGCGACGAACCCTGCGCGAATACGATCAAAGCGCCGAGCAGGACCATCACGAGGATTATCGGCGCAAGCCAGAACTTCTTGCGCTCGCGCATGAAGGCCCAGAGGTCTGCCAGGAAATCCAGCATTAGAAAGGTCGCTCCAGTTTTTCCCGTGGGCTCTTCTTGCTCTTGACCCGGTAGCTGTTCCGATCCGGATCGAGCGCCCTCTGCATCGGGTCATTGCCCATGAGGCGCCTGACGATCGCCATCGGCGAGATCATAGCGAAAAAGACGATGCCGAGCACGAGCGGTGTCATGATCCGGCTCGCGAGCAGGCCGAAGCGCATCCATGCCCGGTAAATCCAGCGCAGCCACAATGGCTGGACCAGGGCGAGCGACCAGAACGCTGCAGCGATGATCCACGGCCAGGTCGGCCAGGCCAGGTCGAGGAGCCAGGGAAAGAACAGGCCGAAAATGATGACGGTGGCCGCACCGGTCGTCAGGCCGAAATCGCGCAGGCCTTTCCGGCCAAGCTCGGGAATCATCTGATCGCCAGCCATCTCAGTCGAGCTCGAACTCGTCTTGCCAGCGCGTGTCCTTCTCCCAGGCTGGCTGTTCCCTCTTGTCCAGCAGGAGATTCTCCACGACCAGGTAGTCCATTTCCGTACGCATAAAGCATCGATAGGCATCGGTGGGCGTGCAGACAATGGGTTCGCCGCGTACGTTGAACGACGTATTCACCAGGACGCCGCAGCCGGTCAGATGCTCGAAGGCCTGCAGTAATGCATGGTAGCGCGGGTTCGTGTCCTGATGAACGGTCTGCACCCGCGCCGAGTAATCCACGTGCGTGATCGCGGGCAGCGTGGAGCGCTCGAGCCTGAGCTTCTCGATACCCACCAGTCGCTCTTGTTCGGCAGTGACGTCGATCCTGAGCTCCTCCCGTACGGGCGCGACGATCAGCATGTAGGGACTCGGCGACTCCTGCTCGAAATAGTCAGAGACGCGCTCCCAGAGGACGGACGGCGCGAATGGCCGGAACGACTCGCGATACTTGATCTTGAGGTTCATCACCGACTGCATCTTCGCACTGCGGGGGTCGCCGACGATGGAGCGGCCGCCGAGGGCCCGCGGGCCGAATTCCATGCGGCCCTGGAACCAGCCGATTACATTTTCCCCGGCGAGCAGCTGCGCCGTCTTCGAAAACAGCGCCTCGTCGTCCAGGATAGAGTAGCTGGCCCCCATCGCGTCGAGTTCAACCTGTATCTGCTCCGGCGAGTATTCGGGCCCGAGGTACGAACCGTTCATTCGGTCGGCGGCAGGTTTGTCGTTACCGTTCAGCTTGCGCGGCTGCTCGTCATATTCGTGCCAGACGACCGCGGCGGCACCAGCGGCGCCGCCCGCATCGCCGGCGGCCGGCTGAATCCAGATGTTCTCGTACGGTCCTTCCCGCAGTAGCCGGCCATTGGCGACGCAGTTAAGCGCCACGCCGCCGGCGAGACAGAGATTACTCTCGCCCGTCTCTTCATGCAGCGTGTTGGCGAGCCTGAGCACTACCTCTTCGGTGACGACCTGGATCGATGCGGCGATGTCCATCTCGCGCTGCGTGAGGTCCCCTTCCGCCTCTCGCGGCGGACCACCGAAAAGCTCGTCAAATCGCCTGTTCGTCATCGTCAGGCCGGTGCAGTAGTTGAAGTGCTGCATGTCGAGACGAAAGGTACCGTCCGCCTTGAGATCGAGCAGCTTATCGAGTATCAGGTCGGCATACTTCGGCTCGCCGTAGGGTGCGAGGCCCATGAGCTTGTACTCACCGGAGTTGACACGGAAGCCCGTGAAATACGTAAACGCGGAGTAGAGCAGCCCCAGTGAGTGCGGGAAATCGATTTCCCAGAGTGGCTCCAGGTTCGCGCCGTTGCCGCGCCACGTCGACGTTGTCGCCCATTCACCGACGCCGTCGAGACAGAGGACGGCCGCGCGCTCGAACGGGCTGAAGTAAAACGCAGAGGCTGCGTGCGACTGGTGATGCTCGGCGAACAGCAGCGGCGGCAGCTCCTTCATTTTGCAGCCGCCGAGTTCTGCAAGCTCCTTCCTGAGAACGCTCTTGAGATACAGCTTTTCCTTGAGCCAGACCGGCATTGCCGCGACAAAAGACCGAAACCCCCTGGGCGCATAACTCATGTAAGTCTCGAGCAGCCGCTCGAACTTGATGAGCGGCTTGTCGTAAAAGACGATTCGGTCGAGCTCGTTCAGACGCAGGTTTTCTGTTTCCAGGCAATAACGGATGGCATCGCCGGGGAACCGGGCGTCGTGCTTTCTTCGGGAGAAACGTTCCTGTTGAGCAGCTGCAGTCAGTTCGCCGTCCTTCAACAGGGCAGCGGCGCTGTCATGGTAGTAAGCGGCAATACCGAGGATATTGGACGCACTCACTGCTGCTTTGCTTCCGCCCATTCCCTGGCCTCATCGGTGTAGCCGCCCAGGGCCAGGATTTGTGAAACCTTCTGGTTGAGTAACGGGTACTCCGTATCCTGCCCGCTTCGTACCAATGATCGGGCGTAACCCTGGACATCCTCGATATAGCGATCGAGGTCCCGGTCCTTGCCTTGCGCGCGTGCGTATCTGACCAGGTTGCCGTAAGCGCTGAGAACCACATCAGTTTGGTCCGGGTACTCTTCCGTCACTTCCAGCAGCAGGTCCGTTGCCTTCTCGTATTGCCCCGTTCTGAGATAAGCGATGCCCATCCAGCCAATGGTTTCAGCAATCTTTGTTTCATCACCCCTGGTGTAATAAAGAGACCGCTGCAAATACGGTATCACCTCACGCCACTGTCCGTCCTTGCTCTTCGCTTCGGCGAGCTTTATGTAGGTTTCGCGATTGTGCGGATACAGTTCAAGAACTTTATTCAGGTGGTCATACATCGCTGATGAATTGCCCAGACGTTGGTTGAGTACGGCCAGTTCGAAATGAATCTTCCAGTCGGCAAGCCCGGAGTTGACGATATCCCAACGTCTTTGAATCACGTCTTCCGGAGCCCCGACTTCGCCAGCCAGACGTTTCACTTTGTCGTTGAGAAACGCCGCAAGTTCGGCGTAATTACTTTGCCCGGGGAAAGGCGGCTGTTGAATCATGGCCTGCAGGGTCTGGATTTCGACAGGGGTATCGTAATTCGGGAACCCGACTCTCCGGGCAATTTCGGCCTCCGGCAATGGCTGGTAATTACCAGCCGCAATCACGTTGCTTACGATCGAACGGGATATCTCTGCTGCCAGGACATGGTTTCCCGCAAAGCCGTAATGGACATGTTCGAGAAGCAGGTTCCAACCGGGTTCAAAAGGCTGGCTCGCCTGCTCAAATGCAGCGGCACTGTCGACAAAGCTGAGGGTGCCGCTCTCGGCGCCGGCGGCAACTCCCTGAATTATATTATTTATTTCGGTGTCCGCACGAAATCGCAGGGCGTCGAGATCCAGGGCGCGCTGATAGTGGGTCCTGGCCTTTTGGAATTCGCCAAGGTTTTCAAAGGCCGTGGCTAGCCTGAAGTGCGTATCGGCATACCCAGGATCGATCTCGACGGCTGCTTGAAAATGCGTTACAGCGTCATCCCAGTTCTGCTCAACGGCACTACGGGTTCCGCGACGAGTCTGTTCGCGCCATTGATCCAGCTGTTCTTCTGACAGATTCGGGCTGTGCTCGGACATGAAAGGCGCCGAGTGCCGAAGGTTAACCGGCACGGAAGACAGTATGACGTGCATCCCCTTGCTTCGAAGTGTCTCGATGATGCGCGTGAGGTTGTCCTCATAATGACTGTAAACACCCGCCATGCGCGGGTCATCGAATGTGACACCGCGATTCGTGAACATCTGCATGCCTTCCCATTCCAGTTCCTGCATCGCATCGGAAGGACTGATCTGCGAAATAAGACTGTTCAGGGCTTGCCAGGTCCGTGTGCGCTTCAATGCCTGAATACCCCGGATCAGGGTGATGTTTGCCAGGAAATTCTGATTGAACGTGCCGGGCCCGTAAGGTCCCACTACCTCGTTGTTTCCCATCAGGATGACGGCGAAGTCGGCAGAGTCTTCCGGAATCGACTTCGCAACCGCGTAGACCACGTGTGAGTTGACCGAGGTCATGGCCGTGTTGATCACCTCGACTTCTCGCGACGGCAGCGCTGCTCTCAGCTGAGCTGCCAGGAGCCTGTCAAGACCGTGGTTTTTATGGGGGAAGCCGAGCGCTGCAGATCCCCCGAGAATGAAGACCCGGGTCAGGTCGGGACGACGTTCTACGGCAAAGGTATTTTCCCGAGGGTTTATATTCAGAGACGCGGGATAAAACTGGTCGGCAAAATCGCTGTTTTCCTGGTAGTGCGACTGGCCGTTGATTTCGAATTCGTGGAAATAGTCGTATGACGTTCCGATACCGGCAACCGTGAGGCCCAACTCGAGCAGAACGAAGAAAAGCAGGGGTATGACAACGATCGTAATGAACGCGAAGGCGGCGTTTCTTGCGTCGGGCACGGGTCTTTATCCTCGGAATACCGGGTCGATGGCAACGTCCCTAAACATAGCGTAGTTGAGTGGTACCCGGTAGCCCGCGATCGCCGCCCGGAGATGTGTAGACTATCCCGACAGAGTCGATGCGCATGAGGTGAGAGGAGGCAGTTTTGCAGCAAATCGAGGAATGGCAGAGTGTGGATCGAGCGGTCTTCGAGAACGAGATCTTTCCCGCCAATCGGCCCGCCGTGCTGCGCGGCCTGCTTCGGGACTGGCCCGCAGTCCAGGCCGGCCGTCACTCACCCACGAGCGTTGTCGACTACTTCAAGCGGTTGGGTGCCGGGGGCACCATCGCGGCGATGGTCGGTCCGCCGGAGATAAAGGGTCGCTTTTTCTATACCGACGATTTCAAGGGTTTCAATTTCGGGTCGAAAAACGTTTCGATCGGCACCGCACTGGACACTTTCCTGTCCCTGGCCGAGGACCCGCAGCCGCCCGCTATCGCGCTGCAGGCCATGCACGTGCCGGACCTCATGCCAGAGTTCCTACAGGACAATACGATGCCGCTGCTGGCCAGCGATGTCTCGCCTCGGATGTGGGTCAGTAATCGATCGATGATCGCGCCTCATTTCGATAACAACTACAACATTGCGTGCGTTGTCAGCGGCAGCAGGCGATTCACGGTTTTTCCGCCCGAACAGGTCAGCAACCTCTACCTGGGACCGCTGTTGAAGACGCCGGGCGGAACGCCGATCAGTGTCGTGGACCTGCGAGAACCCGATTACGAGAGGTTCCCGAGGTTCCGCCAGGCGCTCGAGTCGGCTGAGGAGACCGTTCTCGAGCCGGGCGATGCCATCTACATTCCCATTCTCTGGTGGCACGGCGTGGAATCGCTCGACCCGCTGAACATCCTCGTCAATTACTGGTGGAACGACATCGCTCCCGCGCATCACAAGCCGATCCTGGCCCTGGTTCACAGCGTGGCGCTCATGTCCGGGCTGCCCGCCGACCAGCGTGAAGTGTGGCGCACGTTTTTCGATTATTTCGCCTTCCAGGCAGACGGCGACCCGGCAGCGCACTTGCCGTCCGACCTGCGAGACGTGGTGGGCAAGCTCTCGCCAGCAGACAGGGACCAGGTCCTGGCCTTCGTTGCGGAGCGCCTGAAAGCCCTGGTCGAACAGGGGCAGGCTGATCGCTGCCAGTCGCGGTGGATTCTAGGCGGATGCAGTTGCGACAGTAACGGTCGATGAATTCCTGGTGGGTCGGCAGCTGCTTCAGCACATGGTCGACCTTCTGTCGCTGGAATTGCATGAACTGGCGAAGTTCCCGTTCGTCCATCATGTCCACGATGGGGTGATAGCTCCGCGGCTCGATGCCTTGCCCCAGCATCACCTGGACCCAGCTGTTCTCGCGGAAGATATCTTTCTCGGCCTCGAACACGAGGCCCGTATCACGGAACAGGTCCAGGCGTTGCTGCAGGCTCTCGGGAATATCCATGTCGCGACAGCGGCGCCAGAACTCGGAATCCGTTCGTTCCGTGACATGGTAGTGCAGGATGATGAAGTCGCGCACATAGCGGAACTCGGCGTCCATCTGGCGATTGAACTCTTCCCGAACCGACTCGGTGATACCGCTGTAGGGGAACATCTGCAATAGCCGTAATACGCCGCGCTGGATCAGGTGAATGCTCGTGGATTCCAGTGGCTCGAGAAAGCCTGCCGCCAGGCCCAGGCCGACGCAGTTTCGATTCCATTGTTTGACCCGCTGTCCGGTGCGAAAGCGCAGCACCCTGGGTTCGGTGATGGTCTCACCGTCGAGGTTGGCCAGCAGGGTGTCCCGGGCTTCATCGTCACTCATGAATTCACTGCAGTAGACCAGGCCATTGCCGACCCGGGTCTGCAGCGGAATCCGCCACTGCCAGCCGCTTTCCCTGGCAATCGAGCGCGTATAAGGAATGGGCTCGCCCACCGGCGTGGTCTGAACCGCGATCGCGCGATCGCAGGGCAGCCAGTGAGTCCAGTCCTCGAATTCGGTACCCAGGGCCTTGTCCAGCAACAGGCTGACAAAACCGCTGCAGTCGATAAACAGGTCGCCTTTCACAGCCTGTCCTGATTCCAGGACGACTTCAGAGATGTCACCGGCTTCGGTCTGGCGAACGTCGACGATCCTGCCTTCGATGCGGGTTACGCCGTCCTTTTCAGCCTGCTTGCGCAAGAGCCCGGCATAGGCCGTCGCATCGATATGGTAGGCATAACTCAGCGCATCCTGTTGCAGCAGACCGAACCTGCCTGCTTTCGCGGCCATAAGCTCCGGGGCGTAGCGGCCATAGTCTTCGGCAAAGCCGAGCGTCCTGGCCTTGAGCCAGAAGGCCTGGAAGCCCACCGCCCAGCAGCCCTGGCCCGTGAAGCCGAAGGAATGAATGTAGTCATGGCCGACAGACCGCCAGTTTTCGAACTGGATGGCCAGCTTGAAGGTGCCCTGTACCCTGGCCAGGAAGTCGGCCTCGTCAATCTTCAGCAGCTGATGCATCGTTCTGAAAGGCGGTATGGTTGCCTCGCCGACACCAACCGTACCTATGGCATCCGATTCCACGAGGACCACGTTCAGGTTGGCGCCGATCAGTTTCGCGATGGCGGCCGCCGCAGTCCAGCCCGCGGTGCCGCCGCCCACGACGACTACATTCTGTACATTCGTTGATGACATTGGACGTTCGGCCTACAACAGTTTGTCTCTTAACATTTTGCGAATCTGCCGCGCGGTCGGCTCATCAATAGGATTCAGTACCCCGCGCGCAGCTTGCGGAATGTGTTCGAAGTTCTCCGGTGCAGGATTGAACACATAGAAGTCGAACAACTCCTGCCACTGCTTTCTCTGTGCCTCGGGCAGGTCCCGGAGACCCAGTATCGCATGCTGCAACACGCTTAAAGGCGGCCCCATGTAGGACGGCGAGCTGCGCCACCAGTAGTTCACGAGTACGTTGAAAGCACTCAGCGCCTCCATGTGATGCCACCACATACTGGGAACGATGATGGCATCCCCCGGTTCCAGCACCGACATCCGCGCGGCCTTGACTGCCTCCCGGAATCTCGGGAAACGCTCGTAATCGGGCGCATGAAAGTCCACCAGGCTGATCGGTTGCCCGGCCGGTGTGAAGTCCAGCGGCCCGACATAGAGATTCGGTAACTGCTCCGGCGGAAACAGGATGACTCGCCGCTGCCCCGCTACGACGCAGGCAACATTGGAGGGAAAGTCGTAGTGTGCCGATACCCGGCTCTGGTTGCCGATCCAGATGCTGGCCAGTGGCTCGAGGTGTCGAATCGGAAGATCGTTCTGTTCCCGGAATCCCGGCAGCCAGTGATCGACATTGGTAGAGCCGATATAGAGTGACGGCGGCGAAGGCAGGTCGACGTGAGACCGGACCTGCCGCACGGCGTCTTTCAGCGCCATGCGCCGATACTCGAAGTTGAACGCGGTCATGTCCTCGTTATAGAAGATCCGGCCGCCTGCCTCGGGTGGCGCATACAGGGCCGTGACCGCGTTGTTCGAGTCGAATCCCAGCAGGTAATCAATGATCTTGTCCGCTGACTCGAGGCCGTGCTTGACGGCCGGCCAGTCCGAGGCCAGGCCGCGCAGGACCAGCGGCTGATCGGACGCCAGCAGATCGTCGTCGATATCTGCAGCGGTCACGTCAGTTACCTCTGCAATGGTCTGACTGATGTCATGCAGGACATGTTGCCCGGTCATATCGTCACCCGGCTGCCTGTGATACCTGCAGCCGGTTGCGTCGTTCGATCAGGTCGCGCACCCGGGACAACGAGGCGACTGCCATGAAGACAGGCTGCAGGTAGCCAGCCTGGTTCAGCGACTCCAGCACGTCTCCTTTCAGCTGGTAAAGCCGTTCTTCTGCAATGCTGTAGAAACCCTGCAACGTCTTCTTGCTGCCATCGTTGAAAACAATATCGAAGGCGATCTGCTCCAGCAGTTCGTGCTGCAGCAGGGTGTCGATAAATCCGCTGCCGTGCTGCAGCCCACGATGCAGCTTGTCCAGCAGCGCGATCTTCTGCTTCAGGAACTCCGATGGTTCACCCCCGCTGTCAAACAGTGCTTCGCCCTCATCCTGGCTGACTCGCGGGTGATCGAGGTCGAGCGAAACCACGGGCGGCCTGGTATCACCCTCTCCACTCGTGGCGATCAGGAACGGCTGACGCTGTATCAGGGCAGGCACATAAGCGGCATCCCAGCCGTCGTCCCGCAGAAACAGGTTCTGGTCTGCTTCGAAACCCAGCAGGGCGACGGCAAAGAAACCGCCGGTGTTCGAGTCCTTGGTGAACAGGATGGGATAACAGCTCTGAATATCCCTGAACTCCATGGGGTAGGTCATGGCGTACATCACCGCGTCGCCCAGTGCCGCGCCGTAGCCGGTCTTTACCCGCATTTGCCTGTGCTTTTCGCTGTTCAGGACCTCGTACTGACTCATAGGAATACTCTACTCGATTGGTTGCCGTGCTTGCCGTTCAAAGCTTCTGAAAGCCGAATTCCCTGACCTTGTTCAGCAGGTCCCTGTTGCCCGGCAACGCCTGCTGCAGCTGCGCCGCCCGCGCCGCGTTCTTCCGGAACAGCTCCGCGGCGTGCCGCTGGTGCTGATCCTGCCGATGGCTGCCGGTATGCCGCGGCACCGTTCTGAACCCCATGCCATAGAGGATGTACTGGTAGCTCGGGATCGGAAACAGGTCATCGACCGCTTCCGCATCCTGGTGCCACGGGCTCCGGTAGCGCCACAACGAGAGCTGTTCGCTGAGCTTCTCCGGGATGGAGCCGGCGGCGCGATTGTCCTGCCAGTAGGGAGAGTCATCGCGTGCGCTCAGTACATAGTGCAGTTTCAGGAATTCGATGATCTGCTGCCAGTGACGCAGGAATTTCCGGTTGTAACGTTCGGCGACGATATCCATGACGTCCCTGGTCGGGGGCAGCTGATCCGCAATCATCCCGGCAGCCAGCTCGACCATTACCAGCGCCGACGCTTCCAGCGGCTCGATAAAGCCCGACGACATGCCGATAGCCACACAGTTCCTGTGCCAGAATTCCCGCCGATGGCCGGGCTGGTACCGGATCTTGCGCGGCGCGACACCGGCCGCAGCCTTGTCGCCGGCAACCTCCCTGATATAGGCCAGCAGCTGGGCGGTGGCCTCATCCTCGGAGATATGGGCGCTCGAGTAGACGTGGCCGATACCGCGGCGTGTCGGTAGCCCGATATCCCAGATCCAGCCTGCGGTCTGCGCCGTCGAATGGGTGCAGGACTGGATGGCCTGGCCGTCTTCCGTGTAGGGCACCTGCGCCGCCAGGGCGGTGTCGTTGAACAGGTACGCCTGTCGAGACTGAAACGGGATGCCGAAGTGCTCGCCCAGCAGCAGGCTTTTCGTTCCGGTGCAGTCGATAAACAGGTCGCCGGAAATTTCGCCGGCGCTGTCGGTCGTGACCGACCGGATGTCGCCGTTCGCGGCCGCGTTTACCTGCGACACGTTCGCCTCGATGTGCTTCACACCCAGCTTCCCGGTGCAGTGCTGGCGAAGTAGTTCGACAAATTTGCCGGCATCCAGGTGATAGCCATAGTTCACGACGAAGGCGTATTCCGGCGTCGTGATCTGCTTGGGCGCGAGGCAGTCAGCGAATAATGCCGTCTGCGGCGTCACGGCATCCGCAAAGGGTGGCGCATTGGCCAACGCCAGCCAATGCGGTGCCAGGTTGGTGTCGGCGTAGTCGGTGGGGACGGTAAACGGGTGGCTGTAGGTATCGCCGTCGCCCGTGTGCCAGTTGCGAAAGAACGTGCCCTGTTTGAAGCTGGCGTCGCACTCGCGGAGGAAATCGGTCTCGGACAGTCCAATGCGCTGCAGGGTGGACCGCATGGATGGCCAGGTGCCTTCACCGACGCCGATAGTGGGCACATCCGGAGATTCGATCAGCAGCAGTTCGAACGGTTGCTGCGCGTCCGGATCGACTCGATGTTCGGCTGCAATGACTCCGGCCGACAGCCAGCCGGCGCTGCCTCCACCCACGATGACTATTCTTGAAATACGGTCCTCCATGTGCGAGTAGTATCCCATAAGTCCGCCGCAGCGGGCGCTTGAACAACAGTCGGGAAAGTGGACATGACACGGTTTTTCAGTCGGGTCGTTGCGGCCCTGGCAGCGGCTTCAGTGCTGCCCGGTTACGCGGGGGAGGGCTTCCGCGCCGATACCGAATGGGCCGTAAATGTCGGCGGACCCGCGTACGAGGCGAGCGATGGCACGTCTTACGTCGCCGAGACCTCCGTGAACGGTGGCACGGTCGGTCGGATCGAGGCGGTGAAGGGGTCGCAGGACGAGATCCTGTACCAGAGCTACCGGGAGGGTGACGTTCGAATCGATCATCCGATCGCGAACGGCACCTACGACATCACCTTTCATTTTGCGGAACCGCTGAGCATCGAACGCGACCAGCGCGTGTTCGCTGCGTTCGCGGAAGGGCGCAAGGTCATCGATGACCTCGACGTGATGCTGTTTCGCGACGGCAAGGTCCGCTCGGCGCTCACCGTCACGGCGCCCGGCGTCGTCGTCACCGACGGGGAGCTGAACATTCACTTCGAAGCGTCGAGGAGGCAACCGGTTCTCAGCGCCCTTCAGGTACGTCGCAAGAGCGTGCGTGACGCGTCCTGGGAGCTCGTCTGGCAGGACGAGTTCGACGGACCGGAGCTCGACGCCTCGAAGTGGAGCTACCGGGTCTGGGCACCGCGCAAGGTGAACGACGAGGACCAGGCCTACACGGCGAGGACGAAGAACGTACGCGTCGAGGACGGGCACCTGGTGATCGAGGCCCACCGCGAGGACTACGATGGCGCGCGCTACACGTCCGCCCGCATCCACACGAGCGGCAAGGCCGATTTTCTCTATGGGCGCTTCGAGGTGCGGGCAAAACTGCCGCGTGGCCAGGGTACCTGGCCTGCCATCTGGATGCTGCCGAGCGACCCGTTTGCCTATGCGACGACGTGCTCCGTGCCCGACTGACTGGCAGGGCAGCGACGACTGCGATGCCTGGCCGAACTCGGGCGAGATCGACATCATGGAGCACGTCGGCTACCAGATGAACCACGTGCACGGCACCGTGCACACGCGTGCCTACTACTGGAGGATGTGGGAACAGCGCAAAGGCCGCATCCTGATCGACGATGCCGCGGAGGCGTTTCATATCTATGCCCTGGAGTGGTCGCCGGAGCGCATCGACGTGTTCGTCGACGATTCCCTCTACTTCACCTACGTCAACGAAGACAAGACCTGGAAGGAGTGGCCGTTCGACCGGCCGTTCCACCTGATCCTGAATATCGCGGTCGGCGGCGCATGGGGCCGCGCGGGCGGTCCCATCGACGACTCGATCTTCCCGCAGAAGATGCTGGTCGACTACGTGCGCGTGTACCGTCGGTAGCTCTGCCTAGGTCTGGCAGTGCTTGCAGTAATAGGTCGCGCGCTGTCCCTGCACGATCGCGGTCACCGGACGGTCGCAGCGGTGGCAGGGCTCGTCTTCGCGGCCGTAGACGTCCAGTTCCTGCTGGAACCAGCCGGCCTCGCCGAAGCCGCCGTAGTAATCCCGTAGCGTCGTTCCGCCGGCGCGGATCGCGCGCTCGAGCACGCCGCGAATCCCGTCCGCGAGCGCCTCGTATCGTTGCAGCGAAATGCGCCCGGCCGCGCGCTTCGGGTTGATGCCGGCGAGGAACAGTGACTCGCTCGCGTAGATGTTGCCGACGCCGACGACGATGTTCGCGTTCATGATGAACTGCTTGACGGCGACCCGGCGGCCGCGCGATCTCCGCCACAGGTACTCGCCGCTGAACTCGTCGCCGAGCGGCTCCGGGTCCGAGGTCCTTGAGCAGCCAGTGAGCAGCCGGGTGTTCGCTGAAGTGCAGCGAACCGAAGCGCCGCGGGTCGCGCAGCCGCAGGGCGTGCCCGGACGCGAGGCCGATGTCCACGTGGTCGTGGATGCCGGCCGGCGTGTCGCGCGGAACGATACTGACGTGGCCCGACATGCCGAGGTGCAGGATGGCCGTGCCGCCGGTCGTGTTGATCAGGAGATACTTCGCGCGCCGCTCTACCGAGGTGATCGTCTGCCCGGGCAAGCGCTCGTCCACGTCCTCGCTGACCGGCCAGCGCAGGCGCCGCTCGCGAATCGTGACGTTCGTGATCGTTTGGCCGACGACATGGGGTTCGATGCCGCGGCGGCTGGTTTCGACTTCGGGCAGTTCGGGCATGCCGCTAGAGTGCCAACAAACCCGGACATCAAAAAAGCCTGCCGATGCAGCGCACCGGCAGGCCTCATCGGAATAGCCCAGGCGTCAGCTATTCGCCGGTTTCTACCACGACATCCGCGTCGCATCGAAGCAGCCCGTCGGTCGCCGAGTTCGCCGTAGACGTCGGCTGCGCGGCCCTCGCTGGATGTCCGACGAACATCCCTCGGCAGCTGCTCGCCGTTCCGCGATGACCGTGATCGTCGCATCAGGTTCGAGCACGACGGTAACGTCGCCACTGGCGGCCGTGGCGTAGAGGAAGAAGCTCGAGGTTTCCTGTCGATCGGCTCCGCGATCGTGCCGCTGACCCGTTCTTCCGCATCATCGCCGTCGATGATGACCAGTGCTGCACGCAGCGTCGCGGGGTCACCGTCCGTATCGCCGGCACGATTCGGACGCCCTCCACCTCGATGCCCTGGCCGATCTGCGAGGCCTCCGGCACCGACTATCGCCCCGTCGGGACCGATGACCTGCGTGCAGCCGTCCTGCAGCTCGACCAGTGACGTCGGCACCCTGTCGCGATCGATCATCAGGAACAGTGCCGTCCTCGTCCGGCAGGCTGTTGACGGTGCCGATAACCTGCTCGGCCGGGCCCTGTCTCGACGACGATCGCGTCGAGCATCGATGTCGCCGCCCGTGCGGCTGTAACGGCCGATGACGACGACCTCGTCGTTCACGGCGAGCGCCGTGGGCTCGGTGGGGATACCGTCTGCGTCGAATACGCAGCCGTCGGTCGTGAGGCTGACGTCGATGCAGGTATCCGGGTTGTCGAGGAGCACAGTACGAAGCTGCCCGCTTCGGCTGTCGACGATCTCGGTCGATGCGTGCCGTCGATGCGCGTGAGCTTGTCCGGCGCCTCCGTGTTCGAGAATTCGACGAAGACGACCGGCCGCATGCGGTACTTGCCGTTGCCCGTCTGCACGACGTGGATGGACTTGTTGGCGTCCATGTCGACGTTCGACGAGCAGCGTCCGCCCGGGCAGAACCTCGAAGCCGTCCGGGTGCAGCAGGTCGATCTTGCCGTTGGCAGGGAGGCCGGCGTGTAATCGTTGTCGGGCCGTCCTTGTCGACGTATTCCACGAGCGTTAGGTTACTGATCCGCAGGCGCAGCTTGGTGTAGACGCCGGCCGGCACGTCCCCGAACGCGATCGGCTGGCTGAAGTTCTCGAGATCGAGCAGGTCGATGTGGATGGGATTGTCGGCATCCGAAGAAGGGTCTGCTGACCCTCACCACCGATCAACGTCGCTTCGACGACATCGAAGTTGATCTCGTCGAGATCGTCGGTCGGCATGTCCGTCAGCAGCAGCGCGACCGTGCCCGTGGCCTGGCCTGGCGGAACGCCGCCCTCGCCCGAGTCGCCACAGGCGGCCACGAAGAGGGAAAGCCCGAGTAACATCGCAATCGCATTGCGACGGGAAATCGACAAGAATGTCGACCATATCAAATGCCCCCTGATCGCCTCTCGACGGGCGAAACTGGTTTCTTTTAGTTTGCGGAGAGAGTTCCGCATTCCTACTTACGTCAAACGACGGAAATCACTCAGGGATGCCGGTATCTAACATAATCCAGACAAAAAAATACCCGCGGCTGTGCGCGGGTATCTTCTGAATCTGTGCTACGACCGGGAACGCTTACTTGATCTTCGATTCCTTGTAGATCACGTGCTTGCGTATCGTCGGGTCGTACTTCTTCGTCTCGAGCTTCTCGGGATGCAGTTTCTTGTTCTTGGTGGCCGTGTAGTAGTGGCCAGTGCCCGCGCTCGACACGAGCTTGATCTTTTCGCGATTACTTTTTGCCATGGTGCTGTCCTCCGTCGTCAGACGTGCTGGCCCTGGGCACGCAGGTCGGCTACGACCTTGTCGATGCCGTGCTTGTCGATGATGCGCAGGCCCTTGTGCGAAACGCGCAGGCGCACGAAACGCTTCTCGGAGTCGAGCCAGAAGCGCTTGTCCTGCAGGTTCGGCAGGAAGCGACGACGCGTCTTGTTGTGAGCGTGGGAGACATTATTGCCGCTCTGCGGCCGTTTCCCGGTCACCTGGCACACTTTGGACATGACTAAGTCCTTGATTTCAGCTATTTATTGAAACAGAATACGCCCGCGCCGGCGGGCAGCGAGCGGGCCTTTATACCAGCCTCCGGAGGGGCAATTCAAGCGCCCGGGCGGCTCGTCGCGGCGCCGTCACAGCAGTCCGCGGCTGGCCAGCGACGTGGCGCCGGCATCGCCGATGATCAGGTGGTCGAGCAGCCGGATGTCGACGAGTTCCAGGGCCGACTTCAGGCGCCGCGTGATCCGCTCGTCCGCCTGGCTGGGTTCCGCGACGCCGGACGGGTGGTTGTGGGCCAGGATCACGGCGGCGGCGTTGACGGCAAGCGCTTCCTTGACGACTTCTCGCGGATAGACGCTGGTGCCGTCGATGGTGCCGCGGAACAGTTCTTCGAAGCGCAGTACGCGATGACGATTGTCGAGGTACAGGCAGCAGAAGCGTTCGTGCGGGAGATGCCGCAACTTCGACAGCAGGAACGCCTCGGTGTCGGCCGGGCTGCGGATGCAGGCGCCCGCGGGCAGCGATTGCTCGAAGTAGCGCCGGGCGAGCAGCGGCAGCGCCCGCAGTACGGCGAGTCTCGCCGCGCCCAGCCCGTTCTCCGCGAGGATCGACGCGCTGTCGGCGTGCAGCAGCTGGCGCAGCGATCCGAACCGTGCGAGCAGGCGCTCGGCCAGGCCCGACCCGCGGCCCGCTCGCAGCAGCAGGGCGAGCAGCTCGGCGTCCCCCGGTTCGCGGCTGCCGGCGCTTCTGTCTCGGCCCATGAACGATCCCTGTCTCGAGTGCCCGCTGAAGGTCCCGATTAGTCCTGTTTCGGCCTATCGATACAAGCAATCAATCTCGACGGGAGCGCGCATTTCTCTGGAAATCGCGCCGAGTGAAAGGCTAAGCTGGGCATATGAATATCGTACTCGGCATCAGTGGCGGGATAGCCGCTTACAAGACGCCCGAGCTCGTCCGGCGGCTGCGCGAGCGCGGCGCCGACGTGCAGATCGTCATGACGGCCTCGGCGGAGGAGTTCGTCACCCGAACCTCGCTGCAGGCGGTCTCCGGGCGGCCGATACGCAGCAATCTCTGGGACAAGGAAGCGGAAGCGTCGATGAGCCACATCGAGCTGGCGCGCTGGGCCGACGTCGTGCTGATCGCGCCGGCGACCGCGGAGATCATGGCACGGCTGGCCGGCGGCGGCGCGCCCGACCTGCTGACGACGCTGTGCCTCGCAACCGAGGCGCCGATCGCGATCGCGCCGGCGATGAACAGGGTGATGTGGGCGAACCCGGCCGTGCAGGCGAATCGCAGGACGCTCGAGGAGCGGGGCGTGCGGATACTCGGGCCCGACCACGGTTCCCAGGCCTGTGGCGAAACCGGTGCCGGGCGCATGCTGGAGCCCGACGTGATCGCCGACGCGGTTTCCGGGCCGGATATTGCGGGCAGCACCGCCGGCATCCTGAGCGGCAAGACCGTGCTGGTGACCGCCGGGCCGACGCGCGAACCCATCGATCCGGTGCGCTACATCACGAATCGCAGTTCCGGCAAGATGGGCTACGCCATCGCGGCAGCCGCACATGCCCTGGGTGCGCGCGTGATTCTGGTGAGCGGTCCCGTGTCGTTGCCGGAGCCGCGTGGTGCCGAGGTCGTGCGCGTCGAGACGGCCGCGGAAATGCACGCCGCGACGCACGAGCGGATTGCGGATGCCGACATTTTCATCGCCGCGGCGGCGGTGTCGGACTACCGGCCGGCCGAGATGTCGGCACAGAAGATAAAGAAGACGAAGGACACGATGACGCTCGAACTCGTGCGCTCGCCCGATATTCTCGCGTCCGTTACCGCCCTTGACGATGTGCCCTTCACGGTCGGCTTCGCGGCGGAGACCGAGAACGTCCGAGAGTATGCACTCGGCAAGCTCGCCAACAAGAAGCTCGACATGATCGTCGCCAATCGCGTCGGCGCTGATTGCGGTTTCGACCGCGACGACAACACGGCGGAGATCCTCTGGGATGGCGGGACCAGGGCATTCGACACGATGCCCAAGACCGAACTCGCAGCAGGGCTCATGGACGTGATAGCCGCGCGGTTTTTCGAAACGCGGGGCGCGGACACGCAGCCCGCGCTGTCGATCGTTTCCGTCAAGGAGTGAAGAGAAAAGAGCTTTGCGACTGATCGAACTCAAGATTCTCGACTCGCGCCTCGGCGACTCGATTCCCCTGCCGCACTACGCGACCGACGGTTCGGCAGGACTCGACATGCGGGCCTGCATCGATGAGCCCGTTACCGTCGAGCCGGGCGCCACCGAGCTCATCCCGACCGGGATGGCGATTCATATCGGCGACCCGCGGACTTGCGGCGGTGCTGCTGCCGCGCTCCGGTCTCGGCCACAAGCACGGCCTCGTGCTCGGTAACCTCACCGGGCTGATCGACTCCGACTACCAGGGCCAGGTGTTCATCTCGTGCTGGAACCGCGGCTCGCAGACCTACGAGGTCACGCCGGGCGAGCGCATCGCGCAGATGGTGTTCGTGCCGGTCGAGCAGGTGCGCTTCGAGGTCGTCGAGGAATTCGACGACAGCGACCGGGGAGAAGGTGGGTTCGGACACTCAGGCACGGCCTGAGCGTTTTCAGTCGAGACCTTTCAGGGCCTTGAAGCGATTGATATCGCCCTCGAAGCGGGCAACGATCTGTTGCTCGTCTTCCTGGAACTTCAGCAGGTTCTTCTCGTGGCGCGCGATCGTGGACTGCGTCTCGTTGATGTCCGCGACGAGGTCCTCGTTGATCATCGGCGCATCGGGGTCTTCGCTGTAAGGGCGATACCTCGCCGCTTCCCGCTTCAGCTTGGCCAGCCGGCGCTCGAGGTTGCGCAGGTACAGTTCGGTCACACGAGCCTGTGCCTGGAACAGCTCGATGCGGCGGTCGCGATGCATGACGATCTCTTCCACGGACAGGTAGGTCGCCAGCAACGCCTTGTCGGCGCGCAGCTGCAGTTCCTTCTGCATCTCGAGTTCCCTGGCCTTCGCCTCGGCAGCGAGCTGCTCTTCCGTCTTGCGGCCCTCGAGATGCTCGACCGTCACGGCGTGCTCGTTCAGTACCTGCTTGGGCAGGTCCGAGTACTCGGGCGGAATGCTGTCGCCGTAATGCACCTGGCCGTCTTCGTCGACCCAGCGATAGACACGGTCGTGCTCGGCGGCGAATGCCGGAACCGACATTGCCGCGATGATGAAGACTGTGGTTATTGCGGGTTTAAGCATGCGCCCAAATATGCCATGTCAGGAAGTTCGGAATTGCGACACAGTTCGCTATTCCGAGCTTAGTCCCCGCCATGCATTCTGTAAACTTCGCGCTCAGGCCGAGACACCGTACCTGCGGCGATAGTCGACGACCGGGCCAATGAATTCGGCGTAATCCGCTGATTCTTCGAGGGTATCGATCAGATCGTCCAGCCGGATGATGCTGACGACCGGGATCCCGAGAGACGACTGTCAGTTCCTGCACCGCGGACAACGACCCCTGGCCCCGTTCCTGGCGGTCCAGCGAGATCGCGAGCCCGGCGACCTCGGCGCCGTTCGAGCGGATGATGTCATAGGCCTCGCGCACGGCCGTGCCGGCGGTGATGACGTCGTCGACGATCAGGACGCGGCCGGCGGGCGGCGCGCCCACGATGCTGCCGCCTTCGCCGTGTGCCTTCGCCTCCTTGCGGTTGTAGCACCAGGGCACGTCGATGTCGTGCTGTTCCGCGAGGGCGGCCGCGGTCAGGGCCACGAGCGGAATGCCCTTGTACGCGGGTCCGAAGAGGACGTCGAACCCGACCCCCGAGTCCGCGATCGCGGCGGCATAGAAGCGACCGATCCGCGCGGCGGCATAGCCCGTGTTGAAGAGCCCTGCATTGAAGAAATACGGGCTGACCCGGCCCGACTTGAGCGTGAACTCGCCGAACCGCAATACGCCCAGTTCCAGTGCCAGGTCGATAAATTCCTTCTTGTACGCTCGCATTCGGTCCGCCCTGCTTCCCGCTTCTGTATCATGGCCGCCTCCGGCCGCGGCGTCGCGGAGTATGCCACATCATTTCCAGTGAAAGAGGGAGGGACGGTTTGTTCCGTGTTATCAGCCTGAACGCGAACGGTATTCGTGCCGCAGCGCGCAAGGGATTTTTCGAGTGGATGGAAGAGCAGGATGCGGACGTCGTCTGTATCCAGGAAACCAAGGCGCAGGTCCACCAGCTCACCGACGAGTGCTTCTCGCCATCGGGATACCACTGCTTCTACGAGGATGCGGTGAAGAAGGGCTACAGCGGCGTCGCGATCTACAGCCGGCACGAGCCGAAGAAAGTGTTGCGCGGGTACGGCGACGCGGAGTTCGATGCCGAGGGCCGTTACCTCGAGGTGCAGCTCGGCGGCATCAGCGTGGTGTCGCTGTACCTGCCGTCCGGCTCGTCGAGCGATGAGCGCCAGGCAGGCGAAGTACCGTTGCATGGACTCGTTCACCGAGCACCTCGGGAAGCTGCAGCGCCGGCGCTCGGAATACGTGATCTGCGGCGACTGGAACATCGTCCACAAGGAAGAGGACATCAAGAACTGGAAGTCCAACCAGAAGAACTCCGGCTGCCTGCCCGAGGAACGCGCATGGCTCGACAAGGTCTTCGGTGACTATCGCTGGGTCGACGCGTTCCGCACGCTCGACCAGGAGCCGGAACAGTACACGTGGTGGTCGAACCGGGGCCGCGCGTGGGACAACAACGTCGGGTGGCGCATCGACTATCATGTCGTCACGCCGGGCCTGAAGGACCGCGTCCTGCGCACCGAGATCTACAGGGAGCAGCGCTTTCTCCGATCACGCGCCGCTCATCATGGATTACGACTGGAACCATGTCGGCTGAGGAGACCATCGGCGGCCGCCCGTCGTCACCAGGGTATCGCTATTACCTGCAGCGGCCGGTGATCGTCATGTTCCTGCTCGGCTTCTCCGCCGGCCTGCCGTTTCTCCTCGTCTACTCGACGCTGTCGGCCTGGCTGAAGGACGCCGGCCTGCAGATGAGCACCATCAGCACCTTTGCCTGGCTGGGGTTCGCGTACAGCCTGAAGTTCGTCTGGGCGCCGTTCATCGATTCGCTGCCGGTTCCGGTGCTGACGCGGCTCATGGGGCGGCGGCGCAGCTGGATGCTGCTGGCCCAGCTGGCGATTGCCGGCGCGCTGCTGCTCATGTCGAGGACCGATCCGTCCCAGGCCATCGGCGTGTTCGCGGCCGTCGCGCTGGCGGTGGCGTTCGCTTCCGCGACCCAGGACATCGTCATCGACGCGTATCGAATCGAGAGCGCCGAGATACGGCTGCAGGGCGTCCTCGCGGCGTCGTACCAGTATGGCTACCGGCTCGCACTGCTCGTCGCCGGTGCCGGCGCGCTGTACATCGCCGAGTACGGTTCGTGGTCCCTGGCGTACACGGCGATGTCGGGGTGCATGCTGGTCGGCATCGCGACCACGCTGTGGTGCCGCGAACCCGATGTCGCGGCGACCGTCCGTTCGTACAGCGGGCTGGGCCTGGCGGCCCGTATCGCCCACTGGGCGAAGCCCGCGGTCATCGATCCCCTGGTCGATTTCTTCCGCCGCTTCGGCCGCTTCGCCCTGGTCATCATCCTGTTCATCGTGTTCTTCCGGCTCAGCGACTACGTGCTCGGCATCCTCGCGAACCCGTTCTACCTGGACATCGGCTTCAGCAAGGCGGAGATCGCGAGCGTCGCGAAGATCTACGGCATCATCGTGTCGCTGGTCGGTGCGGGGGCGGGCGGCTGGGCCATCGTCAAGTACGGCATTGCGCGCTGCCTGATCGCGGCCACGGTACTGATCGCGAGCACCAACCTGTTCTTTGCGATGATGGTCTACATCGGCGCCGAGATCTGGATGCTCACCGTAACCATCAGTGCCGACAACTTCGCGATGGGCTTCGGTGGCACGGTATTCATCGCATACCTGTCGAGCCTCGTCAACCAGTCGTTCACGGCCACGCAGTATGCGCTGATGAGTTCCCTGATCAGTATTCTCGGCAAGTTCACGGCCGGGTATTCCGGCAATGTCCAGGAGGCCATCGGCTGGATGGGCTTCTTCCTGTATGCCGCCGCGCTCGGCTTGCCGGCGATCCTGCTGTCGATGGTCGTCGCGAAGCACCACGACCGCCTGGTGGGTTCCGATGGCGACGCGTGAAGTCAGCGTCGGGCGGCTCGAGGAGCTGGACGACCCCGGCTGCCGCGAGTTCACGATCGGGGACGGTGACTGGCCGTTCATGGGCTTCGTCGTGCGGCAGGGTGACGATGTATACGCCTACCAGAACTACTGCATGCACGTCGGCCATCCGCTGAACTGGGCGCCGGACAAGTTCCTGACCAAGGACAGGTCTGCGATCATCTGCGCGTCGCACGGCGCGCTTTACGATATCAGGAGCGGCGAGTGTTTCGCGGGGCCGTGCCCCGGAAAATCACTGCGCAGAGTGGCAGTGGAGGTACGCGACGGGGTCGTCTACGTCACCGGGCCCGAAAGCCTGTAACCGGGGCCGCGCCACTGCTCAGAAACTGTCGAGGAACTCCAGCGGGTCGTGGTATCCGGCCGGCATCTCGTCGTTGTTCCTGCCGACATAGTCTTCCGGATCCATGTCCACCGAGCCGGACCAGTCTTCCGGCGGGCTGGCTTCGAGCAGGAACAGCTCGGGCCATGCCTCCAGGTCGATTTCGTCGATCGTCCCGTCGAACTGCTGGAGCTCCACGGTACCGTCGTCTTCGTCGACCGCGACCACCTCGAACAGCGTGCCGTTCGGGCGACTGAACCACTGGCCTATCACGGGATAGAGTATTGCCATCTCTGTTCGTCCTGTTCGTTGTCCGGGAAACCGCTGTTTCTTTATATATAGATCACAATTCGCGACTTGCAAGATCAATCCGCACAAAGCGCCAGTCACGGATCCGGTGCCCGTGCCGCAGGCCGCGACGTTCGAACTTGGTCACCGGGCGATCAAGCGGCTGTTCGCCCGAGTGGACCCGCTTCTCGGCGCACTCGAAACGTCCGGACTCGCGGATGGCCGCCTCGATATGTTCCGCGTAGTTCTCCCAGTCGGTGGCCACGTTGAACGTACCGTCCGGCGACAGGCGACTTGCGACCAACTCCAGGAACGCAGGCTGCACCAGGCGCCGCTTGTGATGACGTTTCTTGGGCCACGGGTCCGGGAAATAGAGATTGATGCGCGACAGCGACGCCGGGGCGATCATCGCCTCGAGCACCTCGACCGCGTCGTGCCGGACCAGGCGGAGATTCGTGACGCCCGCATCGCGAGCTTCGAGCAGGCAGTGGCCGACACCGGGCTCGTGAACCTCGATGCCGAGGAAGTCGAGATCCGGGTGTTCCGCGGCCAGCTGAACCAGCGTATCCCCGTTGCCGAAACCGATTTCCAGCACGACCGGCGCATCGCGCCCGAACAGCGCGTCGAACTGCAGCGGTTCGCCGCTGAACGGCACGCCGAATTCCGGCCAGAGCTCCTCCAGCGCCCGCTGCTGGGAGGGGGTGAGGCGTCCGGCGCGGCGCACGAAACTGCGAATGGTCCTGCGCCGGGATTGGGTGTTCGCGTCCGAGCTCATGGTTGCGCATTGTAGCGCTTGAGCGACGCACACAAACAACAGTATGCTGTCGGAACTGCAGCAAGCCTGCTGGGGGACCAAAATGAAAACCATTACTATTTACAGAGAGATACGCGCCGCATTCGTTGCGCTCTCCGGAATCGGTGCAGCAATTGTCGTGGCGATTGTCGCTTTTTCGCTACCCGGCAGCGCCGTCGCGCAGCAGGGTTCCGCGGGCGCGATGCTCGAGGAGATCGTCACGACCGCGCGCAAGAAGAGCGACGCGGAGAAGGCGCAGGAAGTGCCGGTCGCGTTGACGGCTTTCGGCGCCGCCCAGCTCGATGCACTGTTCGTGAAGAAGCTCGACGACCTGAGCTACAAGATGCCCAACGTGCAGCTGGAGGCGGTGGGCACGTTCCCGGGCGTACAGAATTTCTCGATTCGCGGCCAGGGCATCAACAGCTCGATCCCCTCGGTCGACCCGACCGTCGGCGTGTTCGTCGACGGCGTCTTCGTGGGCACGACCTACGGCGTCGTGCTCGACACCTTCGACCTCGAGAGCATCGAAGTGCTGCGCGGCCCGCAGGGCCTGCTGTTCGGCCGCAACGTCACGGGTGGCGCGGTGCTGTTGCGCAATGCGCGCCCCGACGGTGAATTCGGCGCGAAGGTCCGGGTGGGCCAGACCGACGAGGATCAGACCAATATCGCGGCCGCGATCGAGGGTTCCCTGATCGAAGACCGGCTGGCGGGCAAGATCGCCGTCCTCTACGACAAGGACAACGGCTACTTCGACAACATCAACCAGACGATCCCGCCGAATCCGGCAGCGGCGGTATTCCCCGCGCCGCACCCGCTGCAGCCGTTCTACGCCGAGCCGGCGCTGCGCAGCCAGGTGGGCGAGATGGAGACGACGCTGATACGCCCGACCCTGGTCTGGACGCCGAGCGACAGCGTGGACATCACGCTGATACTCGAGTCCGGCAAGGTGGAAGGCGACGGCGCGGTATGGGCCAACGTCACCGACCAGCGCGCCGGGGTGGTGCCGAATTTCAAGACAACGGCGGACGAGATCGGCTACACGGAAATCGACTGGTACCAGTCCACGCTTGAGGTCAATGTGGACGCCTTCGGCGGCACCTTCACCAACATCCTTGGCTACAGGGAAGTCGAGGCGGACTCTGCTGCGGATATCGATGGCACACTGCTGCCGCTCTTTTCGGCGCCCGGCTTTACCTCGCAGGATCAGATCAGTAACGAACTTCGCTGGTCCGGACGCTTCGGAGAGAACTGGGACACGACCATCGGTTTCTACTATTTCGACCAGGACATCGAGTACCGTGAGGGCCGCTACATCTGGCTGCCACCGGGATTTGCGCCCGGCATCCCGGCGACCGGCCTGAATCTCACGGTCGCACTCGGCGGCGACATGCAGGCCGAGAATTACGGCATCTTCTGGAACAACGATTTCTATGTCGGCGACAGCTGGGTGCTGTCAGCGGGCATTCGCTATACCGACGAGTCGAAGAAGGCGCAGATCATCACCGCGCCACTGGACGACAACGGAAACCCCGTGCCGTGCAGGGACGTCGTGACGTTCAACTGCACCTTCGACAACCTGCAGGGTGACTGGGACAACATCACGCCGAAGCTGGGCGCGCAGTGGAACTACAGCGAGAGCGGCCAGATGTATGGTTTCTGGTCGAAGGGGTATCGCTCCGGCGGCTTCAACTTCCGCAACGCAAAGCCGTTCTTCATCCCGCCCGGCCCGACCCGGGAAGAGGAGAACAATACCTACGAGATCGGCCTCAAGACGGACTTCGCCGACGGCGCGCGTGCGCCTGAACGTTGCCGCGTTCTATAACGAGATCACGGACATGCAGCGCGAGCTGAATATCGGTGACCCGGACGTCATCGTGCTGCAGGCGACGCTCAATGCCGGCGACGTAACCATCCAGGGCGCCGAGGTCGACGTGGTCGCATTACTGACGGATACGTTCTCGATCAACGCGTCGGTCGGGCGTGCAGGATGGTGAATACGACAGCATCGATCCCTTCGTGCTGCAGCTCGAGGCTATCCTCGAAGCAGCGGGCCAGCCGAGCACGGTCATCGGTCCGGACCTGCCGCGCCTCGCGCCGTCGAACTACAGCCTTGGCTTCTCGTGGGACATCCCCGCGGGTTCAATGGGCCTGTTCAACGTCGCCGCGAATTACAGCTACCGCGAGGGGCATCCGTACAACGACGCGAACACCGAGATCTTCGACGACCAGGAGCGCATCGACGCGAGCCTCAACTGGTTCTCGCCGTCGGAGCGCTGGCAGGTTTCGGTCTACGGCAAGAACCTGAGCGACGAGGCCAACTGGGGCAACCTGACGTCGATCGCCGGGCTCTGGACCGCGGGGCCCATGCAGAAGGGCCGCCTGCTCGGCATGGAGGTCAACTGGCGCTATTGAGCAACGGCGAACTGTAGGAGCGCGCCTCGGCGCGCGACAGTTCGCGGTTCGAGAACCGCTCCTACGGTTTGGCCTTTTTCTTTCGTCCCTTCACGATCCGCGGGTCGTGAGGAAAGGTTACCGGCCCGGCCTTGTCCGGCCAGCGCCCCTTGATGTCCGCGTAGAAGTCCCGGCAAAACGCCAGGTCTTTACGCCAGTCGCCGGACAGCGAGAACGTGGGGCCGAGGCCGATTCGTCGCTTGCCGTAGTCCAGGAAACCGAGAACGACCGGCACGTCCGCACCCTCCGCGATGCGATAGAAGCCCGACTTCCAGTGGTCCACGCGGCTGCGCGTCCCTTCCGGGGCAAGGCCGAAGTAGAAGGACTCGCTGTTCCTGAACATCTCGATGGCCTGGTCGACGGCCGAGCCGGCTCGCTTGCGATCGAGTGGAATGCCGCCGAGCGAGCGCAACAGGACGTTCAGCGGAAACCAGAACAGGGATTGCTTGGCGAAGAAATGTATCTCCACGTCCATGGCCACCCTGCAGACAAGCCCCCAGAAACCGTCCCAGTTCGACGTGTGCGGGGCCGCAACGACGACGGCTTTCGGGGCCAGCGGTTTCGTGCCGACGATCTCCCAGCCGCCGATCTTCAGGATTGCTTTTGCGATGGCCTGCAGCATGATGGTCAGCGATTGTCGCAAGCGGCTCAGGCGTTCGGCCGGCCGGCGTAGACGGCAAGCGCGCCCGCCACGAGCAGGCCGCCGCCCAAGGCTGCATTGCCCTGCAGGGTCAGCACCAGCGTGCCGGCGAGCAGGCTGGTCATCGCGATGATCAGCCAGTAGCGCTGCCGGCGCTGGCCCTCGAGCTCGCTGCGAATGCGTTCGATCTCGGCGGAACGCAGCTCGAGCGCGAGGTCGCCCGCTTTCGCCCGGTCGGTCAGCTCGCGGATCGTGCCGGGCAATTCGCGCAGGGCGTGCCGCAGCTGCGGCAGGTTCTCGCGCAGGTCGTCGATCATCGCGCGCGCACCCACCTGTTCGTCCATCCACTGCCGCAGCACCGGCCTGGCCGTCTTGAAGATGTCGAGCTCGGGATACAGCTCGCGGCCAAGGCCTTCGATGTTGAACAGCGTCTTGTGCAGCAATATGAGCTGCGGCTGGATCTCCACGTTGAAGCGCTGCGCGACGCGAAACAGGCGCATCAGGACCTGGGCGAACGAGATCTCGGAGAGCGGCTTGTTGAAGATCGGCTCGCAGACGGTGCGCACGGCGGTCTCGAGCTGATCGATGCGCGCGTCGTCCGGCACCCAGCCGGAGTCGAGATGCAGCTTGGCGATGCGGTGATAGTCGCGCTCGAAAAACGCGAGAAAATTCTCGGCGAGGTACTGCTTGTCCTCCGGGTTCAGTGTGCCGACGATGCCGAAATCGACCGCCGCATACTTCGGGTTCTCCGGGTCTTCGACGTTTACGAAGATATTGCCGGGGTGCATGTCCGCGTGAAAAAAGTTGTGGCGAAAAACCTGCGTGAAGAAAATTTCCACGCCGTTCTCGGCGAGCCGCTCGATGTTGGTGCCGGCGGCCCGCAGCGCGGCCATGTCGCTGATCGGGATACCGTGTATGCGTTCCTGCACCAGGACCTCGGGCCGGCAATAGTCCCAGTAGATCTCCGGGACATGCAGCATGTCCGAGCCCTCGAAGTTGCGCTTGAGCTGAGCCGCGTTCCCGGCTTCG
>CAVONH010000001.1:0-21925 GCA_963697245.1 uncultured Gammaproteobacteria bacterium | reverse complement strand
TGAAGGGCATCGTCGCAATCTTCGCGTGGGTGTTCGGAACCAGCTTCGTGTTCTGGTTCGCGATCAAGAAAACGCTCGGCATCCGCGTCTCCGAGGAGGAGGAGTACGAGGGCGTGGACATTTCGGAGTGCGGCCTCGAGACCTACCCGGAATTCACGACCGCCGACTGATGACATAACGTCCCCCACCAACAGAGCAATATCCCCCTTGAAAGCAAGGACTTGGCGGGCCCTCGGGCCCGCTTTTTTTTGCACTTGAGAAAAAATGCGACACAGTGCACGTCAACCCTGTGAACGCAATCACGGCAGATTCTTGCCTGTCGTGCTTGAATGCTCTTATTGTTCAATGCTATGCAATGCGTGGTTGCGCACGGAAGGTTAGCCATGAATCGTAAATTGCTCGTACTCGTTATCACTGCCGCGGCCCTGACGACCAGCGCCTTCGCCGGCGAGATCTACAAGTACGTCGACGACAACGGCAGCGTCCACTACGTGGACCGCCCGACGGGCGAATCCGGTGAGGAACGCTGGACGTCACCTATTCCGGAACCAGCGGCGAAGCGGTCACTGCCCAGGTTCAGAAGCGGCGCGATTACATGGCGGCGCTCGAGGAAGCCCCAACGCGAAGAGCCAGCGCGAGGCCGAAGCGCAGGCGCGCGCCGAAATGGAAGAGCGCGCCGCCAAGTGCCAGGAGCAACGCGCCCGCCTCGAGTCCTACCTGCAGTCGCGCCGGCTGTACCGCGAGAACGCGACCGGCGAGCGCGAATACCTCGATGAAGAGCAGACGATGGAAGCTCGTCGCAAGGTCGAAGAGTCCATCCAGGAACATTGCTCCTAGAGAAAACCCGCGCTTAGAGCAAAGCGCTTCCCCGGCGCTACAATCCGCACGCAGTTCGTGAGGAGCGCCAGGTCTGGCCGTAGCCCCCAGTTCCCGCAATTCCGCCGAGTCCGGCGCCCAGGCGTATCTGCCAGACTTTTGTGCGGCCAGTACGGTATTCGTGGTCGTGATCGTCGCCGCGCTGATCGCCATCGTACTGACCCTCGCGGGTAGCCCGGGCCCCGGCCGGTTCCTGTTCGAGCTGTCCAAGACCGCCCTGTTCGTGCTCTGGCTGTCCCTGCTCGGCTGCGCCCTGATGTGCATGCTGCGCAGCCGCCTGGAGGGGGCCGGCAAGACCCGGGCGTTCGTGCTCGGATTCATCATCCTGCTCGCGACTGTGCCTGCTGCTGCGCCGAGATCGCCTACCAGTTGACCCGCATCTTCGCCGCAGCCGTGATCATCGACGACTCGCACGCCGGCTTCCTGTTCCGGAGCTTCATGGTGAGCGCGATCATCATCGCGCTGGGCATGCGCTACCTCGTACGTCTCCAGCGAATGGCGCCGCAGCATCGTGCTGGAAGCCCAGGCACGGATCAGCGCCCTGCAGGCGCTGATCCGCCCGCACTTCCTCTTCAACAGCATGAATACGATCGCCTCGCTGACGCGCACGCGATCCGCGCCAGGCCGAGGAGGCGGTCGAAGACCTGTCCGACCTGCTGCGGGCCAACCTCAATACCTCCCAGAACCGCACGACGCTCAAGCAGGAACTGGAGACCGCCGCCATCTACCAGCGCATCGAGAAACTGCGCCTCGGCGACCGGCTGCGGGTGCGCTGGGACGTCGACGAGCTGCCGATGCGCGCGCTGATCCCCAGCCTCACCATCCAGCCGCTGCTCGAGAACGCGATCTATCACGGCATCGAGCAGCTGCCCGACGGCGGCGAGGTGACGGTCTCCGGCCGGCGCGACGGCAAGGAACTGCTCATCTCGCATGTCGAATCCCGTCGCCGACCGGCTCGCGCAGCTCGAAGCACGGCAACAGGATGGCAATGAGCAACATCTGCCAGCGATTCGAACTCGCCTACGGCAACCGGGCGTCGGTGTCCGTTTCCGATGAGAGCGGCCGGTACACCGTGAGCCTGCGATTCCCGCTCGAGCACGCGCAGGCCTGACGTGCCGATGAAGATACTGATCGTTGACGACGAGAAGCCCGCGCGCGACCGCCTGCGGCAGCTGATCGACGACTTCGAGGAGTACGAGGTGGCCGGCGAGGCCGGCAACGGCGAGGAAGCCGTCAGGCTGGCCGCCGAGAGGCATCCCGACATCGTGTTGCTGGATATTCGCATGCCCGGAGTGGACGGCATCGAAGCGGCCCATCACCTCAACAAGCTGGATCCGCCGCCCGCTATCGTGTTTGCAACCGCCTACGACGAGTACGCCATCGCCGCCTTCGAGGCCAGGGCCATCGGCTATGTGCTGAAACCCGTCCGTCGCGAACGGCTCGCGCGTGCGCTCGAACAGGCGGCGAGACTCGCCGCGGGCACCCTCAGCGAGGTTGCCGCAGCGCCGCAGATGCAGCGCCGCCGCAATCATGTCTCGTCGCTCTCGCACGGCCAGCTGAAGCTCATTCCGCTCGACGACGTGCACTATTTCCAGGCCGACCAGAAATACGTCTGCGTACACCATTCCGGCGGCCAGGACCTGATCGACGAATCGCTGAAGTCGCTCGAGGAAGAGTTTGCCGCGGACTTCGTCCGCATCCACCGCGGTGCCGTCGTTGCAGTCGACAAGATCGAGCGGCTCGCGAAGACCACGGACGGCAAGCACCACGTCGTGTTGCGCGACAGCTCGCAACAACCCGAAAACGAGTTGATAATCAGCCGCCGGCACCTCGCGGACGTCCGCCGGCGCCTTAAAGGAGGTTGAAGACCATTGTTGATCCGAATCGCCACCCGCAAAAGCGCGCTCGCCCTGTGGCAAGCCGAACACGTCGCAGAAAGACTCGCGCAGCTTGACGAAGTCGATGACGTCGAACTCGTGCCACTGTCGACGCGTGGCGACGAGATCCTCGACCGCAGCCTGCAGAAGATCGGCGGCAAGGGCCTGTTCATCAAGGAACTCGAGGTCGCGATGCAGCAGGGCGACGCCGACATCGCCGTGCACTCGATGAAGGACGTGCCCGCGGAAATGCCGCAGGGGTTCTGCGTTGCCGCGGTGCTGAACCGCGCCAATCACGCGGACGCCTTCGTCTCGACGAACTACGGTTCGCTCGACGCGCTGCCCGAAGCGGCACGCGTTGGAAGTTCCAGCCTGAGGCGCCAGGCGCAACTGAGAATGATGCGCCCCGACCTCGTGATCGAGCCGCTGCGCGGCAACGTCAATACGCGGCTGGCGAAGCTCGAAGCCGGCGAATACGACGCCATCATCCTCGCTGCCGCGGGACTCGAGCGACTCGGCCTGCAACAGCACATCCGCCAGCAGTTCGCGACGGAGCAGATGCTGCCGGCGGCGGCCCAGGGGGTCATCGGGATCGAGTGTCTCTCGGCACGCGCGGACCTCCGCGGTGTGCTCGGCAAGCTCGAGCACGCCGAGACCGCGCAGACGACCGTTGCCGAGCGCGCAGTCGCGCTTACCCTGCAGGCGAATTGCCAGTCGCCGGTCGCCACCTACGCGACCATCGCGGCGGACCGCCTGCACCTGACGGCGCTCGTCGCCCTGCCTGACGGCAGCCGTTCGTTACGCGACTCGCTGGAGGGCCCGGTCGGTGATGCAGAGCAGATCGGCCGGCAGCTGGCCCAATCATTGTTGCAACAGGGTGCGGGCGAACTGCTCGAGCAGGCGGCTGCGGCGGATGGCTGACGCCCCGCTCGCGGGCGTCGGCGTGCTCGTTACTCGCCCGGTCGAGCAGGCCGGCGAACTGATTTCGGCCATCGAGGCGGCGGGCGGGCGCAGCATTGCGTTTCCGGTCATCGAGATCGCGCCCCGCGATCCGCAGCGGGTGCAGGCCGACCTCTCTGGCCGCGACGACCCCGACATCGTCATATTCGTCAGCCGCAATGCGGTCGAGCACGGACTTGCCTGGTCGGGCGACGCCGCGATCGCCGCCGTCGGCCCGGCGACGGCCGCCGCGATCGAGGGGGCTGCGCGGGTCGTCGATATTCGGCCCGCGAGCGGCTTCGACAGCGAGAGCCTGCTCGAGGAGCCCGCACTCAAGGACGTGAGCGGCAAGACCGTGCGCATCATTCGCGGCAACGGCGGCCGCGAGCTGCTCGCGACGACCCTGCGTGAGCGGGGCGCGAACGTCGACTACCTCGAGGTCTACGCGCGCCGCATTCCCGATTACACCGAGCCGCAAATCGACGCCATCGGACGGCGGCTCGAGAGCGGCGAGATCGGTGCCGTTGTCGTCATGAGCGTGGAGTCATTCGACAATCTGCTGGCGTTGCTGCCCGGATCCTGCCGCCGCGCATTAGCAAAAACGCGACTGGTGACGCCGGCGTCTCGTGTGATAAAAGAGATCAAAGACCGCCTGCCCGGCTGTCCGGCGACGCTTGCGGACGGGCCGGGCGCAGACGACATCGTGCGCGCAATCGCGGCACCCGCGCCTCACAGTTCCGGACAGAACTCATGAGCGAAGACATCAAAGACAAGGAAACGGCGGAAGCCGGGACCGGGGAAGCCGTGTCGCCGGAAACCGCTGAAGAACAAGCGCCGGCCGAAGATCACGCAACCGCGGTGCAGGACGAAAAGGCCCCGCCGCCCGCCGCGCAGCCCCGGCGCGGGACGTCGCCGGTGTCCTGGCTGGCCCTGTTCCTGGCACTGCTGACGCTCGCGGCCGTCGGCTACATGATCGTGGAAGACCGCCGCACACGGGCTGTCGAGGAAGCAAGCACGGATTCCCTGCAGCGTCTCGCGAGCCGCATCGACGAATCGCGGGCGTCTCTCTCCAGCCTGGACGAGGGGCTTCAAGACCTCGTGTCGAGCGACGAGGCTCTCGAGACGCGCGTTGCGGAGCTGCAGCGCGAAGTCGATCGCCGCGCCGACCTGCTGGACTCGCTGCCGGGGCGCATGTCGAACCTCGAGAACTCCCTCGCCGCATTGCAGGGGGCGTCGGCGGGCGCACGCGACACCTGGCTGCTCGCCGAGGCCGAGTACTACATGCAGATCGCGAACGCGCAGCTGCAGCTCGGCAATAACCCGCGGCTCGCGATGCTCGCGCTGGGAATGGCCGACGAACGTGTCGTGCAGATGGCCAACCCGGCGCTCACCGACGTGAGGCGAGCCCTCGCGGGAGAGCTCGCGGCGCTGGAAGCCATGGAAAAACCCGACCTGGAAGGCGCGACGCTGACGCTCGCGAGCCTTGCCCGGGTCGTCGACTCCCTGCCGCTGCGCACCGCGAGCGGCCAGTCCGGCGAAGCCGGAGGCGCCCTGGAAGAAGAGCCGGGTGCAGCCTCGAGGGCCTGGTCCTCGGTGAAGGAGGCAATGTCGGGCCTGGTCAGGGTGACCCCGCCGGACGAGGAAACACGTGCCCTGCTCACCCCCGATGCGTCACACCTGATTCGCAGCAATGTCGCGCTGCAGCTGCAGGCGGCCAGGCTTTCGTTGCTGCGAGGCGAGCAGGCGATTTTCGAACAGAGTCTCGAGGATGCCGACGCGCTGCTGATGCAATACTTCGACCTCGGCAGCGCGCAGGTCGAAAGCGCGCGTGAAACGATCGCCGAAGTCCGTGACAGCATGGTCGCGGTCAAGGCACCCGACATCTCCGAATCGCTGCGACTGATTCGCCAGTTCCGGGTGCTGTCCGAGACCGCGCAATGAAGTTCAGCATCATCGTCGTCATTGCGACTCTCGTCTTCGCATTCGCGGCGCATTTCCTGCTGCAGGATCCCGGCTACGTCGCCATCAATTTCCGCGGCTATCTCGTGGAGATGTCAGTGCCCGTTCTGCTCGGCATCGCCGTCGTGCTGGTGGTGGCCGTCTGGGCGGTCCGCAAGCTCATCCTTGCGCCGCGCCTGATCGGCGAGGCCGCCGGCCGCTACCGCGCGGGCCGCGCCGGGCAGAAGCTGACACGCGGCATGATCGAGGTTGCCGAAGGCAACTTCGCACGCGGCGAGAAGCTGCTGGCGCGGGCTGCCGGCACCAGCGACACGCCGTTGCTCAACTACCTGCAGGCTGCCCGCGCGGCTCACCTGCAGGGCAACGACCAGCGTCGCGACGAATGGCTGAAGCTCGCCTACGAAAATACGCCCGCCGCCACGAACGCGGTGCTGCTGACCCAGGCCGAGCTGCAGCTCGACCGCAACCAGTACGAGCAGGCGCTGGCGACGCTGCGCCGCATCGAGGAGAACTCGCGTGATCACAGCTACGCGCTGGGCCTGCTCGGCAAACTGTATTACCGGCTCGAGGACTGGGACAGCCTGGGACAGCTGCTGCCGCGGCTGAAGGCGCAGGGACGCATTACCGTCGACGCCATCCGCACGTGGACCGTCCGCGTTCATCGCGAGCATCTCGATCGGGCGGAGGATGGCGATGCCATCCAGGCCGCGTGGAAGAATGTACCGCGGAACCTGCGCTCCGATCTCGAGCTGCTGGAAGCCTATTTCTCCGCGCTGATCAGGAGCGGCAAACACGAACAGGCCGAGAAGGAACTGGCGGCGGCGCTGAAGAAGGAATGGCGCGGCCCACTCGTGCGCCAGTTCGGCCTCGTCGAAGGACCCGACGCATCGAAGCAGCTGAAGCGGGCCGAGGGCTGGCTCACCAGTCACCCGGAAGATCCCGACCTGTTGCTCACCGCCGCGCGTCTCTGCCTGCGTAACGAACTCTGGGGCAAGGCACGCAGTTACCTCGAAACCGTTATCTCGCTGCGGCCGACGCCGGAAGCCTACCAGGACTACGGCCGCCTGCTGAACCGGCTCGGGGAAGGCGATGCCGCCGCCGATGCGTTCCGCGAAGGCCTCGGCCTCGTCGCCGAGTCCCCCAGGACGGCCATTCCGCACCTCAAGTCGGTCCGCAAGTGATCACCCTGTTCGTCGGCGCCGGCTACACGGGGGCGCGTGTACTCCGGCGGCTGCCGGATGCCGTCGCCCTCGGGCGCTCCCGGCCAGGCGACGAGCGGCTGGACCTCGACCGTGACGAGCGCTTGCGAATCGCGCTGCCGGCGCAGTACGCGGTCATCTACTCCGTGCCGCCTGCTTCCGACCATCCGGGAGACCCGAGGCTCGCGAAATTCCTGGCGCTGCTGCCGCACCCGCCGGCGCGGATCGTCTACCTGAGTACGACCGGCGTGTACGGCAATTGCGACGGCGAACGCGTCGACGAGACAACCGGGCCCCGCCCCGAGTCCGCACGCGCGGAGCGCCGTCTCGCCGCCGAACGGCTGCTTGCCGAATGGTGCACGGGGCGCAACACGACGGCGGTGGTGCTGCGGGTGCCGGGCATCTATGGCCCGGGGCGGCTCGGGACCCAGGGGCTTCGTGACGCGATGCCGGTGCTGCGGGAGGAAGATGCGAACCCGGGCAACCGCATCCACGTCGAGGATCTCGCGAGCTGCTGCATCGCGGCCCTGTCGCCCGACGTGCCCGACGGCATTTACAACGTCGGCGACGGCGACCACCGCTCCGGCACCTGGTTCAGTAACGAGGTCGCGCGGCAGGCGGGACTGCCGCCGCCCCCGATGATCAGTTTCGCGGAAGCGCAACAGACCTTTTCGCCGATGCGGCTGTCTTTCCTGAGGGAATCGCGCGTCGTGGATACGACGAAAATGCACGAGGTACTGGGCGTGACCCCGAAATATTCAAACCCCGCCGACGGCATCGCCGCCAGCCTCGCAGAAGAATCAGGGAACAGCCTGTAGGAGCGGGCCTGGGCCCGCGATTTGCGCGGTTCGAGAACCGCTCCTGCGGCAATCGCAGACCTTCCTGTAGGAGCGGGCCTGGGCCCGCGATTTGCGCGGTTCGAGAACCGCTCCTACGGCAATCGCAGACCTTCCTGTAGGAGCGGGCCTGGGCCCGCGATTTGCGCGGTTCGAAAACGCTCCTACGGCTGGCTGCGCTTGCTTCTCAGCCAGGCCGTCAGCGGCTCCCACTCTTCCCAGTCCGGCCAGGCGAGATACTCGGGCAGCTCGAAGATGCCGAGGCCGCGCGTGTACGCACGCACGTAGTTCTGCGCCTCGCGCAACGCGGCGATGTAGGGAACCCGCGCCTTGGTCAGGTACTCGTCGAGATCGCCCCAGATCAGCGTGTTGTCACGGACGCGATTCGCGACGGCGCCGATCTTGGCCTGCTTGCGCTGGATCTTGCCGACGTTCCTGAGTTCTTCGATGAATTTCGTGGAAGCCTGCATGTCGATCGTCGACGGCAGCACCGGCACGATGATCGTTTCCGCATGATTGACCAGGTCCGTGAGCTCCTTGCCGTGGGAGCGCGCCGGCGCATCGACGACGACGATGTCCGCGGTCCGCGGCACCCGCCGGAAGCCGTCTTCGTAAGCCGCCACACCGACGATTTCGGGGCGGTCGGCCGGGCGCCGTTCCAGCCAGTCGAGACCCGACCGCTGCGGGTCGTAATCGGCGAGCGCGACGGCCGCGCCTTCTGTGGCAAAGTAAGAAGCAATATTCGTTGCGAGCGTGCTCTTGCCGCAGCCACCCTTCGCATTCAGAACCATTATGTGCCGCATTATTCTCCCCAGGAGCTGTTAGAAACCGGTTTGTTATCGGGCATAACGAGGGGTTATGTAAACTACATGCAGAGGCCGAAAAAGTCCATCAGAGAAACCGTGGAACTCGACTATTTGATAATGCATGGCGCCGGTAACCGGATACTCGTTATCGACGCCCGCAAGCATGACGTAGAGCCCCCTGGCGTCGCCACGCTGCGGCGCCTCGCCGATGCATCGACCGGGCCCGGTTTCGACCAGCTGATGTGGGTGACGGCGTCGCACGAGGACGGGCCGGACGCCGCCTATCGCATCTTCAATGCAGACGGCTCCGAGGTCGAGCAATGCGGCAACGGCGTCCGCTGCGTGGCGTGGATGCTCGCCCGCGAGTCGGGCGGCAACGGGGCGCTGGAACTCGAAAGCCCGGCCGGCCCGGTCGCAGCACGCATCGAGCCCGACGGGCGGATCACGGTGAGCATGGGCGCGCCGGAGTTCGAGCCGTCGCAGGTTCCGTTCATCGCCGACAGCAGGGCCGACCGCTACCTGTTGTCCGTCGACGGCGACGACTACGACGTGTCGGTGGTGTCCATGGGCAACCCGCATTGCGTGATGCAGGTGGCCGATACGGGTTCGGCGGACGTCGCGCGCCTGGGCCCGATGATCGAACGCCACGAGCGCTTCCCCGAGCGCGCGAATGTCGGTTTCATGGCGATCCGCGGGCGCAAGGCCATCGACCTGCGCGTCTACGAACGAGGCACGGGAGAAACGCTGGCCTGCGGCACCGGCGCCTGCGCCGCGGTCGTCGCGGGGCAGCGCCTCGGCCAGCTGGACGACACGGTCACCGTGAGTCTGCCGGGCGGGCAACTCGTGGTAAGCTGGCGCGGCGACGCCGAGCCGGTCTGGCTGACCGGAAACGCCGAGTTAATCAGCGAGGGAAAGATCGATTTATGAGCACACAAGCGAAGCGGGAGTACGCTGACGCGGAGCCTACCGAAGAGGCGATCAGCGGTTACCTGGCGGCACATCCCGACTTTTTCGAGCGCTACCCGAAACTGCTGAGCAAGCTGCGAATCCCGCACGAGACCGGCGGCACGGTCTCACTCGTCGAACGCCAGGTATCGATGCTGCGGCAGAAAGAGGTCAAGCTCGAGCGTCAGCTCAGGGAGCTCATCCAGGTGGCTCGCGACAACGACGTCCTCGCCGCCAAGATCCATCAGCTCAGCATCCAGCTGCTGGCAGCCGACAGTCTCAACGCCACCGTGGCCGCGGTCGAGGTAGCGGTACGCTCCGGCTTCGGTGCCGACCAGGGCGTGCTGGTCCTGTTCGGCAACCCGGACCGTTTCGACGACGTCGATGCCGGCCGCTTCTTCCGCGCCCTCCAGCGGGACGACGACGCGCTGCGGCCGTTCGCCACTTTCCTCGAGGGCAGCGGCCCCCGTTGCGGCCGGATCCGCGATGCGCAGCGCACGTTCCTGTTCCGCTCCGACGCCGAGGACATCGGCTCGGTGGCCCTGGTGCCGCTGGGCAGCAAGGCGAGTATCGGCTTCCTGGCCATCGGCAGCGTCGACGCGAACCGTTTCCACCCGGGCATGAGTATCGACTTCCTGGCGCGTGTCGGCGACCTGATATCCGGCGCTCTGAACCGGTACTGACGCGGGCACGTGGACGCCGCCGAAGCCGACCGGATCGACGCCTTCGTCCGACACCTCGAGTACGAGCGCCGGCTGTCGCCGCAAACCTGCAAGCATTACCGGCGTGACCTCGCGGACCTGCAGGGGTGGTGTGACCGGACCGGCCTGTCCGCCTGGGCCGACCTCGACAGCGAACACATTCGAAGCTACTCGGCGACCTGCTTCCGCCGCGGCCTGTGCGCCGCGCAGCATCCAGCGGCGCCTGTCGGCGGCACGCACCTTTTTCCGCTACCTGGTGAGGGAAAAGCACGTCCGGCGCAACCCGGTGCAGTCCGTGTCCGCGCCACGCGGCCCGAAGCGCCTGCCGGAGAACCTGGACGCCGACCGAATGGCGCGGCTCCTCGAAATTCCCGGGGACGGACCGCTCGTCGACCGGGACCGGGCGATCCTCGAGCTGCTGTATTCGTCCGGACTGCGCCTCGCGGAGCTCGCCGACCTCAATCTCGGCGACGTGGACACGCGTGACGCCACGGTGCGCGTCACGGGCAAGGGCAACAAGGACCGCATCGTGCCGGTCGGCTCGCGGGCGCTCGAGGCGCTGTCGCGATGGCACCGCTCACGCGGGTCGCTGGCGGCCGCCGAGGAACGGGCACTGTTCGTCAGCCAGCGCGGTACACGCCTGAGCCACCGCAGCATCCAGGCCCGAGTGGACCACTGGGCGCGGCGCCAGGGCATCGATACCAAGGTCTACCCGCACCTTTTCCGGCATTCCTTCGCCACCCACCTGCTCGAGTCGAGCCACGATCTGCGCGGCGTGCAGGAACTCCTGGGACACGCGAACATCTCCACGACCCAGGTCTATACTCACCTTGACTTCCAACACCTCGCCCAGATATACGACAAAACGCATCCGCGCGCGCGGGCCAAAGACAAGCCATAGCCGCGCACAACACCGCCCGCCCGGCCGGGCAATCGCTCAGGAACCGCATCATGGAACAGTTTCGTGGGACAACCATCGTCTCGGTGCGCCGTAATGGCAGGGTCGCAATGGCCGGCGACGGACAGGTCAGCATGGGCAACACCATCATGAAGGGCAACGCGCGCAAGGTACGGCTGCTGGCCGGCGGCAAGGTCATCGCCGGATTCGCCGGCGGCACCGCCGATGCGTTCACGCTGTTCGAGCTGTTCGAGGCCAAGCTCGAGCAATACGGCAACCTGACCCGGGCCGCGATCGAGCTGGCCAAGGACTGGCGTACCGACCGCCGGCTGCGCCGTCTCGAAGCCCTGCTGTGCGTGGCGAACGAGGACGCCTCGCTGATCATCTCCGGCAACGGCGACGTCATCGAGCCCGAGGATGACCTGATGGCCATCGGCTCCGGCGGCCCGTTCGCGCAGGCCGCCGCGAAAGCGCTGTTGCGGAACACCGAGCTGGACGCTCGCGAGATCGTCGAGGAGGCGCTGCAGATAGCCGCCGAGATCTGTGTCTTCACCAACCGCAATGTCGTCGTGGAGGAGCTGGGCTGATGTCACAGATGACGCCCCGCGAGATCGTCCAGGAGCTGGACAAGCACATCGTCGGACAGGACGAAGCCAAGCGCGCGGTTGCGATCGCGCTCAGGAACCGCTGGCGCCGCGTGCAGGTGGACGAGCCGCTGCGCAGCGAAATAACGCCGAAGAACATACTGATGATCGGCCCGACGGGCGTGGGCAAGACGGAAATCTCGCGCCGCCTGGCGCGGCTCGCGAAGGCCCCGTTCGTCAAGGTGGAGGCGACCAAGTTCACGGAAGTCGGCTACGTCGGCCGCGAGGTGGACAGCATCATCCGCGACCTGATGGACGTTGCCGTCAAGATGACCCGCGAGGATGCCATGTCCCGCGTCCGGCACCGCGCGGAGGACGCCGCGGAAGAGCGCGTGCTCGATGCGCTGCTGCCGCCGGCCTCGCCGACCATGGGGTTCAACGCGGACAGCGAGCCCGCGGCACAGGGCGGCGAAACGCGGCAGAAATTCCGCAAGATGCTGCGCGAGGGCCGGCTCGACGACCGTGAGATCGAGATCGAGGTCCAGGCAATGCCGATGGGCATCGAAATCATGGCGCCTCCCGGCATGGAGGAGATGACCAGCCAGCTGCAGGGCATGTTCCAGAACCTCGGCGGCAATCGCCGCCGCACGCGCAAGCTCAAGATCCGGGATGCGCTCAGGCAGCTGACCGACGAGGAAGCCGCCAAGATGGTGGACGAGGAGGAGCTCAAGGCGCAGGCACTCGAAGCCGTGGAGCAGCACGGCATCGTGTTTCTCGACGAACTCGACAAGGTCGCGCGGCGCTCCGAAACCCAGGGCGCCGACGTGTCCCGCGAGGGCGTGCAGCGCGACCTGCTGCCGCTGGTCGAGGGCTCCACGGTCAATACCAAGTACGGCATGGTCAGGACCGATCATATCCTGTTCATCGCGTCCGGCGCCTTCCACGTATCCAAGCCCTCGGACCTGATCCCCGAACTCCAGGGACGCTTCCCGATCCGCGTCGAACTCAAGTCGCTGACGACCGACGACTTCGTGCGCATCCTGACCGAGCCCGACGCGTCGCTGACGCTGCAATACAGCGCCCTGCTCGGCACCGAGGACGTGCAGCTCGAGTTCACCGAGAGCGGGGTGCGCCGCCTCGCCGAGGTCGCTTACCAGGTCAACGAGAACACCGAGAACATCGGTGCGCGCCGGCTGCACACGGTCATGGAACGACTGCTCGAGACGGTATCGTTCGAGGCATCCGACAAGAGCGGCACGCACGTGCAGATCAACGCCGGGTACGTCGACGAGCACCTCGCCGAGCTGTCGAAGGACGAGGACCTGAGCCGGTATATCCTCTGATGAATTCCCTGTAGGGGCGAGCCTCGGCCTGCGATCGCGGTTCGAGAACCGCTCCTCAGGTGGAGCCGCAACTGAGGAGCGGGCCTGCGACCGTCGCGGTTCGAGAACCGCTCCTACAGGTGGAGCCGCAACTGAAGGAGCCTGGCCGAACCGTCGCGGTTCGAGAACCGCTCCAGCAATTACGCGTAAGGAAAGACCATGGCCAACCCGACCGAAATTCGTCTCAGGAAAGAACCGCGCCTGCTGGTCGTCAGCTTCGACGACGGCAGCGAGTTCGACTACACGTTCGAGTACCTGCGCGTGCATTCGCCGAGCGCGGAGGTACGTGGCCACGGCCCCGGCCAGGAGACGCTGCAGCACGGCAAGGAGAATGTCGCCATCGTCGATATCCAGCCGGTCGGGCACTACGCGGTGCGCCTCGTGTTCGATGACGGCCACGACAGCGGGCTCTACAACTGGCAATACCTCTACGACCTGGGCCGGGATATGGCGGCGAACTGGCAGCGTTACCTCGACCGGCTCGAGGCAGCAGGGTATGCTCGCGAAAAACAGTAACGATATCCCGCCATGGCGCCCCGAACGGACAGCCCCGACAAATCCGCCGATACCACGCATTTCGGCTATAAAGACGTTCCTGTCGACGACAAAGCCGACCTCGTAAAAGGGGTATTCGACTCCGTAGCCAGCCGTTACGACATCATGAACGACCTGATGTCCGCCGGCATGCACCGGCTCTGGAAGCGCTACACGATCCAGCATGCCAATGCGCGGCCGGGACAGGTGATCCTCGACCTCGCCGGCGGCACCGGCGATCTCACGCGCGAGTTCGCCCGCATCGTCGGCCCGCGCGGCCAGGTGGTGCTGGCCGACATCAACGCGGCGATGCTCGAATACGGCCGCCGCAGGCTCGTCGACGCGGGTATCGCGGGCAACGTCGAGCTGGCGCAGGTCGACGCCGAATCGCTGCCGTTTGCGGACAACACCTTCGACCGCGTCACCATCGCTTTCGGGCTGCGCAACGTCACGCACAAGGAGGCCGCACTGGCCGAGATGCAGCGGGTACTGAAACCGGGCGGCAAGGTGCTGATACTCGAGTTCTCCCGGCCATCGAAGGCGATAAAGCCCGCGTACGACCTGTATTCCTTCAAGGTGCTGCCGCTCCTCGGCAAGCTGGTGGCCAGGGACCCGGACAGCTACCAGTACCTGGCGGAGTCGATTCGCATGCACCCCGACCAGGAAACCCTGCTCGGCATGATGCAGGACGCCGGTTTCGAGCGCTGCCGCTACAACAACCTGACCGCCGGCATCGTCGCGCTGCATACCGGCTACAAGATCTGAAACAGCCATGAACCCGCTCGAAGCCCTGCTGCAACCGATCACGCGCGTGCTCAACCGGAACATCCGCGAGTCCACCCGCGCGAGCGAGCTGTGCAGCCGGCTCGACGGCAAACTGATCGCGATCAGGGTCCGCGATACCGGGCTTTCCGGCTACTTCGAGATCGGCCGGGACGCCCTGCACCTCAGCACCCGCCACGACGGCGAGCCGGACGTGGTCATTACAGGCTCGCTGGTGGCGCTCGCGCTCATGGCCGGTGAAGACGCCATACGCGACGGATCGCTCGACCTGAGCGGCGACGCCGCGACGGCACAGGCTTTCCAGGAACTGTTGACGCACGCGACGGCCGGACATCGAGGAAGAGCTGTCCGCCGTGATCGGCGATACCGCGGCGCACGGGCTGGGCGAATTCAGCCGGGCGGTCGGTCGCTGGGCGCGCGAGACGCGCTCGATCATGGGCGACAACATCCGCGAATACCTGCAGGAGGAGAGCCGGGACGTTCCGAGCCGTTACGAGGTCGAACAGTTCTCGAGAAACGTCAACCAGCTGCGCGACGACGTCGATCGGCTGGCAGCCAGGATTGGCCGCCTCGGGAACACGGCGCCGATGATGCGGCGCAGGACCTTCTTCCGGCTGATCCGCATCCAGCGGGTGCTGGTCAAGTACGGCCTCGACGAGATCATCTCGGCGACGCACCTGCTGCGCCCGATGCGCTTCCTGTTCTACCTCGCGCCGCGGCGCCGGGACCGCAGCGCGCCGCAGGGTGAGCGCATCCGCCTCGCGCTCGAGGAACTCGGGCCGATCTTCGTCAAATTCGGCCAGGCGATCTCCACGCGGCGCGACCTGCTGCCCCCCGACATCGCCAGCGAGCTGGCCAAGCTGCAGGACGCGGTGCCGCCGTTTCCCGCGGAACAGGCCGTCGCGATACTCGAGTCCGCTTACGGCCAGCCGGTCGACGACGTGTTCAAGCGCTTCGACAGGGAGCCGCTGGCGGCGGCGTCGATCGCGCAGGTGCACACGGCCGAGCTGCCGGACGGCACGGACGTCGTCGTCAAGGTGCTGCGCCCCGGCGTGCGCGAGCGAATCGAGCAGGACCTCGAAGTGATGCGGACCATCGCGGCGCTTGCGGCGCGGTACTGGGAGCACGGCAAGCGCCTCAAGCCGCTCGAGATCGTGTCCGAGTACGAGCAGACGATTCTCGACGAACTCGACCTGATGCGCGAAGCGGGCAATGCCGCCCAGCTCAAGCGCAACTTCGCGGGCTCGGACATGCTGCATGTCCCGGAGATCTACTGGGACTATTGCCGGCCCGAGGTCCTGGTGCAGGAGCGCATACACGGCATCCCGATCAGCGACATGGACGCGCTGCGGGCCGCCGGCACCAACATCGAGAAACTCGCCGAAAACGGCGTGGAGATCTTCTTCACGCAGGTTTTTCGCCACAACTTCTTTCACGCGGACATGCACCCCGGCAATATCTTCGTGAACGTCGAAGACCCGGAGAACCCGAAGTATGCGGCGGTCGATTTCGGCATCGTCGGCACGCTGAACCCGGAGGACAAGCAGTACCTCGCCGAGAATTTCCTCGCGTTTTTCGAGCGCGACTACTCACCGCATCGCCAAGCTGCATCTCGACTCCGGCTGGGTGCCGGACGACGCGCGCATCGACCAGCTCGAGACCGCCGTGCGCACGGTCTGCGAGCCGATCTTCAACAAGCCGCTCTCCGAGATCTCGTTCGCCCAGGTGCTGATGCGCCTGTTCCGCGTCGCGCAGCGTTTCAACGTGGAGATCCAGCCGCAGCTCATATTGCTGCACAAGACGCTGTTCAACATCGAAGGCCTGGGCCGCGAGCTGTATCCCGAGCTCGACATCTTCAAGACGGCCAGGCCGGTGCTGCGGCAGTGGATGGACGAACAGGTGGGTGCGCGCGCGATGATCGACGACCTGCGCGAGAACCTGCCGCAGCTGCGGCACGCCCTGCGCGAATTGCCCGGCACGATCCGCGAACTGTCCGACCGGGCGAAAGCCGGCGACCTCGCGCTCGAGCTGCGTTCCGCCGAGATCGAACGCATTCGCAGCGAGCTCGAGGGCCAGCGCCGGCAACGCTACTGGCTGATCATCGCGATGACCAGCCTGCTCGCCGGCACGCTGGTGCTGACCCTGCAGGGCAATGCAGCTTTGGGCGGCGGCCTGCTCGTGGCGGGCGCGCTTGCCGTCTACGCCGGCCGGCCGAACGCCTGAGCCGCCTGCGACAATCGCTGACCATCATGCTGCAGGCCATCGCAAAAGCAATCCTGAAGATCGGCGGCTGGGAGATCGTCGGCACGAAACCGCTGGCCCCGAAAGCCGTCATCGTTGCGGCGCCGCACACGTCGAACTGGGACGGTTTCTGGGGGCTTGTCTGCAGGGTGGCCATGGACGTAGAGATACACTTCTTCGCCAAGCAATCCCTGTTCTGGTTTCCGCTGAACGTCCTGTTGCGCTCGCTCGGCGGCATTCCGCTCGACCGCAAGCGAGCCGGCTCGGCCGTCGACCAGGCCATCGAGATGTTCAGGAACAGCGAGTCCTTCTACTTCGGCCTCGCCCCCGAAGGGACGCGCAGCCGCGTGGACCACTGGAAGTCGGGCTTCTATCGCATCGCGGAAGGTGCGGAGGTGCCGGTCGTTCTCGGTTTCCTGGACTACGGCAAGCGACGAATCGGCCTCGGCCCCACGTTCTCGCTGTCCGGCGACTGGCACAAAGACCTGGCGTTTTGCCAGGACTTCTACGCGGACATCAAGGGGCGCTGGCCGGACAAGGCCGGGCCGGTAACCTTTCCGCACGACCCGCGGATCGTGAAGGGACGAAAGAAAAAGGCCAACCGTAGCGAGCGGTTCTCGAACCGCGAACTGTCGCGCGCCGAGGCGCGCTCCTACAGTTCGCCGTTGCTCAATAGCGCCAGTTGACCTCCATGCCGAGCAGGCGGCCCTTCTGCATGGGCCCCGCGGTCCAGAGCCCGGCGATCGACGTCAGGTTGCCCCAGTTGGCCTCGTCGCTCAGGTTCTTGCCGTAGACCGACACCTGCCAGCGCTCCGACGGTGAGAACCAGTTGAGGCTCGCGTCGATGCGTTCCTGGTCGTCGAAGATCTCGGTGTTCGCATCGTTGTACGGATGCCCCTCGCGGTAGCTGTAATTCGCAGCGACGTTGAACAGGCCCATCGAACCCGCGGGGATGTCCCACGAGAAGCCGAGGCTGTAGTTCGACGGCGCGAGGCGCGGCAGGTCCGGGCCGATGACCGTGCTCGGCTGGCCCGCAGCTTCGAGGATAGCCTCGAGCTGCAGCACGAAGGGATCGATGCTGTCGTATTCACCATCCTGCACCCCGACCGACGCGTTGATCGAGAACGTATCCGTCAGTAATGCGACCACGTCGACCTCGGCGCCCTGGATGGTTACGTCGCCCGCATTGAGCGTCGCCTGCAGCACGATGACGTCAGGGTCACCGATATTCAGCTCGCGCTGCATGTCCGTGATCTCGTTATAGAACGCGGCGACGTTCAGGCGCACGCGCCCGTCGGCGAAGTCCGTCTTGAGACCGATCTCGTAGGTATTGTTCTCCTCTTCCCGGGTCGGGCCGGGCGGGATGAAGAAAGGCTTTGCGTTGCGGAAATTGAAGCCGCCGGAGCGATAGCCCTTCGACCAGAAACCATACATCTGGCCGCTCTCGCTGAAGTTCCACTGCGCGCCCAGCTTCGGCGTGATGTTGTCCCAGTCACCCTGCAGGTTGTCGAAGGTGCAGTTGAACGTCACCACGTCGCGGCACGGGCTGCCGGGCGGGGCAGTGATGATCTGCGCCTTCTTCGACTCATCCGTGTAGCGGATGCCGGCCGAGAATACCCAGCTGTCGCCGACGTAGAAGTCGTTGTTCCAGAAGATGCCGAAGTTCTCGGCCTGCATGTCACCGCCGAGCGCAACCGTCAGGTTGATGCCGGCAGGCGCGGGCCCGAGCGGCGGCGGCAGCCAGATGTAACGGCCCTCGCGATACTCGACGTCCTGGTCGAAGTAGTAGAACCCGATCGTCGTATCCCAGTTTTCCGTGAAGCGCCCCGACCAGCGAAGCTCGTTGCTGATCTGGTCCTGCGTGGTGAAGCCGGGCGCCGAGAAGATCGGCAGCAGGGTGCCGTCGATATCGGCCGCCGAATCCGCCTCCACCTCGCGGTAGCCGAGGATGTTCGTGATCGTGCCGCCGAATGCGTCGATGTTGACCTCGAGTGTCGACTGGTACCAGTCGATCTCGGTGAAGCCGATCTCATCGGAGGTCGTCGAGAAATTCGCCAGTGTGCCGGCGCGCTGGTCGGTGACGTTGGCCCATACCGCGCCGTCGCCCTCCACCTTGCCGGACTCGAGTATCAGCGTGATGTCCACGCTGTCGCTCGGCGTCCAGACCAGGGTCGGGCGTATCAGCGTCGTCTCCATCTCGCCCACCTGGCTGCGCAGCGCCGGCTCGGCGTAGAACGGCTGCAGCGGGTGCGGCGCGGGGAATACCGCCGCTGCCGGATTCGGCGGGATCGTCTGGTTGATGTTGTCGAAGTAGCCGTTGTCCTTGTCGTAGAGGACGGCGATCTTGCCCGCCAGCCGGTCTTCGATCAGGGAACCCTCGATCGCGGCCGCGATATTGGTCTGATCCTCGTCGGTCTGGCCCACCCGGACCTTCGCGCCGAATTCACCGTCGGGGCGCGCATTGCGCAACAGCACCGCGCCACCCGTGACGTTGCGGCCGAACAGCAGGCCCTGCGGGCCGCGCAGCACTTCGATGCTCTCGAGGTCGAAGGTGTCGAGCACGACGCCGTAGGTCGTGCCCACGAAGACGCCGTCGACGAACACGCCGACGGTCGGGTCGACCGAGGGGATCGAGCTGTTGATGCCCTGGCCGCGAATCGAGAAATTCTGCACGCCCGGGAACGTGCCCACCGCCTCCAGCTGCACGTTGGGCATCTTGTAGCTCAGGTCGTCGAGCTTCTTCACGAACAGTGCATCGAGCTGGGCGGCGCCGAAAGCCGTCAACGCGACCGGCACTTCCTGCGCCTTCTCCGCGTCGCTCTTCTTGCGCGCGGTCGTGACGATCTCTTCGAGCATCGCGCCCGCGGAACCCTGCTGCGCGACGGCGCTGCCGGGTAGCGAAAAAGCGACAATCGCCACGACAATTGCTGCACCGATTCCGGAGAGCGCAACGAATGCGGCGCGTATCTCTCTGTAAATAGTAATGGTTTTCATTTTGGTCCCCCAGCAGGCTTGCTGCAGTTCCCACAGCATACTGTTGTTTGTGTGCGTCGCTCAAGCGCTACAATGCGCAACCATGAGCTCGGACGCGAACACCCAATCCCGGCGCAGGACCATTCGCAGTTTCGTGCGCCGCGCCGGACGCCTCACCCCCTCCCAGCAGCGGGCGCTGGAGGAGCTCTGGCCGGAATTCGGCGTGCCGTTCAGCGGCGAGCCGCTGCAGTTCGACGCGCTGTTCGGGCGCGATGCGCCGGTCGTGCTGGAAATCGGTTTCGGCAACGGGGATACGCTGGTTCAGCTGGCGGCGGAACACCCGGAACTCGACTTCCTCGGCATCGAGGTTCACGAGCCCGGTGTCGGTCACTGCCTGCTCGCAGCTCGCGCTGCGGGCGTCACGAATCTCCGCCTGGTCCGGCATGACGCGGTCGAGGTACTCGAGGCGATGATCGCCCCGGCGTCGCTGTCGCGCATCAATCTCTATTTCCCGGACCCTTGGCCCAAGAAGCGCCATCACAAGCGACGCCTGGTGCAGCCGGCGTTCCTGGAGCTGGTTGCGAGCCGCCTGTCGCCGGACGGCACCTTCAACGTGGCCACCGACTGGGAGAACTACGCGGAACATATCGAAGCGGCCATCCGTGAGTCCGGCCGTTTCGAGTGCGCCGAGAAGCGGGTCCACTCGGGCGAGCAGCCTCTCGACCGCCCGGTGACCAAGTTCGAGCGGCGCGGACTGCGGCACGGACACCGTATCCGTGACTGGCGCTTTGTGCGGATTGATCTTGCAAGTCGCGAATTGTGATCTATATATAAAGAAACAGCGGATTCCCGGACTACGGACAGGACGAACAGAGATGGCAATACTCTATCCCGTGATAGGCCAGTGGTTCAGTCGCCCGAACGGCACGCTGTTCGAGGTGGTCGCGGTCGACGAAGACGACGGTACCGTGGAGCTCCAGCAGTTCGACGGTACGATCGACGAAATCGACCTGGAGGCAGTGGCCCGAGCTGTTCCTGCTCGAAGCCAGCCCGCCGGAAGACTGGTCCGGCTCGGTGGATATGGATCCGGAAGACTATGTCGGCAGAAACAACGACGAGATGCCGGCCGGATACCACGACCCGCTGGAGTTCCTCGACAGTTACTGAACTGTAGCGCGGCCCCTGTACAGGCTTTCGGGCCCGGTGACGTAGACGACCCCGTCGCGTACCTCCACTGCCACCCCTGCGCAGTGATTTTCCGGGGCACGGCCCCGCGAAACACTCCGCCGCTCCTGATGTCGTAAAGCGCGCCGTGCGAGGCGCAGATGATCGCAGACCTGTCCTTGGTCAGGAACTTGTCCGGCGACCAGTTCAGCGGATGGCCGACGTGCATGCAGTAGTTCTGGTAGGCGTATACATCGCCCCCCTGGCGCACGACGAAGCCCATGAACGGCCAGTCACCGTCGCCGATCGTGAATTCGCGGCAGCCTGGATCGTCCAGCTCCTCGAGCAGCCCGACGCTGACCGCGTCGCCATCGGAGCCCACCAGGCGATCGTGGTGCTTCGCGACGACCATCGACAGCAGTATTGCCGGCAGCCCGAGCGCCGCGGCATACAGGAAGAAGCCCATCCAGCCGACGGCCTCCTGGACATTGCCGGAATACCCGGCAGTGAACTTGCCGAGAGAATACTCATCAGGGAACTCATCAGCGCGTACTGCGTTGCCGTGAACGACTGGTTGACGAGGCTCGACAGGTACGCGATGAATATGAGTTCGCCGAAGCCCATCGCGAAATTGTCGGCACTGATGGTTACGGTGAGCATCCAGATCTCGGCACCGATGTAGACCATCATTGCAAAAAACAGGTTGGTGCTCGCGATCAGGACCGTGGCTGCGATCAGGCAGCGCGCGATGCCGTACCTGACGATGGCCCAGCCGCCCGCACCCGCACCGACCAGCGACACGATGATGCCGTAGATCTTCGCGACGCTCGCGATCTCGGCCTTGCTGAAGCCGATGTCCAGGTAGAACGGGTTCGCGAGAATACCGAGCACGTAGTCGCTGAGCCGGAAGAACACGATGAACAGGATGATGACCAGGGCGAAGCGGCCGAAGCGGCTGAAGAAATCGACCAGGGGATCAATGACCGCAGGCTTCGCCCAGTGGGCGATACGGGCCGCCAGGCCCAGCCCGCTGACCCCCGGACGGTTGCGGCGACGTCCGGTTCGCGGCACCACAGTGTCGTGGCGATGCCGACCAGCATGCACCCCGACATTGCGGTGTACGCCAGGGACCACGAGCCGTACTCGGCGATGTACAGCGCGCCGGCACCGGCGACGAGCAGTGCGAGCCGGTAGCCATACTGGTAAGACGCCGCGAGTACGCCCTGCA